>CAWHEP010000005.1:0-221078 GCA_963828525.1 uncultured Verrucomicrobiae bacterium
ATCCCTTTGGGCGGCAGTCGCGTCTCAACGGCTCGCGCTTACTCTAATCTGTGTCTCTGCTTCGTCGTCTCCGGTTTTTGGCACGGGGCGGCCTGGCACTACGTCATCTGGGGCTGCTTCCATGGATTGGCGCTCGTCGCAGATCGAGCCTTTTGGCTGGAGTGGAGCAAGAGGTTGCCTCGAGGGGTCAATATCCTGATTACCTTCTTCCTGGTTGCCATCGGATGGGTCTTCTTCAGGTGCGAAACCACTGGGCAGGCATGGAAATTTTTGGACGCCCTGTTCAGGTGGCATCCTTCCATCGACGAAGCTCCGTTGCTCGCGAAGGACTCGCTCGCCGTTTTAGTCGGTGGCTTTTGCTGGATCGCCGCGCCATTGCTGTCCCACAGATGGACGAGCGCGTATCAGCAAGTGAGTCGCGCTCCCGCCCTGGCCTTTTCGCTTATCCTGGTTCTGGTCTGCGCAGGCCGGGTGTGCATCAGCTCATTCCAACCCTTTCTGTATTTCCGTTTTTAGCCTCATGAATCTTGCTGCCAAACATCCGGTGGTCGAAAGAACCTTGCTTGCTGCCGCGCTTCTTCTCTTCGCGTTGCCTCTGCTCATCGGCATGGTGTACGCCATTAGTAACTACTTGCCCCCCCGCTTCCGTTTGGAGGGGAGCGTGAGCTTGGGAGGGACACAACTGGATAATCCCGTAATCCCATTTTCAATACGGAGCCTCCTTTCCGGCGCTTACCAGGAAAGTCTTGCCGCGCGATTCAACAAGGGTCTCCCTGGCCGGCATTTCCTGATCCGGTTTGGGTGCGAGCTCTGGTACCGTCTTTTTCGCGCGTCTGCGGTTCAAAGTGTGAAGATCGTGGTCGGGCGTCACTCTTACTCTCTTCGAGGAGGTCTATCTTCGGGAATATTGCCTTCAAAGAAGGCTCTCTCCAGCGATTTGGCGCCTCTCGCGGTTCGTCTCAAATGCTTCCAGGATGTCTGTAAGCGGCGGGGGATCCACTTCTCCCTGGTGTTAACCCCCAGCAAGGCAGCTTTGTTTCCCGAGCTAATTCCGCCGCGCTGGCTTGCGTCCATGGACTTGCGCCCGCGAAGCTACGACCTGTTCGTTCCGTTGCTTCAGCAGCAGGGCGTCTGTTTTGTGGATGGGCATGCGATCACCGTGGCGGCAAAAAGTTCCGCGTCCGTTCCCGTTTTCCCAAAAGGGGGTACGCACTGGGGAGACTATCCCGCCCTGTTGACGAGCGAGGCGCTGCTCCAGGCGCTTGGAGTCCCGGGACCGAGGAGCATTGGCAACGCGCGCGCTTCCATGAACCCCTCTGCCGTAGACAGGGACCTGATCCATATCATGAATCTGGCTATTCCCTGGAATTTCCCCGTCAGCAATGCACAGATCACCCGCGAGATCGTGCCGCCGGAGCGCCAACAATCCGTCGTCTTTGTGGGCGGCAGCTTCATGTGGAGAATGGCTGAGATGTTCAGCGGCACCAACCGGTTTTCGCGCGTGGACTGTTTTTACTACTACAGAACATGGAAGGCGAGCGTGTGCGATGGAGCGGTTGAGAAGATCCGCGAACCGACTGGCGAGGTAAACTTCGTAACCGAGGTATTCGCCGCGAACAACATTGTTATAGAGATGAACGAAGCCACGATCAACGCTCCAGCCCATGTCACAGCGTTCCTGGACGCGGCTTTCCAGTTTGACCGCGATCATCCTTCGAGTAGTCATATCGTGGGGCCGCGCCCTGTCGCTTGTGACCGGAACGTCCCGGACCTCACGCCGACCGCAAGCGCGTTATTGACACCTCTTTGCCCGGAAATTACAGTTGCATCTGCGGTTTCTCGTAATGCAACTTGCGACTCCTATTCCCCGGCAGAGCGTCGGTAAAACGTTCATTGTCGCCATCAGCATCCTTGGCGTGGCTGTCCTTGCTCAACTCGGGGCAGTGGGATGGGCGTTCCTTTCGCGGTTCCATACCGTCGCGCAAGTTGAGCTTCCTTTGCCGCTGCCTCTTCCTTCTCCCGCGCTCCCGAAGGAGACCGCCCAGCTAAATCCGGGCGAGAATACCTTCGCCCCCACCGACACTTCTGCAGCCAGCGTTCCGAAACCCACGCCGGTCGCAGTGCCGCTACCTAGGCACGAATTAACTACGTCGGAGGGCCGATTGGCGGAGTTGGTGGATCAGGCGCGAGCCTTGCGCGAACGGGGGGATACCAGCACGGCCCTTACGCGGCTGCGCGAGGCGCAGACCATTACCCCGAACCAGGCTCTTGTCATTTCCGAACTGGCGATCACCTACGAGAAGATGGGTCTCACCGATAAAGCGATGGAGCAGTGGAGGCGCATTTACGAGATGGGAGAGTCGGCTGGAATCTATTTTTCTGCCGCTGACGCGAAGTTGAAGGCCGTCGAAGCCCAGGCCCAGGCTGCCTCGGCGCCGCCAGCTCCCGCCCCAGCGAAAGAGATGGACGGAATTCAGCCGGGGTCGCAGCTCGGGCTGGGCGAAATGTCATTGGAGGAACAAGCCGATCCGACCGCATCCAGGAAGTTCTCCCTGAAAATTCCCATCAAGGCCCGGCCCAACAGCAAAATCGATGTGGCTGATGTCGTCATTCAGGTTTTCTTCTACGACATGCTGGACAACAAGGATGTCGTCCAGACGAACGCGACCGTGAACTACCGGTGGAGCACGACACCTCCGACCTGGCAGGAGGATGACATCGAAATCCTGAACGTCGAGTATCTGCAATCCCAACCGGACGCGCGGGCGCGAAAGGCCGCGGAAGAGCGCAAGTACTTCGGATATGTCGTGCGGGTCTATTACAAGAAAGAGCTGCAGGACATGCGCGCGGACCCCGTGAAGTTGTTGAAGCAATATCCGCCGCCTCTCACACTGGATTCTCCCGATAAATGAACATCCTTTTGGTGGGCGATGAGCCCTCCGTCGCGGAGGCTCTCGACTCCGCGATCGCCTCCCAGCCCGGCCACGTTGTATGCTGGACGGCATGCCGCGACGCGGTCTCGTCCGCCGAGGCCATGGCGGAGCTTGATCTGCTTATCACAGATGTGGTGATGGAACCGGTGGATGGCTTCACGCTCAGCAAGCAATTGCGCGCAAGGTTCCCCGAGATGCGCGCGGTTTTTGTCACCGAATACGATCTCAGCCAGTTTTCAGACCTGCTTAACGGGGACAAGCTTCTTCACAAGCCCATCGTCCAAAGCGCCCTTGCGGCGCTGATCAAAGAGGTGCCTGACGTCGAGGGCAAGATCACCGCGAGCGTTAACGCCAGCGCTAGCGCCCTCACTGAGAAGGTCGTGGCGGCTGCCATCACGCGCGAGCTTGCGCCTGGCGAGGATGCCGCGAAAGGGCAGCAGATCGGAGGTTACCGCATCGTGAGGCGGATGGGTGACGGCAAGTGGGGGACGACCTACCAGGCGATCAGGCTCTCATCGGAGCGCAATGTGACCCTGGAGATACTCTCTCCGGCGTTGCAAGCTGACCCGATAGCCAAGGCCGGTTTTCATGAAGAGATAGCGGCCAAGTCTCAGGTGCGGTACCGCGCGATCCTCGCGGTGTATGGCGCCGAAGCGGCGGAAGAATACGTGTTTTGGACAGGAGAGTACCTGGAGGGACGGCGCTTTTCGGAGATGCTGGAGAGCGCTACACTTGATGATGCCATGGCGTGGGTAGTCATACGCGGCGTCGCGGATGCCATGGGATATCTGGCGGAATATAACATTGCCCATTCCCTTTTCGAAGCCAGCGACATCCTTGTTTGCGCGGATGACAAAGTCTGCGTCGCTAACCTCGCGGTCGCGCGCGGCGCTAGTCCTTCCGAACAGGCCGAAATCCAGGCTTTGGCGTCTGTGACGGCTTCCGCCCTCCGGGAGGGCAAGGCATCTTCGCCAGGACTGGCCGCCCTGTTGGGCAGAATGCAGAAAAGTGGGGAGGGTGGTTTTTCTTCCTGGGCGGAGATGACCGACCGCGCCGCTGAGCTGCACCAGATGCCAGGGGCCCACCAGCCTTTTGTTTCTGACCCAGGCGACGCGACGGAAGCGGCTCCTGTCACGGTCCCGACGCCCCCCAGACGTAGTCTCATGGCAATCGGAGCGGCGATAGTCGGAGTCGCCGCCGCGATCGTTTTGGGTTTCCTGGTATTTTCAAATCTGGCGAAGCCTCGGGATCTGAATGGCCTCGTCGAAGTTCCCGCGGGCGACTTCCTCTACCAGGATGGTCTCAGGCTCAGTATCCCCCGATTCTGGATCGACAAGTACGAGGTTACGTTGGGCCAGTACGGAGAATTTCTTGCTGCCTTGGAAAAAAATCCCACCAAAGCCTACGACTACCCGAACCAGCCAAAAGAGAAGACCTCGCACAAGCCCTATAGTTGGGAAACTTATTACAAAAACGCGGTGAGCGGAACTCCAGTTGGCTTTGTCCAAATCGACACCAGTTGCCCTGTTTTTCTCGTGGATTGGTATGACGCTTACGCTTACGCAAAGTGGAAGGGCCGCCGGCTTCCTACGGAGGCGGAATGGGAGAAAGCCGCGCGTGGGCAGAACGGATTCCTCTTTCCTTGGGGCAATACGTTCGATCCCAAGAACTGCAACTCCAGCTCCGACTATAACGATGACCCGAAAGTCAAAGGGACCGTGGATGGATTCAACCGTTGGTCTCCCGTAGACGCGATTATGGCGGATAAGAGTCCGTATGGGGCTATCGGCATGGCGGGGAATGTGGCCGAGTGGACTGGCACTTGGGATCCGATTTCGAAATTGCCCGTTGTTCGCGGCGGTTCTTACCATTCACCCGATTGCATGCTCACCAGGCGTATTTTCCTTAGCCCGGACTCCGCGTCGGAGTATGTTGGCTTTCGCACTGTCAGTGATTCTGGTCCCGCTTCAAAATGAAAATCTCGTTTCCTTCCTTCCTGATTGCCCTCTTGTTGGTTGTTACCGGCGCCCACGCCCAGTTGCGGGTTGATATGAAGATTAAACGGCAGCTCTACATCGCGTACGAGCCGCTGGTGGCGACTGTCAGCATTACCAATCTTGCTGGTCGCGACATAACATTGAAGGACGCTGACAGTCAGAAGTGGTTTGGCTTCGTTATACAATCCGCCGAGGGCAGACTTGTTCCGCCGCGCGATCCCGACTACCAACTGATGCCCTTGGTGATCCCGGCGGGAGCCACGTTGAAGAGGACGGCAAATCTTTCCGTGCTATTCCCGATTGCCGACTTCGGGATGTATAAGGTGCGCGCCAGTATCTACTTCGGCGATATGCAGAAGTACTTCGATTCGCCGAGCCTGAACATTCAGATCACGGAAGGCAAGGTCATCTGGCAGCAGACCGTCGGGGTTCCGGCAGGCCAGGAAGGGGCGGGAACCATGCGGACACTTTCGCTACTCACATTCCGCTTGGCTCGGGATAACAGGCTCTACGTTCGCGTGGAGGACAAGGAGGCTGGAATCATCTATGCTACCCGGCAGTTGGGGCCTGTGCTCTCGAACAATCCACCGCAAGCCGAGATAGACCGGGCAAACTGCCTCCACATTCTCCAACTGGTAGGCTTGAAAACGTATTTGTACAACAAAGTCGGACTGAACGGTGAGTCTTTGGCGGAGACCACCTACAATGCCGTGACCACGAGGCCGAATCTGCGCAAAAGGGATAATGGTGATGTCGCCGTGGCAGGCGGCAAGGTGGACGTCCCCGCTGACGTGCCAGTTGGCGCGCCCCAGCAACGCGTGACCAAGCTCTCGGATCGGCCCCCCGGCTTGTAAGCTGTGGAACCGGGCTGTACCCAGCCGGGAATAAGCGTTCTCATCCCGGCCTTCAATGAAGAGGTGTTGATCGCCAGGGTAATCGGCAGCGTTCAGGCCGCGTTTCAGGAGGCGGGCTTTGCTTCCTACGAAATAGTGCTTTGCGACAATAACTCTTCGGACAACACAGCCAGGGTTGCTTCAGACCTCGGCGCGCGAGTCGTTTTCGAACCCCATAATCAAATCGCCCGCGCTCGCAATACCGCTGCAAAAGCGGCTCGGGGCAAATGGTTCATTTTTCTCGATGGAGATTCCTTCGTTAACTCGGATTTGATCCGGGAGACCATAGATTGCTTCCAATCCGGAGTCGTTTGCGCGGGAGGAGCGGTGCTCAAGTTCGATCGGGAAAGGATCCATTTCTTCCCGGCTCTCATGACCCGGCTCTGGAACCGGGTGTCCTCCCTCCTCAATCTTGCGGCAGGATCCTACCTTTTCTGCTACGAGACCGCATGGAGAGAGGTTGGCGGTTTTGACGAACAGATCTACGCCGGTGAGGAACTCTTTTTTTCGCAGAGTCTCAAGCGGTGGGCGAAGGCGCATAAACTCAGGTTCCGTGTGCTCACCCGCTTTCCCATCACCACTTCCGCTCGCAAGCTCGATTGGCATAGTCCTATGCATCTCTTCATGACCGTGCTTCGGATGGCTCGCCCCGGATCTCTCAAAAACCGTGAGATGTGCGACCTTTGGTATAAGCGGCCTGGATCGAACTGACTGATCACTTCCCGGCTGCGAGGCGGTTCGTGACGAGCGATATAAGGCTCCGTTCCTTCTTGAGGCGCAAAACCCGCTCATACACGCGCAGGGTTTCGCCCATTTTGACATCCAGGGAAAAACAGCCGCGAGCTTTATCGAGCGCTGCCTTGCCTAGCCGCTGGCGAAGCGCGGCGTCCCTAACGATGCGGATGATTGCGCCCGCGAGCGCGTCAACATCGCCAGGCGGCACTAATAAGCCCGTCACTTCATCCTCGATGATTTCGGGCAGGCCGCCTACACGGCTGGCGATCACCGCCTTCCCCATGCACATGCTCTCAGGCGCTGTTCTCGATTGGGCCTCGGCCAGAGACGGAACCACAGTTACGTCGAGAGCCGCCGTCGCCTCCGCGATATTCGTTTCCATGCCATTCATGAAAAACGGCTTTTCAACGGTGGCTTGAAAGGGATTTGCAGGCAGCCATGGGTCATAGCCAAACAGCTTGCGCGCCAATCCGCGGTAGCTTTCGCGGAACGGTGATAAGCCGCCCTTGTGATCCCCGATGACGACGAACCGCGCTTCTGGAATTTCAGCGCAAGCCTTGGCGGCAGCCTTTATGAACTCCTTTTGCCCCTTCTCTGGCCGCAGCATCCCCACACAGCCGATCAATAGTTCTCCCGGCCGGATACCCCAACGTTCGCGAAAGAGTCTTCCATCCACTGCGGGATTAAAGCGAGTCGTATCGATACCTTCCCCGACAACGGAGATGTGGTCGGCGGAAATCGCGTTATCGCGTACGAGGGCTTCGCGGATGCAGTTTGCGGCGGCTATCAGGTGCGAGCACCCCATTTTATAAGCGAAATTCCGGCGAAAGCCTGTTCCGACCGGGTTTGTAATGTGCCGCGTTCGGATCACGGGAACGCCCAAAAGCTTCAAAGGGAGGGCAATCCATGCGTCCACGGGACTGTGCGTATGGATGATGTCGCAGCGCAGCCTTGTGTAGAGCCACGCGAGCCTCGATGTCGCGCGGTGATCCCATGTCCCTCGCATTTTCATTGCGAGAGCGCAGGGACTGTTGCCGAGCGCCGAGAACAGTTCGCTGCGTCTGTCGCAGGCGATCCATGCCTGGTGGCCGTTGCTATTCAGCCACTCCACCTCCGCCACCGTCCTATATTCCTGTCCGCCGGAGCTTAGGCCGGGTTCCGTGTGGAGGATGCGCAAGAGAACGAGATGGTATTTTCTGGGAAGGGGGTTTGCCGGGAGGCATCCTGTAACTCAGTGACCAGAGTAAATCAAAACTATACATCGCTCGGAGAGTTCCGGTCGCTCTTCGAGAAAGGGTTGCCCATCCTTATGTATCACAAGATAGGCAACCCTCGCGGTCCCAACAGTTTCCTCTATGTTTCACCGAATCTCTTCAAAACTCAGATGCTCGAATTGGAAGCTGGACGATATAAGAGCCTGCTTCTCGACGATGAACTGGCGGCTGTGGGCGAGCGCCGGATCATTTTGACTTTTGACGATGGTTACCGCAACGCCTTCGAGCGTGGAATGCCTCTACTTGAACGCAGCGGCTTCAAGGCCGTCCAGTACATCGTTTCCGGTCGCCTTGGTGGCACGAACGACTGGGACTTGGCGAAGGGAATACCGCCCGAGCCCTTGATGGATGAAGCGCAAATTAAGGATTGGCTCGGAGCGGGGCACCAGATTGGCGCTCACACAATGACGCATCCTGTCCTGACGCAGGTGCCGGTTCAGCGCGCTCGAGAAGAGATCATCGCCAGCAAGAAACTATTGGAGGACAGGTTTGGCATTCGGATCGATCACTTCTGCTACCCCTATGGCAAACTGAACGCCGCCGTGGTGGATATTGTGCGGGAGGCGGGCTTCAAGACTGCAACCTCTACACGATTTGGAATTAATACTCCGGGAACTTCGCCCCTTGAGTTGCGCAGGATCATCGCCCGCTACCGGTCGCGGAATTTCCGCTCGGCTTTGCGGCGTCTGCTCGGTTTAGCTCGGTTTGTGGAGTAAGGGCGCGCCCATGGCGAACATTCCTCCTTGCACTACGGCAGCCTTCCTTTTACTTCACTGCCGTATGAGAGGACTTCCCGGACTTGTTGCGCGTCTGCTTGCTGTGGCTGTGATCCTTGGGGCCTCCACCCATTCCGCGTCAGCGGCGCGCAAGCACAGAAGACCCGATGCGAGCCCAAGTCCCTCTCCGGGTGATGATACGGCCTACCTGCCCCAGACCCTCCCGCCCAATCCCTCCTTCAGCGGAGTGCCTGACGTCCATGCGGTCGCGGTAATGGTGTTCGACCCCCGTTCGGGACACGTTCTTTATGAGAAGAACGCCGACGAACACCGCCCGCCAGCGTCCACTCAAAAACTGCTTACCTCCTTGATCGTCGCCGAGGCGGGCAATCTAGACAAGATCGTGACCGTTGAGGCGAGTGACACGTGGGCCGAACCGGTGAAATTGAACTTCAAGCCTGGAGATCGATATACCCGTTATCAACTTCTGCAGGTGCTTCTCGTCCACAGCATGAATGATGTCGCTCGCTGCCTTGCGAGGGATAATGCCGGGAGCATTGAGGATTTTGCGGCGAAAATGAATCAGAAGGCCGCCGAACTGGGTCTCAATAACTCTCACTTCGTCAATCCGAACGGTCTTCCTGTTCCCGGGCAGGACCCATGCGCGCGGGATATGGCGAGGATCGCCCAAGCCGCCTACGCCAATCGCATTCTTCGTTCCATTGTCTGCTTAAAGTCGCTCGACTTCCATTACGCGGATGGCAGATCTCGCGAGTTCAAGAATACCAACAAGGTGCTTCAGAGCTACGCCCTCTGCAACGGTATGAAGACAGGCTACACGGAGGCCGCTGGCCACTGCCTTGTCGCGAGTGGCGAAAATGAGGGGCGGGACGTCATTGTCGTTGTTCTCGGGGGACGACAAGGAAATCTGGCGGGATGCCTACATGCTGCTGGCTTGGGGCCTCTCTAGATCTGTCTGAAACTGCGGGTTTCCCGCTGGTATCTCATCGCAAAAACGATCGATTTCCAACTCGCAGAGCTGCGCAAGCGATCTCTCCTGCGCGAGTTGCGAGAGGTTCGTCCAGCGGGGCTGGGCAGGCTGGAGGTGGACTCGCGGCTGCTCCTGAATTTTTCTTCCAACGACTACCTCGGTTTTGCGAGGGAGCCAATGCTGGTTGACGCCGCGAAGAAGGCAATGGACGAATTCGGAGTCGGCTCAGGAGCATCGCGTCTGGTATGCGGAACCCTTCCAGCCCATTCCCGTCTGGAAAGCGAAATTGCCCGCTTCAAGGGAACGGAAGCCGCGTTGACGTTTTCCAGCGGCTACGCGGCGGCCGTCGGGACAATTGCGGCGATGGCCGGCAAGGATGACGTCGTTATCATGGACAAGCTTTGTCATGCTTCTCTCATTGACGGCGCGCGTCTGGCGGGGGCGGCACTGCGTGTGTTTCCTCACAATCACCTGGGCAGGCTGGAGAGCCACCTTGCCTGGGCGCGGGATCATCATCCTGGAGCGCGGGTTCTCGTGATAACCGAGTCTGTTTTTAGCATGGACGGAGATTTGGCGCCTCTTGCAGAGATAGTGGATTTGAAGGATCGGTATGGAGCAACGCTCCTCCTCGACGAGGCGCATGCAATCGGCGTGCTGGGCGTTCAGGGCCGTGGATTAGCCGCCGCAAGCGGTCTCGCCAACCGCGTGGATGTCCAGATGGGCACCTTGAGCAAGGCTCTTGGCGTGAGCGGGGGCTACATCTGCGGCAGGCGCAGCCTCATCGATCTTCTTGTGAATCGCGCTCGCAGCTTCATCTACTCGACGGCGCCGCCTCCGTCCCTTGCCGCGGCGGCTGCTGAAGCGATCTCCTTGCTCTCTTCCGCGGCTGGAGAGGATCGGCGTCGGAAGCTGTGGAGCAACATAGAGCAGTTTTGGAAAGGTCTTCCTAGACGGTTTGCGCCTCTCACGGAACCAGCCAGCGCGATTGTCCCGCTCATGGTTGGTCCGGAGGACATTGCCCTCGCGGCGTCGCGCTGGCTTCTGGAGAAAGGCTTCTTCATCCCAGCCATTCGCTTCCCCACGGTGGCGAAGGGCGCCGCCAGGTTGCGCTGTACTGTTTCTGCCACGCACGAGCCGGAACAAATCGATGCTCTTTGCGCGACCCTCGCGGCCCTTGCGGATAAGCTTGCCCTTCACGAGAGTCCAGATAGTGGCGGCGCCCCGGCGGCCAGTTTCGAAAATCCTAGCTGACAACTTGTTCCCTTTTTGACTACTCTTCAGCATGTCAATCCGCCGCATCCTGGCAGTCGGCTTCCTGCTCTGCTTTCCGATTGCTGGACTGCGCGCCAAGCCGGATCATCTGACGGCCGAGCAGATGGCCGCCGCGACGAAGGTCGATGCCATCACCGTGCCTACGCCGGGCGAGCTTTTCGCGGCGATCAACGAGGTTGGAAAGCCGAATTGGCAGAGCGAATACCGAAAGCCTATTCAGACCGCGTTCACCTCTCGCCCCCAGATTGCCCTGAACTTGGGGGGGCTGATTGCGGATGGCTACATTGCCGTCGAGGCGGAGGACAGCCAGCAGGTCAAAAATATAGGGAAGGACATCGAGACGCTGGCGAAAGCTCTCGGCGTGAGCCAGAACATCCTGAGCAGGGGAGGGAGCATCACGCAGTTTGCGGAGAATAATGAGTGGAGCGCCCTCAGGGAGGAGCTTGAGTCCACACAGAACGAGGTAAAGATGTCGATGGATGAACAGCACGACGGTGGCCTCGTGGCGCTCGTCAGCCTGGGAGGCTGGGTACGGGGGACAGAGGTCGTCAGTTCATGGGTCGCGAAGAACTACACTCCGGAACATGCCCGGCTCCTGCGCCAGCCCGCGCTCGTCGCTTTCCTCCGCGGCAAGGTGGACACCCTGGCTCCCAAGGTGCGGGATGATCCCCTCGTGCAAGGTGTCAGCGCCGACCTTGCTGGCATCCAGAAACTTGTTTCGTTTCCTTTGGAGAAGACTCCGACGAACAGCGAGGTCGTGGCGCTTCGGGAAGCAGCAATGGCACTTGTGAAGAAGATATCCGGGAGGAACGATTAGGATGCGCCGCGCGCTCTCTCCGTTGCTCGCCTGCCTCTTATTTACCGCGACTCTTCGCGCCGCGAGTGACGATGAAGCCCAGGCGAGGAAGACCGTTCTCGATCTCGCCGGCGCGTTCTCCAACGATGGGTTCAAGGTTCGGGACGGGAACTGGACGGGTTCCATCCACCCCGGCGAGACACTGCTCCTTCAGGTGCATCTCTACGCCGGCAACCAATATTGGTTTATGGTAGGCGGGAGCGCCGCCGCCAAGCAGCTCGCTGTAAGCCTGTTTGACGAGACGGGGGCGTTGCTTCAATCATCCCCATTCAAAGCGGACGCAAGCGCGGCGGCGGGGTTCGCCGCTCCTGCAAGCGGCCCGTATTACGTTCGCATTCAGGAACTCGCGGGAGAGCCGTCGAGCTTCTGTTTCATCTACTCATACAAATAAGTCGGAAGGGTTCCACACATGGCAGTCGAAGAAGCACAAACCACAACAAAGGCTGATGGGCCGAGCGTGAAACAGTTCTCCGTGTTCCTGAAAAACAAGGTCGGCGCTCTGCTGGACATTGTGAAGTTGCTCAACGAGCACAACATCCACGTGCTGGCCCTGAATGTGCAGGACTCGGCTGATTCAGCCATCGTTCGCATCGTGGTTAGCGACCCTGAGCGGGTGCAGGACCTCTTCGGCATCCACGATATCCCCTTTTCGCTCACCGAGTTTGTGGTCGTCGAACTGAAGGAGGGAGCCACTCAACTCGGCAAAGTTCTTGCCGCTTTGCTCATGGCGGAGGTGAATATACACGGGAGCTATTCCCTCCTTTCGCGTCCACGCGGAAATGCCGCGCTGGCCCTCCATGTAGAGGATAACGAATGCGCAAGCGCGGTGCTTCGCAGCCACGGCTTTAGGATCCTGAGCCAGACTGACATCTCCCGCTAACCGCGCCCCGCACACGGCGATTGACGGGCGCTTTCCCCGTCAATAAAGCCACGCGCATTTTCTGCGCGGGTCTCGATTATGCTTCGCCGCCGTAAACCACCCGAGCGTGGGAAACAGGAGGCGAAGACACGTGAAAAGCGAGCGACTTCCTCAGGGAGCTGATCTTATTGAATCTGGAGTGCGCTACCGCGTCTGGTCACCCCAGACCACGGCGGTTCGCGTCGAGGCGCAGGCAGTGGAGTCAGGTGAGACGCGCGAAATCCCCCTCATCGTAGACGCTTCCGGATACCATTCCGGCATCGATCACGCTGGCTGCGCGGGCGACACTTACAAGTATCGACTGGACGATAAGGGTTCATACCCGGACCCGGCGTCGCGCTGGCAGCCTTCTGGCCCGCATGGCCCTTCCATGGTTATCGACCCGCTCGATTTCGTCTGGCACGACAGGGACTGGAAATGCCCGGAGTTCAGAGATTTGGCGATCTACGAATTGCACGTGGGCGCGTTTACGCCTGAAGGCACGTTCCTTGCCGCGATAGACAAGCTGGATTATCTGCGCGATCTCGGCGTCACTGCCATCGAGTTGATGCCGATTGCCGATTTCCCGGGTGATCGCAACTGGGGTTACGATGGCGTCGCCCTCTTCGCTCCGGCCAGAGCTTACGGACACCCGGATGATCTTCGCGCCCTGGTCGATGCGTCGCACAGAGCTGGCCTCGCGGTGATCCTTGACGTGGTTTACAACCATTTCGGCCCGGATGGTAACTATCTGGGAGCTTTTAGCGCGGGCTACTTCAATCGTGAGCGCAAAACGCCATGGGGGGATTCTTTCAACTATGATGGGCCGCATTCAGGGCCCGTTCGCGCTTTTTTCGTTTCCAATGCTCCCTACTGGCGCGAGGAGTTTCACATAGATGGGTTCCGTCTCGACGCCACCCATGAGATTGAAGATGAATCTCCGCGCCACATCCTCGAGGAGATCACTTCGGCAGGTACATGCTTTGGGAGGTTTCTGCATCGCGGAAGATGCCAGGAACGCTGCCACGGTCGTGATGCCGCCTCGCGAGAACGGATTGGGCTTCGATGGTGTTTGGGCGGACGACTTTCACCACACGGTCAGGGTTGCGCACACTGGCGAAGCGGAGGCCTACATGGCAGATTTTACGGGCGCCACGCGTCAACTTGTTGAGACGCTGCGCCATGGCTGGCTCTATCGAGGGCAATTCTCGAAATTTGCAAACCAAAGTCGTGGCACCGAGTGCCTCCACCTGTCCCCGCAGAAGTTCATTTACTGTATCAGCAATCACGATCAAGTGGGGAACAGGGCGTTTGGCGATCGCTTCAACCACAAGATTTCCGCGGAGGGATATCGCGCGGCTTCCTGTTTGCTCTGCCTTACGCCTTACACACCCATGTTGTTTATGGGACAGGAGTGGGGCGCCTCTTCCCCATTCATATTTTTTACCGATCACAACTCTGAGTTGGGCGCGCTGATCACCGAGGGGCGCCGCAAAGAGTTTGAGGGATTCGCCGATTTCAAAGGCGGGGCGGACACGGGGGACATCCCTGACCCTCAGGATCCAGAGACGTTCGAGCGGTCCAAGCTTATATGGAGCGAGTTGTCGTCGCCGTCCTGCGTGGGGACGCTGGCTCTTTACAAGTCACTCCTGCGCCTGCGGTCGAGTTACGCGGCTTTCCGGCCGCGTTCGCGAGACACTTGGCGCGCCGAAGAGCTGGCCCTCGGCTGCGGAGCCTTGCGCATGCAAGGGGAGGGCGCCGACTGGCTGGTATTGTTCGATTTCGCTGGAGGGCATTCCGGGAAACTCAGTGATGAGTGGGTGTGCAAGCCCCCTGGGCGCGCCTCATGGGAGTTGGTCCTGGCAAGCAATGAGGATCGCTTTGGCGGAACGGGCGATGTTGGTTTTGACGCGATTGCGCAAACCGTGAACTTCCAAATTCCGCAAGTCGTCGTTTTAACCGCCCTGCATGACTAATCAACATCCATCCATCCCAAGCAGCACCTATCGCCTGCAGTTCAATAAGGGATTCACGTTTACCCAAGCCCGGGAGATTGTTGCTTACCTCGATAACCTCGGAATAAGCCACTGCTATTCTTCCCCATACTTCATGGCGTCGCCGGACAGCTCGCATGGGTATGACATTGCTGACCATAATAAGCTGAACCCGGCGATTGGCTCCCGCGAGGAATACGACGCGTTTGTGGAGGAACTGCGCCGCTTTGGCATGGGCCAGGTCGTGGATTTCGTTCCAAACCACATGGGCATCGCGGATTCCTTAAACCGCTGGTGGATGGACGTGCTTGAAAATGGTCCCGGCTCCGTTTACGCCCCGTATTTCGATATCGATTGGCTGCCGCTCAAGGACGAACTCCGCGGAAAGGTGCTGCTTCCAATACTCGGTGATCAGTATGGGCGCGCGCTTGAGCGCGGAGAATTGGAGGTCGCCTTCCAGTCGGGCTCTTTCTTCGTGAAATACTATGGGACACGATTACCCGTCGCCCCGCGGACTCATGTTCACGTCCTGCGCAAGGCGCTTGACCTGGCCATAGCTGGCCAGCCGCCCGAGGGGGTATCGCCCACGCCGCAGGGAGAGACAGCCGACCCCGGCATTACCGAATTGCGCAGTATTCTGACTGCCCTGGATCATCTCCCTTCGCGCAATGAAGTCGAACCCGAGAAGGTCGAAGAGAGACTCAGGGAAAAGGAAGTTATAAGGCTGCGGCTGGCCAGGCTTTGCGACGAGCAGCCGCATATTGCCGAGGCGGTGCAAAACTCGCTTAAGGAAATCAATGGCACTGTCGGGAATGCGCGCAGCTTCGACGCTCTCGATGCTCTCCTTTCCGCGCAGCCCTATCGCCTCAGCTACTGGAAAGTCGCCGCCGAGGAGATCAACTACAGGCGCTTTTTTGACATCAATAATTTGGCCGCCATTCGCATGGAGCGAAAGGATGTCTTCGATGCAACCCACCGTTTCATATTCGAACTGATCGCCTCAGGCGCGGTCACCGGACTCCGCATCGACCACGTCGATGGACTCTGGAACCCGAGGGAATATCTCGAGCAATTACAGAAGGGATGCGCGGCGCTCTTTGACTTGGATCCCGCCAGTCGCGGGCTGTATCTTCTTGTAGAGAAGATTCTGATTGGCTCCGAGCCGCTGCGACAGGATTGGCCGGTCCATGGCACCACGGGTTACGATTTTACGATCCAGGCGATCTCGGTCCTGGTGGATTCCACCGCCGAGAAGCCGATCACCAGCGCCTACCAGCGGTTCGTTGGAGAGGCGATTCGTTTTGAAGACATGGTCTATGAGACGAAGCGCCAGACCATGCGTCTGTCCCTCGCGAGTGAGATCAACGTGCTCGGTTCCATTCTTAACCGCCTCTCCGAACAGAACCGTTGGTATCGCGACTTTACGCTGAATGCTTTAACCACTGCGGTTAGAGAGGTGATCGCCTGTTTTCCTGTGTATCGTACCTACCTGGTGCCTGGCGAGGAGACGAGCGAGGAGGATCGGCAGATCATCCATCGCGCGGTCGCTGCGGCAAAGCGGCGCAACCCCGCCCTGGAACGATCCATTTTCGACTTTCTGCGTGATATCCTTCTCATGAGATTCCCCGAGAATATCAACGAAGAAGCCCGGGAGGAGCATGTCCGCTTTGTTCTTAAGTTCCAGCAATGCACGGGCCCGATCATGGCGAAAGGCTTGGAGGACACCGCCTTCTACATCTACAATAGGCTGGTCGCGCTGAACGAGGTGGGGGGTGAACCCCAGAAGTTTGGCTCGTCCGTGGAAGCCTACCACCGGCTGTGTCTCAGGCGCCATGCTGACTCGCCAAACGCGATGCTCGCGACGTCCACGCACGACACCAAGCGGAGCGAAGACACGCGGGCGAGGATCGCGGCAATTTCCGAAATGCCTGGCGAATGGAAGCAGGCGTTGCAGCGATGGAAGAGCGCCAATCGAAAATCGAAGCGCGCGGTCGAAGGGCGTTTCGCTCCGGATGCGAACGAAGAGTATCTGCTGTACCAAATGCTTCTTGGCACCTGGCCTCTTCAGCCCATGTCAGGGGAGGAGCGCCAGGGATACGTCGTCCGGATTCAGGACTATATGACCAAGGCGATCAAAGAAGCCAAGGTAAACAGTAGCTGGATCGAACCGAACGAGCCATGGGACGAAGCAGTCCGATCTTTTGTCGCCGCTATTTTGGAACCCGGCGCGCGCAACAAGTTCCTGCCCTCTTTTGCATCGCTGGCTGATCGGATAGCGCAGGCGGGAGCGATCAATTCCCTTTCCCAGGTAACGCTGAAATGCACGACCCCAGGAGTTCCGGACATCTACCAAGGGACGGAGATTTGGGACTTTAGCATGGTGGATCCCGACAATCGCCGACCGGTGGACTACGCGGCTCGGGCGCGAATGATTGATGACCTCGCGAGCGCCCACCCGCCACAACTGTTCGAATCATGGCGGAGTGGAGCGATCAAACTTTTCGTAACACGAACCCTGCTCAGATTCCGGCGCGAAAACGCGGCCTTGTTTGCTGAAGGCAGCTACACTCCGCTCGAGGTATCGGGAGCGTTTATGGATTGCTGTATAGCTTTTCGTCGGGAATGGGCAGACCAGGTGCTTGTCGTGGCGGTGCCTCGGCTCGCGTCCAGAGTTGGCTTCCCGCCTATCGGGGAGCTGTGGCAGGACACGGCTCTCGCAGGGGCGGTGCCGACTCTTCGCAACCTGTTCACTGGCGGCGAAATTGTGTCTTCTGAACAAGGGGTTTCGCTCTCCCAGGTTTTTGCCGACTTTCCGGTCGCGGTATTGATCGGATCGAAGACCGCCGCTTCTTAGCCTCCGAGTTCTTGCTCGCTCAGGATCGTAAGAAACTCCTCCGCAGTCTTGACGCTCCTGAGGGTGGTTTCGGACGCTGGCTCCTTGAAGATGCGCGCCAGCGCTCCAACGATTCTGAGGTAGTCCGCTGCCAGGGCCACAGGGACGCCGATGGCGAAGAAGTAGTAGAGCCTGCCTTCGCGGCCTTCGATCTGGATTCCATTGGTGGAGCGGCCGACGCTCATCACCATGCTGCTTACGCAATGCGTCCGCGCGTGGGGGATGCAGATTTCCACTGTGGCTCCCGCATCAATGATCGGACAGCGGGCGGCGAGGCCGTTGTAAAATCCTGTCCAGTCCAGCACCCGTTCATCTCCCTTCAACAAGCTGGCCACGTGCAATACAGCCTCCTCTTGATTGCCCGTTTTTAATTCCAGGTCGATGTGCTTCGTGAGCAGGATGTCTGAGATCGTGATCACAGCGCGCTTCCACTCCATTTCAACTTCTGGCTCAGCAGATCGAAAAACGATACATCGGGCAGCGTGGCGAGCGGGAGGTGCAGTCGCGACTTTCTGATCCTGACAATGTCCCCGCAGGCGAGCGCGAGCAGGCCCTGCCCATCGACTGTCAGAAACACGGAGGTGTCGCGCTTGCACGGGCTGATCTCGACAGTCGACGCGTCATTCACGATCACGGAACGATTCGTCAGCACGTGCGGACAGATCGGCGTGATTACGAACACGCCCGAGTCCGGCTTCATGACCGGGCCGCCCGCGGCGAGCGAATAGGCAGTGGAGCCCGTGGACGTCGCCACGATCAGTCCATCAGCGTTATATTCTGTCAGAACTTTCTTATCCACCCAGGTCTTCAGCTTGATCAGCCGGGAGATTTCGCCGCGGTTGATGACGGCGTCATTCAGTCCGATCCGTTTCTCAATCACCCGCCCCGCGCGCTCGACTTCCAGGGAAAGCAGCGTCCGCTTGCTGAGCACGAAGCTTCCATCCACGATCGCTTCCACGGCGCTCAGGTAGGAGGAGGAGTTCACGCACGTCAGGAAACCGAGCGAGCCAAGGTTGATGCCGAAGATGGGTTTCAACTCGCGCTTCAAGTCATGCACAACCTGCAGGATGGTTCCGTCGCCGCCCAGAACCACGAGGATATCGCAAGTTTTTCCCAGATCGGCGGGTGTCGATGTCGATTGTTCTCCGACGAGACGAGCCGTCGCGGCTTCCAGCTCCACGGTCAGCCCCCGGCTTTCGAAGTCACTTTTTAACGTGCGCGCAAGGTTGGCGGCGCCGCGCTTTCCCGTATGCGCGATCAGTCCGACTATTTTCGGATGCATGCCAGGAACTCCGCGTTGCCTTCGGCGCCCAGGATGGGCGACTGGATTAAGCCGAGCCATTTATTGCCGGCATTTCGAACGAAGGTCTCAATTTTCTGGATTGCCCGCTGGTGCAATGCGGAATCCCGTACGATCCCGCCCTTGCCGACATCCTGTTTGCTCAACTCAAATTGCGGCTTGATCAGAGCTATAAGCACTCCCTCTGGAGTTAACACCCCGAGCGCGGGTGGCAAGATCAAAGTCAGCGAGATGAAAGACACGTCGATGACACAAACCGATACCTGCTCTCCGATTTCGGCGGGGGTAAGATGCCGGGCGTTTAGCTTTTCTCGAACCACCACCCGCGCGTCGGATCGAATTTTCCAGTCCAGTTGACTATGACCCACGTCGATGGCGAAGACCTTGGTCGCGCCTCGCTGGAGCAGGCAATCGGTGAATCCTCCCGTGGAAGCTCCCACGTCCAGGCACACACAACCCGAGGGATCCACCTGGAATTCGTCTAGCGCCGCCGCAAGCTTGTAACCGCCCCGGCCCACGTATGGACTCGTCGCCTTTACGGTAAGGATGTCGCTTGCCTGAACCTGGAAACTTGCCTTGTCCACGACGCATTCTCCCACTCTCACTTCCCCCGCCATGATGTGGCGTCGCGCCTTCTCGCGGCTGTCTAGCATCCCGCGCTCGACAAGGGCGACATCGAGGCGCTGTTTTACCTTGCCCTCCTCCCTCACAGGTTGCTCTTCAGGATGTCGTAGATGGCGGTATTATCCATGAACCCGCGCAGTCGCTGCGATCCCGGCCCGATGCCCACGGCGATCACGTCGTCGGCGTTGTTGATCGCGGCTGGCGCGTAAAAGGCCGCTGGCTCGGCGGGGAGCCGCGCCTGTGGATCGAGAGCGGTAATCGTGGCGGAGAGAGACGGGGCAGGGGGGCCTTTAGGCCCTGTAGCCCATGTAATGGAAGGAAATCCGAAGGGGTTCGTCCCGAGAACAGAGACACCCCGGTCCTGGCGAAACGGGTATCCGTTCATGGCCATGCCGCCGGCGCTCTGCTTTCCGACCGCGATAATCAGCGCCTTCTTTCCCGCATATTGGAGCGCCGTGGCCACTGCTCGATCCAGTTGTACAGTCTCGGTGATGACGTGTTCGCCATCATTCTCTTCCGCGGCGCGCGTGATTAATTCCGCGTCCACCACCAGCAGGTATCCATGCCGATTATACTGGAGCAGCTCTATCGCCCGCCGAACCATGTCCGCCAGGGAAGGTTGCTGGCTGGCAGCGGTGGCATCGTCGCCAAATGCCATGTTTCCTCGATTGAAAAATCCTACAAGCCGCGAACTGCCAAAAACAGGCGCAGCCTCCAAATCCGGCTTCGAACGAATCACCGGCCTTCCTTGCTGATGCATTTCCAACAGCAGGTCGCGCCCATCCTTCCGGATCCCGCCTTCGGCTACAGGTGAAAAGTTCGCGGCTCCTCCGCCCAGGGCCACCGCCAGGTCAGCGTCTGTGAATTGCGCCGCGATGCTCTCCACCTCATTGCTGTTCGTCGCGTGAGCGTAAAAGGCGGCGACTCCGGGATCTGTTAGGCTGCCGTTGCTGATGATTCCGGTGGTTCGCCCCTCCTTTCGCGCTGCGTCAAGGATCGATGGGAGGGCGGTGCCGCGCGCGTCGATCGAGACGCTTCGGTTGTTCACCTTCACCCCGGTGGCGAGCGCCGTCGCCGCCGACGCGGAATCGGGAACCGCGAAGTCATTGGCGTAGGTCGTCAGCAAGGCCAGATTCGGAAGCGCTTCCATTGCAAGACGGTGGTCTGCTCCCACATCGTACAGGCGCGTCGCTGTAAAATTCCTGGTCACCAGACCGTCGCCGATGAACAGGATGATCGCAAACGGCTTCTGCACCACCCAGTTGCGAAAGTACCAAACGCCGAACGCCGCAAAGAAGAGCAGGCAGACGAGGGCAAGAGCAAGGTTCCTGGTTTTCATGTTTGAGTTCAGCGGCTTTGGGGAGCAGAGCGCCAACACCAATCCGGTTCGCGCTATTTAACCGCGCCAAACCGAGAGCGCTTTAGGTTTCTTACGACGAGCGGCGCAAGGAGCCAAGGTTTTCGTGCGGAAGTCCGGATGGAAGGACCTTGGGTTTGAGACAGGGCGGGTTCTCTCAAATGCGAGAGGTTTCAGCTCACATTCGAGAAATCTCGATGAGAAAGTTATGGTAAATATGGATAACGTCACCAATTAAGATGTTTAGCGCACGGAGTGGCACGCTCATAGCTTATGGAGATTATAGAAAATCTCACTGTTATGATCAAACATGCTCTCCTTTCTCTCGCCGCTCTCTTCCTGACTTTCGCCGCTCAGGCTGCCGTTGATTTCGGCGCTCCCACGCCTTCGACCCCTTACGATCCCTATCTTTCCCCGGTTAAACATGTCCTCACTCACCTTGGGGCCAATGAACCCTCCATGCAGCGCGTTCGTGAGCTGATGCACGTCGGTCGCGGCTTTCGCTACTCTTTCACTACTCCCTACACCGCGGCGACTCCCGAAGTAACTGCCGCCACTCATGCGGGCGACTGCAAGGCGAAGGCCCTGTGGCTGGCCGCGCAATTGAATGACTCAGCCGTCCGCTTCGTGATCGGCAAGGCTCGGTCGAGCTCCCGCGTCAGTCATGCCTGGCTGCTGTGGCAGCAGGATGCCGGTCACTCCTGGATCCTCGATTGCACAAACACCAGCGAGCCAATCCTCGCGGAGCGCATCAACAGCAACCGGGAATACATCCCCATTTATTCCTTCGACAAGCGCGGGTCTTATCGCCATGGCCAGGTTGCCTACGCGTCGAATTCCAACCGCGCCCCGGTCGCGCAGGCTGCGCGCTAAACTTTCAGATTCTCCTTGGGCTGGCTGAGAGCGCCCGGACTGCTTGCGGTCCGGGCGTTTTTGCTACCCTGACACCCGCTGCGTCCTGGCATCCAGCCACGCCAGCACCTCGTTCAGGACTTGCTCGCGTCCGATGTCGTTATGCGTCTCATGCAACGTGTCGGGATATACCTTCATCGTTTTGTCCCGGGACGCGGCATGACTGAAAAACTCCTGCGTCGCGGTGATCGAAGTGATGGGATCATCTGCCCCATGCAATAGCAGAAGCGGCTGCGTGAAATGACCGGCCGCCTTCAAAGCCCGGCGCGCTCCCCGGGTCAGTTCTGAATACATACGGGCCGACATCTTCTTATGCACCAGATTCATGTCCTTCATTGAACGCAAAAACTCCTTGTCCCGCGAAAGGCGTGAATCATCCAGACCTGAGGTCTGTGTCATCGAAGGGTGAATTTTCAGGGCAACTTTCGCCAGCAGGAGCTTTATTGGGTTGGGACGAAACACAAGAGCCAGCCATGGAGAAGCCACAATGGCGCCGCTCACCACCCGCTTATCTTCCACGATGGAATTCAGGATGATCTGACCTCCCAGGCTGTGGCCGTAGAAGAATGTAGGAATGCCCGCTCGCGTGTAATGCCGCGTGGTAGCCTCAACATCGTTTAGCAGGATGTCATAACTCACTATATCTCCCCGCTTGCCCGAGGAGCGCCCATGCCCTCGCAAATCGTAAGCGCACACCCTGTAGCCATGCGCCGCCAGGAACTCGCCCACATGCAGATACCGGCCCGAATGCTCGCCCATCCCATGCGTGAGCAGGATGTCTCCCTTCAGCTCGCAACGCGGCTCGATCCACCGCAGGAAGAGGAAGTTATCCTTGGGACGCGGAAGAAAGGCCTCGCGCCATAGCGGCGCCGCCTTCCTTTTTTCGGCGGGTGTCCCGGTCTCGTCGCTGCTCATTATGCGCTATGAACCTGCTACCCTTGGAGGGAAGCGCGCTCGGGTTCCGGCAGTCACGTCCGAGGGAAATGTGTTGTGTTCGCCTCGTTGCCCGGTAAATTGCACACCAACGCTCAAATGTCGTTTTCCCCTCGTTCTTCGCTGGCATCCCTTCGAGCTTTCACGCTTGTTGAACTGCTGACCGTCATCATCATCATCGCGATTCTCATGGGCCTTTTGCTGCCCGCCGTCAACCAGGTTCGCATCCAAGCGAATAAAACGAAAGCAAAGACGGAGGCCATCGCCCTGGTCAGCGCCGTAAAAGGATTTTACGCCGAATACGGCAAGTACCCCAGCGATCCAAAAAGCACTCCGCCGACGACCGATCAAGTCATTGGGCCGAATAACGGCGGCCTCATCGACGTTCTTCGGGCCACCCAGGTGAACCCTTCTTCATGGAACACCGGCACCATCGGCAGCGCGACCCCTCCACAAAACTCCCGCGGCGTCGTTTATCTAGACGTCCCGCTTGTGAAGAACCCCGCGATCCCGAAAGGCGGCATTGCGACCGCGGCGGCGAACACCAATGGGATAGCGGTCGCCGTAGGAGACTACGTGGATCCTTTCGGTCTCGGCTACTTCATCGCGTTGGATTATAACTACAACAACTTCATTGACACCGACACCCTCGCGGTATTTCCATGGACCGATGTCAAGACGAGGTATACCGGCACAGGCATCTCTGGAGGTGCCATGGCATGGTCCTACGGCCCTGACAACCAGCCAGGAACGCAGGGGAACAACATCCTAAACGCGGATTCCACGAAAAACATACCGGCCGCCGACGACATCGTGACTTTCCAGTGAACAGATTCTGATGCGGGTGTAGTTCAATGGTAGAACGCCAGCTTCCCAAGCTGGACACGAGGGTTCGATTCCCTTCACCCGCTCCCTGATTATCAGGCGAATCTCGCGGCAATTCGCTTTACACAGTCGCTTACTATCACGCCGGAAAGCGCGTCCGAAAAGTTTTCGCGGATTTGAAAACGGCACGGGAGGAGGCGAGGGCAAAAGCGCAGATGTTGCAGACCGGCGAAATGCAGGCATTGACCCTCACCGACAAGGACAAAGCCGCCTATGTCGCCGCCCTGGATTTACTGAGGCCGACTGGCAAGCGGCTGGAAATTGCCGCTGCCGAATATGTCGACGCGATCAAAACCCTGAACGGTAGCGGAGCGCTCACGGATGCCGTCAGTTTTTACATCCGGCATCATTCGAGGGAAGTTCCCAAAAAACTCGTTGTGGATTTGGTTTCCGATATGATCGAAGCCAAGGGGGCAGACGGCGCGAGCCAGCTTTACTTGAAAGATTTGCGGTTGCGCCTGGCGCAATTCGCGAGCCGGTTCAATGGCTTCATCGGAAACATCACCAGTTCCGAAATCGACGACTGGCTGCGCGGGCTGGCTGTCGGTGCGCGCACGCGCAACAACCTCCGCAATTCCATCGTCACGTTGTTCCGCTTTGCAAAATCCCGCGGCTATTTGCCCAAGGATCGCCTGACCGAAGCTGACGGGTTAGCCAGAGCGAAGGAACGGCGAAATGAAATCGGCATCCTGACGCCGAAGCAGATGGCTCAATTGCTTGCGGCAGCCGATTTCGATTTGGTTCCGTTCTTTGCGATTGGCGCGTTCGCCGGGCTGCGGCATTGGGAAATGCTGCGCCTGACCTGGGCGGACATCAATTTTGAAGAGGGACACATTTTGGTGGCGGCGGAAAAGGCGAAAACCGCTCAACGGCGAATCGTTCCCATTCTGCCGAATCTCGTTGCGTGGCTGGCGCCGCATCGCAAACAAAACGGTCGCATTTGTCCGTATGAGCGCATGACCACTTCCATGAACGCGCTGACGAAGGAGGTCGGCATCGAGTGGCCAAAGAATGGTCTGCGCCACAGTTTCGGCTCATATCGGCTGGCTCAAACCAAAAACGCCGCGCAGGTCAGTTTGGAGATGGGCAATTCGCCGCGCATGGTGTTTCAGCATTACCGCGAGGTGGTGACGGAAAAACAGTCTCAGCAATGGTTTGCTATTCTGCCGGAACAGGCAGCCAATATCGTTTCCATCGCAGGACTTCAACGTGGCCGACTTGCAAAAAGTGCTGACGCCCACGCCGGAGCACCGGAAGCGTGAATCATCCATGGAACCCTGTCCGCCGCTTTTACCGAAAGCGAATGTTGCTCGGAGACGGATCGTGCAGCCGCCCCGCGAGGTGACAGCCGCGCCGGACGACATAGGTTTCCGCTTTTTCAAAGATGTCTTCGTCAATCCTTACTTCTGCTGGTCATACCGGGCATTCCGCCGAGGTGAAAATGCACCTGCGACTCGATGGGCAGACTCTTTCCGTTGGCCAGCTTGGCCCCGATTTTCTCATTCTGGATACAGTCATCGACTACCCGCCGGCGAGCGGCCGTCTCTTCTTCGCCGTGGACGGCAACGAGCGCGAGTGGGACATCCGTCTGCCGGAAGGCATCTCGGCCGGGTCGAGGCGGGTCCTCATCGCGAAGGTAGGGTAGTCGGGAAACACACCGGGGCTGCGTTCGCAACCCCGTGCGCAACGGGGCCGCGATCCAGAGACCGCGGAGAGTTGGCATTAGAACGTCACAAATCGCGTCGCTGATCATGCTTCAATGGGGCCGCGGTCGTGAGACTGCGGAAGTTCCTATTGTGCTGGAGGACTCCAAGCACTGCGGCGACCCTACAGGAGCAGATCGAAGTGTCAATTTATGATAAGCGAAGCGATAAATGTTTATTGACTCTCAGCAGATCGGCATTTAAGGCTCCTCTATGCCAACGAGTGCGCCATCCTACTCAGAGGACTTCCACCTGCGGTTTCCGACCGCTTTCAGCGCCATGCCTAAATCCGTCCCCATCCCCATCCTGCACCTCCGCGGTCTTCCGGTGCTCATCGATGCCGGTCTGGCCCGCCTCTACGGCGTCCCCACCAAACGGCTGAACGAACAGGTACGGAGAAATTGCGACCGCTTGCCTGCCGATTTCCTTTTTGAACTTTCTCCGGAGGAAAAGGCCGAGGTGGTCGCAAATTGCGACCACCTCCAAAAACCTCAAGTTCTCGAAAGTCCGCCCGCACGCCTTCACCGAGCACGGTGCCTTGATGGCAGCCAATGTCCTCAACAGCGTGGAGGCGGTGAAAATGAGCGTCTTCATCATCCCCGCCTTCATCAAACAGCGCGAAGCCCTCTCGGCCAACGCGACCATCCTCAAGCGCCTCGCCGAGATCGACAAAACGCTGCTCCTCCACGACTCCGCCCTGCGCGACCTCTACCAAAAACTCCTTCCGCTGCTGCAACCTCCGCCGGACAACCCCCGTCCGCGCATCGGCTTCGGAAAGCAGGACGACCGATGACGGTCGAATTACTCATTCGCGCAAAAAGGAATGCGGTATCCCTGCGGATGTCCTACCCCATTTGAGAAGCTGAGCGGCGAAACCAGCAATCGGCAGGAATGATGACCTTCGAACAATTCTTCACCACCGCCACCAGCGGCAATCAACCCTACGATTACCAGCGCCGCCTGGCGGAAGAGTCTGCCTGCCAGTCCCGGCTGATCGAGATTCCGACCGGCCTCGGCAAAACTGCCGCCGTCGTCCTCGCGTGGCTGTGGAATCGGGTGATTCTGGAACGTGAGGATTGGCCACGCCGTCTCGTCTATTGCCTGCCGATGCGGACGCTCGTGGAGCAGACCGCAGGGGAAGCGAAAAAGTGGCTCGACGCCATCCTCGCGGACGAAAAAGGCGAACGCGCTCTCGACGCTGAAACCAAGGCGAAACTCCAATGGCTCGCAGATCATAGTCCGGTCATTCTCATGGGTGGGGAGGAAAAGACGCGATTGGGATCTCTATCCCGAACACGACGCCATCCTCATCGGCACGCAGGACATGCTCCTCTCCCGCGCGCTGAACCGCGGCTACGGCATGAGCCGCTACCGCTGGCCGATGCACTTCGGGTTGCTGAACAATGACGCACTTTGGGTGATGGACGAGACGCAGCTCATGGGAGTGGCAGTTGAGACCAGCGCGCAACTCGATGCGTTCCGGTCCGCCAATGTGAAATGTCCTACGTGGTGGATGAGCGCCACCCTTGACCGCGTTCAGCTGGCGACGGTGGATCACCAAGAGCCCGCGGAAAGCTGGCCGCGGATCGCTCTGAATCACGCCGATCGCCAGGCGACTTCCGTGCAGCAGCGCGAGGGAGCGAAGAAGAATTTGCGACGATCCACCTCCACGCTGGCGGCGGACAAGAAGGACGAAGTGGCGGCGTATGCGGTCGCCTTGGCGGATGAAGTTGTGACGGCGCACCAACCGGGCACGCTCACCTTGGTCGTGATCAATCGCGTGGCTCGTGCGCAGGCGGTGTTTCGAGCGTTGGAAAAGCGCGCACCACAGCAGACGAAGGCGCTGATTCACTCGCGCTTTCGCCCTGCTGATCGCGCGGCGCAGCAAGCTATCCTCTTCACGCCGGGAGATCGGATCATCATCGCCACACAAGCGGTGGAAGCTGGCGTCGATGTCTCGGCGCGCACGCTCTTTACGGAATTGGCACCTTGGTCTTCGCTCGTCCAACGCTTTGGACGATGCAATCGCTACGGCGAATTCCTCGATGGTGCGGATGTTCTTTGGATCGAACTGACCGCTGGAGATGACAAACTAGCGACTCCCTATTTGCCGACCGAACTGACCATCGCCCGCGAGGTCTTGAACCGGATCAGCGAAGTCGGTCCGGCGGCTGTCACCAAGGAAAAGGTCGAACCCGTGCGACCCATCCGCCCCGTGCTGCGGCGCAAGGATTTGCTCGATCTTTTCGACACGACACCCGATCTCGCCGGTAATGACCTCGACATATCGCGCTATGTTCGCGACGGCGAGGCGAGCGATGTGCAGGTCTTTTGGCGGACCCTCGAAAAGGACGCTGAACCCCATCCGAAGACTCCCGCCCCGACGCGCAATGAACTTTGCTCGGTCTCGCTCTTTGAATTCGGGAAGTTTCTGGAAGCCGAACGCAAGCGCGCCAAAGACAAACAACGCGACTCCCACATCTGGACTTGGAATCCGCTCGACGATGAATGGCAACCCGCCCATCGCGCGGTGCCGGGTCGCATTCACCTCCTCGCCGAGGATGCCGGTGGCTGCTCGGCGCTGTATGGCTGGACTGGGGATGTGCAGCATCAGCCATCGCCGCTGACGCCCGGCGGCAAACCACAGCCGAGCTACGACGGAGATTGGCGGACAAAAATCGGCGTCTGGATTTTGCTCGCCGAGCACACGCACGATGTGCTCTCGGCAGTGAACGATCTCGCGGAGGCCCTCCGTCTTGACGAACATACCCGGCGGATTTTCCAGACCGCCGCCTTTTGGCATGATGTCGGCAAGGCCCACGAAGTCTTTCAAGGGATGCTCCATAAAATCCCCACTTGCCCGGATGTGGCGACCTACTGGGCAAAGTCGGATCGTTCCAGTGGCAAGCCGAAACGGCGTCATTTCCGCCACGAACTCGCCTCTGCGCTCGCCTGGCTGCAATCCTCGGATGCGGCCGCGCTCATGAATGGAGCAAAGCCTCGTCGCTTATCTCATTGCCTCCCATCACGGCAAAGTCCGCGTCTCCCTTCGCGCCCTGCCCGATGAAGACGCACCGCCGGAGGATGACCGACCGTTCGCCCGCGGCATCTGGCATCGCGATCCTTTGCCCGGCCCGGATGCACCACCCATCGTCATCGAAGGCCGCGAACTTCCGCGCATCGCCGGACTCGACTTGCATTGCATGCTCCTCGGCGAAACGGACGACCGCCCCTCGTGGCTCGGCCGCGTCCTTGCCGTTCGGAACCACAAAGAAATCGGCCCCTTCCGCCTCGCGTACCTCGAAGCCGTGTTTCGCACCGCGGATGCCCGCGCTTCCGCTGCGGCAGAGCGCCGCGCTGAGCCTACCTATCGGGACGACAAAAATCGGTCGTAATCCTTATGAGGCCGAATCATGAACCAATAGTAGGTGTCGCCATGCAGGCGGGCCACCGCCCGGTAGTCATCGTTGATCCGCGCCGACCAGTATTCGCCCACTTTTTTGAAGCGAAGCGATGGATGATGGGGGTTCTCCCTCCAAAGCAGGAACTGCTTCTGCGCCTGTCTTTGAACCTGGCTAGGAAGCTTCGCGAGCTGTTCGCGAAAGGTTCGGGTCGTTGCAGATTTCATCGAGCGGCTTTGCCTCCCCCGCCTCGATTTCCTTCAGAGCATCGCGCCAAGCCGGATCGAGTCCGCCAGCTTTCACATCGGCTTCGAACTCTCGATCTAATGCGTCTTCGCGACGCTCGGCAATCCAACGCGCCAAACTCTCGAATTGCTCTGCTGGGAGCGATTGGATGGCTTCTTCGATTTCGGGCAGTGAACTCACGACTCTTAATAAGCTTCAATCGGGCCGCGAATGCAAGACTTGCGGCCCGACTGAAGCAGGATGGGGCCGCGGGCGTTAGCCCGCGGAAACGTAGAAGGCTCCCAAAGGCATCTATCGACCTAGACATCTTCAACGGGGCTACCAATTGTTTTGAACATCGGCAGATTCTCCAAAGTTTTGGTTGCATAACTTCTGTCTCGTTATCATAGATTCTTTATGGAGCCAGAGGAATATCACCTTTTTTTGAACTTATGACGATACTTTCCGGCTGCACGACAACGCCACTCTCCGCCTATCTGAAAGCCCTCGGCGTCCTTCGCCTCCTCAGCGAACAGCGTCCGGAAACGAAAATACGCGGCGCTTGGGAGCGCGGCTATTTTGTCCTTCACGGGAAAATGACGCGAGAGGAGTTGATCGCTTTCTTTCTCAACGACTACGCGCCGACGCCGATTATTGCTCCGTGGAATGGCGCCAGCGGCTTTTATTTTCGGGAAGAGAAAACTCGCGAGAAAGACGAGGCCACTGGCAAACTCAAAAAGACGGGCGTTCGCAATCAAGCCACAGAAGCCACGCGCGTGGTGGCGACTATCGGCGCCTCCTCCGGTGATCGCTTCGCGCGCCTGAGAGAGTCCGTGGCCATCGCTCAGCAGGTTTTGAGGGAGATGGATCTGCAGGAAGCTCCGAAAGGGGATCCCAAAGCGGAATTGCTCACTCGGCTGCGAGCGATTTTTCCCGACGACGCACTCGATTGGTTCGATGCCGTCCTCGTTCTCACTTCAGAAAAAGTCGCATATCCACCGCTGCTGGCGACTGGTGGCACTGATGGGAACTTCGATTTCACGAATAATTTCATGCAGCGGCTCAAGGAAGTATTCGGACTCCCCGATGGCAAGCCGCCAGCGGTGAGTAGCGAGTGGCTCGATCATGCTCTCTTCGGAACAACTTTCGCTGGATTGTCTGGAAGCGCGATCGGGCAATTCAATCCCGGCGCAAGCGGAGGTCCAAATTCGTCCACGGGTTACGATGCGAATCCTGCGATGAACCCGTGGGAATTCATTCTTATGATGGAAGGCGCCGTGCTCTTCGCCGCGGCGGCTGTGAAACGCCTTGAATCGTCCGCTGCTGGCCAGATGGCTTATCCTTTCTGCGTCCGCCAGTCGGGCGTCGGTTATGGCAGCGCGGCGCTTTCCGATGAGGAAAACTCGCGGTGCGAAATGTGGATGCCGCTTTGGGAACAGCCCGCGGGGCTGGATGAACTCAAGGTGCTGCTCAGCGAAGGCCGCGCGCAGGTCAATGGCCGACCCGCGCGGCATGGCGTCGATTTTGCCCGCGCCGTCGCCTCGCTCGGCGTCGATCGCGGGATCAGTGCCTTTCAGCGCTACGGCTTTCAGGTGCGCAACGGTCTCTCCTATTTTGCCACTCCGCTGGAGCGCGTGCCGGTGCGGCGCAATCAACTCGCAACCCAACTCCTCGGCCCGCTCGACGGCTGGCTCGATCAGTTCCGCCGCGCTGCGCATGGTATGGCCCCGTCCAGAGCCGTCAGCGCCGCGCAACGACTCGAGAGCGCGATCCTCGCCTTCTGCAAAAACTCCGACCCGCACCGCACTCAGGAGATGCTCATCGCGCTCGGACGCTGCGAGCGCACGATGGCGGGTAGCCAGAAATGGGCACATGAGGCATTTCTCAGGCCAGTCCCGCTCCTGCAGCCGCGCTGGCTCTCCGCCGCTAATACGGACACCGCCGAATATCGCCTCGCCGCTTCGCTCGCCGGGCTCACTGGACCGGTCAGGCAAGACCTGGCTCCCGTTGCGCAGCCAGCTCGAACCCGTCAACGCCGGACGCAAGGAAGATCGCCGCTGGTATTCATGGCAGGAGAATGCCTCGCGGGATGTCGTCTGGAATGACGGCCCGCTGGCCGACGTGCTCAACGCCATCCTCGCCCGCCGCGTGATGCTCGCGACTCGTGCCGACCGACTGGCCGACACTTCGCTCGTCCCAGCGCGACTGGCCGACATCGCCGCATTCATCGAAAAACGTACCGATGACCGCCTGCTCGCCTCCTTGCTCTGGGGTCTGTGCCTGGTCGATTTCGGCGCGGATTATGGCGATGACTTCAAGCTCAAAGGCCCGCGTGACGACCGCGAGCCGCCGGCTTTCTACGCTTTGCTCAAGCTCTGCTTCTCCCGGCACGCTATCCGCGAAATCGAATTACCGACTCGTCCCCGCCATCCATCGCCGCGCGGTCACCGGCGATGGCGCGGGCGCTTCGGCCTTGGCCGTGCGCCGCCTCCGCGCAAGCGGTCTGCCGGTCTCCGTGGGCCACATGCAACTCCGCGGCGAACCCATCCAGCGCGCCGCGGCGGCCCTGCTTTTCCCGTTGAACACCGCCGATACCGACACTCTCGCGGAGCGCGTGCTCCGCCCCGCAGAAGCCCAACCCAAAACCACCGCAGAACTCGCATGAACCTGACCGCACTCGACACCGCACCGCGCCTTCTCATTGAGGCGAAACTCCAACCCGTCCAAGGCAGCCGTTTTCAGCCGACCGGCTTCCCCGATCTCGGCCCCGCGACTTACAGCCTGCACGATGGCACCCAGATGCTGCTCGTCGAATCCGCGCAGAGCATGGCCAACCGGCTCGAAGAAGTCTGCTGGGACCGAATTGCGACGACTGGATCGCGCCGCTGAAAGGTCTGCCGTTCGTCGCGGTCAAAGACAAAGCTGGCGCGCCGCTGACCAATTCCATCCTCGAAGCGCACCGGCTCAACAGCCCGTACATCCTCGAAGGCAAAGACAAGAGCTTCATCGACAAGCTGAAGAAGGAACTCGGCACCGACGACAAGACGCGCGTAGACTTCGCAAGCTCGCCGGGGTGCTTTTGAAGTATGACATCAACTCCCTGCTCCACGGCATCTTCATCGCCAAGGCGGACATCGCCGGTGGACGCATGCGCCTGCCGCGGGTGCTCACGGCTTTCATTGAGGCGAAGAATGTGACCGTCGCCTCCAGCGGAGGGGTGAAGAACGATCATGTGAACCCGCAGCGGCGAGGCGAAGAAAGGCTTCGGCAACGTCCCCTTTCATCGCGACGAATTCACCGGCGAGATCACAGCTTTCTTCAATATCGATCTCGCGCAGCTCCGCGGCTACGGCTTCGACAAAGCGGTGACGGAACTGCTGCTCGCGCTCGCGCTTTTCAAAGTGCGGCGTCTGCTCGAAGGAAGCTTCCGTCCGCGCACGGCGTGCGATCTTGAAGTCGAGGGGAGCATCGCAGCAAAGCGGCCCGAAGGGTTCACAATCCCGACCATTGATGAACTGAGCAAGCCGCGCTGCCGGACCTGATCAAAAAGGCTCGGAGCCATTTCAGCAAACCGGCCCGGACGGAAGTCACCTTCGAATGATCGCCATCGCCCTCGAATTCCTCGCCGGTCGCTGCCACGCGACGGCTTGGGGCAGCCACGTCAATGAAGGCGTGCCCGACTGGCCGCCCGCGCCATGGCGCTGCTGCCGGGCACTTCTCGCGACTTGGTTTCACAAGCATCCCGGCGTTTCGAAGAAGACGAGGGTGCAGCGCGCTAATGGACGAAGCTCGCTGCGGCGGCTCCGGCCTATGCGCTGCCCGCGGCGACCGCTGCGCACACGCGCCACTACATGCCGATCAATCGTGGTCGCAATGAGGAGCGAACGAAAATCTTCGACACCTTCATCCATGTCGCTCCGGGCCAGCGGCTGACGGTGCTCTGGCCGGTGGAATTGAGTGCCGATGAGCGGGAGTTGCTCGCCGCACTCCTCGCCAGTCTGAACTATTTTGGCCGCGCTGAGAGTCTCGCGGAAGCCTCGCTGCTGCCCGCCTCCGCAGATTTACCGAAGGCTGATGCGCGCCCTTTGGAGGAAAACGAGCCGGTGCCGGAGCGGACCGAGATCGTGCGCCTCCTCGCTCCGATGAACGCGGAGGAACTCGCCGGATGGCTGGCCACGCGGGGCGACGCGCCGAGCGGCGCAAAGAAGGGTAAGAAAACCAAAGCGCCAGCGCTTCCGGCAAATGTTTTCGAGGCGCTGCTTTCGGACAATGGCGACTTGAAAGCCGCGGGCTGGAGCCAGCCTCCCGGATCGAAATGGGTGAGTTACGCGCGTCCCGAGGAACCTTTTCAAATTGCCCCGCAGCGTGATCCCAAGTCCGATCTGAATCGGCCGACGGTCGCGCGTTTTGCCGTGGTCAGCGCGGTGCCCCCGCAGATCACCGAAGCGATCAGCCTGGGCGAGCGATTTCATCGCGCCCTCGCGGCGCGATCCGATGGCGCTCCCGTTTTCACCGGTTGCAATCCGGGGAAGGTCGCGCGCACCGATGGCCACCGGCACGCCTACTATCTTTCCGAATGCGACGAACGGCGGGGCGAGGTGAAATTCCTCACCATCTTTCCGCGCGAGGGTTTCGACGACACCGCGCGCGGTGCGCTGGAAAGTCTGCGCAAAACGTGGGGCTTCGACGGCCACGATCTTCAGCTCATCCTGCTCGGCCTCGGACACCCGGAGGACTTCGCCGGAACCAATGCCGCCGCCGGCCAATGCCGCGCCTTCGCGACGGCGCGCGAATGGATTTCGCTCACGCCCTTTGTGCCCACGCGCCACTTGAAGGTCCGCAAGAATGGCGAACCGAAGCTCGACGAAAAGGGCGTGGCTATCGGCTCACCGGAACACGACCTCCGCCGCCTGCTGGACGCCGCGGGATTTCCCTCGCCCGACCGCGTGGATGAGGTGCCGCACCTTCAGCTCGCTAATCGCCGCCTGCGCTGGCTGCAATTTCAGCGCGAGCGTAAGCACGGCGAGGGTGCCCGCGCGGGGGGACGCGGCTATGGCTTCCGCATCACCTTCCCCGATTCCGTGCATGGACCGCTTGCCCTCGGATATGGCGCTCACTTCGGATTAGGGCTGTTCATTCCTGCTGAGCAGACATAGAAAGCAGGCAGCAAATAGGAGACTGCCATGCGTGAAAGAAATCGTTCGGGACGCGGAGCGCGTCGCCGCTCAGGCGGAGACGGCGAGCCGGATTTGTTTGCGAAGCAGCTTTCCGAAGTCGTGCAGCAGGCGTTTGCCGCGACGGGTGGCGAGGCCGGGGTGGTCGGGGCAACAGTCCCACCCGAAGCGCCCGTCGAAGATCGAGTCGATCTCCCGCCGGTGGACGCACCGGACGGGCCGGTGGAGGTCGTGGTGGTGCAGGATGCGGAAGCGGAAGCGATCGGGGAGGAGGACGATGCGCCGAAAGTGGAGCAGCGGGCGGAATCGCTCCCGGCGCGGATGCTGAACGAGTTCGTCTATTGTCCGCGGCTTTTTTACTACGAGCATGTCGAAGGGGTCTTCGTGGAAAGCGCGGACACGGTGAAGGGGGCGGCGGTGCATGCGCGGGTGGACAAGGGCAAGGGAGCGTTGCCGCAAGCGACGAGCGCGTCGGGCGAGGGAGATGAGGCGAAGCCCGTGGCCGACGGAGACGAGATTCATTCGCGCTCGGTGATGCTCGGTTCGGAGCGGCTCGGGGTGGTGGCGAAGATGGATCTCGTGGAGGCGACATTGAGCCGGGGTGGGAGTGTCGCGGCGGTGCAGCCGGTGGATTACAAAGTGGGTGCGCCGCGCGAAGGTGCGGACGGGCTGGAGCTGTGGGATGCGGACAAGATGCAGCTCGGGCTGCAATGCCTGGTGCTGCGGGACAATGGTTACACCTGCGATACGGGGATCATTTACTACCGCAAGACGAAGCAACGCGTGCCGCTGGAGTTGACGCCGGAGCTGGAGGCGTGGGTCATTTCCAAAGAAGTTTTGAGCCATCCCTGAGCAAGTCCGCAGTAAGAAGGAGTTTCATGGGATGGAAAAATGGCCAAGCTGAAGTCCCGCGCCGTCGATCAGATCGTGGAGGTTTTTGCTGCGCGTTTCCCTCAACATCGCCATGAGAACTCTTCCCGCCGCCTCGGCATCTTCTCCAGCATTGTGATGGTGAAATTCATGACCGAGGCGCGCCGCGAGCAGGGCGAGGTTGTGGACGGAGAGGGCCGGCCAGGGTCGGCGACTTGCCCAGCGGGTGCAGAGATAGTCGAACTCTGGATATGGCAGCTCGAAATGGCGGAGCACGCCTGCCAGCTTCCTCATGTCGAACGAGGCGTTGTGGGCGACGACCAACTCCGCCCGGCTGAGGTATTCGAGAATCTCCGGCGCGATGCCAGGAAACTCGGGTTGGTCGCGCACGTCAAACCAAGTGATGCCGTGGCATTCGATAAAGTCCTCACGAAACCACCCATGCCCTTTCGGGGGACGCACCAGCCAGTGGCGCGTTTCCGTCAGTTCGCCATCATCGAAGACAGCGACACCTGCGGCGCAGATGCTTGCATCCGAGTAGTTGGCCGTCTCAAAGTCAATGCTGGTAACTATCATCGCGTCCGTTCGAAGTGAGCAATCGTGCCTAAACCTATTCGGATGGAGGCTCTGGACCGGGGTGTGAGGTCGCGGTCAACCAAGTCATCTGTTTGTAACTTCCAGATCAAAATCATAGTTAGGGTCACTGAAGCGAATTTCGACCCGGCAATTTTCTTTGTATCTGAATTTACGGCCGAGTTGATCTAACTTTTGCTTCAGTCTGCCTATTTCGCGTCTTTTTTTGGATCTTTTTTCGCGTCTTTTTCCGCCTCCAATTGCTCAATGCGAGAATGAAGCTTCAGCCCAGTAGTCTTATTGTTGTCTTCAACGACCACTGAGGGGAACTCCTTGAGAATTGCTCACGCCGATCTCGCTCGCTGACTCGAGCGGCTTTCGCAGTTCCGAACTCCGCGAACTGCACAATTTGATTGAGCGTCACCGCGAATCGTTTATCGTCGCTTGGGATGAGTACTTTAGCGACTAAACCTGTTGCAGATGCCGTCGACGTTTCGTTCACGGACGACGAACTCATCGTCACGCTCGCCGACGCTCGTCGCGTTCAGCTCCGCTAGAATGGTTTCCTCGATTGTTGCGCGCAACGCCCGCGCAACGCGCTAATTGGCGGTTCATCGGCCGGTGGAGTTGGAGTCCACTGGGAGGACGTTGATGAAGACATCTCCGTGCGGAGTCTTTTGGCAATCTGATATCTTGGTGGCGGTCAGGGTCTGCGCGGTGCTCTATGCTGCTTTGCCCTCCGTGTAGTTGCTGTGGAGCGCAGGCAAGGTCGGTCTTGCGTGCCCCTCGTGTTACAAACGCGCTCCAGCGACAGACGCAGGCGGTGTAAGTGAGCCAGCGGCCTCATTACCCTTGATCTCGCGGACACCTCGACGCGTTACGCGCCAGGCAGCCGGCTGGCCTGGCTTACCCGAGCGAACTCACATCACGGAGTTCTTTGTTCTTTGGACCCATCACGCTTAACCTGGCCGCCCTCCGGCGCTGAGCGTGGCTTCGTTAGGCAACAGTGCGCATACACTCCACTATGACTAAAATTTTCTTCAGATTACTCGGAACAGTGACTCGTCCTTGGCGGAATACCACTTCGACTCCACCCCAGAGTCGTTCTGCCTGCTGGAAGCATGGTATACAGTGGAAACTTCGCGTCCTCCGAATACGGTCAGTTATTTTACGGCTTTGCCGATCTGATGACAATTGCAGTCGCATCTGGCGTGCTGCTGCTAGTTCTGTCTTTCACCACACTCACGGACCCATCTAAGAAATAGCTCATCATAGTTCCGCGAGAGGCTTTCTATACCTCGCAGAGATAGATTACGCGAGCCTCCATCCCTAACAGCAACGCGAATCGGCCCTGATTCCTTCTCAGTGAGCGTGCTCCCTGCAGCTCACGGACCGAACTCACGTCATCGAGTGCAGCCCGATCATGTTTCCTTCAGTATCCAGCACCAGGGAGATAAATCCATAGTCGCCTATCGACATCTTCTCTCTCTGGATCTGCCCCCCGTTTTCCGCGGCTCGCGCGGCTTCCACCGCGCAATCAGCGCAGGTAAAATAGATGAGCGTTCCTCCCGCTCCCGAATCCTTTCCCTCCATTTTGACCAGAGCGCCGGGACATCCGCCTGCTTCCATCAGCATGGGGAATGCCCATATCTCAAGCCCGGGCATGATCAGCGGCTGTAATGTGGTCTGAAACGTTGATTGATAGAAGGCTTTGGCTCGCTCCATGTCCTGAACATAGATTTCAAACCAGCCTACAGGGTTGCGTTGGGTATCCATTTGAGTTGGTATTATGCTTTAGTCGTTAAAGGGCGCTCCGATGTTTATTAATGATGGAAGGCGAGATGCCGCTCCCACTACAGCGGGTATCCACCCGCTCCTCGCGGACTCTATCCCTGCCGTTTCCTGCGGCAATCCTTTTCGTGCCGCTCGCGGAAAGCAATTCTCTTGAGCGCACCACCCATTGCCGAATAGGCTGTGCTCGCTCCGTCCTACGGATGTGAATTCAACATGAAAACCCGCGCCAAGCTTTGTTTACTCAGCATGCTGCTCGCTTTGGCTGGCTGCGTGCCGTCGCTCCACCCTCTTTACACGGACGCCGATGTGGTGTTCGATCCTGCCCTGATCGGCGTATGGGGTGAAAAGAGCGACGCGAAAGAAACGTGGGCGTTCACAAAAGACACCGGGAAAGCCTACCATCTTGTAGATACTGATAAGGATGGGAAGACCGGCAACTTTGTTGTGCATCTTGTGGACTTGGGAGGAACACGGTTCCTCGACCTTTATCCGGCAGATCCGAAGATGGCGGAGAACGACTTCTACAAGATGCACCTTGTCCCCGCTCACTCCTTTGCGCTCGTCTCCGAGATCGGCCCTGCACTTGGATTGGCATTCCTCAACCCGGACTGGCTAAAAAAGACCTTGGAAAGCAGCCCCGACGCAATCAAGCACGAGGTTGTTGAGGACACGATACTGCTGACTGCTCAACCCAAGGAATTGCAGCGGTTCCTCCTTGCGAATCTCAAAACGAAGAATGCCTTTGGAGAAACCAGAGACTGGTACGCATCGGCGCCCAGTGAGATGGGTGAGCGGCAGACCCGCCTTCTGCTCTCCGCCTCAGTCGTGATTGCCCGGGAATCCGTGGTCATTTTAGCGCGATTCCTTTAAGCTGGCGGCGTGTTTCGCTGGTCTTTCGCTGCTTCGCCGCCCGTTTTGTGTTTCGGAGTGGCGGTCTGGCTGGCTTCGCTCGTTCTCTCGTATGCGCAATGGCGGCGGCGCGGGGGCGGCACGGTTGTTCTTGCGCTGGAAAGCCTCCGCATCCTGATTGTCACTCTTCTTTGTCTCGCCTTGCTCAAGCCGGAAGCAGTCCGCGACATTCAGCGCAACGGCCAGCCCCGGGTTGTCATCCTGTCGGATGCTTCAGGCAGCATGAAGACGCGGGATGTTGCGCTGGACGACAAGAGCGTCACGACGCGCGCGGATTGGCTGGCCAGCGCGCAGTCCACCGGTTTTTGGAAGCCACTTGCAGCCAGGGCTTCCGTTGCGGTCGAGAGCTTCGCCCAGCCCCCGGTGAGATCCCTGGTGGATCCACCGCCCACCGCCCCGCCGCGCGGCGTGTTGAAGAAGGCACCGACATCGACGCCGCACTGGAGCAAATCCTCCATCGAGAGGAAAATCTCAGAGCCGTCCTCCTCCTTTCCGATGGCGATTGGAATACTGGGGATTCGCCGCTCACCGCCGCCGGTAAAGTTTCGGGCGAAGAACATTCCCCTCTATACCGTCGGCGTCGGCAGCGAAGCTTACCTGCCCGACCTTGTGCTCGAACATGCTCGCCACGCCTGCTTACGGTTTGCTCGGCGAGGAAATCTCGATCCCATTCAAGATTCGCAGTCATCTCTCTCGCGAGGTCAGGACGACACTTACGCTTTATTCCTCTTCCACGGCTGTCGCTGAGAGGGAGATCACCATCCCCGCTTACGGCGAGATACAGGATTCCATCGTCTGGTCTCCCATGGAAGCCGGGACGTTTACGCTGTCTCTCAAGCTGCCGGTCGAACCGGACGAAGCTCTTGCGGATAACAACGAGCAGACATTCCGTATTTCCGTGCGCGCCGGAGACGCTGAAGGTCCTGGTGGTGGATTCGCTCCCGCGCTGGGAATACCGCTACCTTCGGAACGCGCTCGCCCGCGATCCCGGAGTGGAGGTGCAATGCCTTCTTTTCCACCCCGGAATGCAGGCCGGCAGCGGACGCGACTATATTCCGGCATTTCCCGCGACCAGGGAGGAGATGTCCAGGTTCGACGTCATCTTCCTGGGCGATGTCGGTCTGGGCGAGGGTGAACTTAAAGAACAGGATCTGATTCTCGTGAAAGGGGTAGTGGAGCAGCAGGGCAGCGGCGTGGTGTTCCTCCCTGGCATTCGCGGTCGCGAGTTGACTCTCACCCGAAGCCCGATTGGCGATCTTCTGCCGGTAGAGTTTGATGAGTCGAAGGCGCATGGCGACGGAGGTTCCTTTGAGTCGCACCTCGCTCTCACTTCCGCGGGCACGGGGCATTTGCTGACAATGCTCGCGCCTGATCCTGCCACAAATGCCGCGATCTGGAAAAATCTGCCGGGATTCTACTGGTCTGCCTCCGTAAAGCGAAGCCGTCCAGGCTCGGAGGTGCTCGCGGTTCACTCTTCCTTGCGCGGTGAATCGGGACGTGTGCCGGTTCTCGTTACCGGGTCCCGCGGCAGCGGTAAAGTCCTTTTTATGGGCACGGATGGCGCATGGCGCTGGCGGCGGGGAGTTGAGGATAAGTATCACTACCGATTCTGGGGCCAGGTGGCGCGCTGGATGGCGCACCAACGGCATCTTGCCAAAGGCGAGCGCATTCGCCTGGCGTTCAGCCCGGAGGAACCCACGGATGGCGACACCGTTTTTCTCATGGCGACGGTTTTTGATCCGAGCGGATTCCCCATTGAAAAAGGAAACGTCGTCGCGCGCGTCAGGGCTCCGTCGGGGGCTGTCGAGAGGGTGGAACTCGCCTCCATGCCCGGCGGATGGGGAGTGTTCAAGGGGAGCTTCCAGCCCCGCGAAGGCGGCAAATACAAGATCTCGTTGGTGAACGAAGGGGGAGGCCAGCAACTTGAGACCGAGATTCTCGTCACGCACCCCGTCCGTGAGAAAGTCGGGGAACCGGCCAATCTGGCGTCCTGCGCGAACTGGCGGCGGTCACAAAGGGAGTTTCGGCGCGCCTCGCGATCTGGCGGCGATTGTCCATCGCAATTTCAGTGCTTCCTGAACCCGAGCCGATCGAGAAGCGGGTGCGCCTCTGGAGCGAATGGTGGAGCGGCGCGATCATCGTTTTCCTGCTCGCGTGCTATTGGACGGCACGCAAGCTCATGGGTATGGTCTGACTCCGATGAGAAGCAGCCCGCCTACTGCGCTTCCCGAGAGCCTCCGCCTCCAGTTTCAGGCGCTGGAGCGGCGTCTTTGGCTGATCGATCTTGCCATCACGATTTCCGGAGCCGCGGCGGCTGTTGCTATTTTCCTGGGGACTCCTGTTCGTCTCGGACAGACTGTGGGATACCCCTTTTTGGCTGCGCGCCTGCTTTACCTCGCTCGGACTCGCCATGCTGGTTTGCTTCGCCTGCTTTTACGGCCGGCGATGGCTCTGGGGTTCTCATCATTTCGAAGCGCTCGCAACCCTCGTTCAAAAACGCTATCGCAGGCTTGGCGACCGGCTTCTCGGGATCGTCGAACTCGCCGATGAAACCAAGCGATCCGGCTCGGTATCCGCCTCCTTGTGCACCGCGGCTATCGCGCAGGTGGCGGCGGAGTCTTCACGCATCGATTTTCGCGAAGCCGCCTCACCAAAAATGTCGCGCCGCTACGGGTGGCTCCTCGCTGCGCTTCTCCTTCTCGCCGCTCTCCCCTGCGTTATTGCCCCCAGGCGGCGTTGAACGCCGTCCAACGTTGGCTGTTCCCTTCCTCCAAAGTCGCGCGTTTCACCTTTGTCAGTCTCGCCGAACTTCCGGAAGGCAGGTCGTGGCCAGGGGTGAGCCGTTCGAAATCGCCTGTTCGGTGGCGGACAACTCATTCTGGCATCCTCCTTCTGCGACGTGCCAGTATCGCGATCAGCCCGCCATCCATGTGCCTGATCACTGGTGGCAGACTGCTCGTGCGCATGCCAGGCCAGACCCAGTCGGGCTTTCTCTTCTCAGGCGGGCGATGTGAAACGGCGCGTCTTTATCGACCCCGTTTATCGCCCGGAACTAAAACAACTCACCGCTCATATTAATTCCCCGCATACCTGCAATACCCGCCTTCCACCCTCCAAATCGAGGGTGCCTCCTTCACCGCTCTCGACGGCAGCCGGGTTTCTTTTGAAGGCACCGCGAACCGCTCTCTTGCTCACAGCCAGCGCCAGCTTTTGAAGGACGCGCTCAAAGTCCGCATCTTCCGGGGCAGCCCATGAAGCTGGATGTGCGTGGGACGGTCTTTCATACACCGTCCTTTGCCATCGAAGGCTTCTCGCACGCCCTCTTCCAATGGAAGGATGTCTGGAATCTGGAATCCTCGACGCCAGCCAGCCTCGCTCTCATGACAAAGGAGGACGCGCCTCCACAAGTCGACATGCGAAGGCATTTCCGAGGCAATCGCCATCCTCGAGCAGGAAGTGGTGCACGTGACCGTCTCCGCCCGAGACGACTACGGATTGCGCGAGATCGGCGTGAAGTGGGACATCGCGGAACACGCTGCCGACAAAAAGCCCGGAAGCAAGAGTCGCGCCTCCTTCAGCACGGGACGCCTCGATCCCTCACTTTGAAGAGCGAGTTTGCTTTCAGCCCCGTGCTTCTTCACATCCCGGAAGATTCTGACGTGACATTTTCCGCGACCGCGCTCGATTACTTCCCTTCCCGCACCCCCTCCGAATCCTCCCTTTTCCATATCTATGTCCTGAGCAAGGAACGACACGCCAAGCTCGTCCAGGAGCAATTTGAAAAGACGGCCGGCGAACTCGAGGAACTCACACGCAAACAGGAGTCATTGCTGGAGGCGGGCGTGAAGTGAAGGCCCAGCCGCCTGAAAAGCTTGCAAACGATAGACTCTGCCCAGAGCTCTCAGGAACAGGCGGAGATCAGGGGAGAACGCGCGGCAAATGGATAAGTTGGCGCGAGACGCCGCCGCGATGCTTCGGGAGGCATTGCGAAATCCGGCCATTCCAGAGAAACTCCTCGCCGAGTGGGGCAAACACGCCGAAGCGATGCGCGACATCGCTGATCCAGCGATGCCCGCGAAGCCTCCCACAACCTGGCTTCTCCAGCCAAACCGCCAAGGGACGTCCTGACGATCTTGCGCGAGCCCTCAAACAGGAAGAGCAGATTGTCCAGTCGCTGAGGGAACTGCAGGCGCCGCCGGGAAGACATCTGGATAGCCTTGCAGCGGCAAATATCGCTTTGCGCCTGAGGAAAGTCGCGGCCAGCGAAACCAGCATTTCCAAGAAGCTTAGGGATGTTCTTCCTGAAACCGTCGGCCTCAAGCCCTCGGAACTAGCCCCGAATCAGCGCGAGTCCATCGATGGCTTGCAAACGAGGCAGGATGCCAGCCGCATGGAGGCCGGCAAAACTCCAGGACGAAATCTCCCGGTATTCCGAACGGACACGGCTTAACCGATACGGCGATGTCTCCCACGAAATGGAAAACAGCAAAGTGGATGAGAGTCTCGGACGTTCTTTCGGGACTTCATCGCCCAAAACACCTCTGTTGCCGCGATACAGTCCGCCGCGGAATGGGCCGGCCCGTTTCGAAGGCTGGGCGGATCGACTTGAGCGCCAGGACGACGCAAAATCAGCCCGCGCCGCGAGACTCCGTCCGAACAGCAAATGGAAGCCTGCTGGCACTCATGCGCCTCCGGCAGCAGGAAAGCAGCCTCCGCGATCAGACTGTGGCACTGGACCGCCTGGACGCTGCACCTTCTGAGGTTGCGACTCCGCGCCGCGCTCTGCCACCACCCAATTCGGACTCATGGAGGCCGTGCGAAAATGGAGACGAAGCCGGGAGTTTCCCGTGAGTCCCCGCACAGTTGGAACCTGTGCGGCCGCGATGAGCCGAAGCGGAGCAGTTGCTGGCGCGTTCGATCTCAGGAGATGGCACCGTCGCCGCGGAGACCGATGCAATCAATCTGCTCGATGGCCTTATGGATGGCGGAGAGGGTTCCGGTCCTGGTAAAGGCGCTGGCCTCGCCGCCCTGCGCCAAATGATGGGCTCGGGCGCGAGCGCGAGTGGCGGGGGCAGCACGGCGGGCGGGGCCACGGAGCGCCCAATCCGGCATATACCCGGGATGGAACAGGCGCTGCCGCAGACCTCCGCCCGGTGACCGCGGCCACAGGCGGGGACAGGCAGAACATCCCGCTCGAATTCCGGGAAGCGCTTGAGGGTTACTACGGAGCGTTGGACCATGCCAAATAGCCAGCTCCTCCTTCTCCTCGTGTGTGGCTTTGCTGTTTTCCCCGCCTTTGCGCAGGATTCCGTCATCACGACTCGGTCGCCATCGAGGACGAAGCCATCCCGCCCGCGCTGGATCGCCTCTACACCAAGGGCATCCGATTTCTTGCCAAAACGCAGTCCGAGGATGGCTCGTGGCAGGGCCAGTATGGAGGAGAACCGGCTGTGGTCGGCCTCTCGGTTCTCAGCATACTCGCTCACGGAGAAGACCCTAATTTCGGGCCTTATAACAAAACCGTCCATCGGGGCATCAACTTTATACTAGGGGCGGCAAACGCCGATACCGGCTACATTGGCACTTCCATGTATAACCATGGATTTGCCACGCTGGCGCTTGCCGAAGCCTACGGGGTCGTCAATGACCCGCGCATCGGCCCCGCCTTGCAGAAGGCCGTGAACCTCATCCTGACATCCCAGGCCGGCAACCCTCAAAATGCCTGGCGCTACTCTCCAGAAAGCGCCGATGCGGACACGACTGTCAGCGGAGCGCAGATGGTGGCGCTTTTCGCCGCCCGCAACGCCGGCATTGGCGTGCCCGAGCCCGCGATCCAGAAAGCCTTGAAATTTATTGTCGATTGCCAAAGCCCCGATGGCGGCATCGGCTATTCCGGCGCGGGAGGACCGGACGGCGCGCGCACCGCGATCGGCACCCTGGTTCTCGCATTGGGGAAGAAGCAGAAATCCGCGCCATTCTTAAAGGCCTTCAAGTTTTTGAAGGGCAACGTGTCTGGAGATAATGACAGCTACTACCACTATTATCTCTACTATGCCGCGCAGGCATTCTTCCGCGCCTCGCCCAGAGCGTGGACTCAGTGGAATCGGGCAAACATCAAAAATCTCTCCGAGACTCAGGAAGAGGCTGGAAATTGGGAGGGCAATTTCGGACCGTCATTCACAACCGCGGCCTCTTTGCTTTCCCTCGCCTTGAATTACCGTTTCCTGCCAATCTATGAACGCTAGCTTACCCATGAAAAAACTCCGCGACGTTGCGTCCTCCTCGTTCCCAGGTTGCACAGGGAGGCGACCCTTTCGCACAAGCCGTGCTGGGTTTTCTTCGCGCTTCAGCGCCTCCGCGTTAAAATTACCCCTCCTCTTGTTCTTTCTCGGCAGCTACTGCAACGCCGCGATCATAGTCACGGGTCCTCCGGATGAAAGCATTCCCTCCCGCCACATTACCGTGCCCTCTCCCAAAACAGAGGCGGTGCCAGCGGCTCCCCAAACCGATTTGCTCCAGTTCCTCAACAAGGACGCGCTGCACGGCTCACTGGTCGAGATCGATCCCAAAGCAGGCGTCCGCTGGCTGACTCCGGAAGCGAAAGCGCCCATCGACTTCAGCGCGGCAAAGACTCTCCCTTGTCAAGCTCGCGCCCCATAAGCTGAAGCCGCCAGTCATCAAGGATGCGTTTAGCGTTCGCCTCACCAATGACGACGAACTTCTGGGTACCCTCGGCGCTCTCGGCGCTGAAAAACTTCAACTGGAAACCTGGTACGCCGGCAAGCTCTCCATCCCCCGTTCGATGATCAAAAGCATCACACCGGTTCAAACCAATATCGCCTCCCTCTACGAAGGCCCCACCGGCCTTGAAGGCTGGACGAACGGAAACCAGGAAAATGGGTGGAAATACAAGGACGGCACGTTCTACACACACAATAATGGAATCCTCGGACGCGACTTCAAACTCCCGGACATGTCGAACATAGAGTTCGACATGGGCTGGGCGGGCTATCTCCAGATCGTCATCAGCGTTTATACCGACCAGACCGAGAACTACGGCGGGAACTGCTACATCCTGCAGATGAACAACAACTACGTCTATCTCGAGCGGATGCGGCGCAACAGCGGCTCCAGCAACCTCGGCCAAACCGAACTCCAAAGCCTCATGCAGCGCAGCAAGGCGCGCATCGGCATTCGCGTTAACAAACAGGCCAAGACCATCTCGCTCCTTGTGGACGGCACGATGGCGAAGCAGTGGACGGATCGCGGCGACTTCGCCGGAGCGGGTGGCGGGGTTGCATTCTATTCCCAAGGGCGGGGATTGATCAAAATCAGCAATGTGAGGATCACCGCTTGGGACGGCAAATTCGAAGAGAACAAAAAGCCGGATGACAAGTCCTCGGAGGACACGATAAAACTCGCCAATCAGGATAAAGTGTCCGGCTCCTTAAAATCCATCGAGAAAGGAGTAGCCATCCTCGCCTCCAGCTACGCGACCCTGAAAATCCCGGTCGAGCGCATCGAGGAAATCGACATTGCAGGCAAAAACGCGGATCAAGCCCGGCACGTCCCGGGAGATGTCCGCGCCTTTTTCACGGGCCGCGGCACCGTCACCCTCTCTGTCGAGAAGTGGGATGAGAAGCAATTGATCGGCTCCAGTCCGAATTTTGGGCGCGTTACTTTCGCGCCGGCGGCCTTCGACCGGCTTCAGTTCAACCTTGACCAGCAGGCGCAAAACAGCGAAGACCCGGACAGCGACGCCGAACCCGATCCGGATCAGGCCGCCCGTTAGGCAACCCTGGCCCCCAAAGCCGCACCCTTTTAGACCGTCCATGACTATCGAAACCATCTCTCCTGAGCAAACATCCGATCCCACCGCTCCAGTTGAAGAAACCTCCGTCCCGACGGAGCAAACTTCAAATGCACCCGAACTCGCTCTCGAAATGCAGGATGCCGGAGAGGCCCGCATCGTAAATAGCGCTCCTTCCGCGGCAGAGACCGCCGCCTCGGAAGCGGCGAGCGCTGCCTCCTTGAAGGAACTCCTCCTGGGCACCAAGCCCAAGGTGCTCGCCAGCGCGGAGACAATGATCGGCCTGCCCTGGATAGTTGGCGTCACAGCCGTCGTTGAGGCGTGGCCGGACATGAAGCCCGCCTCCCGCAAGAATTTCCTCGTGGCGCTCGCCGCGCAGCAAACCGAGCCTGCGCGCCGCTTTCGTCTGAGTCTGGGAAGGGGAATGCTGCCCCACGACGCAGGCGCGGCCCTCGCTCTCATAGCCTCGGTATGTGCCGAGATGATCGAATCCGGGAACGGCGTTCCCTCCCAAAAGGATCGCCAAATCTTCGCCAACGTTCTCATCGGGAAGGGCAAGCCTTGGCTCCTCCACCTGCCTCTCGGCGAAATCGAAGATCGGAAAAGGTGTGCTCGATCACACATTGCGCCATCGTCACCTGCTTCCCCGGCCAATGTCCTCCCCTCACACAGTGTTCAGTCCTGCGCTGGATAGGTGCCGCCGAAAAGCTCGCTGCCCTCCCGAAGAATTGCTGCAGGCTGCGCGAAAGCTGTCAAGCGCTGGCACCCGAAGTTGCAAGCTGAACTCAAGTCGGGCGTCCCTGCTGCTGCCCCCGATGCTTGAGGAAGCGCTTGCTCGGCAGGCCCGCTCCCGAGCCACGTCCGAGACACAGCCTCACCCGAAGCTGCCCCCGACAGGAACCACCTCCCAGATCGGCTCTCCCGAAACGACGCGTCCTGCCACCTTATCCACAGCCGCCCGCCCGCGTGGTGCAAACCGGATTCGATCTTGTCTCCTCTTGCGCCAAATCGAAGCGCACGTGAACAGCCTGCGCTCCGACCTAAACCACGCCCGAACCGAACTGCGCCGGCAGGCCGAACGCCGTCCCTGCCCGAGGGCCGGGGCAGGGATCGCCGCCGCTCCTCATCCGATGAACGCCAGCAGTAGAAGCCGCGGATGTCGAGGAACTCCGCCGCCACAATCAGCAGCTTGTCGAGACGGTCGCCGAGTTAAGCGGCCAGCTTGAAGAAATTGCGGCGGACCACGAAGACCTGGCGGCCAGCATGCAGGCCCATGATGAGGCCCCGCTCGCAAATGAGAAGGAGCAGTTCCGCCTGATGCTGGGCATCAAGTTGCGCGAACAATTATTCCCAGTTCCAAACAATGGAAAAGAGCCGGCCGACGAAGTTTTTCGCGAGCATTACCGCATGCTCCTCCGCGAGGTATTTGAGGTGCTTGGAAAGCAGGGCGTAACCTTCAAGTCCTAGGCGTTTTCTGCCGCTGTGATTCCCCCTTTCTAAAGCGAATGGCCTTGATTCTGCTTTCAAAATCCGGATTAGCGAATCTGCAGGCAATCAACCAGCTGAGGTTGCGCGAGCTTTTATTCGTCACCTAGAATATTCATTACCCCTATTACCCCTGGATTATGTTTGTGCCCTCCAACTCGTTGTTTCCACTCCGCGCCGGAATGTGCGTCGCGATGCTCGCCTTCGCGCTCTCTCCTTGCTCAGACGCTCTTACGATTGATGCCAACTACGACAGTTCGATCACGAGTCTTTCCAATGCGGCGCAAGTTGAGAATGCATTTTCCTACGCGGCGCAGCAGTTCGATAACCGTTTCTCAGATCCGATCACTTTAAATATTACGGTTTCGGCCGGAACGACGGGGCTCGGAAACAGTCTCACCCAGCTAGTGGGCACCCTCAGTTACAGCGAGATGAAAAGCGCGCTTGCGAGCGATGCGAAGGACGCCAACGATGCGAGTGCTGTCGCGACCTTGGGCAATACCGACCCTACCGGCGGGGGGAACTTTCTGGTATCGACTGCTGAAGGCCGGGCGCTGGGGCTTCTCAGCGGCACATCGAACGACGGCACTTTTACCTTCAACAAGAATTTGGGTTATTCATTCGACCCCGCTCACCGCGCGGTGGCTGGCCAGTACGATTTTATAGGAGTCGCGGAACACGAGATTTCAGAGATCATGGGGCGCATTTCGCTTTTGGGCAAAACTCTCGGCTCGGGTACGAACGCGATCTCAAACTCGTATGTTCCGTATGATCTCTTCCGATACACTGCCGCGAACACACGAGCTCTTACGGATGCGAGTGGGGTGTATTTCTCGGTAAATAGCGGGACGACGAACCTGCGGAACTTCAACTTCGCGAATGGCAACGGCAGCGATCCGCAGGACTGGGCCAGCAACCAGGGGCCTGATTCTTTCAACGCTTTTGAGTCTCAGGGAACGGAAGCGGACATAACACCCGTGGATAACGTCGCGCTCGACGTCATTGGCTACGACTTGATCATTCCCGAGCCTCGGACTTGGTTTGCTCTCGGCGCTGCTCTTGGTGGCATTCTCCTCCTGGCGTCTGGCGCGCGGGCGCGACGCAAGGCTCCGTCGTTCGTGTCGTAGAACCCTGGCGGGCCTTCCGCCTGTGTTTTATTGAGTGCCCTTGCTAGCTGCCGCCGCCTTGAAAAAAGCATCATTTCCGCCAGCGTCCGCGCTGTCATGCGGAGCCGGTTTGTAGAAGGTCCCCAGCTCTTTGATGAAGGCGTTTGCTCCTCCTTCAAGGTAGCCGACTTGCTCGCCGAGCTTCTTTTCGTCTTTGCTTAGCAGGATGAAAGTGGGATAGCCGCTCGCGGAAAAGCGGCTTTGCAGTTCGGCATTCTGTTTCTTGACCGCGGACGTCTGGGGCTTCTCTTGCGGGAAATCCACCTCTACAAGGATGAGGTTCTTCGCGGCGTATTGTTTAAACTGGGGCGTGTCCAGCGCCTCCTTCTTCATCCTGATGCACCAGCCGCACCAGTCGGAACCCGTGAAATCGAGGAGGATCGGCTTATTCTCCGCTTTCGCCTGCTGAAGCGCTTTCGCGTAATCGGTCAACCAGCCACCTGACTCGGCGGAAGCATGGGTGAGCAGGCCACCCAGAAGGAGTGTGATCACGAGGGGGAACTTGCTTTGTATTCTCATGCCTGAACGATAGACGCCTGCCGTCGCCGGTCAAACGCCTTGCCGGGAAAGGCCGTTGTTTACTGAACGCTGGATGCGGCCCACTTCCAGTTACGAATCTCAGGCAGATCCTCACCGTTGGCGCGGATATACTCTTTGTGTTCAATGAGTTTGTCCTGGAGATGCTGTTTCAGGTAGGCGCTTCTGCCGTCCCCATGCGGCAACCGATTAATCGTGTCCAACGCAAGATGGAAGCGATCCAGTTCGTTTAGCACCGTCATATCGAACGGTGTCGTAATCGTTCCTTCTTCCTTGTAGCCGCGAACATGCAGGTTCCTGTGGTTCGTCCTGCGGTAAGTAAGCCGGTGGATCAACCATGGATAGGCATGGAAAGCAAAGATGATCGGCTTGTCGCTGGTAAACAGGTCATCGAAATCCCTGTCGCTCAGACCATGTGGATGCTCCAGGCAGGGCTGCAGCTTCATGAGATCGACTACGTTGACGACCCGGATTTTCAACTCGGGCAGATGCTCGCGCAGGATGGAGACGGCGGCGAGCGTCTCAAGGGTTGGGACATCGCCGCAACAGGCCATCACTACGTCAGGAGCAACGCCGCCGTCGTTGCTGGCCCACTCCCAAATTCCGATACCGCGCGTGCAATGTCTTACCGCTTCTTCCATCGTCAGCCACTGCGGCGCCGGGTGTTTGCCCGCTATTACGACGTTTACGTAATGCCGGCTCAGCAAACAATGATTCATTACCGAAAGCAGACAGTTGGCGTCGGGCGGCAGATACACCCGGACGATCTCCGCCTTCTTGTTGACGACATGATCGATAAAGCCAGGATCCTGATGCGTGAAGCCATTGTGATCCTGACGCCACACATGCGAAGCCAGCAGGTAATTCAGTGAAGCGATCTTTCTGCGCCAAGGCAGTTGAGCCGTGATTTTCAGCCACTTCGCGTGCTGGTTGAACATCGAGTCGATGATGTGAATAAACGCTTCGTAGCAGTTGAAAAGACCATGGCGCCCAGTGAGGAGATAGCCTTCCAGCCAGCCCTCGCATTGGTGCTCGCTCAGCATTTCCATCACTCGTCCGCTCGTGGCCAGGAACTCGTCATCCGGTTGCACGGCGGCGTTCCATTGCCGCTGCGTCGTCTCGAACACTGCTTCGAGTCCATTCGACATGGTCTCGTCCGGGCCAAATAGCCGGAAGTTCCGCTGCTCGGCATTTAGTCGAGCGACATCGCGCAGGAAGGGCCCAAGGATATGTGTATCGCCTTTGCCCGGTGTGCCTGGAAACGGAACTTCCAGCGCGTAGTCTCGGAAATTCGGCATCCTCAGATCGCGCAACAGCATGCCTCCATTGGCCCGCGGGTTTGATCCCATGCGGCGGTCCCCGCGCGGAGCCAGTTCTGCGAGTTCCGGCTTCAGGCGGCCCTTTTCGTCGAACAATTCCTCGGGATGGTAGCTCCTGAGCCAGTCCTCCAGTTGCGCGAGGTGCTCGGGATGGGTTGCGGGATCCGAAAGCGGCACTTGGTGCGCGTGGAATGTCCCCTCGACCCGCGCTCCGTCCACCATCTTTGGGCCTGTCCACCCTTTGGGCGAATTTAGGATAATCATCGGCCAGCGGGGCCGTGTGGAGTTGCCGTGCTCTCGCGCCTGCTCCTGAATCTGCCTGATCTGCCCAACCGCCATATCCAGCGCCGAAGCCATCGCCTCATGCATGAACGCCGGTTCGTGACCCTCCACAAAGTAGGGAGTCCAGCCGTAGCCGCGGAAGAGCTGTTCCAGTTCTTCCCTCGTGATCCGGGCGAGCAGTGTAGGGTTTGAAATTTTATAGCCGTTGAGATGCAGGATCGGGAGCACAGCCCCGTCCGTCGCGGCGTTCAAAAATTTGTTGGAATGCCAGGCAGTAGCCAGCGGACCTGTCTCCGCTTCGCCATCGCCCACGACGCAAGCCACGATCAACTCGGGGTTATCGAACACAGCCCCAAACGAGTGGCTCAAGGAATACCCAAGCTCCCCTCCTTCGTGGATTGATCCCGGAGTCTCGGGAGACGCGTGGCTTGGTATGCCCCCCGGGAAAGAAAACTGGGTGAAAAGCTTGCGAAGCCCTGCCTCGTCCTGGCTGATGTTTGGATACACCTCGCTATATGTTCCTTCTAGATAGGTATTGCCAACAACGGCTGGCCCGCCATGTCCAGGCCCGGAAACGTAGATCATGTCCGCGTCGAATTTCCGGATCACTCGATTCAGATGCACGTAGATGAAGTTCTGACCCGGAGTGGTGCCCCAGTGCCCCAGGAGCATGTGTTTTATATCGCCCAGCGCGAGCGGGCGCTTTAGCAGCGGATTATCGCGCAGGTATATCTGACCGACCGCAATGTAGTTAGCCGCCCGCCAGTAGGCATCCATCCTCTTGAGCAACTCGTCGGTTAGCGTGTTCATTTGGATCAGGTCTTATTATGGCAAACACTCATTGGTTAAGTTGTATGAATAGGGGTAAACCCCCCTCAGCGCGAGTAGGCATTTAAACCGCTATTTCTCGAGCCGCTTTCTAATCAACAGCAATTCCTTGCGGCGATCCTTCCCGGTTTCGGGGTAGCGCATGTCAAGTCCAGTTAGCGCCCCCAATAGTATTTCTGAAATGATGAGTCGCGCGTTCAGCTTGTCATCGGCCGGTACTGACATGCCATGGCGCCTCGCGGGTGCTGGTTGCTTCCAGGCACGCTTCATAGGCCTTCATATATCTGCTCCAGAGCTTGCGCTCTTCGATGTCGGCAAGACTAAACTTCCAGTTCTTGTCCGGCTCATCGATACGGCTCAGAAATCGTTTGCGCTGCTCTTCTTTCGATAGGTGGAGGAAAAACTTGATCACGAGCGTTGCATTGCGCGCGAGGTGATTCTCAAGCTGCGAGATGGAGCGGTAGCGATCCCGCCAAAATGCCCGCTTTGCGATCAATCCCGACGAAAAACCCCGCGCTTTGAGAATGTCGGGATGAACGCGGGTGATTAATACCTCTTCGTAGTAGGATCGGTTGAAAATACCGATCCTTCCCCGCTCTGGCAGACAGCGCGTTGTGCGCCAGAGGAAATCGTGTTGAAGTTCCTCCACGCTCGGCTGCTTGAAGCTGAAAACCTGGCAACCTTGGGGATTGATCCCCGACATCACGTGCTGGATCGCGCCATCCTTCCCGGCTGCATCCATTGCCTGGAATATCAGCAGCACTGAGTGGCTGTCGGATGCGTAAAGGAGTTTCTGCATCGCGCTCAAGTTCCTGACGCTGTGCTTCAAATGCTTCTTGTAATCTTTTTCCGAGTCGTAGAACGGCTTCACGATTGTAGGCCATTCATCGAGCTTCACCTTCTTGCCCACTGGCACTTGGAAACTCCGGGAGTCGATTTTCATATCGGATGCATGGCCTTGCTTTCTACCGCGCCACCAGATTCAACAGGTTCGCCACGGAGCGGGCGATCATCAGTTCCTCATTCGTGGGGATTACCCGCACCTGAACGCGGCCTCCCTCGGCTGAGATAACTTGCGCGCCTTCTGCGTTGCGCTTGTGGTCAATGTTAATCCCAAGGAAACCGAGATCCTGGCAAATCTGCTGGCGTATGACAGGCGCGTTCTCGCCAATGCCGCCGGAAAATACGAGTATGTCGAGTCCGCCCAGCGCCGCCGCGAAGGAGCCGATCCATTTCCGGGCCTGGTAGCAGAACAGCTCAACAGCCTCCCTGGCCCGAGCATCCCCGTCCGCGGCTAGCAAGTCGCGGATATCGGAACTTGTCTCTGAGATACCGAGCATTCCCGACTCGTGATTCACCATGTGGTTGAATTCTTGTGGCGTCATCCCCTCGGATTCTGTGAAATAGTGAAACAAACCTGGGTCGAGGTCGCCGGAGCGCGCGCCCATTACCAGACCCGCCGTGGGTGTGAAACTCATGCTCGTATCAACAGGCTTTCCTTCATGAACCGCCGCCATGCTCGCGCCGTTCCCAAGGTGGGCCAGGATCACACGGCCTCCGGCTGCGCGCGACCCAGCGATGCTGCCGAGTTCCTCCATTAAATACTCATACGACAACCCGTGGAAGCCATACTTTCGCACCCCCTGCGCTTCGTATCGGCGTGGGATTGGCAGCAACCGCGCCACCCGGGGGAGATCGTGGTGGAACGCTGTGTCGAAGCACGCCGCTTGTCGCGCGTGGGGCAGAGCTTCGCGGAATGCTTCGATCAGCGCGACCTCTCCTGGCAAGTGCTCGGGGTCGAGCGGACTCAAGCGGCGCAGTTCTGCGATCATCTCCTCGGAAATCTCTTCCGGGTTCCAGTAACGGGGGCCTCCATGCACGATTCGATGCCCAACGGCTTCGGGCGCCTCGGCGCGCGTTCGTTCGCCGATAAACTCCACAAGAGCTCTCGCTGCGGCGCGGTGGTTCTTTGCTTCCAGAGGACGCGTAACCGCTTCCGAATCATCCGCTCCCTGCGAGCGCAAGCTGCTCCCAAGCTGCCCTATCCTTTCCATCGCGCCGCGAAGCAGGGGGCTGGAACCTCCGGCCTGGAAAAGCGCGAACTTTATGCTGGATGAACCGCCGTTCACCGTAAGGATGAGCGGCGATCCGCTGTTCATCCTAGAGGTCGCTCGCCAACCCGAGGGAAGTAAGTTGCGCGCGTGTCGAAGCTTCGTCCTTGTGGATAACGCCGTTGATTCCCATTCCCTCCGCAATTTGCACAAACATGGGGGTGTTTTCTATGTAGGCAATCTGCTCGGGAGGCGTTTGCGAAAGATCCAAGGCAAGCTTGAAGAAGTCTGGATCCGGCTTCCGCAGATGCACAAAACACGACGAGACAAAGCAATCGACAAGCTCCGCTAGTCCGAAAGTTTTGATCCTGTGATCATTGAGCTCGCGCGCTTCGTTGCTCACCACAACAATCTTCAACCCGTGCTTCCTCTTCAATGCGCGTATGTAAGCGATCATCTGCGGGTAAGGCTTGGACTGGGCAAAAATAAATTCCCTAAAATCCGCGCGGGTGAACGCCCGCTCCTTGAAGAAAACCACCCAGTCTAGATATTCCTCAAGGCTCAGCTTCCCGAGTTCGTACGTATCGAAAGCCTGGCCGTGCCTTGTTTCGATCTCATCGTGATTGAGCTGGAACTTTGCCGCGGCCGCGACGCGGGATGGGCGACTCCAGCCGTCGGTAAGCAGGACGCCGCCGATATCGACAAACAGAGTCTTGATCTCAGGCTGCTCCATGCGCGTTATGGTAACTGAAGCTGCCGAAGATCGGAGCCCGTCAGCTCTCGCCTGAGTAGATTCCTTGAACGGCGAGGCTGTTGCGCTCTGCCCGGTGGCGCAATGCGGTTTGAGCCTTTGCCACATTGCTCTCCAATCCACGCCATGCCTCCAGCGCGGGAGCCTGCAACGCACGACCGAACGAAAACGTCAGCTTCATCCCAGGGCTGCGGGTAGCGCAAATCGCATTCAGCCGTTCAGTCGCTTCCACGTCTCCCTGTCCGCCAGAGAGAAACACAATCCCAGGCGCCGCTGCCGGCACGGAGCGCCTGAAGCAACGCAAAGTCGCGTCCGCGATTTCAGCCGGGCTGCTTTGCTCCGCGCATTGATCTCCAGGCAGCACCATGTTCGTCTTCAACAGCATGCCTTCCAGCTCCACTCGATGGCTTACGAGCGCCGCGAAAACAGAATCGAGCGTCTCACGAGTGACCTCTTCGCACCGCGAGATGGTGTGCGGCCCCTCCATCATGATCTCGGGTTCCACAATGGGTACCAGCCCAGCCTCTTGACTCAACGCAGCAAACAGCGCGAGCGCCCCCGCGTTTGCGGTGATGCACTCGCGTGTGGGCAGGCCATCCCCCATCTCAATGACGGCGCGCCACTTCGTAAATCGCGCTCCCAGCTTCCTGTAAGCGGCGAGTCGCTCTCGCAGCCCATCCAGACCCTGCGTGATCTTTTCTCCTTTGAACCCGGGCAGTGGCACAGCTCCCATGTCCACCTTGATCCCGGGGATGATTCCTTGCCGCTCGAGAACCGCCGGGATCAGAGCGCCGCCTATTTCCTGGTGGATGGTCTCGTCGAACAGAATGATTCCGCTGATGAACTCGTTCAGTGTGGGCGTGGTAAACAGCATCTCGCGGTAAGCCCGCCGATTCTCCTCCGTGGATGGCAGCTTGTATTCCGCGAATCGCTTCTCGATGCTCGGGAAGCTCTCATCTGCCGCCAAAAGGCCCTTGCCTGGGGCGAGCAGCGCCTCCGCCGTTGTTTCAAGTTCGTCCATTGCAATCATTCCCTACGTGTGTTCGTCTGGGCTCTTCCCGCCGGATGTCCAATTTGATGACCCGAGCGGTCAGAAGCCGATGCTAACTCCGCCATCCACCGGCAGCACCACCCCGGTTACGAATTTCGCTGCGTCTGAGCAAATATAGACCGCCGCCCACCCGATGTCCCGCGCTTCTCCGAAACGGTTCATCGGGGTGCGGCTAAGTATTTTAGCGGAGCGTGCCGGATCGTTCTGCAAAGCGTTTCGCATCATGGCGGAGTCGATCCAGCCCGGCGCGATGGCATTTACCCTCACCCCTTGGCCTGAAACCTCTGCGGCCAGCGCGCGCACCATGCCGATATAGGCGCTTTTCGCCGCGCTGTAGGCCAGCACGAGCGGGATACCGAATAGGGAAGCCATTGACGCGGTGAATAGTATATTCCCGTGCCCGCGCCGCAGCATTCCGGGGAGAACTGCGGCGGTGAGCGCGTGAGCTCCCAAGACGTGTGTCTTCAGGACTGATTCGAATTCCGCCATGGAAGTTTCCACCGCGGGTTTCTTCAAATGGATCCCCGCATTATTAACCAGGATAGAGACGGGAGATCCCGCCGTCTCTTCGGCTTTCCCGACGAAGTCCTCCGCAGCTGCGAAGTCGAGCACATCGTGGGCAAGTCCCACTGCGCTCGGCCCCAGTTGGCTCACGCTTTTCTCAATTTCATTAACGCGGCGTCCAACCAGGATCACCCGCGCGCCCGCCGCTACAAAACAGCGGGCCATTCCAAAGCCCAGGCCGGTGGCGCCTCCCGTGATGAGCGCGGTCTCCCCCTTCAGGGAAAAAGCGTCCGCAGCCTCCTTCGGGATCGGCGATTCAGAGGATTTCATGGTTCACGCTGCCGCTTTCCGCGCGACATACACAGTGCTCATACATTCGCTCTCCAGCAGCGGGTTTGTGAACTTCACGACGTGCGGCATGGCGCATTCGAAAACTTCATCAAGCGAGCGGATAAATTGCTCGTCGGGTGGGTCGTCCGACCACAGAGCGAACACGCCACCGGGATGCAGATGGGAAGCGAGCATGCGCAGCCCTTCAGCTCCATAGAACCCGCCATGGCGCGGGTGCAGCAAATTGCGCGGCGAATGGTCTATGTCCAGCAACACCGCGTGGAATTTCCGGCCGGGCTCGCTGGGGTCAAATCCCTCCGCGGAGTTCGCCAGCGCGAAGAAGTCCGCATGCGCGAAACGCGCGCGCGGATCGGCGGTCAGCACCGCCCCAAGCGGTACGAGCCCTTGTTGATGCCACCCGATTACAGGCTGGAGAGCCTCTACGATAATCAGCGAGCGGGCGTTAGTATGCTGGAGCGCCGCGACTGCCGTGTAGCCCAAGCCAAGCCCTCCCACCACCACATCCCATCCGTTCCCCTTGAGTTGCGCCAAACCCAGGTTCGCAAGCGCTTCTTCAACGTCATGAAACAAGCTCGACATCAGGAACGCGTTGCCCAGCTTCACCTCGAATATCTCCAAACCGCCCATCGACAAAAGCCTTCTCCGGCGCAGGGTCAATTCGCCGAGCGATGTCTCCTGATAGTCCAGTTCCTCGAAATTTTTACTCATCCCGTCCCATATACAGGCAAACCCTGCGTTTTAACCACCCGCAAAACGCCGGAGCCTGAAACCAGCGGTCAAATGACCATATCACGTATCTTTAGCGTTGGCTTCGATTCGGTGCCCCAAGGTCTGCATTCCCCCGACAATCCCCAAAACTTCAAGGGCGGCGCCTTCCAGCGGCGAGCATCAGGCAGGCTTTCTCGATACGCTGCCTGTGCTTGTCCGGTTCCTTCACGGAGTCCATCCATCCAATGAAGTCTCTGCGCTCGTCCGGCGTGAGATCGCTCCACTGGGCCTTTGAGATCGGATTGGCAGCGAGTGTCTTGTGCAGGTCCAGTGACACTATCGAATAACAGCAGGGACGACGTTTGCCACCGGCAACCATCGAGCAGGTTCGTTCGATCCTGCGACGGCGTGTCTCGGGTTTTTTTGCTGAGTCGATCCAACTTACGAAATCCCTGCGGGCGATTGGCGTCAGATTGCTCCACTTCGCCTCCGCCCCTGGGTTGGCGAGTAGAGCAGCGCAAAGATCCGGGGGCTGTTCGGATAGAAACCTGTTCTTAGCCTGCTTTGGTTTCACCATGTTTGCCGCGAGCAATTACTTCCTTTGCGAGATCCATTTGCGCAGGGAGCAGGGTTGCGTTGTTGAATAGACGGTTGACCTTTGCATAGGCGTTGCCAGCCATGGAGCGCGCTTCTGCGGGGTTCTCCACGCAACGTCGAATGCCCGTGGCAAGAGACTCCGCGGAACCGGGCTCGACGAGATGCGCTTCCCACGCGTCGGAAATCATCTCGGGAACACCGAATACTTTGGTGCTCACGATTGGAAGTCGGAAGGCCATCGCCTCCAGGATAACGCGCGGAAAGGACTCCTCCAGGCTGGAGCAGACGAAAATGTCGCTGGCGGCAAAGTAATCATACACTTCTCCCGTTTCCTCGATGATGCGGACATCCTGCATGCTGTGTTTGTCGATCTGCGAGTGGAGCATGTCCAGATAGGCGGATTTCCTCCCGCCGACCATAAGGAAGATGAGCGCGGTTTTTTTGCGCAGTTTTTCCAGTTCCTTGATCGCCAGCAGGAAGATGTGCTGCCCTTTCCTTTCGCACGTGGTTCCTATGACGCTGATGACAGTATGATCGCAGGGAATATTATGCTTGGCGCGCAGGCGCGCCTTGTCATGCTTACGGCGGAACTCATCGATCTGCGCCACATCCACGCCGCCGTGGATCGTCAAATAATTTTGCCCCTTGTCGAATTTCCCAAATAGGCGCCGGGTTGCGTTTGCCTGGAACACGACTCGATCCGCTGCCTCAAGGCAATCCTCAGTCATCTTTGCCACAGAAGAAGTCACCGGCAGGAAGTCGCGGATGGCGGCGCTTTCGTGGATATGCCAGATGACGGGAATATCAGAGAGGAGCGCCATCTTCACCGCCCCGAACGAGAGCAGGGTATTGCAAACGACGAGGTCGAAGGAGGCGAGGTCACTCTGCTTTGCGATCTCCAGCAGACGGCTCTGAAATTCTGAAGCGGACTCGCTCGCCCGGGAATGGAGGTCTGGTTCGATCTTCACTTGCATGCCCGCCTCATGGTAACGCTCGCTGAGTATCCCCGGCTCCGGAGAGAGCACCACAACCTCGTTTCCCCGCTGCGCGAAGTATCGCGCGTAGTCGAGAATAATGAGCGGCGCGCCTGCAAGGCTCAGATTGTGGGAAACGACGAGGATACGCGCCCGCTTAATCCTTTCTTTGTGACCGAAATGACGCGGATTCACGGCCATGAACGCGGAATTGAGATCCAAATTGGGGTTAAACCAGGGATCGCGGAAGGAACGATATTTCTTCAGGAAGTTCGCGTGCTCATCAGGGTTGTAGCCCCGTCCGCGCGAGACTCCGCAGTGGTGCAACAGACTGGCCCCCGGCGAATACACGATCCGCTTGCCCCTCTCTCCCAGCCTGAGGCAGAAATCCACATCGTTGAATTCCACAGCGAACTTTTGTTCATCAAAACCGCCCAGCTCGTTATAGAGCGTTTTCGAAGTCAGGAGACACGCCGCGGTGACCGCGGACACATTGCGCGCCGCGTGTGAAAGGAAGTTAAATCCCATCAGACGATCATCCATGGACTCGAAGCAATGAGCAGCCAGCCCATTATTCGCTCCGACGAACACCCCTGCATGCTGGATCAGGTTGTCGCCGGGATAGAGCAGTTTGGCGCCGACTGCTCCGACTCCAGGAACGGACATCCACCCTGCCATGTCCTTAAGCCATCCCGAGGCCACGGCCTCCATATCGTTGTTTAATAGAAGCACGAGCGGTGTCCGGGCTTCCGCCACCCCTCGGTTCACAAGGCGCGAGAAGTTGAACTGATCCTCTCCCGCTTCCATGGTGATGACCCTGCAAGACAGAACGCCTGCTCGTTCGATCTCTGCCAGATACTCAATTGTCGCCGGGTCATCCGACCGGTCATTTACTATGATCAAGTCGGCGTGACTTGGGTCAACCGTTCTCGCCAGGCTTGCGACACATTTCTTAAGTAGATCACCGCGGTTTCGCGTCGGTATGATGATTGTGACCCGGCCCGCCTCGGTGAGCTTGCTGTCCCAGTTTAGCTGGTAGAGGCAGAGGTTCCCCCTCTCCGCGAACTCCGGCAGGAACGGCCGGGCTTTCAGGCCACGGCGCTCAAGTGATTCTTCGATTGCTTTCAGCGCGCTCTCGAAGACGTAACTCTTCTGCCCCCCATGCGAAGCTGTGCTTTCAGCATGGCACCGCCAGTGGTAACAGACGAAAGGAACGTGCAGAATTCGATCCGGCTCGGTTCGCTCGATCACACGTAGATACAGATCTAGATCCTGCGCGCCTTCAAACCCCGGTCGGAGTCCGCCAATCTCCTCGACAAGGCTGCGACGGATCGTAGTGAAGTGCTGTATGTAGTTGTGCGTGAGCGACATTTCAGGACTAAACGCGCCCTTGAAGATCGGATCATATCTCGTGCCCGCCGCGTCCATCTTATCCTCATCCGTGTAGATCAAGTCCGCGGCGGGCTGCGCCATGATCGCCTCCGCCACGTGCAGCAAGGCATCGGGGCTGAGGAGATCGTCGTGGTCGAGCAGCGAGATGTAATCGCCAGTCGCCATTTCCAATGCTGAGTTGGTCGCCCGGACGATGTGGCCGTTCGTTTCGCGCCACAAAACCTTGATCCTGCCATCCCGCTTAGCGGCCGTTTCAAGCAGCGTGCGCATATGCGGCTCGGTTGACGCGTCGTCCGCCAAACAGAGTTCCCAGTTAGGATAGAACTGGTTCACGACCGAGTCGATCATCTCCTGCAGGAAAGCGGCCGGGGTATTGTAGGTTGGCGTCAGGATGCTGATCGTGGGGCCGGCAGCGCGCAACCGATCAGCGTCCTTTTTCATGCGCGCCACCAGCGCGGGGGTGAGCGTGTTGGTCTCCAGCCATGCGGCGTAGGGCGGTTTTGTCTCGCAGGGTATGGAATGCTCAAAGTCGTGCTGCCTTCCAGGTTCGTGCGTGACGCGAATCTCCCTTAAGAAGACTGGAGCCCGGGCGCCATCTTCCAGCTCGGCATCCACTCGCAAAAGCACGGGCCCGGCAAAGCCGAGTCCTATCGGGAGATAAGCGTTAAACCCGGAAATTCGGGCGTCCGCGACATAGGGATGACATTCCGCCACGTCATACCTGACCATTTTGAACGTGGCAGGCACGTCATCCATTCCATCGTGGGACACAAACAGGCGCTTGATCGAGCCTTCGTCGCGGAATACCCACCCGGAGACGAATAGCGATCCTGAGAGATTGTTGACGACTTCAGCAGGGTTCTCCAGGCAACCGACAAACCGTGGAGGGCCGCAAACGGCTGCCGGCATCAATGCCGGAGCTTGAGACGGGGGAGGCGCTTTCTTTGGCTCAATTTCGAATGAATGAAATGTTTCCCAGTCGGTTCCGGCGCGCGCCGCTTGCAGAGTGATGCGGACGGGTAGCGCGGGTATAAGCGCGGTGATCTCAAATCCGCTGAATCGAGAGTTTGCCAGCCCATTGAACGTCCCTCCTATATTGGCTCGCTCCAAGCCGTAGGAGGCCCTGACAAACCTCCCGCCAAACTGCGCTCGCACTCCACTCACTTCCTCTCCTAGCGCGGTGAAGCACCAGCCCTTGAAAGTTACCTCCCCGTTGGCAGCATGCTCGGGAGGGTCGATTTCGAAACGGTAAACCGGCTTATGATGCCTCCTTGAGGCTGGACTTGGTGGTTCGGGCTTTCCTCGCGGGGGAAGAGCAGCAGCGGGTTCCTCGCTGCCCATGGTGCGGGCCGCGAGAATCTTCACGAGCAGAACGATCTCCGCTCGCGCTTCTTCCAACTCGGAGCGCGTTCTCGCCAGCAGTTGGCGGGAGTGTTCCGCTCCGTCCGCTGAAGTGCCCGCGCCGTTGGAGTTGGAATCGCGTTCGTGTTTCATCGTTCAGCGCCACTTTCGCCCAAAAATTGCGCGGCTCCTTTAACATGTTTTGGCTTGCGGCGCAATTTATCGCCACCCGGGGCATCCACGCCATTCCGCGGACGTCCATCCGCCTGAAAATCTTGTTTCTGCGCCAGAGCTCAACGCTCGCGAAACGGGACGGGCGTCGCAGGTGAAATCCGGAGCAAACGTGATGCGTGCGCGGGGAGGGTCGCGCTAAAGCCTTTTCTATTGACTCCAAGATCGGCGCGACTCCAGAGATCCCGCGTCATTGCGTTGCCCGCGAAGCCGAGTTCGCTCCAAGTCACGGCTACTCCCGCGCTCGCGCTGGAGAGGTTGAATAATGCGACGGTAAATGTACCATCGGGGTTGCGGGATCTCCACACCTGCTGCGGACTGAGCTGAGCCAGCGGCGCGGCGACGTGGCCTGATTGATCCACCGCAATCACCTCGGGATTCGTCAGCATGGAGTAATCCGCGCCGTCCACATTGCGGATGTCGGCGCCGATATAGAGCGGAGCGCAACTGATCGACCACAGGGTCATGGTTGTTCGGCGCTCGTCGAGTGTAAGGCCCGTGCTGGCGCCACTGCCGATTTCCAGCGCGTCCAGGTCATTCCACCCCCCGGGCCCGGCATACCTCGCCCAACGCGCGACATTGTCAAAGCGCCGTGCCACGCGGTTCCATGTAGTCAGTTGCCGCCCCGCTCCATAGGACTCGATGTCGGCTTCTATTCGCCACCCATTGCTGTACCTCCTCCAGAATTCCGCATACCGGAATTCGAGACTGCTCGATAACTCCAGCCAGATCGGACGCCCGGTTTTCTTCAACGCCGCGTTCCAGTGCTGGATGTCAGGGCGATTATCCGCCGGAACCTTCCCGTCGCCCGGGCCGACAAAATCCATTCTGATAAAATCCACTCCCCATGAAGCGACCAGGTCCGCGCAGCTTTGCACATACTCTGCCGCTCCGGGTTTCGCGTAGTCGATGCGATCCGCTTTTCCGAGCGTGTTCCCATTTTGATCCGCGTCAGCGATGTCCCTCGCGTGGTAGCGAGTGCCTCGTATCGGAGAGTTCGCGTCCCACACATTCTTCGGCAGTCCGGGCGTGAGATATATTCCCAGCTTCAGACCTTTGCGATGCAGGTGCTCAGCAAGCGAAAGGATGCCGCTGGGGAACCTTGTGAGATCGGGCTTCGGCCGTCCGAATTCATCAACTCCTTCGGACCATCCAGCGTCGATATTCACATAGGTATATCCGGACGCTTTGAACTTCGCGCCGAGCGCGTCAGCCTGTATCCTGATCTCGCCTTCGGTCGGGTGATTTCTGTAAAGACTCCAGCTGCTCCAGCCCATGAACGGGTGATCCGCGAACGCCGCTTCGGGCGCGGCGTAGGCAGTCAGGATCGCGCTGAGATGCGCGCCGAGGAGCAGAAGCAACCCGCGCCAAACCGATGAGCTGTGATGTTTTTGGATCAACCTCTTCAAGCTTCCTTAATCTACCGCCTCCGGTAGAAGGAGTTAAATCACCAAATATTACCTCGCGTCCGCCTGCGGCCGCTCTTTTTCGCGTGTATTTAGGCGGCAATACAGCAGATTGAGGGCGCATGCGCCAACCACACGGCACCCCGTCGCGCCTGGGAGTTTCCTTCGCTGTCCTTTTCCTGGGGAACACTTACTGCTCGGCTTGAAACGCATGCGGTTCTCCCTGCTCTCGCTGTCAGTGATCTGTCTCTGCCTTTCGGGGAATGTCTGCCACGCCGATACCCCAGCGAAGGAACTGGACGAAATCGCGGAGGAAGGCTCTCCCGGGGTAGATGTTCCTCCGAGAATATTCCATGTCGCTCCAGGCGGCGATGACCGATGGAGCGGCGCCTTGGAGCATCCCAACGCCGACGCAACGGACGGTCCGCTGGCAACTCTGGGGGGAGCCCGGGATGCAATCCGGCGCTCGCGGCACTCCGCTGAGCCTCATGAGGCCGCGCGCGTAGTGATCGCCTCCGGCTTGTATTGCCTGTTGGCGCCCTTCGTCCTCGAGGCTCGGGACGGTGGAACGAGGGATTTCCCTGTTAGCTATGAAGCCGCTCCAGGCGCCGCGCCTATCTTTAGCGGAGGCCGGCACATAGGAGGTTGGACCCGAGGGGAAAGCGGACTCTGGTCGACGATGGTGCCGGGCGTAAAGGAGGGGCAATGGTATTTCGAGCAACTCTGGGTGGACGGGCGACGCGCAGCGCGAGCCAGGACGCCCTCTTTGGGCTTTTCATACATGCTCGACGTCCGCGAGGAGGACTCACGGGTCACAATCCAGGCGCGCCCCGAGGATTTGCAGTTGCTGAAAAGTGTTGGAGGCCCGGAATTGAAAGACGTAAGCCTTCTCGCGTTCCATAAATGGGATACCACCCGCCGGTTCATAGAGTCTCTGGACGCTGGGAAAGGCTTGATTACGCTGCGCGGCAAACAGCTTCAATCCTGGAGCCGCATGGAGAAAGGGACGCCATTTTTTCTCGAGAATTTCAGAGCCGCGCTCATGACGCCAGGGGAATGGTTTTTGGCCCGGGACGGCAGGTTAACCTATATGCCGCGTCCAGGGGAGGACATGGAAAGCGCATCCGTCATTGCGCCAGTGGCTGAAAAACTGCTTGTGGTCGCCGGCGATCCCACGACCGGCCATTTTGTGGAAGATATTCACTTTTCGGGCCTTATATTCCGCCATTCGCAGTGGCTTACTCCCCCGGAGGGGGTCGCTCCCACACAGGCGGCGGCGCAGTTCGAAGCGGCAGTGATGCTGGACGGCGAGCGCCGCGTCGATTTTGAAAACTGCGAAGTCTCTCACGTCGGAGCATACGCTGTGTGGTTCCGACGGGGCTGCCAGGATGACGCTCTGCGACATTGCCTCCTTGAGGATTTGGGAGCCGGGGGGGCGCGAGTGGGACAAGGCTCAATTCCCGCGCGGCCCGCTGATGCCACTGGCCATGTGACGCTGGACAACAACATCATTCGTCATGGAGGTCGCATCGCGCCGTGCGCCGTCGGGGTGTGGATCGGCCAGAGCGCGGATAACCAGGTCACCCACAATGAGATCGCGGACTTCTACTACACCGGTGTCTCAGTGGGCTGGACATGGGGTTACGGCGCGAGCGCCGCCGCCCGCAATCAGATTGACTTCAACCACATCCACCACTTGGGGTGGGGTGTCCTGAGCGACATGGGAGCCGTCTATACTCTCGGAGCGTCACCCGGAACGAGTGTCAGCCATAACGTCGCGCACGATATTTACTCCGCCACCTACGGGGGCTGGGGTCTCTACACGGACGAGGGCAGCAGCGGCATCACCCTGGAAGATAACCTCGTGTACAACACCACGAGCGGAGGCTTCCATCAGCATTACGGGAAAGATAACGTAGTAAGGAACAACATATTCGCGTTTGGGTCCCAGGCTCAGTTGCAGCGCACGAAGGTCGAGCCGCACACCTCATTCACCTTCAGCCGCAATATCATCTACTGGAACTCGGGTCATCTTTTCGCCGGACACTGGAGCGACCCGGGCGTGCAGCTTGACCATAATGTTTATTTCGACGAGTCGGGCAAGCCGACCGACTTTGACGGCGCGAGTTTCGCCAAATGGCAGATGTCTGGCAAGGATGCCGGCTCCATCCAGGCCGATCCTATGTTCGTCGATGCTGGCAAGTTCGATTTTCGGCTGAAAGCAGGCTCCCCCGCGACGCAGACTGGTTTCAAGTTGTTTGATTACACGACCGCTGGCGCGCATGGAGACCCCGCCTGGGTCAAACAGGCGACACAAGAGGAGTATGCCTCGATACGACTGTCACCGGGCGCGCCCAGGGAGGATGCCTCCGCCGGAGAAACGCCGCCAGCCGATGCAGAATATCGGCAAGCCGCCCGGCCAGTGGAAAGCAGGGTTTCAGACCTGCTTGCCCGCATGACGCTGGAGGAAAAGTTGGGGCAGCTCCACCAGGGCGTCATCACTCCCCGCTCGGGTTTCAACGTGCAGGAATTTGCCCCCGCCATTCGCTCCGGCGCGGTGGGTTCCTTCATATGGGGCCTGGAGAATCCAAAAGCGCGTAACGAAGTGCAACGCGTCGCCGTTCAACAATCGCGCCTCGGCATCCCCATCATATTTGGGTTGGATGTGATACACGGCTACCGCACGACTTTTCCCTCTTCGCTGGGGCTCTCCTGCGCATGGGATCCGTCACTCTTTGAAAAAGCGCAGACTGTGGCCGCCCGGGAAGCCCGCGCCTCTGGAGTGGATTGGACATTCGCCCCGATGAGCGATCTCGCCCGCGATCCGCGTTGGGGTCGTGTGGTTGAGACTTGTGGAGAAGATCCGTTTCTGACTTCCCTGTGCGTGGCTGCCGAGGTCCGGGGATTTCAAGGCGGCAATCCTTCCGATCCCTCCAGACTCGCGGCCTGTCTAAAGCACTTTGTCGGGTACAGCGCGGCTGTTGGCGGGCGGGATTATAACGCCACAGAGATTCCGGAATTTATCCTCCGTAACTTCCATTTGCCTTCCTTCGAGGCCGGGGTGAAGGCGGGCGCGCTCACTTTGATGAGCAGCTTCAACGCGAATGATGGCATTCCTGCTACCGCGAACAGGCATACTCTCACCGACATATTGCGAAAAGAGTGGGGATTTCGCGGCTTTGTTGTCAGCGACTGGCGCGGGGTGGCGGAGCAGATTGACTGGGGGTTCGCCGCGAATGATTCCGAGGCGGCCGCCTTTGCCCTAAACGCCGGTACCGACATGGAAATGGTTTCGGACACCTATTCAACAATCCCGGGTCAGCTAAAAAGCGGATCGATCTCCCCGGAAACTTTGGACGAAGCGGTGCGCCGCGTTTTGCGCGTGAAGTTTCAGGTAGGCCTCTTCGACCGGCCTTACACGGATCCGGCGGCGTTTCTCCCCGCCATTCTGCGTCCCGACGCAATGCAATTGGCTCGCGAATGCGCGGCGCGTTCGGCGGTGTTATTGAAGAACAAAGGCGCTCTGCCGCTTTCCAGGAACTTGTCCAAAGTCGCCTTGATTGGTCCTTTCGGCAACGACGCCCGGGAGATGCTTGGTTGCTGGACAGGCATGGGGCACAGTGAGGATGTCACTACGCTGGCGGCCGGCATCCGCGCCAAGCTGGCCCCCGGGAGCGAGCTTGAAGTGGTGAAGGGTTGCGGGGCTCTTGGGCGCGCCCCTCTCACCAAGACGCTCACAGACGGGTCTGTGGTGCCCGATCCGGCGGCGGTGGCGCATGCGGACGATTGGGATGGCCCGGCGGCGGTTCAGGCCGCTCGGGCTTCGGATGCGGTTATCATGGCATTAGGAGAACCTGCTGGCTGGACGGGGGAAAACGCGTCGAGGTCCAATCTTGGGCTTACCGGGCGGCAGCAGGATCTTTTCGACTCCATCATCGCTGTTGGAAAGCCGGTGGTGGTGGTTGTTTTTTGCGGGCGGCCTCTGGCAATTTCAAGGCTCGCCAGCAAGGCATCGGCGCTGTTGATCGCATGGCAGCCCGGAGTCCAGGCCGGAAACGGTCTGGCGGATCTTCTCTTCGGCGACGCGGCTCCAAGCGGGCGGCTGACGATGTCGATGCCATCATCCGTCGGACAGCTTCCGGTTTACTATAACCGCTACACAACAGGGCGGCCTGACCCCGAGTTCATAAACTATCGGGATGCGACGCGTAATCCGCTCTACCCGTTCGGCTTCGGGCTGACTTATACAACATTCTCCTCTACGCCTGTCGAAATTCGCCCGGGTACGGGGGGCGCGTCGGCAGTCGCGGTCGCGGCGCATCACAAACACGGGAGACAGAGATGGCGAAGACGTGGCGGAACTCTATGTTCACCAGTTGGCTTGCGCGGAAGGCGCGCGGCCCGCTCAGGAGTTGCGCGGCTTCCAGCGCGTGCCGCTGAAGCCGGGCCAGACACGCGAAGTCACCTTTCCGCTCACGGACGAAGTCCTGGGTTACCACGCTCGCGACGGACGCTGGCGAACAGACGCGGGCGAGTATCAGATTTGGATCGCGCCTTCCGCCCAAAAAGGCGGCCCTGCGGTGTACCGAAAGACCCAAGTAGGGCCGTCGCCGCAGCGGCTAACGTAGCGGGCCCCGCAATCTCACTCGCTCCCGGCTTGCGCGGCGCCAGACGTCCCATCTGTATGACAGGGCACGGAAGGTGCTTGATTCAGTAGAAGGCACTCCGCCGCAAAGAGGCCCGAACTTGAGCGCCACTAGAGAAGACAATGAAATCGATGTTAGCAAAGTGGAGAACACGACGTCATATAAGACGGGCCCGTGGAGGCATGATTTTGGGGCCTTCGAGCCTCTGTCCGAAGGCCGGAGCCATGCGCCTCTCGCGGCGGGCGGCGGAGGGCTTCACAATCCTCGAGGTCAGCTTTGCGGCGGTTGTATTTTCCGCATTTGCGACAGGATCGATTCTCACTCTTGCGGAATTAAACCGCTTTGCGAACGAAGCGCGTTACGAAACTCTCGCTCTCTCCTCCGCGCAGCACAAGATGGATCAGGTGATGACGGCCACTTGCAGCCTGAATCCTTTGACCAGTGGAACGAGCGTCTATTCACCGACGTTGGTGAGCGGCACAACGACCCTCAGCCCGAACTCTTCCACTCTGCTTACCACCGCGACATCTCAGGTAACAACAGAACAAAATCTGCCGCTGAACAATGATATCTACAATTCGGAAGCTGGCCTGAGCAGCGCCTTCACCGGACTGGACTCTCAAATCACACTCACCCGTGTGACCACGATCACAGCCGATCCCACCTATCCTCGCTTGCTTGGGGCCACGGTATCCGTCACCTACACGTGCTTCAAAAACCAATACAACGTGACGCTGAAAAGCATCCGTTGCACCGACAACTTCTGACATTGAAAAGACTTTCAACTTCCTCCCGGGGTTTCACCCTTGCTGAAATGGTGATTGCGTCCGCCATCGCAGGGATCATGGGCGCGGGCATCGTGCTCTATTCCAACGCCTCCATGCGGATGGTCGCGCGGAACATGGCGACGAATCACAGCCATGAGGTTGCGCGCGGCACGTTCGATCGCATGCTGAACGACCTGCATGGCGCGTCCAGCAGATTCAATCTCCTCACTTTCGATGGCACTAACTTTGTCTCTTCCTCGGCGACGTCGGGAAGCGACCTTGATCTATACACCCAGCAATATATTACCCCGCGCGCGAACGCGGTCGAATATATGAAGTTTGCGGGTGGCCCGTATAAGATCACGGGAGACAGCGGGGGGAGTTCACCCGTGGCATCGACCGCTACCGCGATGCAGGTTGATTTCGGAGTGAATGGCGCTTTGCCTTATACACCTTCCGTGGGGGACAAAGTGCAGATCCCGTTGATCAATTCAGCCGAGTTCTACATCACCGGCGTGACCACGGCGCCCACTGTTGGGAATACGAAGGGGACAATCACGCTTTCCGGCGCGGTCGGCTTTACTCTTTACACGAGCGGCACCGCCCCTTCGGGCGTAGTGAACCCGGTTACCACAGGGTATTTTTACAAACGGCAAGCGTATTCCGTGTGGAATGATCCCGCGCTGAAAGCGCCTACTTACCAGATTCGCTTTCATCCGAATTATCCCCAGGTGTCAGGCACCAACACGGTCATCGTGCGCTACAATGTCACATCCGCGAGCCCATTTGCGCTTCTCGCAACAGCAGCCGCCACAGCGAGTGACAACCTGAATCTGCGCTTATCTCTGGAAGCCTACGATGTGCAATATACCGGTCAGAACTTCCTGAACGGCACGACCACTTTGGAATCCATTATTCCCTCCCGCACCCAACCCCCGCCGATCAGCACTGGCACCTGAATTATGAAAGCGACCAAAGATTCCGGAGGCATCCTCATGGCTGTTCTCATGATCATTGCCGTGGTGTCCATCCTGCTAGGGGCTGTTTACACCACCACAACCATGGAGATGCGTTCCATGAAACGCTCCGTGGATCGCGATGTCGCTGTGTCCTATGCCGACGGCGTCATGGAAAACATCTTTGATCAATGGCGCATCGCCATGATCAGCGGCAGCAACGATTCCACACAACGTTCCTCCGGTCTTTCCAACGACGAACTCGCGCTGGGGACGGCGACATCTCCCTCCACGACCGTTCCGCCCGGGCTTCCTCTAACCGCTCCCAGCGCCGCGCGGCTTCCCCTCCCGGCGGGGGTGACTCTAACAAGCTGGAGCGTGAAAGCGGCAGATCCGTATCTCACCGCGCTCACCAGCGGCACCGCGAGGCCGGTTCCGGAGAACGGGACGAATTCACGGCTTCGCATAAGAGAGTACTATGTTGCGAGCGTAACGGTTGCTTACCCGCGCGGGGGTTCCGTGACGTTGCAGAGAACGTTTGTGCGTTCGGGCCATAATCTTTTCGATAACTTTTTGTTCAGTTCACAGCCAAACACGGAGATCAACCCTGGCGCTACGATGAACGTGAACGGCACTGTCTACTGCGGAGGCAACCTGTTCACCGCTCATAACTACCTTAATTTTTTGAACGATGTTACCTACACAGGCACCTGGTATAAGGATTTTAAGGGCGGAGCGGCGCTTCCGTCGAATGAATGGGATTCTCGCTATGGCCATGAGACTCCGTCGATAAACAGCAGCAATTGGCTTGCAAGCGATCCCCCGCATGTCGGCGCTCAGCAGAAATTGCTCGATACCCCTACATCCAGTCTGGACCCGAATTTTCTGGACGACCCGAACAGCAACGATACCGATTCCGATGGAAACTCGAACAACAATGGGTACGGAGAAATCGTGAAGGAAGTTACAAATGCCGCGCAGACGGATCCTCTGCAGGTGGATACAAACGGAACGAGTGAGCGCCTTTCCAAAAATGCTGATTATAGGATTTACGTGGACGCGTCCAATAATGTGTCGATCTACAAAGCGCAATCTACGACGCCTCTCGCGACTACTGGCGCTGAAGTACACAGCCATCTCGGGCGCTATATCCACCAATACATCCATCTACGACGTCCGTGAGGGTGACAACGTAAGACTTGTTAATCTGGATGTCAGCAAGCTTACCGCGGCTTACGCGGCGGGAAACATCAGTGATAATGCGGGCACAGGCGATGGAATGCTCTTCTATGTAAAGGATTCGAGTTATGGAACCAGTGTAACAACAAACGGTTACACATACGATTCAACAAAGGGAACTGTATCCGCCAGCACCGTTACCAGCAGCACCCATCGCGGGGTGCGCTTGATCAATGGCGCCGCCCTCCCGACGTGCGGCATGAGCGTTGCCAGTCCTAACCCGGTCTATATTCAAGGCGACTATAATACCACCGATCCAAGCCACTCCACAACCACGCAGCCTCCCAGCGACGTGAGTACCGCTTATAGCACAAGCGGCGTTACCCCGAGTCCGGTGGTGAGCGGTGCTACGCGGGTGGCCTCGCTAGTTGCCGGGGATGCCGTAAACGTCCTTTCAAACGCCTGGACGGATTCAGGGGGATTTCTCGCGCATAGCCAGGGTTACGCGGCTACGGGAACCCCAACAACCATCAACACGGCGATTGTTGCCGGCAACGTGCCGACGACCTCTTCTTCGTACAGTGGCGGCATCGAGAACTTCCCCCGTTTTCACGAAGATTGGTCTGGCAAAAATTTCACCATTTATGGCTCGTTTGGCCTTTTGTATGACAGCGCTCAGGCCAAGGGCGCGTGGGCGTCCGCGAGCTATAGCCCGCCCAATCGCCAGTGGTATTTCGACTCGACACTTGCGGACAAAAATCCGCCTGGTTTTCCTCTCGCCTACGCGTATGATCGCGGTCGCTGGATTCTTCGCTAAGTCATGAGGGCCGCTGTTTTGCTCTTGTTCCTGGCGTCTTTGCCTCTCTCCGACATTCGAGCGGAGCTGGATCTGACTCCGTTTCAATCGTTCAGAATGCTGGAAGGAGTAAAAATCCCCATGGTGGAGTTTCAGGATGGGACCCGCCGCGTTTCCTACCAGCCGCCCAGCGGATGGTGGAGCAGCGGGTCAGGACGCGATCTCAGCCTCTTCCCCCCGAACGCAAATGAAGCTTGGATGAGGTTTGTGCTTGCCGTGAAAAAGGATGAAACCCCACCCGCGACCGCCGTCGATCCCCAAAGCTTCGCCGCGAGCTTCCTCCCGCATGAGGCGAAGGACGTTGTGTTCATAAAGCAGGTTCCCAGTCCTTACACTTTGGAGGGACAGCCCAGCTCGGAGTTCATCTTCAAGTGCTCCATAAATGGCAATGCCGATTTCGTCTCCGTCTCGATCGTTGAACGCAACGCAAAAGAGCGGCTGACCGTCATTATCATGGCGCACGCAAAAGACTTTGAGGAAATCCACTCCCAGGGGATCGGCAGTCTCTTTCGGTGGACCTTGAAGTGATTCAGTGCTGAACGGGGCTGCGGCGTTGTATCTACTCAGGAACGACCGCTTCTTTGCTTTCATCCGGAACCTGTACGCGCTGATATATGCGGAGTGCCGTGCCCACCGCCTTCAGAGTAGCCCTTTTACCCGCGATCCTCTTGCGGCGATTGCAATCGCGCTTTGGAGCATTGCGCTTCTGGTCATCTGCGTTCGGCTGATCGTAAAGCCGGATCACAATATTTTTGGAACCTACATGCGCGCGGGCGCGGCATGGGTTCAGGGAGGACACATTTACTCGGTCGATCAGGGCCGGGGATTTGTTTACAGCCCGCTTATTGCCGCGTTTTTCGCTCCATTCTCCACGCTGCCAGTGGCAATAGCTAATATGCTGTGGCGTCTGCTGAATGCAGGGGTGTTCGTGGGCGCGGTCTGGCGCTGGCTGGAGGCTGGAATCCAGCCAACTTTGCCCCGGGCACGTTGGAGCCTCGTTTTTCTCCTGCTGCTTCCCCTCTCACTGGGCAACTTTAGCAACGGTCAGGCAAATCCACTGGTAATCGGATTGCTGATGTTCGGTGTCTTAGGAGCGAGATCGGGACGATGGTTTTTGGCCGCCCTGTGTGTCGCGCTGGCCGCTTATTTCAAGATCTACCCGCTGGCCGTCGGGCTTCTGATTTGTTTGATCCATCCCCGCCAATTTCCCCTCCGCCTGCTTCTCGCGCTGGCGCTGCTCGCCGCCCTTACATTTTTGTGTCAGCACCCTGCCTATGTGCTTGTTCAATATAGGAGTTGGATCGCCACCCGCTCGGTGGATAACCGACTCCTTTACGACAACGCAATAGCGCCCCACGATCTGTGGCTCGTCATCCGAACGCTGCGCCTGCCTGTGAGCGCTGGCGCGTACCAGGCCATTCAGTTGCTCGGCGCCGCCGCTGTGGCGGGGCTCTGCTTTCGGGGGCGCTTAATGCGCTGGTCGGAAGACCGCCTGTTGCTAACCCTTTTCTGCCTTGCCTGCTGCTGGATGATCTTGCTTGGCCCTGCTACCGAATCGCCGACCTACATTCTGATCTGTCCGGCCGTGGTGCTGTCGTGGGTCGGCTCTCTCCAGGAGCCGTCCATGGAAGTCTGGCTGCGTCGGACGCTGCTTGCCTCGCTGACCTTGTTCCTGTTGGGCTTCCTCATCAACAGCCTCATCCGGCAGAAGGATTGGTTTGCCTTCGTCCAGCCGGTAGGGGCCCTGGCATTCACTCTGTTTGCGACCGCCTGGCTCCTGAACGGGAAATACTGGAGCGCTCGCCCGGTGGAAGCGTGATTACATTCCAGCTAGGCGCCGTCCGGGTGTCGGGCGGCGAAACCACTCGTGTCCCGGAAATCCGTGTGCCAGCGCGGCCCCACGTCGCCGCCAACGGCGAAGTCAGTCGTATCGAGGCGCAGACCGGCGATCACCGCGAACGTATGTCCGGCGCGCGCATAGATCGTGATCCACCGCCCGGAGCCGCGGCATCCATATGCCAAAAACTCCCTGGAAGGCATGGGTGTATCCAGCAGCCCAGCGTGATGGAGCGCGAATGAGACTGTACCAGAGCAGTCATATCCCGAATCGTAAAACGACCCGTGTCCGCCTCCCCAGCGATACGGCATCCGGCGAATCTTGTTTACCGCCCAGATGGCGCGCTTTACATTGTCAGGCGCTTCCGATGGCGCGGAGGCAACGCCGTTGCGGAGCATGGCGTATTTCCCGTTGACCATCGGCCCGCTTTCAGCCGCGCGGACGGCACATGCGATAAGCGGAAGGAAGGCGAGAACCAGCAGGACGGGAGACTTCATTCCCGTTTTGAAAGCTATTTTCGCGCCATTTCGCGCGGCACGGATCCGGAAGCCAGCGCAGGGCGCCGATATATCAGACGCATGGAGCGGGGCGCGTGCAACTCCCCAGGCTCAAAAGGCGGCGCCGACGGTACTTTCTTTCGCTCGGCGCTTGATACGAATTGCAACTTCTACCTCAGCTCTTCGCTGCCTTCCGGCAGTCAGACAGATTTCATCATCGTCTTCATCGGCTTCTATAGTTGAGATCAAGGGCGCTTAGTCAGCAGGCCCGATTTAGAGTGGGTCGGGCGGGGGCTTAATCAAGCGATTAGCCTGTTGGTTTCCTCAACACCGCATGGAGGTAAATCCATCAATGCGGTTCGTGAGCAGCTCGACGCGCCAGATCTCGTTAAATAGATCGATGATGGGATAGACCATCTTTCCCTTGCTTTCCGAGTAGTAGGCTTTCGGAAGATGCTCAAGAAATCCCGGCTGAAAACCTCGTCGGTAGTTTCGTCTCTCAGCGGGATGGGTTCAAAGCCAAGCCAGCAGATGAGATCCGCATTTGTGCCGGAACCTGTCACATCAATGCCGATGTTTCCCGTTTTGCGAAAGCCGCATCCGAGGTCAACTTTGATGAGTTCGCCCCGGGGATCGTATTGCTTCCACCAAGGCGCGCTTCCTCCATCTGCGTAGTTGCGGCCAGCAGATCGAAGGAACGCCGGACGAATCCTGCCGCAGACTGGATGCTCCCGAGCAGGATCCCCGGCGCGGACTCAAAGAGCGTATGGCGGCGACCAGTGCTCTCCACGCCGATTACCTTCAGAGTGGTCATGATGTCGCTCCAGCCGTCGAGGTTCACTTGCTCATGGAAGCGGGCGCGCGCCCTAAATCAGGACCGGCGCTTGACGCCTCTTGGCGCGTTCGATTCGGCGGGACGGAGTGGAGCAGTCTCTCCCCAGCCATGATCTCGATATCGAAGGCGCCCTCCATGCGCGCCCATCCATACAGCCACTGGCCGCTTACAAGCATCCAGCCGGGGTGGGAGAAACGCTCCAGGCCTCCGCGCGGCTCTGAGGTCTGAACCTGCGGAGCAGGCGGGGTGTCGGCGAGGAGTTTTGCGGTCAGATTTCCGATGATCTCGGTAGCGCGCGGCTCGAGGATGAGCGGCGCTCGAACCGTCATGCCTGCCAGTTCCTCATTGAGATTCTCCAGTTGATCGAAAAAAGGGCGTTTACGGCGATGCCGCAAACGGTGTTTCGCGCCGGGTAATACAAGGAGGATGACCAAGCGCGAACGCCGGATCTGTATTAATGGATTTTAATCTACGGTTAATTGTATAAGTCGCATCATCGGATATTAAATGGGCAGATGCGTATTCTGGTGGTCGAAGACGAAGAGAAGGTAACGCGGTTCCTCACGCTGGGCCTTAAAGCGGAGGGGTTCTCGGTCGATTGCGCCCGCGACGGAAAGACAGGCCTTCGGCTCGCGCTCGCGACATCCTATGATCTGCTCGTAGTCGATCTGATGCTGCCGGTCATGAGCGGAACGGAACTCATTACAACTCTGCGTCGCCAGAACACCGAGGTGCCAATCGTGGTACTGACGGCGAGAGACGCGTTAGCTGACAAGGTCACGCACTTCGAAGCGGGCGCGGACGATTATCTCACCAAGCCGTTCGCCTTCGCTGAGCTCCTTGTCCGAATCAAGGCTCTCCTGAGGCGCGGGCCTGCGCAGAGGCCAAACGAACTGCGCATCGCGGATCTTGAAATAAATCGAGTCACTCACGGCGTGAGGAGGGATGGCTCGGCAATCAAACTTACCGCGAAGGATACGCGTTGCTGGAATACCTTGCCGTCAATTCAGGGCGAGTTCTTTCCCGCACCATGATCATCGAGCATGTGTGGGATCAGAGTTTCGAGGGCCTCACGAATATTGTGGACGTTTACATCCGCCAACTGCGGTCCAAGATCGACGATCCTTTCAAGGAAAAGCTTATAAGTACCGTTCGAAACGCTGGCTACAAGCTGAGTAACCAAGAGGCCTAATGAACCCGAGATCGTTGAGATTTAAGCTCACCGTATGGTATGCTGGCTTGCTATTGCTCGTCGTCGCGGCGTTTGGCGCTTATACCTACCATGCCGTACGCGAGCACCTCACGGGCCTTACCAAGCAAACACTGCTGCGGCGCGCCATTCAAATCGCGAGCGCCTTGTCCTCCAAGCCAGAGGCGGACTCTCAGATGCGGGGCGAGATGGAGGCCACCTACGCGCCCGCGCTGAACGATCGCTTTATTCGGGTGACTCGCGATGGAGAAGTGATATACGTTTCGGGAAAGCCCAACGACGGGTCTTTTGTGCCGGATGCTGTTCCGCGAGCGGATTTTAGCGCTGCCTCCGCGAGAGAGGAGCCGATCCCGAGCGGAGGAAGACTCCTTGTCGCAGGCGCGCCGATTCACATGGGGACCCACCGCGTTCTCGTCGAAGTGGGCAGTTCGGAATCCGCGACTGATACTGTTCTCCGCGGCCTTTTGATCGCGCTCTCCATCGGTCTGCCCGTCTTGCTCGCGGTCGCCATCATCGGAGGCTACGTCTTGGTCACCAGCGCTCTGGCGCCAGTGGAGCATATCGCCGCGGCCGCTCACGATATCACCTTGCATCATCTGGACAGACGGCTTCCCGTCGTCGGCTCCGGTGATGAGATACAGGGGCTCAGCGAGACCCTCAACCAGATGATTAGCCGTCTTGACGAATCGTTCCAAAGCAGCAGCCGTTTCAGCAGCGACGCGTCGCATGAGTTAAGGACGCCGCTTACCATCATGCGAGGCGAACTGGAAGCGCTGCTGATGGATGAGACACTGCCACGAAACGTCCATGAGACTCTGTATAGTCTCTTGGAAGAGATACAGCGTCTCGTGAAGATCGTGGAGGGCTTGTTCGCTTTATCCCGCCTCGATATTGGCGAGGCGCAGATGGAGCGCGTCCGGTGTGATCTTGCTCAGTTGGTGAGAGCCACCGCGGATCAAATGTGCCTCCTCGCGGAGGTAAAGGACACCAAGCTTCTCTACGAAACCGGAGATCGCGTGGATGTGGAAGGAGACAGGGCAAGACTAAAGCAGGTCGTCGTCAATTTACTGGACAACGCCATTAAATTCACGCCCTGCGGAGGCACGATTACCGTGTCGGTGGCGGCGGAGAGCGGGATGGGACGCTTGCGGGTTGCCGATTCCGGGCCGGGTATCCCCGAGGAAGCTCTTCCTCATGTGTTTGATCGGTTCTTCAGGGCGGACGGGGTGCGCTCGCGTGACGTGGAGGGCGCGGGCCTCGGCCTCTCGATTGTAAAGTCCATTTGCGGGGCGCACGGCGGCTCCGCCGTGGCGGAGAATTCCCCTGGCGGAGGTTGTAGCGTCTGCGTGGAAATCCCCCTGGCCGCAGGAATCAACTAAGCACAAAGCATGAGCGTATCGATACAATCATCTCCAGAAACTCCCTCGCATCGAGCGCCTCGCAAGCCGCGCAAGCCATGGAAATGGGTTCTTCTTCTCGTGTGCGGCGGATTGGCGATCTATCTTGCAGCCTCGTTCATCCGCAAAGATCCCGCTGGGCGCGGCGGGGAGGGCGGGGATCGGGCTCCAATCCAGACGGTGGCGGTGGAGAAAGTAACCCGTGCCGATCTCTCCCAGGCGCTTACACTGGCCGCGGAATTTCACCCCTACCAGGAAGTCAGCATACACGCGAAGGTCGCGGGCTACGTCCAGGTCATCAACGTGGACATAGGCGATCATGTAAAGGCCGGGGGGGCGCTTGCCGTCCTGGAAGTTCCAGAGTTGAAGGATGAACTCGGCAAAGCCGCCGCGCAGGTAAAAGTCAGCGAGGAAGATGTGAAGCGGGCCGAGGCGAACTTCCAGGAGACTCATGCGATCTATGCTCGGCTGATGGAGGTCTCGAAAGAGCATCCCAAGCTCGTGGCGCAAGGGGATGTGGACACGGCGAAATCCAAGGACGACGCGATGAGTAGCGCCCTGGGCTCGGCGCGCGAGCATGTAACAGAGTGCCAGGCGGAGCGCGAGCGGCTGGCGGCAATGCTTGACTATGCGACCATCCGGGCGCCATTTGATGGTGTCATCACAAGGCGCTATGCAGACGTGGGTGCCCTCGTACAGGCCGGAACCTCCAGCGCGCAAGCGGGGCCGGTCGTTGACTTCGCGGAAGACGATATCCTGGCGACTCCTATTTCCTGTCCCCGAATCGGCAGTCCCGCATATCAGGACAGGCCTTCCTGTCAAGGTCACGGTGCAAGCTTTGAATGAGACATTCGACGGCAAGGTGGATCGGTTCGCTGAAAAGGTGGACCGGGACACCCGCACGATGCAAACAGAGGTGGATGTTCCAAACCCAGCGGGGCGGTTTACACCCGGAATGTATGCCTCCGTGGAGATCGCCCTCGAGCAGCGCAAAAATGTCCTCGCAGTCCCGCTGCAAGCTCTCGCATTCGGTAAAGCGGAAACAGTAATCGTTCTTAACAAGGAAGGGCGCCTTGAAACTAGAAGTGTTGTTGTGGGTCTGGAGACTTCCGAGCGCGCCGAGATCAAGTCCGGCTTGGAGGAAGGGGAACTTGTTCTTGTTGGCTCCCGCAGCAGCGTCCAACCGGGGCAACGGGCTTCCGGCAAGCTGACGGTGGTGGCGGGTGCGGTTGAATAAAGCGCGCATTTATGGAAGAAGACATCCATCCCGAAACGCTCCGCGCCCTGCGCTCCTTCGACTCGTGCGCGGTTGCGAACGCAATTGAGACCTTCGGTGTCCAGTTGCGGAACGAAGGCTACATAGACGACAGCATCCAGTGCCGCCTTCCGGAACTCCCGCCGATGGTCGGCTTTGCGGTGACTTTGCGAGTAAGGACATCCAACCCCGCCATGGATGGAAGCTCGTATCTGGATCGCACGGACTGGTGGTCCCTCCTTCAGGAAAGCGCCCGGCCCATATGTCATGGTCATCCAGGACGTGGATCGTCGTCCGGGACGTGGGTGCTTTCGTGGGAGAGATTCACGCCGGCATCTTGCAAGCGATGGGCTGTGTGGGCGTGGTGACCAATGGCGCGGTGCGAGATATTCCTTCCATATCGCGCTTAGGTTTCAGCCTATTTTCGGCTTTCAGCGTAGCGGTATCTCACGCCTACATGCACATCGTGGAGGTCGGCGGCCTGGTCGACCATCGATGGCCTGCGCGATCAACCCGGCGACCTCCTTCATGGCGACCAGTCATGGGATTGTGAAATCCCCGCGGAATATCGCCGATGCCATATTCCCGGACGTCGTTGCGCATTCAGCAAAGTGAACAACACGTCATGGATTTCTGCCGCTCGAAGGAATTCTCCATGGAAGGCCTCCGAAGGCATGTCTCGCGCGCCCGTACAACGCCCATCGTCCCCTTCCCTCCCCGACAATGTCATTCGCGCTTCGCCATCCGCTATCCTTACCTGATCATCGTCATTTGCCTGATGGTCTGCGTCATCGGCGTCACGAGCATCGTTCGGATGCCGGTCGATCTGTTCCCGGCGATCAGGATTCCCGTCGTGGTCGTGGCGACCTTCTTCTCCGGCATGCCGCCCGAGCAGATCGAGAACGATATCACCGGGCGCTTCGAGCGCTTCTTTACCCTGGGCAGCGGCATCGATCACATCGAGTCGCGTTCCCTGCCGGGCGTGAGCCTGATCAAGGTTTATTTCCAGCCGGGCACCAACGCCGACTCGGCCGTCACGACCATTTCGAATCTCGCGATGGCCCAGCTGCGGCGGCTGCCGCCCGGCACTCTCCCGCCGGTGGTTCTGAAGTTCGACGCCTCCAGCCTGCCCGTCTGCCTGATCACGTTGAAGGGCGAAGGCCTCAACGAAACACAACTGCGCGACCTCGGGCAGTTTGCCGTCCGCAACCAGGTGGCGAATGTTCCCGGCGCCTCCGTGCCGCAGCCTTTCGGCGGACGGTATCGCCAGATCATGGTCTATGTCGATCCGCTCAAGCTGGAGGCGCATCAGCTCAGCGTCATGGACGTGGTGCGCTCGGTGAACGATTCCAACCTCATCCTGCCCGCCGGCGACGTGAAGATCGGCCCGATCGACTACGGCCTCTATACCAACAGCCAGTTGCGCGGCGATCGAGGACATCAACCGACTGCCGCTGAAGACGGTCGACGGGAATCCGGTGATGGTCGCGCGATGTCGGCCAGCGCGAAGGATGGCGCGCAGATTCAGACCAACATCGTGCGCATCGACGGCCAGAGATCCGCCTATCTGCCCGTGCTCAAGCAAGGCGGCGACGCCAATACCATCGCCGTGGTGAACGGCATCAAAAAAGCGGTCTCCGACTTGCTGGATGTCCCGAAATCGCTCGTCGCCAACGTCGTGTTCGACCAATCCGTTTTCGTCAAAACAGCCATCGAAAACCTCCTTCACGAAGGCGCCATCGGCCTCGTTCTCACCGGCTTGATGATCCTCATCTTTCTCGGGAAACTTCCGCGCGACGGTCGCGGTCTTTCTCTCCATCCCGCTCTCCGCGCTCGCCACTTTCATCGCGCTTTCGTTTGGGGACAACTCCATCAACTGCCATGATTCTCGGCGGCCTCGCGCTCGCTTTCTCGCGGTCTGATCGATAACTCCGTCGTCGTCCTGGAAAATATTTTCCGCCATATGGAACTGGGCGAGTCGCCCGAGGTCGCCGCGGAGAAGGGCGGCGCGGAGGTCGCGCTGCCGGTGCTCGCTGCCACGCTTACGACCGCCGTCGTCTTTTTCCCGGTGACGTTCCTCTACGGGGTCAGCCGGTTCCTTTTCTCCGCCCTCGCGCTGTCCGTGGTGCTTTCGCTCTTTGCCTCCTACATCGTCGCGATGACCGTGGTGCCGCTTTTCTGCGCGAAGCTGATCAAGGCGCATCCAGGAGCACGACGCCGCACGGCGGCAGCCGCGCGCCTCAGCGTCCATGTGGGGAGCGTTTCAATCACTGGTTCAATCGCGGTTTCACTGCGTTTCTCGATCGCTTCGACCGCACGCAGACGCTCGCCCTGGCGCGCCCGGCTGACCACGGTCATCGCGATCCTGGGCGTTTTTGTGCTGAGCTCTGCTCTGGTTCCCGCGCTCGGCCTGGCTTACTTCCCGCGCACCGATCCCGGGCAGTTTGTCATCAATCTCAAAGCGCCCACCGGCACGCGCCTCGAGGTCACGGAGCAGGAAGTTGCGAAGGTCGAGGACCTGGTGCGGCGGCATCGTCGAGCCGCAAAGATCTGCGCCTCATCGTCTCGAACATCGGCTCGACTGCCGATTTCTCCGCCATCTACACCAGCAACTCCGCCTCGCACACCGCGTTTGTCCAGGTGAGCCTTCAGGACGATCACCAGATCGGCAGTTACGAATACATGGACCGCAGTGCGCAAGGCGATGAAGACCGAGATGCCGGAACTTTCCGCTTACTTCCAATCCGGCGGCCTCGTCGACGCCGTGTTGAACCTCGGGCCAGCCGGCGCCCATCGACATCCAGGTGAGCGGCTCGAATCTCGAAAAGGCATACGCGACGCCGCGGAGATCGCGCCAAGGTCGACGCGATCCCCGGCGTAAGCGACGTGCTGATTCCGCAGGATATCGATGCGCCTTCGCTCCGGCTGGAGATTGATCGCATCCATGCCAGCCAGCTTGGGCTTGAGTGAGAAGGAAGTCGTCGGAAACGTCATCACCGCGCTCACGTCCGAACGGCATGATCGCGCCGAGCTTCTGGGTCGATCCGAAGACGGGCAACGACTACCTGCTTACCGTCCAATATCCGGAGGAATCGATCAAGACGCTGTCGGATCTGAAAGGCATCCCCATCGCGTTCCGCGCGCGAAGATCGATTCCACCCGGCTGGACGCCGTCACGAAGATCGTACCCGATCCAGTCGCCCACGGAGGTGGATCACTTTCAACTCCGCCGCGTCATCGACATCTTTGTGTCGCCGCAAGGCGAGGAACTCGGCCGGGTGGCGCGCGCCGTCGAGCGAATCGTGCAACGAGACGAAGACGCCGGAAGGCGTGCGCGTGGCCATCCGCGGCTCCGTGCAGGCGATGAACTCCTCCTTCACGTCTTTCGGCCTGGGCCTGATCCTCGCCCTCGTCCTCGTCTATCTCATCCTCGTCGCGCAGTTCAAATCGTTCATCGATCCCTTCCTCATCCTGCTGGCGGTGCCGCCGGGCATCGCCGGCGTGATGGTCATGCTCGTCGCTCACCGGCACGACGCTGAATGTCATGTCCCTCATGGGAATCGTCATGATGGCCGGCATCGTCGTCTCCAACAGCATCCTGATCGTCGAGTTTACCCATCGGCTGATCGAGGATGGCATGCCGTTGCGCGAGGCGGTGCAGTTTGCCTGCCGCGTGCGTCTGCGCCCGATCCTGATGACTTCGCTCGCGACGATCTTCGGCCTCATCCCGATGGCGATGAAGCTCGGCACCGGCAGCGAAGCTTATGCGCCGCTCGCCCGCGCCATCATCGGCGGTCTGCTCGTATCGGTCGTGCTTACGGTCTTTATCGTTCCGGCCGCCATTCTGGTTGTTTATCGGCGCCGCCAGTCGGAGCGGCGGCAGTTGGTAAGTCAAGAAAGGGTTCCCGTGGGGGCACAATGAAAAGCTGCGCTCCTATCCTGCTTTTCGCGTCGCTGTTCATACTCAGCGCCAGCGGACAGACTGTCCCCGAGTCGCTTAGTCTCGCCCGCGCGGAGGGAATAGCTCTTTCAAATTCCCCGAAGATTGCGGAAGCTTATTTTACGACGCAGGCGGCGAATCAGGCCGTCCGGCAAGCGCGCTCTGGCTTGTTTCCGCAGGCCGAATTGGACGCCGCCGCCGTCGGCGCAAACAAGGGGGCGCGCCTCGGTTCCACAGGTGGCCTGAACAATCCATCTGTCTTTAATCGCGAGTCTAATGGAATCAACGTCAGCCAGTTGATCACGGATTTCGGACGAACATGGGCTCTCACTTCCGCGTCCCGGTTTGACGCGCTCTCCCAAGCCGAGAGGGAACGCTATATTCATGGGCAGGTGATCCTCATTGTGGACGTCGCGTACTTTAGCGCCCTGCGCGCGGAGTCTGTTCTCCGGGTGGCGACGGAAACGGTCAAGGCGCGCGGCGTGGTGTTGGAGCAAGCTTCCGCGCTCGCGAAAACCCAGATTAAGTCGGGCCTCGACGTGAGTTTTGCGCGTGAAAATGTCGCGGAAGCCAGGCTTCTTCTGCTGCAGGCTGAAAACGACGTCGCTGCTTCCATGGCAGACCTGTCCGCTGCTCTTGGCTATCGGGAGACGCGGGATTTCAGGCTCGTCGATGAACCGCAGTTCCCTTTCCCCAACGCTTCGGTCGAGTCGCTTGTGGCCCAGGCGCTTGCTAAACGGCCTGAAATTGCCGCGCTCCGCGATCAGGAAGAGGCCGCGCTCAGAATCGTGAACGCGGAGCGCGCTGCTCGTCTCCCGAAGGTGACGGCTCTCGCAAGCATTGGCCGCACGGTCACAGGCGGCGCGCCAGTGGAAGGAGATTACGCGGCGGCAGGCATCAATGTGGAACTCCCGATCTTCACGGGCGGCCGCTTATCGTCACGCTACGATGAAGCTCGCCTTCGAGCCTCAGCCACCCGCAAGCAGCGCGAGGACGAGGAGAACGAAGTTGTGAGGACGGTGCATGTCGCTTGGCTGACGACAACAACTTCGTTGAAGAGAATCGCTGTAGCGAAGGAGTTTTTGGAAAGCGCCTCCGATGTATTCTCACTTGCGGGTTCGCGCTTCCGCCTCGGACTGACCTCCATGATAGAGCTAACACAGGCGCAATTAAGCGAGACTCAGGCGCAAATCGAGTTCGCCTCGGCAAAGTATGACTATCAGATTGCCAGATCTCGGCTCGAGTTTGAGATCGACGGCTTCAGATACCGCAAAAACCCGGGCGACTCGCGATAGACGCTTTCAGCGAAGTCTAGCCACAGCGGTGGCGCTATCGAGGAGGCTTCCCATTGATGCGGCTTGTGTCCATCGCTCGCCGACCAGGGGTTCACTGCTTGCTGTAAGAACTACAGTCACCCTCCCGCTATTGGTGACTGTAGCGATCTCCGAGGTGGGCAACAACTCGATGTTTGTTCCGATGATCTGACGGTGGATCGCCGCGACACGTAGTTTAGCCCCGCTCTTTGCCCGAACGAAGAAAACCCCCGTCGCGCGTTCACATTGAACGCCGGGCAGCGCAAAATCAAACCGCTCATCGTGGCGAGGCTCGACTCTGGAGACGTAGTCCACGTTGCTGAACGTAATGGATGCGACCAGCGCTTGTCGGGCTGGAATCCACCGCAGTTGGCGCCACAGAATCGTGCCAAAAGAATACGTCTGCGCCGTGTCCGGACTTTGAACCCTCACGACGTCAGCCCGGGCGAAGGCAAGAGAAAATAAGAACGTCGTTAAGTAGAGGAACGACCGGCGCATGGGAGTAATCTCGCGCTCCGGTCCAGGCGCGTCAATACTTCATGGGTGTTTCACGCTGTTACGTAAACGTCACACTGCAAGCGCGCTTTTTCATTGCATCGGAGAAAGACGTCGAGCAAAAGAGACGGCGTAACTTTCACAATACCTTAGAAAGCGGAGACATTTATGCGATTTGGCAGGAAATGGGTTCAGACGATTATTCTACTTTCGGCAACCGCCGTAGCGGCTTGTAACGCCACGGCCCAGGACAACGCGGCGCTACTGGACATGCTTGTGAAGAGGAAGCTTCTAACTGAAAAGGATGCGGATCAGGTAAGAACCTCGATGGCGGAGGAGACGGAGACCACAAGCGCTTCCAAGATTAAGCTCTCAACGCCCGTCAAGGAGATGGATATTTACGGCGAATACCGGCTCCGGTATTTTCACAACGACGCCAAAGTCGTCACGACGGGAGACACAGGCGCCCAGGACCGGCTGCGCTACCGCTTGCGCTTGGGCGCGGACATCAAACTGGGCGACAATTTTCTGATCGGCTTCCTTCTGGAGGCAAATAACAGCGCGCACTCCGCGAATGTCACGCTCGGTAATTCCGCTTCCACGCAGCCGGATTCGCAGGTGTTCAACAAAGCGACGATCTCGACCGGTACCGCGGTCACAGGTGTAACGACGGGCACAGTCATCACGGGCATTAACCCGGCGACGGGCAAGCCCATCAAGGGAACGGTGGTAACGGGAGTGAAAACCGGCTCCGTCGTGACTGCTGTGAATTTTCAGGACACAGTTTTCTTCGGGGAAGCGTATGGGAAATATTCTCCCGTGGAGTGGGCGACGATTTACGCGGGAAAGATTCCCAATCCTTTCATCACAACCAGGATGCTCTGGGATCCGGATGTGTACCCGGAAGGGTTTGCGGAGCAATTCAAGTTCACGCTTGGGCCTTGGGGAACAGGGAAGCCTGCACCCGCGCAGCGCGCGGGCGGCGATGGCAAGATGATCGCCGCTTCCTCAAGTTCCAGCGAAGGAGTGACCGTGGATGTATTCGCAAACTTCGGTCAGTTTATTTACGAGAATTCCGTTCAGAACACATTCAACAGCAGCACCGGTGTTCAGACGCCGGGACATAGCGACCTGTGGATGATGGGGTGGCAGGTCGGCGCGAACGCTCACTTTACCAAAAATATTTCCCTCCAGGTGGCGCCTGCGATCTACAATTATGTGGGCAAAGGGAACATCTTCTCCACTCCGTTTAATGGCGACGGTCCGCAGGTCGTCCTGGACAATAACGCGAAGCTTGCCCTCGTCACGTTCAACACCATAGGCGTGAACGATCTTCTCGTTTACGACTCCCCTGTGGAGTTTGACTGGAAGATGTGGGGGCTTCCCTTCAATTTGACAGGTGATTTCGCGATTAATCTCGACGGTGCCGCCAGAGCAAGGAACGCGGGCCACGCCGGCAAAGGGGATGAGGATATTGCTTACCAGGTTGGCGCGGGGGTGGGTCAGAACAAGAAGGCTGGCGATTTCCAGTTGCTCGGCTTTTACGAATATCGCGGCCAGTATGCCATCGATCCGAACGTCACCGATGACGACATTTTCGATGGGCGATTGAACATGGAGGGTTTCTACCTTCAGGCCAGCTACAACTTCACGGACTATTTCTCTCTTATTGTACAGGGTTCGCATTCGCGCCGGATCGATCAGAGCATAGGCACGGCCGGTTCTGGCGCGCTGGGAGAACCCGCTGGGTTGCCTCTCCAATACGCGAACCACATGTATGTGGACTTCAGTCTGAAGTTCTAGCACCTACGCCTGTCTCAGAAGCTAAGGATCAAGTCCCAGTAGTAGAACGAGTAGTCGTGCAGAGGATTTAGCGAGAACGCGTTGGCCGGGCCGCCGGTGCCCAGGTGAGAGTTCAGCCGCTGTCCATAGTTATAGGAGAAGGTGCTGGAGACGGCGTCCGTGAAGTTGTAACCGACAGTAAGCGCGGGGCCCTGCATGTTTAGGCGCCCATCAAAGATGTTGTTGTCTACAAGGCTTGGGTCGAGGGCGAACTGCTCGCTGTGCTGCCAGTACGCCCGGAGTGTCCAATCGCCTTTCCTCTTCAGGTTGCCGATCTCAAAGCCCGCCTGATACGCTGTGTTCTGGTCGGCTTGATCCGGATGGCCCGCCTTCGTCGCTCGCTCCCGCGCATCCAGGTTGATGGCATAATCTCCGAAGACGCTCGCGGGTATTCTCCCGAGCTTGAAATCGAACTCCACGGGCAGATCGAGTACCAGTAAATTATTGACGCCCGTTTGGTTAAACCCGGCAAACAGCCCCCGCGTAGCCCCTGGCGTCGCTACCACTTGCGGCCCGTCCCCCTGGAAGTTGGCGGTGGAGACATTCGTCGTGTGGCCGGTGTAGTTATACAAAGTCGGAGCGATTAGCAGCGACGTCGCTTTGCTGAAGTTGAACTTCGAGCCCCCCTGCCATGCCAGCAGGAATGTGTCGCTCTGGTCCGCGCTGGGAAATCCATCCGCTCCTCCGCTTGTGCCAAATGAATTTGCAGGGCTGTTTGCCGAATACACGAATTGACCAAAATTTCCGAACAGGTCGATCGAAAACTCATCTTTTTCGGGCGCCGCGATGTTCTTGCCTGTATTCACCGCGATCTTGTCAGCGCTGCTGAATGGCGTGATCGTATAACTGAACTGCTCCGAAAATCCCTCTGGGGTGATGTCCGGATCCCAGACCATCGGCGTGCTAATCATCGGGTTTGGCATTTTACCTCCTTCAACAGACAGCCAGGGGGCCGGCTTATACCGGACATACAATTCTCCCACAAAAACCGTGTATCCCCAGTTCACCGCAGTCACTCCTTTTCCGGTTGTGACGCCGGTGAGCACCTTCCCTTTCACCGTTTTGCCGCTGGATGTTATCGCGCTGACCGCAGTCCCGGTGCTCGCGCCAGTCACAAAGGTTGATGTTGGAGCGCTTGCCTTGTTGAAAGCGGGGACGGATCCCTCTGTGACATTCGTCGAGCGGCCGTCGTTTGAGGTCTCAAAACGAAATCCGAACATCCAGTTGTCCGCCAGTTTCGCCTCAAGTCCTACCCGGAGTCGAAGGCGAAAGCGGTTCACTTGGGAATGGTCGGAGCCGGAGTTCGGAGCGCCCTTTCCGGAGGGATGATCGTTGGTCGCGCCAGCTTCGTTTATCCCGAACCTCTCTCGGACATCCCCGTAGAGCTTAATCTCGGTGATTGAAGGCGAAAGAATCGTCTTCGACACGTTTGTGGACTCAGTCTCCCGAGCGATATCTGCGCGTGCGTTTTGCGCTTCCTGATCTGAAATCACGTGGTGCTTCACCAGGAGGTCTAGCACGGGATCGGTGTCCTGAGCTTGGATGGGATGCCGTGATAGAAGAAAGACGCCAAGGAGAAGAGTGCTCAGCCAGAGCCTGAATCTCCGCTGTTTCTGCCGGTGAGCGCGTGTTCCATGTTTCTCATTCATGTAATCTCCTTAGTCCATTAAGTTGATAGAGTAAAGGTTTTTTGCATCGCTCGTATTTATAGATGGTTCCTTCTCGGCTCAGAACAATTCGCCTTGAGCTATGCGGGAGATCTGCGACTCCGCGGTCAACTCCTGGAGCAGCGACTTGAACTCGCACTCCGTGACGGCCTTCAAGAGTTCGGGATAGCGCGGAGCGATTTTCATCTCTTCCAGCGGCATGGGAAGGGGAAGATCGGTGTCGAGTTTCACCATCTCGCGATTTTGCAGGATTTGCGCCCTGGCTGCTTCCAGGCTTGCCCGCGACTCGATCGCTCTTCACTTCAGCCATCGCTCAAGCAAGGCGTCCAACGAGCCGAACTCGTTGATGAGCGCGGCGCCCCCTTTGGGCCAAGGCCGGGCACGCCAGGGATATTGTCCACGCTATCGCCGACAAGGCTCAGCACATCGCCGATCTTGTCGGCGGGAACGCCCCACTTTTTTCGGACGCAATCGGCATCCAGCAAAGCGTAGAGATCCTTTGGCGAGGCAAGGTCGGCCTTGTTCGTCGTATAGATTTTCACGCGCTCATCGACTAGTTGGAATAGATCCTTATCGTTGGTCGCCAGCACTACCTCCATGCCGCTCCTCACCGCCGCGCAAGTGTAGGAAGCAATGAGATCATCTGCCTCCGTGTTTGAAGCGCTAACACCCGCCAAACCCAGCAAAGGCGTCAAGTTTTGAAGGTAGTCGAGCTGCGGAACAAGATGTTCCGGCATCGCTGGGCGATGCAGTTTGTAGCCGGGCTGCAGTTCTGTCCTCCGATGCGGGAGACCGTCATCCCAGACGACTGCTCCGAGGTCCGGCCGCAGGTCGCTGAGCATCCGCCTTGCTGTTTTCACAAAGCCATAGATCGCGTTCGTAGGTTCGCCGCGGGAGTTGCTCAGGTTCCGTATGGCGAAAAAGGAGCGGTATGCGTAGTAATTGCCGTCGATGAGAAGGAGTTTCACCTCTCCACCTTAAGCAGGAGACGAAGGTCTTTTCGCCTTCTTTTCGTTTGATTTACGCGAACGCATCGACAAAGCTCCGCGTGACCACCGGACACGCATCCGAACGGAGGCGGGGGCCTGCCAGGAAGGGCTTTGAAAATAGCGTATCTCTACTCCCGATTCCCTGTTGTATCGCAGACCTTTTGCGATACGGAGATGATGGCTCTCGAGCGCCAGGGGGTTGAGATAGAGATAGCCTCCATCCATGCTCCGCCAACAAGTTTCCGGCATGCTGCCCCTGCGGATCTGAAAGGCGAGATTTTTTACGCGCCGCCACAACCTATCCTGAAGCTGTGGGAGGATGCCGCGCGGCGAGACGGCCGGTGGCCCGCCGCATTGATCGCGGAGCATGAGCAAAGATATGGAGCGGATTGCAAGGCCAGCCTTCGCGCTCGGAATGCTCTTCTCTTTGCGGATCGCTTTCGCCGGCAGGGTATCCAGCATGTTCACGCGCATTTTGCGAATCGCGCGGCGCACACCGCTATCTTCATCAAGAAGCTGAGCGGCATACCCTTCAGCTTAACCGCGCATGCCCAGGACTTTATGGTGGAATTGGGCAGCAACAAGGAGCTCTTTCGCGAGATGTGCCGCGAGGCTGCGTTCGTCGTCGCGGTGAGTGAATACAGCCAGAAACTGCTTTGTGAGCTCTGCCCTGAATCGCGCGACAAGATCATCCATCTCTACAATGGGATCGATCTAGATCGGTTTGAATGCGCGCCTCCTCCGGAGGACGGTGGAGATTTGCGCATCCTGAGCGTTGGGCGGCTCATTGAATTCAAAGGATTTCAGCATCTCATAGCCGCGTGTTCGCGTCTGCGGGACCGGGGCGTTCCCTTCGCGTGCCAGATCGCCGGCGAAGGTCCGATGAGAGATGTTTTGGAGCAGCAGATCGCGCGCGCGGGCTTGGACGTGCAAGTGCGTTTGATCGGGGTGGTTCCGCAAGAGGAAGTGGCGCGGTTACTTGCGGCGTGCGACGTCTTTGTGCTGGCTTGTACGGTGGATGGGTCTGGCGCTTATGATGTCCTTCCGACTGTCATCCTTGAGGCGATGGCTGCGGGGCGCCCAGTGATCTCGACACGCCTCGCCGGTGTCCCGGAGATGGTCGCTGATGGCGAGAATGGCTTGCTGGTGTCCCCCGGCAGCGAAGAGGAGCTCGCGAACGCTATCGCGATCATGGCTGGGGATTCCGCGTTGAGGCGCGCTTTGGGACACGCGGGCCGCGTGAGAGCGGAAGCCACATTCAAGGTGGAACACACCTCTGCTCTCCTAAAGGAAGCGTTCGCCAAGACCTTGGCGCCCACGGGGTTGAAGATGTCCTCGGATTCCGTTGAGCCGGTTGCATTGCTTTACCTCGTTGACCAATGGCCGCAGGCAGCGGGGTCCGCGATGGAGGAGGAACTGTCACAGGCTCGCGCGGACGGCACCCCGATGAAGGTTTATGCTTGCCGGACGGGATCGATGCTGGCGCTGGAGCCAAACGTCGGGGGATCAACCTTCCAGGAGATAGAGTTCCTGCCGGAGGACGTGGTGCTGGAAGCGGAATGGACAGAGAGGCAAGCGGAGGCGGCGAAGATGGAAGATTGGCGGGCCGAACTTGGCTCGGATCTCACCAGACAAGTGTTTCTGGAGCATGCGAGATACGCGGTTTATCTACTCAAAGTGGCGCGGCGTCTGGATGTCCGGCACGTCCACGCCGGATCTTCCAGGGCGCTGCTTTGCGCGTGGCTCCTGCGGAAAATGCGCGGACAGCTCACTTTGAGCGCCAGTTTCGAAAACACACTTGCCCTCCCGCTGAGCTGTGTTCAGAAGCTCTCCGCCTATTGTGTGGGTGGCCGCCTCGGAGAGCCGGAGGCGAATCTCCCACGGGGAGCGATGCCTGCCTTCGCTCGCGCGCAACCGGCGGGCATTCTACAAAGAGTTAGCCGGGCCTTCGGATGGAGACGCCCCCCGGTGGTGTGTCCCGTCTTGGATCAGCAAGCCACGGAGATGCCAAGATCCTGAAGAACAACTCCGTTGCCGCTGTCATACCGCTGTTTAATCACCAGCGTTACGTCGCGGAAGCCATTCAGTCGCTGCTATCGCAGACGCGGCCTGTCGAGCGCGTTATCATCGTTGACGACGGCTCGACGGATGGGTCGATGGATGTTGTCCGTGGCTTCTCCGATCCACGCGTCTCGGTTGTGTCACAGCCGAACTCAGGAGCGCATGCCGCCATAAACCACGGAGTTGAGATTGCGGGAGATTGCGAATACGTGGCTATTCTTAATTCCGACGACATTTACCAACCCTCCAGGGTGGAAAAGTGCGTGGGATTTCTCCAGCAAAACCCGAATCTGGAGATGGTTTTTACCGGCCTCGAATTGATAAATGAAGAAGGGCGGAAGCTGGAAACCGCGGAGCCCCGAGCGAAGTGGTTTGATGCGGCGCGCTCTTTGGGAGCCGATGAAACTCCGCTGATCGAGTGGCTCGGCAAGGCAAACGTTGCGGTTACAACCAGCAATTTCTTCGCGAGGCGCGCTTACCTTTTGCGCAATCCGTTGCGGCCCTACCGGTATGTCCACGATTATCACGCCCTCGTGTCCTGCGCGCTCGAGGGAAGGCTTGGCCGGCTGGAGGAAAGTCTCCTTTGCTACAGGGCGCATGCAGGCAACACAATAGCCGTGCGCCCCCTGGTGCTTGGTCGCGAGATGTTGCGCATGAACTTCGATCTGCTCCGCGAAGCGGCGCCGAGGCTGGCGGAGAATGCCGAATTGCGGGCGGCGGTGGCTGCATACCAACGCGCCGCCTGGGATAGCATATCCAGCTTCCACGCCGGGGTTTTTGCATCCTGCGCCGCTTTCGTGTTGGCGCGGGCGGCCCCGGATTTGATCGAGGATGCCTTGCGAATAGCGGAGCGGATGCCTGAGATGGAAGAGACGGCCAACCGATCGCTGCTCACCGGGCGTGAGCCTGGAGTCACCGTTGTATCTGCCCTTGGCGACAAGTACGCGGCTTTGCGGAAAGAGCAAATGGCGTGGCGGGAGTATGCTGCTTTGCTGGAGGGTGTTTCGAAGTCTCGATGGCTGGCCTTGCAGCGAGCGTTTGGCGGTGGCGCGCAGCTCACCAGCGGCGGAGGGAAGACGGTGCTTGAGAGGCGCGCGTTTTTGAAGGCGCGTCTCCAGGGGTCTCGATGGATTTCGTTAGGCGCTCTGCTTGGAATAAAATCCGCTCGAACACTAAGAGGCGTGGCGCGCGACGGCTAGGGCGGGCTGCGCGGTGCTTGCTTTATGGGCTATTTTAACGAACATGTTATCGCGGCAGAGGGGCAGTCCAGCCCTCTCCCGCTCGTCAAACCAAATAGGAGCACGCCTCGATGCCACCGCCCATAAAGCCGAAGACCCGCAAGAAAACTCCCCCGATTTGGGTTCTGCTCCGCCAAAGTTGGGGGCCGTACCGGTTCCTTTCCAGCTATCTAAAGCCGCATATGACGCGGTTTGTTCTTGGTCTCATCTGCGGCGGCGTAAGCGGAGCGATCAGCGGACTCATGCCGATTGTTACACTCTTCGCCTTCTCTCATATCGTCCCCAACGGGAATGGAGTTGCTCGTCCCTCATTTGGCAACTGGAAAGCCCTCGGTTCAGCCACCGGCCCGGCGTTCCATCCCACGACAGTTGTCTGGCTGGCTTGCATGGCCATTCCCGCCACGATGGTGGTGAACAGCGTCTTTGATTTTCTTGACGGTTATCTTTGCGCCTGGGTCAGCATGCGAGTGCTCAGCGACATCAAGGTCAAGCTGTTCGGCAAAATCATCCGTCAGTCCATGGATTTCTTCAACCAGATGCGCTCTGGCAACCTGATCTCGCGCGTCGCCAACGACACGAGGATGGCGCAGCAGGCGCTTGCCTCCCTCAGCGTAGATGCCGTCAAGCAACCCATTACCATCATCGGCGTCCTTGTGAGCCTCTTTCACATAGACGCGAGGTTCACTCTCATTACTCTGTTTCTTTTTCCGGTCTGCCTCGTGCCGATTGCCTTTTTTGGAAACAGATCGCGCGCTGCGGGCCGGGCCGAAGAAGACGAGCAGGGGATGATGACGGTCATTCTTCAGGAAAGCTTTGCCGGCATAAAAGTCATTAAATCCTTCGCTCGCGAGGCGAGCACGCATGAAGAGTTTCAAGGCAGCAGCCTGCGGCAGTTTTCGATGGCCATGAGGGTGCGGCGGGCAATGGAGATCGTTGGGCCGATGGTGGAAGCTATCGCGAGCATTGGTGTGGGGTTGGCTCTGTTCTACGTCTATTGGGCACAGTTGCCCGCTGCCAAACTCATTGGTCTGCTGACGGGCATCACCCTCCTTTATCCGCCGATCAAGAGCCTTGCCCGAATCCATGTGGTATTGCAGAAGTGCCTCTCCGCTACCACAGGCATCATGCAGACGATGGAGTTGATACCGACCATACAGGATCTGCCGGACGCGAAGAAACTCGGGCATTGTAAAGGAAGTCTGGAGTTCAAGGACGTGACGTTTGCTTACAATCCAGCCCGTCCGCCTGCGGTTTCCAACGTGTCGCTGAAGATTCTCCCCGGCAAAACATACGCGCTTGTGGGCGAGAGTGGCGCGGGAAAGAGTTCGATGCTTTCCCTTATCATGCGCTTCTATGATCCCACATCGGGCACCATAGAACTGGATGGCCAGGACATCCGCTCGGTCACTCAGGAATCGCTCCGCGAGCATATAGGCGTCGTGAACCAGGACACGTTCCTGTTCCATGATACCATCTTCAAGAACATCCAGTATGGCCGGCTGGATGCTACAAAGGAGGAGGTGATCGAGGCCGCCAAGGCGGCTTACGCGCATGACTTCATCCTGGAGCAGGATAATGGCTACGAAACCATTGTCGGCGACAAAGGCTGCCGCATCTCGGGGGGACAGCAGCAGCGCGTCGCCATCGCGCGGGCAATCCTCAAGAACGCGCCGATTCTCCTGCTCGATGAGGCAACCTCCGCCCTCGACTCCGAATCCGAGTTAAAGATCAAGGACGCCTTGGAGAAATTCTCCTCAGGACGCACCGTCATCGCCATTGCCCATCGTTTATCTACCATCCTGCGTTCCGACCAGATCGTAGTGATGGATAAGGGCCGTGTCCGGGATGTGGGTACGCACCATCAGTTGCTCGAGGATTCGATTCTATACCGTCGCCTGTACGAGCTGCAGTTTAGCGGACACGACGATGTCGCGGCTGTCGCTCCGACCGTGGAGGAACCGTTGCTGGTGAACGCCTAGCAGTGTCCGCGGCTGAGAATCGCCGCCTCTACGGAAGCAAGTTTGCCCCAGTGAGCAGCCATATCTGCCGAGCGCCGCTGCTGCTCATCCAGACAAGGCGCGTGTATCCATCATTGCCCGCTGCAATAGACGTTGCGGCCCACCCGGAGTATGGGCCAAAGATTGCCTGGCTGAAGGAGTGGCCCGCGTTATCGACAGTGCGGACGCAAACTGCTCCGGAATCGTGAGTCCAGAGGATGCGCGTCCGGTTATCCACAGCGACAGCGGCGTCGGTGATGTTCCATCCGGACGGGAGTCTGAAGTTGAATGCTGCCGCCACGCGGTTATCCGCTGAAAGGAGCCACAGGCTGCACGCTCCTCCCGGCGCGCCCCAGATGACGCGCGTGAGATCGTCATGCCCTCCCGAGGCGGCCTTCGGGGTCCAACCAGGGTAGGGGCCATACGCCATCGCATGGGTGATGCCTCCCTGGTTGTCCAGCGTGGATATGTTCATCGCCCCATTGGAGTAGCGGCTGATGATTCTCGTCTGGTCGTCAGCTCCAACAGTGGCGTCAATGATGGAGCGAGCCGTCGCGCCATAATTGTACGTGGCGTTGAGCGTGTTATCGGGATTCATCAGCCACAGAGAAAACGCGCCGTTCGGCCCGCGCGATATCAAGCGGGTGAACCCGTCGGATCCGCAGGCCACAATGCCGGGCGCGAAGCTCTCAACGCCGGGGAAGGTTTGGACGTTGAGCGCGCCTCCTCCGGGGCGCACTGTTTCGAGCTGCGCCTGCCCGGAGGGGCTGTTGGACAACACCCGCGCGCCATTGTCCCTGCCCACGGCGACATCCGAGGCGACCGGAGTTGATAGGTTCGTCAGCGTCAACGAAGCGCCAGTCGCCGCCATCGCCTTGTTAAGCTGGGGAACGTAGAAGGGGATAAAAGAGTCGTAATCCACATTCACCGCAATCGCGTAATGCATCGCGACAAGCGTCAGCGCCCCGTTTACCGGAATAAATGTCGGGCTGCCGGAATCCCCGGATTCGACCTGCGCGTAATTTGTGATCTGCCGGAAATTGGTCACGAGCACGCGGGTCTGGTCAGAGGAGGTCTCGCTGTGGTCTGTAAAGGCACTCACCGTATTTATACCCACGAGGGCCGACCAGCCATAGACCAGCACTGGCAGATTGAGATACGCCTGCTCGTTAGGGAGGGCCAGGATCGGGTAGAAAGAGACTCCATCAGACGCTGGAATCGGAGCGCTCAAGTGCCCCAGCGCAACGTCCGAGGCTTTCCCGTTTCCGTATTGCGTTTGGTCATAGCCAGTGACCTTGTAGGTTTTGAGCTGACCCGCGCGATTCAGGAATATCAGGTTGCTTCCCACCGGAACTTCGTGGTGCGCGGCCGCGACAAAGTATTGCGCGCTGACCATCGTCACGCTCTGTTTCGAGTCGAGTGCCGACCACCCCACTCCTGAGAAATCAAACCCCTTCCCGACAAAGCTGGAGGATGTATTTGGGACGGGCGCGGACGGGTATCCCGCTGAGAAGCGATTGTTCGCGGCGGCCGTCTCGTTGAAAATGACCAGGCTCCAAGCGTGAGAAGCAGTCCCAAGCAGGATAAGAAGGGAGGCAAACCGAAAGAACGACTGTTTGAGTAAAATCATGAATCTGATTGGGGAATCGAGGGAGGCGATTGCTGGATCGGGATGAACTCACTCAGCCCTTGAAAGCTGTCAATCCCCCTTCGGGGATGAATGGGAGCAGAGTACGTGCCGCAAATGGTTTGCCGTCCCCCGCGCGCTGGAGTATCCTCGTTCTGGAATTGTGGCGCGTCACGCTATGACAATCAGATATCTATCCCTTGGGCTCTTTCTGGTGTCGCTGCTTCTCCTCTGCGACGAAAGGGCAGTTGCGCAGACCGTCTCAATTCCGACATCCGGCCAGGGCTCCAGCATCAACGCGCTTGTGCTCGCGCAAATTGAGTCCATGCCTCGCGGCGGTTCGTATGCGACCACTCGCGCCGCGACGAATCGCCTCCAATCTTCCGTGCGCTTCGAGTCGGACAATTTCATTGTCCTGCCGGGCGAAGCTTCGCCAAGCTACTGCTCAGGGGCGACCTATCTTGTATTTCTTAAGACGATCGCGGCGCTCCGCGACAGCGGTTCATTGCGCCTGAGCGCGGGCATCTTGGGCGAACTCCTGATCCGCGGCCAGGCGGATGGACAGGGCGTCTGGGGACGCTGGAACGCAAACGGCCCTGGCACCGCCCGCCTCTTCTATGAACTCGGCCTCGGGCGTAATTTCTCCTCTTTCAATGAAGCGTTACCGGGCGATTTTATGAAGATTTTCTGGACGCCGGAAGTAGGCAGCGCTGAACATGGCCACTCGGTTGTTTTTCTCGGAACCGAAACGAAAGAGGGGGCTGAGTACGTTCGTTTTTGGTCGAGCAATAAGCCACTGGGATATGGAGAAAAGAGCGTTCCTCTTTCGAAGATCAGCCGCGTTATATTCTCCCGCCTGGAAGCGCCCGCGAATCTCTCCCGGGTTGAGCAGGCGCCGAAGATCGATCCTTATCTTTTCAGCCTGCAAAGGCGGCGTTCCAGCTTTGACGAGGCTCGCGCCAAATGCGGTTTTTGACGTTTAGGATCAACCCATGAGCAAACAGAAGCTGAAGTGGGGCATCCTGGGTACGGGAGTCATCGCTCGGGAACTCGCGAATGGGATTGCGGAAGCTCCAGCAGCACTCTTTTAGCCGTCGGCAGCCGGCACGAAGCGACTGCCCTCGCCTTCGGCGCTGAATTCAATGTGCCGCGTTGCTGCTCGTCCTACGAGGATGTCATCTCTGATCCGGAGGTGGAGATCATCTACGTGTCTACTCCCCATCCCATGCACGCCGAGTGGGCCATCCGGGCGGCGGAGGCTGGTAAACACGTCCTTGTCGAGAAGCCGATCGGGATGAACGAGTCCGAAGCCGCGGCGATGATCGATGCCGCCAGGCGTCACGATGTGTTTCTGATGGAGGCCTTCATGTACCGCTGCCATCCGCAGACTAAGGAAATCGCGAGAATCATTCGGGAAGGTGAACTGGGGCGTGTGAAGCTAATCCAAGCCACATTCACCTTTGACGCCAAGGTAGGACCACAGAGCCGTTTGCTTGCTCCCTCTCTTGGAGGTGGCGCGATTCTCGATATCGGTTGCTACACCGCTTCCATGTCGCGATGGATTGCCGGAGCCGCCACCGGGAAAGTCTTCGAAGATCCCCTGGAGGTAAAAGGTTGTGGCCGCGTCGGGCAAACAGGCGTCGATGAATGGGCGATAGCCTCTCTAAAGTTCCCGGGTGATATCGTCGCGCAGCTTTGCGCGGGCGTGCAACTCGAAGGTGGCGACACGTCAAGCCACGTCCGCGTATTCGGTTCCGACGCAATCCTTACCGTCCCAACACCGTGGGTGCCCTCCAAACGAGGTGGACCATCGCGTCTTTCATTCAAGAAGCACTCCGAGGAGCAGCAGCGTGAAATCGTCATCGAATCTCCTTTTCGGCTCTACGCATGCGAGGTTGAGACTGTGGCCGCTCACATTAGTAACAGGCAGGCGCCGGAGATGACATGGGCTGATAGCGTCGGTAACATCCGGGTACTGGATCGCTGGCGAAAGGAAGTCGGACTATAAGACTCGCGCAAAAAAAAAGCGCAATCATCTCTGATTGCGCATTACGAGGGCCTGGCGGAACAACGTAAAAGTTTAGTGGCTTAATCTGATTCCCGGCTCGCGGATAATACTTAAGCATTCGCCGTGCCAGCAAGCCGCGCAAGCCTTGCTATCAATGCGGAAAGGTCGCGACCCCGAAAATATCAAATGACCTGCGCCTCATCCTGATCCATAGTATCCGAACTCCCCCTGGCATGCTGTTGGGCGAATAGAACCTTCTCGCGGACAATGGAAAGCTCCTTCGGAAACATCGAAATCCTCCTGGTGGAGGATAATCCCGGGGATGTCGATCTCACGCGAGAGGCGCTCAAGGATGCGGGTGTAAGCAACCGCTTGAATGTCGCGAGGGACGGGATTGAGGCTCTCGAGTTTCTGCGGCGCACCGGCCGGTTCAAAACTGCCCCTCGCCCGGACATGATCTTGCTCGATCTGAATATGCCTCGGAAAAACGGCCGCGAGGTGCTGGCGGAGATCAAAGCCGACCCACTTTTTAGGTGTATACCCGTCGTCATACTCACGACTTCCGATGCCGAGCAGGATGTCATGCGGGTGTACAATCTGCATGCGAACTGCTACGTCACCAAACCAGTCGATCTCGAGCGATTCATGAAGGTCGTGCGCTCGATTGAGGATTTCTGGATGACGGTGGTTACGCTCCCTCCGAAGTCGCAATGAAAGAAGCCGCGATCCGCGTTCTTCTTATAGAAGACAACCCGGGTGACGCCTTCCTGATCGAGCAGGGGTTTGCGGAGGCCCAGGATGTTTCCCTGGAGTTGATTTGGGTCCCGACACTGGCCGCCGGCTTGGAACGACTGCAAGACGAGCGCTTCGATGTGGTGCTGCTGGATCTCACGCTTAGTGACGGTTCGGGACTGGATACATTCTCTCAGCTCTACGCGAAAGTTCATGAAGTCCCGATCATCGTTCTCAGCGGTCTGGCGAGCGAAGTTCTCGCCATCAAAACAGTGCATGATGGAGCGCAGGACTATCTGGTCAAAGGCCAGGTCGATAGTCGATCCCTCGTTCGTTCCATCCGGTATGCGATCGGCAGGGCGCGCGTCGAAAAGGAACTTGGCAGTGAAAGGGAACGACTGCGCGCCCTTTTACAGACGACGCCTGATCTTATCTGTTTCAAGGATGAGAAGGGCAGATTCGTCCAGATTAACCAAGCTCTCGCGGACTTTCTGGGTTTGGAAAATCCGGACGCCGCCGTGGGAAAAACGGATTTTAATTTCTACAGTCCCGAGAATGCTCAGGCGACTCTGCGCGATGAGGAGAATGTGATGAAGAGCGGAGAAGGCCTCCGCGCGCGTGTGGAGCGCGAGTCACTGAGCGATGGCCGCACTGCGTGGGTGTTAAGCACCAAACTCCCGCTTAGGAACAAGCACGGGAGGATTGTGGGCACATTTGGTATTTCACGCGATATTACGGAATCGAAACTCGCCGAGGAGGCCCTCCGCGCCAGCGAAGAACGAAACAAGGTGCTGCTTGGTTCCGTGACGGACTACATCTATACGGTCTATTTCGAGGACGGCCACCAATCCCACACCCACCATGGCGAGGGCTGCCTCGCCGTCACGGGCTATTCTCCGGAGGACTACGCCTCCTCCCCTGATCTTTGGCTCAACATGGTGCATGAGGAAGACCGCGCCGCCGTGGTTGATCATCTCTCAACGATGCTCCTCGGTGGCAACACCCAGGGGCTCGAACACCGCATCGTGCATAAGGATGGTTCGACTCGCTGGGTCAGGCTCACGCTGGTTCCCCGCGTGGACAGCATGGGTAATGTGACCTCATACGATGGCATTATCGCTGACATCACGGAGCGCAAACGAGCGCGGCAGAAGCTCGAGGAGACGAACGCGCGATTACAGCAAGTCCTCGCTGATCTCATGCGCTCTCACGAGGAACTAAAGCGCACCCAAATGCTCCTGGCTCGTGCCGAGCGGATGCAATCTGTCGGCCGCCTCGCTTCCGGCATAGCGCACGAAATCAAGAATCCCTTGGCAACTCTTGAAATGGGCATTGGCTGGATGGGAGAGCAGGGGTGGTCGTCGGAAGGCAAGACGCCGACTTGTTCTCCGTGAAATGAACGAAGCGATCGAGCGGGCCAATAAAGTGATCGCCGCCCTTTCTGCTTCCTCCTCCGCGAATGTCGCTGATCTTGCTCCCGCAGACATTAACGAGGTCGTCGAACGCGCGCTCGCTTTAGTGGCGGGGGAGATTAGCGACCGATCAATCACTTTGAAGAAGGTGCTCGCTCCCGCCCTGCCGGAGTGCCGGGTTGATCCCGACGATATCACGCGCGTACTTGTGAATGTTCTCCTGAATGCCTGTCAGGCGATGCCCCACGGCGGAGGGTTAAAAGTGTCAACGGCAACCGGGCGCGTGAAGGCGGGCGAGGTGGCTTTCGTAGCGGGAGATCGCTCCGGCGCTGGAGTCCGCGTCTGTGGCGATGTTGTGCAAGTTTCTGTGGAAGATTCCGGTCACGGTGTTCCAGCGGATAAGATGGATATGGTCTTCGACCCGTTTTTTACTACACAACCCGCTGGAAAAGGGATTGGCCTCGGGTTGACCGTTAGCCAGAAGATCATGGAACGGCATGGCGGCCGGATCACGCTTGCTAACGTTGCCGGAGGCGGGGCGCGGGCCGAGTTGATATTCCATGCTGAGGAACCCGTTCCGGCCGCAACCGCGTGAGAGGGAGGGTGGTCGACGGGACTCGAACCCGCAACAGCCAGAACCACAATCTGGAGCTCTACCATTGAGCTACGACCACCGAATGGCAGGGTGAAAGGTAGCAAATTCCAGAGGGAAGCCAAACGCTAAACGTCCCGAATGATTTTCCTTCAGCCATTTCTCCTCTGGGCGCTCCCGGCCGCTCTGTTGCCCCTCGTTATACACCTGCTGAACAGGATGCGTTACCACTCCGTCGATTGGGCGGCGATGAGTTTCCTGTTATCGGCGAATCGTGCCTCCACGCGTCACGCCAACCTCCGTCAGATACTCATCCTTGCCTGCCGTGTAATCGCTGTCGCTGCGTTCGTTTTGATGATGGCCCGCCCCCTGACTGGCGGATGGCTTGGCTGGATGCTCTCGCCGGCTCCCGAGACGGTATTGATACTGCTGGATCGCTCCGCCAGCACGGAAACGACGGATCCGGGAGCCACCACTTCGAGGCGGCAGAACGCATTAAAGCTGCTGGCTGAAGCCGGGAAGGATCTTGCGAGCACCCGATTTGTGCTCTTCGAAAGCGTGTTCCGCAAACCGCAAGAGATTGGGACGCTGCGGCTTCTTCCAGACTTATCCGCCACGGCGGGCACTGATACAGCCTCAGACATGCCCGGCTTGGTTGACGCAGCCGTCGATTGGCTCTCCCGCAATAAGAGCGGTCGCGCCGAACTTTGGATCGTTTCTGATCTCCAGCGCTCAGATTGGGAGCCCGGCAGCGAGCGGTGGCCCGCGTTAGGCGCGCGACTGCAAGCCATGCCACAAGGCGCCCGCGTCCGGATTTTGAGTATAGGCAAGGCCCCGGCGCCGAACAGTTCGATCTCAATCCGCCGCGTCGGCAAGACAAAAGACGCAGCGGGGTCTCAGGTGAATATCGACTTCGATATAAGGCGCGACGAAACAGCGCCCGCTTCCTTGCCGGTGACATTTACTGTTGATGGAACTCGCTCGGTTCATGACTTCGCCATGGAGGGGCAAAGCGGTCGATTTCACCATGCGGTGCCGGCTGCGTCGGAAACGGGTTGGGGAAAAATTGAACTCCCGGCTGATGCTAACTGGCGGGATAACAGCGCCTACTTTGTATATGGTCCCCGGCCATTTCTGCGGTCGGCTTTGGTCAGTTCCGATGAAGAGAGCGCCCGCTTCCTGAGGCTTGCGGCCGCCCCTTCATCTGGGTTGCGGGAAGAGTGCGATCTTGTCGATGGCACCAAAGCGGAGTGGGACAAATACGCTCTGGTGATGTGGCAGGCGCCCTTGCCCGTGGGGAGGGTGGCGGCCTCTCTGGTGGCCTTCGCTCGCGCCGGGGGCTTGGTTCTATTCTTTCCGCCCGGCGTGGAAGACGACGCATCCTTTGCCGGCGTCAGGCGGAATAATATCCAGACGGCGGGAACTGGTGGGCTTTTCAAACCAGCCCGGTGGAATGAACAGCAGGGACCATTTGCGAAGACCCAGGAAGGGGTGAGCATTCCTCTTTCAGACTTGCTTGTGTCGCGAAGGCAACCTGCGGTGGGCGAGATGAACGCGTGGGCCAGCTTCTCAGACGCAATCCCGCTTTTGTCGCGCAGTCCTTTGGGCAAAGGGCAGTTGCTTTTCTGCGCCACGCTGCCGAAAGCGGACTGGTCGAATCTCGGTGAAGGCCGCGTGCTGGTTCCCATGCTACAGCGGCTGCTTGAGGAAGCAGGGCAACGGTTTGCTCCCGCCCTCTCGGAGCAACCCGGTGACTCCGGCTTGATGGGGGACCTTGCCGCTTGGACACCCGCCGATTCAAGTCTTCGTAAAGACCCACGTCTCGACGCCGGAGTTTACCGAAACGGGGAAAGGTCGGTGGCTGTTAATTGCCCCGTGTCAGAGGATGAAGAGGAACGCCTCCAGCCTTCTGCTGTCACGAAGCTGTTTGCGCCTGCCAGCGCGCAACTGTTTCAGGCGCCGAAAGGCGAATCAGGCAAGCTGCAAGGTGAGGTGTGGCGCTTAGCGCTGGTCCTGATGCTCGGACTGCTCCTTGTCGAGGGGTGGCTTACCCTGCCTGGGAAAACGCTTCCGAACCCCGCAAAGAAAAACCCCGTTCGCGTCGCGAACGGGGTTTTCTGAAGAAAGCTCTCTACGCAGCTTATTTCGGGTTTACGGTGATGTTGCTTGTTCCGAGCCAGTTACTCGCCTTCCCTGAGTTATCGAAAAGATCGATAGCGGCGGCGCCGGCCGTAGCGGGAGGCGCTCCCAGCACCTGTGAGGTCGAACTATTGGTGGCAGCAGCCCCAGCAGCAGTCGGAGTGCATTTCTCTACATTACCGCTAATGTCGACCCGAATAACCACGGCCCGGGTGCCAGTCCACACACCGCCTTCGACGGTTGGATCTGCGATATAGTTGTGAGTTCCTTGTGACGGATCACCATTGAACGCGTCAGCAATGAGAGGGAACTGCGAATTCGATGTATCGGTCAGCCCCGTCACATAAGCCCAGTGATTTTCGCCCTTTGCGAGGGTGTTCACGGGCGTGTCGGGGAGGGGATTGTCAATAACGTTATCAGGAGGCGCCGCGTTGCACTCTTTCGACTTCGCCAGCCAGAAAATGGCTTCATTCGTCAAGTACTGCGGGAACAACTGCGCAAATGCCGTATTTGAATCCTTTACCGCAGTGGTTGTGGGCGCTCCATTACTGAGCGTGTAGGACGGAAATACGCCGTTGTTGTCACCCGCGTACACCTTGAGCGCCAAACCGATTTGCTTGGCGTTCGAGAGTGCCTTTGTTTGCGCTCCTCTTACTTGAACCTGGCTGAACACAGGTAGCGCGATACCCGCCAGGATGGCGATGATCGAGATTACAACCAGCAGCTCGATGAGCGTGAAGGCTGCGAATTTTTTGTGGATTATCATTACTTTTTAGTTCTTTCAACGTTCGATGTGGGAGAAACGGCTCCTAAATGTAACGCCGCGCGCGCCGGGCTGCAAGAAATATTCAGCCCGAAAACCATTTTTGGAGTTCCTCCTACAGTGCGCTGATTCAATGTCCTCAAGAGCCAGCCTCCGCGCTCTCCATAGCTCCCAGTGCCTGTGCTCTGAACTACGTTTTCTTCTCCGGCAGTTTCTTTCTTTTAGTTGCAGCGATTTCCTCAAGCTGCTTCTCGCTCATGGAACTCGCCATCTGTTTGGAGGCGCCCTTCAGCGAGGACTTGTTTATTTCGCCTCGTTTCGCCGAAAGCGCCGCGCCTGCGGCCATCTGCTGTTTTTTTGATTTTGCGGGCATATGACATTGCATCGTCGCTCGGGCGGGCGCCGGACTTCGCGCTTGAAGATCCAGGCTGTCGCAACCGTCTGCCAGTTTCCTGCAATGCCAATCCTTTCTCCCGGTCGCGGTTGCCCTTTGGCCAAAAGAAGTGCAGGATGCAAAAGCGTCCGGATAGATGGGCGGCAACTTCATGCTTATCTTCATCGTCCTTTGTCAAACGCGCTGCGCGGCCTAGATGGACTCCGCCAGTCCCAAGATCAGTCGCATCTACTTTCTCGGCGATTATGTGCCGCGCCGATGCGGCATTGCGACTTTCACGGCAGACCTTCTGGAATCGACAGCGGCTGAATTCCCCGCGACGCATTGTGTCGCCGTTCCTGTGAACGACCGACCGGAGGGCTATGAATATTCGGAGCGCGTGCGTTTTGAGATTAACGAACGGGAGATCGATTCATACAGGCGCGCGGCAGATTTCCTCAACATCAATGAAGCAGAGATAGTCTGCGTTCAGCACGAGTTCGGAATCTATGGAGGCGCCGCCGGCAGCCATTTGCTGGCCTTGCTGCGCGAACTCAAGATGCCTATCGTGACTACGCTCCATACCATCTTGAATGAACCCGACGACGCGCATCGTCGCGTAATGGAGGAAATCGCCCAGCTATCCGCGCGGCTGGTTGTAATGACTCAAAAAGGCGTGGATTTTCTCCGCGACGTTTATCGCGTGCCGCTGGACAAGATTGACCTCATACCCCACGGCATCCCGAACATCCCGTTCGTTGATCCGCACTTTTACAAGGATCAGTTCGGAGTCGAAGGCAAGACGGTATTGCTAACTTTCGGGCTGATTGCGCCAAACAAGGGCATAGAGCGCGTTATCGAAGCCTTGCCAGACATACTGAAGAAGTTCCCTCACGTCGTCTATATTGTGCTGGGCGCCACACACCCGAATCTGCGCAAGCACGAGGGCGAGACATACAGGCTCTCTCTCGAGCGTCTGGCAGAGGCGCGGGGCGTTAAAAAGCAGGTCATTTTTTACGACCGTTTCGTGACGATTGCCGAGCTGACAGAATTTATCGGCGCCGCGGATATATACATAACGCCTTACCTGAACGAGGCCCAGATTACGTCTGGCACCCTCGCCTATGCGTTCGGAGCGGGGAAGGCGGTCATATCCACCCCTTATTGGCATGCCGCGGAGTTGCTCGCGGAGGGGCGTGGCGTTCTTGCTCCTTTTGGTGATTCCCAAGCCATCGCTCGTGCCGTCATCGATCTGCTTGATGATCCGGCCCGCCGTCACTCGATGCGTAGAAACGCATTCATGCTTGGCAGAGAGATGGTGTGGCCCGTTGTTGCGCGCCGTTACATGGAGACTTTCGAGAGGGCGCGCGCGGGCAGGCGATTTACGCCTCGCAAAGCTTTCGCGGGCCAGACGCTGGAAAATCGCCCATACAAACTTCCTCCCCTCAAACTGGATTACCTTTTTAAACTCAGTGACGGCACGGGGATTTTGCAGCACGCGACCTTCAATGTGCCCAGCTTTGCCGAAGGTTATTGCACCGACGACAACGCGCGCGCCTTTATCCTCATGGTTCTGCTGGAAGAGCTTGGGGAAATTCCCCTCCGGCGCATCGATCCGCTGGCTACAACCTATCTCTCGTTTCTAAATTATGCGTTTGATCGGGACACGAAACGGTTTCGCAATTTCATGAGCTTCGACAGGCAGTGGCTTGAAAAAGAGGGCTCCGAGGAAAGTCATGCGCGCGCGCTTTGGGCGCTGGGCTCCGCCTTGGGAAGATTTCAGAACCAGGGCTTCCGAGCCATGTGTGGGTGGCTGCTTAATGAAGCATTGCCTGCTGTCTTTGATTTCTCCTCGCCCCGCGCCTGGGCTTGCGCGTTGATCGCCATACATGAATACCTGCGCCGGTTCTCTGGAGATCGCGCGATGAACAACGCGCGCGATGTGCTCACCGCGAGGCTGGTGGATCTTTTCAAACGGACTGGTGACGATTCATGGCCGTGGTTTGAAGAGATTGTAGCCTACGACAACGGCAAAATGTCGCACGCGCTGATCCTGAGCGGATACTGGACGTCGCAGCCAGAGGTGCTTGCTGCCGGCCTGAAAACTCTGCGCTGGCTTTGCAAAATTCAGACATCGGAGAACGGGGTGTTCAGCCCCGTTGGCTCAAACGGCTTCTTCAAAAATGGCGGAGAGAGAGCTCGCTTTGATCAGCAGCCGTTGGAAGCCCATTCCGTCCTTTCCGCAAGTCTGGAAGCCTACCGTGTCACGCGCGATCGCTTTTGGCTCGTTGAAGCGCAACGGTGCTTTGAGTGGTTCCTCGGACGCAATGACCTCGGTCTTCCGCTCTATGATTCCGTCACGGGCGGCTGCCGCGATGCCTTGCACCCGGATCGGGTAAATCAAAACGAAGGAGCGGAGTCCACGCTCGCCTTCTACCTTTCTCATGCTGAGATGCAGCTCTCCCAAGCCGCTCTCGATTCCTCCACCAAGACCGTCTGACTGCCAGACTTATGCCGAACTTATCCGTCTCCGAACCTGTAGCCGTCAAACGCCGGCAACTGAAACTCTGCCCGGACTCAACCCGTGTGCTGCTGCGCCCATTTATCCCGAACAGCGCCCAGCAGGTCAGCAATGTTATCGGAAGGGCCATGTCGCTCAGCGATGCGGAAGTTGAAGAAGTTCTGGCAGAGGTGTCCGCGGAGTTTAATAACCGGCATTTTAACGCGGAGGCGATTTTTGAGCGGCATTTTCAGAAGGTGAGTCCTCACCTTTTCATTGATCGCGCCTTGCCACGCTCGCGCGAATTGCTCATCGGCTCCCTTTTCACCGGCGAATACGCACTTGGAGTCTGCTGCTCTTTTTAATCCTTCGATTGTTCCGCATCCCGATCAATCTGATCTTCCGCAAGGAGCCCTGCGCATAATCATGAGCCTGCGCGCGACGGGCGAGGGCCACATCTCCTCCATCGAGTTTCGCAGCGGAACGATCGATGCCAGGAACGAGATCACCCTCGATCCCGTCGGCCGCATGTAAGCGCGCCAGAGCCGAATCCCGACCCGACTTACGACAAACCTGTCTTTAAGGTGAAGCTTCACGACATGGGTTTTCGGAACCCATTCAGCGAAGGCATTCTTGACTCCCTGCCGGATACATTCACCTATCGCGAACTGCAGAGGGCAATTGATTCGCGGAGAAGGGAAATCCGGATTCGGACTCACGACGAGGAGCGCACATTCGAATGCCTTTCCTGGCTGGCCGAAAGCAATTACGAGATTTTCTTCCCAGAGAAAATGCCGCTTGGCGAACGAATCCTTTTTCCGCACTCCGCTAACGAAAGCAATGGCATCGAAGATGCCCGTTTTGTGAGGTTTGTGGATGACGATGGAAGCGCGGTTTACTACGCCACTTACACAGCCTACAACGGGCGCGTGATCCTGCCCCAGCTCATCGAGACGCGGGATTTCCTGCGCTTCAAGATGGTAACGCTGAACGGGAATGCCGTGCAAAATAAGGGCATGGCCCTCTTCCCCCGGCGCATTCGAGGACAATATGCCATGCTGTCCCGGCAGGATGACGAGAACCTGTTTCTCATGTATTCGGATAACCCCCATTTCTGGAGCGATCCCGTCAAACTGCTGCGCCCGGCTTTCTCCTGGGAACTCTCAAAGCTTGGCAACTGCGGTTCTCCCATCGAAACTGCGGAAGGATGGCTGGTAATTACCCATGGCGTGGGGCCGATGCGCAAATACTGCATGGGCGCGGTGCTGCTTGACCTCGAGAACCCTCTCCGCGTGATTGGCCGCCTCCGTGAGCCTCTCATCAAGCCGGCGGAGAACGAACGCGAGGGATATGTGCCGAACGTCGTGTATTCCTGCGGCTCACTCGCGCGGAACGGCGAAGTGATCATCCCCTACGCAATGAGTGATTTCGCGTCCAGCGTGGCCACTGTGTCCCTTGACGAGTTGCTCGGCGCTCTCCGGCGAGCCTAGGCCTGCTGGGGAGGCAAGCCCCCTTGCTCTGTCTGCGGCTGGCCACGTCCACCGGTGGCGTAGAGCGCGAATGTAGGTGAAGTCATTTCGGCTTGCCCGCGTTTCTTGGTCATCCTCTCTCAGTTCTATGTATCACCACATCAAAAAGCTCATGTTCACTGTTCGGGTGGGCCAACCCGATCCCCGTTTTGGCAACATGCTCCTTGAGCAGTTTGGAGGAGCCAACGGTGAACTTGCCGCCGCGATGCAGTATTCCATTCAGGGAATCAACTGCGAAGACGTCGCGTGCAAGGACTTGCTCATGGACATCGGAACCGAGGAGCTCAGCCATCTGGAGGTCATCGGGACGCTCGCCCGTATGCATTTGAAGCCGATGAAGAAGGACGCCGATGCCGCAGAGCATGATCCTTTGATTTGCATTGCGGGCGGCGGTGGCGTTGCTCTTTGCAACTCGATGGGCAACTCATGGACAGCGGATTACCTGAAGATAACGGGAGAACTGGACGTCGATCTCCGCAGTAATATCGCTGCGGAAGCGCGCGCCAAGATCGTGTATGAGCGGCTCATCAACTTCTGCGACGACCCTGGCACCAAGGAAGCGTTGCAGTTCCTCATGACCCGCGAAATCACGCACATGAGCGCCTTCATGAAAGCGCTGGACAACTTAGGCAAACCTCCGCTTTCCATTGGACTCATTGCGCCGACACCGGGGATTGTAGACCAGTGGTATAACGACTCGACGGGGGAAGGGGATCACGGCGAGAAGGACGTAGCCGCGCCTTGGAATACTTCCGACGAAATTACGATCGTCGAAGCTCCGGCCCTACTCGAGTTCCAGGTGCTAAAAGCTACCCCGACTGGTGGCAAAACGACGTTGGATCGCTCCCTCAAAGATGCCGCGCGGCCGGCTCGTGTGACTAAAGCGAAGCCCCGTCGCTAGCTGGCGAATTTGGAAGAGGAGAGAAACGCGAAAGGAGCGCTTCCAACGAATCTTGGTATTATGTCTCTAACCTACCAACCGTTCGCCGAGGCGCCCGCAGTCGATCACCTGGCTCAAGACCTTCACATGAATGTGCCCGAATCCGAGCGTATCGTCTCTGGCGTGGCGGGAATGCTTCTCGCCGCTGCCGGTCTGTCCAGAACAGGTTTGATCCGATATCTCCTGCTCCTCGCGGCAGTGTTGCTCGTCAGGCGTGGCGTGAGCGGAGAATGTCTCGTATATCGCAGGCTTGGCGTCGATAAGCGGCACGGGATGCCTCGACTTCAACAGTAAACAAAAACGACGCCGCCCAAATGGACGGCGTCGCTTTTCTGAGTATCTCCCTGCAGCCAGCTAGGGCGTCGGCACCGTCGCGATCGTCTGCAAGATTCGGCTTGCGATCTTGTAGGGATCACCCGCTGAGTTCGGGCGGCGATCTTCAAGGTACCCTTTGTAGCCGTTGTTGACGAAACTATGTGGCACCCGGATCGATGCTCCCCGATTCGCCACCCCGTAGTTGAACTTGTCGATTGACTGGGTTTCGTGCAACCCCGTCAGGCGCAGATGATTGTCAGGCCCATACACCGCAATGTGCTCGTTCTTGTACTTATCGAACGCGGCCATCAGCGCTTCGAAGTACGCCTTGCCCCCCTTCTCGCGCATGTATTCCGTGGAAAAATTGCTGTGCATCCCTGATCCATTCCAGTCTCCCTTGATCGGCTTGCAATGCAGTTCCACGTCGATTCCGTAGCCTTCGCAAAGCCTCATCAGGAGATAGCGGGCCATCCACATCTCGTCTGCCGCCTTCCTCGAGCCTTTTCCAAAAATTTGAAACTCCCACTGCCCCTTTGCCACTTCAGCATTGATTCCTTCGTGGTTGATTCCCGCGTCCAGGCAAAGATCCAGATGCTTGTCCACGATCTCACGCGCGACGTCGCCTACGGCATTGTAACCCACGGCGGTGTAATATTTTCCTTGCGGAGAAGGGTAACCCTCTTTTGGGAACCCTAGTGGCCGCCCATCTTCCATGAGGAAGTATTCCTGTTCGAAGCCGAACCATGTGCCCGGGTCGTCCAGGATCGTCGCGCGCGCGTTGGTTGAATGCGGTGTGCCGTCTGGATGCAACACCTCACAGAGAACAAGCACCCCGTTCGTCTTCGTGGAGTCTGGATAGGAAGCCACAGGCTTCAGAACGCAGTCCGAGCTGTGACCCTCCGCTTGCTTCGTCGAGCTGCCATCGAATCCCCAATTCGGCAGGTCTTCCAGTTTCGGGAACTTATCGAAGTCCTTGACCAGGGTTTTGCCGCGCATGTTGGCAACGGGCTCGTAGCCGTCGAGCCAGATGTATTCCAGTTTGTATTTCGCCATGATTTATTTTGCTTTTGTCTATTTTTGACCGGTCGCGCTCCAATCAACGGTCTGGTTGTTCAATTTTGCCCTCATTTCACCACTTTTTTGCGCGTTGGCACACATAGCAGGTTAGATGCCATTCGGGCCTTTTACCGGGCAAGTATATTCGACTCGCGCCTTATTGTTTCTAAACCGCTCGACGACTCCGGCGCCCTCCCACAGAACCGGTTTCCTCCGGCGCTCTCATGGTGCATGATTCCCCATGGAGCAAGTGAAGGACACCCTAAGGGCGACCGTGCGCATCAGTTACGACGGGAAAGTCTATAAAACTTTCCGAGGCCCAACGCCGATGAGCGTTTCGCCACCGAAGTTCGGGTGCTCCGCCATCTCGAAGAGCGACAATGTCCCTTCGTTCCGCGCCTTTTGGAGGCGGATCGCCGCGCAGTTGCGAATCGTGACGACGAATTGCGGCAGACGGGTTGAGCATCTGGACGACGAGCCGGGCGAAGGAGCTTTTTGCCGAACTTGCCATATGGGGTCCGCCACGACGATGCCGAGGTGCAGAAACGTGACCTACCGACAATCCGATGGGCGATTTTGCCTGATCGATTTCGAATTTGCCACCATTCTCCCGGAGGCGAGAGATTGAACCCGTCCATGGACGCATCTCTGGATGGTTCCACGCGCCGGCTGCGGTGGTATGGACGAGACAGATCGCGGAAAGGTGCGTAAGAATAACGAGGATTCCTTCCTCGCTTTGCAGTTCGATGGCGAGGGGGTGCGTTATCTCGGCAAGGTCGGAGAAGCTTCCACCTCATCAACGGATTTCGTGTTCGCCGTGAGCGATGGGATGGGTGGAGCCGCGTCTGGGGAATACGCAAGCCGGATCACCGTCGAAAAAATCACCCGTATCTTACCAAAGTCCTTCAAACAATCCGCCGTCGGCATAGAAGCGGGATTCACGGATGTCCTCGCGGAGATATTTGATCAGGTTCATCGCACACTGACGTATGTCGGAGGCAGTTACGAAGAGTGCTTCGGAATGGGGGCCACCCTGAGTCTTTGCTGGTTCACCCCGTCGTGGATGTACTTCGGTCATATCGGTGATAGCCGCATTTACTACCTGCCAGCGACAGGGGAGGGCATTAAACAGCTAAGCCATGATGATACTCATGTCGGCTGGCTGTTGCGCAATGGAAAGATCAACGCGCGGGAGGCGCGCTATCACCCGCGCAGGACGGTGCTACAAAAAGCGCTTGGAGCTGGGCATCAATTTGTCGACCCACAGATTGGCTCGGTCAGCTACGCAAGCGGGGACATGTTCATGCTATGCACGGATGGCCTCGTGGAAGGGCTGTTCGATGAGCAGTTTATGGATGTCCTGCGTTCCGCCCCTCCTGTCGCCAACCCTGCGGAGCGCCTTGTTTCCACCTCAGTGGAAGCTGCGGGTCGCGATAACACCACAGCTCTGGTCATCCAGATCCTGTAGAAAGGATTGGCCGGGTCGCGCCCCCTACTTCACGAGATCGCGCTTCTTGCGTGAGAGGGCGCGCGCCGCGTTGAACGAGACGCCTTCTATGAAGAAAGCGGATGCCGACTTGCCGATGGCATAGGTGCCCGCCCCGGCAATGCCCCCTGAGATCGCGTTGCCCCAGCCGGGAAGAAGCTTGAGGAGGGCGCGCGACCCTTCCCGAAGCACCAACCCTGTTCCGATGTTGGCGCCCATCGCGCCGATGAACTCGGCAGCCAGTTTCATGCTGAGTTCCCGCCCGCTCACGTACATGATTCCCGCCACCATCATCGCCTGCAAAGAGGTCAGAATCGGAAAATCCGCGAGCGGGATGGGTTGTGTTCCAATGGCCGTGCAGATCGCGGCGAAGGACTTTACCAGCACCTGCGCGATTCGCGCCTGCACGGAGCGAACGCCTGACAGTCGAGCCATCTCCAGGCGCGCTTCGTCGGGCAGCATTTCCAGGATTGCCTCCGCCAAAGGCTCGACGATCTTTCGCCGATCTGGAGTAAATGCGCCATCCTCGCCAAATCCGCCGCTGGCCGGGATTTGGAAGCAGAAGCGCAAGTGTTCACAGATCAGCACTCTTTCCTGCAGGGACGCCCGAAACTCGTCGGATGATGCGTCGGAGTCGCTCGTGTCTGACGTCGCGAGGACCCCGATGATGCCTGGCAGCGGTCGCTCCCGGCGGGCAAGAAATTCCAGAATCTTGTCGGCGACATCCATATCCTGCCCCACTGCAGAGGTCGACCGTACGAAGATGAATAAGTCGGGCGGCTCAGTGACCAGAGCATTTTTCAGCATGTTGGAAGTGCCGGGCGAGCGAATGTCCAGGATACGCAACGATCCTTTTTTCAACCGGGTCACATCGTGCCAGCCCATCTGCTTCTGGGTGTCCCGCGCGCTGTCGATGACGTCCGCGCCAAATAAAGCGTTGATCACTGCGGCCCGCGCCTGTCCTCCTTCGCCCATGAGAGCCACCCTGGGTGATCGCCTTGCCAGGAAGAGAGTCTTTAGAGGAGTAAGTTCCTGCAGGATGGGCTTCTGAAGAGCGGCGGGAAGCTTGGATACAAGACCCTCGAGCCTTTCGTAAAGCTGCAGTATATTCATGCGAGTGTCTTCTGCGAATTGGCCAAGCCCGGGATGCGGTCTGCCGACGGTTCACACCATCAGCCCGCGAGGGCGGAAAGCAACTGCTCCACGTGCTCCGCGGGTTTCACCTTCCGCAGTATCGCCTTGATCTTCCTGTCCTTCCCGATGACGAACGTAGTGCGTTCGGTGCCCATGTAGGGCTTGCCATACATGCTCTTTTCCACCCACACGCCGTAGTCCTCGACGATCTTCTTCGTCCCATCGCTAAGAAGTGGAAAAGGAAGGCTGAATTTGTCCAAAAACGCCCTGTGGCTTTCGGGTGAATCAATGCTCACGCCAAAGATCTCCGCCTTCTCGGCGAACTGATGCCAGGCGTCGCGCAGCGAACAAGCTTGGGTGGTGCATCCCGGCGTGTCGTCTTTGGGGTAAAAATAGAGAACCACGTTTTTACCCGCGAGGTCCAGGAGGGACACAGAGGTTCCTTCACCGTAGGGGCCGCCAACAGCAGTAGCGGTGAACGCGGGGGCGGGATCGTTGATTTGTAGCATTTGCTTTTGCCTTTCGTTTCTCGTTTGATAGTTGGCCGCGATGACCACCGCCAACAAAATAACTATCGCGCGGATTCTTATGATCCCTGTGTTCGTGATGATGGCGATCTATTACGGAAAAAGCGTGATCAGCGGCGCCCCGCAGGATTGGCAAAGGTACTGCGCCATCGGTGTCTTTCTCGTGGCAGCCGCCAGCGACGGGTTGGACGGCTACATCGCTCGCCGCTATAACCAGCGGAGCAAATTAGGCCTGATACTGGACCCAATCGCCGACAAGGGCTTGCTGCTGGCCGGGATCATCACTCTTAGCTTCACAAAGTGGAGCTATGAATTCCCGACTTGGTTTCCTGTTCTGGTAATTACTCGCGATGTGGTGATTGTGGCGGGCACGATCGGTTTGCATTACATGGTGGGCGCCGTCCGCGTGCGGCCAAGCTGGCTCGGCAAGACGGCTACAGCTCTGCAGATGGCTGCCATTGCCTGTGTTCTGCTGCAGCTAAACCCTCTCCACCGCGATATCAAACTCGGCAGCCTGATCGTTCACTATGACTTCCTCGACATCCCGGTGGCGCTCGCCGGCCTTTTCACCTTTGCGTCTGGCATCGGCTACGTCATGGAGGGGATTGCCCAACTCCACGCCGGCGGTCATGGCTCAGAGGAAGGTTTGATTCACTAATCCGACTTTTGGGCGGCGCTTTGCGCCTTGTACGCCTTGTATCTGCCGAGGATGCTGTCGACATAACCCCTGGTGGATTTGAAGGAGATGCTCTCCCGAAGATCATCAGCCGAGGTCTTCTCACCCATGTTGGTCTGGTCAATCCAGCGGTCCACCCGTTTCTTTCCGGCGTTGTATTCAGCCAAGGCGAAGGGGATTGGATCATCCTTCGCGCTCCAGCGTTGCAGGGCCTGCTTCAAATACCAGGTTCCTACTTCGATGTTCTTCCTTGGGTCGAAAAGTTCGTTCACGACGAACGTGTCGTCCTTCTGAATTCGCGCCCAATCCTTCGCCGCGGCTTCTGTCACCTGCATCAACCCCCGCTCTCCATTTTTTCCAACCTTGTCGGGATGGAATGAACTCTCCCGCCAGATCACTGCCTTTATCAGCATCGGATCCACGCGCTGTTTGCGACCCACTTGCGCGATGATCGCGTCGTATCGGCTGAATCGTGAAAAATTCAGCCACTCTTGCACCGTATACAAGGGATCGTGGGATCGCCACAGCACGAGTCCTCCGGCGGCCATCGCGGAGAGCAGAAGGACAGAGATCGTGCGGCTTAGAAACCTGAACATGCGTCTAAGGTAGTAAAACTCGTCTGCGGTAATCCGCTATACATTTCGCGCGTGTCCCGCGGTCGGAACTCTCGCCAGCGCTTTAAACCGTTGCGACCACGGCAGTACGGCTGCTATCGAGTGGGTGAATGAGATACGCGCGTGTCATCGTCGATCAATCAGGTGGCAACGCTTTTGATTACGAGATCCCGTCTCCGCTGAAGGACGCCGTAATGGTTGGGTGTCGTGTCGCGGTGCGAGTTCGGAGCAGGAAGGTGGAGGCTACTGTCATTGACCTCATCGATGAGACCGAGGCCACTGGCGTCCGGCCCCTTGAGGGGCTCTTAAGTCCGAAACCCGTTCTCAGCGCTTGCATGATCCAGCTCGCGCGCTGGATTGCCGGCTACTATTGCTGCCCCATAGAGCCCGCCATGCGGGCGGTACTCCCACAAGTTATCCGTGTTGGAGCGGTTCGTCAGAAGAAACAGCTCTTCGCGCGTCTGTCACGCGAGCCGGATGAGCGGGAGGGGGATGCGCTTGAGACGAAATCACCCAGGCAGGCGGCGATCATCCAGTTCCTGCGGAACGCCAAACAACCGGTGCCTGTGGCCATTGTGGCGAAGAAGTGCGGAGCCACCCATCAGGCCTTTGACGCGCTGGTCAAGAAGGGGTTCCTCGCTATCCAACCCGAAGTCGTTCTTCGTGACCCCTTTCGTGACGAGAAGTTTCTGCCAACCACAAACTTGTCCCTCAACGAAGAGCAGGCGGAGGTCTTCAGGATAATCCAGGAATCTGCTGGCCCCGAAGGCGCCTCGCTTCCGCTGCTCATCCATGGCGTCACCGGGAGTGGCAAGACGGAGATATACCTTCAGGCCATCCAGAGTGTGCTGTCAGCGGGACGTACTGCAATCATGCTTGTACCCGAGATCGCTCTCACCCCACAGACAGTGGAGCGCTTCAAAAGCAGATTCGCGGGTTCGCAGGAGACCGTCGCCGTCCTGCACAGCCATCTTTCCAATGGCGAGCGCCACGACGAGTGGCACAAAATCAACGATGGGCGCGCGAGGATCGTGATAGGCGCTAGAAGCGCCATCTTCGCCCCTCTGGAGAATCTTGGTTTGATTGTGGTCGATGAGGAGCATGAGAACACTTACAAGCAGGAAGAGACGCCGCGCTACCATGCCAGGGACATCGCCGTTGTTCGCGCGCGCATGGAGAAATGCGCGATCATCCTCGGCAGCGCAACCCCCTCCATTGAGAGTTACCACAACGCGACGATCGGCAAGTATCGCCTCGTCAAACTCACGCGTCGCGTGGACGAGCATAAAATGCCGTTAATCCGGATCATTGACATGAGGCAGGAGTCGGTGAAGCAGAAATCCCAGGCGCTCCTCTCGGAAAAGCTATGCGGAGCCATCACCAAGCGGCTGGAAAAAAGGGAGCAATCCATCCTGTTCCTAAATCGCCGCGGCTTTTCGACCTCTCTCATCTGCCACGCGTGCGGCTATGTGTGCGCGTGCCCGAACTGCAGTGTCTCCCTCACTTTCCACCGCGCCGTGTCGAAGCTGATCTGCCACATTTGCGGTCACACCGCCGCCGCGCCCAAAACGTGTCCGGCCTGCTCTGATCCCAAGATTCGATACGTCGGCGCGGGAACAGAAAAAGTCGAGGAAGCTGTTGGTCGGATCTTCCCGAAGGCGATCGTTCGCCGCATGGACGCTGATGCCATGACCCGGAAGGAATCTTATCGCGAGACACTCAACGCCTTCCGCGTCGGCAAGATCGACATCCTGGTCGGCACCCAGATGATAGCCAAGGGCCTGCATTTTCCCAACGTGACTTTGGTGGGCATCATAAACGCCGATCTCGCGCTGCATCTTCCCGATTTCCGCGCGGGTGAGCGCACATTCCAGCTCCTCACACAGGTTGCTGGACGGGCGGGACGAGGAGAGGTCGAAGGCGAGGTATTTGTCCAAAGTTTCACCCCTTTCAGCCCTGCAATCCAGTTTGCGAGGCACCATGATTTCGCGGGCTTCTGGCAACAGGAAATTGAGTTTCGCCAACAGTGGGACTTCCCTCCCTTCGCCCACATGGTTCTCGTCACGATCCGCTCCCCGCATCAGGTAAAGGCGGGGTTTTCCGCCGAAACTTTGGCGCGCCGATTAAAGGAGGTTGTCCCCCCGAACACGGTCTTGAGCGAAGCCGCGCCCGCGCCTCTGGAAAAAAGCCACGGCAATTTCCGCTACCACGTGATGTTGCGTACTCACTCCATTCTGAAGCTAAGCCGGGTTCTTCGGGAAGTGCTGGATAAGCTCACTTTTCCCGAAGATGTCGTTGTCACGGTGGATATCGATCCGTATCAGCTCATGTAGGGATCCGGAAATTTACGCAACCCCACGCAGCCAGGCGGCCCACCGAAGAACAACGCACACCGCGGCAAGCACACCCACCAGCACCAACTCTCCGCGGGCCGCGGACCAGCGGGCCTGCGATTTGGCGGCGGCGTTCCATCTGCGCAATCGTGGAACCAGTCGCGGCACTTCTTGAACATAGGTCTCGTAGAGCGCTCCGAACCGTCCGCGTAAAAACTGTTCCTCCGCGGGGATGATTGCCACGTAAAGGCACACAAACGTAGCCACATGCAGGAGTAACATCACCGGGTCCCGCAGCAGGCCGACGGCTCCAAGTCCGAGGACGATGCTGCCCAGATAGATAGGATTTCGAACGTACACGTACGGGCCACCGGTTACCAGTGCCGGCGCTTCGATGGTGGCGGATCGCGTGTGGCCGCCGGCCGTAGCGGCGCCCCATGCGCGGAGGGCGAAGCCAGCAGCTATCAGGAGGAGTGAAAGCGCGAAGGCTGCTTGCCCGTAAACTCCGTCCCACCGCTCGGGACGTATGATGAACGCCGCGCAGACCACCCCGGATAGCCCAAGGAATAACCGGTTCGGGAAAATTCGTCCTCCCATGCGAACAAGCCATCCGCCGGTTCCTCCCTCAGACTCCGCCGCCTGTCTCATCAGTGCCCGCCCCCGGCAACCGTCGGAGAAGAAGGGATTCCATCAGACATGCTTTCGGCATTTTACCGATTTCTTGGGTTGATCTCAAGCACTGATAAAGTTGCCTCCAAACGCGAAAAAAGTTATGTATGCGCCCTTTGCCGTGACTTTTTCCTCCCCAGTTACTTCTGTTGCCGAACGCGATTCGTTGAACATGGAGAGCAGGGCGGTGGCGCAGCCCACCAGTTTCACCTTATGAAAATTCTTCTGGTGGACGAGGAGCCGGGCGTCATCCTCGCGCTCCAGGCTGCGATAGAGAACGCGACTTCTCACACGGTGCGTGGCTCGACCGGTGATCTGGCGATTGCCGCCGCGGAGGAGATGGGAGGGATCGATCTGCTGATCGCGGAAGCAGTGATGCAGCCCGTCGACGGGTTCACGCTATCCCTGTCCCTGGGCCGCCGCTTCCCCGCCCTTCAAACACTTTTTATAACCGGTTTCGACCTGGATGGCTTCGATCACATCGTCCACGGCCGCAAGCTCCTCCTCAAGCCGCTGAATCCTGCGGAAGTGCTCCAGGCCATTGCCGAACTCCAGATCGCGCCTCCAGCGACGATCCTTTCTCTCGCGACCTCCGCCGCTGGTTCAAAGGGGGAAGATTCGCTGGAAGGCAGAATCATCGGACCTTACAGGGTCGGAATCAGGATCCGGGATGGGAAGTGGGGAGGCGTATGGAGTGCTGTGCGCGTGGCTTCGGGTCGTTCTGTTGCCCTCGAAATATTGGAACCATGGAACAACCCCGACCCCGTCCGGAAGGGCAAGTTCATTGCGGAAGCAACCGCAAAAGCGCGCATCCGTTATCCTTCGATGATTGCTTGTTATGGTTCGGAAGAGACTGGCGGCTTCACGCATTCCGCCTCCGAGCAAACGGGAGGTGTCACGCTCCAGGAGATTGCTGCTCAAGGTAAAACCATTGAGGAATCTGCCGCCTTGCGCGTCCTGCGCGTCATCGCGGAAGTGCTAAGCCATCTCTCGTCCACAGCGACGCGGAGAACCCTGCTGGAAGCGGCGGACGTCCTCATCCGGCCGGACGGGCAGCCGATCTTGGGCAATATCATCGCCAGCGAGGGTGAAGCGCCCCCGATCCACGCGGAGATGAGGGCCTTGGCCGGTATCGCGCGTCCGGTCACGAGAGAACCCTCTGCAGCCCTACGCGAGTTTTTCCAGCGAACGGAGCAGCAGGGTCGCGGGGGATTTGGGACGTGGGAGGCGGTTCTGAAAAACATACGTCTCCTGGAGGAGAAGGCGGCCTTAAAGCTGCCCGCTTCTCCGGCAACGGATCGACAGCCAGAACAGCAAAAGTTTTCGGAACGCTCACCGATCAACGCCGCTCCCGTCGAAAAACTTCCCGCGTCATCGGAAGTTGCCAGCAAGCTCGCGCCAGAAGGTTCCTTGATTGCGTCTGTCGAGGCGCCCATCCCCCAAGCCGAGGCCGCGACGAAGCCTCGAACTTCGATTTCCCTGGCGGTCCCGGCGCGGGTTGCGTCTATCTGGCGGAAGCGGCGCTCCTGGATTTTGCCTGCGACAGCAGGTCTTGCTTCCATCCTGGCCTTGGTGCTCCTCGAACAATCGGTGAACAAACGCGCCCCTGCCGATGTGATGGTGGAAATCCCGGCGGGAGAATTCATCTATCAAGATAAGGAAAAGCTGAATCTTCCCACGTTTTGGATCGACCGATGCGAGGTAACAATCGGTCAATACGCAGAGTTTCTGGAATCCCTCTCAAAGCAGCCAACCGTTGCGTTCGATTACCCCTCACAGCCGCGCGGGAAAACCTCGCACGAGCCTCGGAACTGGCAGACTTTATACAAGGCCGCCAAAGAGCATGGCCGGCTGGAAAGCACCCCAATAGGCCTCAACAGTCCGGTCTTTCTTGTGGATTGGTATGACGCTTATGCTTACGCGAAGTGGAAGAGCCGCAGGCTCCCGACGGAGATGGAGTGGGAGAAAGCCGCCCGTGGCCCGAATGGCTTCCTGTATCCTTGGGGGAATGTCTTCGACCCCAAAAATTGCAATTCGGGCGCCGACTATAGCGATGACCCCAAGGCGAAGGGTTCTGTGGACGGATACAATCGCTGGAGCCCCGTGGCGGCAATCCAGGCGGATCGCAGCGTATATGGTGTTATCGGCATGGCGGGGAATGTGTCCGAATGGACAGGCTCGTACGACGCGGTGGCCAAATTGCCGGTCGTTCGCGGCGGAAGCTACCACGCGCCCGTCGTCTCGCTGGTTGCCCGTTCGATGATGGCGCCCGGAGAAGCATCTGAATATGTAGGTTTCCGCACTGTCACCGATACTCGCCCGCTACCACGGGAGTCGCTTTTCTCGGGAGTCACCGCGCGGCTCGCGCGCTCACCGCAGGTAGATGAAGCGGATGCGAGACACCATGAACAAAGGGGCGCTTCCGAGTATACGAACGGTGATATTCACCGCTCCGTCGCTGACTTCAACGCTGCCGCGCAGTTGAGCCCCGCAAACGCCCAGATCTATGCCGGGCGCGGGCTGGCCAGGGCCGATGCTGGTGATGTGGACGGTGCCTTGGCCGATCTGAATAGAGCGGTGGAACTCGATCCCGCGCAAGCGGTCACCTATAACAGCAGAGGCCTTGTCCGGGACGCGGCTGGAGATTGGCAGGGCGCCATCGCCGAGTTCAGCAAAGCCATCGAACTCAATCCCGGATACGCGGACGCCCTGAACGGACGGGGTAATGCCAGACAGTCTGCTGGCGATTTGGCGGGAGCGGTGGCCGATTACAACCAAGCGCTGAAACTCAACCCCGGTTTTGCCACTGTTTACAGCAACCGGGGCGCGGCCGAACAAGCGATGCATCAACTGGATTCGGCCATTGCGGACTACGATCGCGCGGTGGCGATGAATCCTAAAAACGCGCGGGCTTACATGAACCGCGGAAACGCCAAGAGGGACAAGGGAGACTTGTCCGGAGCGTTGGCGGATTTCGACCGTGCAATCGAAATCGACCCCCGGGAGGTTGAAGCCGCTTATGGAAGCCGAGGCATCATTAAGAGCGCTTCGGGCGATCTCACCGGGGCTCTTTCTGATTTCGACCATGCGATTGCGTTGAACCCGAAGGATCCGAAAACCTTTAGAAACCGGGGAAACACGAGGTTTCTTAGAGGCGACGCCACCGGGGCGATCTCAGATTACACGCAAGCCATCAATCTGAACCCGAAGAGCGACGCAAACTATGACAGCCGCGGCCGCGCGGAATTCACGGTCGGCAAACTGGAGGACGCCATCAGCGATTTCGGGAAGGCGATCGCGATAAACGCGAAGGAGGCGCAATATTTCTACCATCGCGGACTCGCCAAGGACGCGGAGCATGGCACGGATGATCCCCTACCGGATTACGACCGCGCAATAGCCCTGAATTCAAAATACACGGAAGCATTCGTCAGCAGGGGCATTGTTAAACTGATCAAGCGTGATCTCGATGGCGCGTTGTCCGATTTTAACACGCTCATCGACCTCGATTCCAACAATGCGAACGCTTACTTTTTTCGCGGCACCGCGAAAGCAGCTCAAGGCGATCTCATCGGCGCCGTCGCGGCCTACAGTCACGCCATCGAGATCAATCCCAAGCACGCGGACGCCTACTTTTTGCGAGGAAACGCCAGGGCAGGTCGCCGGGATTTCAGTGGCGCGATTGAGGATTTCAACCACGCGATCGAGATAAACCCGCAATCCCCCGCTGTTTTTCGCCAGCGCGCGAGCGTGGAGCTCACGCAGGGAGACCGGCCCCGCGCGATCGATGATTTTCGCCGCGCTCTGGAGTTGAACCCTCGGGACGACGAAGCGAAAGCGGAACTCAAGGCGTTGGATGACTCACCTTCGTCTCCGGCATCTACTCCGGCGCCTACAGCATCTGCTCGATGAACGTTCGTCCGTCGAATTGGGCGAACTGATCGATCTTCTCTCCCGTGCCAATGAAACGGGTGGGTATGCCGAGTTCGTTTTGGATGGCGATCACAACTCCCCCTTTGCCGCTTCCGTCAAGTTTGGTAACGATCACTCCCGTGAGGCCGATCGCCTGATGGAATTCGCGGGCCTGCGAGAGCGCGTTGCTTCCTGTGGTGGCGTCCACCACTAGCAGGCTTTCATGCGGAGCGGCCGGGTCGTGCTTTGCCAGCGACCGTTTTATCTTCTCCAGTTCCCCCATGAGGTTGATCTTCGTATGCAACCTCCCTGCCGTGTCGCACAGAAGAAATTCAACGTTCTTGCGATCCGCCGCGACATACGCGTCGTAGCAAAGCGCCGCCGGGTCGGCGTTGTATTGCCCGCGCGTCATCTCCACCCCGGCTCGCTCCGCCCAAATGCCGAGTTGCTCAATGGCCGCGGCTCGGAACGTATCCGCCGCCGCGAGCATCACGGAGTGCCTGTTCGACTTCAAAAAATAAGCGAGCTTGGCCGTGGATGTCGTCTTCCCGGTGCCGTTCACTCCCACAATGAGGATCGCCTTTGGCTTCGAGGGCAGCGGTCTAAGCGAAAGACTTTCCAATGGCAGCACGCGAGCAATTTCCGCTCGCGCGACCTCCACCACATCCAGCGAGGTGATCTTTTCTCTGAGCCGCAAAGCAGCGAGGATTTTGAGGGTCATTGGGACCCCGAGATCCGAGCGGATCAGCGCCTCCTCGAGATCATCCCAATCCACCGGCTTCCCGGTGAATTTCTCAATGAGCGATTTGAAAAAGCCGAGCGCCATCGTTACTCCGACGCCGTTGCCGCGCGCGCGCGCGGCGCGAGATCCTGCCGGATCCTGTCCAGAATTCCGTTCACGAATCTCCCCGAATCCTCAGATCCAAAGCGTTTGGCAATCTCTATCGCTTCGTTGATCGCGACCACAGGAGGGACATCCTCACAGAACAGCATCTCGTATATCGCTACTCGCAGAATGTTCCGATCCACGGCCGCGATCCTGTTGATCGCGTAATTATTCGCGTATTTGCTGATCCGCTCGTCGATCTCAACCTGGTTCTTTAGCGCTCCATTGATCAGACTGTCGGAAAAATCGCGGGTGCCTTTCCCTGCGGGACGCAAATCCCAAAACTCATCAGTGGCCGCGGCATGGCCCTCCGGGTTCAAGTCGCGTTGGAAGAGAAACTGGATGGCTGCCTCGCGGCTCTCGCGGCGCTTACCCATGGGGCGTCCCGCGACCCTTCAATTCGGAGAAAAGATGCGCCATTCGCACTGCCGTTCGTGCCGCTTCCACGCCCCGGTTTAGCTCTTTGCCGAGACAGCGCGCCTTGGCCTGCTCCGCGCTGCTTACCAGTAATACCTCGTGGATCACAGGTATCCGGAAACGCAGCGCCAGTCGCATCAACGTCTGGGAAACTGTTTGTCCGATGTGATCCGCGTGCCGCGTCTCCCCTTCAATGATGACACCGAACGCGATGATAGCGTCCACTCCGCCGCGCTCCGCCAACTCTTGCACGAGGAGGGGGATCTCGAACGCGCCAGGAACCTCGTAGATTGACAAAGCGCCCCCGGGACAGATATCCGCCAGTTCTTCCCTTGCGTGCTCCACCAGGCCGTCCACATATTCCGCGTTGTACTGGCTCGCGACGATGGCAAACGCGCGCCGCTGCGTCATATTCCGCGGTTTGGTGGGCAGCATGTTAGACATGGGAGGAGCAGTAAACGAGCGCGAGTGGCGGATGGCAACCTGTTTCACCAACCCGCTGAGATGCGGAATTACAGCAAGTGTCCCATCTTTTCCCGCTTGGTCTCCAGATATTTCTCGTTATGCGGATTAGCGGCAAACTTGATCGGAGCGACTTCGACCAGTTCGAGCCCATACCCCTCCAGCCCCACCACCTTTCTGGGGTTGTTCGTCAGGAACCGCATCCGCCCAACCCCGAGATCAACGAGAATTTGCGCCCCGATCCCGTAGTCTCTCAGTTCGGGCGGAAATCCGAGCTTCTCGTTGGCCTCCACCGTGTCGAGACCCTCCTCCTGCAGCTTGTACGCGTGGATCTTCGCGGGCAGTCCGATCCCGCGTCCTTCCTGCCGCATATAGATTAAGACGCCATTTCCCGCGGCTTCTATTTGCTGGAGCGCTGTTCGCAACTGGTTGCCGCAATCGCATCGCATGGAGCCGAAGACATCGCCGGTAAGGCACTCGCTGTGTACTCGGACGAGTGTCACCTGGTCTTTATCGATCTCTCCCTTCACCAAGGCCAGGTGGTGCGCGTTATCGACCAGGGACTTGTACATGTGAAGCATGAACTCCCCATACTCTGTCGGCAGCTTCACGACCTGCTCCTTGCTCACCAGCTTCTCGCGCAGCCGCCGGTATCTAATGAGATCCTGTATCGTGCAGATTTTGAGTCCGTGTTTCTTTTTAAGGGCCAGCAATTCAGGCACGCGCGCCATCGCCACGTCATGAAGTATTTCACAGATGACTCCCGCGGGGGCCAGTCCCGCGAGTCGCGCGAGATCGATGGACGCTTCCGTATGCCCAGCGCGCCGGAGCACACCGCCAGGTCTGGCTTGCAACGGGAATACGTGCCCCGGTTGGTTCAGATCATCGGGCTTCGATAGTGGATCGACGAGTACCTTGATCGTTGTGGCCCTGTCAGACGCGCTGATCCCTGTGCTTACGCCTCGCGCGGCGTCCACAGAAACTGTAAAATCCGTCTTCTGGCTCTCTCTATTATGTAGAACCATTCTCTGCAGACCCAGATCCTTGGCCCGCTCCTCGGTGATTGGCGCGCAGATCAACCCGCGTCCATGCGTCGCCATAAAGTTCACCGCCTCGGGCGTCACCTTTTCAGCCGCCATGACGAGGTCACCCTCGTTCTCCCGGCTCTCGTCGTCGGTTACGATGACCATCCTGCCTGCTCGAATCTCCTCGATGGCATCTTCGATACTGTCGAACTCATTCATCCGCATCGACTATGCGCCATGCCGAAGCTTGCCACAACAGCCTAGTGTCCAACAGAGGCACGGTACAGTCGTGCCTCCGTTAATTTTAGCGAAGCGTCCCGGCGTCGCCTAGCAACCCGCGCAAGTTCTCCATCAACTCTGCCGCGGGCAGCCGCCGTTCCTCGCGAGTTGCGAGATTCTTGATTTTCACTTCCGGCCATTCATCGCCATACAATACCGCCAGCCCTGCTCCGGCTTGTTCCGCGCTTTGGAACTGCTTGCCCACCTTCGAGGGGGCAAGCGGATACTGAACCCGGTAGCCCGCTTCGCGCATCTTCTGGGTTCCCGCCATCGCGTCGCTCCGCCGCTCTTCTTGCGCGATTACAACGAAGATTTCCGCGCCCGCTTCGCTCCATTGATCCCTGAGCGCGCTGGCCCGCGGTGTTGCGGCGATCAACTCTCCGAGAACCACATCTCCCATCCCGAACCCGAGAGCGGGCATGCTGACCGAGCCGTCACTCATATCACGCAAGAGGTTGTCATACCGGCCTCCTCCTGCCATGCGCTCGCAACTTTTTGCCGCGGTCAAAAACCTCGAACACCAGCCCCGTATAATACGCGAGACCCCGGACGATCATGGGATCGAATTGGTAGTAGCCCTCCATCCCTCGCGCGCGCAGATCGTCTGCAAGTTGGTTGAAGCGCTCGAAATGCTCGCCGGGCCGCGCGATGAATCCCCGCGCCTCCTCGAGCGTAACGCCAAATTCGCTAAGCTTGGCCTCAATAACGTTCGGGGCCTCTCGCTCCATTTTGTCGATCACTTGCAGGAATGGCCCTCCGCGCTCAACGGGATCGACACCTTTCGCGGTTAAGAAGGAGAACCAGGCATTTCGGTCGCTTAACCGGACAACAAAATCCTTCTCGGTGAAACCGAATTCGCGCAGGAGATCGATGGTCAGCGCGATCATCTCCGCGTCCGCGGAAATGGATGATTCCCCAATGATGTCGCAGTTTAGTTGATAGAATTCGCGCGACCTGCCTCTTTGCTGCTTCTCGTATCGAAAAAATTGGGAGGCGCTGAACCACTTCAGCGGTTTGCGGAAATCCCGCTCTCGGGCGACCACCATGCGCGCGAGAGTCGGCGTCATTTCCGGACGCATGGCGACCTCTCGCCCTCCTTTATCCACAAAATCAAAAGCTGACCGACGATCTCCCCTCCGCTTTTCTTGCGATACAGTTCTGTGCTCTCGAGAACAGGGCCGTCATACTCTACAAATCCGTAGCGAAGGGCCACGGCGCGCCAGCGGGAGAGGATGTAGTTGCGCCGCGCGCAGTCCTCCGGATAGAAATCGCGGAAACCGGGTAGTGCCTGCATATCGAGCCACGCACTTTACGCGGGGCATAGCCTGATGCACTACTTCTTTCTGCGCGACGGGCCGACCGCGCCGCGAGGTTCGCGTCCAGAGCATGCTTTCAACACTCAAGCTCAGGCAGTTTCGATGTTTTGCCTCGATGGACGCGGAGTTTGCTCCCGGCATGACTGTCATCCGTGGCGCGAATGCCCAAGGCAAATCGTCTCTCCTTGAGGCCGTCTGCATTATGCTGCGCCTGCAGTCTTCCCGCGTTTCTTCGCTCGCCGAAACGATTCGGCACGATGCCGCCGGCTTCCTTCTGGACGGCTGTTTTCACCAAAGTCACCTGCAGTTCTTCTTTAGTCCAAAGCGGAAGAAATTGGCGATCGACTCGGTCGAGCAGCAGTACTGCGAGGGAATACCTGAAGCTGGGTCGGGTCGTATTCTTTTCGAATCGTGACGCCGACATTGTGCGCGGATCCGCCGAGAAGCGCGCCGCCGGTTCCTGGATTTCTCCGGCCCTCAGGTTGATTCCGGTTACCGCGCTCAGTTGCGGAACTTCGAAAAGGCGCTCCGCTCTCGTAATATGCTCCTCAAGGAACCGCGCCCGAACCTGAAGCAGATAACCGCATTCGATGTTCCCCTCGCCATGGCGGCTGAGTCGATAACGATTGTGAGGCAACGCATCGTCGAGGGATCTGCGGCCCCATGCCGCGCTGGCCCACAGAGCCATCAGCCTGTCAACGGAAACCCTCTCGATGCGATACCAGAGTGGCAGCGGCGAAGATTATCGCGCCCGCCTGGAGGAACAGCGTCACGAAGATCTGCGCCTTCGTCAGACGACGGTGGGGCCGCATCGCGACGAAATCCGCTTCAGTGTCAACGGGAGGGGCGCGGAGTTCGCTTCCGAAGGCCAGCAGCGCACCATGGCAATTTCGCTGAAACTCGCGCTTGCAAGACTCCTTGCGCAGGAAGGCAGCGCCTCTCCCGTTCTTCTCATCGACGACGTCTTTGGTGAACTTGACTTTGCGCGACGCGGAGCATTTTTAGGTGAACTGCCCGCCGCCTCGCAAAGGATTATCACGACCACCCACATGGGATGGTTGGAGGCCGACCATAAGCCCCTCATCTATGAATTGGCGGATGGAAAGCTGCTTGAAGGCTGATCAGTTGTTTGACACGATGCGTCTGTCGGTTAATGGAAGCTGCGCCAATTGAGGACACTAGAACTTTTCATGCGCTGGCTGCCCCGGCCTCAAGCCAGGGCTTCTGAGGCGCGAGGTGAGTGGCAAACTGAGGCCCCGCCTCCCCGAGCATGGTGGCTTCTCGCGTTTTGCGCTCTCGCTTTTATTCCCACAGCCGCCGCCGCCGCGCCGACCGACGAGATCAAGCCTCCTTTCGGCCTTCAGTGGGGTGAATCTTCCGATCACCTCGAGACGCTGCTCAAGGGAGTCAAAGCCACAATAGTCGAAAAGCGGGATATGGGTGACAGGGTTGCCTGGACGGTTGAAGGGCTTACGCAGGCGTTCCTGCGCAGGACCATCTTCTACTTCAAAACGGGAATGCTTATCGAGGTCGAGTTGCAGTACCAGAACCCGCAATGGGATAACATGAAGTACGACGAATTCATGGGGCAGGTGCGCCAGAGGATCGAGCAGAAGTACGGAGCGGGCCAATTGATCGCCCGATCAAAAACCCCGGAGGATGGAAACATCATGCAGACCGTTGTGGGTTATAAGTGGAACCAGAACAACACTGCCATCCAGCTTTTCTACTTCTCCGCGGAAAATGCCACCCAGATCTTCCGCACCGTGAGCGTGCATTATAAGACGTATTGAGGCAGGAACGCCCCCGTCCAGGCATCCGGAAACTTCACTTGCTTGAGCCGCTGCCCTCCCGTTGCATGCGCTTCAGGCGGCTTCCAAGGCTGACTTTTGTCGCCGAATTCATCCTGTCGATAAAGAGGATGCCATTCAGGTGATCCACCTCGTGCTGCAGCGCCCGCGCGAGCAGACCTGTCGCCCCGAATTCCACGATGCGACCGTCGAGTAGTTGCAGAGTCGCCTTCACGTAGGCCGACCGGTCGATGTCCGCCGTGATGTCGTGAAAACTTAGGCATCCCTCCAGTCCGACCTCCTGTTGTTTGCTCAGCTCCAGCCGCGGGATTCACGAAGATCAGCGGCATCCATTCATCCAGATTCACCGGCTGGCCATTGATCTCCATGGTACTGGGCCGGTCTTCGGACGCGTTCGAGACATCGACTATCGCGAGTTGCAATGCCGTACCCACCTGCTGGGCTGCCAGTCCCACGCCATTCGCCGCGCGCATGCTCTCCAGCATATCACTCGGCCAGCTTCTCACCTTGCCCCGTCGATCTCCTTCACGCGCTTTCCCTTCGCCCGCAGCACCGGGTTCCCGTATTGCACAATCTCCAGAATCATTTTTTCTCCATGAATGCCGGGAATGTTCTTCACACCCGCTTCTTTGAGGATGTCGAGAACGTTGATGATAAGCCCGAACGGGGCATTCGTATCCGCATTGATCGCCAGCGACCGATCTGGCGTCGCTGTTCATCAGGCCTTGCACCGCCGTCTTGAGATCATCCAGAGCCACTGGCTTGCTCTCAAGGAAAAGCCTTTCCTTTTCCGAAATGGTGAGCACCATCGGCTCGGATGTGTTCGGAACCGCCATCGCCGGACTTGGATTCAGGGAGCTTGATCACGACCTGCGGCTGCTCGCGCCTGAAGGTGGTGGTGACGATCACGAAGATCAGCAGGATCGCCAGGATGTCGATCAGCGAGACAATGATGACCGTCGGCAGCCGCCGCTTCCGCGAATAGAATCTCACAGAATTCCCTGGAACTCGCCGGAGGGTTCGCTCCTGGACGGCAGTCCGCTTCTGCTGCTGGTGGTAGCATTTCGCCAGGAGGTCGGCGATGAGGGACTCCATCTCGACAGCCATCGTCTCGACCTTCTTGGAGAAATAGCTGTAGGCGATGAGGCTCGGGATCGCGATGGCCAGGCCGACAATGGTCGTGCTGAGCGCCTCCGAGATGCCCTTCGCAATCACCCGCGGATCTGTGCCAGCGGCGCTCTCGCCGAGGGTGGCGAAGACCGAGACAAGGCCGGAAACCGCCCCCAGCAAACCCAGCAAGCGGGGCGATGCCGACAATGATCTCCAGGACGACCAGCCCGCTCTCCAGGTGATTTATCTCGTGGCGCGCGCGTGTCTGCACCGCCTCGACATTCTCGGACTTCGGCCACTGCAAGATGCTGCAGTCCCACCTCCACAATCCGCGCCAGCGGCGACGAGTCGCCTCGCACGAGCCGGGCCAGCCTCACGACTGACGTCCGCCCCCGCCGACGGCTGAAACTCCTCGATCTCCTTCTCGATGATCTGGGGAATGACCATCCGCGCCGCAACGCGATGGCGCGCATGAGGATAACAGCGAGCGACACCACCGAGCAGATCGCGAGCGGTATCATGAAGAAGCCGCCCTGGAGGAAGAAGTGCAGCACCGACTGCGCGGATGCCTTGGTAACGGGAATGGTCATGAGTAAAAGGGCGCGCCGGCGGCATTATTCTGGGTAGATGGTAAACGTGTAGTCCACCTCAAGTCGTCCATTCTCCAGTTTTGGAGCGAGGTCTCCGGGCAAGTGCGGGCAGATCGGCTTCAATGATGGATTGGACTGAGAAGTCGCCAAAGGCGGAATTCGCGGAATTGGCCAGAATCTTCACGTCCTCCACATGTCCTTTTTCATTGATGTAGAATTTAATATGAACGCTGCCGACGCTAATCAAACTCATTTGTTGCCCGATGTAGTAGTACCAGCGTGAGCCAATGGCGTCGGCAATCCGCTTCCGGTACCGGCCCAGCGGAGTGCTGGCCGCGTCCAGTCCGGGCTTCGCGCCTCGATTGGAGATGGAGCCCTCGACTCGCGTTTCCTCGGTGTTCGATTGATAGACGGGCCTCCTCGGACGCCGTGGCGCCGGGGTCGCCATCATTGCCAAAGTCTGCTCGGGCGTCTCTTGCTGGACAGTTCGCAGCGGAGTGGGTCGCGGGATTTCATCCAAAGGCGTTTCCGACGCGCTGGCCGATGGCTCGGGAGACGCTGGCGGGCGGAAGGCGAGGGCGCCTGGAGATGGCTCAGCCGTAGACAGCGGAATCGGACGAGGGGTTGGCCGCGCTCGCGACTACGGGCCGGGGGGTCTGTTCTGGCGTGGACGCGGCGGTGGGCGTAGGGGCCGGAGTGACGGTTTGCGCCGGCTTCGCTGTGGGCTTTTTTGCAGGACTTTTTCTGAATTTTTTGCTCGGGCGCGGGAGCCATCTCAAGCTGCGGAGGCTCATTCAGCGGGCCCAACGAAAAGTTTTTTGTTTCAAATTCCGGCGCCGCGCGTTCTTTTCCTTCCTGACTCGGGGCCGGCGCCCGCCCTGTGGGAGCGAGCTTGCTGGCCGCCGCGGAATTAACATCGGACTCAAACAGCGGATGAGCGGGAGCCTTGTCCGCCGTTGCCAGCCCGGAGGAGTCGATGGCTATCGGTTTCGGCGTGGGAGTGGCGAACAGCGGGGCAAGGCGCGGGGTCGGAGACGGCGTCGGGGCCATGATGGTCACGACGATCTGTCGCGAGGGTTGCGTCAACGCGGACATCGGGCGGGCAATTCCATGGGACGACCCCCAGATCATCAAAAGAACAAGCGCGATCGCGTGCAGGAGGACGGAAGCCACCAGTGCCGCTGTGACTTTCTTGCGCTCTGAGACCTTCATTAACCGTTCTCTGCGCGGATGGGACGCACGATCCCGGCAAGCATCTCGCCCATCGCCTCGTACACTGACACGCGGGCGCACCACGCGATATCCTCTGCTCGACCATGCGCCTTCAGCACATGTCCGTTTCTCGATGCGGTTAGCGCGGCGAGGCCGTCTCCCCTGTAACGCTTAAACACAGAGGTGGCGATCCCAGCCGCGTCGGTGAGGTCCGCGCCACGCAGCGCCTCGCACAGCATGCCCGCCGCGAATACATCTTCAAGTGCCGAGTCCCGAAATGTGCCAGCGCACACGAGCAGCAGTAAAGCTTCGGAGGAAAGGGCGGCCGCCAGCGCTTTCATGTTGAGTAACGCGCCGGCGAAGACCCGCGCTGCCCCTTCACAGGCTCGGAGGGCGATGGTGCCATTCGTCGTGGTCGTGATGATGCGGCGAGGCATATCTCCCGCATACTCGGCGGGAGAGTTTCCCAAGTCGAATCCTTCGATCTTATCACCGTGCCGCTCGCCACCAAGCAGCGCGCCCGGAAACTTCGAACGCAACGAAAAAGCTTCCTCGATACTCCGCGCCGGGTAAACCTCCTGCGCGCCGTGCTCAAGCGCCGTCACGATGGAGGAGGTGGCGCGCAAGATATCGAAGACGACGCACACCGTGTCGCGCAAATCTTTTTGGGGGAGCAGGTCGATCTCGGCGGGTGAGAGGATCACATCGATTTTCATCGCCGCCCAGCCCTGCCGGGTTTCGTCCGCTGCCGCGGAAGCGTCTTTCGGGCGTGATGAAAAAGGTATTGTTGGGCGTAGCCGCCAAATTCCCCGAAGTAGGTTTGGGTGAACTCCTTCATCCTCGCGGCGGTCACGTTTCGTTTCCGCTTGAAGTAAGTATCCCGCAGGACACGTTCGATCCACACGTCGATCGGGAATGCCCGCAGCCGCTCGAACGCGAATAGCAGCACGCAGTTCGCGATCTTGGGACCGACTCCGGGCAGTTCACACAATCTGCGGAGCGCTTCGGCGTCGTCCACATCCCGCAGAGCTTCAAGGTCGATGCCGCCGTTCGCGACTACGCGCGCGGTTCCCAGTAGATGCTTCGCCCGGTAGCCGAGCCTGCAATTTCGCAACTGCTCCTCGGTTACAGCCGCGAGGCGGGTTGCCGATGGGTACGCTGGCATCTCGCCATCGTACCGTCCCGTGCCATATGCGTCGCGAATCTTCCGGGATATCTGCCGGATGTGCGGAACCTGTTTCAGTGAGGAAGTAATAAAAGTGGCGATGCATTCCCATGCGGGCTGTCGGATGATGCGGAGTCCGCGGCAATACTCAAGCGCCTTGCCCATCGCCGGGTCACTCGGAAAACTGCGATAAATCTCAGGAAGTGGGTGATCGAGCGCAAAATAGTGGCGCGCTACACCTTCCAGCCCAGCGGTAACGAAGAGTTTCTCGCCATCCTGCTCGACGTATAATCGCGCCTGTCCCACGGTGCCGGAGTAGCCTTTCCCGACCGGCTGCCAGTGGAACACCTGGCCTGAATCGAGCGTCAATCCCAGGTTGAAATCAGGCGCGCTGATCGCCGACAACGCTCCGCGTCCCCCGGCGCTCATCGAATGAAATAGCTGAGGTATTCGAGTTCGATCGCGAGATCGACATTGTTCACCACGACCCCTTCCGCGACTTGTAGGATCACCGGCGAAAAGTTGAGCATCGCCTGAATGCCGGCCTCGACAAGCTGATTGGTCACCTCCTGCGCCGCCGTCGCTGGCACCGCAACAATGGCCATTTTGATCTCCTTCTCACGGACGAAAGCGTTCAGCTTGTCCATTCCAAGGCAGCGAATCTTCAGGTCTGGGAATGGATCTTTCGGCTCGGCATCAAACGCGGCGGTAATCTCGAAACCCTCCTTGGCAAAACCCTGATACTTCAGCAGAGCGGAACCGAGATGTCCCAGGCCGACGAGAATTACTGGCTGCAGACGCGAATTTCCGAGCACTTCCGTCACTCGCGCGCTGAGGGCTTCCACGTCATACCCCAGCCCCCGCGTCCCAAACTGTCCAAAGTACGTGAGATCCTTTCGCAGTTGAGTCGGCTTTACTCCGGCCGCTTTCGCCAGCGCCGCGGAAGATACTGTCGCAACCCGGCTATCCCGCAATCGTTGCAAACTGCGATGGTATAGCGACATGCGATACACCGCTTTTCGGGGGACAACCAGCTTCGACATCTTGTGAAAAATAACTTGTTGGGCACTTAGGGTCAAACCGTGATAAATTCATTGCCGCGTTTAAGCCAATGAGGAAACCCACGATTTCAGAGGATGAACCTCTCGCAAGCCAGGCCATTCGGATAAACCGATTCCTCGCCGCGGCGGGACTGGGATCACGGCGCGGCTGCGAAGAGCTGATCAGATCTGGGCAGGTTACGATCAATGGCAATCTCTGCTCAGACCTTGCAACGAAGGTCGCTCCCGGTGATTACGTGAAGGCGAACGGACGTCTTATCAAAACCGAGAAGGCCATGAGCGTGTTGTTCTATAAACCCAGGGGACTTATCTGCACGCGAACGGATGAGCACGACCGGGGAACGATTTTCGACGTGTTGCCGAGGCAGTGGCCCCGGTTGTCGCACGTCGGCAGGCTGGATAAGGAAAGCGAAGGATTACTGATCCTGACCAATGATGGCGCCCTGTCGCTGCGTCTAACCCATCCGCGCTATAAAGTTGAAAAGGAGTACGAAGTGCTCCTTGACAAGGCCTTCGATAACGCGCTTCTGCCGAAACTGTTGAAAGGCATGTCTACCGAAAGCGGGTGGGCCAAAGCCGAGAAAGCGCATGTGGTATCGCCCAAGCGTCTCAAACTTACCCTGCGGCAGGGCTTGAAGCGTCAGATTCGCCTCATGTTCTACGCGCTTGGCTACGAGGTGGAAGGCCTGCGCCGCATCCGCATTGGCACGCTGCGACTTGAGGGCCTAAAGCCGGGAGAGTGGCGCTTCCTGAGCGACAAGGAACTCGACACCTTGAAAAAGGTGGGCGAACCGCCTGCCCGCCGCGCCCCCGCCGCTGCTACTGTGTGAACTCGAACTCTTTGAGGACGGTATCACCCGAACCGAGGGTGTAGCTCAGCCGCTTTTCGCGCGTTCGGTCTTTGTCGTCATACGCAAGGCGCAGCGTCCACCAGCCCCACCGACTCTTCGCGCGACAGACATCGCCCGATACCCCGTGCTGGCTCTGATCTATATTCGGACACTCGCCAGCCACCGCCGCTTTCGGATCGCCGACCTTCACCTTATCCCAAGCTATTGGGTAAGGAAAAATGGAACGAGCGCGCGACACATCACTCATTTCGTAGGTCACCGCTATCAAACCACAGAGCAGCACAAGGAGAACGGATAAGCAGACGCCGATTACAATTTCGATCTTACGAGTGATGGACATTTTTGGGGGGGCAGCACGACTTGGGCAATTAATTTGCATCGCCGAACCGTTCTTTACCAGCCCAAACGACACCGCAAAAACGCTTGCCGAATCGGCTCAGATTAAATCACTTCGAAGCGGCGGATGAGAAGGGAGGGCTCAAGAATCGCTGCCTCATATTCGATGACACCGAAGCCTCCAAGGGCGCATGCACTGGTACTATCAACAGGCTGTCATTTGACCGCTCTGCTCTGGTAATATTCCTCACATTCCCCTCATGCGCCTCGTCCAACCATCCATTTTTCTTCCGCGAAAGCCGCCTGCGAAGGCTCCCTTCCCAGGGAGGAACATTGCACGGTCTGTTCTCGTTCTCCTGGCCTTCTGCGCCGTCGCTGCCACGGTGACAAACGGGGCCGAGCCGATGACCCTGACCGCCACGCGCGATCTCAACGGGGCGCGGCCAGCTGAGACCATCGCCGTGCCGCCCGTTCCCGCCACGCCGCCGGCTGGCAGCGTGTCGCTCTGGAACGGTCGTGACCTGTCTGGTTGGGTCGTTTTCCTGAAAAACAACGCATCACCGCCGCCGGAATTTTTCAAGGCAAGCGACGACGGCGTGCTCCGCTTCGCCGCGAAGAGCACGGGCTATGCGCGCACCCGACAGTCGTTCACGAACTACCACCTCCACGTGGAATACCGCTGGCCGGACAAGATTGCCAACAGTGGTATCTTCGTCCATGTCCGCGCTCCGGACGCGCTCTGGCCGTATAGCGCGCAGAGCAACCTGAGGCTCGACATGAGCGGAGATCTTATTCCGCAGGGCGGCTTTACGTTCAACGGCAGCACGGAAACTGTAAAAAAATCCGGCGCGTTCAACGAAAAACCGGCGGGCGAATGGAACGGCTGCGACATTTTCTGCCGCGAGGATTCCATCGAGGTGTTCGTCAACGGCGAGCGCAAGAATTTTGTTGAGAAAATCTCCGCAAACTCCGGCGGCATCGCGTTGCAGCTCGAAGGCGCGCCGATTGAATTCCGCAATCTCTGGCTGCAAGAGCTTGCCCCTCCGAAGAAAAAATGAAACCGCATTATTTCCCTTTGCCCGCGGAAACCAACACGCTCGCCGGAGGTTTCCTGACGTTGCCCAGCCACAAGGAAACCGGCACGAGCTTCTTCCTTGAACGGCGCGAAACGGGGTGAAATGACCTCGGCGCGCTGCCTGCGAGTGGTTTTTAAATCTATTAACTCTCTCGCTCCTGCGCGAGCCCACGGAAAATTTATCCGATGAAATTCAGCCACCACAAAACCATTCAACTCCTCACTGCCGCGTTGATGTTCGCTGCGCTCGCGCCCATCGCCGCCGCGGACAAACCGGAGGGCGGCTTTGCCATTTTCGCGAACGACGGTGCCTGGTGCTGGTTCAGCGATCCTCGCGCCATCTACCGGAACGGCAAAATTTACGCCGGCTGGATCACGAGCGACGGCTCTGTGCAGATCGGCGCGATGGCTCCCGCCACAGGTGCCGTCCAAACCGTGACCCTCGCCGCGAAGTTCGAAAAGGACGACCATGACAGCCCGTCGTTGCTCTTTCTGCCCGACGGGCGGCTCGCGGTCTTCTATTCAAAGCACACCAACGCTCGTGGCGACATGCACCTCCGCATCACCTCCAAACCGGAGGACATCGGTGAATGGGTGCCTGATCGCGAACTGGGATTTCTGAGCAACGGCAAAAAGGGCGCGACCTACTCCAACCCGGCAATGCTCAGCAACGAGGGCAATGCCATTTACCTCTTCTGGCGCGGCTCGGATTGGAAACCGACGTTCTCCGTGTCCAGGGATCTCGGCCAGACGTGGAGTCCGCCCCGCGTGGTCATAGCGCGTCCCGGCGCGGACAACGGAAACCGGCCTTACCTGAAAGCGTGGAACGACGGCAAGGGTCGCATCGACCTGATTTTTACCGATGGCCACCCGCGCAACGAGAACACTAACAGCGTCTATTTCGCTGCGCTATGAAAAAGGGGCGTTTTTCAAGGCGGATGGCACGCGCATCGGCGGCATGGAAGACCTGCCTTTGGACCCGGCGAAGTGCGACCGCGTCTACGACGGCTCGACCGCCGGACGGGGATGGATCTGGGACGTCGCCGAGCAGGATGGCCGGCCCGCGATCGCTTACACGCGGATGCCGACGGTGGACGATCATCGCTACTGCTACGCGCGCTGGACCGGCAAGGAGTGGAAGGACTCGCCGGTCGCCGCCGCCGGCAAATGGTTCCCGCAGACCCCGCCAGGAAAAAAGGAGGGTGAACCTAACTATTCGGCGGGCATGGCCATCGACCACCAGTCAGTGGACACGCTTTATCTCGCGCTGCCGGCCAGCGGCATTTTCGAGATCGAGAAGTGGCGCACCCCGGACGGCGGGCAGTCGTGGCAACACGAGCCGGTCACTCATCATTCAACGACCGCCAACGTCCGCCCCTTCGCGGTTCGCGATGCTCCGCCAGGGTCGCCCAACGTCATGTGGATGAATCTGAGCGGTCGATTACATCCATTACACGAACTTCCTGACCTCCCTGCAGATCAACCGTCCCGGCGGCGCGTTGCCGCCTCCGCCGGTCGCTTCCGCGCCTGCGCCGGCGCCAGCCGCGTTGCGGCAGGCGAGCAATCCGCGGTCATCGTCAGCGGCCGAGATCCTCGCCGTCATGCGGCGCGTCGGCGACTGGCAACTTGCAAACGGGGCGCATCGGCGGACCGACGACTGGATCCAGGGCGTCGGATACACCGGCATTATGGCGCTGGCGGATGTCAGCGGTGACCCGAAATACCTCGATGCCATGCGCGCCATGGGCGAGACAAACGGCTGGAAGCTCGGGCCGACGGAATACTTCGCCGATGACCACGCGGTGGGGCAGACATACGCCGAGCTTTACCTGCGCGAGCACGACCCCAGGATGATCGCGCCGATGCGCGCGCAGTTTGACGCCATCCTCGCCGCGCCGAAAACCGGTGACCTCGACATTAAAAGTAAAGCCGTTTTCGACAAATGGTCGTGGTGCGATTCGCTGTTCATGGCGCCGCCGGCTTGGGCGCGGCTCTGGGCGGCCACCGGCGACCGGCGTTACCTCGATTTCGCTGTCGAGCGCTGGTGGCGGACCAGCGAATACCTCTACGACAAACAGGAGCGCCTTTACTTCCGCGACAGCAGTTTTTTCAGCAAGCGCGAGGCGAACGGCCAGAAAGTCTTCTGGGCGCGAGGCAACGGTTGGGTGCTGGGCGGGCTGGCCCGCGTGCTGCAATTCCTGCCGAAGGACCACCCTGCCCGACCTCGCTTCGAGCAGCAATTCAAGGAAATGGCCGCGAGGTTGATCACTCTACAGCAGAGCGACGGCATGTGGCGCGCAAGCCTGCTCGATCCGCAGAGTTTTCCGATGGAGGAAACCAGTGGCACGGGGCTCATCTGCTATGGCATGGCCTGGGGTGTGAACAACGGGCTCCTCGACCATGCGCAGTTCGCGCCCGCCGTGAACAAGGCGTGGCAGGCAATGGCAGAGTGCGTCAAACCCGACGGGCGGCTTACGCATGTTCAGCCCGTGGGTTCCGCCCCCAAGAAAGACTTCGATCCCGAACACACCGACGCCTTTGGGGTGGGGGCGGTTTTGCTTGCCGGTAGCGAGGTATGCCGGTTGGTAGGCCCCAAGTGACAGCCCGGCAACTTGCGTGTGGCTTCAAGGTTCGCACCAGTTAGATTGAACCGGCGACTTTCGCTTTGACGAAATTCTACATGATCACGACTCCTTTTTTGCGCCAGTGCCTTTTCGGGGTTCTTATCCTCTCTTTCGGATTGTCGGCGCGAGCCGATAAGACGAGACCCAGTTTTCCTCCCGTGGACAGTGAACCGCTGGGCACGGTGAGTGCCGGTGCGATCGTACTGCACGACAAGTGGCAGATGCGAGAGGAAGCGATCGTTGGCGACCACGGCGATACCTTTTCCGCGCCCACGTTCGACGCGAAGGATTGGTATCCGGCAACCGTGCCCACCACCGCCCTGGCAACTCTGGCGCGCAACGGGATCTATCCCGACCCGATCATCGGCACAGGCATGATGAAAATCCCGGACGTGAACGCGGCCGAGAACGCGCGGTACGATCTGCTCAAGTATAGTCACCTGCCGGATCACTCGAATCCCTTTGATCGCCCATACTGGTTCCGCACTTCTTTCACGCTGCCCGCCAATTATCAAAGCCAAACGGTGTGGCTGCATCTGGACGGCATCAACTACCGTGCGGATGTCTGGCTGAACGGCCATCAGATCGCGAACGCGCAGGGCGTGGTGGGGATGTTCAAGCGGTTTCGATTCGATGTTAGCAAGTTCGCGAAGACGGGCGGCGCGACGAATACCTTGGCCATTCGCATCCATCAACTGGACGTGCCCGGCGATCCGGTGACGGAGCAATTGGGCGGCGTCTACGGTCCCGTCGGACCCAACGGCGGCGACCGAACGATTCTCGACAACGTGACCATGTACCAGACCGCCGGCTGGGATTGGACGCCGAGCGTGCGTGATCGGAACATGGGCATCTGGCAGCATGTCTGGCTGGAAGCGACGGGGCCGGTGGCCGTACGCGATTCCGCCGGGTTCGTGGATGTTCATTGGAAACCCGGACAGGATGCGCCGATCAAGGTGCGCGGTTATTTAGACAATCCGGGTCAGCAGTCGGTTAGCACCGATCTTACGGTTCGCATTGCGCCGGAAGGTTTCGCCGGAACCGCCGTGGAATTTAGGCAGAACGTCTCCGCCGCTCCTGGCCGGAATGAGTTCATTCTGCTGCCCACGGATCATCCCGAACTCGTCTTGCACAATCCAAAGGTGTGGTGGCCCGATACCTATGGCGACCACCCGCTTTACAGGCTGACCGTCAGCGCATCGGTCGCCAGCAGGCCGAGCTCCTCGGCCTCTTCACTTCTCGGTGTGCGAACGGTCGGCACCCTTATCCTCGCCAGCGGCGGACGCGCCTTTACCTGCAACGGGCGCACCATCCGACTTTCCGGCGGCGCCTGGATCCCCGACACCATGCTGAGCTGGAGCGCCCAGCGCTACCGCGACGAGGTGCGCCTGATGGCCGAAGGCAACCAGACCGTTGTCCGAGTCAACGGCTGCGGCATCATGCCGCCGGATGTTTTCTTCAATGCCTGCGACCGGAACGGGTTGCTGGTTTGGGAGGACTTCTCCCGCACGTCTCCGAACATCGTCGGCCAGGTCGACGCTAAACTCCTCATGGATAACATGATTGACTGCATCGACCGCATGAGAGGCCATCCCAGCCTGTTGCTCTGGGAGGGTGCCAACGAGGCGGTGCCTCCACAAGAATGGGCGCAGCCGATGCAGGACAAAGTGCTCCCGGCCATGGACGGGACCCGTCCCTGGCTGGTATCGAGCAGCCGGAATGCTCCTTGGGGGGTGCCCGTCATCCACACGGATTCGGGAGGACCCTATCTCCAGCAACCGCTACGGACCCTGTTCGGCTTTTATGCTCACGACGCCCATACGACCGCCAAGAACGAAATCGGGATGGCGGCGCCGATGAACATCAACTCCGTCGTCCGATCCATTCCCGATTGGGACCAGACCGACGATAAAAACTTTCCGCTCAATGTGACTTTCGGTTTTCACGATGCCGTCACCTATTATGTCCCTACGCACAGCGCGATCGCCGAGCAGTTCGGGCCGATGCCGGACTTGATGGAATATCTTTGGATCGGAGACCTGTTCGACGGGGAGTTTTACCGGGGCGTGTACGAAGCAGCCAACAAGGTGCGGCCGCGCAACGAGGGCACCCATCTCTGGAAGGTGAACGCCGCCTGGCCCTCCATGATTTGGCAGCTCTTCGACTGGTATCTGCACCCCAACTCCGGCTATTACGGAATGAAGGAAGCTCTCAAGCCGATCCACGTCCAGTATAGCATTGACGACAGCGGCGTCCAGGTTGTGAGCACCGAACTGGGCGCTTTGAAGGGCGCGAAGATGAGCGCGGAGATTGTCAGCCTCCAGGGTGTCACCGAGTCGAAGGCGGACTTCACGGTCGATGTGGCGGCGGATGCGACCACGGTTGCCGGCAGTCTGGCCAAGCCATTCGCGGACGGCCACGCCCATTTCCTCGCGCTAACGTTGACCACGGCGGATGGGAAGGTGCTCGACCATGACGTCCGCTGGGTGGCGGACGACGATGTCAGTTGGGAATTACAGGCGCTGGCTCCCGCGACGGTGGTGAGCACGGTGAAGAGCGCGCAGGTCGATGGGGCCGAAACCGTGGACACCATCGGGATCGAAAATACCTCGAACGTGCCGGCGTGTGATGTCAGGTCCGAAATTTTGTCTGGCCCGCAGGGCGGCGAAGTGCTGCCCAGCTTCTGGACCGATAACGCGTTGAATTTCATGCCGCACGAGAAGCGCGAGGTGACCGTGCGCTACCGCACCGCGCTGCTGGCCGGAGCGGAACCGCATCTCATAGTCGAAGGCTTCAATGTGATGCCGCGCGAAATCAACATCGCCGATGGCAAGGTGGTTCCGCTGTCGATCAAGCTGGTCGGCTGCGAGTCCGCACCCGCCCGCAATGGCAAGCCCACGGTGAAGCTGACTTATGTCAACGCCGGCACCTCGGGGCCGCGTTACACCTCGTGGCCGATTCCCCTCGCGGTGGACGGCCAGGTGGTGCGCTATGCCCATGTGGATGTCAGCGGGTCGAAGGAGACCTCACAAACCGTTTCGTTTGCCGAGCTGGCGGCAGGCGAGCACGAAATGAAGGCGGGCTTCTCCGGCCTCCCCGGGACGCAGGCCTCCATGAAGATCAGGGCGACGCCTCTGCCCGTCCAATTCGTGCCTCCACCCGTCAAGACGCTGGCGTCGAGCGAAAGCCCCGGCATGGAGGCCAGTCATTTGTTTGACGGCAATCTCTCGCCCAATTCCATCGGGAAGGCCGCTGACCTGGGCGGCGTTTACCTGGCCGCGCCCAAGCAGAACGCGCCCGTGATCTGGACCGACTACGGCAAGCCAATCAAGGCGAACGGGCTGGCCTTCGCGCAGCCACCTTCCTCTCCACCCGGCGCAAAGCATGCGACGACGATCAATCTGTGGTTTTTCGACACCGATCCCGGTGGCGGCCCGGTGGTTCCTCATGTGAAAACCAAGCGTGGTCCGGATGAAACGATCACCGTCCAGTGGCACAACGATTCTCTCCTGAGAGCTTGTCCTTTCGTCCATCCTCGCGCCGGCCAATTTGTCGTCATGCAACTTGTGGGGCACGGCGCCAGCGTCGGCGGCAGCGAATTGCGGCTAATCGCCCGGTAAACGCAGCGGCCAGTGGCACGGCCGACGCGGCAATGTTGGCAAGAGAACTACACGGCAAAACTACTTGGTCGTGAGCCTGGCCCGTGTGGGAAAAGATGGAGAAGTATTGTGGAGCGTGGAAGCCTGAATTATTAACCACGTCCGCGGGGACAACGCGGCTTTGAGCGGCCTGTTTTTTGATGCGGTTCGCCAACGATGATAGGATGATTTTCCGTCGGGGTGAGAGAAGGATTACAAAGGATTTTTACGGCTGCTTCAAGGAAGCTGCCTCTCCCGGCGGCGCCGCCTCGGCGCGCAGCACGACGGGACCGAGGAGACCCGAAGGCAATCGTGGCGCGCCAGCTTTGTAGGGGGGATAGTTGGTCCATGTCAGCCGCTGTGCCTCCGGCAAACCGGCGTCCGCGATCAGGCGGTTGGCCCACAGGTTGGCTACGTTTACCTCAAGCCGGTTTTTGCCCGGATGCAGCGCCGTGGTCACATCGGCCGCAAAGGGCGTTTTCCAAAGATCGCCAAGGCTCTGCCCGTTGACGATCAGAGACGCAATGACGTCCACCTTGCCAAGATCAAGCACCACTCTGCCCGGCAGGGTTTTTGGCAAGTCGAACTCCAGGCTGTACGTCGCCGTCCCAGAGTAATCCCGGATGCCCGCCTCAGGCGAGTCCGTCCAGGAAATGAGGCTGGGGAAGTTTGTACGCGCGGGCCCTCCCCATTTGGGATCGAAGCTCACCTCCCATGGGCCGGCGAAGCTTTGCCAAACCGGCATCGATTCCACCAAACCCGGGGCAGGTTTTGCCGGGGCCGGGCCGGCGCGGAAGACGACGAAAAGCGACTCGCGCGGTTCCAACTGGATCGGTACCGATGTTAAAAGCCCTTGGCGAGCCGCGCCAGCCAATGCGGAAATTGAGCCGGTCTCCGGATTCCAAGCCTGGGGCAACCCGCCCTGGGCCCGAAAGTTCCCGGTAAATGACGCGGGGGTATCCCGATGGTTGGCTAGGAAGTAAATGTCCCCCTGTTCGCTCCTTCTATGGGCAAAGAGGATGCCAGCGTCCGCTCCCGTCGCCTCGAAATCTTTGGGAGTGCCAAGCAGTTCCAACTCGTCGGCTGGCGACCTGCCCCAAGCCATCGTCCCCAGCCCGGTCTTGTGTTCGCCGGGACCCTTCGGAGCGCCCGGCCCCCAGAGTTCATCGGCGATGCGCCGCACTTCCGCGTCGCCCGCCTCCCCATCTCCGAAGCTGGGCGAGCCGACCGGCTTCGTCGGGCCGAGAACGGTCGCGCCCGCCTTCACAAGAGCTTCCAAGTGTCGCGCGGCCGAGAGCGTCATGTGGTCACCACCGGCCAGCACCAGCATCCGGTAGCTCATCCCGCCCGGCAAGACCACCCGCCCATCCTGCGCGCTCGCGCGCGCCAGGATCTCATCGCCGCAAACGTCGTAATCATACCCCGATGGCGGCACGGGCCGCATCCGCCAGGTTACGATCTTCAAAGGTGTGTCGTTACCCAGGTGGTACAGCACATCGATCACAGGCTGGCCCTGCCGCATCAACGCGCAAGAGCGGGCGAGCGTATTCCAAAAACCGCCACTGTATTCCCACCAGGTATTATTCCGCTGGAAGGAGAGGATCAACTTGGGCTCGACGACGCCTGGTTTCTTATCGTCCCACGGCTGATGGACATCCGCGAGCACTACAAATCGATTGATGCCCAGCGAAAGCGCAGCGTCGGCGAGCGGCTTCTCCGTTTCAGGGTACGCGTTAAATGGGCTGCCGGTGAAAGATTCTGCCGCCGCGATCGGGTGCCCGTACAGGTGCGCGGCGCACGCTGCTTCTTTGCAGTCCATCGTCCCGTTGCGCTGGCCATACCAGAACTCGCCCATAGGGATTTCCACGCGGCCCTTCGACTGGACGTTGTCGCAGGCCATACCGGCCGCAATGCCAGGCGCCTGCGCCATCAGAGTCACCCCGTCGGCGTGGCAGAGCTTTTCGAATGTGCCGAAGTACTCGTCGCTCATCACGTCGGCAATCGTTCGACGTACGTCGAAAAGGACATGGTCAGAGAGTTGCGGACTGCCCACCACCCGGCCCGCCATCACGGGTAGGAAGCGGAGCAAGTCGTATCGACAACGCCGCCGGAATTGCGCCGGGAAATCCCCGGTCCAATTCTGCGATCCGCTCTCGGCGCTGTCGAGGTTCAGCCCGCTGACCCGCGCGCCGGGAACCGTCTTGATCTGTTCCAGGATGCGCCCGAAATAATTCTTATATTGCACCGTTGTGGCCTCGGCGCTGAGCTTGTCGCATTCAAGGCCCATGCCTTCCGGTCTTCCATGCTTGGTCCCTGAGCCGGTCGGGGTGTGGCCGAAGCGCAGAATCGTCCATCGGCCCGGCGGAACGTCCCACTCCAGGCGCCCACCCGCATCCACCTGGCTCGTGAGATCCACGATCTTTTCGGGAGCGATGACCTCCTCGCCTTTGTAGGGAGGGGTGCGATCGGGATTGGAGAAATCGACCACGTTGCCCGACTTGTATTCCCACTGGTCGACCAACGCTTCTCCGTGGAGATGGAGGTTTCCAAGTTGAAGAGCCAGGCCCTTGCTCGCCCCGTCCCACCCATGGAGCTTCAGCCGAAAAAAACGGGCGTTGACGGCCGGGAACGCCACGGTTTGCAGCTTCCAGTGATCTTGCAAATAGCCGCGGCCCGGCACATCGCAGATCGGCTGCCATTGCGATCCGTCATTGCTGGATTCCAACTGACCGATGGGAGGGATGACATAGTGCGTGACCTTGGCGGGATCATCGCTCCAATCCCCTGGCTGCTGGGTAACGAGGACGAGCGCCTTGGAAATCGGGTTGATCGTGTAGCTCAAACCGCGCGCCGTGAACGGCTGGCCGTAGTCCATCTGGATCAGCACCGGCTGCTCGGCCGGTCCCGGCGGGATCTCCGCCAGCCATCGCGCCGAGGGATCGAACATATCGCGCAAACCGTGAATTGCCGGCGTGCTTTCCAGCGTCGGCTGCGCTCTTTGGGTGTCGTCGCCGGCAGGCGCGGGGAAGGCGAGCACCGCTACGTCCCGGTAATAATCCAGCTTGGTCGGCGGCTGCGGGAGAACCCCTGAAAATTTCCTACCGCCATCGACCTGCATTTCACTCGAAACCAGGCGCTGCATCCCAAGTGCCGGCGTGATCCAGGGACCGCCGGCGACGTAGCCACTGCAAGCGTTGACTTCGAGCGTCATGCCGAGCCGGGCGCACTCCGCGGCGGCGAATCTCACCCTCTCCATCCACTCCGGCGAAAGGCTTTTGAGCGCGTCAGGACCATCCCCAAAAACCTGCTCGTAAATAACCACGCCGCCAAAGCCGACTCGTTTTAGCGCTTCCAGATCATGGGTGATCCCGTGCTCCGTGGTGGCAGATTCACCCCAGAACCACCACATCGCCGGCTTGGCTGGCGTTGGCGGCGCGCGGAATGCGTCCTCAAGGGAATCCGGTTCGCCCGCGAGGCCGCAAAGCGCTCCAAGGAAAGTGATCGCGGCGACTCCCACGAGAATTCGTTTCGGGTCTAAAGATATGTGGCTGTTCATTGCTTCGTTGATTGCTCCGGCGTTTCAGGCTCTGCCAATGGGAAGGAAAAAAATGGTGGTCTTCCAAAACATGGAACGCAAGCGAAACTCCCATTGCAAACAGGTCAGCTAATAGAGGGATGAAGTCTGCGCCTCTGCCTGGACGTCGATCCTCCTGAAGCGCGGACAGTCTGAGAGTTCGCCAGGCTTTTGCTGGCTTTTAAGGCGCAAAAACTGATGATGAAATACAATGACCATCCCAAAAGTTACGAATTTCTTTCTTGTCTCCACTGTAATCGGGGCGGGCCTGATGCTCAGTTCCACATCGGCTCGCGCGGAGGTAAAGCTCCCTGCGATCTTCGGCGACCACATGGTCCTGCAGCAGGGAGCAACGATTCCAGTGTGGGGTCACGCGGATGTGGGCGAGAAAATCACCGTAACGCTCGGTCCGAGCCGGGGCAGTACGACGGCTGGGGCCGATGGCAAATGGCGCGTCGATTTGCCAGCAGCGCCGTCGGGAAGACCGCCCGGCATTTTGATCGTGGCGGGAAAAAATACCGTGACTATAAACGATGTTCTTGTCGGCGATGTCTGGCTTTGCTCGGGCCAGTCCAACATGGCGTTTGGCCTCGGTGGCACGCTCAATTGGCCGGAAGCAAGCGCCCACTTCGCGGATGACCAGATTCGCCTTTTCCATGTAGTTGGCGCGTTCGCTTTCGCTCCTCGCGACGACGTCCATGGTTTCTGGACCCTTTGCGCCCTAGATAAAGCGGGACATCCGCCAGCGGGGACGGCGGTTGGATACTTTTTCGCCAAAAATCTGCGCCCCGTTCTGAAATGTCCGATCGGACTGATCGATTCGTCCTACGGGGGAACGACCGCGGAAGCGTGGACGGACCTTCCCACGCTCAAGGGCAATCCTGCTTTCCGGCATTACGCCGATACCTATGATCAAGTGGCGGCGAAATACCCGGGCGGCGACAGCGATTTTGCGCAGAAAGAGGCGGAGTACAAGGCGCAGGCGAAGCAAATGCTGAATGCGGCGCTGAAAGAGCCGGCCTATCAAGCGAAGATGAGCAAATGGAAGGAGGCAGTTGCGGCGGCTCAGGCGACGGGCAAGCGCCCGCCTGCCCAACCACCCGCTCCGCTGCCGCCCAGCCTGGGCGCGGACCGCAATCTGCCCTCAGGTCTCTTTAATGCGATGATCGCGCCACTGATTCCGTTTTCGATCAAAGGCATTATTTGGTATCAGGGCGAATCGAGCGCGGGCACGGTCCAAAGCTCCACCCTATACGCCACGCTTTTCCCAGCGATGATCACCGACTGGCGGACGCAGTGGAAGCAAGGCGAGATTCCTTTTCTCTTCGTCCAGCTCCCCAATTACAAATCGCCCGGAGCCGACTGGCCGGACCTTCGTGAATCGCAGCTCAAAACTTTGTCTCTGCCGAAAACCGGCATGGCCGTCACGATCGATGTCGGGGAGGGCGGCAATCTTCACCCGCTCGATAAAGCCGATGTCGGCTACCGGCTTTCATTGGTCGCCCGCCACGTCGCTTACGGGGAAAAGCTGGTTTACATGGGGCCGCTCTACGATTCGATGAAGGTGGAAGGAAGCGCGATTCGAGTTTCCTTTAAGCCCGATTCGATTGGCAGCGGGCTGGTAATCGGAAAGTCCCCGCGCATCGATCCAAAGGCCCCACCGATCTCAACAACCGACCTGATGGGTTTTGAAATCGCGGGGGAGGATAAGAATTGGCTCGCCGCGCAGGCGATAATCGATGGAAGCATGGTGGTGATATCCAGTCCGCTTTTAAAAAAACCAGTGGCCGTTCGCTATGCCTGGAAAGGCGACCCCATCTGCAACTTGTATAACAAAGAAGGTCTTCCTGCTTCACCGTTCCGGACGGACGATTGACCCGCAACGCTGCCGCCGAGGCGAGCTAAGGGATTGCAAGGCAATTTATGGGTGCTTCAAGGAAGCTGCCTCTCCCGGCACCAACGCCGCGGCGCGCAGCACGACGGGGCCGAGGAGACCCGAAGACGATCGCGGCGCGCCGGCGTGGTACATGGGGTAGCTTGTCCAGGTGAGCCGCTGTGTTTCGGGTAACTTGGCGTCTGCGATCAGGCGATTCGTCCAGAGATTGGCGACTTTTACTTCAAGATGGTTTTTTCCAGCATGCAGCGCCGGGGTCACCTCGACGGCGAACGGTGGTTTCCACACATCGCCGAAGCTTTGTCCGTTGACGACGACAGAGGCGATGACATCCACCTTGACCAGGTCGAGCACCACCCGGCTTGGTATCGTTTGTGACAGATTGAACTCACGGGTGTAGGTGGCGGTGCCGGAGTAATCCCGAATGCCCGGATCGGGAGAGTCGGTCCAGGAAATGAGCTTGGGGAAGTCAACGCGCGCGGGACCTCCCCACTTGGGATCGAAGCTCACCTGCCACGCGTCATCGAGGGTTTGCCAAACCGGCAGTGCTTCCACCAAACCGGGCGCGGTTTTCGCCGGAGGCGCGCCCTCACGGAAGATAACGAAAAGCGACTGGTTCGATTCCAACTGTATTGGCACCGCCGTCACGGGTCCCTTACGAACGGCGCCCGGCAGCGTGGAAATGGATCCCGTCTCAGGGTCCCATGCCTGGGGTGTCCCGTGATCGGAGCGAAAGTTCCCGTTGAACGACGCTGGCGCATCGCCATGATTCGCGAGAAAGTAAATGTCGTCCTGGCCGCTCCTCCTATGGGCAAAAAGAATGTCCGGGTCCGCATCCACGGCCTCGAAATCTTTCGGGGTGGCGAGCAGCGCCAGCTCCTCGGCGGGCGACCGGCCCCAGATGATTGTACCTAGCCCCGTCTTGCGTTCTCCGGCGCCGTCCGGAGTACCCGGGACCCCACAGTTCATCGGCGATCCGCCGCACGTTCGCATCGCCGGCGGCGCCATCTTCAAGGCCCGGCGATCCAAGCGGTTTCCGGAGGCCCAGGACCGTTGCCCCCGCCTTCACCAAAGTTTCCAGTTGTCGCGCCGCCGCCAGCGTAATTCGATCACCTCCGGCGAGCACCAGCATCCGGTAGCTCATGCCGCTCGGCAGTAACACCCGTCCGTCCGCCACCGCGGTGCGCAGCAGGATTTCATCGCCGCAAACGTCGTAATCATATCCGGTTGGCGGCACGGGACGCATCCGCGATATCGCTATTTTCAAGGGCGAGTCGTTGCCGAGGTGGTAAAGCAGGTCGCTCACCGGCGCGCCTCGCCGCATCATCGCGCAGGAGCGGGCGAGCGTGTCCCAAAAGCCGCCACTGTAGTCCCACCAGGTGTTATTGCGCTCAAAGAAGGCTCTAAAACGTGGCTGAACAACGCCCGGCTTCCGATCATTCGGCTGATGGACATACGAGAGCACGACAAAGCGGTTGATTCCCAGGGAAAGCGCCGCATCGGCCAGGGGCTTCTCCGTTTCCGGGGTGGCTGGGAACGGGCTGCCGGTGAAGGACTCGGCCGCGGCTACGCGCAAGCCGTACACGTGGGCGGCGCTGGCCGCTTCCTTGCAATCCATTGTGCCGTTTTTCTGGCCGTACCAGAACTCGCCCATCGGGATGTCCGTGCGGCCCTTTGACTGGATATTATCGCCGGGGATGCCGGTCGCAATGCCCGGAGCCTGGGCCATGAACGTGATCCCGTCCGCGTGGCAGAGCTTGGTCATCGTGCCGAAATACTCATCGCTCATCGCATCGGCAATCGTCCGGCGGACATCGTAGAGGAAGCGGTCGGACTGGTCTGGGCTGCCCACCACCCGGCCTGCCATGGTGGGCAGGTAACGGAGCAAGTCATATCCACGCCGCTGGCGGAATTGCGCCGGAAAATCGGCGGTCCAGTTTTGCCCTCCGCTTTCCGCGCTATCCATGTTTACCCCGCTGAGCTTCGCGCCCGGCACCGTCCGGACTTCTTTCAAAATGCGGCCGACATAGTTTTTGTATTGAACCGTCGTCGCCTCGGCGCTGAGCTTGTCGCATTCAAGCCCCATGCCCTCCGGCCTGCCGTGCTTGGTCCCCGCGCCGGTCGGCGTGTGGCCGAAGCGCAGAATCGTCCACCGCCCCGCCGGAACGTCCCAGGTCAGACGCCCACCGGCGTCCACATGGCCGGTCAAGTCTAGGATTTTATCAGGGTCGATGACCTCGTCACCCTGGTAGGGCGGAGTGCGGTCGGGATCTGAAAAATCTTCCACGTTCGCCGTTTTTTCCTCCCACTGGTCGATCAACGCCTCGCTATTCAGCCGGACATTTCCCAGCGGGAGACTTTTCCCTTTTTCGGCTCCGTCCCACCCGTGGAGATTGAGTCGAAAAAACCGCGCGGTCACGTTGGGAAACGCGGTGGTTTGCAAAATCCAACCATCCTGCCGATAGCCCCGACCCGGCAGTGCGCAGACCCGCTGCCATTGCGCGCCGTCGTTGCTGAATTCCAGCTCGCCGATGGGGGGAATAGGAGGTTTGCCCGGCTCAGCGGGGTTGTCGCTCCAGTTTCCGGGTTGTTCCGTGACAATGACGGGCGCTTTGGAGACGGGACGAACCGAGTAGCTCAAACTGCGCGCCGTGAACGGATGGCCATAATCCATCTGGATCAGCACCGGTTGGTTTGCGGATGGCGGCGAGATCTCCACTTGTTCACGGCCCGATTGATCAAAGATGCGGTCGAGCGCAGGCACGGCCGGCGTGCTCGTTAGCCCCGGCGGTGATGGGTGTGGTTCGTCGCCGGCGGGAGAAGGAAACGCGAGCACCGCCACGTCCTGGTAAAAACCGAGCTTGGTCGGAGGCTGCGGCAGCACGCCGGAAAACTTCTGTCCTCCTTCGATCTGCAACTCACTTGACACCAACCGCTGCATCCCGAGTGCGGGCGTGATCCACGGGCCGCCGGCGACATATCCGCTGCACGTGTTGACCTCCAGCGTCAGGTGCAGCCGCGCGCATTCGGCGGCGGCGAATCGCACCCGCGCCATGAATTCGGGCGACAGGCTTTTGAGGGCGTCCGGCGCATCCGAGAAAACCTGCTCGTAAAGGACCACGCCGCCAAATCCGACCCGTTTTAACGACTCTAAGTCCTGGGTGATTCCGTGATCGGTGGTCACCGATTCACCCCAGTACCACCAGATCGCCGGCTTGGCTGCCGTTGAAGGCGTGAGGAAAGCCTGCTCAAGTGATTCCCCTTCCTCGGCGACGCCGTGAAACGTGCCGAGGAGAATGAAAGTTACCGCCAACAGAAGACAACGTGTCGGAATGAGTGACATCTGATGGGTCAACGTGGGCTTATCAATTTCGTCTTATCAATCTATCCGTTCCAGATGGTAAGTCTGACAGGCCGATTCGCGCCCGTCCATGGTCAGCGATTCGACGAGATTCTGCAGCCGCAGTGATCAGGCGAGGCAATACGCGTCAATGAGCACCGGCAGGCATGTGCCAGGGATCAGGATTCGAGCGGAAGGGGAGGGCGGGGAGGCCCGCTTTATTCGAAAGATTCGGCATGGCGCGTTCATCCCACGCAAAGCGAACGGTCGCGGGGGCGGGGACGTCGGGGCTGGTGACAACGACCTGGTCGCCTTGGATCGCTGCGACGGCGGGAACGAATTTGCCATCGGCGCCCGCGAGGGTGAACCAGGTAAGCGGCTTGCCGTCGCGGCTCACGAGTCCACCGTCCACGTAGTCAAAGCTGATGACGGCGGCATTGCCTTTGATCACCATCTTCTTGAACTTGGGCCCGGAGAAGACCACATCGGGACGGCCGTAATCCTTTGCCAAGGCCCAGGCGGCGAGGCGCTCGCCGACGCTCTTCTTATCGCGCGGATGGTGATTATGCACGTCGTCGGTAATGTCCGTCGTGACCACCATGCCGGTGTGCGGGATCTGAAGCGCATCGGTCTGCTGTTCCCAGAAAAGAGCTTCGCGGTCAGCGGAGTCGGCCTTCTTCGGTCCCGGGCGTCCGTTACCGAAGTAGGTAAAGGGTGCTATCTCGACATAGTAAAAAGGGAAGTCGTCGTGCCATTCCGAGCGCCAGCTTTCGATGAGCGCGAACATCTCGTCCGCGTAACGGCCTACGTCGGCGGCCGTACCGACGTTCGATTCGCCCTGATACCAGAGAACGCCACGGATGGCATATGGGATCAGGGGAAAGATCATGCTGTTAAACATCATCGAGAGCTGAGGGGTGCCCTTCACCCATGGTTTGCCGGAGGCTTGGGCGAAGTCGCTCAGAGAAGGAGCGAGCGTAAAGCCCTCGCTCGGGAATCCACGGTTCAATGGGAGAACCGCCGAAGGAGGAATCGATCAGGCCAATCGGGACATTGAGTTCGTGGTGGAGTTTGCGGCCAAAGTAATAGGCTGCCTGCGAAAAGTGCTGCGCGATTAAGGCCTCGCCGCTGCATGGAGACCAGGCGACGTTGGCGTCGCGCAGGCGTGTCGGTTTGCGGTCGCGACGGACATCGAGAATTCGGATCTCCGGATAATTCGCGGCCGCGAGTTCAGGCAGGGACTCGGGAGGGATGGGTGAAGGACGAATATCCGTTGAGGTGGGCGCGACTCCGAACGGCTTTTCCATATTGGATTGCCCCGAGCAAAGCCAGACCTCGCCCACCAGGACGTTCTTGAACTTAAGCGCGTTGGCGCCGCTTACCGTCATCTCTAAAGGGGTGGCCGAAGCCTTGAGCGGGTCGAGAGTTACGGTCCATTGCCCGCCGCTGCCAGCCGTGCAACTTTTGCTTTGTCCGTCGAAGCCAACCACGATCTTTTCGCCGGGAGCGGCTGTACCCCACACGGGGACGGGCTTCTCTCGTTGCAAGACCATGTTATCGCCGAAGATATGCGGCAAGGTAACTGCGGCATAAACATTTCTGGAAGAGAGTAGGGCAAAACTAATGAGCGCGATTCTGAGGATGTTTTTATGAATTTTCGGCGACGCGCCAAAAAGTGTTCTGAATCGGAATTTCCCGGCTGGATTGTTTTTCATGGGCTGGTGGGGTTAAGGCAGATGAGTTTCTCGCACTGGGTTCATGGCGATCCCGGAGCCATTGGCTGAAGCGGGTAACGCCGCCGCCCCAGGCCGAGGCCGAGCAGCAACAGCCGAACACGGACAATTACGGAATGCATAGAAAACCCATTAGGGGCGAGGAGCGGGCGACGGAGGGCTGAGGGCGAAGGCTTCGTAGCGCGTGAGCTTCAGTTGGTCGGGCTTGTTCCCATAGATGTCGAACACGACAAGGTCATTGGTGCCCTCCTTGATCCAGCATTCGGGCATATACATGGGATACATTCGCGGCGGGTTCTGCGGCGATTCGCCAATGTTGTGGCCGTTGAGCCAGACGTGGCCAGCCTTCAGCCCGGTAGTGTCGAGGCCGACGGTCTGCACGGCGTTGGGCGTCTTGTGCCAGCCGAACTGGCACTTCCAGAAGGTGGGTTGATTCGCCAGCGTGGAAGAGCCCGTCTGCCACGGGACCTGTGAAAGAAAATCGTCCCAGTTCGTGACGCGCCCGATGATGGCCGTCTCGTCGAGATCATCAAGACCGCCGTGGAACTGCCAGGTCCCATGCGCAAGCGGCGAGTTGTGCCACAGGCTCAAGCCGAGCTGGCCGGTGTCGCCGCCGAGCCGGCTTTGGATCCGGATGAGGACCGTGTTCTTGCCGGGGATGAGGAGCTTGGAGGCGTCCGCCGTGTGGTCCGGCAGCAACTGGCCATTGAGATAGACGGTGACGTCTGGAGGTGGCCCGCCTCGTTTCCCCTTCGGGGCTGGGGCCGGATCGAATTGGGGCGTTTCCAGCATCGAATCGACTTGGGCCGGGGTGACGTTAAAGACGCCACGATACCATGAGTCGCCGCGCGGTAACTTGAGGGCGAGGGCCGCGGGGTCGACGGCGGACCAAGCCGACTCGTCAGTACTCAGGCTTGGCCAAGGCGGCCGGATCGGCGCCCTTGGGGGCCGTGTCCCATTTCTTCCAACTCACATCGACCCGCGTCGCAGCCGAATCCGCAGAGACGCCGCCCCAAATTCCGCGCGCCGTCCGCATGCCGATCAGTTCACGGTACACGTTCTTGGATCGGGGGGACGCCTTGACAAGAATGGCCAGGGTATTGTCGCCCGGCTGGGCGTTCGGGAATGTAAGCGAGCGGGACTTGCCGTAGTTCAGAGTGGTCGTTACGCCGGGTCGGCCGTTCAGGTACGGGACGAACGTCCCGGACTGCCCACCAAAGTGAAAGGATAAGGGGCCGGCTTTATCCGCATGCAGAGTGGCCCGATACCAACCGTAGCGGTTCTGGAAGCTGTCGTATGTTTCCATGGGCTGCGGGCCGCTTGAGGAAATCCACTTCGCAGTTTCAACTTTAGCGCCGCGTTCTGGGGCGGCATCGCGCCACGACCAGTTCGCCAGCACAGGAAGACCCGGGACGGTGGCCGCAGCCTGCGTCATCGCCGACTTTCCCGAAGCCGCGTAGATCGTGGCCTTGCCGCCCTCTGGCGGAAATTCCAGGCTGCCATCTTCCAAAACGAAGGAAGGCCCGAGGTAGATATTGCCGCGCGCCAGCCACGCGCGGTTCGTCATTTCCGTATTCATGACGAGCAGGGCGGCACGATGACCGTCACCCGAATCGACCTTGATTTCGGAGACGGCATCACCAGCGGGGTAGGTGAAATCAAACTGGCTGGGACCCGTCCCCGGCGTTTTAAGCTTGAGCGTGACCTCACCCGACTCTCCGGTCGGACCGTAGCAGATCCAGTAGTCGGTCTGGCCGATCGTCTGGCGCGCAAGGACGTTGGTGCAGACCGACTCGAACGAGGCGTTCGGTGTCCAAGGCACGTTGAGCAGGATCGTGCGCGGCTCGGCCGTGCCGACGCTGAAACTGCCCTTGTGCGGCAACGTCAACCCACCCGCAGTGACATGCGTCCCCAACGTGATGTTGGCATCGAGGGCGGGCGCCGCGCCGGCCGCCGGCATCGGCCCGCGCAGGAAATGATCTACCATGATAAAGCTGCCTTGCGTCGGATTAGTGCGCGCGGTGACGCGGAGTGCCGACTGGTCGCAGGCCGCGAGCCCAGGATCATTATGGCTGCCGGCAATTAAAGGCGTGAAGCTCTGCGCGAAACAGGCCGCGCGGCGGGCGAAAAAATAGAAGTTGTGCAACTGCCCGGCTTCACCGACCGGCGCGGAATAATCATAGGAGACGCCGGGCCGTGACCCATCGCCGGAGTAGCCGAGATTCGTGCCGCCATGTGCCATGTAGTAGTTGTAGCCAGCCCCTCCGAAAGCGATGATTTTCCAGGTGCCGCGGACCTTTTGGTCGAGCGGGCTCTTATCCATGTCGCCGTAATGGCCGGCATAGTAGGTCCAGAACTCGGTGCTGTACCATGGGGTCGGATTAACTCGGAACGGCGCGTCGCCCGAAGGGTCGTGGCTGTGATGGAGACCTGAGTTGAAAGTCGGCACCTCAATCCGGTTTCGGTCGGCCTGGTCGTCCAGATATTTCAGGTAGGGATCGATGACCTGGGTGCCCCAGCCATTGGAGTGCTCGTTTTCAAGCTGAACCATGAACACGCTGCCGCCATGATGGAGCTGATGCTTGGCCACGATCTTCTCGACCTTATCCAGATACGGGTCGGAGTAAGCCACTGACGGCCCCATTTCACGCCCGAACATCCCGGGCTTGACGGTCACCCACGCAGGATAACCGCCCAATTCCCACTCCGCGCAGGCGTACGGCCCTACGCGCTCTAGGCCATACATGTTCATGTCCTGGAGGAGTGACAGCCACGCGTCGAGATCGTTGTTGTCGCTGAAATCCCATTGCCCTTCCCTGGGCTCGGCGGCGTTCCAAAAGATGTAGGACTGGACGGCGTTAAAACCCATCATCTTGAGACGCCAGATGCGGTCGCGCCACAGCTCGCGCGGGACGCGGGCGTAATGAATGGAGCCGGAGCTGATGAAGGCCGGTTTGCCGTTGATGACGAAGTACCCGTCCTTCCAATGGATTGCGTCCTGGGCCGCTGCCTTCGGGGGAAAGATTTCCTCCGCGCTGCCCTGGGCCGTGGCCTGGGCTGCGCGCGTGAGAAGAAGGACTGCGGCGAGGAAAAGGGCGCGGTATATCATGGCGGGGGAAGTGGCACCGTTTTCGAGTAAAGCACACTGGCGCGTAAAAGTTGCAGGGATTCTGCGCGTAGGCCTGTTTGCGCCTGAGGGCTTCGGGTTAGTTCCGCGTGTCACGGGCTCAATGCACACGGCGGCTCCGCCGCCAGAAAGCTTCGTCGGCGAGGTGATGCGCTCCCAGCCAAGCGGCGGCAAGCACCTCAGAAGTCTTTCTTTCGTCGGACGAACCGAACGGCGTGTTCCTGTTGCGGTTGCCTTGGCGGACGTTCATTCCCGTCGACGCCGTTCGAAAAATTGAGATCCGCAGAATTCTCGTTGTAAGTTGTGCACAATAGGACTCGTGTTTTTTCCCATCTTCGCGCTTTCTGTACGGCCTTCAGGCGAGACCGTAGAACTCAATTGTGCTTCGATTGTCAGATGCCATATTAACCCGGCAAAGTCCCCGTAGTTCAACGGATAGAACGGAGGTTTCCTAAACCTTAGATGTGGGTTCGATTCCCGCCGGGGACATTCTTTCGCCAATCCCCGGCGAATCCTTTTTACTCGATAAATGTCTGCTTCTTCTTTAGACCGCGAGATTTCCATCCGTGTTCCCGCAACCACCGCGAACCTTGGACCCGGATATGACTGTCTCGGTGTCGCTCTGGGAATATCAAACATTGTCACCGTTGGACCATCCACGGGGGAGGCACATTCTGCCATGGTCTCGGCTGCGGCTGCCGCTTTCTTCGAGGCGTCAAATGTTGATCCGGTCGTTTTCGGGTTGAAGGTCAAGGGCGACGTTCCGAGCGCGCGCGGCCTCGGCAGCAGCGTCACTGTCCGACTGGGTCTTCTGCATGGACTCAATGAGCTGCATGGGCGGCCGCTCTCGAAGCGGAAGCTGTTTGCTCTCTGCGCCGCGCTGGAGGGCCACCCTGACAATGCCGCTCCCGCCGCGTTCGGGGGGTTCACTATTGCTCGCGCCGGTGATCCCGAGTGCATCCGTTTCGATGTCCTTCCTTCGCTCCGGTTTATCTTGCTCATCCCAGACTTCGAGGTCTCGACGCCGAGCGCGCGCGGGCTCTCCCCGCGCAAGTTCCGCTCTCTGACGCTGCCAGGGGCGCGGGCAACGCTTGCCGGATTGCGGCCGCGTTCGCCACCCAGGATTACGATCTCCTGCGCGGGAGCTTCCGGGACTATCTCCACCAGCCGTACAGGCTGCCGCTGGTGCCGTTCCTCGACGATGTTATTCGCGCCGGAGAGTCGGCTGGCGCGATTGGCGGTTTTCTAAGTGGTTCCGGTTCGACTGTCGCTTGTGTGACGCTGGATTCGCCCGAAGCGGTTGCGCGAGCCATGCTGGACGCGTCGCGTTGCCCGGGAGCCAGGACGGTTGTTACCCATGCGGATAACCGGGGCGCTAGAGTTACGGAACCCGGGGCTGGCGGCTCGTAGATGCGGCGCTGGCTGGAACAGTTCGAGCAGTTCGCGATCGATGTCATCCTGGAGCGCAGGTATGGCAAGCGGGCGCTCCTTCTAAGGCTCCTGCTTCACCTGTTCTCATACGGCTATCTTGCCGCGGTTGAAACCCGCCTCTACCTGTACCGAAAACGCTTTCTCCGCGAGGCGCAACTGGGCTGTCTCGTGATCAGTATCGGCAATCTCACCGTGGGCGGCACCGGAAAAACACCTGTGGTGGAGAAGTTCGCGCGAGCCTTGCAAAGCGGCGGGCGGCGGGTGGCAATTCTGAGCCGGGGATACAAAAGCAAGCAGCCGCCTCTCCTGCGGCGTCTGATGCGGAGATTCGGTTCGAAGAAGGACTACAAGCCGCGCATTGTTTCGGACGGGCGCTCCATTCTGCTCGATTCGCGCGCTGCGGGCGACGAGCCCTATATGCTTGCCGTGAACCTGAAGGACGTGATCGTGCTGGTGGATAAGGATCGCGTCCGAGCGGGCGCCTACGCCATCGATAAGATGAATGTGGACACCCTCGTCCTCGACGATGGCTTGCAGTATCTCCACCTAAAACACCGCCTCGATATCGTCCTGATAGATCGGCAGGCCCCTTTTGGAAATGAATATCTCCTTCCCAGAGGCACGCTGCGCGAACGCCCTAAAAACCTGAGGCGCGCCAGCTACATCTTCATAACGAAGACGACTCCGGAGGGAAACGAGGAACTCATCCGGCGCATTCGCAAGTATAATCGCACGGCCGAGATCATCGAGTGCGCGCACCGTCCTCTATACCTGCAGCACGTGTATGATGACAAACAGCTTCCCCTCGACTACCTCAAGGGGAGGCACGTCGGCGCCCTCAGCGGGATCGCGGCCCCGGACAGTTTCGAGTCCGCCCTCACAAAGCTCGGGGCGAAGATTGACATGGCGCGGCATTTTACCGATCACCACCGTTTCTCTCATAAAGAGGTGCTTAATTTCATCAGCCGATGCGGAAGGCGCGACCTGGACGCGATCATTACCACCGAGAAAGATTCCGTGCGCTTGCCTCGCATGGAAAAGCTGGAAGTACCGATTTACTTCTTGCGCGTGGAGATCGAAATCCTCACCGGCCACCAGAGTTGGCAGCAATGCGTCGACCGCATCTGCAAGCCGCAACCGCTTATTCCCGCGCAGCGCTTCTTCGGCTAACTCACTGCCTCGACCCGCGAGCCAAGGTTCGCTCGCAAGCCAGGATGGTGTTCGAAATCAGCATCGCAATCGTCATGGGCCCAACACCTCCCGGCACCGGGGTAATCGCGGAAGTTTTGGGCGCGACTTCCTCAAAGGCGACATCCCCAACCAGGCGGTAGCCTTTCTCTTGAGAAGGATCTTCCTTGCGATTGATCCCGACATCGATCACGACCGCCCCTTTGCGAACGTGGCCCGATTTCACGAATTCCGGTTGCCCGATCGCGGCGATCAAAATATCCGCTGAGCGCGTGATCTCTTCCAGTCCACGGCTGCGTGAATGAGCGACAGTGACCGTGGCGTCGGCGTCCGTCCCTTTCCGCATGAGGAGCATCGCGAGCGGTTTCCCCACAATCATGCTGCGGCCAAGAACCACCACTCGCGCGCCGGAGATCGTTATTCCGCTCTCGACGAGTAATCGCTGGCAACCCAGGGGGTACAGGGCACAAACCCGGTGTCATCCCCCATCGCCAGCTTAGCCACGTTGATCGGGTGAAAACCGTCCACATCCTTGCAAGGCTCAATTCGTTCTACGATGGCCTGTTCATCGATGTGCGGCGGTGGCGGCGACTGCACCAGGATGCCGTGGATCGACTCATCCGCGTTCAGCGCGAGCACGATGTCTTCGAGTTCGCGCTGCGTAGTCTCGATGGGCAGTTCCTTCTTCACCGAATGGAGGCCCAGTTCGCGGCAGATGCGATCCTTGGAACGCACGTAGGATCGCGATGCCGGGTTGTCCCCCACGAGCACCACGGCAAGCCCTGGCGTGATACCGCGCGCTTTTAACGCTTCGACCTTCGCTCTGGATTCCGCGTGGATGCGAGCGGCAATTTCCTGCCCTTTGATCAGTTTCACAGCTTCTAAATCTCCTTTGGTTGCAATATCTGTTCAAGCGCGGAGCGATCTTCTTCGAACTCCCCTTCGGATTGCGCGCGCCGCGCCCAGAATAACGGTTTGAACGTGATGTCCGCGCGCGTGAAGGGGAGGGGGATCATGAATCCATCCCACCCGCGTAATCGAACGCAGCGTGAGGTACTCGACGTGGATCGGCATAATCGGACAATCCGCTTTTTGGGCCAGGAAGATGAGCCCCTGCCCGAGCCGGTAGCGGGGGCCTCGGGGACCATCTGGAGTGATGACGACGTCCTTTCCCTCCTCAAGATATTTCGTGAGTTCCAGTAGCGCTGTCGCGCCGCGGCGTGAGCTGGAGCCGCGCACGGAAGGCACGCCAAAATGCTTCATAAACTCCTCGAGTATCGCGCCGTCCCTGCTCGGGCTTGTAAGCACTACCGCTCCTTTTGGGTTGCGATTGTGGCGCTCACAGATGAGCGGCATCAAGAGCATCCTGTTATGCCAAAACGCGAAGATATGTTGTCTGCCACCCGTGCCGGAAAAGTACTCGGCTTCGTCCTTGATGTTGATTCTCAACGTCCAGCCCAGCGCCCGGAGGAGCACAGATCCCAGCCATGACAGAAACCGCTGCTTGAATCGCGCGCGCTGGAAGTGAGTGGGCGACCGGCGCACTGGCGATCAACCCTTGATGGCGACTCCGTGACTTGAGCGCCCTCTCGATTTGCGGCGTCTCCGGCGCGTCGGTTGATCCCTCGGCTTCACCTCCGAGCTCCTGACCCTGCGCCTGCGCAGGTCGCGCGAATTCACGCTCAAACGATTCGAAGATGGCCTGCCGGCGACGACGGTCGCGCAGGCGACTACAACGCCCAGCCCCGCCAGGACGGCGAGGGGAGACATGCCTCCGCCTGTATTCACGGGCGAATCGGAAACATCCTCGGCTTTCGTGGATGACTCGAAGCGGGAGAAGGGCAGAAGTTTCACTTCGGAGAGATCCTCCGCAAGAGTCACGTCGTTTACGAAGCGGGCCGGCGCGCCGCCATCCACGAAGAAACCGATCTTGAAATTAGTATTCACGCTCAAGTTCATTTGGGGAGAGGCCGCGCGAGGTTGCAAACGGATGCGCTCCCCTGCAACGCCACTCTCCAGAGCCTGGTCCCCGTGTGATGCGCTGGTGAACAACAGAGCGCCGATAATGAGGGCAAGCAAGGCGCGGGCATTCGACGACATCGTTAATCCATACTGAACAATCGCTCAAAGGCGAGCGGAATTCAGAAAGCGCGTCCGTCCGGATCACAGGATTGCGCGTTGGCGCGTGCCTCCTGTTGCGAGTCATCCAAAAAGGCTGTGCTCACCCTGCCGCCAACGCGATGTCCCTGCACTTGCCCAAGTCCAGCTTCCCGGATCCCAAAACCGGAATGTCGCTGACTCTCACAACTTTTTTCGGTATCCAAAGGCTGGGAATGCCCGCCGCCAGCAAGCTGCCCCGCACCTCCCCGAGATCGACTTCTCCGAACGCTCAGCAGAATGACCGCTTCGCCCTTCGCCTCATCGGGAATACCGACTACGGTGATGGTCTTTTCCGAGTCCGAAGAATGGCCAAGCGCCTTCGCGATGGCGGCTTCCAGCGTCTCGTGCGGCACCATCTCTCCCCCGATCTTCGAGAATCGGCTCAGCCGGCCTTCAATATGCAGGAATCCATCCTCATCGAACCGGCCGAAGTCGCCCGTATTAAACCAGCCATCCACAAGCACATGCCCGGTACGCTCCGGGTCGTCGAGATAGCCCTCAAAGATATTAGGGCCCTTCAGCCAGAGCATCCCGCTCTCATGCAGCGATAGCGCGGTGCCCGAATCAGGGTCACGAATTTGCGCGGCGATCCCTGACGCCAGTTTTCCTGCCGTTCCCGCTCTGCTTGATGGCTGCACAGAGTCGTTTGCGCGGCTGGGAAGCGGCTCAGGCAGGTTTACGCTGACGACAGGCGAGGTCTCAGTGAGCCCGTATCCTTCCATGACATTTTTTCCAAACCGGTCGAAAAAGGCTTCCCGTAATTCTTTCGGAAGTTTCTCCGCGCCTGTCACGATGAGATCCAGCGTCTCGATCTGTTTTTTCTCCGCTTTCCTGAGGTAACCACGCAGGAACGTGGGGGTCGCCAGAAGGAGCGTGATTCCATGGCGCTCGATCAACGCGGCCGTTTTTGGAATATCCAGCGGGTTCGGATAGGTTACTACCCGCACTCCCTCGATCATTGGGTACCAAAGCGTGACGGTGCAGCCAAAGCTGTGGAAGAACGGAAGGCACGCCAGCACGGAGTCGTGTGGCTTCAAGCTCAGCATCATCGAGAACTGTGAGACGTTGCCGATCAAGTTGCGGTGGCTCAGCACCACCCCTTTGGGTTCTCCTGAACTGCCGCTCGTGAACAGCACTACCGCTTCCTCATGATCGCCCTTTTTGGGCAGCCCCAGCAGGGCGGTCAGCGCTCGCCATGGCAGTAGAAAAACCATCACTCGCCAAAAAACCACCCGCCCCTTCAATCCAGGCGCGATCTCGTCGAGGAGGATGAGGTCTTCCGGCCAGGGGAATTCGGTGAACCTCTTCCGCGCGGGTCCGGCCGTTATAACCTTCTTGATCTTGGCAATCCGTATCGCCGATACCAGCGCGGGACGCCCGGACGTGAAGTTCAAATTCACCGGCACCTTCCCGGCCAGCAGCGCGCCGAGATTCGCGAGAATCGCTCCCCGGCCTGCCGGCAGGACTATTCCCAAACGCTTCTCCCCACCTGCGGTCGCGCGAAGGTACCTTGAAAAGGCGATCCCCGCCGCCAGCAAGGTGCCGCGCGACATTCGGCTGTCGTCCATCCCGTCGATCACCGCTGTGTCAAACTGACGGTGTTTCAAACCGCGAAGGCACGCCTCCGCCAGGTGGCCGCGCAGGATGGGTCGCTGCTGATAGCAGAACTCGCCCAACTGGAGAAATTCCTCCCTCACCCTCGCGATGTCGGCATCCTCCGCCGAAAGTGCCTTTCCGAAGGCCACCGCTACTGGATAGGGAAAATGCCGCGGTATTTTCCGGAAGTAGCGCCCGCCATAAAAGGAGAAGATCGATCCCCACAACTGGTCGAGCCAGACCGGAACCACAGGAGCCTGAGCCGAGCGCGCGATCACTTCAAATCCCCGCTTTAGACGGAGAAGGTTGCCCGTGCGCGAAAGCTCGCCTTCCGGAAATATGCAAACAATCTCGCCCTCCTGTATGTGCTTCACGGCTTCCCGCATGCCGTCCCGCGCTTTGGCGGGTGAGATCGGGATTGCGCCCAAAAAACGGAACAGAGGGTTTAGAAATCGCTGATTGTAGATCGATTCAAATATCATGAATCGGATCGGACGCGGACAAGCCAGTTGCAGCACGATGGCATCCACCCACGTGACGTGATTGGGCAGGAGAAGAAAACCACCCTTCGGAAGATCATCCGCGCCGAGTGATGTGACGCGGTAAACCGCGCCCGCGACAATGCGCGCCAGCCGGTATGCCAGCCCTTCGAGAAACCCGGGCTGGGGCGTTCTGAACCATTCCTGCTGCTTGCCGCCTGGCTCCTAGTCGATTACCTCGAAATTGCTCATCAGCTTGAACAGCTAACGCTTCTCAACCTCATTGGCGATTCAGAGTGCGCAGCCGCTCCAGGCTGAAGGACTCGACATTAAAGCTCGCCATCACGCTGCCATATACGACTGCTTTGCGGAGATCCGAAAAGCCGACTTCGTTGTTTGCTATGGCTCGCCAGGTACCGGCAAGGCCCTCCTGCGAACGTGTCGCCCGCTCCGGTTGGATCATGGATGTCTCCAAGTGGGTAAGCTCCGCAGCTAAAGAACGAGTCTTCACCGAAAAGCAGGCAGCCATGCTCTCCTTTCTTGATCGCCACATACTTGGGCCCGAGCTTTTGTATTTTGCGTCCAGCCTTTATCAGGCTTGTCTCGCCGGTCAGTTGGCGCGCCTCTCCATCATTCAAGATCAGGAGGTCCACCCGCTTCAACAACGCCAGAAGCGCTTCCTTTGCGATGTTGATCCAAAGATCCATTGTATCCGCTATGATGAAACGCGGCTTCTTCATTTGATCCAGCACATGGCTCTGCAGCGCGGGGGCGATATTCGCGAGCAGCACATAGGGCGTTTCGCCATATCCCTCGGGAAGGTCCGGAGTGAAATGCTCGAATACGTTCAATTCCACACTGCGCGTCTCGCGCGTGTTGAAATCCCACGCGTATTCCCCCGACCACCTGAAAGTCTTGCCGGAGACCACCTGAAGCCCGGTGACATCGATCTTCCGGGATCTCAAAAACTCGATGTGTTTCTCCGGAAAATCAGTCCCCACGATCCCGACAAGATTTACTTCCGTGAAGAAGCTTGCGCTTACAGCGGCATACGAGGCGGAACCGCCCAGCAAGTCAGCATGCTCCTCGACGGGTGTTTTTACTGTATCAAGGCCGATGGAACCAACGACGAGAACTGACATAGGAGAAGAGAAGAGGGAGGCAGGTGAGGGGTTGCTCTTAACAATGCGGAGCAGCCGAGGAAAGGATATTCTTTGCTTGTCGGGCGTAACCCTCGATATCGGCAGCCAGTAGAATCCCGGAGACGATGACCACGCGACTCGCGCCGGCGGAAAGGACACTGTTCAGGTTTTCCAGTTTGATGCCGCCGATGCAAAAAATGGGAATGCGCGCTCGCTCGTGGACGCGGCGAATGTCGTCAAGCCCAATGGCCGTGTAATCTGGTTTGGTCGGAGTCGCAAACAACGGCCCAAATCCGATGTAATCCGCTCCCGACTCTTCCGCCTTCACGGCCTGCTCGAAGCTGTGTGTTGATTTGCCTACGATCCGCCCCTTCCCGGTGATTTTTCGCGCTTCGGAAACGGACAAATCGTCCTGTCCCACATGCGCGCCATCGGCGGGTATTTCCGGATGATCGTTTACAATGAGCGGAGCGCCCGCGCTGGTTGTGATCCGCATCAGGCGGCTGGCGATCTTCGCGATCAGCTCTCGCGGCATCGCTTTTGCGCGAAGCTGGAGAATGTCGACCCCGCCCGCGAGCATGCGTTCCGCCACGCGTTCCACGTCGTGTTCATTGACGTAACCGAGGTCGAGGATCCCATACAGACGGCAATCGCGCAGTTCCCTCAAAGCGTCGCCAAGACTAACGGCTGAATTCCGCCACCCGCACAGATATTACATTTTCGACGAAGCTCGTGCTGTACGTGCCGCGAAGGAAATCCGGGTTGTGCATGATGGCTTCCTGAAACGGGATTGTCGTCTTTATCCCCGTGATCATGTATTCCGACAACGCCCTGCTCATGCGAGTGATCGCGTTTTTCCGCGTCGAGCCCGTCGTGATCACCTTCGCGATCATCGAATCGTAATGCGGCGGCACCGAATACCCGGAGTAAGCGTGGGAGTCGATCCGCACTCCCCGCCCCCCGGCGCGTAGTACAGGCCAATTTTGCCGGGACTCGGCTGGAAACCATTATAAGGGTCTTCCGCGTTGATGCGGCACTCAATCGCGTGTTGCCTCAGCTTTGCCTTGCGAATGCTTTCCGAGAGTGGCATTCCCGCCGCCACCCGTATCTGCTCTTTCACAAGGTCAACTCCGTAAGCTTCTTCGGTGATGGTATGCTCCACCTGTATGCGGGTGTTCATCTCCATGAAATAGTAATTTCCCGCGTCGTCCACCAGGAACTCAAGGGTTCCTGCCCCTTGGTAGCCCACCTCCTGCGCGAGTCGCACCGACGCCTGGCCCATCTTCTTTCTTAGGTTTTCTGATAGAAAAGGGGAGGGGCTCTCTTCCACGATCTTTTGATTCCGCCGCTGGATGGAGCAATCCCGCTCGCCGAGGTGGATCACATTTCCTTGCTCATCCGCCATCACCTGGAACTCGATGTGATGCGGATTCTCGATCATCTTCTCCACGTATACGCCGGCGTTTCCGAAAGCTTTTTCCGCCTCCATGCGCGCTCCGTGGAACCCTTGGATCAGGCTCACATCATTATGCGCTGGACGCATCCCCTTGCCTCCTCCGCCCGCCACCGCTTTTATCATCACAGGGTAGCCGATCTTCTTTGCGACCTTCAGCGCCTCTTGTTCGGATTCCACGACTCCTTCGCTGCCAGGGGTCACCGATATTCCTGCCTTCCGCGCTGTCTCCCTCGCCACGTTTTTGTCACCCATTGACCGGATCGCGCTCGATGGCGGCCCGATGAACTTGATGTTGCAGCTCGCGCAGATTTCCGCAAAGTGCGCGTTCTCCGCCAGAAAACCGTAGCCGGGGTGAATGGCATCGACGTCTCCGATCTCAGCCGCGCTGATGATCCGGTCGATTTTCAGGTAGCTGTCGGCGCTTGCGGCCGGGCCTATGCAGATCGCTTCGTCCGCGAGTTGGACATGCAGTGAATCCACATCCGCCTCCGAATAAACGGCCAGCGTCAGGACCCCGAGCTCCTTGCAAGCGCGGATCACCCGGAGAGCGATCTCGCCTCGATTGGCGATCAGGACTTTGTTGAACATTCCTTGCGAGAGGGCGCTCTATCGCACCTTGAAGAGCGGCTGTCCGAACTGCACCGGTGTGCCATTCTCGATGAGTATCTCTCCTACGACGCCCTTCATCTCCGCCTTTATCTCGTTCATCATTTTCATCGCCTCAATGATGCACACCACCGTGTCCTCGCTCACCTCTTGTCCGACTTCTATATAGGGCGCCGATTCAGGGGACGAAGAGCGATAAAACGTGCCCACCATGGGCGAAGTGATTTCCCGGCCCGGCGAGGCGCTCTCCTCTTTTGACGCTGGCGTCACGTTCGCTTGCGCGGAGGCCGGAACCGCGGGCACCCCCGTCACGACCGGGTGCGACGCGATCACAGATCCAAACTCGTTGCGTTTGAGTGTAATTTTAAAGCCCTCCCGCTCCATCTTGAAGACGGAGAGGTCATTCTTTTTCATGAGGTCAATGAGAGCTTTTATTTCTTTGATGTCCAAACCGGTCTCCTGATAAGATTCAAGCCGTCAATGTTAATGCGCCCGTCCGCGCAAGGTCAAGGGTTTCAAAGCCGGTGGAGACAATGCCCAAACACGCGCCATCCATCCCCATCTCCGTCCTCGATCTCTCCCCAATCCTTAAAGACGGCTCTGCTGCCGATGCTTTTCGGAATACTCTCGATCTCGCCCGGCATGCCGAGAGATGGGGATACAAGCGTTACTGGCTCGCGGAGCATCATAACATGCCCGGCATTGCCAGCGCGGCGACCGCTGTGGTGCTGGCATACGTAGCGGGCGGCACCTCGGCGATCCGTGTTGGGGCCGGTGGCGTCATGCTGCCAAACCACTCTCCGCTGGTCATTGCGGAACAATTTGGCACTCTGGAATCCCTCTACCCTGGGCGGCTTGATCTCGGGCTTGGTCGCGCGCCCGGAACCGATCAGCAGACAATGCGCGCGCTTCGCCGGGGCCGCGGTGACAGCGTCGATCAATTCCCAGGCGATGTGATGGAGCTGCGGGCTTATTTCAGTGCCGTTGTCCCTGGCCAGAGTGTCCGAGCCATCCCCGGCGCGGGACTCGAGGTCCCCATTTGGTTGTTGGGGTCGAGTCTTTACAGCGCGCGCCTCGCCGCCGCCCTTGGCTTGCCGTACGCCTTCGCCAGCCACTTCGCGCCTGACGATCTTGCGGATGCTCTCGCGATCTATCGAAACGAGTTTCGACCATCGGATGCTTTGTCGCGCCCGTACGCTATGGCTTGCGTCGGTGTCTTCGCCGCTGACTCCGACATGGAAGCCGAGCGAATCTTTACCTCCGTCCAACAGCAATTCATTGATCTTCGCCGGGGCCATCCCGGACCGCTCAACCCGCCCCTTTATTCAACCGCTGGCCTCTGGCCGGATCCGCAGTTAAGCGGCGTTAGGCGGGCACTGCGTGAATCAGTCGTCGGTTCGTCGGAGACAGTGCGCCGCGGCATTGAAGCTTTCATCCAACGAACGGAGGTGGACGAACTCATGGTGACTGGGCAGATATTCGATCACGCGGCTCGGCTGCGTTCCTTCGAGATCGTCGCGCAAGTGGCCATCGGCGCTACGGGTTGAGTCCTTACAACCTCATTTTGCCGAGCGCGTATAGTCCAACGCCTGTGAACAGTAACCCCATCGCGAGCGCTGCAAATATGCTCCACAGCGGCCCTCGCTGCAGGATTGCATCCCAAGGAGCTCGGGGATTGTAGTAAAGCGTGAGCGTGGGCAGCGCCCGCAATCGGGCTAAATCGCGTTCGACGCTCGCCTTGCTCTTCGCAACGAAAGCCGGAATCGCCGTGAGCTGTCTCGATCGATATGTCGTGCCGCCCACGTTGTAATCGAACAGCGCGCTGGACGTATACCCTCCGCCTCCGTCGCTCCCTCCCGAGTAGGAGACCTCCGCAGCCAAAAGGCGCCCGGATATGGGCAGGAAGCTGCCTGTCGCTAGATGGCGCCTCAAGCAAGACGTGCCGTATAGGAAAATTCCTGCGCCACTCGCCAGCAACCCGAGACTCCATAGGTGCCCCAGATGAGCCTCCAGCCATGTGGTCCTCCAGTGGAGCGCGTAAAGGGAGGCGCAAATAGCGAAGAGGATGACGCAATTCCAGCCAGCCCATGGAGGCGCGCCAACAACCAGTGCGGCGTCAGCGGGCTTGCGAGGATCATAATAGGCTCGCGCCGTCGATCCCGGCACAAACTTCAGCGAACCGCCCGAATTCAGATAGACCTTCTTCTGCGCCCTCAGGTTTTTGCCCTCGCCGGAAAGCGGACCCGGAACGATCGACGTGCCTGTCAGCAGTTGGACGCCTGCTTTGTATTCGTATTCCACTTCGGCGAATCCGTAGCTAACGCCAAACCACTTGATTCTAGCTGTGGTTTCTACCCAGGTGGACTTGCTTCTTCGTCCGCGGGAAATGTTTGCCAAGAGCCCCCATCCGACAATCCCCGCGGCAAACAGGCCGAAAAAGCTGAGAGCGATAAATCCCATCGCCTCCCAAGACTATTCATTTTTCGCCTCCCAGCTTCATATATGTTCACGCCGCGACGCCTGTCGAGTCCAGCACCTCCCGCACCTTCCGCGCAAGAGCGCCCGGCGAGAACGGCTTCTGTAGAAATGCATTTGTTCCGGCGTTCCGGTCCGAAAAAGAGGCATCCGCGCGCGACGAAGTGAAAAGGACTCGGACTTCAGGATGCAGGCCCCTCACATGATCCGAAAGGGGCTCGCCGCCTGCAGTCGCTGTCTCGGGCTCGGAATTGCCGCGAGAGTCACCCGTTTCCATGTCCGACAGCAGCAGTTCACTTTGACCGATGATGGCAGTCATGATGCTGTTGAACTCGTGGGCCACACCGCCCGCGAGTTTGCCTACAGCTTCCATATTTTGGGATCTATACAGCTTGGCCTCCAGCCGCTTGCGCATCGTTATATCACGCTGGATGGCCACGAAGTGCGTGATCGCTCCGCTGCTGCGCACCGGAGCTACCTGCCACTCAAAGTCGAACTCCCTTCCGTCTTTTCGGTAATTGATCGCCTCTCCTTCAAATACTTCTCCGGCCTGCAGAGCTCTCCTCAGTCTCTTTAACACATTCTTGTCCGTGAGCGGGCCCTGCAATATCCTGGGTGTCTTGCCTATGGACTCTTCAGCAGTATAGCCGGTCATTTTAGAGTAGGCGGGGTTCACGAACAGGTTCGCTCCATCGCATGGTTTAGGCGACGTTGGTTAAATGCAAGAGATATACTTCACAAGAGTCCTCATTGGCGCTTGGCGGGTGGAATCAGATGCTTGTGCGCGGCGCACTCTGGGCAAAGACAAAAAAGCGTGCTTAAACCATGGGGCAGATTAGGAGCGACATACCACCCGGCGCGCCATGCTTCATCAGCAGCGTCGTGAAACCATTGCCAGTCTGCATCGGCGGGATACGGCGGATCAAGGTCGAGGTAACGGCGACAGCGATGACAGTCGAACAGCAGGAACATAAACGCGTAGCAGCGATACGGCTCGTGAATGTCGAACTCTGCTTCGGTCATCGGTGTCGTTCTCAAAGCGTGTATGCGAAGTCGCCAAACGACCCCAGGCTGCGACCGCAGAGGGCGGCGCGGTACCTGAATGGTGGGCGGAGAGGTGGCGGTGGATGCAGGAGCCGTGACGCGTAGCCTGTTAGCTGCATCGCACGGTTAGCGCCCGAAAAAGTGAAGCTTTTGGGAGACCGCTCAGAACGTCGGTTCCTCACGGGCACCGTGCCAGACGTGAAGAATCTCAACGCTACGGGGCGACTCAGACACATCGTAGAAGATGCGGTAAGAACGGAAAACAATCTCACGCAAGGAACCTCGGGAACCTCGCGGATACGTTGGGCCGATAAACGGGAACGACGCGAGAATGCGAACGTGGTCGAGGATTCCTCGCCCTATCCGTCCAGCGGCTTGCGGGTCGTCGCGGGCGATGTAGGAGGAGATGTCATGGAGGTCTGCAATCGCCGTGTCGGACCAGATTACCTTGAAGTCCATGCGGTTGCCCAGGAATCAACGAGTTGCTCGACCTCCTCATGGCTCTTGGAGCGGCCAGCGGTGATGTCGGCGCGTCCACGCCGGATGGAGGCCATGATGTGCAACTCCTCAGTAATCTCTTCGAGCGAGGCGACTTCCGGAAGCCTGTTCAGGGCGTCAATTACGGCTTGCTTGTCGGTCATGGAAAAGATTACCGTTTTGCGGTTCCGAACGCAAGTGACGCGTAGAAGACCTAACGGCCCAAGCTCCGCGAAACGCCTAACGACCCAAGCTCAGCGACCCCGGAGTGCGGCGCGGCACCTGCATGGTGGGCGGAAAGGTTGATTGAGGAACCTATTTTTTTAACTAAATATGCAACTTGTTCCTGCCTGACACTTTCCACGTTCTGTTATTCAGGAGGAGGCGCTTTTGCGTCGTAACCGCCGTCGAATCCACGTCGGATTGCGGCGACAGTCAATGACGGCGCGGACACGAATGACATCTGTCTCGACGCGGTAATAGATCGCGAAAGGAAACCGGCTGGCGACACATCGGGGCGAGCCATAGACGATGCGGTGAATGCCAGCGTAGAGAAGCAAAGAGCCGATGTCGGCGAAAAGGGAATCGAGGAAATAGGAACCGAGTCCTGGCGACTGCTCCTCGTAGAAGTGAAAGCCGTCAACCAGATCATCCTTCGCGTCGTCAAGAACCTCGATCCTCATGACACCCGCTTGCGGATGTCGGCCTTGGCCTCCTCCCAGTCAAAAAAACGCGCCTCGCCTGAGGCGATACGGCGCTCGCGCTCATCCAGCACATCGCGGTGCCACTCGGGAGACTCGAGCGCATCGGCGTTGCGGCTCAGGTCTTCCCAAAGCGCTTCCATGAGTTGCAGTTTCTCTGAAACGGTCATGTCATTTAGTGGCAGTGTCACGGGCATGGGAAAACGATAGCGGAAATCGAATGCAAGGCGAGCCTTTTAGCCCCCAACGACATCAAGCTCAGCGACGGCGGAGGGCGGCTCAGACTGCGCGGAAAGGCGGCGGGGGCAGGTCTGCGGGTCTGAGGCACAGGCCGTGACGTGCGGAGCCGGTTAGCTCCATCGCATGGTTAGCACCCGAAACAGTGAAGCTTTTGACGGCGCGTGAGTAACAGGGCTCGGTCCGGATGGTGACGTCTCCGAAACGGAGGAGCCACGAATAATCCTTCTTCTCCAGTGCGTGCAAGAATTTGCCAACAAGCGGATCGACTAGCGAAGACATGTTTAGTCGTCTAACGTATAAGATGCAGCGACGCCCGAAGGGCGTTCGTTGCATCGCCTAGTTAGACTCAATTTTCATTTTGTGAATATGACTACCGGGTAGCTAAATGATTTAAACTTCCATCCATCCGCAGCAAGCTTGTTGAGTATGGCCTCGTTATCGACTCCAGTATCTGTAACATATACTATCTTAAATTTGTCTGATATTGTTTTAGCTGGTGTGTCTGCATAGGAATGCTGAGACGAAAACAGCATCAACGCAGCCATACAAATAATTGCAGTTAGAGTTAGTTTTATATTCATATTTGGGTTTTAATTGAATCGCGTATTTTCATGTGAGTCTGACGAGAACAAGATCAGCTACAGGCGGAGCCCGGCGCGGTAGCTCCCACGGCGGGTCTGCGGGGAGCAGCTACCGTGACGGCGGAGCGGCTGAGCGAGCAGCGGCGTCGACCCCGTTCAGGAGACTGACTCATTTTGTTCGGCGGCTGCCCCGTCATGCGCACTCAAGAATAGAACCAAATACCATGAGCCAACACAAACGAGAAAACTGCAAACGAAACAAGGCGGCAGCCGCCGCCACGCAGGGGGCGCTGGGCGCTGCCGTCCATCCCCACGCCGCCCGGGCTGTTGCGCGGCAGCTTCCGCCCGAAGAAGGAGATCCTCCCGCTGCGTTATCTCATGCGGCACCGTCACGACCTGATCGCGCAGGCTCGGCCTGTGCCCCGACAATCGGATCAGCGGCGGACGCATCCTCAAAGCTGGCACGCGCAAAGTCAGCAACCGTATCGCCAATATCCTGCGTATGGCCGCCAACGCGCTCGGGCGCGCCGACGGTCCGATGGGAGACTATGTCCGCCGTTTCAAGGGACGACTCGGCAAAGCCGAGGGCATCGTGGCGGGCGCGCCCACAAACTCGCCCGGATCATCCAGGAGACTGTTGAAGAACTGGGGCATGTCGCGCGAGAGCAATTTGGGGCGTATGGCAAGGCGCGAGCGACGCGCATACCCGCTGCGGTCTGTAAGGAGCGAGCAACACCGCCAGACGCCCCAATGTGCTCTCGCCCTTCGGGTTGCGCCGATTTTTGAGTTGCGCGGCGTTGCTCGTCAGTCACAGACCCCAGCGGGTATGCTCCCCTCCTCACGCCTTGCACAACTCAATAATCGGAAGCAACGCGACATGTCCCAGTTCTTCAACAGTCTCCTCGGCCATGATCGTTTCCGGCCAGCCCTACGATGAAAAAAAAGCTTCTCAAACCAGCCCCGCCAGCGCCGCGCGCCGCCTCAAACACCTGCAAAACCAAGCCAAAGCACTAAATATGCAACTTGTTCCTGCCTAACAACTTCCACGTTCTGTTATTCAGGAGGCGTTCGCGTGGCTTCAGTGAAAGCGTTCAAGTCCATCCCATGATGAGCGGGTAGGCTCACGAAGTCGAGGATCAGCGAGGCCAACCTCCTCAAGCGTGTAATGCCAACGTGCGCAGTTGCAGGGCTGACAAACGATAATCGTGTTGTCGAGGCTGCTGGTTCCGCCGCGTGAGTGAGGTAGAACATGATCAGGCACTGCGTCCATGAGCTGAAAGGCTGTGTGCTGCTCGACGTTCTTCCCGCCCCAGCGCAGTGCATCAGGATAAGCTTTGCGAATGCGCTTTCTGACTTCCTTGCGGATCACTGGTACGCCGCACACCCTGCAATGATAACCGTCGCGCTGGAACAGCGCGACTTCCTGCGCTGGCGTCGGCATCCGCTCTTTTGAGTCGCGTGCATTAACGGAGTGCGCCGGCGCGTCAGCGACGGCGCGATACTGCACATGAGGGCTCTTTGCGCCCCAAAGCGACTCAGTGTAGGCGCGGAGCACAGGCATATCCGCAAGGCGGATAAGCTGCTCGGCGACATCTCGGCTGCCCATCAGGTGCGCGGTAACCCCCGCGTCGAGAAGGCGCGCCGCATCCGCAATCTCACGGATCGGCTCCCGGAATCGTTGACGGTCGACTGCGAGTGGCTGCATAACGCCTAACGCCTCCAAGCTCAGCGACGGGCCATGGCGAGGTCAAGCGTCGAACCCGGAAAAAGCTCAGCCGCCATGGCCCGTTCGCTGGAGCGCGTTGTTAGGCGCAGTGGGTGCCTTCGCCTCTCGGACCCATGCGGGAATGGTGTGCAAAGCTGGTGTGACGGTATCAATGATCCGCCGGGCTTCTGCATCCTCTGGCTTGTTGGTCTCCACACCCAGAAGCCGCCCTTCTGAGGCTTGCCTTTGTTCGTCCCTCGTGGCTCCATCGTGCGACTCGAAAGCAAAGTGGTCGCTGCTGACCTGATCGACTTGGTACACCAGCCGCCTGCCGACAAACTTCTGGAAGAACGCAGATGTGCTCCCGGCGAGTGTCTCGGAGTATCGCTTGCCATGCAGCTTCCAGCGACCCCAAGCAACCACAATCTCGGCCCCCTTGGACGGATCAAAATCGAGGGCGAAATACTGCTTCTCGGCAAAACGACCATCGGCGAAACGGTCGATGATCCAGTACCCGGTCGGTGCAGTATCCGAACGCCAGCGACCTACCAACAAATCGCTTTGGCCCGCCAGCGCCGGGTCCTGCGGCAAACACTATCAGGAAAACCACAAAGAATTGATGAACGCGGTTCATGATTCAGCGCCTAACGAACTCAAGCTCAGCGACGGAGGCTGGCGACGCAAGGCGTGGAATACAAGAAAAGCCCCCCGCCAGCCTCCGTTCGCTGGAGCGCGTTGTTAGGCGACCTTGCGCCAACGGGCACACGTCTGAGGCTCCCCAAAGATGTTCGGGGAACCCACTGCATCCTCGATCTGCGTGACCAGGTCTGGATGCCGCTGTAACTGTGCGGAAAGGATGGCGTGGACTTGGCGGAAAGGCTCGCCAGACCTGTAGCTGTGCAGAGCCTCGACGTAATCGACCTGATGCTGCTGGGCGAGACGCAGGATGAACTCGTGGCTCGAAAACTCGTCACTGAGTATCTGAGCGATGATCTCGGGATAGTGACTGTACAGTGCTTGTAGGTCGTGGAGTGCCATAATGAGGGTTGGAGTGAATGAATTGGATGAAACGCGTCCGGTCGCCTAACGAGACCAAGATAAGCTACGGCCACTGGGACAAAGACAAGACCGCAGTGAAAGGCAACTAGCGCCCAGAAAAGCATCTCCAAGGCGCACCGCAGTGGCCGTTAGCTTCATCGTTTGGTTAGGCGCAGCGGCGGATAACATGAAAAGCGTAGAACTAGAATGACTAAATGCGTGGATCGCGAAGGGTGCATCCAAACTATCTCTTCCGCAAATTGTCGTTGGCGTTTTTGGTGAGCAAAAAGAAAACCGTGAAAACGCTGAAGAACAAGCCGAGGAAAAACCAGAGCCATGCGCTGCGTCCGGTGTTCTGCGCCCAGAGCGCGCAAAAGGCACCGAATAGAATCAAAACCAAGCCGGTATCGCCAGCGTCTTTAACGTCATGGTCCAGCTTGGCCATGTGCTGCTCTAGCTGTGAGATGCGGTAGCTATCGGTCTGTTGTGCTGGTGCGACCCTCGTAATGCAGGTGAGCAACAAGGCGATGATAAGAAAGAGCCGGGTGGGTTTCATAAACGATGTGGTAGCGGCGCCTAACAAGATTTAGGCGAAAGTCCGTTTCGTCTATTTCTCCAGGTAATTCTGTAAGCATTGCATTTCGGCTGGCAGTCAGGAATGCGTCGTGGTAAAGCGAAGACACGCCGATGATGCTCCCATATCAAAACGAAGCTCACAAGCCGAAACTTCTCGACCGGGTTCGGGAGTTGATGCGCCTCAAGCATTACAGCCTGCGCACCGAAAAGACATACGGAGAATGGATTCGCCGTTACATCCTCTACCACGGCAGGCGGCATCCTCGCGAGATGGGCGCGGAGGAGGTCACCGCGTTTCTGACCCATCTCGCCGCTGAGAGGGATGTCGCGGCCTCGACGCAAAACCAGGCGCTCAGCGCCCTGCTGTTTCTCTACGGCGAGGTCCTCGATGTGAAGCTGCCCTGGCTGGGTGAAATCCAACGGGTAACCCGCCCCGCCAGGCTGCCGGTGGTCCTGACCCGGGAAGAAGCCAGGAGCGTCCTCGCGTGCCTTCGGGGCGAATACCGGCTGATGGCCGACCTGCTCTACGGGAGCGGGTTGCGGCTCCTGGAGTGTCTGCGGCTGCGAGTGAAGGATGTGGATTTTGGCTATCTGCAAATCACGGTGCGTGAGGGGAAAGGGGGCAAGGACCGCGTGACCGTGCTGCCCGTCAGCCTGGCGCCAGCGATTCGCGAGCATCTGGAGGCGGTGAAAAAGCTGCACGCGGCCGATCTGGCCGCCGGGTTTGGCCGGGTGATGCTGCCCGAGGCGCTGGAGCGCAAATATCCGAAGGCTCCGCGGGAATGGGCCTGGCAATGGGTGTTTCCGGCAGCCCAGCTTTCCACCGATCCCGTGACGGGAATCAAGCGGCGGCATCATGCGCTGGAAAAGAACCTCCAGAATGCTGTGAAAGCGGCCGCGCGAAAGTCGGGCATCGCAAAGCATGTGACGCCGCACGTCTTCCGGCACAGCTTTGCCACGCATCTGCTGGAGGCGGGCTATGACATCCGCACCGTGCAGGAACTGCTTGGGCATAAAGAGGTGAGCACCACGATGATCTACACGCACGTCTTGAACCGCCCTGGCCTGGCGGTGCGCTCGCCGCTGGATTAAAAACGCGTGGCCGGTTGATTGAGGAGTCTGTCTTTGCAACTAAATATACTAAATATGCAACTTGTTCCTGCCTGACACTTTCCACGTTCTGTTATTCAGGAGGAGCTTTTAGTGTCGGAGACGTCGTAATATCTGCTGCTCATCCTTTCGTAAGTCGAGAATCGCGGTAACTAAAATTCGCGTGGGCTGAGGCTCGTAAAAGATACCGTATGGAAATCTCTGAATCACCTGTCGGCGAACGCTCTCAAAGTAGATTAGTGCGATCTCAGGAAAAACAGCGATACGAGCGAGATAAGCGTCAACGACTGTCATGAACTCCATGCCGAATCCATCTCTGTAATCTTCAAATCGGTCGAAGGTCTCCTGCAAATCGGCATCTGCTCCTGAGAGGAACTCGACGCGCAGACTCATCGCGATGCGAGAATGCGCGCCTTAACGTCCTCCCATGCAACTGCGTCTTCGGGGTGCTGGCGGTAATGCTCCAGGCGCTCTCGAAGAAGCTTGATATGGTCCTCCCGTGGCGGAAAAGCGTTGGGTTGAGCAGCAAGCTCATCCCAAAGCTCGCCGACAAGAATCAGCTTCTCCTCTGGTGAGAGGCTCTTCAGTTCCGGGATTGTTTCTGCGATCATGCGTGAACCCTCGTTTAAGAAAGCCGTTCGCTCAAGATTAAAGCGTGTGCGGCTCAGCGCCCTACGGGTTGCGCCGCCTAACGAGAACAAGATCATGTTTAGGCGCTTCGGTCATGGCTTTGTGCTTGAGCTAGTCTCCGTTCCTCACCAGCGGCATAGCTTACGAGGTGCTTTCCATACCAGCGTAAAAGTAGGAAATGCAAGTCTTGTCGGCGATGTGTGGCCTCGCCACTGAGAGTCTGCGGCAAAGACGCGCTCCGTCATTCGTTTGGTTGAGAGACCCTTGTTCACGAGGATAGCGTGCTATGCGCCAAACGACCCCAATCTCAGCGACTGCGGAGGGCGGCGCAGCCTGTACGGAAAGGCAGCTGGGGCAGGTCTGCGGGCGGAAGCACAGGCTGTGACGCCCGGAGCAGTTCGCTTGCAGCGCATGGTTCGGCGACGTTCGTTGTGCCGGAGTGAGATCATCAGGTAGTGGAAGAGAAGAAATAGTCGGAAAACGCGTCGAGCTGCTCCAGATAAAAGTCGGTCTCGAGACGGTCTTCATCGTCGAACTGACCTATAACGAAGTTGAGGTATTGAATGATGATCGACTCACTCAACTCTTTACCGCAGTCCATCAATTCTTCTGTGAACTTCGCTGACAACGGACTTAGCCGGGTCTGATGGAGAACGCCGCTAGTCGCGTCGGAAATTTGTTGTTCTAGCTTTCGTGCGACGTTGCGAAGGATTCGCCTCCGAGCGGCGAGAACGTCCAATACCTCCTTGAGAGGGACGTCGTAACAGTTGCCGGTCCAAGAGTGAATCTCCCACCCCGTGTGCTCAAACTCCGTGAGGATAACGCAGTGAACCTGGAATGACTCTCCAAAAGTCCGGTGGTGACGAAGGGACTCCACCTCGTCGCCGAAGAACGCTTCTACCTCATCATCGCGTGAATCGGTGATCCGAATGCCGTCGTCGTGCTCCCACCAGGACAGGGAAAGGCTCATGCGTGCGCTAAGTCGCCGAACGACGAGCCCAAGCTCCGCGACGGCGGAGGCTGGCGCGATGGCTGCGCGGGCGAAGGCAGGAACAGCCAGCGTGACAGCCGGAGCCGTTCGCTACAGCGCATGGTTAGCACCCGAAAAAGTGAAGCTTTTGACGGCGCGTGAGTAACAGGGTTTTACTCCGGGACGCGCTGTGATAGAGCCTTGGGTGCGTGTGGCGGGAAGGTAGGCCGGAATGCCAATGGTGGTGCGGCGATGAGCCGTGACCCCGTGGGTTAGCATGGCCGCAGCCCCCGCGAGACGACCATTGGTGGCGGAGCGGCTGCGCGAGCAGCAGCGCCGACCCCGTTCAGGAGACTGACTCATTTTGTTCGGCGGCTGCCCCGTCATGCGCACTCAAGAATAGAACCAAATACCATGAGCCAACGCAAACGACAAAACTGCAAACGAAACAAGGCGGCAGCGCGCCGCCACGCAGGGGGCGCTGGGCGCTGCCGTCCATCCCCACGCCGCCGGAATCGATGTCGGCGCCACGGAGCTGGTCGCCGCCATCGCGCCCGGCATCCTCGACGGTCCGCCCGTGCGGACTTTCAGCGCTTTCACCGAAGGACTGCACGCGCTGCGCGACTGGCTGGTCGCCGCCGGGAGCAAGACCGTGGCGATGGAAAGCACCGGCAACTACTGGCTGTGCGCCTGCGCGGCGCTCGAGGACGCGGGCATCGAAGTCTGCCTGGTCAATGCCCGGCACGTCAAAGGCGTGCCCGGCAAGAAGACCGACGTGTGCGATGCCGTGTGGCTTCAGCAATTGCACGCCGCCGGGCTGTTGCGCGGCAGCTTCCGCCCGAAGAAGGAGATCCTCCCGCTGCGTTATCTCATGCGGCACCGTCACGACCTGATCGCGCAGGCCGGCCAGCAGGTCCAGCTCATGCAGAAAGTGCTGACAGAAATGAACCTTCACATTCACCACGTCTTCAGCGACGTGGATGGCGTCAGCGCCCAGGCCATCATCACCGCCATTCTGGCCGGGGAGCGCGACCCGGACAAGCTGGCGGCGATGCGCGACCGGCGCTGCCGCAGTTCCCTGGCCAAAGTCAAAGCGGCCCTGCTCGGAGACTACCGCGAGGAATATCTTTTCGTGCTGCGCCAGTGCCAGACGCGCTGGCAGCAGCTTTGCGCGGCCGTGGCCGAGTGCGACCAGGAGATCGCCACCCGCACCGCCGCCCTCGCAGGCGTGACCGAACAACCCTTGCCCGAGGCTCCATCTCTCCAGCGCCGCGTCCAGAAGAACATGCCGGCGGCCATGCCCGTCTATGAAGAAGCGCACCGGCTGCTCGGCGTGGACTTGAGCAGCGTGCCCGGCGTCAGCGGCGGCGTGCTATGCGTGCTCATGAGTGAAATCGGCACCGCCACTCACCTGCGGGAGAAGTTCCGCAGCGCCGAAGCCTTCGCGAGTTGGCTCGGCCTGTGCCCCGACAATCGGATCAGCGGCGGACGCATCCTCAAAGCCGGCACGCGGAAAGTCAGCAACCGCATCGCCAATATCCTGCGTCTGGCCGCCAACGCGCTCGGGCGCGCCGACGGTCCGATGGGAGACTATGTCCGCCGTTTCAAGGGACGACTCGGCAAAGCCGAGGGCATCGTGGCGGGCGCCCACAAACTCGCCCGGATCATCCAGGAGACTGTTGAAGAACTGGGGCATGTCGCGCGAGAGCAATTTGGGGCGTATGGCAAGGCGCGAGCGACGCGCATACCCGATGGCTCGCCCGGCTACCAACCCCCGCGAATCCCTACCTCCTCCTCGGCGGTCTGTAAGGAGCGAGCAACACCGCCAGACGCCCCAAGGTGCTCTCGCCCTTCGGGTTGCGCCGATTTTTGAGTTGCGCGGCGTTGCTCGTCAGTCACAGACCCCAGCGGGTATGCTCCCTCCTCACGCCTTGCACAACTCAAAAATCGGAAGCAACGCGACATGTCCCAGTTCCTCAACAGTCTCCTAGGCCATGATCGTTTCCGGCCAGCCCTACGATGAAAAAAAAGCTTTTCAAACCAGCCCCGCCAGCGCCGCGCGCCGCCTCAAACACCTGCAAAACCAAGCCAAAGCACTAAATATGCAACTTGTTCCTGCCTAACAACTTCCACGTTCTGTTATTCAGGAGGCGACGGTTGATCTCAGTGCGCCTCTTTTGCGTCTGCCACGGTATGAACATGCCATGATTACCAGGCCGCCGAATAACATCGTGACCGACGACGGCTCAGGAACTGGAGCAGCGGCCATGAAGGAAGCTCCGTTCACTGTGGCGAAGCTACTGACTGTCTGCCCATCCGAGCCTATCTTAACGACACTGTTGCTCCCAGCCGCATATAAACTGCCGCTTCCGTCAAAAGCCAAGCCGATAGCGGAGATGCCGGGAGTGGCAAATAAACTAGCACTACCTGAAGGAGTAATTGTGCTAATACGGTTGGAAAACGTTTCCGCGGCATATAGGTTCCCCGAGCCGTCAAATGCAAGCCCTAGAATACCGCTGTTCTGTAAAGTAGCAAAGGGGCTTACCGCGCCATTCGGGGCAAACTTATTGATCTGAGTTGAGCCATTGCCTGACACATATACGTTGCCACTACCGTCAACTGCTATACCGCTAGGTGAATAGCTGGTGGAGAGGTCGGCAAACGGACTGACGAGGCCAGCCAAAGAAATCTTGAAAATGTGGGCGTTTTGACCAGAGGGAGGCGGACTCACCGCTATCTACTGCATAGAAACTCGCCAATCCGTCAAAAGCGAGTCCACGGTAAGTTCCCCCGGAAAGGGATGCGAAAGGAGTGACCGTGCCGTTCGGGGCTATTTTCCTGATCGCACCAAAGAAATCTAGTGAGTAAAGATTGCCGACGGCATCAAAAGCCAACCCCTGAGAGAAGGAGATCGCAGCAAAAGTGCTGACCGTTCCTGTAGAATCGACTTGAGCAACGTCACTTGAACGGGAGACGTAAAGGGTTTGTGCGAATGCAGCCGACGAAGCGGCGAGCAGAAAAGCGAGAATTACGGTTTTGAGGGCTGTGTGGATTTGATGTTTGTTTTTCATTGGTTTTTGTTGGGTGTGTTACCATTGATTTGGCTGTTCGGCGAGTCGCCTAACGAGACACAAGATCAGCGACCGCGCCCGAGAGCGCGTGTGGCTGCAAGTTTGAGGTGGTAGCTACGCTCAGCGGGGAAACAGAACGGGGCGCAGTTAGCTGCATCGCCTGGTTAGCACCCGAAAAAGAGAAGCTTTTGACGGCGCGTGAGTAACAAGGTTTTACTCCGGGCCGCGCTATGATAGAGCCTTGGATGCGTGTGGCGGGAAGGTAGGCCGGAATGCCAATGGTGGTGCGGCGATGAGCCGTGACCCCGTGGGTTAGCATGGCCGCAGCCCCCGCGAGACGACCATTGGTGGCGGAGCGGCTGCGCGAGCAGCAGCGCCGACCCCGTTCAGGAGACTGACTCATTTTGTTCGGCGGCTGCCCCGTCATGCGCACTCAAGAATAGAACCAAATACCATGAGCCAACACAAACGAAAAAACTGCAAACGAAACAAGGCGGCAGCCGCCGCCACGCAGGGGGCGCTGGGCGCTGCCGTCCATCCCCACGCCGCCGGAATCGATGTCGGTGCCACGGAGCTGGTCGCCGCCACTAAATATGCAACTTGTTCCTGCCTAACAACTTCCACGTTCTGTGATTCAGGAGGCGTTGCGGTTATTCGGAGTAACATATTGCTGGCTTTGGAAATCCGTTGAAAGGGATGGCGAAATGAGTGCTGTATGCACCGACGTGATGAAAGATGATTCTGTCTCCATCGCAAGTGTCGTTTGGGAGAGAAGCTGCACGGGTAATTACGTCGAGGGAATCGCCTGTTGGTCCGGCTAAGACGAATGTTGTTTCGGGTGCGTCGCTACTGACGAACTACGGTTACATGGTATTGAGTGGATCCTTGGAAGGCAAGCGTTTCGTAAAGGCCGTTGTAAACGCCAGCATCGAGATATAGCCATGTCCTTCCGTTTCGCTCGTGGCGGGCAATCACGCTCGCCACGAGACATCCGGCCTGCGCGACGACTCCGCGCCCCGGCTCCAGAATGAGCCGTTGTCGGAGTCCTAATTGTCGGCAAGTGTCGTGGATGCTCGTCGCGATGTCAGGCAACGAAGGGACTCCCTCGCTGAGAATATATCTACAGGGGAAGCCGCCGCCGATGTTAATGGCGTCGAGAGTGGTTCCGAGATGTGTAAGCGACTCGATGGCCGGGGCGAGTCGCGTGAGGGCGTTTGCCCACGCGTGCGGATTACTTGCCTGTGAACCGACGTGGAAGCTCATGCCATATGGCACCAGTCCGAGCGCCTGTGCAGCGCGAAGCAGCGGCACGGCGGTCTCGATACTCGTGCTGAACTTCTCGGAAAATGTGAATCTACTGCCCTGCTCCTCAACAGTGACGCGGACAAAAACCCGGGAACCGGGCGCCTCCGCAGCGATCTTATGTAGCTCGGCCTGGGAATCGAACGCGAATCTATCCACGCCGTAAGCGAAAGCCGCCTTGACGTGCCTCGCAGGCTTGACGGCGGTGCCGAAAATGATTCGGTCGGGAGGAACACCTATCTCGTGCAAAAGGTCGAGTTCGTGGATTGAAGCAACCTCGAAGGATGAGCCGTGGTCGCGGAGAATGGTGAGAACCTCCGGCTCAGAGTTCGCCTTCATCGCGTAGAAAATCGACGAATGGGGAAAGTAGGTCTTGAACTCGTTGAGGCGTTCGATGAGCCGTGCCCGTGAGAACACAAAGAACGGCGTCTCGTGAGTGAACGAATCAAGAAGCGCCGGGGAGAGCCAAGTGTTTAGGATGCGATACATAAATAACGAAGCACTACAAGCAGGCGAGCAGAATAACTCCCGCAATGGTGACTGCCGTCCCCACAACTTGGATGGTGGTGACACGCTCCTTCAAGAAGGCTCTCGCCAACACAATTGTTGGCAACGAGAATGCGCCGCTCAATATAGCGATGGTGCTCGTCATAGAGGTGCGGCTATAGCCCAAGCTGATTGCGAGATAGGCGATAGCTTCGCATACGCCGATGGGGATAAGGAACATCCACAGACGAAACTTGCGTAAGGAAAGCGGTGTGCTGGTGGCTCTGGCGATGCAATAGGCGACAACGGTCATGGCAGCATACATGACAGTCGCGTAGAACAGCCAATCGTGGCCGCTGATGAATCGCTGCCATGAAATTGTCCAGATGGCGGCAAGCAAAGTGGCAAAAGCGACCTCGGTGAAGCCGGGCACGCGAGCGATAGCGATGCGGCGCTGTCGTAGTGCGGCAGGATCAATGTTGAACAGGATGACCCCACCGAAGATCGCAGCTAATGGGATCGGCACGAAATGACCCAAGCGCTCGCCGAAGGCGAAAACGGAGATGAGCGCAACGAATCCCGGAAAGGAGGCGAATACCGGGTTGAGCACTGCCAACTGACCTTTGCCAAAGCCGACATAAACCAAGAGATAAACTATCGCTTGGAGAATACCGAACGCGATCAAGATGCCCCATGAAGAAAGATCAGCCGGAGCATGGGGCATCCTGCCGGTTGCCGTGCGCATCGCAAGAGCAAGAGCGAGAGCGAATGTGCCTGCGACGTGGCCCCAGAAAAGTGTAACGACACTCCCTACTTCGTCGATGGTCTTCTTGGCGAAGAAGTCCGCGAAGCCCCATCCGAGCATCCCGCCGAGTCCGGCAGTGAGGGCGATGTAAAATTCGGAGTGCATGGCTTGTTGTGATTTCGGTGTGCGTTACGCAAGACGCGCAGCGACGCCTAACGAGACCCAATATCAGCGACCGCTGGCGAGGGCGCGTGTGGCTGCGGATTGAATGTGGAAGTCATTGAATGGAACGGACGGGCACGCCGTGACCTAGACGGGAAGCCCGGAGGGTGAGCGAGTGCGCGAGTGAATCAAAGCCGGAACGCGGAGCGGCCAGTGGTTCGCTGCATCGTTTGGTTAGGCCTTTTTAACGCGCTGCTTAACTTCGTCATCGAGGTGCTCCGAAATGAAATTGTTAATAACCATGTCACATCCGAAAATGAGGCCAGCGATCGAATGTAGATCACTCCACTCGTCCTTATCGAGTTTGCGGCGAGAGGAATCAGGATTGTGAATCAACTCATGCCGAAGTCGCAAAGAGCGCTCGAAAGCAGCTAAATGATCAGCGTCGAGAGAGAATTCAGACTCAGGCCGATCTTTAACTCGAAAACTCATTCCGATAACGGATTTCCACAGCGGTTTGCCAATTAGCTTGTCGAACACCGAGGCAATAATAGAGGGATTCTGGAAATTAAAGCTATCGGCGATCAGCTCCAGCGGATGCACTCGTCTGAGGTAAAAATCGAGCAACTCGTCGATGTCATGCTTTGATCTGTAAATGTCTTTCAGAACCGGACGGAACGCTTCAGGCTTACATACGCGAAAGATGCCATCAAGCATGTCGCGGAAGTAGACTTCGGAAGCAGTGATCATCGTGACCACCGACTGCTTCTCCAATACCCAGCGGAGCTTGGGAGTTAATTTGGAGGTGTCCGCCTTTTGGACTTCCAACACTTCGGAATACATTCCGAAGAATGTCTTAAATGGCCTTCCGCCCCTCGTCAACCGCAACGCTCGGGACTGAAGGAGACGTTCGATGTCCATAGGCCTAACGGACCCTAGCTCAGCGACGGAGGCTGGCGACGCAAGACGTGGAATACAGAAAAAGCCCCGCTGCCAGCCTCCGTTCGCTGGAGCGCGTTGTTAGGCCTGTTCGCTGCTCTCATAGCCAACGTGGATGAGCGAAAAACCCCTCTGTTCGTCTTTTTACGTCGTTGATCTGCTTGGTCTCCTCCGAGTCATGTAACGAATCAACGTCATACTGCTTCGCGACACGATGCAAGGGCACGCGCGTCTCGTGACCAAGCACCTGATATAGCCGCTCCCGGAGCCACGCGACATTTCTCGCGCTGATGCCGTGACCTCTTTCGTTTGTTTTTTCGGCGATCCGACCGTAGGTCGCGAGGTAACCGGAAGGGATTCTGGAAATTTCTTCGAACGTAATCCGACGCCACGAATCGCGTTCGGCGAGGAGTTCTTCGAGTTCAGGGTTCATGGTGGAGGTTCTGATGGCCTAACGAGATTTAGGCGAAAGTCCATTTCGCCTATTTCGGCTGGCATTCAGGAATGTGTCGTGGTAAAACGAAGACATGCGAATGATGTTCCCACATCAAAAAGAAGCTGGCAAGCCGAAACTTCTCGACCGGGTACGGGAGTTGATGCGCCTCAAGCATTACAGCCTGCGCACCGAAAAGACGTACGGAGAATGGATTCGCCGTTACATCCTCTACCACGGCAGGCGGCATCCTCGCGAGATGGGGGCGGAGGAGGTCACCGCGTTTCTGACCCATCTCGCCGCTGAGAGGGATGTCGCGGCCTCGACGCAAAACCAGGCGCTCAGCGCCCTGCTGTTTCTCTACGGCGAGGTCCTCGATGTAAAGCTGCCCTGGCTGGGTGAAATCCAACGGGTAACCCGCCCCGCCAGGCTGCCGGTTGTCCTGACCCGGGAAGAAGCCAGGAGCGTCCTGGCGGCCCTTCGGGGCGAATACCGGCTGATGGCTGACCTGCTCTACGGGAGCGGGTTGCGGCTCCTGGAGTGTCTGCGGTTGCGGGTGAAGGATGTCGATTTTGGCTATCTGCAAATCACGGTGCGTGAGGGGAAAGGGGGCAAGGACCGCGTGACCGTGCTGCCCGTCAGCCTGGCGCCAGCGATTCGCGAGCATCTGGAGGCGGTGAAAAAGCTGCACGCGGCCGATCTGGCCGCCGGGTTTGGCCGGGTGATGCTGCCCGAGGCGCTGGAGCGCAAATATCCGAAGGCTCCGCGGGAATGGGCCTGGCAATGGGTGTTTCCGGCAGCCCAGCTTTCTACCGATCCCGTGACGGGAATCAAGCGGCGGCATCATGCGCTGGAAAAGAACCTCCAGAATGCTGTGAAAGCGGCCGCGCGAAAGTCGGGCATCGCAAAGCATGTGACGCCGCACGTCTTCCGGCACAGCTTTGCCACGCATCTGCTGGAGGCGGGCTATGACATCCGCACCGTGCAGGAACTGCTTGGGCATAAAGAGGTGAGCACCACGATGATCTACACGCACGTCTTGAACCGCCCTGGCCTGGCGGTGCGCTCGCCGCTGGATTAAAAGCGCGTGGCCGGTTGATTGGTCCCACCACTCCCAGTGGCCATCTGTGTATTGCGTCAAGGAATTGCCTTCCTGCTGCCATTTAGCGCGGCGAATTACGATGAGGTCTGCTTGGCTTGCTTTATCGAGTTGTTCGTCGGTGATGTATGACACGTCAGCGTCGTCTCCGAGCGCTTTTGGGTCGTCTCGCGAATTGATTCAACATAGGTTCTCATTCTTTTGGTTCCCTTCGTTTGTTTGTGTTTATCCCCGATTGCTCGGGAAAGCGTGAAAGCGCGTAACAAGATTTAGGCGAAAGTCCATTTCGCCTATTTGGGATGGCAGTCAGGAATGCGTCGTGTTAAAGCGAAGACATGCCGATGATTCTTCCACGGCAAAACGAAGCTCGCAAGCCGAAACTCCTCGACCGGGTACGGAAGCTGATGCGGCTCAAGCATTACAGTCTGCGCACCGAAAAGACATATGGAGAATGGATTCGCCGTTACATCCTCTACCACGGCAGGCGGCATCCTCGAGAGATGGGCGCGGAGGAGGTCACCGCTTTTCTGACCAATCTCGCTGCTGAGAGGGATGTCGCGGCCTCGGGCGCAAAACGAGGCGCTCAACGCCCTTCTGTTTCTTTAAGCCTCGGTTACTTCGCCACAAGTTGGATCGCGCGCCAGTTGCGGCTCCCCACGTTGACCGTTATAGCGTTCCGTGCAACAGGTATCTGTCTCTGGGATTCGACATCCGCGCAGGACATCTTGCCGCGCGCCAGTCCAAGTTGGGCCACGTCGATATCAACGACTGCCTTTGTATCCTGATGAGTCGTGTTGAAGACCCACAAGACAACATGGCCCGGTCGCGCGTGAGCCGATACAAGGACTCCGGGTGCGCGCGATTCCACTCCAAGACCCTGCTTCCAGTATGGCAGAAAGCGGATGTCGTCTCTCCAGAGTTCCAGCGACGCGGAGAGCGGGGGCCACGCCGCCACTCCTTCGGGTAAACAGTCGTGGAGGAGCACCCAGCCGAGGAATTGACGCGTGAGAAACGGGGCCTCGGGCGAGTTAGCGCTATGGCGTTGCGTCTGGCACATGATGAATGGCGCGGAGCCGAGGCTGGCGCCCATACCGATGCTGCGCAGCCGGGAAGGCGGCAGCGCGTCCACGTAATCGCTCGTTCCGCTTGGCTCGACATTCTCCCCTTCCATGCTCACGTCAGGCATCCAGGAATACACCGCCTGCCCGCCGGTGGTATGTTCCCATAGATTTGGCAGCGGCTTCCCGCGCGCATGGAAGAGGTAGCGCAGCCGCTTGTTGAACTCGCGCAAGCCAAGGTAACTGTACCCTGGCTGGACTGTCCCATCTGGGAGCAGGTAGGCCTGGCCCGTGAGGTAGTTGTCGTCCTGCGCAAGGTAGTTCTCGTCGAAGTAAAGACCGCTTAACCCCGATTTCTTGATCCACCGGTCGAAGTGCCAAAGCTGAAAATCGTTTGGCCCTTTGCTCCGCGCGACGTTCCCGTCCCCGCGGTCACCCGGCTCCATTCCCCAATCCGCGGCGAGATCTTCGAAGACACGGCCCTTGTAGTCGCGATACCTTCCGATGGAGTGCGCGATATTCCCCACGCACGGCACGACGCGCCTTTGGAAATAAGGGGCCATCGCGCTCGCCGATTTCTCATAGCTCCATGGGTAGGGGCTTGAGTAGTAGGGCCACAAGACAGCCCAGTCTGCTTCGCACCAAAACACCGCGGTCTCGTTTGGCAATGCGTTCCCGGCGTCGATGTGATATCCCCGCCACCCGTGTGGCTGCGGTTTCTGCGGAGTTGCCATCCATCCATATCGGATCGTTGTGGAGCGCGCGGACTCCGGTTTGCGGCTGATGAAGCGCGCTCGCAGTGTTGTATATTTCTCATCTGAGCTAATCTGTTGAGCAGGTTTCTGGGGATCGATAATCCAGCCGGCGTCGTTGTCAGCGAACCAGCAGAAGCCCCTTTCAGAATCCGTCAAAAATAGGTACGGAACGAAATTACCAACGCGGCTCGTCGAAGCGGTTTCCGTGGAGTCCCAATGAGCGGGTGTCCACCCATAATAGGAAGCCCATCCTCCGCCAGTGGTGACAAAGCAAGGCGCTTCAGTTTTCGGCATTTTCACGACGAGCGACAGTCCATCGACCCCGCATCCCGCTTTGAGATCTATAGTCATCGTGTTGAAAACAAAGCCGTCGAACTCCACCCGAGTCGCTACCTTGATGCCAATCTCTCTGCGGAACGCGCTCCCCTCAAAGTCCGCTTCCGCTTCCGTTAACCGCTTTAACGTTGCCTCCCCGGGCGCAATCTTGACGTCTTGTCCGTTGATCGTCGCGATCATCTCCATGGCCCCGGAGAGTTGTGGCTTTCCGCCATTCAATACTTCATCGGCGAGTCCCAGGCCGTTTAGGCGGTAGGATTTGTTCCACATGGATACCACGCCCTTTTCCCACTTAAGAGGCTCCCAAGGAGGGATGACTTTGTCCGAAACGCCTATGCTGTTTGGCGCCCACTCGAATTGATAGCCGGACAGCGCTACAGGCGCGCTGCTTCGAGCGATTTCAGCGCCGTCAGGGCCGGCAAGCACGGCTTCCACGCGGTAACGCACGGCTTTTCGCTTTCCAGGAGCTGCAAGCCAGTCGGCCTCCGTCTCGATCGGCACGGGAAGACCGGAAACGTCCACGGTGAACTCGGAGTAGTCCAGGTTGAATGGCGCGATCTTCCGTTCCGCGACTGTCCGTCCTGTCGCGGGATCAACCAGCCGCGCGCTTCCAGACTCCGGCTTCCGCTCCATGTAACCGCGATCAATCTTGATGAGAATCACCTTGCTGAGCGGCGCGTAGGACGCGGTAAGGCCGAACGGCGCGGAATACGGGGAACTCTTCAGGCTCGCGGGTGGCGCGCGGACAAATCCGTTCACCGCATAAGGAAAGATTTGCCGGTAAAGAACGCCTCCCCCGGAGGTCGCTTTCACCTCGCAGTAGCCGCTTCGAAGGGCGGGAGGCAACGATCCGTCCGACAGTTAGATCCAGGTGCTGCCGTTGCTGGGCGTGAATGTGTCTGCTGAACGTCTTGTCACTCCCGCTGGCCGTGACTCCAGTCCCAAATCGCATTTCTATATCAATCTCGCTCGGGGTGGTCTCAGAACCCGTAATCGCCATGGGCACATTGAACCTGCCCGTGAAAATGCTTTCCACATTCAGCAACTGAAATGCCGGGGAGTCTGGGTGAAAATGCAGGTAGCCATGGCGCTGGATATCTTCAAACGCGCCGCCGGGAGCCCATGCCCGAAACTTATCAGGGTCACCCAGGATATCCGTGCCAAACAAGGCTCGCCAGGTCGTCCCCGGCTGGATGTGTTCAACGCCAAAGGAGGTGATCGGCGCCTTTGCCTCCAAAATCCACGCGTCGGCGCTCTCCGAGGATGCCACCTGCCACTTGCCTTGCCAGGACATCTGGGTGGATCCCAGCGAGGGGATCTTTAAACAATCATAAATTGCTGGATATGAATTAAGGATCGTTTGGTAAGTAGTTGCGGGAACTGCCAGGAGGTGAAATCCAGATTTCGTTCGAGTCGTCATTCACGATGTGATCGTCATCGGGCTTGCGCGTGCTTTTGCGCAGGAGCGAGTGCCACTCACCCCGGAGATTCCTGAAGCAGATATAAACGAAATTATCGTCATACGTGACCCATGTGGTGCTCTGGCATTTTGCAAGGCTGCTGGAGAAAGGCGTGACAAAGCCCGTGCAGGCCGAAGCCTGATCCCATTCTCCGGCCGACATTGTTCCGTCGATTTTCGGCGGGATGGTTGTCCTTCTCACAACCATCTCAGGCAGCGGAATCGGCTGATCCGCCGCGCGGACGCAACACGTCAGCGCCGCGAGCGCGAACAGGAAACGAATCCCCCTCATTGTTGCGCGATCACAGGCTTGCCGTTCCTGTTCTCTACAAGGTAAGTGTGCCCTTGCGGTGTCGCGTCTAGGGTCACGTTTAAGCCAGGCCACGGCGCGACCTTGACGGAGCTGCTCCCGCCTCCCTGCTTGAACACGCGCACCACCGCCTTGTCTCCGAGCCGCATGCCGGACCAGAGCGCCCCATCATCCTGAAGCGCGGGCACTTCAAGGTTCAGCGGCGTGCCATTGGACACTAGATCGCCATACGCGAGCATCTCGTCATAGACACTTGCCGCATCCTCAACTTCGCCGAGCGCCACAGCCTCGTAACCTTCATGACGCGGATTGAAAACTTGCATGTCCGTAACTCCGCGCAGCCAGAGATGGCGCAACACCTCGCGATAACGTTCCCGGCTCATAATGGGGATTTTCGGATTCTCATCATCGGGGCACCAGCGGCAAACCCATGGCACCGAATCGCGATGAGGAGCAAAGACGAGCCGGTTTGCCGCGTCGTTTGACACATCCGATAACAGGAGGCGGGTGTAGAACTGATCCACATGTTCCCGATCAAGTGTGAAGGTCGTTTTCCACGCTTGGAAAAATAGGGTATTCCCATAAGCAACAGGATTGGTTGCTGTGAAAAAGAAAGGCGCGCTTGGGCAGATAATCTGGTCGGGCCATGTATGGATCGGATGTTGCGGAGTGGAGAATGCCGCCCGCCAATTCGTGGTTGAGCATCCGGGAAAAACGTCTGCTACAGGCGCGGCAAGGTAGGCGCCCGTCAGTTCCAGGTAGCGCCTCCAGCAATACGCCCGGAATGGCTCCAGCCCGCGTAATGCCTCTGCAGGGAGGGTCGCCCGACAGCGGGCGCAGTGCAGCGCCTGTTCGTAACGCTCCGGTCCGCCGAGCGGATCACCCTCCCAGTCCATCCACACAGCGTCCACCTTTACCCCCGCGCTTTTGAACTTTCCAAGAGTAGCCCGGATCTTATCCGCATTGATCTGCCAGCCTTTTGTGATTCCAGGGCACGCATGGACGGGGTCGGCACTGGTGTAGCCGGCGTCAAATTGGTGCGCCCAATCCCTCGGGTTGCCTGCCTCCGAAGCGGGCCACACTCCCGCGATTCCTTGCATCATGATGACGGGCGATCCGGCTTTTTGCATGGCCAGCGCTTGGGGGATCATCGTCTCATCCATATGGATATGTTGAGCGAATCCCCGCGCCAGCAGCGCCTTGTAGATCGGGATTGTCAGGTTGCCGGAGGGCTCTGGTTCCCAGAGGATCATCGGCAACCGCGCGCCGCGATCGTGTGTCAGCACAGGCACATGCTCCAGGATCACCTGTATCCATGGGAAGGATGCGGGAACCGGCTGGCGTTCCGCATACAGCGGAGGCTCCGCCCCGCTTGCGCGCGTCGAAATCATTGCGAGCATGAGCGCAAGACCGATCCTCATGAAAGCGGCGAAACTCATGTCGGAGGGGCGTCGGCTGCGGCGCAAAGCCGCGGATTAGAAGTTTGGCGTGGGCAACGCCGAAGCCGGGCTAGGAGACGGCGAGGGAACAGCGTCCGGCGTTGGAGATGGCAGCGGAGCCGCTGCCTTTTCAGTCTTCGGCATGGCTGTGTCTCGCTTCAACAGACGAAACAAGTCGCTGTCAGTCGAGAGAACAAGTTGGGAATCTTTGGTCAGCACCTTGCGGTATGTAGTCATCGTTTTCAGGAAGGAGTAGAACTCAGCGGCCTGTGGGTTCTGGGTGTAAGCCCGCGCGTAGATTTCGGACGCCTTGGCATCTCCCTCACCCTTGATCTGTTCCACCTGCTTGTAAGCGGTGGATTGTATCTCGTTCAGGTCTCTCTCTCTCTGGCCCGCGATGCGCGCTGCTTCGCCCTCTCCCTCCGAGCGGAAACGTTGCGCGATCTGCTGCCGCTCGCTGATCATTCGCTGATAGATGCGTTCGAGCACATCGGGATTGTAGTTCACCCGCTTGATTCTCAAGTCGAGGAGTTCGATTCCAAAATCAGCCAGCTTGCCCGCCCCCGCGGTCATGATCTCAGCCTCAATCTTAAGCCGACCATACTGAATCGGACGCAATTCTCCTATTGTCGCCGCGTCCTGGGGGCCGCCCTTTAGTGTTTCATCCCGCTGTGGTTTTCGATCCTTGTCCGTGCGCACGATTTCGATGAGTTCATGCTTCGCGATTGAGTTGCGGATTTCGCTCCCTAGGATGTCCTCCAGCCGGGACTGCGCGCTGCGCTCATCGTGCAACCGCACAAAGTAAGTCTTCGGGTCGCGGATCCTCCATCTCCCAAACGCATCCACGTGAATGTAAGTTTTGTCCTTTGTGGGAATTGCCACGGGCGCGCCGTCCCACTCGAGGAAACGGCGGTCAAGCGTGTTCACCGTCTGTATGAAAGGAATCTTGAAGTGCAGGCCCGGTTCAACAATCGGGTCCCCAACTGGTTCTCCGAACTGCGTGATGATGACCTGCTCCGTCTGATCGACCGTGTAGAAAGCGCCGGCAAAGAAAAGCAGCACGATGAGAACCGCCGCCCCGCCAGCCGCGGAAAAGATCATGCGCTTCATTTCGACACCCCCTGGTTCATTAAGAGGGGCAGGATAGGCAGCAACTGCTTCATTGAATCATCGATGATGAGTTTGTGACCTGCCCCGGGAAGAATATCGCCCATCGTTTCCAGGTAAATGCGGGCGCGGGTGATCTCCGGGGCTTTGATATACTGCGCGAAGACCGCGTTGAATCCGGCTACGTCTCCCTCTGACTCGTTGACCCGTTTGAAGCGGTAGCCTTCCGCTCCACGGATCATCTGATCGGCCTCACCCTTCGCCCTTGGCACCGCCTTGTTGTATTCGCCGTTCGCGATATTGATCATGTTCTCCCGATCCTGCTGCGCCTTGTTTACCTCGTTGAAGGACTCCTCGACCTGCACGGGAGGATTCACATTTTTTAGCTGCACTTGATCCACTCTCACGCCCAGATGATAAAGCGTCGCGAGTTCCTGCATGCGAGCGAGTGCCGCCACTTCGATCTCCTGCCTGCCGATGGTGATGACCTCGTCCACCGTTCTGTCGCCGATGACCTCTCGCATCGCCGCTTCGGAAAGATCACGCAATGTTTCCCCCGGGGAGCGCACGTCGAACAAATACTGCTTGGGATCCTCGATCCTGTATTGCACGACCCATTCCACAAGCGCTGCATTCAGGTCGCCCGTTACCATCGACTTCTCCTCATCTTGCTCCTGGCTCACCTGATCCGGATTTGAATAACCTGGCGTCGAAAAACCGAACTCAAGCTTCAACTGGCGGCGCGTCGGCACCACTGTCACCCCGTCAATTCCCAACGGCATCTTGAAGTGCAGCCCAGGTTGCACGGTTTTATAGTATTTCCCGAACCGGAGGACCACTCCCTCTGCCTCCGCCCCGACGGTGTAATATGAAGTAAAGGCGATCATCAAAAGGAAGAACGCCGCGATACCCGCTCCAATCCAGCCCAGCGGCGGACGATGCAGGTTTATGTTGATGACGTTGCGTGGAGGGTTGTACCCGGGGGTGGCCATTGGGGACGACGGTATCGGAGTGGGGAAAGTTCCGCAAGCGTGGCAAGAGCGCCGCGGAAGCCCCGCGCTTCAGGATGGAGCGCCTCTCAATTCCTTTCACCTTCCTTCGTCGATTACTGGAGCGTCCGACACAAAACAGCGCGTTTTCTGACACTTGACCAACGCCCGTTTGCCCCGCATTATCCCGGCGAAATGCTGGCAATGATGCCATCTCACTAGAAAGTTTATGACCAAAGCACTTATTACAGGGATCACCGGGCAGGATGGATCGTATTTGGCCGACCTGCTGATCGAAAAAGGCTACGAAGTCCACGGGATCATTCGTCGAGCGAGCACCTTCAACACTTCGCGCATAGATCACCTCTATACCGACCCGCACGTGCATGGCGTTCAACTGCATCTCCATTATGGCGATCTGGCCGACTCGGTGAATCTGGTGAAGTTAATCTACGAGTTGAAGCCGGACGAAATCTATCATCTGGGCGCTCAGAGCCATGTGCGAGTGAGTTTCGACATCCCCGAGTACACTGGCGACGTCACTGGCCTGGGCACAATCCGCATCCTTGAAGCGATTCGCGAGAGCGGGGTGAAAACCCGCTTTTACCAAGCCTCCAGCAGCGAACTCTATGGGAAGGTTCAGGCTGTGCCGCAGATAGAGACGACCCCGTTCTGGCCTCGCAGTCCCTACGCCGTGGCCAAGCTCTACGCGTTTTGGGCTACCGTTAACTATCGCGAAAGCTACGGGATGTACGCCTGCAACGGGATCCTGTTCAACCACGAAAGCCCTCGCAGGGGTGAGACATTTGTGACCCGCAAGGTGACCCGAGCGGTCGCCCGCATCAAAAAGGGCCTTCAGCCCGACCTCTTTCTTGGCAATCTCGAGTCCAAGCGTGATTGGGGTTACGCTCCGGAGTATGTCGAAGGTATGTGGCGCATGCTCCAGCAGGACAACCCAGATGATTACGTTCTCGCGACAAACGAAACCCACACCATCCAGGAACTCGTCGAAGAAGCATTTGCCCACGCGAATCTGGACTGGAAAGAATTTGTGAAATATGACGCTCGTTATGAGCGCCCGGCGGAGGTGGATCTACTCATCGGCGACCCCGCCAAGGCGAAGAAGCATTTGGGATGGGAGCCGAAAACCCGCTTTAAAGAACTCGTGAAGATCATGGTGGATGCTGACATTGCTTCTCTGGAGGACAGTCCACACGTCGCGGATGGCAAAAAGAAGAAGCCCGCTTAGGCTGGGCTTCGGCAGGATTGGGAAGGGAATACCTGTTCTTCCCGCGTGAGCGGTGCGATAATACAGCATGTTAGTGTCTGGCGTCGATTTGGCGGAAGAGATCCTCGATCTGAAACGCGAACGTCGCGCCGTCATCCTCGCTCATAATTATCAAAGCGCGGAGATCCAGAATCTGGCCGATTTCGTAGGCGATTCACTGGGTCTTAGCTACCAGGCCGCCCGCGCGGATGCCGATGTCATTGCCTTCTGTGGAGTGCATTTCATGGCGGAGACCGCCAAAATCGTGAATCCCGGGAGGAAAGTCATCCTGCCCGATCTCGACGCCGGCTGCTCTCTGTCAGAATCGTGCCCGGCAGAGAAGCTTGAAGCGTATCTTCGCGAGCATGCGGACAAAAACTACTACGTCATCGCCTACATCAACTGCAGCGCGGGCGTAAAGGCGTTGTCGGATGTCATCTGCACAAGCGGCAACGCGATCAAGATTGTGGAGGCCACGCCGGCTGATAGGAACATTCTTTTCGTTCCGGATCAGAATCTTGGCGCGTGGGTCATGGAGAGGACCGGCAGGAAAATGGACCTCTGGAAAGGGAACTGTTACGTGCATGTGGAATTCACGCGAGACAGCATTTCCCGCATCCGAAGCGAGTTCCCCGAAGCTCCAGTGGTCGCGCATCCAGAATGCGCGTATGCCGTCCGCCTCCTTGCGGATGAAGTGTGCTCAACGGAAAAAATGATCTCATATTGCCGCGATTCTCCCGCGTCGGAGTTCATCATCGTTACAGAATCGGGCATGCTCCACCGTCTAAGACGCGAGATTCCTCATAAGACCTTCATTCCCGGGCCGACCGACACTTGTGCCTGCGCCGACTGCCGTTTTATGAAGATGAATACGTTGGAAAAGCTTCATGATTGCCTGCTAAACCTCGCCCCGGAGATCATCCTGCCTGAGGCGGTGCGCCTTCGTGCCGAGCTTCCCATCCGCAGAATGCTGGATATTAGCAGTCGGAACTGAATGACGCTGGGACAGGCTCGCGTCGGGCAGCGTCAGTATTGTCTCCGAATCCTGTGTTCTGTCGCTGCGGCGGTCGTGATCGGCGCATGCTCGCGTCCGGCGGATCCGCGCCGCCGCCGCCGCCAGCTTTTTCGACCTCGTCAAAAAAGGGCAGATCCAGCAGGCGTACGACAGCGCGTCTTTCTCGTTCAAGGCAACACAGAGCCTGGATCATTTTAGCCAGGTGCTCCGCGATCTGAAGCTGGATAGATTCCAATACTGCTCTTGGACATGGGAGGTGGTGAAGGGAGATGAGGCGAACTTCGAAGGCGAGATCATTTCCACGGACGGGGCGCGCGCGCCTGTGTTGATGACTATGTTGAAGCAGGAGGGCGAATGGAAACTCTTCTCATTGCGGACGAAGGCCACTGGGGATGTCATCCCGATGGAAAACAAATTCAGCCTCCTTCCCGCGCAGGACCCAACGAACGTATTCAAAAAGAGCGCGCCTCCGCTTTCGGAGGTGAAGAAGCTCGTCAAAGACTCGCTTCTGATCTTTAACAGCGCTATTCAGACGAAGGACTTCAGCGCGTTCTTCAACAGCCTTCCTAAAAGCTGGCAGGACAAATTATCCAAGCGGCAGATGGATGCTCTGTTTCAACCGTTCATCGATAAGAGGGTCGATATTTCCTCGATCAAGGATGTTGATCCCGTCTTCGATTCCGAACCTCACATCGATGCGGAAGGGCGATTACTGGCCCATGGCTTTTATCCAGCCTCGCCGGCGCAAGTGCGTTTTGATCTAACTTATACCTACGACCTGCCAACGTGGAAGCTCTCAGGAATCCAGGTCAGCCTCGCCCGCTGACCCGGGTCAGTTCGGCGCTGGCCGAGCGGTGGACGGCGTGGGGGATGGCGATGCCGCTGCTGGGGCGTGGACAAAGAAAAATGGGAAAACCCAATGCCCAGCAGGGGTGGGGGACGGCTGGAGCAGCGGCTTTGGAGCGGGATGATGCGGCGCTCCTCGTTCTGGAGGTATGCCATACACGCGCACTTGCGCGCCCAGCGGAACGATGTCGAAAAAGCGCATTGCCATGGCGCGCGGCAACCTGACGCAGCCATGTGAAGCAGGATAGTCTGGGACGATTCCCGCATGCATCCCCGTCGCTCCGTCAAACCGCAGAAAGTAACTTCATCGGCGCCGCGACAAAGACACCTCCCTCAGGCACTTCCATCTCGGAATCTGCGTCTCGCACGAGGACATCGCCCGTATCCTCGTCCACAATCTTTCCGTAGAGAGTCGAAAGGTGATTCAAATCCTTCTGCAGGACCTTGAAAGTCCCTGTAGGTGTTCGGTGTCCCGGACGCCCGCTTGAGATATGAGTCTCATAGACCGCGCGTCCGTCCTGAAGCAGGTACGCCTTCTGATCCTGGAGATCGATATCCACGGAGATCACAGCGGAAGCTGTCGTAAAACCGGTGGCGAGGAGCAGAAAGCAGAGTGAAAGGGGGCGCACGGAAAAGGCATAGTATCTAAAGCAGTCTTTTCAGCAAGACAAGCCTCTCCGCGTCTGAAGTCCAGGGGGTGGCGTGCGTTGTGCTGCAAATCAACCTTGAGACTGTCAATCAATGGACCAGTTTTTAAACCCGGACACCAACCTCCATGCGCGTCGTTAGACTATGGGTGCGGATGTTGGGAGCCGCTCTCACGGTCTATGGCCTCCTGGAGTTATGGGTCAGTCGGTACTCACTGGTCCCGGGGCTTTGATGACGCCCTTCAACACGACTTCGCTTTTGGCTGTCTCTTTTTCCTGGCAGGCCTCTGGATGATTGGTTCGGTTCGCTCCGGCTGATCAAACGGGCCCCCGGATGTGAGGGGCCACCTCGCCTTCATAAAACTCCTCCAGCTTGGCATGGAGGAGATCTGCTAAAGGCGGCAACTCTGAAACGGCCGCGTTTTCGACCACCTGCGACGGTTTGCTCGCGCCAGTGATGATGACTGACACCGCGTCATGATCAAGAATCCACCTTTGTGCCATGCGCGCCATTGTCATTCCCGCTGGAACCAGAGGTCTCAGGGCGTCCGCCAACTCTACTCCCCTGTCAAAGGGGATGCCGGCGAATGTCTCTCCGACGTTGAACTTCTCGCCATCCTTGTTGTAACTGCGATGATCTTCTGCGGCGAAGCGTGTAGCCTTCGTCATCTTCCCCGCAAGCAGCCCACTGGCGAGCGGCAGCCGCGCGATGATAGCGACCCCTTTGTGAGCCGCGGCGTCAAAGAGAGCCTTGATCGGCTGCTGCCGAAAGATATTGAAAATAATCTGCAGTGAAGCGAGGCCCGGTTGTTCCAAACACACGAGGGCCTCTTCCATCGATTCCACGCTCGCGCCGAATTGCTTGATCATTCCCTCCTGCTGGAACTTTCGCAGCCAGTCAAAGATCTTGCCCTCTCGCAACACCGACACCGGAACGCAATGCAACTGCGTGAGATCCAGCGAGCCGACACCGAGCCGCGCCAGTGAAGCCTCCGTCGCTGCTCGCGCGCCGGATTCGGTGTAGTTGTTCGGATACATGCCTCCGCCGCGGCCCAACTTCGTCGCTACGAAGATCGGCTCCGTGCCGCCTTTCAGGAATTTGCCGATGAGCGATTCACTCCGCCCCTCGCCATAGACGTCCGCCGTATCAAAAAAGCTCACCCCGCTTGCCACTGCCGTCGTAAGAATCTGGATGGCGAGCTCTTCGTCCAGGCTCCCCCAATCCCCGCCCCCGATCTGCCAGCATCCCAGGCCAATTTCTGAGACACGTCTCTGTGAGGGTCCGAATCCACGTGTCTTCATGGTACATTAGGAACAGTAGGAGTTCCTTTCTTAAAGATCGGGCGCTGATGCGTCTGGGGATGCAAAATTAAGCCCGGCATCCGGATGCGTGGGAGTTATCGCAGGCTTGGAAGCGCCTCCCGCGGGAATTCCAAGCGCCAAAAATTTTCCCGTTTCTTGCTTTGCTCCGATCCTTCCTTTGTATGAGTCTCTCCCCAAATGAAAGATAAAACAGTATTCGTCGCTGGGCATCGTGGTTTGGTGGGCAGCGGAGTCGTGCGTGCCTTGGAAGCCGCAGGCTTCCAAAACGTCATCACCCGCGCGCGGCAGGAACTGGATCTCATGGATTCTCAGGCAGTCCGGCATTTCTTCATGGAAACCCGCCCGCAAATCGTGGTGGACGCCGCCGCGAAGGTGGGAGGCATCAAGGCAAACAACGATATGCCTGTCGAGTTTCTGCTCGATAACATGAAGATCCAGAACAACATTATCGAGTCAGCGCACGCTGCCAAAGTCGAAAAACTGCTCTTTCTTGGCAGCTCTTGCATTTATCCCAAGCTCGCGCCCCAGCCGATCCAGGAGTCGTCGCTGCTCTCTGGCCTCCTCGAACCCACAAACGAAGCGTACGCCATTGCGAAGATTTCCGGCATCAAGCTTTGCCAGGCCTATGCCCGCGAGTATGGAGACGTCTTCATCAGCGCCATGCCTACAAACCTGTATGGTCCGGGTGATAACTTCGACCTGAACAGTTCCCACGTTCTCCCCGCTCTCCTTCGCAAGATCCATGAGGCAAAGCGGGACGGAGTGAGTGAGGTGGTCGTCTGGGGCACCGGCTCCCCCCGGCGCGAGTTTCTCCATGTGGATGATCTTGCCGCCGCCTGCTGCTTCCTCCTGGAAAAATACACCTCCCCGGAAATTGTGAACATTGGCTGCGGCGAAGATGTCACCATATTGGAATTGGCTGAAATGATTTGCGAGATCGTCGGTTTCAAAGGCACCCTCACCTTTGATAAGACGAAGCCCGACGGAACACCCAGGAAGCTCCTCTCCATCGACAAGATTCGCGGACTTGGCTGGGCGCCCGCCATCCCTCTCCGTCAGGGCATCGCGAGCACCTACGAATGGTACCTGGCGCGTCAGTAGCGCGCTGCCGCTGAAGCGGCGCCTCCATGGCATCAGACGTGCTCCCTCCAAGGGCTACGCGCTATGCCTGCCGACCTTATTAGTTTCGTAATCCCGGTCAGGGATGAAAAATCCACGCTTCGCGAAGTCTTCGAGCAGATTTCGACTCAGATGCGCGACCTTGCGCGGAAGTTCGAGGTCATATTCGTGGATGACGCGAGCAGTGACGGAAGCTGGGAGGCCATCCAGAATCTTTCGGAGGAACATCCCGGCAGCGTCGTCGCATTTCGTTTCCTTAAGCACTGTGGTAAAGCGGATGCCCTCGCCACTGGCTTGCGCGCCGCTCGGGGCAGCCTCGTTTTCACCATGGATGGCGATGCCCAGAATGACCCGGCGGACATACCGCTCTTCCTGGCAAAGATCGACATGGGCTTCGATATGGTTTGCGGCTGGCGACTTTCTCGCGTCGAGCCGTGGCATCGCGCGCTGGCGGGCGCCGTGGTTAACAGGATGCTCAGTTCACTCTGCGGCACTTCTTTGCACGATCATCAATGCGGGTTCAAATGCTACCGCTCCAAAGTCCTTGGCAGCCTTCCGTTACAAGGCGAGATGCGCCGCGTTCTGCCGTCCCTTGCAAGCGCGAAAGGTTTTAAATCCGCGGAGATCGTCATCACGCATCACCCCCGTCGCTTTCGACGCACGGAGCACTGCTTGAAGGAGTCCTGGCGGTGGTTCAAGGAAATGATGGGTGTTTATTTCCTCGATCACTTCCGTGAACGCCCTCTGCATTTGTGTGGTGGCTTGGCTGTTGCGTCTTTCTTGATGGCCGTGGCGATAATGGCTGGCTCCGCGGTGCCGGGTCTCAATCCCAGGGTCGCGCTGGCAATGGCGGTCGCCGCGATCACGCTTGCAACATGCACTCTGCCCCTGTTGGCAGTCGGATTCATCGGCGACATTGTGGTGCGCCGGTTCGGAAGGGAATCCACCGCCGTCATAGCTGAGAAACTCGAAGCGGCGCCTCGGCTTATCCCGCAAGACAGCGAAGGCAAGATCATCCCTCTGCCTCCGCAGACTAAACCACTCATCCTTGTCGCTGAGGATGAGAAGCAGATGCGGGAACTCCTCAGGCTGCAGCTTGAAAGCGCCGGCTTCGATGTGGAGGAGGCAGCGGACGGCGAGGAAGCCATGGCTAAGATACACGAGGGCATCGGCGTCGTATTGCTGGATCTTGCCATGCCAGGGAAGACCGGCATTGAATGCCTCACCCTTATGCGGAAACGCTACGCCGACGTGCGCATCGTCATCGTCTCTGGAAACGACGAAGTCTCCACTGCCGTCCGCACGATGAAACTGGGAGCCTTCGACTATCTCACCAAGCCTTTCGCCGCCAACAGGCTTATCGATACTGTGAAGCGGGCTCTCGCGCTGCGTGGTTTGACGGCGGGCTTGTTGGAAGAAACCGCGTAGGCGGGATGCTTCCGCGGCCTCCTCTGCGTCTTCGTCTAATTAGGCCGATGGCGCGCCGGTAATCCCTTCTCTCCACCGCATTCTTCTGATACTCCTCCGCGATGCCCAGACACGATAATCGCGCCGCCGATCAACTCCGGCCTTTGCACTTCACGCCGGGTATCGCCCCGCACGCTACCGGTTCGGTGCTCATCGCCACGGGGAATACACGAGTCATTTGCTGCGCCATGATTGAGCAGACTGTCCCGCGGTGGATGAAAGAGCAGCAGGTCTCGGGTGGCTGGCTCACTGCCGAGTATTCCATGCTCCCTTACTCGACTGTGGGCCGCAAGCAGAGGGATATCGCGAAAGGCCGGCTGGATGGGCGAACCGTCGAGATTCAGCGGCTCATTGGCCGCTCTCTTCGGGCCGTTATTGATCTCGATCTGCTCGGGCCGCGAACCCTTTGTGTGGATTGCGATGTCCTGCAAGCGGATGGAGGCACCCGCACGGCGTCCATCACTGGCGCGTGCGTGGCGGTTGCGCTTGCATGTGAGACGCTTCTGAAAAATGGGCTCCTCAGTAAATCACCCGTCAAAAATTTTGTTGCTGCGGTGAGTGCCGGCGTCGTCGACGGGGTGCCTCTCCTCGATTTGGATTATGAAGAGGATCGCGCTGCCAGCGTTGATCTCAATGTTGTTCTAACGGAAGAGGGCCAGTTCGTGGAGGTGCAAGGTTCCGGCGAGGAAGCAACCTTCTCCGATCAGGAGTTTGCCTCTCTCGTGAGCTTGGGCAAATCAGGTATTGCGACTCTCGTGACTGAGCAGAAACGTCTCCTTTCGAGCATGGGTGTGACGGTCTGACGCAACCGCGCTGCTGGTAAGGAATATAGCAGTGGCTTCCACTTGGGGCGCCATGGCATCAGCAGGCACGGATTAAGCTGAAGCTCTGTACATCAGAGATGCCCGCCTACCTCGGTTGACTCATTCCCGCTACGGAAGTAATCTAGCGTTGTTACACAATCGTCTCTTGGACATCGCTGAAAGCGCGTTGCCGCCGCCGCAACGGAGCGCGCCCAGCCTGTCGTGGCACTCTCATCATTCTCTGTTGGCGGATGGCTGGCATGCGTGCCTGCGTCCGAACGCTTCTGCCTCGCGCATACATTTGTGTTTAACCCCCGAAAAGCCTCGCTCGACCAAGGGAAACTTGGAGCTCCGGTAAGCCGCCGTCGATTTTTGATGCAGGCCGGCTGTCTCGGCGGCTCGTATCTCCTCAGGCCGACAATCTCCAAAGCGGTCTCGAGTATGGCCGCCATGGATCATCGCGACTCCCTTCTGGTGGATATGGAACGCTGCGGCGTTCGCTATTTCGTGGATGCCGCCGACCCGCGCACCGGCCTTGTGTCGGATAGCGCTTACGCCGACGGCACAGCCGTCAGTAACATCGCCAGCTCCGCCGCCACAGGTTTCGGTCTCACGGCCCTCTGCATCGGTGTCCAGCAAGGATGGATCCAGCAGGAAGCCGCCGCCGCGCAGGTTCGCCGCGCGTTGGGGTCGCTCTTGAACGTGGCGCAGACTGAGCACGGCTTCTACTACCACTTCATGGACAAGGCGACATGTCAGCGCGCCTGGCAATGCGAACTTTCGTTCATTGATACGGCATTGCTAATGGCGGGCGTCCTCACCGCTCGCGCTTTCTTTGAAGATCGAGACATCAAGGCCTCTGCCACTGAAATTTACGAACGGGTGGACTGGCCGTGGAGCTTGAACGGCGGTGTAAGTTCCTCGATGGGCTGGTCTCCGGAGGGGGGCTTTATGCTCCAGAGGTGGAACCAATACTGCGAATTGATGGTGCTTTACTTGCTCGGCTTGGGCTCGCCTTCCCACCCGCTCGACCCCAAATGCTGGCAGGCATGGCAGCGTGACCCGCTCATTGAATACCGCGGCAAGCATTTCATCGCGTCTCCGCCGCTATTCACACATCAGTATTCGCAGGCGTGGTTTGATTTCCGCGGGCGTTCGGATGCCTACGCCGATTACTGGATCAATTCAGTCCTCGCCACCGAGGCCAACCGGGAATTTTGCATGGATCAGGGCAAGCAATACCCTACGTATAGTGAGACAATGTGGGGAGCCACCGCCTCCAACCTCGTCGGCGGGTATAATGCATGGGGCGGTCCCCCGCAGTCGGAGTTTTACCCTAAACCCGATGGCACCGTGGTTCCTTGCGCCGTTGCCGGTTCCCTGCCGTTCGATCCGGCCAATTGCACGGTCACCCTGCAAAATATGCGGGAGCGCTTTGGAGCCAAAATCTGGGGGCCGTATGGTTTCTGCGACGCGTTCAATCCCATGACCGGATGGAGTGCTCCCAACGTCATAGGCATAGACGTAGGCATCAGCGTCATTATGGCTGAGAACCTTCGCAGCGGTTCTGTTTGGAATTGGTTTATGGCAAATCCGGAGGCCGGTATAGCAATGCGGCGCGCCGGCTTCGGACCAAGTCCATTCCAGACGGGGAGCCGCACCAGCCTTATTGCCGATCTCCCCGTGAAACAGCCCTCATCTACTTCGCTCCAGGAGCCGCCTGCTCTCAATGCCGCGCGCTAGTTGCTAGGACGAAGAATGCATATCCGGCAGAGCCTTCTCCGCGTCCTCTTTGCGGTTCGGCGCGAATAGCTTCGCGAACACCCGCTTCGGGATGCTCCGTCCTGATTCTTCCTCGCCCAGTTCCTCCAGCGCGGAACTCTTCGCGTTCTCCCACGCCGGCGCGAAACCTGGCACCGACACCAGCATCCTTTTCTCGGCCCGCGCGTAGATCTCGATGTCGCGCAGCACCTTCCGGTCCGGCGTCTCGTTCAGCGCTGCTACTTTTACCCGGAGATTCTCGTTCTCCTTGCGCAGACTCTCCTGCTCCTGACGCATCCGCTTGATCGACTCCGCCTCGATCTCCAGCTTGTCGCTCAGATGTCGCTTGTATCGCTTCATCTCGGAGCCAAGCTGGAGGTAACGATAGAAAACGATCGCGGCGAAGATCAACCCGAGGCCCGCGCCCCAAGTAAAAGGCTGGGCCAGAATTTGGTGCAAGGTGTTGGAGTTCACGGAATTGTCACTTTCTTCATGTCTGAATAACTCGCTTCGGCGCGCACAACCTCGTTGTTTTCGTTCATCACGATTACGCGCGGCCGATGTTGGGCTGCCTCTTCCGGAGAATACGAAGCGAAATTCATGATCGTGATCCGGTCGCCGATCTTCCCGAGATGGGCCGTTGCCCCGTTCAACTGCACCTGGCCTTCTCCCCGCTCGCCGTAGATCACGTAAGTCTCGAACCGCTCTCCGTTGGCCATGTTTCCCACCAGGATTTTCTCGTATGGCAGCAATCCAACCCGTTCAGCCAGATCAGCCGAGATGGTCATGCTCCCTTCGTAGTCCAGGCTTGCCCCTGTTACGGCAGCCCGGTGAATCTTGGACTTCAGCAGTGTCAAATTCATGTAAACGTTTCCGGCGAAATATACATGCGCTGCAAGTGAAGTCTCGCCATTTTACAACACCGCGCTCTCCTCTTAGTGTCTCAGCAGGAACTTTCCCGAATGTCTTTCGCTGTTCATTCATCTTCGGTTGTCTCTCGCTTCGCGACCTTGCTGCGCCCTGTCTCCGATGCGCGGCTCGAAGAGATGGCGCATGCCGCTCAAGCGCTCACCCGCGCCCATTTTGGCAAAGCCATGCGGCTCTTTGCCCCCCTCTACCTTTCCAACGAATGCATCAACTCCTGTCAGTATTGTGGCTTCTCCCGCGAAAATGCCATCCTGCGCGTCACCCTCGAGATTGATCAGGTTCTTCGCGAAGCCCGGCATCTTTGCAAGGAAGGCTTTCGCAACATCCTCCTCGTTGCTGGCGAACATCCGAAGTTTGTTTCCAGCGGCTACCTGGAACGCTGCGTAGCTGCCCTTGCCGCCGAAGTGCCTGCCATCTCGCTGGAAGTCGGGCCCATGGAAACGGCCGACTATATTCCTCTCGTCCGGGCGGGCGCTGAAGGCTTGGTGGTGTACCAGGAGACATACCACCGCGCTACATATGCCCAACTGCACGTCTCTGGCCCGAAGCGGGATTTCGACTGGCGGCTGGCGTGTCCGGAACGCGCCTGCGCTGCCGGATTTCGCCGGATTGGGATCGGCGCTCTCTTTGGTCTGTGGGAATGGGAGCAGGAAGCACTCTCTCTCGCCGCGCATCTGGACTCTTTGCTTAAGAAATGCTGGAAAGCCCAATTTACGGTCAGCCTTCCCCGGTTGCGTCCCGCAGCAGGCGGCTTTCAACCCCGGTTCGCCCTTCCAGACCGCGAATACGTGCAACTTATATGCGCCCTCCGACTCACCTTTCCCGAGGTGGGCATCGTCCTTAGCACGCGGGAACCAGCCGCGCTGCGTGACCAGCTCATCACTTTTGGCGTCACCATGATGAGTGCCGGCAGCCACACCGAACCCGGCGGCTACACAGGGCAGGGCAGGGATTCCCTCCATCTCACAGTCCGTGGAAAGCAGATACCCCAAACAAGCGCCCCTCCCGATGCATTGGCCGAAGAGCAGTTCGAGATTGCCGACACCCGCTCTCCGCGTACGGTCGCCGCGATGCTTCGCCGACGGGGTTTGGAGCCCGTCTGGAAGGATTGGGATCAGGCAATACTTTGCAAGTAAATGAGCGACGCTAGTGTGGCCCTATGGGTGAATGGCGAGAGGCGTGACACCACTGCAGCCGACGTCGCCTCTCTGGTCGAGACCCTCCGCCTGCCTCCTCAAACACTCCTCGTCGAGCACAACGGAACAGCCCTTCTCCGCGATGAGTGGGCCGCAACCTCTCTCCGTGCCGGCGACCGCCTGGAGTTGGTCCGCTTCGTAGCCGGGGGCTAGAACCCTCAGCGTATTGAGCGCGCCAAAGAGCGACTGGCATCCGCAGCAACACGCCCGCAGGCGCTATTCCGCCAAAGCCGACGCCACAGCTCTCCACCCCACCGAGCTAAGAACCATCAAAGGGTGAGCAGGCAGCCAGAGCACGACCTCTTTTCCAATCCCAAGCCGGGAACTAGTGGCGGGAACTATCATCAGATCCAGCGGCGTCCAGATTGTGGTGAAATCAAGCTTCCCGAGCGACGCCGCGTCCTTGTTTAGATCCGCCAGGAACGCGCTGCCCGGTCTCATCTGTCGGCAGCCAGGTCGACCGCTCGCGTAACCGGTGAGCGTTCCATGATGCGGCGATGCGATGGTGATGAGCTTTCGCGTCCTCTGCATGCCGCCGAGTCTTTGGGCGTAGTAGCGACAGATCAGCCCCCCCATGCTGAACCCCACCAAATCAACTTCCTGGCTCTTTGCAACGCGCGCTTCGATGTAGGTCTCAAGTTGCGCGGCAAGTTCTTCCAATCTCACCGCGCCATTGCTCGGCGACAGCGTCGGCGTGAATACCGTCCATCCGGCTGCCCGCAGGAAGCTCGCCATCTTCTGGAGTTTAACGGCTGTATCCAGATAGCCATGCACAAGCACCACGGGACACTTCGGCTTGGACCGGGGCGTCCCGGCAAAAGCTGTTGAGGATGGGAGAGACAAGAGGAGGAGCCAAAGCAGCAGCGAAGCCAGCGCCAGCTTCACGCGCGCGCCATCGCCCGGTCTTCGAAACGGGTAAACTCCTTCAAAAACGTGAGCGGCACCTCGCCAATAGGCCCGTTTCGCTGCTTGGCGATGATCAACTCCGCTTCGCCAGCCTTCTCCTTGCGCTCTTCCTCGTCTTCTTCATAGACCTCCGCCCTCACCAGCAACGCGACCACGTCGGCATCTTGCTCAATGGAACCCGATTCCCTCAAATCGCTCAGACGGGGCTTGCCTCCTGATCGCGCTTCCGGTTGCCGATTCAATTGGGCCAGCACCAGGATGGGTATTTTTAGTTCCTTCGCCAGGCCTTTTACCCCGGATGAAATCTCCGCTATTTCCAACTGTCTGTTATCCTGCGCGCGCTTTGACGTGGACTTCAGTAGTTGCAGGTAATCAATGACGACGAGCTTGATGTCATTTTGCGATGCAAATCGGCGCGCCTTTGCTCTTAACTCCAAAATGCTGAGTCCTGCCGTGTCATCGATGTAAATCTTGCTGTCCGCCAGCTTGGAGGCGGCGGTCGTGAGATTTCGGAAATCGCCTTCCGCAAGGAATCCGTCCCGCACCTTCGACAGGTTGACCTTTGCGCGTGAGCACAGGAGGCGTTGCACCAGTTGATTGGTGCTCATTTCAAGGCTGAACACCGCTACCGGATGCTTTCCGATCAACGCCACGTGCTCTACAATGTTCATTGCCAGCGCTGTCTTTCCCATGCTCGGCCGCGCGGCGATGACAATCATCTCCGCCGGATGCAACCCGTCCGTCATCTGATCCAGCTTCGTAAAGCCCGTTGCCAGGCCTGTGATTCCCCCCTTCCGCTCATACAGCTTCTCGATGGAGTCGAGCGCGTTCATCACCTCAACCCTTAACTCAGGGGTGCTCGATCGGAAGCGATCCTTCGCGATGGCGAACACTTCCTGCTCCACCCGGTCTAGGAGGTCATGCACCTCTTCCTGTTCATCATACGATCGGGCGGCGTATTCTGTGCATGTATTGATGATCCTCCGGAGGGTTTGTTTCTCCTGGATGATCTCGATGTAATAGGCCGCGTTTGTCGCCGTCGGAACGAATGTGAATAACTGCGTTAAAAACGCCGATCCGCCTACCTGATCCAGAAGATTCCGATCCCTGAGCACCTGCGTCAGAATCACAAAGTCCGCCGGCTTGTTAGCATCCCACAGCTCGCGAAGGATCGCGAATATGGTCGCGTGCGCGGGAATATGGAAGGAATCGGCCTCGATGTTCTTCTCAACGCACAAACCCATCACCTCTTTGGGTGAGAGGAGGATCGAGCTTAAAACGCCTTGTTCAGCGTCAGGGCTTTGTGGGAGTAACCTGTGAACATCTGGTAAGTAAGTGACGTTCCCTCGAAGGTTCCCATCCTTCCGTTCCCCGTTCTTTTTATCGGGCTTGGCAGACGCGCTACCTGAAGCCTCGCGAGCCATCTATCCTATTTTGCGTGACGCGCCTTCGGCTTCGCCTTGAAGCTCTGGTCGCCGCTCGCCCCCGGGGCGTCCGTTTCCTGTTTCGCTTCCGCCTCCGCCCTGGATTTTACCGTGAGGTTCAGCTTCGCCGTAACGTCGGAATGCAGCTTTATCGGCACTTCATGCGCGCCTGTTTCTTTGATCGGGCGCTCCAGCACGATCGTGGAGCGGTCAAATTCCGCGCCGCCCAGTTCTGACTGTATGCGCTCGGCAATATCCTTGGACGTGATGGAACCGAAAGCCTTTCCGCTTTCGCCAGTCTCCAGCAGCATGGTGATCTTCAGCTTGTTGATTTTTCGGGCGATCTCTTCCGCGTCGTTTAGTTCCTTTGCTTCACGCTCTGCCCGCTTCGCCTTCAGGTGATTCAGCTTCCGCATCGTCACAGGCGTCACTTCATATGCCTTCCCGTGCGGAATCAGAAAATTTCGCGCGTATCCCGCTTTCACCTTTACCACATCGGCCTCAGCGCCGAGTCCCGGAATGTTTTCGATGAGGATGATTTCAGAATTTGCCATAAAGTTCGCCTGCGTTTGGGGGGGAATGCATAGCCTTCTCCGGCTCTCCTGTCAACTGCCTTCCCGCGACAGGAGGCATCCACTGGCTGGCTCCTCACGCAGACGCCATGGCGCAACTTCGCGTGCTGCGTGTCAACGGAGCCTGGAACTCCTTCTGGCCTCTCCGCAAGGCCGCCTGACCGTGGCACCACTTTCAATCACACCCGGCATCCTCCGTAATCCTCCCCCCAACCGCCGAAGGCCAGAACTGTAGGGCGTTTGTGTCAAACGCTGGCCCCCCCCAAAGGCCGCAGGCCGAACTGGAGTAGGGAAGCCTCGCCGGGGCGTCCGTTCGTTCCCCCGCAACCGAAATCCCGCTCAGCATGCCACCGGCTGAGGGTAGGTGAAGAGCGACCGGTAGATCGCGGCGGCGGCGTCCAGGATAAGGAAACGGATTCTCTTTTGAATGTGAGAACGACCCCGAGACTGATGCCTACTCTACACCCTATGAAAAACCGTGACCCTTGACCGCTTGATAAATACCCTCGCTTCTTGAAAATTCCGCCCGCCAGTTCATGCTCTCCGCTGATGCCGCACCTTCTTTGAAAGCCGCGCCGGCATTGCGTTGGTGGCGCGAATGGGAAATTCCTGCCCTGGTTGTGCTGGTGCTGGCGGGTTACTTCTTGCGGGTCGGCAGCCTGCCCCTCCGCGGCGAAGAGTCCACACGCGCGCTGATCGCTTCGGAGATGGTTCAATCCGGCGACTGGATTGTACCGCGCCGCGCAAGGGGAGGCATTTCTTATTCGGCCTCCCTTTCAGAACTGGGCCATCGCCGTCACTTGCCTTGCATTGCGCTCCTGGAGCGAAGGCGCGGTTCGTTTCCACTCCGTTGTTGCCACGCTCCTGACAACGTTGGTGATCTACGGCTACTCCCGCGCGCTGCTCTCCCGCCTCGGCGCGTTCGCCTGCGCGTGCGGATTCGCCACCATGGCGGACATTTTCAGGATGGGGCTCTATGCCGAAACGGAAGCGCTGTTCATTTTTTTGGTCAGCTCTTCACTCCTCATATGGCACTGGGGCTTTCTGCGGCGGTGGCCGGATACGGTGGTTTCCGAACGTGATAAAAGCTCGACCTCTCCACAGGTTCCCGGCTATAGGATCACAAAGAAACACTTAAAAAACTACCAACCTCATGATGACCGCTGCCGCAGTAACAGTAATCGAACCACTTGTCAAAAAAGGTATTGAGACGGCGGTCGAGAGAATATTAGCGCCGCAAATTGAAAGATTACTGAAGGAAAAACACACACGAAAGAATCTCGACCGAACCAAAATTCAGGACGCATTTAAAGATTACCTGCTCCGTATGTATGGAAAGCTTTCGTACATGAACACACTTGTTTTCGGGAGCCAGCAAAAGCGGCTTCTCGATTTATACGTCCCCCTGACAATTTATTCAAGCGGTCCGGCGCAAGAGAGCTTTCGATTGACCGATTGGGACGCACGATTCGTTCCAGCATTCAAACGCGTGATAATAACCGATACCGCCGGGATGGGGAAGTCAACTATTCTGAAACATTTGTTCCTATGCGCAATAAGTAATAGCGGTCGCATTCCGCTCTTTGTCGAACTACGGACCTTGAGTTCAGCGAACGCGCTACTCAAAAAACTCTACGATGATCTGTGCCCCATCGATAAGCCATTTAACCGAGATCTCTTACTGCAGCTGATAACCTCAGGCAATTTCGTATTCTTTTTAGATGGCTTTGACGAGGTCGCTTTTGACGAACGCCGAAAAGTGACGGAAGACATTCAAGACTTCATCTCAAAAGCGTTTTCCAATTGGTTTATAATAGCGTCGAGGCACGAGACCGCTTTGGCTTCGTTCGGTGAATTCCGGGAATTTACCATAAAGCCACTTACCAGGAAAGAAGCCTATTCCCTACTCCGGAAATATGATGAGACACAAGAGTATGCGGACGCCCTCATCAAGGCGTTAGACGACAGGGCACGTTTCGAGAAGCTAAAGGATCTTCTAGTAAACCCGATGCTCGTATCACTCCTTTTTAAAGCATACACATACAAGCCAACGGAAATTCCCTTCAAAAAGCATATTTTCTATCGTCAGGTGTTCGACGCTCTTTTTGACATGCATGACGCGACAAAAGGCGCGTTCGTACGCAAAAAGTGTTGCGGGCTTGACATTGATGATTTTCACCTAATCATGAGGGATATCGGCTTTACGAGCGCGAAGGCCGGAAAGATTGAATACGATAGAGAGGAGCTCACGGCTTTTGTCAAGGGAGCCAGGGAGCGAAATAATTCCATCCTGTTTCAGCCGACTGAATTCCTCGTCGACTTGGTGACGACCGTTCCATTATTTAACAGAGAAGGTCAGCATTATAGGTGGGCGCATAAGTCAGTGCAGGATTACTTTGCTTCTCAATATATAGCGCGTGACTCTAAAGAGCATGAAGCGGCGCTGCTGGAGAGGATATACGATGGTTGTAATTGCGCCCGTTTTGAGAATATCCTAGATCTCTACCACGATACTGACTCAAAACCGTTTCGACGCGTCCTGCTGGCAAAATTTCTGGCTGAGTACATTGATTTTTATAACTCTTCTTACAACGCGGTATTTCACGGTGTCGGGCTGGAGTTGATTGCGGAGCGCAAGCAGTTGGCTTTTGGCAGATGCACCGCAATCATGCTTACGAAGGAAGCTCCCGGTTCCGTAGGGCCCGATAGATTTGTTCCCTTGGAAAAGTTCCTCAGAAGCAGTCGCAAAGGCATGCCAGCGAATTATCCGATTTCATTTTGGATCATCGAATTGGGCGCAGGTAAACATATGTACGTAGCTCAATTGAACTTCCCCGCAGCCGGCCTACTGCCGCTGTTACTACAAAAGGATTACTCATTTGTGAAGAAGGCGCCTTTCGTCGTTCCTTTTGAGCCAGAAGGGCTCAGATTTGGAGTCCCGGAGATTGTCAATGACGATCCAGAATCAGTGTTAAATACCCCAGAACTATTTTCTTGGGCTTCATCTGCGTTGGCGCATACGGGTTATCACATTAATATAGAACATGCGAAGCGGACATTAGACGCGATAAAAGGGGAGGCCGCTCCACAAAAGGAGGTTTTGCAAATGCTGGTAGGCCTATAGAACATAGAACCACATAATGGATTGCCGAAATATCTTCGGTGTTTTGTGGGCCATTCTGGGGGTTTTCTTGGTGTCAAGCTGGAATGGCGCTAAGATAAGAGCGATTTAGGCTGTTTGGATTTCGGGCGATTACGTCGTGGCAGGTTACCGGTTTGCGCGCGTGGTTTGCTGAGCAGCTTATAGTTCTTCGCGCGTCGCTTTTTCGCGCGTGGCTCGCTGCGTCCGGGGGTAAGCGTAAGCCGGAGCGCCTCTAGCCAGCGGTATTGGAGATGTCAGAGGATAGGCCTCTATGACATCTCCGATAGATACAACAGAAGAGCCAACGATTTTAAAATGCGACGGCCTTGGCCGTGTAAGAATGCCAGTGGATCGCCGCGAGGCGCTGCTGGATGAATTCGAGAAGAGTGGACTGAGCGGCGCGGCGTTCTGCCGGATGACGGGGGTGCAATACGGCACATTCGCCAACTGGGTGCAGGCCAGGCGCAAGAAGCGGTTGGCGATGGGAGGAGCTGCTCCTGGCGCGGTGTTGTTTGGCCCGGACGAGAGCGACGGAAGTGTGCGGCTGTTGGAGGCGGTGGTCGAGGGCGGGAGCCGCTTGGGGGCGGATGGAGGCAGGGCGGGGCTGGCAATCGAACGTAAGCGTCAGCCCAGGCACCTATTGACAGAGAAGCCGTAGATTTTAGCGATTTTAAGGGAGACGTCGTAGTGCCTACTACTACGACGTCTATGCTGCGGCCTTGAGGGCGGATTGGCGCGACTTTTGCCACGCCTCGGGAGTGAGGTCTTTTACCTGCCAGTTGGTCATTAAGGGCAGCCGGGTGAGCACGTCACGCAGGTATGCGTATGGGTCGATCTGGCGGCGTCGACAGCACTCGATCAGCGTGTAGATGATCGCGCTGCGCTCGCCCGCCTCTGCGTCGCCCACGAAGAGCCAGTTCTTCTTCCCGATGGCTGTCGGGCGGATGGCGTTTTCGACGAGATTGTTGTCTATCTCCACGCGCCCGTCCCTCAGGAACACGCGCAGGTTCTGCCATTGGCCCAACGCGTAATCTATCGCCTTGCCAAACAGGCTTTGTGGCAGGAAGCGCCTTCGTGCCTTCAAGGACACCAAGCTTCGATGTAAACGCTCCATGATCGGGCGGCTGGCGCTTGCCCGCGCAGCCTCTCGCAGTCGCGGCCCAGCCTTGCGCCGCCGAAGCTCCTGCTCCACCGCGTAGAGGTGTTGGATTTGCCTGAGGATGAAGCCCGCTGTTTTCGGCGCTTGCTCTTTGGCTTCATAGAAGCCGCGCCGGGCGTGCGCCATGCACCCGGCAAGCGTGATCTCCGGGCCACGGTCGACGGCAAAGCGACGGTAAGCCGCGTAGCCGTCACATTGCACCGTCCCTCGAAAGTCCACCGGCACGATGTTCTCAAGGCACGCCGCGGCACGACTGGTTTTCCAATGGTAGATGACGTCTCCCCTGGGCTGGCAGCATGTCCAGAGATAACCCAGTTTTGTTTTCGCGTTGCCGGGCGCGAGATAGTGGATGGGAGTTTCATCTATCTGCACATACCCGTCGCCCATTACCCCGGTTTTGATGAGCTCGTATAAGGGCCGCAACCAATCAGCCGCCAGCGCCACCCACTCGGCCATCATTTGGCGGGGTAGCCACACTTGATGCCGGTGCCAGAAGATGGATTCCTGCCGATGCAGCGGCAGATGATCGCAATACTTGGCAACCAAAATGTAGGTAAGCAGGCCGGGGGTAACAATGCTGCGTTCCAAAAGGCATCCGGGCAGCGGCGCGATTACCGGAACAGTGTCCACCGCGTTTTTCCTCACGTACTTGGGGCGCACCGTTCGCCTGCGCAAGAAGCGGCCCGGCTCGTAATCCAGCCGCTCGCTGACTTCTTCGCCGATGCGCCGCCATGCCTGAGGATTAGCCTTCACGGGCTCAGGCTCGATGATCTCCTCGATCACAGGGAGATGCTCGGGCAGCGGCTGCCGTCGCGCGCGGGTCGTGGCTCCTTTAGGCCGCGGAGGGGGAACCAGCGTCTCCTCCGGGCCGTCCTGTTTTCCCAGGACAGCGTCCTCTCCCATCTGGAGCAGCAGTGTCATCTGCTCCGGAGTTAGCTGTTCGCTCTTCTTGCCAAACACGCGCCGGGCAAGCGCGTCCAGCTTCTGACGCAGCAACGCGTTTTCCGCCCGCAACCGCCGGTTGTCATCAGCCAGCGATACAACCCGCGACTCTAAAGCTTCCAGATTGGATTCGTTCGGTTCGCTCATCTTCGGGGATGAGCACAGGATATAGCGACTTAGTTGTTTTTGATCAACAACAAGCCGCAATATATAGCAACTGTTCTTTACACTACCCGCCTCAACTAATCCCGTTCATACCATGGACGCAGACGCGCGCCGCGAAGGTCGATCCCGTCCGTCAGCATCGCCAGCGCCTCGGGCGCCAGCCTCAACTTCACGCCCTCGCGTTGCGCCCCCTTGGGCCACGCGAATGTTCCCTTCTCCAGCCGCTTAATCAGTAGCCACAGCCCGCTTCCATCCCAGTAGATTATCTTCAGCCGCGTGTGGCGCCTGTTGCTAAACACGAACAGCGCCCCTTGCCTCAGATCCTCTCCAAGGCGCTGGCTCACCAGCGCCTCCAATCCGTTGAAGCCCTTGCGCATGTCGCAGGGTTCCAGCGCCACGAACACCTTCAGCCCGCCCGTGAAGCTTAACATCCGCTCCGTCCACTTCGGGACAACAACCTCAGCAGTTCCGCCGCGAGCGCCAGTTGAACAGGTGACTCCACCCGTGTCCGGCAGCCCGCTGGTAGTTCGATTGCCAGCCCCGCCCTGCCTCCATCCGCCCCCAAGCGGCTCCCGCCCTCGACCACCGCCTCCAACAGCCGCACACTCCCATCGCTCTCGTCCGGGCCAAACAACACCGCGCCAGGAGCAGCTCCTCCCATCGCCAACCGCTTCTTGCGCCTGGCCTGCACCCAGTTGGCGAATGTGCCGTATTGCACCCCCGTCATCCGGCAGAACGCCGCGCCGCTCAGTCCACTCTTCTCGAATTCATCCAGCAGCGCCTCGCGGCGATCCACTGGCATTCTTACACGCCCAAGGCCGTCGCATTTTAAAATCGTTGGCTCTTCTGTTGTATCTATCGGAGATGTCATAGAGGCCTATCCTCTGACATCTCCAATACCGCTGGCTAGAGGCGCTCCGGCTTACGCTTACATTGTAACGGGCTTATCGTAAGAACTTTTGGGTTTCCAATATACTTCGAGAGCCTGAGGATTGCTGGCATCATATTGGTGAATATGCTGGCTATAAAAAACGCCATCCCCCGCGCCGTCAGAGATCGAATCATACTCACTCCAACTTTCGGCTCGGAGACTCAGGAACCAAGACTAACAGGGTGAATAACATCGCAAGAATTGAAATACCGCTTGAAAAGTGAATAAATTTCGTGGCTGGGTGCTTCATTGCTTTGATTTTTTTGTTTCTAAATACGGTATTGGATTATAGGCCTAACAAGATTTAGGCGAAAGTCCATTTCGCCTATTTCGGCTGGCATTCAGGAATGCGTCGTGGTAAAGCGAAGACACGCCGATGATGCTCCCATATCAAAACGAAGCTCACAAGCCGAAACTTCTCGACCGGGTTCGGGAGTTGATGCGCCTCAAGCATTACAGCCTGCGCACCGAAAAGACATACGGAGAATGGATTCGCCGTTACATCCTCTACCACGGCAGGCGGCATCCTCGCGAGATGGGCGCGGAGGAGGTCACCGCGTTTCTGACCCATCTCGCCGCTGAGAGGGATGTCGCGGCCTCGACGCAAAACCAGGCGCTCAGCGCCCTGCTGTTTCTCTACGGCGAGGCCCTCGATGTGAAGCTGCCCTGGCTGGGTGAAATCCAACGGGTAACCCGCCCCGCCAGGCTGCCGGTGGTCCTGACCCGGGAAGAAGCCAGGAGCGTCCTCGCGTGCCTTCGGGGGGAATACCGGCTGATGGCCGACCTGCTCTACGGGAGCGGGTTGCGGCTCCTGGAGTGTCTGCGGTTGCGGGTGAAGGATGTCGATTTTGGCTATCTGCAAATCACGGTGCGTGAGGGGAAAGGGGGCAAGGACCGCGTGACCGTGCTGCCCGTCAGCCTGGCGCCAGCGATTCGCGAGCATCTGGAGGCGGTGAAAAAGCTGCACGCGGCCGATCTGGCCGCCGGGTTTTGCCGGGTGATGCTGCCCGAGGCGCTGGAGCGCAAATATCCGAAGGCTCCGCGGGAATGGGCCTGGCAATGGGTGTTTCCGGCAGCCCAGCTTTCTACCGATCCCGTGACGGGAATCAAGCGGCGGCATCATGCGCTGGAAAAGAACCTCCAGAATGCTGTGAAAGCGGCCGCGCGAAAGTCGGGCATCGCAAAGCATGTGACGCCGCACGTCTTCCGGCACAGCTTTGCCACGCATCTGCTGGAGGCGGGCTATGACATCCGCACCGTGCAGGAACTGCTTGGGCATAAAGAGGTGAGCACCACGATGATCTACACGCACGTCTTGAACCGCCCTGGCCTGGCGGTGCGCTCGCCGCTGGATTAAAAGCGCGTGGCCGGTTGATTGAGGAACCTATTTTTTTAACTAAATATGCAACTTGTTCCTGCCTGACACTTTCCACGTTCTGTTATTCAGGAGGAGCTTTTAGTGTCGGAGACGTCGTAATATCTGCTGCTCATCCTTTCGTAAGTCGAGAATCGCGGTAACTAAAATTCGCGTGGGCTGAGGCTCGTAAAAGATACCGTATGGAAATCTCTGAATCACCTGTCGGCGAACGCTCTCAAAGTAGATTGGTGCGATCTCAGGAAAAACAGCGATACGAGCGAGATAAGCGTCAACGACTGTCATGAACTCCATGCCGAATCCATCTCTGTAATCTTCAAATCGGTCGAAGGTCTCCTGCAAATCGGCATCTGCTCCTGAGAGGAACTCGACGCGCAGACTCATCGCGATGCGAGAATGCGCGCCTTAACGTCCTCCCATGCAACTGCGTCTTCGGGGTGCTGGCGGTAATGCTCCAGGCGCTCTCGAAGAAGCTTGATATGGTCCTCCCGTGGCGGAAAAGCGTTGGGTTGAGCAGCAAGCTCATCCCAAAGCTCGCCGACAAGAATCAGCTTCTCCTCTGGTGAGAGGCTCTTCAGTTCCGGGATTGTTTCTGCGATCATGCGTGAACCCTCGTTTAAGAAAGCCGTTCGCTCAAGATTAAAGCGTGTGCGGCTCAGCGCCCTACGGGTTGCGCCGCCTAACGAGAACAAGATCATGTTTAGGCGCTTCGGTCATGGCTTTGTGCTTGAGCTAGTCTCCGTTCCTCACCAGCGGCATAGCTTACGAGGTGCTTTCCATACCAGCGTAAAAGTAGGAAATGCAAGTCTTGTCGGCGATGTGTGGCCTCGCCACTGAGAGTCTGCGGCAAAGACGCGCTCCGTCATTCGTTTGGTTGAGAGACCCTTGTTCACGAGGATAGCGTGTATGCGCCAAACGACCCCAAGCTCAGCGACTGCGGAGGGCGGCGCAGCCTGAACGGAAAGGCAGCTGGGGCAGGTCTGCGGGCGGAAGCACAGGCTGTGACGGCGGAGCAGTTCGCTTGCAGCGCATGGTTCGGCGACGTTCGTTGTGCCGGAGTGAGATCATCAGGTAGTGGAAGAGAAGAAATAGTCGGAAAACGCGTCGAGCTGCTCCAGATAAAAGTCGGTCTCGAGACGGTCTTCATCGTCGAACTGACTTATAACGAAGTTGAGGTATTGAATGATGATCGACTCACTCAACTCTTTACCGCAGTCCATCAATTCTTCTGTGAACTTCGCTGACAACGGACTTAGCCGGGTCTGATGGAGAACGCCGCTAGTCGCGTCCGAAATTTGTTGTTCTAGCTTTCGTGCGACGTTGCGAAGGATTCGCCTCCGAGCGGCGAGAACGTACAATACCTCCTTGAGAGGGACGTCGTAACAGTTGCCGGTCCAAGAGTGAATCTCCCACCCCGTGTGCTCAAACTCCGTGAGGATAACGCAGTGAACCTGGAATGACTCTCCAAAAGTCCGGTGGTGACGAAGGGACTCCACCTCGTCGCCGAAAGAACGCTTCTACCTCATCATCGCGTGAATCGGTGATCCGAATGCCGTCGTCGTGCTCCCACCAGGACAGGGAAAGGCTCATGCGTGCGCTAAGTCGCCGAACGACGACCCCAAGCTCAACTACAGGCGGAGCACGGCGCGGTAGCTCCCACGGCGGGTCTGCGGGGAGCAGCTACCGTGACGGCGGAGCGGCTGAGCGAGCAGCAGCGTCGACCCCGTTCAGGAGACTGACTCATTTTGTTCGGCGGCTGCCCCGTCATGCGCACTCAAGAATAGAACCAAATACCATGAGCCAACACAAACGAAAAAACTGCAAACGAAACAAGGCGGCAGCCGCCGCCACGCAGGGGGCGCTGGGCGCTGCCGTCCATCCCCACGCCGCCCGGGCTGTTGCGCGGCAGCTTCCGCCCAAGAAGAGGAGATCTCCCGCTGCGTTATCTCATGCGGCACCGTCACGACCTGATCGCGCAGGCTCGGCCTGTGCCCGACAATCGGATCAGCGGCGGACGCATCCTCAAAGCTGGCACGCGCAAAGTCAGCAACCGTATCGCCAATATCCTGCGTATGGCCGCCAACGCGCTCGGGCGCGCCGACGGTCCGATGGGAGACTATGTCCGCCGTTTCAAGGGACGACTCGGCAAAGCCGAGGGCATCGTGGCGGGCGCGCCCACAAACTCGCCCGGATCATCCAGGAGACTGTTGAAGAACTGGGGCATGTCGCGCGAGAGCAATTTGGGGCGTATGGCAAGGCGCGAGCGACGCGCATACCCGCTCGCGGTCTGTAAGGAGCGAGCAACACCGCCAGACGCCCCAATGTGCTCTCGCCCTTCGGGTTGCGCCGATTTTTGAGTTGCGCGGCGTTGCTCGTCAGTCACAGACCCCAGCGGGTATGCTCCCCTCCTCACGCCTTGCACAACTCAATAATCGGAAGCAACGCGACATGTCCCAGTTCTTCAACGTCTCCTCGGCCATGATCGTCTCCGGCCAGCCCTACGATGAAAAAAAAAGCTTTTCAAACCAGCCCCGCCAGCGCCGCGCGCCGCCTCAAACACCTGCAAAACCAAGCCAAAGCACTAAATATGCAACTTGTTCCTGCCTAACAACTTCCACGTTCTGTTATTCAGGAGGCGCCGGGTTGTTTCGGTTGAACACGCGCAGGCTGAACATCTGCTTGGTCGGGCGTTAGTGACTCGATCCAGTCGGTGAGCACTCCGGCTCCGGTCTGATTCCAGCGTGGCTCATAAAAGTGCGCGATAGACTCGCCGAGAGGTGTGAACAAAATGCCGCGGATCTCGATCAGTTGCTTCGGAGTGATGACATACGCAGAATGATCGTAGTGAATAACAAAGGGGCTCCCCGGTGGGTGCTGCCGCGTGCTGGTGAGATGATCGGCAATGACACCAATGTCGCCGAGCTGAAAAATCAGATGCCCAACCGTGCGAGGAGAGCTTGGGTCTGTGCCGTGTGGCCTACGCTGAAACGCTTGAACCTTTGAGTGTGGTAAAAATGGGGAACCTTCGGCCATGTCCAGACGCACAGGTCGAGAAGCTCGGACAAAGCCGTAAAGAGACTGTGCTCCATGTTGCCGATCAGCCACAGCGCTCGCGGACTGACAGTGCCGGGACTTGCAGTTTCCTTTGCGAGTGCGCGGGCCAAAAGCTCGTTGCGCCATTCCTCGTTGCGCTTTCTAGCGAGTTCGTTGAACCGGTCGAGCCAGTGATCTTCAATCGGCTTCGGCTTCTCGGTTGGTGGAGGGGGAGGCACGGTCTCTTCGGTGCCGTAGGAGAGGGATTTTGAAGCTATGTTTAGTTGGCGTGTGATCCCATCGACATGCTCGATGTCCTGTTCGATGCGAACGCGCTCCTCTGGGGGAGCTGCAATATAGCGCTCCTCAGCAGGGTCCGGCGACACGGTGCGGGTCTCGACTTCGCCTTTAAGTAATTCCTTCAGAGCCTCGGCCTCAGCGAGGCGGCCCAAATGTCGCTGAAAGGTTTCTGATGCTTTGTCTGACTGCGAAAGCAGAAACGGCCCGACAGCACGAATTGTGTTCCATGTCTTTTGACCGATTCCACTTATTGTTTCAAGCCATTGCATAAATGTGAGTGTGCTCAGGCCCCTAACGGACCCAAGCTCAGCGACGGGAGGCTAGCGAAGTCAAGCCTGAAGGTCCGAGGAAGCCCCACCCGCCAGCCTCCGTTCGCTGGAGCGCATTGTTAGGCGCGGAGATGTCGCCTCGAAGCTCTAACAGCGGCTTTGCATCTACGGTTTTGCTGCCAAGTCTTTCCGCAGCGCCCTCAGTTCTATGGTCACCTGCAAAGACGTGCGTCGTTCTGGATGATGTGAATGATGAGTAGGATGATCAGAATGGTAATGGGATTCATAGGGTTGATTGTAAGACTGTGGACGGAGTCGCCTAACGGCTCCAAGCTCAGCGACAGAGGCTGGCGAGGCAAGACGTGGAAGACAGAAAGGACTTACCGCCAGCCTCTGTTCGCTGGAGCGCGTGGTTAGGCACGTCGCTATGGAGCGGTAACACTCTCGTGCTGAACCCTGGCTCGGCGGCACCCCAAACTTGGCCTGTGACCGTATCGCCGAGCAGCGCCGTGGCCACACCCAACAATCTGGAAGCGTCCCACCGGGAGTTTGCGGGCGGTGGGACATTTGGCTTTGCTGAACCCTGTGCTCTCGGGCGGCTTCTCAGACGCTGCGCGTTGAAGTGAGGGGAGCTACTCCCCGTCTCCAACGGCACAGGCTGGAACTGCCCCGGCAGCGACTCAGCTTCCCGGAATCGGGCTGGGCAAATGCGAGGGGTTGAATGGCTGCGAGTGCGACAAGCAGGACCAGCGACGAAGGAACTCGAAATTTGGTTTTCATAGTGACGATGGGACTCGATTGTAGATAGGAAGGTGCCAGAGTGCCTAACGAACTCAAGCTCAGCGACAGAGGCTGGCGCGGAGAGACGTAACCACGAGAAAGAGGCCTGCCGCCAGCCTCTGTTCGCTGGAGCGCGTGGTTAGGCGGCGGAATGGCTACTTGACCTTCGGTTTGTCTGCTTCTTCGGGTGTGGACTTCTTTGTGCCATCCTCAGACAAGAAGAGCACGGGCTGAAGCACCTGAACTGTTTCTTGATTTTTGTCTTTGGTGAGGAGGACTTACAAATTCGGCCGGTCTGCGTGTCGAGCAAATACTGATCGCCGTCGGTTTTCGAGAGTCGCCCGAAAACGAAACGACCTCCGGGCGCGGCAGGTACCGGCGGCACCTCGGCGAGAACCGGCGGTGCCTCCTTCTGCTGGGCAAAGGCGCTGTGAGCAGAAAGCGATGAGAAGGTGAAGGAGAGCAGTAGTGATGAGTGTTTTCATAATGGGTGGTGAGCGTAGCCGCCTAACAAGATTTAGGCGAAACTCCGTTTCGTCTATTTCTCCAGGTAATTCTGTAAGCATTGCGCCTATTTCGGCTCGCAGTGAGGAATGCGTCGTGGTAAAGCGAAGACACGCCGATGATGCTCCCATATCAAAACGAAGCTCACAAGCCGAAACTTCTCGACCGGGTTCGGGAGTTGTTTCGCCTCAAGCATTACAGCCTGCGCACCGAAAAGACATACGGAGAATGGATTCGCCGTTACATCCTCTACCACGGCAGGCGGCATCCTCGCGAGATGGGCGCGGAGGAGGTCACCGCATTTCTGACCCATCTCGCCGCTGAGAGGGATGTCGCGGCCTCGACGCAAAACCAGGCGCTCAGCGCCCTGCTGTTCTCTACGGCGAGGTCCTCGATGTGAAGCTGCCCTGGCTGAGTGAAATCCAACGGGTAACCCGCCCCGCCAGGCTGCCGGTGGTCCTGACCCGGGAAGAAGCCAGGAGCGTCCTCGCGTGCCTTCGGGGCGAATACCGGCTGATGGCCGACCTGCTCTACGGGAGCGGGTTGCGACTCCTGGAGTGTCTGCGGTTGCGGGTGAAGGATGTCGATTTTGGCTATCTGCAAATCACGGTGCGTGAGGGGAAAGGGGGCAAGGACCGCGTGACCGTGCTGCCCGTCAGCCTGGCGCCAGCGATTCGCGAGCATCTGGAGGCGGTGAAAAAGCTGCACGCGGCCGATCTGGCCGCCGGGTTTGGCCGGGTGATGCTGCCCGAGGCGCTGGAGCGCAAATATCCGAAGGCTCCGCGGGAATGGGCCTGGCAATGGGTGTTTCCGGCAGCCCAGCTTTCTACCGATCCCGTGACGGGAATCAAGCGGCGGCATCATGCGCTGGAAAAGAACCTCCAGAATGCTGTGAAAGCGGCCGCGCGAAAGTCGGGCATCGCAAAGCATGTGACGCCGCACGTCTTCCGGCACAGCTTTGCCACGCATCTGCTGGAGGCGGGCTATGACATCCGCACCGTGCAGGAACTGCTTGGGCATAAAGAGGTGAGCACCACGATGATCTACACGCACGTCTTGAACCGCCCTGGCCTGGCGGTGCGCTCGCCGCTGGATTAAAAGCGCGTGGCCGGTTGATTGAGGAACCTATGTTTTTAACTAAATATGCAACTTGTTCCTGCCTGACACTTTCCAC
>CAWHEP010000006.1:0-106727 GCA_963828525.1 uncultured Verrucomicrobiae bacterium
GACTTACACGTACGACATTCGTGGAATGGTGAACTCCGTCGCGCAGAGCTACGCGAATCCTTCGACCGGGCCGCCGACGCTGGTCGCCGCAGACTTTGATGCTTATGGGCAGATGAATCAGGAGACGGTCTCGGTGAATGGGACGGCGGTGAGCCAGTGGGGGCAATCGTGGAACAACGCGGGCCGGAGGACGGCGCTGAATTTCCAATTGGCGGCGTTGGGGTGGGCGCGGGAAGCCAGTATGGTTACGGGTATAACGCGGCGGGGTTGATGACGAGCGTGAGCAACGCGGGATCAAACTACGCGTTCACCTACGGAGACAACGCTCTGCTCCACGCAGCGCACTTCGCCTTGGCGCACGCAATCCATCACGCAGCGTGACAACCGGGGCCGCATCACGGCTGAGAACACCGTCTCCGGCGGCGCCACTCAAATCAACGAGACACTGGCCTATCAGGCCGACTCGCGCCTGAGCAGCTATGCCGTGAGCGGAAACCTCATGACCGGGGAATACCGGAACTACAGCTACGACGCGAGAGGGCGGGTTCTCACCGAGCCTTTCAATCTCACCGGCTCGGCCAACCCTACCAACCTCCCGAACGGGCCGCAGACCGCCCAGTACAAGTTCGACGACAACGGCGGCGCCAGCACCGAGAACGGGATCGGCGTGCGCACCCTCCAGCAGGTCAATCAGTATGCGGGCAATCAGGTGCTGGCGCAGAACAACTTCCAGCAGGCCACGGAGGAAGTGAATGGCGATGGAAACGTCACCTATCAGGCGGTCATCGCCTACGACGCGGCAGGCGCGGTGAACAGCCGCACGGTTGCCTCTGGCCCGGCGCAAACCACGATTTGGGATGCGTGGGGCCATCTGGTGCAAGTCTCCCAACGCAACTCCGGCGCCTCCGACTACGATTGGACCACCGTCTACGACGGCTTGGGCCGCCGTGTGCAAACCACCTGGCAGCCCATGAACGCGGGCGTGGCAAGCGGCGCCTCCTCAACCCTCACCTACCATTACGACCCGCAGGTCGAGTTCCTGGAGCTTGGCCTGAATAACAACGGCGACCGCACCTGGCGGGTATATGGCCCCGACCGCAGCGGCGTCTATGGAGGCGCGCAAGGCATTGGCGGCTTGGAGAATGAAGTGGACGAAAACGCCGGGTTCTCGAAAGTGCCGCTCAATAACTCGTTTGGCGACGCCGTGGGCGAAACGTACGTGAGCGCCGGAGGCGCCGCCACGAGCACCTACAGCTACGGCCTCACTCTCGGCGGCTACGGCCCCGAGCCGGGAACCACGCTCAGCTTCCTCACGCCCGAGTGGCGTGGCAAATACGCGGATTGGACGGCTTCGTTTACATGGGCGCCCGCTACTACGAACCGAAGGGCGGCAGGTTCGTCAGCGCCGATCCGCTGGGTCACGGTGCGAGCATGAGCCTGTATGACTACTGCGCTGGAGATCCGGTCAATGGGCTAGATCCGGATGGGCGTTTCGGGAAAGCTGTTGCGAACTACATTTATGCGGGTGGACCGGCCTCTTCCGGTCTCAACTCGCTTTCGAGCTTATCCGATTCGCTCGCTGATTATGGCGTAAACCACGGAAATGGATTTTTGGCCGGCGTGGGTGGCGCCGGCTCCAGCCTGTTTGGAACCCTCGCCACGTTGAGTTCGCCTGAAGCAATAGCTAACGGAGTTTCGAGCAGCTATTCGGCGAACCTTGCAATGTTCGATGGCAGTCACTACGACGCGATCAACGCCACTTTCAATCCCGCGTATATGGGCATGGTGGGTTTCACTGAAGCAGGCACAGGTTCAGGGCTATCAGCAAGCAATTTTGGACAGCAATTGAACGGCTTGGAGCGAACACAGAGCTTCTTCCAGGGGGTGAGTGGGACGGCGGGAACGGTGTCGCTCGGTCTCGGCGGGGGGAGCCTTTATCGGCTCGGAATGAACGCCTTGACCTCAACTGCCGCAGAGAGCGTAGCGCCTGACATAGCTGCCACTTTTTCCGGTGGTAAATTCACCTCGACGGTGCTGCAAGACTCGATGACCGCCTATAGATATTCAGGGGGAGTATCGGGGGCGACAGGTCGGTTTTTAACGACAGCGGATACCGTTAGCCAAATTTCATCGCCAGCAGCGGCTAGCATTGCCCTTAAGCTTCCGGTTGGAGCGACCGCTGAGGCACTGAATACATTTACCATTCCAGCTGGCACCCGTATTTTTACTGGTGGTGTTGCTGGGGGCGCAGATACGGCCACTCAAATTTTCATCGAAAATCCCGGTGTCCTTATTCCTCATTGAAAATGAATAGGTCGGAATTTATTAAACAACTCAGAGCCACTGCTGAGGAATTGAAGCCTCTAACACAAGCTGCCTCTGCCGGTGCGGCGACTTGGAATGGCACGGAATACGTCAAAGGAGGGGAAAAGAAGCCTGATTCTCAGGCTATTGCGTGGTGGTCAACTCTTGTTGCCGTGGCAGAAATGATCGACTCCCAAGAAGTACCTCTCAGCGTTAAACAAATTGCTTATCTGGATCGTCTTTTATTTGGCGGCATGGGCAGTCTTAATGATCTTTATTTTGATCCAAAAGCTGTCGGTCCTGGCGCCGCCTTGCTCAACAAACGGCTCGATGAAAACCGACGTGCTTTGTTTGCTAGCTTCAAGAATTGACATTCTAACGCGGATGGAGACCGCGGGTCTTTTGGAGAACGGACGCCTTACCCCTAAGCAGGCTTAGGCGATATTTGTCGCAGCGCTGTCATAGGGTTGTCACGGGGATTGCGCGAGGGTTGTCATGGTCGTGTAACAGCGGTTGTCGCAAGCCTGTGCGAACGAATGACTCGGGTGTCAGAGCGGTGTCGCGGGTTTGTTAACGCCGCGACGCAAGAACCGGCTGGCCCGCCTGGGGCAAAAACTCAGTGCCCCTTCGACAAGCTCAGGGTCATGCTTTTTGCTGCCGCCGCTCATGCCGGAAAAGTGTTCGGCGGCTCGCAAGGCCCGTGAAAAAGGAGAGCCTGTGCGCGCCGCCGAAGGCAGTGTTTACGCGCCCCCGGCGGTCCCTCATTGCCGGGAAGGCTAGAGAGAGCGGCTAAAGAGAAAAACAGTGTCAGCCAGGCTGCTGCAAAACCGTGTCGAGGAATTTGCTGACGAACTGCTGTTGAGTGCGAGGCAGGCGGCTGACCTGGTCAATCTGGCGTTGCAGCTTGGGCACCGGGCCTCGTTTGCCCGGCTCGGGTTCAACCTCAAGAAGTTCCGCGCTGGAAATGTTCAGGGCTTTGGCGAGCGGGGCGAGAAGTGAAACCGGGACGCGGCGACGCCCGATCTCGTAGGAAGCAATCACGGTCTGGCCGAGGCCGAGGGTCTCGCCCAGAGCGGTTTGCGTGAGGCCGCGCTGCTTGCGCAGCGTCGCGATACGCTGGCCGAGTTCTTGAAAGAAAACCGTCTCTTGGTCGGGTGTTGCCGTTTTCATACGCATGACAGAATAGCATACCGATACGGCAAAACGGCATTGACTGCATTTAAATATGCCGTTATGACATATCGTGTGAGCAGAAATAAAAACTTCGCAGACGGCTTGACAGCCTCCGCCAAAACGGGCGGCTATCCGAATGAAACCCTTCGCCTGATCGATGTCGCCGTTGACGCAGCCAAGGAGGCCGCGCACGCTTGCCGGAGCGAGGTGGCGAGGGAGCACTTCGAGTTCGCGCTGGCGTTGTTGCGGGAAAGCTGGATTGCGGAAAGCGGGCAGAACGCGAGGGGCGCGGAGAAGGTCATCGCCAATGTGAAATTGGGTCTGCGACTCGTCGCGGCAGTGTTCGAGAAGGAGGGGGCGCTGACATGGCCCGCATCCCTGCCGAACTGATCGAGCGCATCGAGCGCAGAGGTGCGTGGCCGACCTGTGCCGGGAATACGGCATCGAGTTGCAGCCCAAGGGAAAGGACCTCTTTGCGTGCTGCCCGTGGCACGAGGACCGGGAACCGTCGTTCTCGGTGACACCGGGCAAGAACCTGTGGAACTGCCTGGCCGGGTGCGGTGGCGGCGACAACATCCAGTTGGTCATGCGGTGCGAGAAAATCAGCTTCCGTAAATTTCTGGGGGTCAGGCTGCATTTTGCGACAGCGGTAAAAGGTTCGGGCACTCTCTTTTGAGGGATAGCGAGCAGGAGATAAGATTCATAAGCGTGGCTGGAAGATCACGGATTTGCATCGTCACCTTCAAACCCGTTTCTCGTCAAGAAGCTGGAATCTGGGCAGTCACCCGTCTCTTCCGCACCTGCCTCAGCCGATGATTGCTTGCCGCGTCTCATTCCCGCCAATCTCTCCAAAACGGCATCCATTCCAATTGCGATAACTACAAATCCGACCCACTCCACGGGCTGGATGTAATCTCCCTTTCGGTCTCCAACGGCGAATACGGTTACCAGATACAAAGCAACCGGCAGCCACAACATTGACGTTTTCGTAAAACGGCCCGGCAGGAGGCAGATCAGAAAAGACAGGAATGCCAGGATGCCGAGCGATCCAGGCCGCAGACTCAGTCCGCCTCCTGTCAAGTCAGGCACTGCTTTCATCCAGCATATCCACGGCGCAAAGGCTTCCATGGCGCCGGCGATGCCGCCGCGACGCTTTGCCCGCGACTCGACCAGCGCGCCCAGACGCGCCTGATCCATTCCATAAAAAAGCTCCACGCGCGTCCGATCCCGATCCTTTGGCCACATGTCCGCCAGGTCTGCCTGCTCGTGGCGCCAAAACGCGGCGGGGACAAAACGCTCATCCACGGCGTCGCAGTTTCTGAGAGCTATTCCTATTTTCGCCAGGGTCAATTCCGCAAAGGCCGCGGGATGCAGCCGGATTCCCTCCAGCGCAAGGCTGGAACAAACCTTGTTGAACTCTTCGCCACGGTGTGAAAGCGACGCCCAAACCGGATCAATACTAGCCGGGTCTCCATCCCCGAGCGCCTTTTTGAAGTTTTTCTGCGTCCAGGCGTATTGCCCCTGATCCGCGCGGGCTTTCATCACGAGAGGCTTCAACGCCTCTCGGTACACTTGCCATTGGCCTCCCTCGAGATTAACCAGGGGCAGGGCGGAGTTCAGCAGCAGCCACGCGCCCTGCCGCTTTTCACCTGCCGTCAACATAAGCAGAAAAGCCAGCGCGATTGCCCCCGCGCACTTCATATCCCATCTGACCTTGTTCAGGTATGTCGTGAGCGCAACTGACAAAACGCAGCCCAGCCACAACCCTCGACCGTGCGGCTTCACCGCGGGGATGGCCGCGGCCGCCAACAGAAACCAGAACAAACCCCGTCCGGCCAGCACCCTTCGCGCCGGCGCCGCCATCGCCACCGTCAGTACAAACGCCGCCAGCATCACCGGCTCGCCGATTGCCTCGTGCTCGCACCACAACATCTCTGGAAGGAACGCGCATGCCGCCGTCACCAGCGGCACCCATACGCGGCGGTGCTTTGTGGCGTGTCCCGTGATCCAACCGATCCCGAACAACGTTGCCAGCCCCAGCAGATGCTGGATGATTGGCAGCGACCGAGCCGGGCTCACAGGCAGCGCCGGCAGCGGAAAGAGCAGCAGGGGATAAAGCCATCGGCGTTTGGCGTCGAAGGCAATATGATGCGAGGCCGACCATACCTTTGCGGCCGCCTGGAAATAAGACGGGCTGTCCGATCCGTAGTAGCACTCTGGGATCGCCACCAAAAACGCCAGCCGGAGCGCCGCGCCAAGCAACAAACCCGGCAGGCAAAGAACCAAACATTCTCGCCACCCAAAGCGCGCCGGCGAGTGTGGCAACCTTTTGTCCCCGGGGCACTCGGGGATTGCCGCTCCATTGCCAGGTGTTAGCGCCCTCACCGCGCCATCCTAAACGGGTCGCGGACGACCGCGCAACTTGTCATTACTTTCCCTTCCCTCCGTGACAGCGTCACTTTGCAGGCAGGTTCGGCTTCGAGCGAGTGAGATCATAAATCGCGCCCCATTCCCCTTGTTCAACCTGGGGACACTCCTGTTCCCACGGCTTCGGGGCATCCGGAGGGGGCGCATCGTCGCCGGATTCCTCCTTGTCGCCCCAGAAAAGGTAGCGCGCGCCCAGACTGGCGGCTATTTGCCGCCAATCAGCATCCCCCCGCAGGAGCGCGGTCATCTTCTTTTGCTCCGCCTGGTAAGCGTAGCCATGACTCCAGAGATGGCCGGGATAGCCGAGAACCATCTTGCGACCCGCGAGCAAAATGGGGTGGTTATAAGTAGGGAATCCGGCGAAAACGGCTGAAACCGGGAGAGCGCGCGCCGCCTCCCGGGCCCCATCCAATTCGGAGCGCTTTGCCAGATCGTAGCCGGTGTGCGTTTTGTCGAGTCCGCCAGCCAGGGACACAAAGCCCGAAAAGAAAAGCGCCACGCAGGCAACACCTCTCAGCGCCACCGGCCACCGGCAGAGAACGTCTTCCCACAAGAAGGGAAGGAGAGCAACATAGCACCAGAGAATGATCTTGATGTTGTCCCAATCCCACGGCGCGAGGATCACAACGCAGGCGAAGAAGAAGATCAGCAGCGCAGGCGCCACGAAAGCGAACGCGGCGGAGTGGAGGTGAGCGGTTTTCTCTTTTCGAATCAACATCACAACGAGGATAAGCACCGCGGCGGGAAAGAGGCCGAAGTTGCTCCACCAGTAATCAAGGAATCCGGCGTCGCCCTGGGTCCAAAGGCCGGCCTTGAATGGATTGATGACGTGAATCATTGATCCCCCACTCGACAGGCCGCAGACCAGCCCGATCAATAGCGAAGCGGGCGCCAAAGACCATGCCACCAGAGCGGCGATAGAACGTCGTGTCCCGCGCCCCGTCACGAACCAAAAAGCAAGCAAAAGGGAGAGGAAGATAAATGTGTGGACATGGAAGAGCGGCATCGTCGAGTAGAGCCACACTTCGATCCAAACAGGCAAACCTTTACTCGCGTTCCAGAAGCGGGCCCGCCATGAAATCAAGAGAGCCAAGCCAGCGGGTAGGGCGTAGAGCAGGCTTCTTTGCGTCACCAGCACAGCGAGTGGGAGACTCTTCCAGGCGAGATCTTTCTGGAAATCCGCAAGCCCGTGGGTCTGCAAGATGGCGAACCCAGCAACGCCGCCATTGAACAGAAAGCCAGCCAACCCGAACGCGCCACCCCATTTATAGAGCGCGTATCCGCTGGCGAGGCAGCCCAACAGGCCCACCCAGATGAGGCTCCTGTAGACATCCATTCCGCAAAGCACGAGCAGACTATTGAAGAGATCTACACCTATGGGGTAGTGCAGACTGTGTCCGGCAAATATGGGTTCGTCGGGCCAAAAATGCGCGCCGTTAGCCAGGTATTGGATGTAAGTGAGGTGAATGGCGGCATCGCCAAGATTGTTAGGCGAAAGAACCTTGATGTCGTCGTCGTTGAAAAAGATCAACCAGCAGAACGCCCGTAACGAAAATAGAACAAAGCAGAGGATCGGGAACAACTGCCAGCCTTTCGGGAAATCCGAAGCATCGGCAGCGGCTCCCTTGTTTGCGCCCCAAGCGACGACACCTAGAAGCGCGCCACACGCGAGAGCCGCATCAGCGATTGGTGGGGCGAGCCCTCCGCGCAGGAATGCCAGCCCGACCCCCGACAACACCGCCACCGAAAAGGCGACGAGGGCGGCGGCCAAAACTCTCATGGCTTGGCCGCGCGTTTCGCGCCGCCCGGCGAAGCCCCGCCCCGCGCGGCATTGTGTTTCGCGCTTGCGGGACTGGAGACGGGGGCGAGGTCTGCCGGCTCGCCAAGATCAGGTTCGAAATCAGGTTCGCGATCCGGGAACACAGATTCGAATCTCTCGTAGCTGAAATACAGCTTGGAGGGATCCTGGCCGTCGCGCAATTGGAAATCTACGGTGAAATAGTTCTCCTTGAGTGCTTTCTCCACCTCATCTACCCGGGCATTCTCTACGATCAGAAAATCGGCATCGAACTTCTCGGGGTTCATTTTTTCGGTGAAGTATCCGATGTTCGGGAAGTCCCCCAAGACCCAGGGGAGGGGATGATAGCTGGAGAGAAGAATGTTCCCTTTCATCTGGTAAGCTGTGGGTTCTTTTGAAACCAGCTTATCGAGCGGCACGGTGAGCTTATACAGATCGTTTAGCGTCTGGACGTACACGTATTTTTCGCGGGGATCAACGTAGTGGAAGAAGTTCAGGCGGATGGAAATCCACGCGGAAATTAAGACAAGGGCGGCTGCCACGCCGGGCGCCACGAACTTCCGACCGGGTGACGTGCCGCTGTGAAGTAACACGCCAAGGTCGTCCACAAGTCCCCCGCAAAGGAAGAAGAACGGCCACAGCAGGGAAGCCACGCACCAGGGAGTCTTGTATCGAACGATGCTATACGCGGCGAGCGCCCCGCAGCCATAAACCGCGATGAAACGCAGGAGCCTGTCGCTTTTCGGGAGCGCATAGCGGAGCGACCACGCCACGCCGAGCAGAGCGGGGATTTCGTAAATCCAGAAAAGTGTGAGCCAGTAGCTCCACGCCTTTTCATGCCCATGGCCGTCCTTGCCGGTTTTAAACCATTCACCGTAGGTTTTCAGCAGGCCCTTCAGTGAGGAGAAATCCAGAAAACACCCTGAGTAGAAAAAAAGGATCACGCCACAGGAAGACAGGAAAACAATCAGGAGGTCGCGTCCGCTCCAGCGTTGCTGGGCGAGAGGCGGTGAAAGGGAGGGGGAGATCGGTTCTAGCCAGAGGAGGGAGAGCGCCGCAAGCAGAAAACAGCCCACATGGATGATGTATGTCTCCTTTGTCAGAACCATGCCGGTCAGGCCGATCCCCAAGCGCCACAGGCTTGAGACGCCCCCTGATTTCCAGAGACCTGCCAGTCCTATGAGGGCCAGGATCAGGAAGAAAACCAGCCAAGCCTCGTGAATCGCGTAGCGGGTGTAGAAAACTTCTCCTGGCGAGATGGCCATAGCCAGCGCGGCGAAAAAGCAAATTCGGCGATCCAGGTATTCATCGAATCGCGTTACGAGATACACCGTGGCGATGCTGACAAACACAATCGGCAGGCGCAGCGCCCAGATGTGCCGCCCGAGGAGCGTCTGAAAGAGGAAAAGCACATAAAAGTGAAGCGGACCATGGTAATTCGATGGGTCGTAATGGTAGAACCCGGTCTTTGTAATCTGATCCACAAACCAGCCATTTACCCCTTCATCAAAGTGCGGTGGCTTCATCCCCAGAAAAAGGAGGCGCAGCACCGCCGCTAAGACCACCGGAATCCATGTCATGAGCCTTGAAGAGCGCGTTTCGCGCGGCGTGGCATCACGCGGACTGGCGCTGTAATAGGATGCTAGGCTTGCCCAACTCATGGATTTCTGGATGCTTGCGGAGGCATTTCTGGAAACAGCTGCTGTTTCCTCAAGGCCAGGAATAACTTAAATTCCCAGAGGCGAGTGAACCAAACCACCAACCACCCGGCAATCACCCTGGTAATACCCGCCTTCGAGGAGGCGCGTCGCCTGCCGGAGGCCCTTCGGAAACTCGAGCAGTTTCGAGCGACATTTGGAACGCCAATTGAGATAATTCTGGTTGTCGAAAAGAGCCACGATGGAACGCTGGAATTAGCCGCCACGGCCGCATCTGGACAAGAACATTTTCGCGTCTTGGACAACAAGGTTCACCGAGGAAAAGGTTTCGCGGTGCGGACCGGCATGCTGGCGGCCATGGGAAGCATTGTTTTCTACATGGACGCAGACCTGAGTGTGCCGCTGGCGGAGGTGGGAAGGTTTGTCACTTTTTTCGGGGAACACCCAAACGTCGACGTTCTGGTGGGCAACCGCCAGCATTCCTCCAGCCGCATCGTCAAGCGGCAATCGCCCCTGCGCCAAAAAATGGGGCAAGCCTTCAACCGCCTGTTGCAGACGATGGCTCTGGTAAGCGTGCGCGATACGCAATGCGGTTTCAAGGCGTTCAGGCGGGAAGCCGCGCTGGAGATATTTCGTCGGCAGACGCTCGATGGGTTCGCTTTTGATGTAGAGATTCTCGTTTTGGCGGAGAAGCTTGGTTACCGTTGCGCGGATATGCCCGTGGAATGGCAAAATTCCCCGGAATCAAAGGTGCATATCGTGCGGCACAGCCTGGAGATGCTCCGGGATGCATTCAGGGTGCGGCGCATCGTCGAGGGTACCCTTCGCAAGGAAAGCACCCGGAGAACCACTGGATAGCCGCGCTCTCACGCCGGCGCGAGTTTCCCGCCTTCTTCCACCGTCGCAATTTCTTCCTGCATTAATGGAGCGAGCGCCGCGATCTGAGCGACGGCTTCCGCCAGGGACACGACCACGCCATCCGCTCCGGAATCCCGCAGCCTCCTTGTTGCGTCCGCAACATTATCCGGCGCGCCCCATAGGCCGATCATGATCCTGAGAGTGGGGAAACGCGCGCGCAGTTTAGTGCAGAGATATCGCGCGTGAATCACGGTGGAAGGAGCGACGACCGAGATACACGCCACTGAAATATCGGCCTTGCCAACCAGTTCGATCATCTCCCCAGCAACCAGTTTCGAGGAGACGTTCGATACTTCGTAGCCCTCGGTTTGCAGAAGTTGCTCGAGCATTGAGCCTGCGACTTCGTCGCGTTCAGCGCGCGCTGGCAGGCAATACACGCGGACAGGCGAGAACTTGCGCGGATTCCCTGCGCCCTCCACCGCGTCCACGCCTGTTTGGACCATCAGCCTTGAGGGGCGCTGGGCGCCAATATCTTGAACCAGATCGCGGATGCCCTGCTCGACAGAGGCGCGCTGCTCCTCATCAACGGCGTCCCGCCTTCGATCCGTCTCAGCCGCTGTCACGACGGGGATGAACACGGAGTCATAGAGCGCGACCAGCGAATTCGCTGTGGCGAAAGTGTCAGCCAGCGCGCTTGCTTCGTTTAAATCCATGGCTAGCAGCCGCTGGTAGCACTCCTCGGCTCGCGTCAGCGGCTCCTCGTCGCTGAGCACCACGCACAAAAATGAAAGCCGGGGCACGTATCTGCCGATGACGACCAGGCACACGGTGAGGGGAGTCGTAAGCACAAGGCCGAGAGGACCCCACAGCCACGTCCAAAAAACCGCAGCGACGATCAGCGCGATGGAGGAGACGCCTGTATGGGCGCCATAAAGCAGGGGTTCCATCACGTTATTCAGGACGAGTTCGAGAACCGAAAAGAGCGTGACGGTGAGCAGTGGAGTTGTCCACGTGGGCGAAACTGCCAGCGCGAGCAAAGTGGGCAGCACAGTCGCGATCCAAGGCCCGAGATAAGGGATAAAACGGAGCACGCTGGCCGATGCTCCCCAGAGAATCGCATTCGGAAGACCGATGAGGGAAAGTCCCGCGGCAATCACCGCGCCATAGGTAAGGTTGACCAGGAGCTGCAGAAGCAGGTATCTCGAAAGGCGATGGCCGGCGTCGTCCAGGGCGCGGGTGGTGGCGCTGATCCGTCCCTGCCCGATCAGTCGTACAAGCCGGCTGCGGAGGTCTTCTCGCTTCAGCAGCATGAAGATAACCAGGATCAGCACCAAGGCCGCGGTTCCAAGCGGTCCGAGCAAAGGCGCGATGATGAGCTTCACCAACTCTATCGGGTTTGCTTGCGAGGTCTCTATGACTTGCACCTGGACCGGCGGAGCGCTTGGCTGTAAAGCCACAGTTGTTTCGGGTTTGCCCGCCTCCTGAGACGTTCTCGGCCCGGCCGGCGCGGAGCCGCCCGGAAGCTCCTTCTTCAAATCCTCCACGGTTTGGGAAAAAGCGCTGAACGCTCCGCCCTTCGGAGGTTGAAACGCATGCAACTTTGTAACGATGTTTCCCTTGTGACTGAGGCAGCTTTGTCGCTAGATCCACCAGTTGCCGCGTGAGAATCCATCCTGCCGCGCCGGTCAGGCTGAAGATCATGATGACCACGAAAAGCACCGCCGCCACACGGCCAATCCACCGCTCGATCCACGACACGAGCGGTGAAAGCAGAAAGGTTAACAAGGCGCCCAGCGCAAGCGGAATGAGGAGATCCCGCGCGAAATAAAGCGTCGAGATGATGAAAGCCGTGAGAACGAGCGTCCAGATGCCTGTGAGGGCATCCGCTGCCGCTGTTTTGCTTTTGGGTGTTTGCATGATTCTTCGCGGTGGCGGGATAACACCGATCTTGTTCACCGGCGTGACATATCGTGCGCGAGCAGCTACTGAACAACCCGATTCACCAACTATCGCTCCGCTGCCGTTATCCGACCGTCAGCGTTTAGGAGAATGCCTCGGTTCCTGCTGACAATGGATCCCACCATCCGTAGATCCTTCTAAAGCCCATATACCCGGATGGCAGTCTCACCTAAAATCTGTCGCTGTTCGTCCTCGGATAGGGGCGCGATCCATTCGCGGACTGTGTCGGCCCATCTTTTGTAGCCGCTGGCGATGAGACATACAGGCCAGTCTGAGCCGAAAAGCAACCGGTCCGCCCCGAACGCATCCAGTACCACTTCAAAATAGGGCCGCAAATCGTCTGGCGCCCAACTCTTCCAGTCGGCCTCCGAAACCATCCCAGACACTTTGCAGAATACGTGCTCTCGCTTTGCAAGTTCAGTGATGTTTCTAGCCCAGGGTTGGAGGCTGCCCGCCTTGATCCCGGGCTTTGCCACATGGTCCAGAACAAAGATCTGAGAAGGATGCCGATCCACCAGCTCGATCGTCTGAGGCAGATGTTTCTCAAAGATCAGGACGTCATATACAAGGTCAAACTCCATCAGTATCTGGAGGCCTGCGTTGAAGTCCGCTCGCAGCATGTATCCGTCGTCCGCTTCATCGTGGAGCACGTGCCGCGCGCCGACAAGTTTCCTGCTCCCTGCCATGCGCTCGATCTCTATCCGCGCTTCAGGCGAAGCAAGGGGAACCCATCCGACAACGCCGCGGATGATATTGCTGCTTGTGGCAAGATCCAAAAGCCAGCGCGTCTCCTCAAGAGACTGCCGCGCCTGCACAGTGATGACACCATCGACTCCGTGCGCGCTGGATCTCCGGGGCCAGATCTTCGGGTAAAAAGCTTCGCTGTATCACGCTCATGTCCCCGTTTATCCAGCCGAACTCGCCGATGTTGTAATTCCAGAAGTGGTTGTGCGAATCGATGATCATCTCGGTTCCAAGCCTATTCGTTGCGCAAATGAGCGCAACTTTTCCACGCGCGCGGTGTTCTAAAGGGGAGAGCGTCCGTGAAAATACCTTTATTTCGAGGGGCTTTGTAGTATGATGCTTTCGCAGCCAAATACCCTATGAGCGAACCTGTAACCTGGTACGAAGATCCCTCACACTTCAGGAAAGTGTCGCGCCGCGAATTTCTTTACGTTGGCCTTGTGGGAGGCCTGGGTCTGACCCTGGGTGATTTTCTACGCCTCCGAGCTGAAGAGGCAGTGCTCCAGGCGAAGGCGAAGAGTCTCATCCACATTTTCCTGCCGGGCGGAATCTCGGCTCATGAATCCTTCGATCCCAAGCCGCTGGCGCCTGTTGAAGTGCGGGGACCGTTTGGCTCCATCCCGACCAAGGTGGATGGCCTTCGTTTCAATGAGTTCCTTAAGGATACTGCGGGGATCGCCGATAAGCTCACGGTGGTTCGGTCGATCACGCACGGGGAAGCGGCGCATGAGCGGGGCACGCACAACATGTTTACTGGCTACAGGCCGAGCCCCGCCATCCAGTATCCGAGCTTTGGCAGCGTGGTCTCTCACGAACTTGGGGGCCGAAACGACATTCCGCCCTACATCTGCATCCCTTCTCAGCCAAATCCATACGCTGGCAGCGGCTACCTGAGCAACGCCTTCGGACCATTCAGCCTTGGGGGCGATCCCGCGAACGACAAGTTCAGCGTTCGGGACTTGACCCTGCCGCCCGATGTCGATCACCAGCGATTCAAGCAACGCCAGGATATGCTGGCGGCGGTAGACGCCCATTTTAGGCATCTTGAAAAATCCGACTCATTGGACGCAATGGACAGTTTCTATCACCAGGCATATAACCTTGTGAGTTCACAGAGCGCTCGAGAGGCGTTCAACCTCGCGGGCGAATCGAACGCCATTAAGGACGAATATGGGCGCAATCAGGCTGGCATGCGCATGCTGATGGCGCGCCGTCTCGTCGAGGGTGGCGCGCCGCTTTGTATCCCTGGTTTACGGCGGATGGGATCATCATACGAACGTGAAGAAAGGCATCGAAGAGGGGCTGCCGAAGTTCGACAAAGCATTTGCGACGCTGATCCGTGACCTGGATCGTCGTGGTTCGCTTGACTCTACTCTCGTGATGGTGACTACTGAGTTTGGACGCACGCCGAAGGTCAACAAGGATGCGGGCAGGGACCATTGGCCGCGTGTTTTCTCGATCGTACTCGCGGGCGGCGGCATCAAACGCGGCTCCGTCTATGGGTCGTCGGATCCCACCGGGGCTGAACCTGACGAGAACCCGCTCTCCGTGGAGGACTTCGCGATGACCATCTACAAGCAACTCGGCATTGATGGCTCCAAGAAGTTGATGTCTCCCGGTAATCGGCCCATCGATATTGTACGTGGCGGACAAGCGGTGGCGGAACTCATCGCGTAGTTCCATGCCGATTCGGGCACTAGCTATCATGCTGGCCCTGGCGCTCGTCGCGCGAGGAGCCTCGCCGCAGATCGCGTTCATTAATCCGCCAGGAGGTCAGTGGGGTTCTGAACTTGAGATCGAAATCAACGGCCAGCATTTGGCGGACGCGGCGGGAATCCTCTTTTACTCACCGGGCATTGATGTCATTCAGGTCAAACCTGTGGGCGAAGGCAAAATGACCGCCAGACTACGGATCGCTCCAAATTGTCTTCTCGGCGAGCATCCCCTCCGCGTTGTGACGCAGACCGGCATTTCCGATTTACGCCGCTTCTATGTCGGGCCGTTCCCGAACGTCGCGGAGATCAAGCCGAACAATACCCCGTTGAAAGCCCAGGTAATCCCCCTTAACTGCACCGTGAATGGGGTAATCCTGGAGGAGCAGATCGCTTATTTCGCTGTCCAAGTAAAGCAGGGCCAGCGCGTCACGGCGGAAGTGGAAGGGATGAGGCTTGGAACTGCCATGTTTGACCCATTGCTGGAGGTCAGGAACAAGGATGGAAAGCTGCTCGCCCGAAACGACGATAATTCGTTGCTTCAGCAGGATCCGCTCGTTTCGTTCGTTGCGCCCGCGGACGACACTTGCCTGGTGGCCCTGCGGGAAAGCGCATGGGGGGGCAGCGAAAAATGTCACTTCAGACTTCACGTGGGTACCTTCCCACAGCCATTGGTCGCATATCCCCCGGGAGGGCAAGCGGGGCAGCCTCTGGCCGTGCAACTCATCGGCGACACTTTGGGTGCCATTCCTATGCCCATTCAGCTCCCTACTGTGGCCTCCCCGTTGTTTCAAATATTTGCCGCGCAGGGTGGTTTGACCGCTCCCGCTGCCAACCTCATAAGAGTGTCCCCTTTTCCGAGTTTCCTCGAAGTAAGGCCCAACGATGATAAAGCGCGGGCCACAATGGCGAACGTTCCGCCCCCGCTGGCCTTCAACGGCATCGTTTCGCAGAAAGGGGGCGCGGGATTTTTCAAGTTCAAGGCTGCGAAAGGGGATCAACTCGATCTGAATGTCTACGCCCGCAGGCTGCGTTCCCCATTGGATTCCGTCCTGACCCTCTGGGGGCCAAAGGGGAACTTTATTGCATCAAATGATGACAATGAAGGCCCGGACAGTTACCTGCGCTTCAAGGCGGCAGAGGATGGGAACTACTGCATCTCCGTGCGTGACCAAAGCGGACGCGGAGGGCCGACGTTTGTCTATCGCGTGGAGATTACCCCCGTCTCTCCGGCAGTGACCCTGTCGATCCCCGAAATCGTCAAATACTCACAGGAGCGCCAATCCGTCGTGATTCCGCGTGGAAATCGATATGCAACCGTCTTCAGGGCGCAGCGCGCCGATCTCGACGGGAGCCTGACGCTCCAACCCTCGGAACTGCCCGCCGGAGTGAGCTGCACCGTGGGGGCTCCAGCGGGTGACTTGATTCCTGTGATCTTCGAGGCGTCCGCGGACGCGCCCCTGGCGAGCGAACGCTGCGCTCTCAACCTGAAAGCCGGTGAAGGAGGGAAAGCTTTTGCGGACTGTTATCGGCAGGACGTGGAACTCGTGATCGCCGAGCCCAACAACACAACCTATGTGAAGTCCCAGGTAGACAAGCTTGCGGTCTCCGTGGCAGCAGAGGCTCCATTTAGCCTCGATCTGCAACCCCCCAAACTCCCGCTGACCCAAGGCGGCGCGATGGAGATTAAAGTCACAGCAACGCGACGGCCGGATTTCCGGGGGCCTATCACCGTCTCGCTGCTAAACAACCCTCCTGGCGTCGGTTCTCAGTCTGCCGTAACCATCCCCGAGGGCCAAACTCAGGCCTCCATTCCCATTAGCGCGACCAATCAAGCGAAAGCGCGCGCATGGAAGATTGCCGCTATCGGTTCTGAAGATGACGGCAAGGGAACCGTCTGGGTTTCATCCGCCTTTGCGGAACTCAATGTCTCCAAGCCGTTCGTAAGCGCCTCCATCCAGAGTTCAGCCACCGTCCAGGGAAGCCCCGCGACGGTGGTGTGCGCTCTTGCTCAAAATACTTCCTTTTTAGACAAGGCGACCGTCCGCCTCATGGGATTGCCGAACAAGGCGTCTGCCCCGGACATTGAAATCACTCCAGCAGACCACGAAATTCGTTTTGCCGTCACGACGGATCCGAAAACACCCGTCGGGAAATGCCGCAATCTGTTCTGTGAGTTCACCTTTAAAAAGGAGGGCGAGAAAACAACGGAGGATAGCGGTCAAGGAGGTGTGTTGCGCATTGATCCCAGACCCGACCGGAAGGCTATCGCGGCAAAATGAACATCAGGCTCGTCACGATTTTTGCCATGTACGCCGTGGGCTGCGCGCTCACAGTGGTTCCGACCGCGGCGAACGCGCCAGCCGTCGTGAAATCCATTGATCTCTCAAAGCCGATCAGTTTCAAACGCGACGTAATGGCTGTCATCACTAAATCCGGTTGCAACACCGGTGGGTGCCATGGCTCGGCGCGCGGGCAGGACGGCTTTCATCTCTCCCTGTTCGGCTACGATCCCGATGGAGACTACGACCGAATCACTCGCGAGATGGGGGCGCGGCGCGTAAATCTCGCCCTGCCGGAGGAGAGTTTATTGCTGCAAAAAGCCACCGGCAGCGTTCCGCATACGGGCGGCAAGCTTTTCGCAAAAGAATCTGATTTCTATAAGGCAATTGTGAAGTGGCTGGAGGCGGGCGCGCCCCGCGATCCAACGACGCTGCCCACGCCGCAGTCCGTCGATATTTCTCCAAATGAAATGCTCTTCGAGGGCGAGAACGTCACGCGGCAGATGTCAATCACCGCCCATTATTCGGATGGATCCGCGCGGGATGTGACACCGCTTTCCGTCTTTTTCACAAATAACGACGCCACTGCCAAAATTTCTCCGGCGGGGATAGTCACCTCCGGAGCGAGAGGCGAGGCTTTTGTGATGGCCCGCTTCGCCACATTCACCGTCGGTTCGCCGGTGATCGTCGTTCCAAAAAATCTGCCCTTCTTTTTCCCCGCCGTACCGGAACAGAACTATATCGATGCGCTCATCGATAAAAAGCTGCGGAAGCTTCGTATCGCGCCGTCCGAGACCTGTGGCGACGAAGAGTTCATCCGTCGGGTTACGCTGGACATAACCGGCTTGTTGCCGACCCCCGCGGAGCGCGAAGGTTTTCTCGCAAGCGTTGATCCTTCGAAACGCGCGCGGCTGATCGATCAACTGCTTCAGAAGCCCGCTTTTATCGACATGTGGGTGATGCGATGGGCCGAACTTCTGCAGATCAGGTCCGGCACAGATATAACTGAAAAATCCGTGCTGGTTTACTTCGACTGGCTCCGCGACCAACTGACCAGAAATGTGCCGATCAACAAAATGGCGCATGACCTGATTGCCAGCAGCGGAGGAACCTTCGAAAACCCTCCAGCCGGATATTACCAGTTCGAAACTGATCCCTTGAAGCTGGCTGAAGATACCGCCCAAGCGTTTCTTGGCGTTCAGGTAAAGTGCGCGCAGTGTCATAACCACCCTTTTGATCGCTGGACGATGAACGACTACCGGGGTTTCGTCGCCTTCTTCACGCAGGTCGGCCGCAAAAAGGGCGAGGATCCGCGCGAAACGATCGTGTTCGAACGCAAGGAGGGCGAATCAAAGAATCCCATCACCAACGCAATCATCCCCCCAAAGTTCCTTGGCGGAGCCGCGCCAGATTCCAAGGGGAAAAGCAGGCGTGAACTCCTGGCAAACTGGATTGCCGCTCCCGAGAATCCATACTTCGGCAGACATTTTGCGAATCTCATCTGGGCGCAGTTCTTCGGAAGGGGAATCATCCAACCGGTGGATGATGTGCGTGTCAGTAACCCGCCTTCGAACCCCGAGTTGCTTGACGCGCTCGCCCAGCACCTGGTCGCGTACAATTACGACTTCAAGAGCCTCGTCCGCGATATTTGCAACTCGCGCGCGTATCAGTTATCCAGCGTTACCAATTCCACAAATGAGGCGGACACGCGGAACTTCTCGCATGCCGCTCTCCGGAGGTTGCGAGCCGAAGTGATGCTGGATTGCATCACTCAGGTCACCGAGACGAAAAATAAGTTTCGCGGTCTTCCGCTTGGCGCTCGCGCCGTTCAGATCGCGGACGGCCAGGCCTACAACTTCTTTCTTACAACATTTGGGCGCGCCAAGCGGGAAACCCCTTGCTCGTGTGAGGTCTCCATGGAGCCCAACCTTTCACAAGCCCTCGAACTTTTGAATGGGGACGTTGTCTCGCGGAAGATCGCGAATGGGGCGCTGGTTCAGCGCCTCCTCCAATCCCACGAAGCCCCTTCCAGACATAGTGAAGGACCTCTACGTGCGCTGTTTTGCGCGTATGCCAAGCGGCGAGGAGATCGGGATGTTGCAGCCCCTCCTTGCTCAAGCATCTGTTCCCAGGAAGGCTATGGATGACGTGTTTTGGGTGCTTCTGAACTCGAAAGAGTTCATGTTCAATCATTGATGAAGCTGGCTCGCAACCATTCGGCTGTCGCTCGGGCATGTGGTCTTTGGGTTGTCTGCCTCTTCGCCTGGCGCGTTCCATCCACGGCCATTGCGCAGGCTGTCACCTATGCGGACCCCATTCACCAGCTTTTTCAGAACAGTTGTTTGAACTGCCATAACCCGGACAAGCAGAAGGCAGGTCTCGACCTTTCCACGTACGAGTCCGCTATGTCGGGGAGCGATTCGGGGAAAGTCATAGAGCCGGGCAACTCGTCCAAGAGCTTGCTCTACCGGCTGATCACACACGCTGCCGAACCCTCGATGCCAGCGAAGGCTGACAAGCTTCCTGATTCACAAATCGACCTGATTAGACGATGGATCGAGGCAGGCGCGCCCGAGAAACCTGGAGGAGCTGTCGCGAGGAAGACCGAGAACACGGGAGCGGCGGTCGTAGTTCTCCAGGAGAGACCAAAAGGCCCGCCCCCAATGCCTCACGACCTGCTGCTGGAACCGGTTGTCAGGAGCCGCCGCGCGGGTGCCATCGCGGGACTGGCTGGCAGCCCGTGGGCGCCGCTCGTAGCGCTCACAGCACAGCGGCAGGTATTGCTCTACAACACCGACACCATGGACCTTGCGGGCGTATTACCATTTCCCGAAGGGTTCCCTTTCGTGCTGAAATTTAGCCGCAATGGGCAGTTGCTGCTCGCCGGGGGCGGGCTTGGGGCAAAACTTGGGAAGGTGGTAGTTTGGGATGTGACTACGGGAACCCGGGTAATTGAAGCCGGTGACGAGTTTGACACCGTTCTTGCCGCGGATATCAGCCCGGATCAATCGGTCATCGCGCTCGGAGGTCCGGGCAAGATCGTTAAAATCTTTTCGGCGCGGGACGGCGCGTTGCTGTGCAGAATGAAAAAACACACCGATTGGGTCACCGCGATGAGTTTTACGCCAGACGGCAAGACCCTGATAACGGGTGATCGCGCCGGTGGCCTTGTCGCCTGGGATTCAAGGGGTCATGAATTGCAATCGATTTCCGCCCACAAGGGCGCCATTACCGCGGTCACGTGTTTCGGGAGCGCGGTTGCCACAGCCAGCGAGGACGGGTCGGTAAAGTTTTGGAACCTTGAAGACGGCACCGAGCGTAAGAGTTGGGACGCGCATCCTGGCGGCGTGACGGACGCCGCGTTTGCTCCGGATGGGACCCTCGTCACTTCCGGACGGGACCGAATGGTCAAACTTTGGGATGCGTCGGGTAAATTCCTTCGGCAATTTGATGCGTTCCAGGACGTTGCGCTGCAAGCCGCGCTGGCCGGCGGCAAGGTAGTGGGGGGTGACTGGACAGGCGCTGTGCGCGTTTGGACGCGCCAAGGCAAACTCGCGGGGGATCTCGACGCGAATCCCCCCACACTTGCTGAGCGCGTGGCGGCGTCCAGCTCGCGGGTTGCTCGGCTGACTGTTCTGGCAGCGACGACAGCCCAAGCTCGTCGAGATGCCGAATCTGCATTCACGAACTCGGCGAACGACCTGCGCGCCGCCGGCGAAGCGGTCCGCGTCAAGCAGGTTCAGGCCGACGCCGCAGCCGCCGAGGCGGCCGTCGCCCAGTTGAAAGTGAAGCAATTCGGGACGGCGCCTACCCAGGAAAGCTCAACGCCCGCAGGCTCGAGCAAGAGCTCCTCTCCGGAGATCACCAGCGAGCCTCAGCCGCATACTCCCGAGATCCCAGCGCCGGTGACGGGGGACGATCCTTCGGCTAAGGTGGCTCGCGCTAATGAGGACGCGGAACGGGCAGCCGGGATCATAGCCGCGTCTGCGGCGCAGGCTGCGAACGACCTGAGCAGACTGAAAGGCGCGCTTACGCAAAAAGCGTCGCAAATGAAGAATGCCGAAGAGCTTCTGGCCAAATGCCGTGTCGAGGATACTGAAGCGTCCTCTAATCTGGAGAACGCCCGTGTGGGCCTTGCCAGATGGAAAGCCGCCCAGATGAACTCCGCGCTCCTCAACGCGCGCGAGGAGACTCGGAAAAGGAAGGCTGAACTGGATCGAGTCGTCTGGGCGGCTTCATCGTCAACTCTAGCCACCGCTGACAAGGCGCGCGCTTCCCGGCAATTGGACGCCGCAAAGAAGAACCTGGAGCAGTCCCAGAGCAGAACTCTTTTGCTTGAACAGCAGTATGCAACGATGACGCGCCGGCCTGAAATCGGCGTTACGCGTATGATGGCCGCTCACCGGTAAGGCTGTTTTTACGAGGGTTGGTCGTCGCCAGGACACTGCGGTGCAGCCTCAGCAGCTCACCGAGCGACCACGCCTGGAATGGGCAGCCGCGTGGCGTATGCGGGAACTCCGCGTCGGCGATCTCCGATACATGCCCGAGTCCCGCCGCCCGAAGATGCTGAAATAGGGGGGGGAGAAAACGATTGCGCGCTTCCAGCTTCGCCTCATCCGTTCTGCCACGGAGCGCGACCCAGGCCTCAACAAACGGGCCGATCAACCACGGCCATACCGTTCCCTGGTGATAAGCGGCGTCACGTTGCGGGCCGTTTCCCTCGTAGCGCGGGGAGTAGTTGGGTTCGCCCGGCGCCAGGGAGCGCAGACCGAGGGGCGTCAGCAGGCGGCTCTCCACCGCGTCAAGAACCAGCCACGCCTTATCAGCTGAGAGGAGTCGGACTGACAATCCGCCAGCGGCAAAGATCTGATTGGGCCGAAACGACGAGTCCACGGCGCCCGCAACATGGTCACAATCCACCACGTCATGCAGGTAACCGCCTTCCTCAAACCAGAATCGCTTTTCGAAGCTCGCCAACCCAGTCCGCAGAGCGCCATCCCAGCGTCGCGAAATTTGGGAGCCAACTGTCAAGGCGTTCAGCCAGAGCGACTGAACCTCCACGGGTTTACCGATTCGGGGCGTCACCTCACGGCCGTTCGCGCGCGCATCCATCCAAGTGAGTTGCTGTCCGGCGGTCCCAGCGACGAGCAGGCCGTCGCTGTCTATTCGGATGCCATACCTGGTGCCCGCGGCATATCCGCCAAGGATCGCGGCAACGGCGGAGCGCAGCCGTTCCACCGTCTGGTCCGGCACGGAGGACGCGACCGCGCTTAGGTAGTCACCGACCGCGATTACGTACCAGAGAGAAGCATCCACGGAGTTGAATTCGGGCTCCTCACCGCCGTCCGGAAATCGATTTGGAAGCATCCCTTGGGAGACAGTGTCAGACCATGCAAGCAGGATTTCCCGGGCAACCTCCAACTGGCCAGCGGCAATGCAAAGGCCCCGCATGGCGATGAACGTATCCCGGCCCCAGTCCCCGAACCACGGGAATCCGGCGATGACTGTTTTCCCTTCGCCCCGCCTTGCGATATAGGCCGCCCCCGCCACGTTCAATGTGTCGGAGAAGCCCGACCTTCGGCTTCGTTCCAAATCGGCGAGCTTCTCCATCGCTCCCACCGGATCCTTGGCGCCATACAAGGCTTCTCCCGTTGCGAGGACAATTACTGCGGGCGCCGCGCCTACCTCAAATGAAAGAACGCCTGGGGAAGCGAGATCTTCCGTGCAATCGAGACCGCGCGCTTCCTCTTCGGCGTATAAAAAATTGCGATACCAGAGCGGCCGGTGGGAATAGGAGCCATTGGTAAGCGCGGTTATGATGGGCACTCCCGCATAAGGATGCCATTCCAGAAGATTGTTCGCCTGCAGAGGCTCAAACTGGAAGGCGTGGTTCTCATGGGTATTGCCGTGGAAGTCCCGTCCGGAGAAAAAAAGCCGGACCTTCAGGTTCACGCTGCGCGTTTCTTCAGACACGAGTCTCCATGAAAGACACACCGCAGGCGCGCCGAAAGGAACAAACAAGGTATGCTCCAGTTGAAGAGTCGGTGTGAGCTGATAGAGCCAGCGCGGCCAGGGATCGTTCTCAAAGCCCGTGAGTCTTGAAGCTCCATCAGGAGAGACGATGCCGGGCAAGTAGCGCTGGGAAGACACGGCAATATCTCCCGACGGGGTTGTAGCCCAGGCATCGAACCCGTTGACCAAAACCATCCTGCCGGACGGAGGTTTTGTGGCGCTCAGCAGCAGGGCGTGGTAACGCCGGCTTCGGATTCCCGAGACTGTTCCGCTGGCAAATCCTCCAAGTCCATCCGCCTCAAGCCATTCAGCCTCAGGATCAAAGGTGAGCACCCGGTACACGATAAACCCTGCCCGGCGGCATGCCGAGCAGGATTTAGGTTTTGGGGAAAAGATTACCGGTATGGCGACCAGAAGGTGTTCGGCGCGACGTCCGAAAGAGAATTGAAGGTCGCCGCTGAAATGTGGGGAGGGGAGTCCACGGTATAGGACCCGTAGCTGTTCCCAAAAAGATCGTTATCCCCGGCAGTATAGAGCTGCGTTCCGGTCTTAATGTAGTTTTTCAGGTCACCGAACGTCGGATTGAAGCCGCTCGTTTTGTTTGTCTCAATCGCGTATTCATCGAGCGCGTTATCGAGGACACGCAGATCCTCGAGGCATCGGGTAGCCTGCGAGCGTTTGCGGGCGCGCAGAAAGTTTGGCACTGCGATTGACGCGAGCAGGGCTATGATCGCGACAACGATCATGATTTCCACAAGTGTGAAACCTTGCTTTCGGGTGTGTAGTTTTTGGAGCATAGGAGTATTAGGTTTATGAGTTCGTCAGTCTATAGAGCATCCTGCGAGCCTATCACCCAAAACGCTGATTAGCTGGACGTGTAAGGGATGCCGTTACAGATTTCCGGTAAGAAGGAGCGCTTTGGCATTGATCTGGCCGGGGGTCTCCCTCAAATGTGAGAGCCTTTATCATTTTTAATGAGAGCCACTCACGCCGGGTAGGTTGAAGTCAGAATGCGTTACTTGGCCAAACTTTCGGCAGGCAGGATGATCCTCTGGTGCTACTTCATCTGGTATCTTTTCTTTGCAGTCCGCCTTTTCGAACCCAGCCGCAGCCTTTGGCTAACCTCCTGCGGCATCTCTGTCATCATCGGCATAGCCTTGGTCATCAGCACGTCAGGCGGGGGCGGTCGTCTGGACGCCTGGCAGACCTTCCGTCTTTTCCTTATGCCGTTCTGCGTATCCAGTTTCTCCGCGCTCGTGAAAGGATACGGATTCTTCCTTGTCTTCTCTCCTCGATTCCGGGACAACTACTTCGCGCTGGCGCTTTGTGGAGTGTTCTGTGCCTTCGTCGGCGGAGCAAAGCTCTCGCGTCGGGGAAGGTAGTCAAACTTTCCCGGTGTCTTAATCCCCTCCGCGCCCTTCAATTCAAATGAGATCATCGCTCGCCTGCATTTCGATTGGCTTCCTTTTTCTCTGTCACGTGCTGGCTGCTCCCGGGCGGCAAAGTGAACTGCTAAATGGCGATGGATGGCAGTTCGTCGGCGCGGGCGCGTCGGAAGCTCTACCGGAAGTTGGTTCTCCGGCTTTTGGCGCCGCAAAATGGGCTGGCGTGACTGTCCCCCACAATTTTCAGACGCGCGCCGCTTTCGACACCCTCACGAAAGGATGGTATCGACGCATGGTGACCATGCCTGCCTCTGCGAGCGGCAGGCAAACTTATCTCGTCTTCGAAGGCGCGGCGTCCATTGCGGACGTTTATGTCAACGGACAACATCTCGGCCAGCATCGCGGAGCTTACACGCGGTTCATTTTTGACGCGACCACCGCTCTCCATCCCGGGGCCAATAATGAACTCGATGTGCTGGTCGATGATTCCCCCGACAGCACATTGGATTGCCTCCCCATCAGCAAAACGGGGCTCTATAAGGTATGGGGTGGCCTCTACCGCAATGTCTGGCTGCTGCAAACCGCGCCTGTTCATGTTGATCCCACTGATAGCGCCGCGCCGGGAGTATATCTCACCCCGCGAGACGTCAGCGCGAAGTCTGCCGTCCTGAACATTCAGGTGCTGTTGCGTAACACCTCCTCTTCGGCGGCGCGCGCAGAGGTGCGCGCCCGAATCCTTGACCCCAGCGGGAAAGAGATCAAGGCGCTTGCCGCGACCGTCCAGATCCCCGCTGCGGGGCGCAACAAGGCCGAACTCTCCACCGTCATTGATCACCCTGATCTCTGGGACGTGCTGAAGGGGCGGCTGTATCAAGTCCAAGCGGGCATCTATGTGGATGGACGGCAGGTCGATGAGGTCACTGAGAATACGGGGTTCCGGTGGCTGGATTGGGATTGGAAAGGTGGCAATGTCAGCCTCAATGGGAAGCGCCTCATCCTGTACGGGGTTGATCTCCACCAGGAAGTGGAGGCAAAAGGTTCGGCGGTTTCTCCGGAAGATCTGAAGGGAAATTTTGATATCATGCGGGACCTTGGGAATAATTTCGTTCGCCTGCCGCATTATCCACATGCGCGTCTCGAGTACGATCTGTGCGACGAGCAGGGAATTCTATGCTGGGCAGAGAATGGCCACAGTAACAAGAAGGACATCGTCAGCCCCACCGCAGCGCAGATCACGACCGAGTTGGTGAAGCAAAACTACAATCATCCCGCGATTGTCCTTTGGAGCATGGGAAACGAATCCAATGCCGAGACAGCCGACGAGTGCGTCCCTGTCGCCAAGGCTTTGGATCAGACCCGCCCGGTTGTGGTGGCGAATATGCCTTCCAAGCTCGCCGACTTTCATACAAAGCATTCCTATTCCGCTTGGTACGGCACCCACATGAGCGATTTCAAGCCAACCGGGTTCATGTCCGAGGTTGGAGCTGGCGGCGTCGTCACCATCCATTGCGATTACAACCAATGCGATTGGAAGGTGAATAAATACGAGCCCGAGGAATATCAGCAACTCGCGGCGGAGTACCACTTCCAGCAGGTATTCCATGGCGACAACAGCCACCTCGGTCTCTTTTGCTGGTGGATATTGCGGGACTTCACCGACGTGAAATATAAAGGCCCGATTGGCTACAATACCAAAGGCTTGACTACTTACGCGGCAGACAAAAAAGACATTTACTACCTCTACCGCTCATTTCTGCGCCCCGAGGCCCCGACGATTTGGATCACATCAAAGCGTTATTTCTTGCGGCGCGGCGACGTCAATAATGGGGTTAAGGTATATTGCAACGCTAAGTCGGTGACTCTGACTCTGAACGGCGAGAAGGTCTCAACGATCACAAACGGGCAATACACGATACCGAACGGACCTTGGGCTGCCAAAACCGGGAAACCCCGCGCTGGCGAAGTCGCGCCGACGCCGAAACCCTACGTCGCGCAACGCGTCGATAACGTGTTCTTCTGGCCTGTCCCCCTCCGCGCCGGGAGGAACGTGGTGACGGCCACAGACGAACGGGGACAGAGCGATACTGCCACCATTTATTTCGAGGGCGACAAAGGCTTGCCTGAGCTCCCCGTTCAGCCGCTCATCAAAAACCTCGCGAGTTCAAACGCTGCCAACCCGGCTTATTGCATGCAGATGCCGGTGCATGCGCAGTGGCCTGTTTATTACGACTTTGACTCAACAGCGGATAACTCGCTGGATACGATTCCCGACGCGATCCAGGGCGCGAACTGGCTGGCTCTGCGGCGCGTCACGAAAGAGGGGCAGGCGACCGATATCGGTTTCAGTCTGGCCAAGCCATCCACAGTTTACGTATTATGCGCCAGTTCGGCAACCGTGCCCGCCTGGCTGAGCGGCCCGGGCTTCAGCGAGGTGAATACGGCGCCCGTTAGCTGGCGCGATAACGACCTGATGCTGAATCCCGCGAAACTCTACGCTCGCCATTTCGCTACGGGGAACAGTGTGAAACTATCACTCGGTGAGCGCGATGCATTGGTGCTCATCAAGCCGGATTAAGAGTGTAAAAGGCAGTGAGCAACCTTCAAAGACCGCGCGGCGAGGCGCGGAGAGCGCTGACGCTCTTGCTGGTCATCAATCTTTTTTGTTACCTGGATCGCTATATCCAGGCGGCCATCATACCTGTCCTCAAAACAGAGTTCCTGCGCGGCGACCCCAATGCCAATGGCAAGGCCGGCCTGCTGACAACCGCCTTCCTCGTCAGCTACATGCTGACCGCCCCGATCTTCGGCTGGCTGGCTGATCGTTTCTCCAGGTGGGTGATTATCGGACTTAGTGTCGCCGCATGGAGCCTCGCGAGCGGGGCTTCCGGTTTCGCCACCAGCTTCCTGATGCTCCTGGCGACTCGGGCCTTCCTCGGCATTGGAGAGGCGGGGTATGGTCCAGCCGCTCCCACGATCATCAGCGATCTCTATCCGCCGGAGAAGCGGGGGCAGGTGCTGGCATGGTTCTTCATGGCGATCCCGGTTGGCGCCGCTCTGGGTTATGCGTTCGGAGGCCTTGTAAACGCCCATCTCGGTTGGCGGTGGGCTTTTTATATGGTAGCGCCACCCGGTCTCCTCCTCGCGCTTTTCTGCGGCTTCATGAAGGATCCGCGCGCCAGAAAGCGGCGGCAACGGGACAGCGGCTCTTGCGCCCCCAAGTTTGGCTGACTACCGGAGCCTGCTAAAAATTCCGTCGCTGGTCGCCAACATCTTCGCGCAAACCGCAATGACTTTTGCAATTGGCGGCCTTTCCGTTTGGGCCCCAACCTATATCAGCGAGGAGAGGGGACAGCCTCTCGCGAAAACCAATCTCATTTTCGGCGCGATCTTGGCCGTGGCTGGGTTGATCTCCACCCTCTTGGGAGGGTGGCTGGGTGACAAACTCCGCGCGCGTTTCCCCGGCTCATACTTCCTCGTCTCGGGAGTGGGAATGTTGCTGGGGTTTCCCGCGACAGTGGGCATGCTTTTCGTTCCGTTCCCGGCGGCGTGGATGCTCATCTTTTTCGCAATGTTTTTTCTTTTCTTTAACACGGGGCCAGCCAACACTGCTCTGGCGAACGTGACCCCGCCCGGCGATGCGCGCGACGGCTTTCGCCGTTAACATTCTGATAATTCATCTGTTTGGCGACGCGCTATCTCCATGGTTGATCGGCTGGATCAAGGATCACGGCACCTGGAACGCGAGCTTCCTCACCGTCTCCACCGTAATGCTCTTCGCGGGTGTAATCTGGCTCACGAACATGAAGTCGCTCGCGAAGGACACTGCGGCGCAGGAGGGCCGGTGAGCCCGGCCTTGCATCAACAGGCTTTTCGGCGAAAAGGTGAGCGAGCATGAAACTCATAGACCGCTACGTGGGGCTGGAGCTCCTCATCACCTCTTTTTTTGCGGTGTCGGTGCTCAGCGTTGTGCTGGTTCTGGGGAATGTCTTCCAGAGGCTCCTGGACCTCCTGGTCAACCACAACGTGCCGATCGAGTTTGTTCTCTCGTTCATCGCGTACATCATTCCATTTTCCCTTACATTCACCATCCCCTGGGGCTTTCTGACCGCTGTGCTTCTGGTGTTTGGAAAGATGTCAGCGGACAATGAGTTGATCGCGCTCCGGTGCAATGGCGTCAGTATCCCCCGCATTTGCGTTCCTGTCCTTGTGCTGTCCTTGCTTGCTTGCGCAATCTGCTTCTACATCAACATCGATGTCGCCCCTCGCGCCATGGACAAGATGAAAGCTTCCATGTATCACATTGCCACCAACGACCCGATGGCTCTCTTTGGGAGTGATCACATCATCACCGAGTTTCCCGGCAAGAAAATCTTCGTCGAGAAGAAGGAGGGTACAAACCTCAAAAACATCTGCATCTACGACATAGATGAAAATGGAGTGCCAATTCGTGTCGTCTACGCGAAGGAAGGCCGGCTTGAGACCAAACTGGACACCGAGGAAGTTCTCCTGCATCTCACAGGCGCGAGTTTCGAAAAACGGGACGAAAGCGCGCCACTGAATTTTTCGAAGATCCGGGATGGCATCGTGATGCAGAACGGAGCCATACCCATTTCTTTGCAGGAACTGAATGAGCGCAATCGCTACCGGGGAGGGTTAAGCCAAAAGACTCTGGTCGAACTGCTAAATGACAAAAGGGCTGCCTCCGACCAAAGTTCTCTGCGAACCGAGATCAACAAGCGATTCTCATTTTCCTTGGCCTCCTTCGCCCTCGCTCTCATTGCCGTGCCACTGGCTGTGACCGCGCATCGCAAGGAAACCTCCGTGGGATTTCTGTTCAGCCTCATCGTCGCATTCCTTTACTTTTTCTTCATCATCATCGCGAACACCGTGAGGGATAGTCCGAAGTGGCATCCAGAGTACCTCATGTGGTTGTCCAACGTAGTCTTCATCAGCATCGGCATGGTTCTCTTTCTGCGCCTCAGCAGGCGATAGAGGCTTTACAGCCAGCGCCGCATGCGGTCCTGGAAGTTGGTGTAGATGAATCCCATCCCAACGAGGATGCCTCCCAGCACGAGCAGGCTCAGAATTCTCTCCACTGTGCCGAGTTCCCAAACATCAATAACCGCGATCCGAACCAGAGCCGCGCCCAGCAGCGAGAGGCCCAGCACCCTGTAGACGCGCTCGCGAAAGCCAAGCCCCGCGGCAAAAAGGATGAACGCGAGCACCGACCAGGCGGCTGTCATATGGAACCCGGCGAAGCTGCTGTCAATCCAGAGACACATCCATCGGAAGACAGTTGCCGCTCCCGCGATAATCACCAGTTGGTGGAGCCTGCTCGGTATCCACTCCGCAAAGCGCCTTGCAAGCCGCTGTTGAGCAAGCGGCAGCAGGCAGGGGAGTAAATCCGCGCCGCGGAAAATTCCGGCGTTAGCAGGCATGGCCGTCCAGTTAAACTGTGGATCCGAAAACCAGAAGACGGATAGACCCGCAAGCGTAAAAGGGGCGCTTAGCGCCGTCACGGCTCTATACCCACTCGCCAGCCCGAGGCAAAGAACCGCCAATCCACAAGCCTCGAAGGCCATGAACTGGTGGGCAGGCGCCACATACTTGAAAATCCACACGGTAATTCCCAGCGCGCATGCCAGCAGCGACTGAGTCATGTAAGCAGCCGCTATCTCTCTCGCCCGCAGAAATCTCGCGAGAAGCGCGGGCAGCGACAACACGCCCGCAAAGACAAAGCAGAACTTCCAAAACGAATGCGGTTGCAGCTCCGGCAGAGTGACACTCACAAGCGCAAACAGCGCGGCGTTGTTCGCCGTGAGAAATCGGGTTGGGTGCCGCGCGGCGGTTTGTTCCGGACTGCGCGAAAGCAGCACTGCCGCTGTGAAAATGAGCCAGTAACCGGCGAGAAACAGATTTCCGGTCCAAAAATCCCCGCGATGGAGAGAAAGAGTATGTCCGAAAAATTCCGGAGCGAATTTCCAATACGCGTAGCTCAGGTACGTAGCGGCAAGGCATGCTGAAGAAGCGGCCGCCCACCTGTTGCGGACAAGGAAGAGGACGGCAGCCGCTGTCAGGATGAAGTTGGAAAATAGCGTGAAGACCGAGATCGGGTTAATCGCGGCCGTATAGGCGCAAAGGAGGATGGCGAATATCGCCAGCGATTGAGACCGGCGCTTCTCTGCCAAAACGATCATGAGCACCGCCCAACTGAACAGGAGGAACCCCGCCACGACCGGGCTGTCCACAATTTTCAGCCGCTCCACATAGTGAGCGGAGTAAGTTACATAGTAAACGGCGGCTAGACCGCCCCCGATCAGAACCCGGGCAAACCCAAGCACCTTTTCAGAGGCGCGCTCCAGGATGAAACCGAACGCGAGAAGAGAGCCTGCCGCAAAGTAGAGGAGAGCCACTTTGCCAGCGGCGGGCAACTGCCCAAAATAATTCTGATACGCAAAATTCGCGAGAAAAACGAATCCGGTCAGCAAAATCACGATGCCCACGCGAACCAGCCAGTAAGTGCCGATCCGCATTTCAACAGACTCCTTGCCGGGCGTTTGTGGCAAAGGCGGGGGTAGTCCTTCCGGTTGCTTCGATGTTGCGCGTGATTCCAAGTCCCCGTGCGCGCCAGCCAACCCTGCTAATCGGCGATCGATATCCGCGAGACGCTCCCTCAAAAGTTGCTGTTCTCGGACTATCGCCTCGAGTTCCGCCTTGTGATCGGCATTCATCGCGGGCGGCGGTCTCCGAAGGCAGCTATAACGTCCGGCCAGCCGCAGCCGCAAATGGCGCGAGATCACTCATCATCTGTCGAAAAGCGCGGAAATCTACCTGCTGCTGCCCGTCGCTCAGCGCCTCCGCCGGATTTGGGTGAACCTCGACCAGCAGGCCGTCGGCTCCCATTGCGAGAGCCCCGCGGCACAACATGTTCACCAGATCTGTCCTGCCGCAGCCCTGACTGGGATCCACGATCACCGGCAGGTGGGACTCTTGTTTGGCAATGGCGACGGCGGAAAGATCCAGCGTGTTGCGTGTGTAGGTCTCAAACGTCCGGATGCCTCGTTCGCACAGCAACACGTTCGGGTTTCCATGCGCGAGGATGTACTCGGCGGCGAGCAGCCACTCCTCGATGCGCTCGCTTAACCCGCGCTTGAGCAAGATGGGTTTCATTGTTCCGGCGCATTCCACCAACAGCCGAAAGTTTTGCGTGTTGCGCGCGCCGATCTGCAGGATGTCCGCCGCCTCCGCGACGTGCTCCACGTCGCGCTCGCTCAACACCTCGGTTATGATCTTCAGTCCTGTCTCCCGGCGGGCAACCTGCAGCAGACGCAACCCCTCCTTGCCCAGTCCCTGAAATTCATAAGGGGACGTCCGCGGTTTGTAAGCGCCTCCTCGCAGGATGGCCGCGCCCGCGGCTTTCACTGCCCGTGCCGTGCTCAGAAGCTGTTCTTCCGACTCCACGGAGCACGGTCCCGCCATCATCACGACTCGCGAACCACCGATCTGCAGCCCGTCCACATCGATTACCGAATTCGCCGGATGTGATTCGCGGCTCACCAGCTTGAACCGCTTCTGCACGGGCATCACCTGCTCCACCTGCGGCAGCGCGTTAAGCGACTCCAGCGTGTGATGGGTGCGTTCGTCGCCGATTGCCGCCACCACGGTTTGCGTCGTTCCGTGGATCGGCCGCGGGTCGTACCCAGCTTCGCCACCTCCGCGATGACCTCGTCGATCTGTTCGCGGGATGTATTCGGCTTTATGACGATGATCATCTCTTCGCATCCATATCACACGCCGGAACCGTGGCGCAACCCTGTCCCGCGCCCACATCGGCATTGTGACAGGTGGTGCCGACAGTGTCTGATCTTGCCGCCGGGACTAAATTTGGTGACGAAGCTTCGAGGGGCAACGTGAGCTTTTGGACCTTTTAGCGGACAAAAGGAGTTTGGTGTCGATGTGATCGCTAAGCCGCCCGTCGCTAGGGCGCATCAAGAGCATCACCACTGTACGGTCGCGAAAGGCGGAAGCCGGACGCAGCCATCACTCTTGACGTTTGGCGCATCAGTTCGATAGCGTTTCTGTATGAAAAGGTTTCTCTCCGTTCTGTTATTGGTTTTCGCTTTGGCCCTTTCGCTTCCCGCAGTGGGAGCAGAGGCTTCTCCGGCGACCTGGGCGCAGCCCACAGCGCTCTCGGCTCATCGTCACCACCACCATCACCGGCATCATCACCACCATCGTCGGCACCGTCATCATCATCGCCATCATCGCCGGTAATGTTTGCGCCAATTTGGCTCAAATACGTCTTTGCCTCGGTAGATGAAGCGAGCTGTTCTTCTCTCCGTTTCCTGTTGGATGGCGCTCGCCGCTTTGGCGGAAACACAACCAGCGATCATAACATTGCCCCAACTGCCGTCGGCCGCGCAAAAGACCATCCAGTCGCAGGCAAACGGAAGGGCGCTGGCCAAGATCGAGAGGGTCGAAGGGGATGGCGGCTTCTTCTACGACGTAGAGACGATTGCGGCGGACGGTCAGGAATGGGATTTCACCGTTGCGAATGACGGAACATTAACGAGCCTCGAGGTGCCGCTCGCTGAGACGCCAGTAGCTGTGCAGACGACCGTCAAGTCGCACGTGGGAGACGGCGAGTTCGATAGCATCGAGAAGACCCTCGACGGCAAGGAAGTCGTTTATCTGGCCGAGATGACGACGAAGGCGGGTGACGATCGGGAGTTCACTGTGGAAACGGATGGGAGATTGTCGAGCATGGAAGTGGCGCTCGCCGAGTTACCCGCCGTAGCGCAAAAGACCGTTACGGCACAGATTGGCGATGGCAGGCTGGAGAGCATCGATAAGGCGTTCGACGGCATGGGAGTCTCCTACGAGGTGTATGTGACGACGAAGGCCGGTGAGGACCGGGAGTTCACGGTGGAAACGGACGGGGGATTGTCGAGCATGGAAGTGGCGCTCGCCGAGCTACCCGCAGCGGCGCAAAAGACGGTCGCGGCACAAGCGGGTGCTGCCAGGCTGGAGGGCATTGAGAAGACGTCAGGTCCGAATGCCACCTACGAGGTCAACGTGACGGTCAAGGACGGTCAGAAGCGGAGTTTCAGCGTGGAAGCGGACGGAACATTATCGAGCATGGAGGTGACGCTGGCGGACTTGCCCGTCGCGGCGCAGAAGACCGTGATAACTGATTTGCGCGACGGCAGCTTGGACAGCATCGGCAAGTCGTTTGACGACGAGGGAGTTTCCTACGAAGTCGATATTACGACAAAGCCCGGCAAGAAATGGAGTTTCACCGTGGACGCCAGCGGCAATTTTCTCAGTTCGGAGGTAACGTTGGAGCAGACGCCGGCGCCGGCGCTTAAAACCATCACGGACAAAATCGGTGGCGGCAGAATTCTTCGAATCAACCAGTCGTACATAAAGAGGAAAAAGGTCTTACCCTTTGAGGTTGACGGAATAAAGGACGGTCAACCGTGCGACTTTGCTGTTGGCCCGGGCGGCAGGTTTCTTGGCTGGGATGATTGACAGAGCGGCACTATAGAGACTCTGTTTCCCGGGGGTTTGGGGCGATGTGACGGTATTTGTAACAGATCAACCGTCGAAACCCGATCGTTCACAGCATCCTGCTATCAGGCTCGAACCCTGTCACGGGAGCCGTTTGGTTCCAACTGCGTCGGTCTCCGGCTTTTTTTCCGTGCGTTTCTGCGTCGCATGGAGAAAGTAACGACGTGCAGGATTTTACAGGCGGTTCCCTCAACGCCGCGCCTTCCGTCGCCCGCAGCTCGACGGGCACCCCGGAATTTGACCAGCGTATTCGCAAGCTGGTGGAAGAGTTCGGTCCCTCCCAGTCGCCCGGGCTCATTGAAGATATGATCGCGACCGCGTTGAAGCTGGGGCGCGACCAAACCAGCGTAGCTGACCTGAAGCTCTTCAGCCGCTCCCTCCGGGAGCTCCGTTATGCCTCGCGAGTCTTCGCCCCCTTCAGCCGCACCCCTAAAGTGGTCGTGTTCGGTTCCGCTCGCACGCGCCCGGACGAAGCCGAGTTCCTCGCCGCTGAAAAGTTTGCCCGAATGATGCGCGAACGCGGCTACATGATCATAACCGGCGGCGGCGATGGGATCATGGGCGCGGCGCAACGGGGCGCGGGCCGTGAAAATAGCTTCGGCCTCAACATCCGGCTCCCCTTCGAGCAGCGCGCAAACGAGACCATCGACGGCGACGCAAAGCTCATAAATTTTAACTACTTCTTCACCCGCAAGCTGAACTTTGTGAAGGAAACGCACGCTGTTGCTCTTTTCCCCGGAGGGTTTGGCACCATGGACGAAGGGTTTGAAGTCCTTACCCTCATGCAGACTGGCAAGGCGAGGATCATTCCGCTGGTCATGGTGGACAAGGTGGGCGGCGGGTATTGGAAGACGTGGTTCAGTTTCCTTGGCGAATACTTGCTCAAACTCGGGCTAGTATCCAAGGATGACTTCGACCTGTTCAGCATTACCGATAACGTGGAAGCCGCTGTCGATGAGATCGTGCTTTTTTACCGAAACTTTCATTCGTACCGGTGGGTTGGCAGCAAAATGGTTGTGCGCATCCAGCACCGTCTCTCAAAAGAGGCTGTAGCAGATCTAAACACCAAGTTCCGGGACCTTCTCGAAAGCGGCGAAATCGAGCAAGGAAGCGCCCTCCCCGAGGAGCGGAACGAGCCGGAGATTGGAAGCCTGCCCCGGCTCATACTCATTCCTAAACGAACCAACTTCGGTCGCATTCGCCGCTTCATTGACGCCGTCAACATGGCAGAAGTCGAGGGGTAGGAAAGTTGCTTGGTAGTCCCTCCACCTAGCCCGCTCCCCTTGACCGGCGCTGAGCCCCCCGGTGACCTAACAAGGCTCGCTGAATTTCAGCTCCGGCGGGATTTGGTCATGGCAGTGAAGGGATTTGATAAGCATCTCATCCGTGAACTGGAGCCTTCTGGCCAGTTCCCTGGCAATGTTCATCATCAACAGGGCGAAAAGAGCGATATCCTCACGGTGCAGCCGGTGCAGCAGCCGTTTGGAAAATACGATGATTTCGCTGTCCTTGATGGCTACGGCTGAAATGGTGTGTTGGTGGATGCTCATCAACGCGGCCTGTCCAAAACATTCGCCCGTGCCCAGTCTTTTTTTTTCGATCATCATCTCGTGGTCGGGAATGAACAGCTCGATGCAGCCGCTCTTGACGATGTAAATGTGGGAGGGCTCGTCACCCTTCTGGAAAACGAACTCTCCTTCTTTGAATCTGCCAATCTCCAAGCGGCGAAAAATCCCGTCTCGCTGAGCATCGGTGATTCCGCCGAACAGCGAGATTTGAGAGAGGATGGAGAGGACTTCTTCAGGGTTCTCCAACGGAGCGAGGGAGTTCATCTTGACCGAAACACTCGATGGCTACCCGTCATGGCAAGTTCGACGTCAGGGATGGTTTCATACGTCACATTTTTTTCCGCAGGGATCGACCTATCGGTTCACCTGACATGAGAGTTCACGTTTATCAAGTTCACCCAAGGAAGTCAGCCAAATCTATTTTCCTGCCCGCTGCTTGAGTATGCTCTTAACAGTCACCGGTTTACGCGCGCTTTTTCCTCGCCCGCGCGGAATCCCTTCGTAACATTCCCGAATGTACTGCTCTCCGTGGTTTCACGTCCCTCTAAAGTTTCGCCTCTCCGTGATGGTCCTCCTGAGTATTTGCCCCTTGCTTGGCAACCGGGCAGCATCGGCAGCAGATCTACTGGTGAAGAGCGGTGACAAGGTGGCGTTCCTTGGAGATTCCATCACGTCCAACGGAGCCGTTCCACCCGGAGGCTATGTTCGGCTGGTGGAATCAGGACTGGCCCAACAGGGCGTCAAGATCGAGGTCATTGCAGCAGGGGTCAGCGGCAACACGTCAAAGGATATGCTCGCCCGCCTCGAACGCGACGTCCTGGCCAAGAAGCCGACCTTGATGACACTTAGCTGTGGGGTCAACGATGTCTGGCATGGACCGACCGGCGTCGCTCTGGAGATATACAAACAAAACATCCGCGCCATAGTGGATCGCGCCCAAGCAGCCAGCATTAAAGTGGTGATCCTCACGGCCACCATGATCTCGGAGGATCCAGCGGCTGCGAATAACCAGAAGCTGGAGGCTTACAACGACTTCCTGCGCGCTTTGGCGAAGGAAAAGGACTTGCCGCTGGCGGATCTGAACGCCGACGAACAAGCCGAACTCAAGCGACTGGCTGCCGAAAAGCCCGTGAAGGGCAATATACTGACGGCGGACGGCGTGCATCCAAACGCGTTGGGCGATGAAATGATGGCCACAGGCATCCTCAAGGCGTTCGGTCTGAGCGACAAGCAACTCCTCCAACAGCGCGCAACCTGGCTGGATCTCGGCAACGCCGCTCAGGTGAAAGTGGCGGTGAAGATGACGCCTCGACAGTTCCGCGCCCTCCAGCTTCTCGCCGCTGAGGCCGACCTGCCCATGGATAGGTTTCTTAGTGAGAAGTTCGACCGCATGATGCCAGAGATCGGAATAGGATCTCCCCATACGCACTAGAAAGCTCCTCAACCAAAGAGTGCATGGTGAACTGAGGCCGCTGTTTGTTGTGGCAAGCACAAACCGTCATGAACCGTAGCAGCTAATGGTCCTGCGATCAGCGTGACCTTCCGAGAGCGACTCGTAGCGCAAAAGTGACTTCTCACCACCCATGAGATAACCATGCGTGAGCCAAATGAAAATCGTTCTCATGGTCATCGCCGTCTGCGCCGTCCCTTCCATCCTGACGGCCGCGCCATCGGCTCCTGCCTCCACGCCGAAACCGGCGAGCTTCGGACAGGCGCAGTCCGGACTGTCTTCGGATGGTTCTTCTAAGAAAGGCGCTCGGATCGCGCCCATTGACCCTGTCGCAACCAACGCTTCGCCACCCGCCGTTTCAAGCCCAGCCCCTATCGGCTCTCCACCCGTCCAACAAGCGCCCCGCTCGACGGCTGACATTGTGCAAGCTTCCGGCGACAGCTTGTTTCTCGTGGAAGGAAACGAGGGGCTCGCCAGCGGTTTCGTCGCGACTCTTCACGGGCAGAAGCTGGCGATCTCGAACATCCATGTGTTCGCGGGCAACGCGAATCCCCGGTTGACTTTGCTTGACCGCAAACCAATGCAGTTAGCCGGTGCGGCCGCCGCGGTCGGTGAAGACATCATGGCGGTCGGAGTCACGTCCGGCGGCACGGCGATGGATTGCGCCGAGGCGGTCGATAATTAGCGAGGATCGGCGACCAAGTGGTTGTTCTGGGAAATGAACAGGGCGCGGGGGTGGTGCATCCCATTGAGGGAAAGATCGTCGGTCTGGGGCCAAATCTGGTGGAAATCGACGCCGAGTTCCAGCCGGGCAACAGCGGCAGCCCGATCATCCATAAGGCAAGCGGCAAAGTGATCGGGGTCGCCACCTACCTGGTCATCGAGCAAGCGACGCCATTTTCCTCCACAGCTGGCGAGGAAGGTAAAAAGAAACAGGAAAAAGGCGGAAATGACAACAATCAAGGAGGAGAAGTGCGCCGCTTCGGCTACCGGCTCGACAGCATAGAAAAATGGCAGTCGGTAAACTGGCAGCGGTTCAACGCGGAGGCGGCTACTATGGAGAAGATCAAGACGCTGACGACCGACCTGATCGACGTTATCCATGACATCAATGTTCACAACGGGCGCATCACGGTCGCGGCGCACCAGAATCCCGCGCTCGCCGCTGACGTCGAAAGGCTCGCCGAGGCGGAACACAACAAGAGAATGAGCCGCTCCGATTTCATGGAGGTCGCGCAGAGCTTTATGCTTACGATGCGCTACCTCTGCCGAGCGGATGACGCGGCCGGCTTGCGGTTGACGTATGACTATTTTCGGCGCGAGTTCGATGAAGAAAAACCGGCGCGCGAAGGGCTGTATAAGGATTTCGATCAAGCGGTAAATACGCTTCGTAACTGAAGTGGGCTTACCTTGTTGAATTGTTGACGGGCTTCATCTCATGCCGTCGCGCTCGGCAATCGACGATATCGCGAACCGCCGCCTCCTCAATTTCGAGGTAAATAACCGATGCCTGGTTCACTCTGGGGCCTTTGCGTCGGCGCGGTTCAAGATGCCGATGGCGGGACTCGAACCCGCACTCCGCTTTCGCGAAAACGGATTTTAAGTCCGCCGCCCTACAGAGAAGAAGCTGTCATATTGCTTTTTTGTTGCTCTTTTTAGAGCCGTGCGAGCCGCCGTCACTTTCACTTAGGTGACCACTACCATCTGACGATTGGCTCGTCCTGCGGCTAAAAATCCGTCGATGATGAAGATTGGATAGAGAAAAACGGCGGCGATGCCTGCGGTCGCGGTGACGAGCGCGACGGTCAGCACCAGGACAAAGCACCCGAGTAAGATGCGTCCGCAATACATGTAACCGAGTCCTGGAATAAGGAGATTGAGGAAAGCAGCCACTAAGCCACTTTTGCGATTGCCAATCACGACCACGGATGGGCGCGAGTTGGAGGCGGCTGCCGAAGACGCCGCACCGCCTGCGTTCATAAAAACCATTGGGGTTGCGTTGGCTCGCTTCGCTTCTTCGGCGGCTCGTAGAGCAACATCAAGAATCTCTCCGCAATGCTTGCACTTCTTGGCGCTAACGGAAATGTCCTCCGCGCAAAAGGGACATTTCTGGGTAGCGGCGGCGACCGGTGTTGAGGTCTCATAGACTTGCTGGATCCGCGACAACGCTGTCAAGGGGACAAGGCTTCTCGAAGGTGGAGCGGGGAGAGGGGCTATCGACCGATAGGGTCGCCAATCTGTGTCGCCTTCTGGAAAAATGTTGGTGTCCTCCGTGATAGTTCCGCTCCGATAGAGCGCGTGAAGCTCATCATCGGTTATTGGCCCTATGACTTGGTTTTCGGAATCTGCGTAGTGATAGTTCATTGGCGCGGAGTATCTGAATTTCGAGTGCGTTCGGGATCTAAACAACAGGAAAGTGGAAAGCCTGACTGTACCTGAATTGGAAAGGTTAAGTATCATTCGTCAGTTGACTCAAGCTTCTCTGCTTCCTTGTCCGGATGTGCGAGCTCGATCTCCTTCCGTAAGTCGTCCAGATACAGAATCGATGCAGATGACCTGCTGCGAGGTCAGCAGCCAAGCTGTGCCGGAAAGATACAATCTCGACTCGCAGTCCTTGGTTCTTAACGGCACGAACCGTCTCAAGATAGTCCTTGTCGCCTGATAGCAAAATAGCGGTGTCAAATGCTCTGTGTATCGCGTGGGTAAGCATCCTCGTAGCGATGGCGACATCAACACCCTTCTCGGCTTTTAGGTGTGCGTCTTATTGCAATTACGGCAACGGAAGGTCTTCTGACCGAGTGGAAGAGTACCGTCTCCCACCGTAAGGTCTCCTTGAGCATTTGGTAAAATGCTGTCTGCGTGTATCGTGGAGGGTCTGTTACGCGGCAAAAAAATGCGTTTGCCAAATCTCGCCGTCTTGCGCGAGGCGGAACATCAGTTTCTCGGCGTCGATTCGCCAGCCCACGCTTTCTGGCCGCGAAATATGTTTGAGTTGTCGAAATAAACGATGGTTCTTCCGCGATTCGTCATACGTTTTGTTGAATTTCAAAATTTGATCGGAAGCAAACACGGTGTCGAGCGCAATTTCTCGATTTACGCCGCCGCCGCGTTGTCCCTGCTTTCTCGCACGACCGTGGCAAATCCCACCTCCTGAACTTTCCGCCTCTTGCCGTGTATCGCGCTTTGGCCCGCTTCCATTTGGAACAAGGGCGTTCGCCGCCGCGCCCTTGTAAATCCCCAGGCTCGGGAGGAACTTGCTCGCCTCCACAGTCAAAAAGGCGCCACTCGGGAAGAGTATTCGAATTCGAGTTCCTCCTCGGCGCACATCCAATACGGCTTGTCACACGGCCCGAGACCACCCCGCCAGCCCTGCTCAATCGTGAGGAATAGCATCCGCCGGACAAAATCCATCCGTTGCAGGAAATTCTCCCTGCCAGTCCATTCCTTCCACTCCTTGCAGGCGTGGTAAATCTTGCTGAACAGGGATTCCTTGACGACATCCTTGACTTTTGTCGGATTCCAATCCTTTCCGAATGCGGCCATAGCCGCCAGCGGTTAAAGCACGGAGGGCGCTCCTTCGATAGGTATTTTCCAACATACGCCGCGTGTTCAGGCGGCATCCGCATGACGTGAATCCGGCCCCAGCCCGCTTTCACCGCCAGTTCCCGCGCTGTATTCACGTTGATGAACCGATTTGTCAGAAGGTGGACATGGAGGCCGTGTTCCTCGTGGAGCTCGAAGACGCGAACGCCCTGCAACGCGGGCCAGGTCCGAAGCATGAGAGTCAGGAGGTAGTTCCATTTCTTTCGGGTTTCCTTGACGCTCAGCAGGTCTTTGAACGTGAACGTCCACATGAAGAGCTTTTGCTTTCCAAGTGTCCCGGCTGTGAAGAGGAATGCGGCTTTGCTTTTGGTCATGGGATGAACGGGGGTTGTGGAGTTGTTTCCTAGTAAACAAGGTTAAGGCGGCGGGCCTATGTGCGCGCCTCCGGCGCGCACATAGGCCCCGCGCTTCCCTTTCGACTTCGACCAATTCCGGCCCTTGGTCTCCCATCGAGCAAATCACCTGGCCCCTATCGTTCTTCAAACTCGACAGGAAGAACACGTACAGCCTGCCTTTCAAATAATGGAACATGGCTTCTTCGGGCGTCTCGATGATCTCCGGCCAACGTTCATAGATGATCGCCCGATCCAGATTCCCTCGGCAGGCACATTCGAGGAGGTGGAGCGCCCGCACGTAATGGATGGCTTGCCCCGTCTTTCTGTCAACGTATCCGGTCTTCTCCGCCTGTGACCCCCGATACTCGCCTACGATCAGCAAACGGCCTCGCAAGACCTCGCGCAGAAGTTCGAGCGGCTTCACCGTCCCTCCTAGCCAACGGCCTTGTGTTCGAATTTTGCCAAAGCCTGCTCCACCGCCGGCCAGTAAAAGCGAACCGTGCGATGCCCGAGCGCGAAGAAAGGAATCTTGCGGGCGCGCAATCAATTCCTCGACACCGCGCTTGGTCATGCCAAGTGCCGCGGCCACGTCCCCTTTCGTTAAATACCGTTTCGCCTCTTCTTTCATGCGCACGCGATCTATAGCATGCGTTTTTGAAGAAACGGTTCAGACCGTTAAACGGTTTACGTCAGGATGGGACAGGGGATGACACCCGATGACCAGGGAGGACAGAAATAATCAAAATTATTTCTTGACGGTTTTCGGTCTTTTCCGAAACAGGCCACGTTTAGAGCAAGTCCCGAAATTGCTCTGGCGTGAGTCCCGCAGCTTTTGCGATGGTTCCCATGGTGACGGCATTGATGGGATTATGGCGGGGAATCACGAGGCGAACCTTGCCATTGGACATTACGATGTGCCCGCTTTCACGGGCAATCCGGTAGCCAAGTTTGGAGAAAACGCGCACGGCGTTTTTCTGGCTGACGCCCGGAATTTTAGGCATTGCCCTAGACCGTCACCACTTCACGAGAGAAATGAACGCCCTCGGCTTCCGTCTCGCGAAGGATGTCCTCCTCCTGCACTTCAAGCCACAGGGCAATCGCCTCGCGAATGTTTGCCAGAGCCTCCTCGCGCGTTGAACCTTGCGACCAGCAGCCAGGAAGCGCCGGGCATCCCACGGCAAAGCCTTCCTCGCTTTCGATCAACACGACGGGGTAAGTCATACGCGCAATCTACTGTATCACCGAGGATGAGCAATTGCTTTCAGGCTGGGGCTGAGATAGCGACTATGTTCTCGATGGCGGCAGGGCGGATTGTCCAATACCGCTCGGCATCCTTTGGTTTCACAAGCTGCCGGTAATGTTGAAAGACAAGATTTGCGTTTGTGTGCCCCAACTCCAAGGCAAGCAAGGCCGCGTCATTGAAATGGGCAAGGTTGTAGCTCGCAAAGCCGTGGCGAAGGGCGTTCTGCGGCCACTGGACGATACCAGCGGCCTTCCGCGCTTCGTCCATCAATTCACGGTAATTCAACGGTGTGACGGCCCCGGTTGCCTTGGCGGCCGGTCGCAGCCACCCAGCCAGGTTATCCCGAATTTTAACGAAACGCCGTCGTGCGCTCTTCGCCTTTTTTGCCTGCACCTCGATCAATCCGGCCTGCAAGTCGATTTCGCTCCAATCCAGACGTTCCAGTTCGGCACGGCGCAGACCTGCAAACGCTCCGACTGTCAGGAATGGCAAGAGATCGTTCGGAGCGGCCTCCAACAAGCGGGCGGTCTGCCCAACGGTGAGGATTCCGACCGTCCCCTCGATTTCCTTTGCCTTCGCGCTTTTCGCCGCCGGATTCGCCAGGCAATAGCCACGGGACACCGCAAAATTGAAAGCAACGATCAGCACACGTCGGAAATTGTTTCGAGTCGTTGGCGATATTTCCAACGAGCGGAGCCATTCATCGACTTCCGTCGCCGTGAACCCCGAGACGCTCTTGTTTTCAAAGCTCGCCGCAAATTGCCCCAAGCGGCTCCGCAGATCGCCCAGGTAGCGCTCGCTGGCCCCGTCCCGCTTCTTTATGCTTAAAAGCTCATCGGTGAGCGCCTTGAACGTGCAGGTGCGGTTCATGGCTTGGAGGTGCGGCAGAATGAAATTCGCCGCGTCCAAAATTGTCTTCCCGAAGGGTGAGAGCAGGGCATCGGCTTTTCGCGCCATGACGCGCAATTCACTCGGAAAGTTGATCGACTCCGTGCCCTGGTTCAGCAACTCGGTGTTCTTCTGATGGGAGTAGGTTTCGGCTTCCCGCTTGGTTTCGAAAAACTTCCTCATCCACTTTCCGTTTTCCTTGCCGCGCACGAGGTATTTCAGCTTCGGATGCTTGTACGGTTTAACGCGAAAGGATGTCTTCATGTGAAAAGCATTGCTCTTTTGTTGCTACTTTTCAAGCGAAAGTGCGTGTTTTCGTGAATGTATGCGTTTGTATGTGTCAGGTGTATTCTGAATCCTGAACGGACTGTATCTCTCTCATTCAGAAGGAATAACACGATTCACAGAAGTGCCGATGGCGGGACTCGAACCCGCACTCCGCTTTCGCGAAAACGGATTTTAAGTCCGTTGCGTCTGCCATTCCGCCACATCGGCATCACTTTTGTCTCTGTGGCACTCTCGCGTTGTCCCTTTGCCGGAAACGCGCAGCTCGTCAAAGCACCTGCACAGACTACGTCACACCCACCGTTCTACCATTGCGCGTGGCGCTCGCAACCCGAAAGTCCTTCGGAAGCCTTTGGAGCGGCACTGCGGAGCCAACCCGCTGGGCCTCGTTTCTTACGCCGCGCGCGAGTTGCTTTCCGGCGCTCTTCATCCGGCCTGCTGGGGTGAGCTGGCGCATGAAAGTACCGCCTATCTCTAATGAACGTCCGCCTTCGGCGCGTCTTCCGTCCATGGAGGCCGTCGCCCATTCCAGTGCAGAATGTTCGCGTAAGGCACTGCTGCTCTGACAGCCTCTAAGAAGCCATCGTCCCAGAGTATTGGCCGCTCCGCGATCTCGGTATGATCAGCGCACAGGTTCCACTTATTAGATCGGGCGACGCGATCCTCCAGCCCGCAACTCTGGATCGCCCAGATCAATGCTCCCTGATCATGCCAGGAGATGGCCTGCCGCGCATCTGGATCGTTGATCGCGCGCGCGACCGGCTCTATATACGCCTCTATCGCGGCTGCGTCCCTGTCTCTCCGCCAGCCAGACACGCCCGCGTTTATCACGGGCACCAGCGGATCAAACGAACGGTGTATAGGAAGCAAATCGTATAGCGTCGGGTGATTCGCTGTGAGATGCGGCGCTTTGTTCTCCGGTGTGAAGAATGGCCCGGTTGCGATGATCTCGAACAACTCAGGCAGATTCCGCAGGACGACAATATCGCAGTCCATCCAGATCACATCCCGGAAGGGCGCGTGCTTGATCAGGAGTGGACAAATCCAAAGCGGCCAGACGCGCTTGTTTGGTTTCGCCAATGGCGGCGTCAGACTCATGACTGATCGGATGCGGTTGATCATCGGATCATCAGGGAGCGGCAGGAGCCGAAGGTTTTGCCTCTTTGCGGCTTCCTCTTTCTGGACAGATGACAAACCGAGGTCGTAGCAGGCTACGATACAAGGACAGCATTCCTGCGCCGATCTATGCAGCATCAGCAGCCCTTCAAAATAGTTTTCGTCCGCGAGCGTGATGATCGCGACGTCCCCAGACACTTCAGAGGTCGCGGCCGCCATTTGTCAGGATATTGCGAGTTCCTTGCTCAAGATTTCGGCCAGGGTCCGGTCTTTCACCAGAGTGCCGCTTCTCAAGCCCCTGTCAGCGCGCTCCGGCGTGACAATCATTTGATTGTAGTAGTCCCTAAGACCACCTGCTTGCCATAGCGCGTGTAGCTGACGCCAGGTCTGACCCACGTCGACTGACAATTGCCTGTTTCGCGCGTAGGCCGCTCCGCCTTTGACAATTTTATTCTCAAATTGCGGATACGACCGCGCTGGATAGTGGAGGATTCTCAATATGCCGCGCGCGCCCTCCAGGAAGGCGCCTCGTCTTCGCACCGCGTGATTGCCTTGATCGATCTCAACGTCCCCGGCGGCCCGGTGGCACGTCTTCGGCGGCAAGGCCTGACCCATCGCGTTGTATGAGAACCGCTCCCGCAGGGTCATTCGTTCCGCGAAGCAGCCGGCTCCATACTCGTCGACCGGAGGAAAGTTCGATCTTTCTACAACCACACAGGGCACTTGCGGGTCCAGCGATGACAGGTCTGCCTTCGCTCCTCCGGACGAATTGCCGATCCAGAATTCATCAGCGTCGCTGTTGATGACCCAATCCGCTCCGTAGCGGGTGGCGGCCAGTCGCGCCATCTCCGTGACCCATCGCGCTTGCGAAAAATCGTCGTCGGGCTGATCCAGGCGCGCGGCAACGCCGCTCCGAACGTATTCCTCGATGATATCCCGCGTCCCATCCACCGACAGATTGTCCATTACAATGAAGAAGTCCACCCCCTGGCGCAAATGGCATTCAAAATTCGCGCGCAGGACGTCTTCCTCGTCGCGCACAAGCAGCGTCATTACTAACTTCATCGTTTGATCTCGTGTGCCCGGGCGGCGCGCGGGAATGTCCGGGAAAGCCACGCGCGCGCGCATTCCAGGCTCCTCTTCATCTCATTCGACTCGGCAGCCATTCGCGGACGGAAGAGCGCCACTGTAATGGGTATCAGGCCGACGTAGCGGAGGTCTTTGGCTGTGGCATCCAGAGCCACCATGAGCGGTCCCCACACTTTGTAGAACCCTTCGTCAACAAAGGGGAGGTAGCGCTCGCCACTTTTCGTGAATACCACCACCGGAAACGCGTTCAACGCGGATTTTGCAAGCTCGTACAAAATATATACTGCAGCCACAGCTACAAACGGGCTGCCTACATCACACTGGCTGATGAAGGCGGCAAACGCCGCGATCTCCAACGGCAGGATGACGTATTTCACCCAGAGAACGAGTCGTCGATGCCCCAGGGCATGCACTACGGTCACCAGCCCCGCAGCGCGGTCGTGCTCCTCGCTTTGAAGTTGATGGGACAAAATCCCGCGCAAACCCGTCATCAGAGACCATAGGGCCGCCGCGATGACGATGAGGGCATCCGGAGAGCGGAGGCCCTGATGGAATAGAATAAGGAGGGCCAGCATCGCAGGATACACGTGGGCCGCAGAAGCGTCACAAAGTATGCCCGGCCAACCCCTGTTCTTAAGCCGCAGCGGGGGGATTGAATAGGCGAGTGGGATAAGCAGTTCGCCCGCAGTGAGAAGCGCGCCGGCCGTTCCCCCGGCCGCGCTTGCGAGCAGAAGAGCTGTTGCGGCAGATAGACCGATGATGAGCCACATTCGGCGCGGGCCCGCCTGTTGGGCCGCATTTGTCCGTTGGCCACGCCTGTCTTCGTCAACGTCGAATAACTCATTCAGCGCGTAACCATAGTTCGCAACGCAACTGACAGCGCAGACCAATGCTGCAAAGGAGAGAAAGGCTGAAAGCGTCAAAGGCCGGCCATCCAGCAGCAAAAGGCCAGTCAGGACGGACAAGGGGACTTTGTTGAGCCACCAGGCGCGGGGCCGTATCAGGATCATCATCATCCTCCCGCGTGGCAGGGCACTCAATTACGCCCCAGCCGATCTCGAATTCAAGTGTTTTAGGAAGCGCCGATCTTCAAACGATCATCTTCCGCCAGCAACTCGTCCAGGCAGGTCCAACCGGTGTCATCCAGCGCCTGAAAGGATTGCAGATAGATTGCCACAAGCGTCCTGTCGTATTTGGCGAGGAGCTTTTCGACCGCGGCCCTCAGCGCTTCCTTGTCAGGGGCGGGTGGCAAATTTTCCACTGTGCCCTTTTCATCATGGGCAATACTCAGGCTGTCCAGGAAATCACAAAGCAGGTTTGAATGCGCTCCCACGAGCCACGTCTGGAGCAAATGCGCGCAGATCGGACTGCTCGCCTTCTTGGAGAGCACATCCCGCATCCACGCGTGACGCTCCGCGGGCGTTTTTCGCGTCACAAATACAGCTCGCAGGTTCCTCTGTTTCGCGAGGGACTCTATTGTCGCTCTGTAAAGATCCTTATCCGACGCGAGGAGATAAGCGAAGATGGGTTCCGCCTGCGCGGGGGCGAGTTGGCAGAAGATTTCAAATGGCTTCATTGGAGCGCGCCACCGTACCGATCACCGATTCGGGTCGCAAGAAGATTGTAAGTTTCCGAACCGCAGCTCTTTGCGGGAGTCAGCCTCCTTTGACGCTGCCGCTTGCTTCGGGCACCGGAATGTTGTGCTTCGAGCACCACTGGATGGCAGGCCGGTAGCCGGATGCCGCCGCGCGTTTGTAGAGCGCGACCGATTCGTCCGCGTCCGCTGGCACTCCCACTCCGGACTCAAGGCAGCGCGCGTAGTAGAAAGTGCAGGCCGCGCTGCCATTTTTAATGCCCTCCTGGAACAATCCCGCCGCTTTCTCGGCGGCTTTCGCCGGGTCTTTCAGCGGCCCGTCGCCGTTGATGTAAAGCGCGCCAAGGTTTGCGAGCGAGTCCCAGTAGTGAAGCCCCGCCGCCTGGCTATATAGGCGGAACGCTTCGGCGACGTCTTTCCGCAACCCGCCTCGCCCGTGCGCGTAACACGTTCCCAGCAAATCCATCGCTCTCGGCTCTCCGCCGACAGACGCCTGTTTGAGGAGATCGACCGCTCGGGGTTCGTCCGGCGCAAGGCCGCGACCATATAGCAGGCACTCCGCCAGGCAATACCGCCCGACCATGTCGTCCTTGTCGCTGGCCTGTTGAAACCACCCCGCCGCCTTCGCATAATCCCTGGCGACTCCCGACCCGTTCGAATACATCAGTCCCGTTTGAGTCATCGCCTGCGCCTGCCCTTTTTCCGCGGCGGCCAGATACCAGGTGAACGCGGTCGCTGGTTCTTCTTTGCGAAGGCGGCTTCCAAGCAACATCATCGCCGATACGATGTCGAGTTTCGCCGCCTCGATGAGCGGACGCCGAAGCGCTTCAAAGTCCATCGCCTGGATTGCCTCTGGATGCGAGCGAAAGTGATCCAGAACCAGTGCCAGCCTCACCCGCCCGGTGTCGGACTCTGGGAAATCGCGGGCCGCTTTCAGGTATGCTTCCAGACATTCCGGCCAATTCCCGGCCTCTTCAAATTGCTCCGCGGTCGCGATCTGCTTCGCGAGCAGTTGCTGCCGCGTGGGCGCCTGCGGAAGAGCAGGCGAGGGGGTTGATACCCGAATCGCGACCTCCGCGGTCGGCTGTGGCGTCACCGCTGGCAGCGGCGTCCCGCGCTCGACAGCCGGAGCGGACGGCGCGGGCATTACGGATGGTGTGGGCGAAACCTCCACCGCTCTTGGAGCAGATGTTGCAACGAGGGGTTGCTTCGTGGTTCGCGGCATCAGGTAGAACGCGACCGCTCCCGCGGCGGCTGCCGCCACAACGCAGGGCGCCAGCCATGGGCGCCCGCGACCGCCCCCGCTTGATACCGGCTCGCGAGCCGCCACCGTCGCATGGGTGGATGCGGAGTGAACGCTCGTTCCCGGGCTCCGAGCGGTTACAATCCGCGCCTCCGGCCTCCGGCCTTCTGCTTTCTCCAGCCGATCCAGCGCCTCAAACAGCGCCTGCGCGGAGGCAAACGCTGCCGGCTGCTCCATCGCGCGCCTCAATATCTGGTTTCCTTCCTCCGAAAGATTCGCGAGAGGGGTATAAGCAGCCGCTGCTCCCGGTAATCGAGCGGCTGCGGTACCGCCTAGGAGTTCGCGCGCGATCGTCCCGAGCACTTGCGCCGTGCTCGGCGCGCCAGCTCCCCCGGAAGACGGGCGCGCCGGGGCATCTCCCGACATCGTTTGCCCGCCCTGCCAGGTGGCTCCCAGGGACGTTTCACAATCCAGCCGGAGCGGATTCAGCTTTAAAACGAAGGGGGGCCACTCATACACAGGTGTTTGGAGGAGATCCTCTTCTCCCCCGGGGAAGTGCAAAAACATTTGCGCGAGCGACATGTCCAAATCACCCAGTCCGGCCGTCGCAGCGTAGTCCGCTCCCGTCGCGGCCTGCTTTAGCAGAAGGAGCGTCTCGGTCTGGCTAAGTTCCCTTCTGTTCCGCAGCAGCTCCAGCACGGAAAACCCCCGCGTCCACTCCGAGATGAGAAGGCTGAGAGTCTCCAGCCGTTCCAAAGAAAAGATGCGCGTGAGGTTCGGATGCTCGATCTGTCTGGCGCGCTCCACCGCCTGCTCGATCCGCGTATACGCTGCGGAACTACCGATGAACTCCTCGCTCAACACCGTGACCCTAACTTCCATCCCCGAAGCAAGCTGTCTCGCGTGGTAGCTCATGCCAAGGCTGCCTTCACCCGCCTCGGAGATGATTTCGTATCGATCCGCAAGCGCGCTCCCAGGTTTGAGCAAGGGGCCCTGCGACTGCGGGTCGGACTCCATCGGCGCGCCGCCTCCCGACAGCGTCTGGATGCAGGCGTCCAGCTCTTTGCGGAGAACGGCAGGTGTTTCAGGCCGGTTGGCGGGAGATTTCTCGAGCATCCGCGCCAGCACGGCGATCAGGGGCGAGGGCAGCCGTCCCAACTGCTCGATGGGAAGGGGTTTATGGAGATGCTGGCTCGTCACCTGCCCCAGTGAGCCCGAAAACGGAGTCCTTCCCGTCACCATGTACCAGAGCGTTATCCCGAGAGAGTAGATGTCCGAGCGGGTATCAACCTCGCTGTTTGTCAGTTGCTCCGGGCTCGCGAAGTACGGCGTGCCCACAAAGCCGCTGGCATTCACTTCGCTCGCGTCCGCCTTGTCGGAAATCGCCAAGCCGAAATCGATTACCTTCGCGCAAACCTCCTCGTCCTCCCGTACCAGCATCAGATTTGCCGGCTTCAAGTCGCGATGCACAAGATTCAGCCGCTGGGCCGCGCCCAAAGCGCGGGCGACCTGCGTCGTGATTTGCAGCGCCAGCAGCGGGGCCAGCGCTCCCTGCCGTCGGACGAGAGCTTCCACCGTCTCTCCGTCGATGAACTCCATTACATAAAAATAGGTGTCGTTCTCGATCCCGAGGTGGAACACGGACGCCACATGCGGATGCCTCAACTGGGCCGCCGACCGCGCCTCCCGGACAAACCGTTCCCGAGCGATCTCGCTATCCAGGTTTGCGCCGTTTATGACTTTCAGCGCCACCGGTATCCGCAACGTGGTATCGAACGCCTTGTAGGTGATTCCCATCGCGCCCCTTCCGAGTTCGAACGGAGACGCGTCCTCCCGAGTCAGGATTTCGTAGTTGTCGAATTTCGAAGGGATCGGCATTCCGTCAAAGCCGAGACAATACAAGGAACGGTCTCTTGCTCACAAGACAAGTCGCCCCGCCATTCCTACCGTTGCTTCACCGCCGCGATCAGAGGTCGCGCGAAGTCCGCAACCGCTTCCAGCAGCCTGCCATCGCGCCCGTGCTCGCCGATCCTTTTTACAATAGCGCTTCCGACCACCACCGCGTCCGCGCATCGCGCCACCTGAGCTGCCTGCGCCGGCGTGGAAATCCCAAAACCCACAGCGATCGGGAGGCTCGTTGCTTGCCGGATCAATCCCACCTGCTCCTCCAGCGTGGCCGCGACCGTCGTCTGTTCTCCTGTAACCCCTTCCCGCGACACGTAGTAAATAAACCCGCCCGCCTGCGCGGCGATGGTCGCTATGCGGATTTTTGGAGTCGTTGGAGCGATCAGGCGTATGTGCTTCAGCGTCACGGGCGGTTCGCCGATCTCTTCGTCCGGCGGCAGGTCAAGGATCAGCACTCCATCCACGCCGGCCTCCTCCGCCTCGCGGTGGAATCTCTCAAATCCAAAGCTGCAGAGCGGATTCATGTATGTGTAAAGGACGATCGGAACCTGCGATTCCAGCCGGATCGAGCTTACGCATTGCAGAACACGTTCCAGCGTAGTCCCCGCGTCCAGCCCGCGCTGCGCCGCCATCTGATTAACGATGCCATCAGCGAGGGGATCTGAGAACGGAACCCCGAGTTCGATGATATCAGTCCCGCAGCGCTCGAGTGTCAGTGCCAAGGCCTTTGTGGCGTCCAGATCTGGATCCCCGGCGCCAATGTAGGCGATAAACGCCTTCTCAGCCTTGCCACGCAATCGCGCGAAGGTCTCATCAATCCTTTGACGGGAAATAGCCACCCCGGAGCTTCCCCCAGAACCCCGGCCATTGGCCAGCATTTTTCCAAGGCGAGCCCGCGGCCAGATGCGCATCGCAGGGCGGGGCTAGCGCTTATATGGCACGGGACTGGCTATACATACTAGAAATACCATTCTTTTCATCGGACCATGCTAACCCTCCAAAACGTCCTTTCTCCCCTCGTGGCGATGCTCGTCATTTTCTCGCTTGAGGCCTCGGCGAGCGCCATTGCCCTCTCGGCAGAGGAGCAGCAGCTTGCAAACCTTTTCACTGGGAGCGCCGATCAGCACAGGTCGGGGATGACATTGGATCCCACCCTCACAGCGGTCGCCCGCGCCCGCGCCGCCGACCTCTGCAAGCGAAACTACTTTAGCCACGTGAATCCCGACGGCCACGGCCCTGATTACATGGTTCGGCAGGCGGGCTATATATTGCCATCGTGGGGCGATTCGACCACCGACAATAACGTCGAGTCTATCGGGGCCGGATACTCAAGCGCCAGTGACATGTGGCAGGCGTGGATCACCGATTCCGCGCACGCCACCCATGTTCTGGGTCTCGACTCTTTCTTCGCCTCCGAGACGTCCTACGGCGTCGGCTTCTATCATGATCCGAACAGCACCTACCAATACTACTGGGTTCTCATCACCGCGCCTCCTCAGCCAGCATCAGCTCTCCCCCCCAAACCTACAGTAAACCCGCCCGATAACGACCTGGCCCGCAGCCTGGTGTGGGAAAACAAGGCCACCGGCGAAGTGCAGGCTTGGTTTATGAACGGCGCAAACTGCTCCGCGGAATCCTCGCTCACCACCCCACTAAACGCCTGCCTCGACTGGAACATCGTCGGGATGGGAGACTTCAATGGCGACGGCCAGCAGGATATGGTCTGGCAGAACAACAGGTCTGGACAAGTCGCCGTCACCTACATGAATGGCGCAAAATTTCTAGGGGTCGCCCTCGTCGGCGTAGTCTCAAACCTCAGTTGGAAAATCGTCGGTGTCGGCGACTTCAACGGCGATGGCCACCCCGATCTCGTTTGGCAGGACGGCGCGAACGGACAGATCATCGTCTGGCTCATGAACGGTTCGAAGGTGGTTTCCGGCTCGCCAGTCACTCCCCGCCTGAATGCTTCATGGCGAGTAGCCGGGGTAGGGGATCTCAATGGCGACGGCCACCCTGATTTGGTCGTCCAGAACATCGTCAACGGCAAAGTGTCCTTCCTCCTCATGAACGGCACCAGCGCGATGTCGGCGCCCGGGATTACCCAGTTGCCCCTCTCCTGGAAAATAGCGGGCGTAGGCAAGCTCGGCGCAAACCAGATGGGCGTGGTCCTGCAAGACAGCGCCAACGGCCAGCTATTCGCGTGGCTCACAAGCGCCGGCACCGTAACCGCCGGCACAGCACTTAACCCAGGCTTCATCGCAGACCCGGCGTGGTCTCTCCGCAATCATTGAGCGCGCCCGCTCCCCTAACACAGCGTTAACAGCGCAATCTCCGGCCTGCAATTCAGCCGGATCGCCAGAGGCAGAGTGCCCACTCCGCTGGTGACATACCCCGCTACTCTCGGTCCGTGAACCATGCCATACCGGTATTTGTTGCCATAGATTGAGGGCACGATGGGCGATCCCAGATAAGGAAACGCGACCTGCCCACCGTGCGTGTGGCCACATAACGCCAGCCCAACGCGGGCATCTGTAATTTCTTCAAGACAATCCGGGTTGTGAGTAACAAGCAGGCAGGCATCGCTGTCGCTAGTGTCTCCAAGGGCGCTGGGAAGATCCTGGGGCTGTGTGGTGAAGTCGCCGATGCCGCACAGCCGGAGCCTCTCGCCATCACGCCTGAGCCAGACGCCTTGATTGGTGAGGTTCTCAAATCCGGCGGATGTCATCAATTGATGCGTGATCCTCAAACCGGCCCTTGAATCGTGGTTTCCGGTGACTGCAAATATGCCACCTTTTGCCCTGAGGTTCCGCAATACTCCAAAGCAAGGTTCCTGGTACGACGACCCGGTTCCCATCAGCCCATAACGACGTCCCGCAGTGACGTAGTCCCCGCCGAGGACAATTAGATCCGGAGCGAGCGCGTTCGTTTTTGCGACCACACGCGCGAGGTAATCGGCCGGAACAGCCTCGCTGTGATGAAAGTCAGCCAGAAAGGCGATCGTCATCCCCTTGAACACGGCCGCCAGATTCGGGATCGCGACTGACACCGGCGTGACACGAATCCATTTCGCTTCAAACAAGCTGTAAAGTCCTCCTCCCAGAATCGTGGCTGCGGCGGCCTTCGCGCCAATTCTCAGAAACTCTCGCCGATGCATGGAAACCTATAAACCAGCGTGGGATGCTTGTCGCCTCTCACTGCGTCTACTTGGAAAGCACTGACTAGATAGCCGCTGTTTGCGCTTTACACATCCCCGGCAATTGTGACATTTGTGCGACGTGCGTTCCGTCCTCCTCCTCCTTGCGCTGCTTGCTTTATCGAACCTCCTGCATGCCCAGGAGCAGGAGAGCAAGGCTGTTCAGCGTATCATGGACCCGGATCGGACTTTAGCCAGCCCCTTGCAAAACCAGGCGTACAACGACGGGAAGTCTTTCGGGGCCGTTTCCCCGGCGTCGGTAAACAGTTTCCACATCGCGAGGACTTTCACCGCCAAATCCTTCTCATCCAAGGCCTACGCGGGCGCGGGCAATTTTTGGGCGGGCGATTTCAAATACTCGACGACGGCGGCCCGCACTTCCGGATTTTTGACAAAGGCATTTGGCGTTAGACGCATGGATGTCAAGGATGCGCGGGAAAGCGGGAAGACTTCCGTCTCGGCTGGGCGCTCGTATAATAGGGCTGGCCCTTTCAAAGGCCATGGAACCCGGCAAGGGCTCCTGGATGAGCAGAATTCTCCGAAAGCGGCGATGACCATCGATCAGGTGCGCGATCTTCTAAATAAGAATCAGTAACCGTGGCGCGGAGGAGTTCGATTCCATGAGCAGCAAAGCTCTCTCCCCAGAGCAGTCCCTCGAGTTGCTCAGAAAAGGCGCGGCTCAAATCATCAGCGAGGAGGACCTGCTCCAGAAGCTGAAGCTTCAGCGCCCCCTGAATGTGAAGCTGGGCGTTGATCCCACCGCTCCGGATATTCACCTCGGTTTTACGGTTGCCCTCCAGAAACTTCGGCAATTCCAGGATCTCGGCCACCACGCCGTCCTTATCATCGGCGATTTCACCGCGATGATCGGCGACCCAAGCGGGCGCTCAGCCACCCGCCCGCAGTTGAGCCATGACAAGGTCATGCAAAACGCCCGCAGTTTTCAGGAGCAGGCCTACAAAATCCTTGATCCGCAGAGGACGAAGACTTTTTTCAACGGCGAGTGGCTGGAGATGATGACTTTTGAGGAGGTCATCAAACTTGCCGGTCGTGTCACCGTGCAGCAGATGCTCCACAGGGAGGATTTCCGCGAACGGTTCGACAAAGGAGTCTCCGTGCGCGTGCATGAGATCCTTTATCCCATCATCCAGGGATACGATTCCGTTCAGGTGAAAGCGGACGTGGAGATCGGTGGCACCGACCAGCTTTTCAACATTCTCGTCGGACGCGATCTCCAGCGCGAAGACGGGCAGCCTCAGCAAGTGGCTTTTCTAACCCCGCTCCTGGAAGGTCTCGACGGCGTCCAGAAGATGAGCAAGAGCCTGAACAACTATATCGGCGTTAATGAACCTCCCTCAGAGATGTTCGGCAAGATCATGAGCATCTCGGATACGCTGATGGCGAGATACTATCTGCTTCTCCTCGGGAAAGAGGTGCCCGCGGGACACCCCATGGACGCCAAAAAGCAGTTGGGTGTCGAAATTGTAGCCCGCTACCACTCCAGCGCGGAGGCCAAAGCCGTGCTTGATGAGTTCAACCGCCGCTTCTCCGAGAAGAACCTGGAGGACGCTGATTTGCCGTCCATCTCCCTCTCTGGCGTCGAAAAGGACATCATCTCGGTCGTGACGGCCGCTTATCTTCAGGGGTTCAAAATTTCGCGATCCCGGAGCGATGCGCGCAGGTTGCTGGAGCAGGGGAGCGCGCAATTGAATGGCCAGAAATTGACCGATATAAAGATCAGCCCAATCCTCCAAAAGGGTGACGTGCTCCGGCTCGACAAGACGCGCGCGGTGAGGATCGGCGCCGTTTAAATCTAGAGCGACGGTTGCTTGCCGGTGCTGACGGCAAGTTTCTTCAATCGCTTCTTCGGGCGCAATCTCAGCCAATTATTCCAGGTCTTCCGCAGCGTGTCTTTGGGGGATAGATACTTCTGGTTTAAGTCCGTGCTCCGCAATATCTGCGCGAGCAGTCCCTTAACCGAGAAATCTTCCGTGTGCAGTATGGTGTAGGCGGTCCCGATCGCCGCTTCATGATGCGCGTCGCTCCCTGCTGTCATCGGCAGCCCCTTCATCTGGGCAAACTCGAACGCCTGCCTGTTATACCTCTTCAGCGTCGTCGCAGAGTTAAACACTTCGAGGGCATCGATCTCGATCTCTTCCAACACATTTTGGCGGATTCCGGCCCGGAACAGATCGTACGGGTGAGGCGGCACCGCAAGCCCGCCGTGCTCGTGGATCGCCGCGCATACTTCCCTAGCAGGTTTCCCTTTCATAAAGGGAAGGACAGTGCCGAGGCAGAGCAGATGCCCATCCGAGGTCGTCACCTCGACGCCGGGGATGATGAGAAAGTTGTCTACCGGGAGCCCGTCCTCTCGCATCAAACCCTTCTCCAGCATGTAACTCACGGCGTCACAGGTGTTGTGATCCGTCATCGCAAATCCGTGCAATCCTTTGCTCCGGGCTGCGGCGATCAATTCTTCCGGGCTGCTCACGCCATCTCCCGAAAAGAAAGAGTGCGCGTGCAGATCGATATTGTAGGACATCGGTAAAAGGGTACGATTCAGGAGTGGAATCGCAAAGCGTAAATCGCGAGGGGTAATCTGTGGGCATCGGTTTCAAGGAATGGCACATCGTGTGCGAAGCGCTCGGCTCAGGCGCGCAGAGCATCATTTTACGGAAGGGTGGCATTGCCGAGGGCAGGGAAGGTTTTCGCTTCAAGCACGATGATTTCTTCCTGTTCCCCACGCTTTTCCATGAACAAGTGGCGAAGACTACTCTGGCGGGCGCCGCGCTCCCTCCCCCGCGCGAGGACAGCATCCACATCACCTATGCCGCGCGCGTGGAATGGACCATGGTTCTAAGCGACCTCTCACAAGCCGCAAAGCTAGCCGCTTTTCACGTGTGGCGACCGGAGGTGGTGGAAGAGCGCTTCCGCTATGAGGAGGCTCACGGATTGAGCCTCGCTTTTTTGCGGGTGTTTCGCCTGGATGCCCCTTTCTCATTCCCAGACGCGCCGCGTTATGGCGGCTGCAGGTCTTGGGTGGAAATCCCGACCCCTTCGGCTGCTTCCAGGACACCGGTTCTCGATGATGCCGTTCATGCGGCGAGATCGGAAGAAATCCGCCATCTTCTTGCGAGCGGAACGTAACCTGGAACTTTTCGGCGGCCGTTACTCTGAGGCGGTCGGCGGCTTTGCTTTCGCCGCGAGTATCTTCGAAAATTCCTGTAGCTGGTTCACTATGTCCGGGCACCGCGTCAGCACAGCCTTGGACAGCTTCTCGTAATGTTGCGCGTTTCGCTGGGACAACTCCGAAAGCGCCATTATGACTGCCAGCGTATTATTGATGGAATGCTTCACCTCGCGAAATTTCTCATGCGCGGCGTGCCAGTCGTCGGTCGGCGAGGGGATAGTTTCCATCTAGACCCAAGCTAAAAGCGGGTCGCATGCCACACAAGGTGGATTTTTGCGGCGCCATGTCGTTTTGCTGACGCCGCAGGAAGCCCGCCGCCCTCCAATTGACACGACACACCCGTTCTTATACCGTGCGCGATTGTGCCCGACTCGATGGTAAATAAGACGCCGCTCTACGAAGAACACGTGCGGCGAGGCGCAAAGATGGTGGAGTTTTCCGGCTGGTTGATGCCCATCCAATACACCGGCATCGTCGAGGAGCACCACGCGGTGCGGAACTCGGTTGGCCTCTTCGACATCTCTCATATGGGCCAGGTGCATGCCTCCGGGCCGAAGGTGAAGGAGTGGCTCAACTACTTGCTCTCGAACAATATCAATCGTCTGGGCATTGGTGAAAGCCAGTACACGTTCCTGCTCAATGAACAGGGTGGGATCATAGACGATCTCATCGTTTACCACTATGCTGAAGGCCAGTTCCTTCTTGTCGTAAACGCGTCGATGGCTCAGCAGGATTTTGATTGGATGCGCGACCATCTCGCGACCGGCGTTGAACTCGAGAACCACAGCGAGCGTTTTGCGGGGCTGGCGGTCCAAGGCCCGAAATCGATAAAGCTGTTCGATCACTTTTTCGGCCCTTCTCATTCGCGGCCCGCCCGGAACGAGGTACGCGCTGTTCAGCGAGGCGCCAGCACGATGTATGTCTCCAGCACCGGCTACACGGGAGAGGACGGGTTTGAGATTTTCTTCCCAGCGGAAATGGCGTTGGAGCTTTGGAACGAAATTCTCGAGATGGGCATCGAGTTGGATATGCGCCCGTGCGGCCTTGGCGCCCGGGATACCCTCCGGCTGGAGATGTGCTATCCGCTTAACGGTTCCGATCTCTCTCCGACGCGAACCCCCTTCGAGGCCGGTCTTTCCATCTTTGTCGATCTTGCGAAAGATAATTTCATTGGCAGGGAGGCTCTCGTTAAGCAGCGGGCCGAAGGCGTGAAGGAACGGCTTGTGCCTTTTAAGATGAAAGACCGCAGCCCTCCCCCGCGTCCGCATTATGCCCTATACAAGGATGGGCGGCAGATCGCCGAGATCGCGAGCGGCACTCTCTCCCCGACGCTGAATATCGGTATCGGCATGGCTTACATCCCGACGGAGTTTGCCCGGATAAACGAAGAAATAGAAGTGGACATTCGCGGCAGGCGATTTCCTGCCACCATTGAAAAAAAACCCTTACACCGATGAACATTCCAGACGACCTTCAATACACGACCACGCACGAGTGGGTGCGCATGGAGGGTGCCTGCGCTCGCGTCGGCATCACCGATCACGCGCAAGCTGAACTCACAGACATCGTCTATGTGGAACTACCGAAGCCTGGCGTCTCCGTCATGCCGAAGCAGCCTGTGGCTGTCGTGGAGTCGGTTAAAGCCGCCAGCGATATTTACTCGCCGATCGGCGGCACCATTACGGAAGTCAATCCCGCGCTGGAGGCCAATCCTGCCTTGGTAAATACGGATCCGTATGGGGAAGGCTGGCTCTTCAGTGTCCAGATTGAAGCTGGCGAGGAGCTTGAACTTCTCAAGGATCCAGCCACCTATCGCAAGCAACTGGAAGGCGGGGCCGCTCCCGCTGATTCGCCTTGATTGCAATGGGTCGGCTTTCGCAGCCCTGAGGCGACTCTAATTGTTGTCAGACCCTAATCGTTTCTGATTGCGGGATCACACTCGACTCGGTTTAGTGGGCGTCCCCATGCCAAAACGCTCGGAGATGTTCCTGTTCCTGGCGACGTTCGTCGCTTTCGCCTATTTCCACCAGGGAGGCGGTTGGAATCAAAACTCCAGGTTCGCAATGGTGCGCGCGATGGCGGAAGAGCGCGCCTTCACGATCGACAATTTTCTCGTGTACGAAGCTGGCGCGGCCGGTAAGCCCCTTCTTAGGCGAAGGGTCCGAAATGGCGACTTTGAGGACGACGAGGGGACAAAGCGGCTTTGCTGGACGGGGCATGGATGGGATCTTCACCCCGTGAACGGCGTTCCGGGGGACGATGAGCATCAGGCAATATCTCTTGAAGCGAACGCGGACTCCGGGGACGTTGGCTTTTTTGAGGGCCACTTCCACCCCAACAAACCGCCGGGCACCTCTTTCCTGGCTCTTCCCGGATATCTACTGTTGCTGACGGCTGAGAGGATGTTTGGCGCGAATCCAGACGATTGGTGGGTGCTGACTTGCAATGAGTGGCTGACGTCAGTGCTCAGCGTCGGTCTCTTTTCTGCTTTAGGATGCCGCGCTGTTTTTCCGGACCGCGACGCTGCTGGCAGCGGGAAACGAGCGCGTGGCGATGACAGCGACGTTCGCGTTTGCTTTTGGCACCATGTTTTTCCCGTACGCGACAATCATGTTTGACCAGAACCTCACGGCAACGGCGTTGCTTGCTTCCTTCTACCTGTTGTTAAGAGAGCGCCGTTCCCTTGCGGGAAATCCGACTCTGTTTGCAGCCGGCTTATTCGCCGGAGTCGCGGCGATCACGAATTACATCGCCGCGGCAGCGGTGGTTTTCCTGGCCATCTACCTTTTCGTTGGTTTGCGCAAGTCGGAGCGTGGACTGCTTCTAAAGCGCCTCCTCTGTTTTGCCCTCGGGGTGGCCGGCCCCTTCCTCCTGATCTGCGCTTACGGACAGATTTGCTTCCACACCCCCTTCGCGCTGAACACAAACTTCCAAAATCCCCTGTTCAAAGTGCATGAAGGCGGGTTTCTCGGAATGTTTGCCCTTCCCAATCCCTATGTAGCCGCAGTGTTGCTGGTCTCACCCTTCAGGGGGATTTTTTACACGGCGCCCATTCTCTTGCTCGGGCTTTATGGCTGGTTCCGGATGCCGCGAAATATGACTCCTGAAAAGTGGCTGTTCGCCTCCATTTTCCTGGTTTTCTTTTTCGTCAACACGTGCTTCAACGGCTACCATGGAGGCTTCTGTTCGGAGCCGCGCTACCTTGGCCCGGCGTTGCCTTTCCTCGCGCTGCCGATGGTCATCGGGTTTGCGGCATTCCCTCGTGTCGCAGCCGTTCTGGGGATTCTTTCGGTGGTCAGCCAGCTCGCGATAACAGCGGTCGACGTCGAAAGCCCTGTCGGAGTCGGAAGTCTTGCCATGATCGACTCCCGGCCAGACTGGAGCTACAGCCCGCTTACGGATTATTCCCTACCGATATTTTTCCGAGGCCATGCATGGCCGATCCTTAGCGGTTTGTTGAACGAGGAGTTGAAACTTAGGGAAAAGGATCTTCAGGCCGCCGCGCCCCAGGTCAAAACCCAGCAACTGGCAAGCATCAGAAAGGATCTACTGAATGCGATTCGTTCCTCGGCGAGAGAGCCTTTCCTGCTCGCGACTTTTCGGGGTCCGGTTTCAGTGAACCCCGTGGGAGCGTATGAAGGCTCGCTTTACCACCTGTTTGAGCCCTTCAGTCCGCAGGCAAAATGGAGTTCGTTTAACGCGGGGGAGTTCCTTTTTCCCGAGAGTCGCTGGAGTTTGCTGCCCCTGCTCGTCCTTTGCGGGGGTTTCTCCTTTCTTTCATGGCGGTATGTCCTTCGATGCCCAATCCCTGCCTCCGGCGAGGTAGTATCCATCGGAACGACGTAGGACGAACAAGCTTGCCGTGTTGGAAAATCACGGCTAAGGACTTCAACGTTGTTTCTTCATTTCCCACCCCCTGGAATTACAGGAAGGCTCGCTGCTCTTGTCGGCGCCGTTTTCTTTTCCGCATCCGTCTGCGCGGCGACGCGGAGTGGAGAGGTCATCCTTGGCGAGATGAATTGCGTGGCTTGCCACACCGCCGAAGCTCCGGTCGCCGCCCGGCTTGCTTCCAAGCGCGCGCCAGTTCTCGGGGAGAACGGTCTTCGCATTACCCCGCAGTGGCTTCGCTCTTTCCTGATGAATCCACAAGGAGTGACGCCCGGAACCACGATGCCGGACGCTCTGCATTGGATGGGAGCCAAGGAGAAAGCAGAGACCGTGGACGCTCTTGTTCACTATCTCATATCTTTGCAGAGTCCTCATGACGCGGCCACATTCGCCGACGCGACAGTCGTAGCGAAAGGCCGCGACCTGTACCACACGGTTGGCTGTGTGGCGTGCCACGCGCCGGACGATCCGCCGCCCCACGGAACAAATGACACCGTATCCAAATCGGAGATCGATCAGCTAAGCCGCGATTCCGTTCCGCTCGGCATGCTGGATCAAAAAACCACAGTGCCGGAGATGGCTGCTTTTTTGCGCAATCCGCTGCAAATCCGCCCTTCAGGCCGGATGCCTTCGTTGAAGCTGGGAGACGCTGAGGCAACCGCTATCGGCATGTATCTGCTCCGCGGGCAAATGCCCGAGGGCGGGGCGACGAAGGGGAGGGGACTCGCGTACGAACTTTTCGAAGGCAACTTCTCCGAGATTCCTGATTTTGACCGCCTCAAAGTCAACGCATCAGGTGTTACCGAAAAAATAAAGGCCCTTCCACGGCAGGGGGATACAAGTTTTGCAATGCGGTTTACCGGCACGCTAAAAGCGCCGATCGAGGGGGAGTACGTTTTTTCCGTGAAGGCGGGGGGCGCAACCAGACTCTCCATCGATGAAAAGCTGTTGATCGATAACGGGATGCATCATGGCAAGGAGAAAGGCGAGCGAATCGTCCTTACAGCAGGCGATCACCTCATCTCCCTCCTCTACGCCAATGGCGGGGGGGGTGATGATCTCGCGGTGTCCTGGCGGGGGCCGAAACTTAAGGAGCAGGAGCTCGGGTCTGCGGCGCTTTCGCACCCGACAACGCCCCTGTATCCCACCGCGGGGGAGGCCTTTTCCCTAGATCACTCAAAAGCCGAACGCGGCAGGCGCCTCTTCGCTTCGTTGAACTGCGCCGCATGCCACCAGATTGGAGAGCGCGCGTTGGCGGCAAAGCCCCTCGCCAGTCTTGCCCTTGGCCGGCCGGACAGCTGCATCGGCAAGGCGGTCGCCAAAGGCCTGCCAAAATACGCGCTTTCTGATGAGGCGCGCGCCGCCGTCCAGACGACGCTCGGAGCGCTGGGGGAACTCGCGAAGCCTCTGGCGCCTGCCGAGCAAATCAACCGCACGATGTCCGCTCTTAACTGCTTCGCATGCCATAATCGCGCTCAGAGAGGGGGGGCGGAAGGCCCTCGCCGCGACTACTTCACCTCCGCCGGTGGCGCTGATGTGGGAGACGAAGGGCGTCTGCCTCCTTCGCTGAATGGGGTCGGAGCCAAACTGAAACCGGAGGCCATCGCCTCGATTCTCTGGCAGGGCGCGGTCGCGCGGCCTTACATGCAGACGCGCATGCCTCAGTTCGGCGAGGAGAATGTGAAACATCTCGTTCCCGCCTTTGATAGCGCCGACTCAACCAGCAACCCTTTGCCTGAGCCGCCCGCATTCGCGTCCTCTGTCTCCACCGGGAGGAAGCTCGTGGGGGTAAATGGTCTGGCTTGCGTTGCCTGCCACACCTTCAAGCAGCAACAACTGGGTATCCCCGCAGTTGACCTGACATTGATGCACAATCGCCTGAAGTTCGATTGGTTTCATCGCTACGTTATCGATCCACAATCCCTGCGGCCTGGCACGCGCATGCTGAGTTTTTGGCCAGGTGGACACGCCGTGAATAAGCAAATCGCGGGCGGCGACACAGATCGGCAGATCGAAGCCATCTGGTATTATCTGGCAAAAGGCGCGGAGGCCGATCCTCCGGATGGGCTCATCAAGGCGAAAATGGAACTGGTACCGGACAAGGAAGCCATCATCTACCGCAATTTCATTCTGGGCGCGGGCGCGCGCGCGATCGGTGTTGGTTATCCAGAACGGGCTAATCTTGCCTTCGATGCAGAGGAGATGCGCCTGGCGTTGCTTTGGCAGGGACCGTTCATTGACGCGTCGCGGCATAGGACCCAGCGAGGCCTCGGGTTTGAGCCTCCGCTCGGAACGAACGTTGTGAAGTGGACTGCGGGTCCGCCGCTTGCGGTTCTCCCTTCTCAGGCTGCTCAATGGCCTGCGGCTGTCGGTAAGGCGGGTGGCTTCCAGTTCCGGGGCTATCATCTGGATGAGGAGCAGCGCCCAACGTTCCTTTATGACTATATGGGCACGCGCGTTGAAGACTACCCGCTTGCTGTCGCGCATGACCCCGACGCAGGATTCAGAAGGACACTCTCCTTCACATCTGCCCGTCCGCCCGCGCAACTTTACTTTCGAGCTGCCGCGGGAGCCGCTGTGGTTCAGAAGGCAAATGGCTCTTTCTTGGTGGATGACAAAGTTCTCGTTACTTTGACAGGAGGAAAAGCGAGCATCCGCCGAACCGGAAAACTCTCGGAAATTATTGTGCCGCTGATCTTCCAGGACGGCAAAGCTCAGATCACGGAAGAACTCAACTGGTAAGCAAAATGAAGACGTTGACCCTTCTGGTTCTTTGCCTTGCGCTGTGTCACATGACAAATGCTCGGGATGCGCGTCCCGCGTCGAGCGACTCCTCCGAGGCGGCGTATTACCGGATCATCACGTTGCCTACTCCCCAGGGTGTGCAGTTTGAAGCGGGTGAACTCTGTTTTTTGCCAGGAGATCGGCTCGCTGCCTCGACACGCATTGGGGACATATGGATAGCGGATGGTGTCCTTGGTGATCCGGCCAAGGTAAAGTGGAAGCTCTTCGCCAGCGGTCTCCACGAGATACTCGGCCTGGCGTATCGCGACGGCTGGATCTACGCGACTCAGAGGCCGGAAGTCACTCGCATCAGGGACAGCAAAGGCACGGGACGCGCGGACATATTCGAGACGGTGAGTGATGCATGGGGAATTAACGGCGACTACCACGAATACGCCTTCGGATCGAAGTTCGATAAGCAGGGATACATGTGGGTTCTTCTCACGCTTTCGGGATCGGTGGCGAGCAACTCCCCCTTCCGCGGTTGGGGGATGCGGATCGCGCCCGACGGAAGAACCATTCCTATATGCACCGGCATACGATCATCTGGTGGGCTTGGCTTCAATGCGGCAGGCGACCTGTTTTATACAGATAACCAGGGTTACTGGAATGGCACGTGCCCGCTACGCCAGCTCATCCCGGGAGAGTTCGAGGGCAACCCCACAGGGCTGCCGTGGTTTGATAATCCTGCGACCAAAGCGTTTGCGACTTCCTCGGGCCTCATACGGCCCGCGGCCCCGAAGAGCGGAGGCACGTCTCGGCTCTACGATGAGGCCCGGCGCATTCCCCAGCTTCACCCCCCCGCCGTCTATTTCCCGTATAAGAAGATGGGACAGTCGGCCAGCGGCATCGCCTGCGACCTGAGCAACGGTCGATTCGGCCCTTTCAAAAACCAGCTATTCATCGGCGATCAGACCTACAGCACGGTGATGCGTGTCGCCTTGGAAAAGGTGAATGGGCGCTACCAGGGTGCCTGTTTTCCTTTTAAGGAGGGGTTTGATTCGGGCAACCTCGGCCTCGAGTTTGCAAATCAGGGGCCGCTGTTCGTATTCGGAACGGATCGTGGCTGGACGGCAAGAGGCGGGAAACCATACGCTCTGCAGCGTCTTGAATGGACGGGGAAGGTACCGTTCGAGATCAACGAGATGCGCGCCCGTTCGGACGGTTTCGAGCTTACCTTCACGCAGCCGGTCGATGCCGCTGCGGTGGGCGCAATCGAGAGTTACAAGATTGAAACGTACACGTATGTCTATCAATCCACCTATGGCAGCCCCGAGGTGGATCAGACGACTCCCGTTATCCAGAAAGTGACGGTCGCGACAGACAGAATGAGCGCCCATCTAATGATCTCGGGCCTTGTGCCGGGACACGTCCACGAGATGCACTTTCCCGGCGTTCGTTCCGCAGCAGGAGAGTTGCTTCTGCACGATGGAGCTTACTACACGCTGAACGCGATTCCGGAACGATAGCGGGTTGTTGAAAGAGCTGGAAGAACCGCGACAGCCCCCGGCGCGGTCCAGATCTTCAAAGAGCAAGGCTGCGCAGTCGTTCGATGGCTTGCTCCATAACCGGTAACTCGATCTCGGAAGTTTCGAACCGTTTCCCGATCCCCAAAGGGAACGTGATGCACAGCTTGCCGCCCAGATGCTCGCGGAAATCCTCCAGGCCTTCGAATATCTCCAGCCTGCCATCCTTCTCGCGCGACATTTCGGCGAACCACACCGGCAGGCCAGCTTTCACCATGGCCAGCCGGATCGAAGCAAACTCTTCCTCTGTGAGCCACCCTTGTATCGCCGCGTAAGCGCAGTCCAGCAGTACTCCCACACCGACAGCTTCCCCGTGCGGGATTGCAAAGCGCGACATCACCTCCAGCTTGTGGGCCGACCAGTGGCCGAAATCCAGCGGCCGGGCCGCGCCGAACTCAAAGGGGTCGCCACCCGAAGCGATATGAGTCAAATGCAACTCGGCGCAGCGGCGCGCCAGCCATCCCATGGCGTCCATGTCTCGCCGGCGAAGGGCGTCCGCGTTAGCAGCGAGGAAGTCAAAGAATACCCGATCCTGAATGATCGCCACCTTGAACGCTTCCGAGATGCCGCTGATCCACGCGCGGTCATTCAGCGAGAGGAGGAAACGCCGATCATTGATGACCGCGAAAGGCGGGGAGAATACGCCTATCGCGTTTTTCGTTCCATCCAGATTGACCCCGTTTTTGACGCCTACTCCTGAATCGTTCTGGGCCAGCACAGTCGTCGGAACCCGAATGAGTCGCAATCCGCGATGCGTCAGCGCGGCCGCGCAACCCGCGGCGTCGAGTACCGCGCCGCCACCAACCACTATCACGAACGAGTGCCTGCAGAGCCGCGCTCGCACCATCGTCTGAACCATCGCGAGGACGAAGGAGAATTCATTTTTGATCGCTTCTCCTCCTTTCGCCACGAGGGGAGCCCCGACGAGTTCCATGCGGTCGGCATGGGAGGCGAAATACTCCTTCACAGACTCTGCAAGCTGGGGCAGCGCTTCAACCACGCCGGAGTCCAGAACCACCAGCGCGCGATGACTTCGCGCTTCATCCAGCCGGCACATCGCTTCGACAAGTGTCGAGTTCGCGGCTTCGAAGATCCCATCTGTGAACAGCACCGGATACTCGAACGAGACAGTCAGCCGTTGCGTGATGCTCCCGTCACTCACGCGCTCGCATCCAGTCGCTGCCGCGCCACTTCAGCAAGTTCAATGAGGGTCTTTGGCTTGACGGCAAAATTAATAGAGGAGCGCCACGCCGCGTCCATGTTCGTTCCGGGGCGTCCATGAGTGCCGAGCACCCGTGACGTGTCCGAACTCACACTCAGGGGTGGCCACCCGAAGAACAGCTCACAAGGGTCGTAACCGGGCTTGTTGTGGATATCCACATGGCTCGCGAAATCTGGAGCCTTGTCGTGATCGTCCCACCATGGATAGGCAAACCATCTCCCTTCTTCCGCTATTAACACCAGTTCGCCACCACGGGGATGATCCAGGCCCATGCTTTTCTGCTCCGCGCGGTTTAGGATACGCCGGATCCCCGGCAAATCTCGCAACACATCCCGCGCTTGTTCCGCAGCGGAGGGGTCTCCGTAGATGTGCGCTATCTGATGATCGGCCACGGCGAACGCGCGTCCTGAGAAAAAATCCGGGTAGCTCATCCCGCCTGCCTCGCGCGTGGCGAACAGACCCGCCTCCCGCAAGCGTCGGTTTGGAAAGATCGCCGGGCCGGTGACTTGCTCGATCGCGTAGTCCCCGTAGATGATGAAATCATAGCCGTGTAGTTGAGCATGCGCTTCGATCTTCGCCAGGTATCCCAGGAAAGTCTGGAAGGCGAGACGGGCGGCGCTGGACTGCGGGCCGTAGCGCTGCAAATCGTAATCCAGATGAGGGATGTAGGAAAGAAGAAGACCCGGGGCATCGTCCATCTCCATGACGTTGAGCGTTGCGTCCACAATCCAGTCGCTGGAACGGCGCGAGGCAAGCGGCCCCCAGTAATGCATGAGGTTGAATGATCGCCCGTTCAGATTCCGCAGCAGCCGTGTATAAAGGTCGGGCGGCTCCGCCTGGCATGCCTGGATCATCCCGCCTCCATGTTTATGAATGGGCGCGGGTGACAGCACCCAGTCCACCCGTTCGCCGAGGCTGTGCTGCCAAAACATCATGCCCACCCGTCCGCCGGCGGATCGGTAACGGTCCCAGATCCTTTCCCCTTGCACGAGCGCCGCGGATTGCTCCCAGAACATTACTTTGCGGAGGTCTCTGAAGAAGAGTCCATTCGAAACCATCCCGTGCGCCGCTGGCAGAGTTGCCGTCCGAAACGAGGCCTGCGCGGTGCAGGTCACGGCCGGAAATACCGGCTCCAGCCGATCGAAGTTCCCAGGACTAAAGCGGGACGCCATGTCCCAGCCCAGCGCCGCTGCTTGTATGACGAGGAGTTTTCGCATCGGATCCCATGTTCGACGACGCTGCGGGCGAAATCAGCCGAATATTGTCCGCGACAGTATCGCGCGCCCCGCGCCGGGTCAACCTGCGCGCTCTCCCAGCGCGGACAAATCTCGCTTGCTACCCTTCCGGCGTTTCGCGATATTCCGCGTCCCCAAATGCAACAAATCGGCATCGGACTGGCGGGATTAGGCACAGTAGGAGGAGGCGTTTACAAACACCTCACGAAGAACCGTGTCCTGCTCATGGAACGGCTTGGTTTGGAACTCGTCGTCCGCCGCATTGCCGTGCGGGATATTGGCAAGGCGCGCGCTGTCTCCGCTCCTTCTGATCTGCTAACCCAGGACTGGCGCGAGCTCATCGATGACCCATCCATTCAAATCGTCGTGGAGTTGATAGGGAATATAGAGGCCGCGCTTGAATTGGTCCTGCGGGCGATAGACAGCGGCAAAATCGTAGTCACCGGCAACAAAGCTCTCCTCGCGGAGCATGGGGATCAAATTTTCCGCGCGGCTACTCTTAAGAAAGTTCCCGTCTTCTTTGAGGCGGCTGCCGCGGGAGGCATCCCCATCATAAAAGCCATTCGCGAGGCGTTCATCGGGAATCACATAGAATCCATCCACGGGATTATCAACGGCACAAGTAACTACATTCTCTCGAGGATGACGGCGTCAGGCTTGAGTTTTCACGCTGCTTTGAAAGAGGCGCAGGAGCTTGGATTCGCCGAAGCGGATCCGGCCCTGGATGTGAACGGATGGGACGCCGCGCACAAAGCGATTATACTGGCCTCGCTCGCCTATGGCTTCTGGGTTCGAACCGACAAGATCTATGTCGAAGGGATCGAGATGATCACCGCGGAAGACATCCGTTTTTCCCGCGAACTGGGCTACTGCATAAAGTTGCTCGCTATCATCAAGGCCGATGAGAAGGAGGGGATCGAGGTGCGCGTCCACCCCACGCTCATACCCCTCTCGCACGTCCTCGCTTCCGTGAACGGTGTCTTTAACGCCGTGGCGGTGCGCGGCGACGTGGTCGGCGAGACGCTGTTTTATGGGCGCGGCGCGGGGCAGGACCCTACCTCCAGCGCTGTCTTGAGCGATTTGGCGGAAGCCGCCGCCGCGATTGATTGCCCGCGCCGCAGCTTCGGTTTTACGCCTCACGCGCTCTATGGAATTTGCAAGCGGATCGATGAAGTCGTATCTCAATACTACTTGCGCATTTCCGTGATTGATAAGCCAGGCACCCTGGCGCGCGTCGCGGGTATCCTGGCGGAACTCGAGATTGGCATTTCTTCAGTCATTCAGCCCGAGGCCCAGGAAGGCGAGTCTGTGCCGCTCATCCTCATGATCCACGACGCGACAAACACACAAATGACCTCCGCATTGCTTCAGATTTCCCGGCTTGAATGTGTGAAGCGTCCCCCACGCATGATCCGCGTGGAAGCTTTTTCAGTATCATGAAGCCGCTCCTCCATGATCGCGGCATCATCGCGCGGTATCGTGAGTTCCTGCCGGTCTCGGGAACGACCCCTGTTGTTTCGCTCAGCGAGGGTTCGACTCCCCTTATATATTCGCCGCGCCTTAGCGAGAAGGTAGGGAGCGACTGTGAGGTTTACCTGAAGTTTGAGGGGTTGAACCCAACGGGCTCCTTCAAAGATCGCGGGATGACAATGGCAATCTCCAAGGCGGTGGAGCAGGGGGCCCGCGCCGTGATCTGCGCCTCTACTGGCAATACCTCCGCCTCCGCGGCGGCGTACGCTGCCCGCGCCGGATTGCAGTGCATCGTGATACTCCCCGCCGGCAAGATTGCGATGGGTAAACTCGCCCAGGCTTTCGTCTATGGCGCGAGGGTCATCGCCATAGACGGCAATTTCGATGACGCGTTGCGCCTGGTGCGCGAAATCGCGGAGACCGAGAATTTTTCCATCGTGAATTCGATCAACCCCCACCGGATCGAAGGACAAAAGACCGCCGCCTTTGAGGTAGTCGAGGAGCTTGGGCGCGCTCCGGACCTGCATTTTCTGCCCGTCGGCAACGCGGGAAACATCACTGCCTACTGGAAAGGCTACACCGAGTTTCATCGGGAGGGGCGCTGCGGCTCACTGCCGAGGATGGTCGGTTTCCAGGCTGCGGGTTCCGCGCCTATCTTTTACAACAAGGTTGTTACCAATCCCGAGACCGTGGCCAGTGCCATTCGCATTGGCAATCCGGCGAGCTGGAAATTCGCCACAGCGGCGATTTCAGAATCGGGTGGCGCGATAGATATCGTCACTGACATTGAGATCATGGCCGCCCAGAAATGGCTCGCTTGTCAGGAAGGGATCTTTGTGGAACCAGCCAGCGCCACTTCCGTCGCGGGCCTGTTAAAATGTCTCGGAGCCGACCAATGCGGAGCATGCCCGCTTCCGCGCCTTCCTCCGAACGGCGTCATCGTTTGCACGGTGACTGGCCACGGGTTGAAGGATCCCGACGTCGCTCGCGAGCAATGCGGAAGCATGATCACTTCCAAAGCGGACAAAGCGGAGATAATGCTGAAGATTCGCTTGCCTGAGTAGAGTCGCGTCCGGTCCGGCTATCTGAAAACGTGAGTCTCATTGTCCAAAAATACGGCGGCACTTCCGTCGGCAGTCCAGAGCGTATCCTGAATGTCGCGCGCCGCGTGGCCGCCACCCACGACGCGGGCAACAAAGTGGTAGTCGTAGTTTCGGCCATGTCCGGCGTCACAGACTCTCTCATCACCCTGGCTCGCGCCGTCTCGCCGAACCCCACGGATCGCGAGATGGATGTTCTCCTCGCGACCGGGGAGCAAACCACCATCGCCCTCACCGCGATGGCGGTAAATTCCTTGGGAAGGAAGGCGGTCTCTCTTACGGGAGCCCAAGCCGGGATCATCACTGACGGCGTTCACACCCGGGCGAAGATTTCCGATATTTCCCCGGCGCAGGTGCATGAATTTCTTGAGAGGGGCAATATCGTCATCGTCGCCGGATTCCAAGGGCATACCATGGAAGGACAGATCACCACCTTGGGCAGGGGAGGCTCGGATTTGACGGCAATTGCCATGGCCTCCGCCCTTGGCGCGAGTGTCTGTCAGATCTTTACGGACGTGGAGGGCGTGTATACCTGTGACCCGAAGATTGTTCCCGCCGCGCGGAAACTGGAGGAAATTTCTTACGACGAAATGCTTGAGATGGCCAGCTCAGGATCGAAGGTCATGCAGTCCCGTTCCGTCGAATTTGCGAAGAAATTCGGCGTTCGTTTCGAGGTTCGCAGCAGTTTCAATGACAACCCCGGCACTATCGTGAAAGAAGAAACTATGAGTATGGAAAATGTTGTCATTCGCGGGATCAGCATCGAGCGGAATCAAGCCAAGGTAACAATTTCCCAGGTGCCGGACAGGCCAGGCGTGGCTTCCCGGATTTTCGGGGCGATTGCCGAAGCAGGCCTCATCGTGGACATGATCGTGCAGAATGTGTCTTTTAGCGGCGCCACGGACATCTCTTTCACCTTAAATAAAGCGGAACTGCCGAAAGCGACCGGGATTTTGGAGCCGATCATCAAGGAGATCGGCGCGCATGCTCTGGTCCCGCAAGGCGGCATCGCCAAGTTGAGCGTGGTGGGAATCGGCATGCGTTCTCATTCCGGCGTGGCGGCCCAGCTCTTTGAATGCCTTAGCCAGGGCGGCATCAACATCCAGATGATCTCAACATCCGAGATCAAAATTGCAGTGATCATCGAGGAGAGCAAAATTGTCGAAGCCGCGAACCTCGCGCATGCGGGATTTGGGCTTGAGATCGCCCGCTGATAAGCAGCGCCTCTAAACGAAAACCACCCTTCCGTGTTCATCGCGAACAGCGGCAAGGGTGGCTTCCCGGGAGATGACTGGGCTTTTACTGAAGCGCCGGAATCTCAAACAAGTCGCGGCGGAAGATCCGGCTCACAAGGCCATGTGATTCGCCGACGATCCCAGCAGCGCAGTAGATGTTGAAATCGTCCTCGCGCAGATCATTCAAATCCAGGAGGTTTGTCACGTTGAAGAAACCCTCCGGCTCCCTGCCGAAATGGAGCGCCCACAAGTTCTGGAACTGCAGTGGTGCTTTGCGACGGTCAACGACCACATTTCCAGCAACCGCGCCCGGCTGACCCTGCACGACACTTGTGGCGTCGAAAGCTACGATCAGGCCGCTGCCGTTGTTGCCTACCAGAAGCTGGTTTCTTAGATGGTTGTAGGCCATGCCCCAAGGCGAGTTGAGATTGGTATTTGGACCAGCTAGTCGTTTGATCAGCGTGCCGTCCGTGCGGAACACGTTGATATAACCATTTGTCCCGGTGTCATCATGCTTTGCCAGGTCCTGCTGAGCATAGGTTACATAGAGAAACTCAGTAGTGGCTCCGACAACAACGCGCTTGATATTGAACGGCGCAAAGCCGGAAACAGCGTTGGGGTCAGCAAATCCGCCGGGCACCGTGATAGGCTGGAATTGGGCATTGAAGACATCAACTGTTCCCGCGTGGAAGTTGCAGGCGTAAAGTTGATGCTGTCCGCCCGAGAATGCCTCCGCCAAACCTTTATACACCGCGCCCGCTCCTGAGTTATCTACAGCTATAATGGCGTGGGCTCCATCCACTGATGGAGCGTAACCGCAAATGGTCCCATCCTCGGTGGCGAACAGCAGTTGCGCGGGCTCCGTGCTGGAATTCTCCGTGATGGAGAAGTCATTATGGTGCGGGTTCGAAGCAGGGGTAAGGGAAGTATGGTTTACCACGACGCCAGTGGGCGCCGCGATGGCGGCAGTGCCACTCGAGACAGGCGCGGGGATCGTGACAACTACATTGGCGGGAACGCCAAAGTTGTTGTAAAGCGTCGCCACTCCTGTGGCATTATCCGCTACCCAATAGGCGCCGCCTCCAGGTGTTGGCACAAGGCCCCATGGATTTATCAGGTGCGGATCGATGCTCTTGGCGACTCCAGGAATATCGGAGTCAAGGTTTATCCATTCAAGCTGGGCGCGCGCGCTTTGCGCGGAGCAGAGAATGGAAACGGTGGCGGCGATCATTGCGGCGCCGCGGGTGGCGAAGGGATGTTTGTTTACTATCATAAGCAGGAGCGGGGTGGTTAGCAGTGTTAGGTTATTAACGGTGAATGAAGCCGGACTTTGCTTCAGCGTCCGTTACCTAACAAAACTCCGCCGCACAACGAAGGTTGCGCGTCTTCTCACATTCCCTAGCATGTTTGAGTCTCGTTCGGCAGTGACGATCTCCGATGTAGACCAGTGAACCGGTTTGAGAAGATCCAAAGAAACGGGTCGAGCTCCGGCAAAGGTCCGTAGGGCGAGCTGGCGCTGATTCCTCCGAGGAATTAAGCCGATTATGGACGCCGTCTTACTCCCAGCTGTGAATAATGGGGCTGGTCGCCAAAACGTGCGCCCGTGCAGACTCGAACTGCAAACCTTCTGATCCGTAGTCAGATGCTCTATCCAATTGAGCTACGAGCGCGTTCCCTTGGGAAGGAACGATCATATCTGATGGACGCGGGATTGCAACCATGAGAGCGCGCCCCTTTCGAACACGAGGGTTGACCGGCCTTTCCCCTCCCGTGGACAGGGACGGGTCTGAGAATATCATTACGTCCCGTGCTTTGCCTGCTCTGCCTTGAAAGGAGCAGTAGCCACCCCCACGAAGCTGTCCGCGCAGCCGAAATAAACGAACCACTGGTTGTGGAACAGCGCCAGCCCTTCGATGAACGTCGTTCCGGATCGGTAAAGGCCCGTCTGTTCCCAAGGGTAAGAGGGAGTGATGAACGGCTTATCGAGCCGCGTGATGAGGTGAGTGGGATCGTTCACGTCGAACAAGGCCTGGCCCCCGCTATACACGCCGGGGCGCAACGTTGAATCTCCGGCGGCACCTCGGGCGTTTGTCCCGTTATAGAAGACGACAATCCCGTCCCTTGTCAGCACTGCCTGCGATCCAACCTCGGTCAACAGGCTGTCGAAGAACCCGTTCCGTGGAGTCATGATGATCAACAGCTTCCCATCCGGGCCTTCCAGCGGCTTCCAATGCGTAAGGTCATCCGAGGTGGCCACGCTCACCGCGTGTTCCCCGAAATACATCCAGTAAGAACCCTTGATCTTCACGGCCACCAGCCTGCCATCCTTAACCTCATGGAGGATCGCGGCGGACTTGGTGCGGGTTCTCTCCCACTTGGTGCCGACGAAAGCGTTTCCTAGCTTAGTCCAGTGCCTCAGGTCTGTTGAGGAGGCGATGCCCGGACTGGAAATGGCGTTGCTATTTTGCGCGTAAGTCATGCGATACGAGCCATCCGGCGCTTGCGCAAGGCGCGGATCCTCGCATCCCCGTCGAGTTTCAGTCCCGCTCCACTCGAAGTTCTGCTGGTCGTCCGGTGCCGGGTAGAAGACAGGAGCAAGGTCACAGGTGAAATGAAAACCATCTGCGCTTTCGGCATAACCGACGCGCGAGCAAGTGTTGCCTGGACCCTGCTGCGCGCGGTAGAGAACGACGATCTTCCCGTCGCAAACCGCCGCCGCCGGATTGTAAACCTGACCCTTCTCCCAATGGACGATCTCGTGGTTGATGGGGTTCTCAAACGTAGAATCCGGGTTCGGCCTTAACACAGGCTCTGGATTCGTCTGGCGGCTAAAAGGCCCAATTGCCCAAGCGGGAAGAGACGAAGCCTGCGAGTTCGCCGCGGGAGCAGGCGATGTGCCGGATACGCTTTGCGCGTGAAGAGGCAAAGCGAACGCCGCAGCTCCAAAGAAAAGCGCGGAAAGGAGGAGGGGAGATTCATTGGTCATGGGGGTAGGGGGCCGGTGTGCCAGGAGCGTGTGTATGACTGGATCAGGATACGCGCTAATTGTCATCAAAGCTGAGACGCGGCATCGCGACCGCTATGTAAATAGCGGGGGTGATTGGTAGCGGCTGTATGTCAGCGCGGCGGCAAAAGTTGATGTCACGAGCCAGCACGGCGAAGTCGGTTGACGAGGCAAAGCAAAGCTGGTTCGCGGATCCATCTGTCGCAGCTTTTCATCCACACAAAAGACCTCGCCGTAAGCAAAGCAATGGGTATACCTAAGAAAGAGCGCGGGGAAACAGGAGCAGCGACCACCCTTGCGGATCGTCGCCCGGCCCGATAAGTTGCCAATATGAGCACCGCGACGATTTTGCCCCTGAGCGAGATGAGCCACGCGGCAAAGCTTCGCGTTATGGAGGAACTCTGGGATGATCTTTGCCATTCGCCCGAGGGCGTGCCCTCGCCCGCTTGGCACGGTGAAGTGCTGGCAGGGCGCGCGGAGCGGGTCGCGAAGGGCGACGCCGAGTTCCGCGAGTGGGCAGACGTGAAGGAACGTCTGCTTCGGAAGAAGGTGTGAGAATTCAGGTCCTCGACGAGGCGGAGGACGATTTGCGAGACGGGCGTGAGTTTACGACCGGCAGGAACCACAGAAAAGCGCGGTCTCATGCAAAGGCTTCTGACCGGAAAGTTGCGGGTCAAGACCACTGTAACCATGAACGAAGAAATAGTGACGCCGCCCGTCGTCTTGGTCTCATCTTCGCACGATTCGGAAGAGCACAAGAAATGGGTCAGGGATTTTGCAATGGCGCTTCGGGACGGCGGCATCGATGTGATTCTGGACCAGTGGGAGATTGGACCGGGTGATGACGTGCCGAAGTTCATGGAACAATCCGTCCGGAGAGCACTTCGGGTGATCATGGTTTGCACGGAGGAATATGTGCGGAAGGCGGATGATGGAAAGGGTGGCGCGGGCTACGAGGCTATGGTTGTCACGGGTGAACTGGTTCGTGACTTGGGCACACGAAAATTCATTCCGGTTATCCGTCAAACAGGCGCCACACCATCCTCCCAGCGTGCGTATCCACACGCTACTTCGTTGATTTCAGCAAGGATGAAGAGTTTTCCCAAAAGAAGACGCACCTAAATTTGAGAAACCACCTTTGGGAAAGAACCCGTTTGCCGCTGCCGTGCCAAAGGCCGATCCGTCACCGGTTGCGGCATCGGGGGTTTCTGTTCCAAGCGGTCCGTATGAATTACGAACTTTCTCTGTCCTATGCGAATGCCGGGAACTTCGCCAAATGGCGCGAACTGATTCACAAGGAGAAGGTCGAGGCTGGGGCCGAGATGCTACGCTGGAAGGCCGAAAACCAGAAAAACACTCCGCCGCTCAAGAAGGATTTCCCTTATTTTTTCTGCCTGGAGTGGCGACTCATAGCGATTTATTCGCTGCTGCATTCGGGGCTTTCGATTCAACGGATGAGCGATTCCACAATCAGCTGAGCCTCCTAGATTGGATTCGTAATCCGAAAGATTGGCAGTGGAAGCTCGTCCAAGCCTCTGGGTGGCGCTTCCTGAGTTGGTGTTGTTCACCTATCAGGCTTTGCTGGGAGGACTGGCGCTGAGCCGCCATCGCCCCGAGATGGCTTACAATCTCGCGACTACGTCGTTGACAGACTCGTACTCCCCCCGCGCGCGCAGTAGAGACGCAGAGCCATTATTCAAGAACTCGCGCTTTACCGGGTGGCCGGACTCACTCGATCACACCTGCACTGTCGCGTGGGTGTTTCTACAAAAAGCAGCCAAGCAGTGGGAGTGGTTGTGGAAATTGTTCGGAAGCGAGCAAGACACGGTCGCCGCTATCGCCGCCTACTACCTCTTCCTCAATACAATGGACTTTGTTTCCGCTGTCAAAGCCAAAACCGAAGGCGTTGCGGAGCTACGGGGGCCTCAGCCACCCCTGTTTTTCCTCCGTGTAGAAGACGACATTTTCACTCGCACGCAAGGCGTGTTTTTCGGATCAGCGCCCTTCATTGCAGAAATGCTTTCGGAGAATGGAATTGCGGGCGATGCCTTGCCCGCTCTTTGGAACCTTTGGATGCAAAGCTGCGGGAAGTGGCTGGGGGAGGTTTATAATAATGCTTGGAGTAGGGCACGAGCTCGTAATGCCGCATAGCGATTTGCCTCGGATGCTCTTCCGAGGCCCTCAAAAGCGCCTAATCGAGTAATATTAGACGCCAATGTTTACTCCATCTTTTCTCGAAGCCCACATCAGCCAGTTTCCTGCGATGCGGCTGTTGCAGCAGTTGGGCTATGCGTGCGCGCGTCGGGAGGAGGTGCGGACCGCGCTGAGAAGCCCAGCGGGGACTCGCGCTATCAAGATCCCGGGCCACTTGCAGTTGAATAAGGGCGTTGTCCAGCCCCGGATGCCCGCCCAAGAGGGCCGGCGGGCCGTACACGATTTTGCCCGGGTGGGCCGTGCCGCGGCTCCACGCCGAGCCTTCGACGAGCGCGGAGTCGAACTGTGCCGGGGAGGCAGATGGGGGCGCACTCGAAGAGCGCGACGTTCACGAGGGCGGGATCGTGCCGGGAGCGGTAGAGGATGCCGTCCGCGGTGGCAGGATGGAGCATGATCCGGAGCGCCCATTTGCGCGTGGTGGAGTAGAGGCCGGTGAGGATTTGGGCGTCGCCCCCCAACTTGGAGAGATTTCCCCCGGTGAGGTCGAGCAGGCGGACATCGGGCAGGCTGACGCGGCTGACCCAGTTTCATTCAGTTGGGTCTCGGTGACGCTGCGCCCAATGCTGCCGACGGGACCCCAGTGGTCATCAAATACCTCCATGAGGGCGCCGGGAAGCGTCTCCGCAACGCAAAGAGTCCCGATGCCGTGCTGGGGATCGAACCGTGTGTTGTTGCGCTTGCTAAGTAGATGGGGCCGGACGGCTCGCCGTGTCCGGGTCGGTCGGATGGAGGCGGTAGAAGACACCCTCCAGCTCAACGCAAAGGCGGCGAGGTCGAGCCTGTTGAACTCAGCCTGCGGGAGAGGCTCGATCTCCAGCTATTTTCCTCGGCATGCGCTTCGCGTGGGCACGACCGTGTCGATTGCCCCCTCCTTCAAAAGGTCCAACGGCGCGCGCCGTCAACTCGCCCCATCCGGCGAGGAAGTAACGCATCACCCGCCACTCGTCATGACTCTTGAATGTTTGAGTTTGAACCGGGTCTCCAACTCCGCGCCGGTCCATGCTCCGCCTCGGGCATCCTTCATCTCGCGCACCGCCGCCTCGCCGGCCGCGCGGCGGATCAAATGCCGACGGTGCCGGCAGCTTGGGCGGCTCGATTTTATGAGTTTTGACGTGCCAGTGTATCCTGGGATGCGAATGGGATTTGGTGTCGTCGATCAGCGTAAGGAAATTCTCGACTCTCGACTTCTCCGCCTCCGACGAAACCTCGCGCAGGATGTCTCGGACGGTCGCTTCGCCCTTGGCGTAGGGCCAGTCTGCGACAATCGTGAAAACCAACATTCTCGGACCGTCGTCGAAATAGACACCCGCCAGACCGAGGTCTCGCCAGTTGAGCGTCGGAAGGGATTGCCAGAGGCGATCAAGGTTCGCGGGCTGAACGGGAGTATTTGGCGAAGGTTCGGGCGCCTCCTTCTGATTCAGGCTGCGAGGGCGTGACGAATCGGACTATCGCCGGAGCTTTCCCAAGGAAGGTCCAATCCCAGGCCTTTCGTTTTGTGGCGGGAGAACGGGTTGTGATCGGCATCAAAGGAATATATCAACGAAATCAACGAAATCAACCATTTCGCAGACCAAAATGACTGTGCGCGCCATTGGCGTCTCCGCGTCCGCCCATCTCTCTGTGTCATGAATCCCCCCTCTTTCCTCGAAGCTCACATGACCAGACCCCGGCGATACGGCTGCTGCAGCAACTCGGTTACACATACCTGAGCCCCGAGGAAGCGCGGTGGAACGGCGGGGCAAGCTGCGGCATGTGCTGCTGGAAGGGGTTCGCTCAACTAGCTTAAACGGCTGAACCGGATTTCATTCAAGGGACGGAGGTTTCCTTCAGCGACGAAAATATCGCCAACGGCATCGAAGCACTGCGCGAGGTTCCGTTCGACGGGTTGGTGCGACGTTCTCACAGGCGGCCTCGGATACCAAAAGGAAATATATGGACACATTGCGTCCACTTTTTATACTTTCGACTCCAAGTGGACGCCATCACATCCATATCTGATCTTGTCGAATCGCTCCAGCGGCGTGGGCGGTATGCGTTCACCCGAGCCGAGGTTGAGGCGGCCCTTCCGCTCTCCGAAGAGGCTCTGACGAAAGGTCTCCAGCGACTCGCGCGCAAGGGCCGTGTGCGGATGTTGCGGCGGGGCTTTTTCGTCATCATCCCGGTCGAGTATTCGGCGACGGGGATGATTCCCACGGATTGGTTCGTCGCCGAACTGATGCAGTTTCTCGATCTGCCCTACTACATCGGTGTGCTCAGCGCGGCGGCGCTCCATGGCGCCGCGCATCAGCAGGCGCAGGAGTATCACGTCGTGGTGCCAAAGCCGGAATGACCCGTGCGCCAGCCCACGGTGACGATCCGCTTTTTCCGCCACGCCGCCATGAGTGCGACGCTGACGGAGTCTGTCAAGGGCTACACGGGGATGCTGCCGGTTTCGACGCCGGCGGCGACCGCGCTGGACCTGGTGCGCTTCGCGGCGCGCATCGGCGGACTGGATGCGGTGCTCACGGTGCTCGCTGAACTCGCGGAGAAACTGACGCCGGAAAGTGTGCTCGCCGCCGCGCAGGCAGAATCCGAACTGGCGCAGGTGCAGCGGCTTGGCTGGCTGCTGGAGCGCGCGGGCTCGCCGCAACTCGCGGAGCCGCTCGCCGACTGGCTCGCCGCCCGGCCCCGGCACAAAGTGCGGCTCGACCCTCGGCGTCCCGCGCTCGGTGCGCGCAAGGACGCGCGCTGGCAGGTGGTGGTGAATGCCGATCCGCAAAGCGAAGTATGATTCCCGGAGCCATCATCACCAAATGGCGGGCGCACAGCCCGTGGACGAGCGCCGCGCACGTTGAGCAAGACCTCATCATCGCCCGTGCGCTCGTGGAGCTTTATAGTCTCGCCCGAGTTTTCCGCGCACATGCTGTTTCGCGGCGGCACCGCGTTGCACAAACTCGTCCTGCATCCGCCCGCGCGCTATTCCGAAGACCTCGACTTCGTGCAGATGAAGCCCGAACCCATTGGCCCGGTGCTCGACATCATCCGCGCGCGACTCGACCCGTGGCTCGGCGCACCCCGGCACGAACACACCGCACGCGGCACGACGCTGACCTACCGCATTCAATCCGAGTTGCCGCCGGTGACGCCGCTGCGGCTGAAAATCGAGATCAACACGCGCGAGCATTTTCAGGTCTTCGACGTGGAGCGGCGCGCGTTCGCGGTCGAGACGCGGTGGTTCACGGGCGCGTGCGACATTCCCATCTACGCGCTCGACGAACTCCTCGGCACAAAACTGCGCGCCCTTTATCAGCGGCGCAAAGGCCGCGATCTTTTCGACCTGTGGCTCGGCCTCACGCAAGGCGGCGCAGACACAACGCGTATCGCCCAGGCTTTCCACGCCTACCTCGCGGCGGAAGGCCACTCGGTTTCAGCCAGGCAGTTGAGGCAGAACCTCGCCGCAAAGATGACCGATGCGGCATTCCTGAGCGACGTGCCTTCATTACTGCGGCCCGGTGTCGCTTACGACGCCAGAGAAGCGCATACGCTGGTCGAACGTGAATTGACTCACGCAGCTTTGAGCATGGAAGGATGCAACATTCGCGGTGAGGAATTCGGGCGGACAATTGGCGGACAAATTTTAGGCCAGTTCCAGCTTGTTCCAGACCGTGCGAAACAGAATCTGCAAAAACTCATGATTCAGAGTAATTCTCTGAAAATGAGCACCTTACAGAGTAGTAAAGTGGTTGCGGGGGTAGGATTTGAACCTACGACCTTCAGGTTATGAGCCTGACGAGCTACCAGGCTGCTCCACCCCGCGATTCAGACCTTGCAGGCAGTCCCCTTTGTTTGCAAATCATTTCGCCATAAATTCCCATACTCTCGCAGAGCCGTGGTCCCCGCCCGCAAATAGTTCGGTCTGAGCCCTACCGTCCTGCAAACAGTTAAACAGTGTCAGCCTCCTCGCACGAAAAGTGCTAATTTAATTTTCAAATGATCGCTTTCCCCCCAGAAACGCCGCCACCTTACGCGGAGAATGAGGCTGCGTACCGCGACCTCTTTGACGAGGCGCCCGTCGCTTATCACGAACTCGACCTGGAGGGGCGGTTTACCCGGGTAAATCACACCGAACTGGTGATGCTGGGCTACACCACCGATGAGATGGTCGGACGCCCCGTCGCGGATTTCATCGTTGAGAAGGTTTCCCGCGAAGCAATCGCTTCCAAGGTTCGGGAGGAGGCTCCTCTTATTGCCTATGAACGGACTTTCCAGCGCAAGGATGGGTCTCTTGTCCCTGTGTTAATGCAGGATCGGCTCATCCGCGACCAATTCGGGCGCGTTCGCGGCATCCGCTCGACCTTGCAGGACATAGGGCTGCGGAAGCAGATTGAGTCCGAGCTGGAAAAGGCGCGCGACGCCGCCGTTGAGTCCACGCGCTTGAAGTCACAATTCCTGGCGAACATGAGCCATGAGATCAGGACGCCGATGAATGGCGTCATCGGTATGACCGGGCTGCTGCTCGACACGGATCTGACTGCCAAACAGCGCGATTTCGCCGAGACGATCCGCACGAGCGCGGAAGCCCTCCTCACCATTATCAACGACATCCTGGATTTCTCCAAAATCGAGGCTGGGATGCTGAAGATGGAAAATGCCGACTTCGATCTCCGCGCCGTTGTGGAAGGCTCCGTCGAATTGCTGGCCGAGAGCGCGCTCAGCAAGCGGATCGAACTCGCATCCCTTGTTTACAGCGACTTGCCGACCGCTTTGCGGGGGGATTCGGGCCGCTTGCGGCAGGTTCTCACAAATCTGATCGGGAACGCGGTGAAGTTCACGGAGAAAGGGGAGGTGGTGGTGCGCGCCACGAAGAAGGCGGAAACAGGCTCACACATCGTGGTTCGCTTTACTGTCTCGGACACGGGGATTGGCATTTCACCGGAAGAGGGCGAACGGCTATTCCAGGCGTTTTCTCAAGCAGACGGTTCCACCACCCGAAAATATGGAGGTACTGGCCTGGGCTTGGCCATATCGAAGCAGATCGTGCAGCAGATGGGCGGGGAGATCGGCGTGGATAGTATCCCCGGAGAAGGGTCCACCTTCTGGTTCACCGCGAAGTTCGAGAAACAGCCAGAGGGAGGGAAAGACGCGGAGGAACCCGGCCAGAAGGGCGATCTCGCGGGTGTGCGCGTCCTTGTTGTGGACGACAACGCCACAAACAGGAAAATACTGCATCATCAACTGGTCTCGTGGAGGATGGCGAACGGAGAAGCGGCAAGCGGCGCGAGCGCTCTTGACCTGCTTCGGGAGAAGGCCCGCGCCGGAGTGCCGTTCGAGCTTGCCATTTTGGATATGCAGATGAGTGAGATGGATGGCTGGATGCTTGCCAAAGCGATCAAAGCGGATCCGCTGATCTCCGCGACCCGTCTTGTAATGATGACATCCCTGGATCGACAGGAGGACGCCGATGGCATGCGCGGCGCGGGTCTGGATGCTTATCTCACAAAGCCGGTAAAGCAGTCCCAGCTTTTCGATTCGTTGAGCGCGGTTCTCGCGCAAGCGAATCCCACTGAGATCAAAGCGCCGCCCGGCGCCACACATACCGCCACGACCCGTTCCTTGCGCATCTTGATCGCGGAAGACAATCTCGTAAACCAGAAGGTCGCTGTGTATCAGGCGCGCCGCCTGGGCCATACCGCCGTCGTAACGAACAATGGGCGCGAAGCGCTCGAAGCGTTAGAAACCAATCACTACGACCTGATCCTTATGGATTGCCAGATGCCCGATATCGATGGATACGCGGCGACCGCCGAAATACGGCGCCGGGAAGGGCAGGGGACCCGCCACATACCCATCATCGCCATGACCGCGCATTCAATGGAAGGCGACCGCGAGAAATGCCTGGCTTCAGGGATGGACGATTACGTCAGCAAGCCAGTCCAGCCTGAATCCCTCCGCGCGGCCATCGAGCGCTGCCACAAGCGAGAGTCCGCTACAGCTGTCGATGCGCGCCTCATCTCCGAACTGCGCGATATGAGCGGCGAGGGCCAAAACATCCTCGGTGAACTTATCGAGACATTCCTCGAGAACACCCCGCGTCTCCTGGCGGCGGCCCGGCAAGCGCTCGCCAACGGCTCCGGCGATTCCCTCTCCGCGCTGGCTCATAATCTGAAAGGGAGCTGCGCGAACTTCGGCGCGAAAGCGATGGTAAAGGCCTGTGGCGACTTGGAGAAAGGCGCTCTTGCGGGAAAGCCAGATGCCGTCGCAACCCAGTTGGAGGCCGTCGAGGAAGAATATCAGCGGGTAAACGCCGCCCTTGCCGTGGAACTCACCAGATGAAAGTCCTGATTGCGGAGGACGACCCCGTTGCTTCCAAGCTCCTGCGCTACACGCTGGAGCATGTCGGCCACGAGCCGCTCCTTGCCTCCGATGGCGCGCAAGCCTGGGAATTGATCCAGCGCGAGCCCGTCCGGATCATTGTGAGCGATTGGATGATGCCGGAAATCGATGGGCTGCAGCTTTGCCGCCGCGTGCGCGAGAGGGAGACCGCCGACTATACCTACTTCATCCTGCTTACTGCGAACCATCCCGACCGCGAGAACGTCCAGCGCGCGATGGATGCCGGAGTGGATGACTTTCTCACAAAGCCGCTGGACCGCCCCGCCATCTGGATGCGCCTCCGAGTCGCCGAACGCATCCTTGCTTTCACCACGCAGATCAAACAACTGAATGAGCTGCTACCCATCTGCGCCTACTGCAAAAAAATCCGCGAGGATGACGCTTACTGGACGCAGTTCGAATCTTACATCCACACCCATACCGGGGCGAATTTTACCCATGGTATCTGCCCCGCTTGCTACGAAGAGCAGCTCGGCTTGCTTGAGGACCGGCCTGATCTGGAACCGTGAATAGTCTCCCGCGTCTTCAACCAGCGATCAAAATGCCGGCCCTCGAAGATTGATCTGTCCATCGGGCCACTCCTCATCGCCCAGAGCCTTGACCATCGGCTTGCCGCAAAAGGGATTAAAGCGTCGCGCCAGGGAACCACTCATCTCGAGCGCGTTTGTAACAACCCGGTAGCCGCTCGATCCGTAAACCCGGGGATTGCCGAACAACATCGCAAACGACAGCCCCTGCGCGCCGAGCCACACGTGGATTTCGGCAAGCATCTGCCGCGTCAGTCCCGTTCCCCGGCAATCTCTCGCGACACATACCTCCGCAACCCCGCCCACCCGCAAGTCTCCGCGGCTCGCGCCGAGAACCAGGTCGTGGGCGGCCGCGTGCGCCACCAGCCTGTTCTCTGAGTTAAAGGCGAGCCAGCGGTGCTCTGGGCATCTGTTCAGGAAGCGCTGACGCGAAAACCGCCGCTCCAGAGGAAAACACGCGGAGAGAAGCTTGCGAAGATCCACGTCCTCCGCCGCAGTCAACGAGCAGTCCGGCCGGTAATAAATCTCCGCCATTCCTCTTCTTAATACCCGGAATCAATGGTTGAAAGCCCGCTCGTGATCCTCTAAAAACGCTCTCCCTCCCTTATGAGCGCAAAAAAGGTCCTCACCGTCGGCATGATTGGCTACAACTTCATGGGCAAGGCGCATTCGAACGCCTGGAGGCAGGCGTCAAAGTTTTTCGATCTGCCCGCCAGCATCGTCATGAAAACCGTCTGTGGCAGGACAGCGGCGAGCGTTGCCCGCGCCGCGACCCAATTCGGCTGGGAGAATGCAAGCACCGACTGGCGCGAAGTCGTTGAAGATCCGGCTATCGATATCATCGATATAACCACCCCCAACGACTCCCACGCCGAGATCGCCATCGCTGCGGCAGAAGCCGGTAAAGCCGTTCTGTGCGAAAAGCCGCTTGGCATGAACATCACGGAATGCGAAGCGATGGTCGCTGCTGTGGAGCGCGCCGGCGTCGTGAACATGGTCTGCCACAACTACCGTCGCATCCCTGCTATCGCTCTTGCGAAAAGGATGATCGCCGCTGGCGACCTCGGCGATCGCATCTACCATTTTCGCGCGCGCTACGCGCAGGATTGGATCACGGATCCGAGCTTCCCGCTTGTCTGGCGGCTCCAGTCCGCAATAGCGGGCTCGGGCGCGCACGGCGACATCAACGCGCACATCATCGACCTGGGGCGCTACCTCGTTGGAGAGTTTGACCAGGTCTGCGGAACCATGGAGACCTTCATAAAGGAACGGCCCGTGCTGGAACAATCGGGCGAAGGCCTGGCCGCCGTGGCTGGCGTCAAGATGGGCACCGTTACGGTGGATGATGCCGTCTCCTGCATCGGCCGCTTTCGGAACGGCGCAATCGCCAGCCTGGAGGCAACCCGTTTCGCGCCGGGCCGCAAGAATCACATCACCCTGGAGATCAACGGCAGCGGAGGCTCACTCGCTTTTGACTTCGAAGATATGAACCGGCTGCAATACTACAGCAACGCCGATCCCGAGGGAAAACGCGGATTCCGGGACATCATTGTGACCGAAGCTTCCCATCCCTACATCTCCGCGTGGTGGCCCCCTGGGCACATTCTCGGATATGAACACACTTTCGTAAACGCGTTCGCCGACTTCATAGAAGCAGTCGTGGCGGGGAAGAGCGCGCAGCCGACCTTCGCGGACGGACTTGAGAATGAGCGCGTTCTCGCCGCCATTGCGGAAAGCGCAAAAGATGGCAAATGGGTGCGTATATGAGATTCATAAATCAGGTCGCGATTGTCACAGGAGCAGGGCGGGGGATAGGGCAGGCAATCGCCGCAAGGCTTGCGGATGAAGGCGCACGGGTCGCTGTCGTAAGCCGGACAGAGGCGAACGCCGCCAAAACTGCCGAAGACATAAACGCCCGCCACGAGGGTTGCGCGAAAGCCTACGCTGTTGATGTCGCCGACCACCCCTCCGTCATCACCTTGTGCGCCCAGATTATCGCGGACTTTTCCCGGGTGGATGTGCTCGTGAATAACGCGGGTCTGACGAGGGACGGCCTCAGTATGCGCATGCCCATCGCCGATTGGGATCTCGTGCTCGAGACCAACCTCCGCGGCGCGTTTAATTTCATCCAGGGCGTCCAGCGGACAATGTTGAAACAGCGCTCCGGACGCATCATCAACATCAGTTCCGTCAGCGGCCTCACCGGGAATGCCGGTCAGGCAAACTACGCCGCCAGCAAAGCCGGCCTCCTGGGTCTTACCAAATCCCTGGCGCGAGAGCTTGCCAGCCGTAAAATCACTGTCAATGCCATCGCGCCCGGCTTTATAAAAACAGACATGACGGACGTGCTGCCAGAAGCGACAAAAGCCGCGGTTCTCGGGCAGATCCCTCTCGCCACCTTCGGAGACCCGGAAGACATCGCGGCTGCCGTTGCTTTCCTGGCAAGCGCCGAGGCAAAATTCATCACCGGTCAAGTCTTGACAGTGGACGGCGGTATGGTGATGTAGCGCCCATCCCGTGCGCCGCTTTCCGCCATTTTTCACCCCTGTTCGATGAACCTGTATCTGCTTCGTCATGCGGACGCCATTGATCACGCCGAGACGGACATGGGCCGCTACTTGTCGGAAAAAGGCATCGCGCAAGCCAAGGTGGTGGGCAAGTTCTGTCGCGAGAACGACATCGCTCCCGAATCGTCCTTTCCAGTCCCTATCGCCGAACCGAGGAGACCGCGAACATCGTCGCCAAAAAGCTGGAAAACGCCGAGGTGCTCATCGCCCCTTTTCTTAGTTCCGGGATGGTCCCCGCTGCCGCGCTGGAGGGTCTCGCGCCCTATTCCCATCTTCACACCGTCATGATCGTTGGACATGAACCCGACTTTGGCCTTCTGGCAGCCCGTCTTCTCGGCCTGCCTGAGCCAAGGCGGCTGCACATCCGGAAAGCCTCTCTCACACTCCTCGAATTGACTGAACTGGAGGCTGGCGCCGCTACCCTGCACTTCGTCATCCCTGCCAAATTTATGGACCGATGAAGCCGGAAGTCGTTCACTCAAACCGCTTTGTGGAGGATGCCGCGGATTTTATCGCGCGGCGCGCGGTTGCTGCCGTCTCGGAACGCGGCGCCTTTCGCATCGCGTTGAGCGGGGGCAACACCCCGCGTCCCGTTTACGCGCGGCTGGCGGCCATGCCTCACATCCCGTGGGAAAAGTTCATCGTCACATACGGAGATGAACGTTGCGTCCCGCCCGATGACGGGCAGTCCAACTATAAAATGTCGAAGGATGCTCTGCTCAGTTCCGTTCCGATCCCCGCCGAAAATATTTTGCGCGTCCGCGGCGAGATCGATCCCGATGCCGCCGCCCTGGAATATGAGGAAAAGCTCGCTGCCCGCGCAATCGGTGAGGCCCGCTATGTCCACGATCTCCTGCTTCTCGGTCTTGGGCGACGATGGTCACACAGCCTCCCTGTTCCCCGGCACCGAAGCGCTGCATGAGACGGGGCGGAACGTCGTCGCCAACTATGTCCCGAAATTCTCCTCCAATCGCATCACATTCACATTTCCACTGATTAACGCTGCGAGACACGTCTGTTTCTTGGTCAGCGGGTCAGGCAAAGCGAAGCTCGTGGAAGAGATTCTCGCGGGTGGGTCGACATATCCTTCTGCCGGGGTGGCACCCGCTTTCGGGGCGCGTGACATGGCTGCTCGGCGGCTAACAGGTATGCGAATATCCTCACCTATCGGGCGCCGCGTGACCCAGTTCCTCTGCGTCCTTTTCTTCTGCGCTTTCTGCCTTCCGGCAACATTTGCCGCGGAGAAAAAGGGCTAAAGCTTCGGGGAGCCCCACTGCGCCTCCCGACGACAGGGTTGCCTTCCACGGCGCGATATTGGGTTTTGACAAGGCGTCCCGGAGCTTCACGCTCCAAGGCAAAAAGGGAGCGACTCATCTATGTTGTTTCACCACGAGCTAAAATGATGAAAGGCAACGGTCCCGCGACCATCGAGGATTTCATCCCCGGCATTTATGTTCGCGGCGCTTCCCGCAAGCTCGCCGATGGCCGCTTCGAAGCCCTCACTGTAAACATCGAACCAAAACTGTCCTCTCCCAAGATCGAAAGAACACCGAAAGCGAACCAAAGCCAGCGGCCTCTGCTTCTCCGACGAAGTCTAGAATTCCATGAAAGCCACCGTCATCGTGATGCCAAAACCAACTGTCCTCGATCCGCAGGGGGTTGCCGTCCGGGACGCGATCCTTCATCAAGGGATGAGCAGTGTGAAGCAGGTTCGAATAGGCAAGTTCATGGAAATCGAGCTTGGTGAAGGAGCGGATTCCGAGAAGGAACTGCGCCGGATTTGCAGCGACCTTCTCTCCAATCCGGTCATTGAGGATTATCGACTCGAAGTCATTCCCTGAGCCTCGCGCCCCGGATTCTCCTTCTGGTCTTTGCTGAGATCTCACCACGATGAAATGCGCCATTATCAGATTCCCGGCTCGAATTGCGACCAGGACTGCCATCTTGCGCTGAGCGCGATTATGGAAACGGAATACGTGTGGCATAAGCAAGATTCCGTCGCCGCTTACGACCTCATTGTCCTGCCCGGTGGGTTCTCGTACGGCGACTATCTGCGCTGCGGAGCCATTGCGCGGTTTTCGCCAGTCATGCAATCGGTGGTGGAGGAGGCGGGAAAGGGCAAGCTGATCATTGGTATTTGCAACGGTTTCCAGATTCTTTGTGAGGCGCGACTTGCTGCCCGGCGCGTTAATCCGAAATCGTTCACTCCACTTCATCTGCGAAGAGACAACGTCTTCGCGTTGAGGAGGTCGATACACCATTCACAAACGCCTGTCTGACTGGAATGTTGCTCCGCATGCCCATCGCGCATGGTGAAGGGAACTACGTGGCGGATGAAGCGACGTTGCGCGATCTCGACTGTCAATCGGCGCGTGATTCTGCGCTACGCGGATAACGCGGGACGGGCGTCCGACGCGGCTAATCCCAACGGCTCCGCGCAAAACATCGCCGGCATCTGCAATGCTGGCCGCAATGTATTTCGGGTTGATGCCTCATCCTGAACGCGCGTCGGACTCCCGGCTCGGAAGCGAGGATGGGCGCCTCTTTTTCGAATCCGTTCTCGGCTTATCGGACAAGGGAGTGGCGGCATGACCAGCAACGACCCGGAAATTACCCCCGAACTCGTCCGCAAGCACGGCCTCACTGAGGACGAGTACCAGCGTATCATCGGCATCCTTGGCCGCGCTCCCAATTTCACGGAACTCGGCATCTTCTCCGTCATGTGGAGCGAGCATTGTTCCTATAAAAATTCGCGCGCCGAACTAAAGAAGTTTCCCACCACAGGGCCCCTCGTTCTAGTGAAAGCCGGAGAGGAAAACGCGGGCGTCATCGACATTGGGGACGGCTGGGCGGTGGCGTTTAAGATGGAAAGTCACAATCATCCCAGCGCGATTGAGCCTTTTCAGGGCGCCGCCACGGGTGTCGGCGGTATTATTCGCGATATTTTCACCATGGGCGCGAGTCCGGTGTTCAGCATGAATTCCCTGCGCTTTGGCCCGATCTCCGGCGCGGCGGGTGAACAGCGCCTGCGATCGAACCGCCGCTTGTTCGCGGGGGTCGTTTCAGGCATTGGTCATTACGGCAACTGCATCGGCATACCCACCATCGGCGGGGAAATCTACTTCGATGAAAGCTATGAAGGGAACCCGCTCGTCAATGTCTTCTGTCTCGGCGTCCTCCGGCACGAGCAGATTGCCCGCGGGGCTGCGCATGGAATAGGGAATCCCGTCTTCTACGTTGGCGCGGAAACAGGGCGTGATGGCCTCGCCGGAGCGGCTTTTGCCTCGCGCGAACTCAGTGAGCAATCCCGTGAGGATCGACCCGCTGTGCAGGTCGGCGATCCCTTCAAGGAAAAACTTGCTGCTGGAAGCTTGTCTCGAGTTGCTCGAAAGCGGCTGCGTTGCCGGGATACAGGATATGGGCGCCGCTGGCCTGACTTGTTCCACTTGCGAAACCGCCAGCAGGGCCGGCACCGGCGTGGAGATTGATCTGGCACTCGTCCCGAAGCGCGAGACCGGCATGACTCCCTACGAGATCATGCTTAGCGAGTCGCAGGAGAGGATGTTGATCATCGTGAAGCGCGGCGAAGAGCAAACAGTCAAGTCCATCTTTGAGAAATGGGATCTCCCATACGCCGAGATAGGGCGCGGTCACTGGCGATGGCATGATGCGTATAAAAAATCACGGCCAGTGTCGTCTCCGAAATCCCAGCTCGTCAGCTTGCCGACGAGGCGCCGCTTTACCACCGCGAAGCGAAAGCGAGGCCACTACCACCGCCACTCGATCTGCAATCCGTCCCTGAAAGCGACCCGCGGGACGCGCTCCTGGGCTTGCTCGCTCACCCCTCCATCGCTTCCAAGAATTGGGTGTATCGTCAATACGATCATACCGTGAGAGCGGGAGGCATGGTTCCTCCTGGTTCCGACGCCGCGGTTTTTCTTGTGCGCGAGGCCGGAAAGATTCTTGCCGCTACCACGGACTGTAATGGCCTGTTCTGTTCCCTCGATCCCCGGGAAGGCGCGCGTCTTGCCGTTGCCGAGGCGGCCAGAAATCTCACCTGCTCCGGCGCCAGTCTTCTCGCCGTCACAGACAACCTGAACTTCGGCAACCCCTACAAACCGGAAAACTTCTGGCAGCTCCGGGAATCCATCGAGGGTCTGGCGGAAGCGTGTGCAGCCTTTGGCACGCCAGTCACTGGCGGAAACGTGAGCCTGTATAATGAAAGCCCGGCCGGGGCAGTTGATCCGACGCCGACCGTTGGCATGGTCGGCATCATCGAGCGGGAGCGGGATGTCACAACGCAGAACTTCAAGGCTGAGGGTGACGTCATCCTCCTCGTGGGAGGCGAAGGCGCTGAACTGGGCGCTTCGCATTACATGAAAGTTATTCATGATCGCAAGGAGGGCTTGCCGCCCCGGCTCGATATCGAGCGCGAGATCGCCCTCCAACAAGGGGTGCTTGCCCTTATTCGCTCAAACCTTGTCAGCAGCGCGCATGATTGTTCGGAAGGCGGACTGGCGGTTGCCTTGGCGGAGTGCTGCATCTCCGGGAGGCAGAAGATCGGCGCCGCAATCGATTTCGGAACCACCTCCCTTCGGGCCGATCAACTGCTGTTTAATGAGTCGGCCTCCCGCGTTATCATCTCCGTCACCAAGGCAAACGCATCCGCCGCCTGTGCTCTTCTGCAATGGCGCGGTATAACTGTGAGGCGCATTGGCGCTGTCGGGGGCAAGGAACTGTCCATAGCGACAGGCGGCGCGCGATTTTCATGGCCCGTCACCGAACTTCATTGTACATGGTATTCTGCAATTCATGACCTCATGTCCGCCTAGCTCCCCCGCGGATGTTCTCGCGCGTTTCATGCTACATCTCGTTGTAGCCAGCCACCTGGAACCAGTCATTTAACACAAAGTGGAACAATCCTTCAAACCGCGGGATGAATGTGGCGTATTCGCCATTTTCGGCCATCCCGATGCCGCCCTGCACACCTACTACGGGCTGTTTGCCCTTCAACATCGCGGCCAGGAGAGCGCGGGCATCGTCACTTCGAACGGTCCCGCTCAGCCCCTTCGCCCTTCATCGTGGGATGGGACTTGTCTCACAGGTGTTCTCCAACGCCGACCTCGAACGCGTCAAAGGAAATCGCGCTATTGGCCATGTGCGTTATTCCACCACAGGTTCGAGCAACATCAAGAATGCCCAGCCTCTCTATGTAAACTGCCGCCGTGGCCAGCTCGCCATTGGGCACAACGGCAATCTGGTCAACGCCGGGATCCTCAAAGATGAGTTGGAAGAGCGTGGCGCCATCTTCGAGACCACGGTGGATAGCGAAATCATCCTCCATTTGCTTGCCCAGCCTTCGGATTCGAGCAACCTCCTCGCCGCGTTGCGCAGAGTGGAAGGCGCGTTCTCGCTCGTCCTGATGACGGAGCACACCATTGTCGGAGTCAGGGATCCATTTGGTTTTCGCCCGTTGATGCTTGGCAAACTGGATGGCGCTTATGTCCTTTCCTCCGAGACTTGCGCGTTCGATCTGATCCACGCCGAATTCATCCGCGAGATTGAGCCGGGTGAGGTGGTCATCATCAGTGAAAATGGAATCCGGTCCGAATTCCCGTTCAAGGCCGAGAAGGAGGCGTTTTGCATATTTGAGTATGTGTATTTCGCGCGTCCAGATAGCATCCTCCGCAACATCAACGTCAGCAAAGTCCGCACGCAGATGGGGCGCGAGCTCGCCCGGCTGCATCCTGTCGACGCCGATATCGTAGTGCCTGTTCCCGATTCAGGGAACTACGCCGCGCTTGGTTACAGCCAGGAGGCGAACATCCCTTTTGAGCACGCTTTCGTGCGGAACCATTACATCGGCAGGATTTTCCTTCAGCCGACCCAGCTCATCCGCGACTTTAACGTGCGAGTGAAGTTGAACCTCATCAAAGAGATCGTTCGCGGCAAACGTGTCGTGGTGGTGGATGACTCAATCGTGCGAGGGACGACCGCCCGCGCCCGGGTTGTGAATTTGCGCGAGGCGGGAGCGAAGGAAGTTCACATGCGCATCAGTTGCCCCCCGCACAAGTTTGCCTGCCATTACGGCATCGATTTTCCTGATCCTTCCAATCTCCTCGCCAACCAGATCACACTGGACCAGATCAGGGAATATCTCGGCGCGGACAGTATTGGCTATCTTGACATGGCTGGCATGGTGCGGGCGACGGGCCTTCCCGAGAACAGCTTTTGCCTCGCCTGTTTTAACGGGGACTATCCGGTTCCGTTTGATCCCCGCCTCGACAAATACATCATGGAGCGCCGTCAGGACCGGGCCAGCATGTTGCTTGAGGATTCTCAGCCCGGGCTGTTTTCGACGCTGAAATGAAGGGGCCGGGTCGCGTGGGGCACACGGAAGCCGCTCAAGGCTTACGCAAAAGCGGGAGTGGATGTCGATCTCGGGAAATCTGCTGAAGGGGCGCATCCAGCGAAAAGTTCAGGCGACACATGGGCCCGAAGTGCTGGGCAGGATTGGCGGTTTTGGCGGGCTGTTTAAACCCGATTTTGCTGGAATGAAGGAGCCTGTGCTCGTCTCCAGCGTGGACGGAGTCGGCACAAAGCTGAAGATCGCTTTCGCCGCGGGAAGTCACGATACGGTGGCTCAGGATCTGGTGAATCACTGCGTCAACGACATCGCCGTTCTTGGAGCGCGTCCCCTGTTTTTCCTGGACTACATCGGCGCGGAACGGCTTGATCCGGAAGTTTTTGATCAACTCCTCTCCGGATTCAGCCGGGCTTGCAAATCCGCAGGGTGTGCATTGGTTGGTGGGGAGACTGCTCAGATGCCCGGCATGTATAAACCCGGGGAATATGATCTCGCGGGCTGCATCGTCGGGGTGGTTGATCGCAAAAAATTCTGGATAGCTCCACGATCGCCTCTGGCGATTTCATTGTCGGCCTGCCCTCCCACGGCCTTCATACAAACGGCTATTCGCTCGCGAGGAAGATTCTTTTTCGAAAGATGAAACTGACTTGCCGACTCTTCGGTCCCCGGACTCAAGTTGAAGCTGGGAGCCGAACTATTGAAGGTCCACCGCAACTACCAGCCCGCTTTGGCATCCGTGCATCCGCTCATCAAGAGCGCGGCGCATATCACCGGAGGCGGGTTGCTCGATAATGTCGCTCGCGTGCTGCCCGCTTCCTGCGATGCTATCATCAATCCATCATCATGGAAAACGCCCGCCATCTTTGAAATATTGCAGCGTGGCGGCAAAGTGCCCATATCTGAGATGTACCAGGTTTTTAACATGGGGATCGGTATGACCCTCATCCTTTCGGAGGCGAACGTCGATAAGGTGATCCGCCTCACTCGCGGCAGGGTGATCGGAACGATTGTGGCTGGAACGGGTTCTGTCCGGATCGCCTCTTAAGCATGGCGCCCACAGCCCGTCTTCAGGCGAAAAAAGCGCCGCCTCTGGGGTGTTGGCCTGGGCGCTGGAGCTTTGGGCGCTCTCTTCTTTGGCATGCGGTACGCCATGCGGCGTCCCCCGCAGTTGCTCGTGCCCGATACCATCTCCCCCGCGATTTTCGCCACGAGGGTTTTGCAGACCCCGCCCGGGAATATCGTCTATCATGAGTCAGGCAGCGGACAGCCGCTCATATTCGTCCATGGCATCTATACCGGCGCTTCTTCTTACGAATGGTCGAAAGTTTATCCGGAGTTCGCATCCCGTTTCAGGGTGCTCGCCCCGGATCTGATTGGATTTGGGGAATCGCAACGCCCCAACGCGAAGCTGCAGATCGCGGACTACGTGCGCATGCTTGGAGAGTTTGCAAAAGCGACTTGCGGCCAGCAGCCCCCGATTTTTATCGCAAGCGGTCTGGGCGCGGGGTTCTGCGTGTACCTTGCAAGTCAGCATCCGGAGCTCGTGTCGCGTCTCATACTTTATATGCCCGCCGGCCGCGCTGATTTTGGAGGGCAAGGCGTCTCCCTTGCGGCGAGGCTCGCCAGTCGCGCTCCCTTGCTGAATCGCTTCCTCTATCGCAATTATTACGCGACCAAGCCTGCAATTCGCTCATGGCTGGCAGATCGCGCTTTCGTGCGCCCTGATCTCGTCACGGATGAAATGGTCGATGTCTTGACCACCTGCGCTCAACAGTATGGAGCCGAACACTCGATCCTGAACTTCCAAGGGGGCCGCGTCGGGTTCGATCTCGAACAACGCATAAAGATGCTGTCTCAACCGGTGACATTGCTCTGGGGTGACCAGTCTGTTTTCCCTCGCCTGGAATCGGCTTACCGCCTCCAGCCGTCCATCCCAAACTGCACACTCAGGATTATCGAAAACGCCGGCTCCCTTGCGGCTTTGGAATCACCCTCCGAGCTTGTGGAGATTCTGCAAACTCAACTCGACGGTGAGCTCGGCTACTTCAAAGTGGTGTGAACGGCTTGGATAGTAACGCGCGTAAAATCCTTGTCACCGCTTCTCGATTGAAGTATTAGCAAGCCAACTAATTTCCAGTATGAGGTCACTTTCTTTATTCGCAGTCTTGGGTTTGACAGTTTGTTTAATCGCTGCCTGCTCAAACCAGGACGATGCCCCGCCGCGCAGGCCCCGCAAAGTAGGCTACCTGCCTCAAGAGCAGCCGACAGAGGATGAGGGAGGGCGCGAGCCTGATGCCGCCCCGACGCCGAGGCCCCAGGCGGAAGAAACGCCAGTCCCAGCGCCGGAGCCCCCTGTGTCTAATCCCACTCCAGCTCCTGTGAAGAAGGACTACTCCTATGGAGTCCCGGTTCCCGGAAAGCAGGGATTTGTCACAAGTCCCTACGCTCCATCGGCCGGATACGTGGATGTCCGCGGGTATCCGCCCGGGACGGAAGTTAAAGATCCTTACACACAAAAGATCTTCCTGGTTCCCTGACGCTTTTTGCGACGCGGCGAGCTGTCTCCCGGGCAGCTTTTCCATGACGTTTCCCAGGATCGCAATCATCGGACCCGGCTTGCTGGGAGGCTCAATCGCCCGCGCAATCCGCGCGCGGCACCCTGGCTCTCACATCGCTATCTGGACGCGCCGCCCGGATTCTCTCCCTCTGATCCAATCGATGGGCCTTTCAGACCGCGCGTCCACTGATCTGTCAGAAACTGTGGACGATGCTGAGATGATCGTCCTCTCCGTGCCTATCGGAGCTATGGCTCCTCTTGGGGCCGCCTTTGTTTCGTCGATCAAACATGACGCGATCATCACGGATGTTGGAAGTGTCAAAGCGCCTGTCGTTGACTCATTGTCCGCCATCTTCAAAGAACGTGGCCGCTTCGTGGGAAGCCACCCGATGGCAGGATCCGAGCGCTCCGGGCTTGCGGCGTCGCGCGCTGACTTGTTTGAGGGAACGGCATGCATCCTGACGCCGCATCCCGGCGCGGATCCGGATGCCATATCCGCGGTGGATGAGTTTTGGGTTGCCCTCGGCTGTCGCACCTGCCGCATGCCCGCTATGGAACACGACGAAGCCATGGCGCTTGTCAGCCACCTGCCTCACCTCCTCGCGGCGGCGCTGGTGAACTTTGTGCATGCCCGCGCCCCCCGCGCTTTCGACGTGTGCGGCAACGGCTTCCGCGATACCACCCGCATCGCGTCAGGGTCGCCTGACATGTGGGCCGAAATCTTCGCGACCAATCGTGACTTTTTGAAGAACGCCGTGAATAATCTGTCTCGGGAACTGGCCGGCCTTGGCCATCTCCTGGACGAAGCGGACGACGAAAGCATGAGAAAAATCTTAGCGCAAGCAAAGGAGACGAGGGACGCCTTGGCGGCCGGAAATTGATATGGCGTACTGGAAAATAAAGAAAGCTCCCGTCATTCAGGGAGAGATCAGCGTGCCGGGCGACAAAAGCATCTCGCACAGGGCCGTCATCATCGCGGCAATGTCTAACGGCACATGCGTCATCAACGGGTTTCTGCCCAGTGAAGACTGCATGCGCACTGTGGATGCGATGCGCGCCTTGGGTGTCGAAATTGAGCAGCCTGAACCTGCGACCCTTATCGTGAAGGGTAAAAAGCGGAAGTTCGACGCGCCGACTGGCGATATTGACTGCGGCAACTCCGGCACGACCATGCGCCTGCTTTGCGGGGTCCTCGCTGCCCAGCCTTTCCGCTCCCGGCTGGTGGGAGATGCCTCCTTGTCACGCCGCCCGATGAAGCGGGTGATCGATCCTCTCACCGAGATGGGCGCCACCATCACCGCCGAAGGGGACAAGGGCCGTCCTCCGCTGGTCATCCAGGGCGGCAAGCTTCGTCCAATCCAATACTTCATGCCTGTCGCGAGCGCGCAGGTCAAAAGCGCGATCCTCCTTGCCAGCCTTTCCGCGAAGGGCAAGACCGTCGTCACCGAGCCTCTTCAGAGCCGCGACCACACGGAGCGCATCCTTCGCTACTTTCTGGTGCATTCCCAGAAGGATGACCTCAGCGTCTCGATCTTCGGTGAGCAGACTCCCGAGTCCCGCGACTTTACCGTTCCCGGCGACATTTCCAGCGCCGCGTTCTGGCTCACTGCCGCAGCCGCTCAGCCAAGGTCTGATTTTCTGGTGAAGGATGTCGGCCTGAACGACACCCGCACTGGTGTTCTCCCTGTTTTACTGAGGATGGGAGCGCACGTGCGCGAGATCATCGGCGAGGTCGAGCAGGGCGAGCCTCATGGCATCATTGAGATCAAGGGTACCCAGTTGAAAGGCACTGTCATTCGCGGCAAGGAAATCCCGAACGTCATCGACGAACTGCCTATTCTGGCAGTCGCTGGCGCGCTCGCGCGCGGCACGACAACCATCGCTGACGCCGGAGAGTTGCGCCTGAAGGAGTCGGATCGCATTGCCGCGCTTGCGAAAAATCTGCGCGCGATGGGCGCCCAGCTTTCGGAAACGGAAGATGGCCTGGAGATCTATGGTGGCGTTCCGCTTCGCGGAGCCCGGGTCAGCAGTTTCGGAGACCACAGGATCGCCATGGCCTTCGCGATCGCGGGTCTCTTCGCGGAAGGGGAGACCATTGTGGACGACATCGATTGTGTGGCGACGCTCGTACCCAGATTTTTACAAAACTCTCGAGATGCTCTGCAACGCCCAACCCGGGCAGCGAACCACGCAGGTCATAAGCTCCCTCCCTTCCAGGCACTGAGTTTCTCTGTGATTTCTCCTCTCGCAGGGCAGCCGCACCTGGTTGTCGCCATCGATGGCCCAGCCGCCTCCGGTAAAAGTAGTGTTTCCCGGCGCCTGGCGAAGAAACTGGGCTGGACCTACGTAAATACGGGGGCCATGTACCGGGCGGTGACTTGGTTCATCCTGGAGAAGGGTGTCAGCGTGGATGATCCGGCCGCCGTAGCCGCGTCCTTGGGCGATATGGTTTTCCGCTGCGAAATCCGCGATCAGGAGTCCGCCATCCTGATCGGCGACGTTGACCCATCTCCATGGCTACGGGACGAGGAGGTTAACGCCGGCGTCTCCCCAATTTCCGCGATTCCCGCTGTAAGGGATCGCCTGGTGGCCATCCAACGGGCATTCTCGAATGACCACGATTTGGTGATGGAAGGACGCGACATCGGCTCCGTTGTTTTCCCTGACACCCCGTACAAGTTCTACATCGATGCTTCCCCGGACGTGCGCGCGCGAAGGCGAAATTTACAAGGCCAGCGCGACGAGATAAAAGCGAGGGATCGCACCGACTCGTCCCGGCGCGCCTCGCCCCTGATCATCGCCGAGGATGCCCATGTCATTGACAGTTCAAATCTCACCATTGACGGAGTTGTCGGTGAGATCACGGGTCTGTTGAAGCTGAAGGGATTGTCCATTCGCGACGCCTGGGACGCCTGAGAATAAATTGGACAACTGACATGGGAGCAACTTACGCGTTTGGCTATAACCTCACGAAGGTCCTCGCGAAGGCCTTCTTTTCCTATCGGGTGGTTAACCGGGAGCGAATCATCGAAGAGGGCGGCGCCATCCTCGCCATGAATCACCAAAGCTTCCTGGATCCGCCACTCGCTGGCATCGCTTGCCGGCGGCAGATTTCATTCCTTGCGCGCAAGACTCTGCTGGATTGGCCTATCATGGGGCCGATCTTCCCGAAGCTCAACGTGGTGCCCGTCAATCAGGAGCGCGCCGATATGAGCGCGCTGAAAACGGTGATAAGGCTGGTGAAGGCTGGCGGCTGCACCGTCATCTTCCCTGAGGGCGGTCGCACCGAGGATGGAGGCTTGCAGCCCGCGCAGCCCGGACTTGGGCTGGTGATCGCGAAGACGCTGGCGCCCGTTGTGCCGATGCGAATCTTCGGAGCGTTCGAGGCCTTCCCGCGCGGGGCCAAATACCCCAGAGCTCATCCCATTACCCTGGTGGTCGGAGAACCGATCCGTTTCACGCAGGAGGATCTGACCGGCAGCGGTCGAGAACTTTACCAGGGCTTGAGTGACCGCGTCATGAAACAAATTGCCACGCTCGCCCTGCCCCCGGAGTATGCCCGCGGATAGGCGCGTCCCCGAAGCTCCGGCGGAAGAGAGGATACTCGGGGCGAAGTGGGCCGTGATCCTCTGCGTTGGAATGTTGCTCGGCTTCTGCGGCGTCATCGTCTCTGCAATCGATGACAAACGTCACTTGTCCACCATCGAAACCATCAGCGAGCCGACGGCTGTCGGAGACACAAGGCTTTTTCCGTCATCGGATATTCAGCCGGACAAACAGGTTGCCCTCTGGAACGCGCATCCACTTTTCCTCGGTAAGGCGGATCTCGTTCACGCGGAAGATGCCTCCATGCTCAAAATGGGAATGGAGGACGGCGGTAAATACTTCGTTTACAAGCCCGCGGAGAAAGATCCATCTTCAAACGGAGCCGCGCTGTTCCTCAAAGTGCATTCCGGCGAATTCGTTAGAGTCCGTCAGTAGTGGGGTCTCCGCGTTACGGTATGGAAGGGGAGGGGCTGCCGCCTAAGAAGACTGTGCCACCCGGTCGAGCGTCCAGACGTAATAATCATCTCTGCGTAAGCCGTTTAAAGACAGCTTAAGCCGGATCAGAGATGGCTGGCTGAAACCGGCGAATCCAGCCGGGCGGCCCACCGGATGCCCGCCAGCAGATGAGCCTGCATCTCCGGCTCCAGAAAAGCCGAACCGAAGTGCCCCATCGCTGTGTAGAACGATCGTCCTCCCTCGAACTCATGGCACCAGGCGATTACGTGAGGTTGAACCACCGCCTCCGGCGATCCCACCGGCGGAATCTTCCCGGCGCGCGTTCCCTTTTCGACAACGCCATCGCCGTGCCAGAACGTTTCACCCACTTGCAGGAGCGGGGTCACGTTCATGAGGGGACCTTCGAAAGAATACCACTCGTCATTTCGCGTCCAGCGAGCGGGCAACCCCTTGTCTGCGGGATGGGCCGGATCAAGCACCGTCACCGTTGCCGTTTGCACCCATGGATGCCCTCCAAAGCGCGCGCCAAGCAATTCGCCATACCAAGGCCATTTTTTCTCCGCCGTTGAGGCCCCGTGTATCCCTACAAATCCTCCGCCCGCGCGGATATAGGCGACCAGCGCGTCGCGTTGGGCGGGAGTAAAGAGGTCGCCGCTCGTATCAAGAAAGACCAGCGCTTTGTAAGGCTTCAGTCCGAGGTCAGTAAAGCAGCGCGAATCGTCTGTTTCATCAACGGCGATCTGGTTCGTCTCCAGCAGCGCCTTGAGATTGCGTTCGCACTCCGGTAGCGTGAGATGCCGATAGCCCGCCATCTTTGTAAAGATTAGAGCGCGGGGAATTCCTTCCCCGGTGAGTTGCGATCTTGCCACGTTGCCCAATTCGGAAACGGTTTGCGCGCGAATATCGGGCTGGATCAGAAAAGCAACGGCGATGAGGACAAGCGCAAAGCGGCGTCTCGCGACAAAACTCGGCGTAGTCATAAGGTCACGTTGTCCTCCCGACCGAGCATTGTCAGTAGAAAATCGATGAGCTTCGCGAGACGATGCTGTCTGTTCAACGCTGGGCAGGAATGCTGAGACACGCCCCGAAGAAACTCGGCCGAAGAAGCAAATCGGTAAGATAAATAAACTCTTTCTTGATGCTTAACGAGCGTCTCACTAAAGTCAGCCGAAAATGATCTGATGCGGTAACTGAGCTCCGGTCTTCTGCCTACAGCGCATTTTACCGATGAAGGATAATCTTCTAATACCAACTATCATGTTTTTATCCGCACTGGTTTGCTGCGTCTTCTCACGCCAAAAGCAAATTGCTTGCCGATCAAGGCGGCGATCGCCAGCACCCTCGTTCTCAACAGCCGCTGCTCTGTGCTTGCTCATCTCCACCTTCGCGCGTGCTCAGGGGACGTGTGGCACCTACGGAAGCCTCTCCGTTTCAGGCACTGCGGCGGTGAATTATCTCGATATCCTGGGTAACTCCGCTTCCTTTGGCGCATGGACCGGCAAACTTTCTGAACCGGGGGCCGACTTAACTTATTTCGAGGGCACCGGGGGAACTGGCGCCTGGTTTACCAATATCCTCACCCGACCCGGCTCAGCTTGGAGTTGGCAGCGCTTGGACGGATCAGGGAACGCATGGGGGTAATGCAACTCGACGGGTCAAACCGATTGGTTCTCACTGGCACCCAGACTCAAATGCTGGCTCGATTGTGATTGATCCGACAGCGGGCGCTATAACGATCAACAACCAGCGTGTACTCACAGGGAGCCAGATTCAAAACCTTTCTCGATGGCGTCGCGACGAGCGCGGCTTTCGACACCCTTGGCAGGGCTGCCTCCGCGACGAGTCCGCTTGGACCGACCACTTACGGCTATGATGGCAATTCGGGCCGGGTTCTCACCGCTACCGAATCCAATGGGCAACCGCCGCATTCAGCTATTTGAACAATTCCGGGAACGGCGTCTGGGCGAGATCGCGTATTCCGCGCCGGACGGCACACAGCTTCTCCGGCACGATTACACCTACGATCCGTTGGGCGGATCCAGACATGGGCTCAGGCCGGAGGCGATTTGGCGCAGGCGCAAACCTATGCGTTTGCCTACCAGGGCGACCGGCTAAGGAGCGCGACTGTGTCAGGTGCCGGGAATTCGCCGCTCAGGCATCACGAGTACGGGTACGACGCCGCTGATAACCGAGTGACCGAGCAGGACGGCGCGGCGGTGAGCACCGCTTTTGTGGATGGCCTGAACCAAGTCGAACGCGCCGCGGGCGGTGGGATGATGAGGCTCAGCGGTGCCGACGACAAGCCTGCCGTGGTGCGCATCGGGGGCAACCTTGCCGAACAGGAGAGTGGCAACCAGTTTTCCGGTTACGGGCAGGTAGTTCCTGGCCTAAATTCCCTGCCCACCACTGCCACCGACAGCGACGGGAACACCCGCACCGGCAACATCCAGATGACTGTTACCGACTGGCGGCGGTGCGATTGAGGCTGTTGTAGGGCCAAACGGCGTTCGACTGAATAGTTTTCACTACAGCCCTGTAATTCTTGGGAATTAACATCATGGCTTACGATTACATCACACACTCGAAGCGGATAGAAGAGCAGCTAAGGCTCGCGGGACTTTCCGAAGCTGCTGAACGTTAATAGACGCTCGCCTGGGTGGGGAACCAGCGGTGAGATTCTGATGGCGCTGCGATTCGTGTCAAAGACCTGATTGCTTCCGGTCAAATAGTCGGCCCAATTCGAGTCGAGGCCGAGAGCCTAATTGCTGAAATCAACCGGTCGGGCGTTTAGCAAAGCACTCCAATGAGCTTCCAAGTGCCGACTCTCAATCAATTCCGGCGCTTGATTGCACTCCTTTTGGCGTGCTTCCTTTCGGCGTTTGCGCAGGTTACCCCAGCTTTTGGAATCCTCGTCGCAGCGTCGGCTACCACAGCCTACGACAGAACAGTTGCCTACGACGGCTCCCGAAGCTCATCTTCGGCATACGAAGATGCCGCGAGGCCACCGAACGCCGAAGAAAAACACGTTTCCGGAGCGGCACGCGCCATTTTTGCCCGATTCGGCGATTTACTTGCCGCAGAGACGGGAGGCGGCCAGATGACAACAGTAATTGGTCGCATGGAGCATCTGGAACCGTTTGCGGACAATCCAGCGATTGACACTTGGGCCAAATCTGGCGGATTCCACAGGCAGGCGATCCACCTGTGACGTGGGCGGAAAATAAAGCCTGGCTCGATGCGCGGATCGCGCGAGGGGACAAATTTCGAATTGCACAGATCCGGCTACATTGCCTCCTGTTGTAGGAGGGTAATCCCCGGTGTGCCTAATGGATACTTTACCGCTAAAAAAGATAGATATCTCCTGAAGCAGGGCGTTGACATTATCCCGAAGCACTAAGGTCATGAAGAACGACATGAAGAACGGATACCAGATTATCGAGCCCGCGGTGCTTCAAAGACTGTTCGGTGATCCGAAGCATTTTGAATTTGCGGTCGCGATATTCTCTTGGCTAATAGGCTGTGTTAAATCTCGGGCTTTGCGATCAACTGACTGAGGTCGAGATTGAGGTTATTCGAGTGACATACCTCGGTAGCTATCCGGCGATAGGAATTCGATATCTCAACGATCCAAAAGCGGATTTGGTCCGCTTGTTGAAAAGGAGATTGATCGACTTTTGGAAGGATAAAGTAGTTCTCGATTTCGCAGAGTTTTTAAGTGTGAGTGGAGTATCGTGGAGCGAGGTTACAAAAAAGCTTTTGTCGGAGGGGGACTAGCAGGCGCAACGGGCAACAAGCGATTGGACATAAAGCCGAGGCGACCCAACGGGTGGGATTTAGTAGAGGGGTGCTGAAGGGGTCAGTCCTTGCCTCTTGACATTGTGTGAGGGGTGCTGAAGGGGTCAGTCCTTGCCTCTTGACATTGTGGAATTCCCCTGGTAATCGGGAGGCATGCCCCGCAAATTGCGCATTCAATTTCCCGGCGCCCTTTACCATGTGTTGGATCGCGGGGATCGCCGCGAGGCCATTTTCCGAGATGACGCCGACCGGGAGCGGTTCCTTGAGACGCTGGGGGAGGTCTGTGCCCGGACCGGGTGGCGCCTCCATGCTTATGTGCTCATGAGCAATCACTATCATCTGCTGCTGGAAACCCCGGAGCCGAACCTGGCCGCCGGCATGAGATGGTTCCAGGGAACCTATTCCATCCGGTTCAATTGCCGGCATAAGCTGCACGGGCACGTCTTCCAGGGGCGCTACAAGGCCGTGTTGGTGGACCCGGAGGAAAAGGAATATTTCCTCACCGTGAGCGACTATATCCATCTCAATCCCGTGCGAGCTGGCCTCATCGCGCCGGAGAAGAAATTGTGCGAGTATCGCTGGAGCAGTTACCCGCTTTACGCGCGCACGCGCGGGAAGATGCCCCCGTGGCTGGCCCTGGGGACGGTTCTGGGAGAACTCGGCCTGGAAGACCGTGCGGGGGATCGCTGGCGCTATGCCGGGCGCATGGAAGGGCGGATCACGGAGGAAAGGAAGAGGTCGAAGGCGCGGGTGGAGGAACTCAAGGAACTGCGCCGGGGATGGTGCCTGGGTGGAGTGGAATTCCGCCAGCGTGCGCTGGCCCTGATTGAGGGCCTGAGCGATCGGTTGAAGCAGAAGAAACAGATGGACAGCGGAGCCAGGCAGGAGCATACCGAGCAGGAGGCCGAGGCCTTGGTCCGGCGCGCCCTGACCGCTCTCGATTTGAAAGACGAAGACCTCGCGAAAATGCAAAAGAAGGACGAACGCAAAATCCTCATCGGCAAGCTGGTGCGCAAGCACACGCTGGCGAGGAATGCGTGGATTGGCCTGCGGCTGCGGATGGGCGACGCCACGCGGGTCAGCCGGTATTGCGGCGGCCAAGGAGAGGCGCAAACCAACCGTGCCTTTCAATGCCAGATGGCTGCCCTGGAGAGGAAGGCAATATGCAAGGACTGACCCCTTTTGTTCCTACCTGGAGAGGAAGGCAATATGCAAGGACTGACCCCTTTTGTTCCTACCCGGAGGAAAAGGAATATTTTCCTCACCGTGAGCGACTATATCCATCTCAATCCCGTGCGAACTGGCCTCATCGCGCCGGAGAAGAAATTGTGCGAGTATCGCTGGAGCAGTTACCCGCTTTACGTGCACACGCGCAGGAAGATGCCCCCGTGGCTGGCCCTGGGGACGGTTCTGGGAGAACTCGGCCTGGAAGACCGTGCGGGGGATCGCTGGCGCTATGCCGGGCGCATGGAAGGGCGGATCACGGAGGAAAGGAAGAGGTCGAAGGCGCGGGTGGAGGAACTCAAGGAACTGCGCCGGGGATGGTGCCTGGGTGGAGTGGAATTCCGCCAGCGTGCGCTGGCCCTGATTGAGGGCCTGAGCGATCGGTTGAAGCAGAAGAAACAGATGGACAGCGGAGCCAGGCAGGAGCATACCGAGCAGGAGGCCAAGGCCTTGGTCCGGAGCGCCCTGACCGCTCTCGATTTGAAAGACGAAGACCTCGCGAAAATGCAAAAGAAGGACGAACGCAAAATCCTCATCGGCAAGCTGGTGCGCAAGCACACGCTGGCGAGGAATGCGTGGATTGGCCGGCGGCTGCGGATGGGCGACGCCACGCGGGTCAGCCGGTATTGCGGCGGCCAAGGAGAGGCGCAAACCAACCGTGCTTTTCAATGCCAGATGGCTGCCCTGGAGAGGAAGGCAATATGCAAGGACTGACCCCTTTTGTTCTATTCCTTGGCGGACGGAACGGCAGTCAGGTATAGCAGTAAAGGCTTCGCGGATTTTTCGCCCTACCTTTACAAGGGCACCGCTGGCGAGAGTCAGGTCAGCATCGCGTTGACCGGCAACAGAAGCTTGGATGAAGTTGCCGCCAACGCGGCAGCAGGATTTAACAATACTCCTCTTGGATACATTTGGCATCACAATGAGGATGTCGGATTGATGCAACTTATTGAAGGCGACGTCCATAGTTCGTTTCCACATACTGGCGGATTCTCGCTGGGTAAGCCTTACTAGTTTAAGTCCAAATATGACGATCACGGAGCATCTCACCCAAAAACGTCCCAGTGATGGCGATATTTCGACCTTCGCTTCATCCATACAAGGAACACTCCCAGACGATTACAGGCATTTCTTGAAGGCTGAAAATGGAGGCCGCCCCGATCCAAATCAGTTTAGATTTTCCAGAAAAGATGGAATAACGCAAGATGGTTCGATACACTATTTTTTTGCCTTGTATGACGGACGAGTCGGAAGTTTGAAGAGGAATTTCGATGCATATAGAGGCCGCGTTCCGGGAGGATACCTCCCGATTGGGGTTGATCCATTTGGTAATCTAATCCTTTTAAGAGTTACAGCACAGAACCCAGGAAAACTTTTTTTCTGGGATCACGAAGAAGAAGATGAGTGCATTCCTTCAATAAAAAATATGTATGTCGTGGCCAATTCCTTCTCCGGTTTCCTTGAAAATCTCTCGACATAGTATGAGGCAACCATAGCACGGCACATGCCTGCTATTTTTGCGGTAGGCTCCCGCCGCAGCTTCTCGCTATTCACGGTCCGGAACTAAAGTCGGAGCAGCTTTCGCTTATCATCAGAACGTCTCAACGCACGGGCCCGCCCCATCCAGTGATGTCCCCGGCAACCTCAGGAGCCTTTCTGCAGGTCTTTTACTGGAAAGCTCCCTGCGAAGCGAGTGAGAGACGCGACTACTCAGGATATGTGATGCCAGATTGCGGAGTGGGATGCCTGCGGTTAAGCTATATAGTTTTGACGTAGGCGGGGACTTCCCGACCAAAACCTTACCATACGGCCGTGAGATGAGCACGCCGCTGACAATCGAGAAGCACCGAGGCAAGCCTCTGGGCTACAGAGGCTGCATATTGCAGCTTGCGCCTTGCCATCCGAACGTTACAACACAAAGTCCCTCCCCCTCTTAGTGCTGTCCCTTTCAACCTCGCGGGCTTCGTTTTCAGGCCTCTCGAATCCCGCTGCGAACCGGGTCAGAAACGCGACTTCCCTTGGCTATTGTGCGCGATAGTATTCGATGACTCAGAAATGGTCAATCCCGGACATTGCGTCAAGGTGTCTGGACAGCATTACCCGTCTTCATGCGCAAATCTCTCGAGGTTTGTAACCCCCGACAAACCGGGTTCTGAATTCTCCGAAACGGTTCTCCTCCAGCGCCGACCGGATGCGCTCCATAAGATTAAGGTAAAAATGCAAATTGTGCAGCGTCACAAGGCGCAGCCCGAGGATTTCCTCCGCTTTGATGAGGTGGCGGATGTAGCCTCGGCTGAACTCCGCGCATGCCGGACACTTGCAGCCTTCCTCAATCGGCCCCTGATCCAGAATGTAGGGATTGTTCTTGAGGTTGATTGTTCCCGTCTCCGTGAAGGCGGTGCCGTTGCGAGCCAGGCGTGTCGGTAGGACACAGTCGAACATGTCAATGCCTCTCGCTACCAGTTCCACGAGCTGCGGAGGCGTTCCCAACCCCATCGCGTAGCGAGGCTTGTTCGGGGGAAGGCGCGGTTCGCTATTCTCCACCGCCAGCATCATCTCCTCCTCAGGTTCACCCACGCTCACCCCGCCCACGGCATACCCTTCAAAATCCATCCCAGCCAGCGCGTCCGCGCTTTCCCGCGCAAGTCCGCGAAGACGGAGCCCTGCACGATGCCAAACAACTGAGGCCGCTCTTCCAGGCTCCTCTCCTCCGCCCATCGTCTGCACCGAGCCGCCCACCGCAGCGTGCGCGCCAGGCTCGTCGCCGCGTATTCCCGGTCACACGGGTAGTGCGGACACTCATCGAAAGCCATCGCGATGTCCGACCCCAATGTCGCCTGGATTTCCATCGCCGTCTCGGGACCGATGAAACAAGGGGCCCCATCCAGGTGGTTTTGGAAATGCACTCCCTCCTCAGTGATCTTTCTCAGTTTCGCAAGCGAGAAGACCTGGTAGCCGCCGCTATCCGTGAGAAGCGGCCCCTGCCACGACATGAAGCGATGGAGACCGCCAAAATGCCGGATCACGTCCATGCCGGGCCTCACGAAAAGATGG
>CAWHEP010000007.1:0-110199 GCA_963828525.1 uncultured Verrucomicrobiae bacterium
CGACCATGGCTACCGGCGCCTCACTCGACAAGGCTCCAAATTATACGGTTTACCAAACCGAATTTGGGAATTACAGCAGCAACGTGTCCACCCGATCGCCCGGTCGCACCTACAATTTGAGCGATCAGGTAGCTTGGTTGAAGGGCTCCCACAGCTTCAAAATCGGGATGGAATACGCCAAAGTGAGCTATGCGCGCCTGGACTGCAACAACTGCGCGGGCACCATCGGCTTCAACTCGTCCACCACTGGAAACCCGAGCGTGAGCGGCACCACCGGCATAAACTACGCGGGCTTCCTGCTGGGCTTGGGGAGCAGCGCCAGCTTCAACTACAGCGCAAATATCAACATGTTGTTCGATTACTACGCGTGGTACGTGCAGGACGATTGGAAGGTGAATCGTAAGTTGACCTTGAACCTGGGATTGCGTTACGATCTTCCGTTCGCCCGCTACGAGGATCGCGACCAGCTAAGCAATTTCGATCCGACCGTTCCCAATGCAGCAGCCGGTGGACGGCTCGGGGCGTTGGTGTTCGCGGGTGAGGGGACCGGCAGAACGGGACAACGACGGCTGCAGCAGACCCGCTTTAATGCTCTCGGACCACGGCTCGGATTTGCCTACCAGGTCGGGAGCAAAACCGTTATCCGCGGAGGCGGGGCGATCATGTACGACAGCAATCGCGAAGACAACAATGCCGACCAGGGCATTCAGGGATTCGGTGGCAACTTCAACGCTCCCGGCAATTACTACTCAACTGGCGTGACCTATTTATTTGGTAAGGGGTTCGGTCAATATGGATCGCTGGTAGATGCCAGCAGACCTCCTAAGGTCGATCCTACGCTGGCAAACAACCAGAGCCCGCAGTACAAGGCCGGAGAGGCTGGACGGGTCGGGTACTTCACCGATTACAATCTCACAATCGAACACAGTTTCAGTCAAGCTACGTTGCTGCGAGCCAGTTTCCACGCCAACTACGGAATGAAGTTTTTGGCCACACAAAATTTCAATCAGCTTGATCCCAAATACATCGCTATCTATGGAAATCTCCTCAGCAGTCCCGTGAACAGCCCGGCCGTCTTGGCGACGGGGTTCCAATTGCCGTATCCGAACTTTCCGGCCAGCCAACAATTGCAGCAGGCGCTGCGTCCGTATCCGCAATATAACGGAAACATCAATGCCACCAGCAACGGCGGGCACAGTACTTACAATGCGCTGGAGACGAGTTTCGAGCACCGTTTCAACAAAGGTCTGTATGCCTCGGTCGCATACACCTTCTCAAAGTTGATCACGAACGTGACGGCACAGAATGTTTATTCCTACGTTCAGGAGAAGGCGATCAGCGGCAACGACCGTCCTCACATCGTTGCTATCGCCTATATCTATGAGCTGCCGTTCGGAAGAGGAAAACAGTTCGGCAGCCACCTGAACACTGCGGTCAACGGGATACTGGGCAACTGGAAGGTTTCCGGAGTTCAGCGTTACCAGAGTGGCACTCCGATCGGTGTCTCTTCATCGCAGAACTTATTCGGGGCTAGCAGCGGTACCATTCGGCCGAGCTTTGTCCCCGGCCAACCGCTTATTAACCCAAATTGGAATCCGAAGGACCCCAATAGTCCATACATCAATCCCGCGGCCTTCTTTCAACCGGCGAACGGCGTTTATGGCAACACGCCCCAAAACATCGCGCAGCTCCGGCAGCCCATTCAACTGAACGAAGATGTCGCGGCCAGCAAAGTTTGGAATCTTTTCGGCGAGCGGCGGACTTTGGAATTCCGCGGTTCGGCATTCAACGTCGCCAACAGGCACTTACTCGGCGGTCTGACCACCAGTTACACCAGCGCCACCTTTGGGCGGTTTACGAATCCGCAAACCAACGTTCCGCGTAACATCGAATTTAGTCTGCGCTTTCTGTTCTAGCGCCTATGTACCGTGCACTAACTGCAGGCTTACTGCTGCCATTCGCCTTGCTGGCAGAAGCCGATTACTTTCCTCCGCCCGATGCTCAGGGCGGCTGGCGATCTTTGACCAATCCATCCGAAATCCTTACCAAGGCTGGAATGGACCCAGATCAGGCTTGATCGGGCCTTCGAGTATGCGTCAAGAAGCAGCCAGCACGGTGGATTATTGGTGGTCCGCCACGGCTACCTGGTTTTTGAGAAATATTACGGCAAAGGAAATCGCGAGGCCAATCCGGCCATGGCTTCGGTGGGAAAAGCCTACACCAGCATCGCCTGCGGAATCATGCTGAAAGAGCAGCACCAGAAAATTCCCGACGGACTCGAGACCAAAGTCTTCAACCAAACATATCTTCCTGAGGCTTTGCCGCTCGACGATAACCGCAAAGCGGACATCACCCTCGGGCACTTGCTGAGCATGGGAGCGGGACTGCACGGGGAAGGGACCAACCCCGGCTTTGTGAACTTCGAGCCCTCCGTAAAGCTCGAAGCGCTGCCGCGTCCGGATCGCTCGAAGCTGGGCCCTGACTACCAGGATCAGAGTGCGCTGCATACTCCGCTGTGGACGGACCCGGGCCACGGCTACTCATATACCTCGCAGTCCCCGCACATCGCTTCCATCGTCCTGCGCCATTTGGTGGGAATGGAAATGCAGCAATATATTGACGAAAAACTCGCCAAGCCGATGGGCTGGGGCGGTTGGGGCTATGCCTTGAATCGAGGCGACAACAAGCTTGCGCATACCCCCGGTGGTGCCGACTGCGCCATCCGCTCCACCGACAATCTTCGCTTCGGCTATCTGCTCCTGCACCAGGGCCGGTGGGGCGATCGCCAGCTTGTTCCTGCCGATTACATCCAGGCCGCAAGCCACCCGATTTCCTTTCAGAAGCACGCTCCTTTCAGCCTGATGTTTGAAGTGAACGCGGACGGTCATGTGGCCGGCGCTCCTCTCGATGCGTACTTCAAATCGGGCGGAGGCGGATTCGGAATCATGGTAGTCCCCTCGCTCGATCTGGTTATCTATAAGATGGCCGGCAGCGATCAGCAGTATAACCCTGCCCTAACCGGACTGCCGCAGAACTACAAGTACGACGGCTCTCGCGACAACTGGAAAGCACCCGCTCGAAGCCAGTTCAACGATGGTCCGATCGGCACCGACGACGGCGTGCGTAGAGTGCTGGAGATGGTCGCGGCTGCTGTCATTAATTAGCACTGTTATAATTAAGGATCGTCCCTGCTCCAATCGCCCGGAGGCACATGTTCGAACCCATCCCGCGCCAGCTCCCACGCGTGCTCGCAATCTGTTGTCCTGTTTTGCAGCCTCATTGATTGCAGCGACACCCGCGCTCCCTCCTAAGACCGCACCGGCCCAGCCGAAACTCTGGATTCTCGGCCCTCTAACCCGTCCTGAAATCCCCGCGGCAGCAGCCAAATCGACCAACCCCATAGATGCTTTCATCGCGGCTAAATACCAATCCAGGAAATTGAAGCCCGTCGCGCAAGCGGACAAGCGCACTCTGCTGCGCCGCGTCTATTTTGATCTGATTGGAATCCCGCCCACGCCCGCGGAACAGGAAGCCTTCCTGAACGACGAGTCGCCCGACGCGTATGAAAAGGTTGTCGACAAGCTCCTCGCCAGCGAGCAGCACGGCGTTCGCTTCGGCCGCCATTGGTTGGATGTACTGCGTTATGCGGATGCCGACGAGCGCATGACCGCCGCTCCCGGAATCCATCTGTGGCGTGATTGGGTGGTTAACGCTTTGAACAGCGACATGCCGTACGACCAGTTCGTGCGTACGCAGTTGACTGGTTACCGTACTAAGAACCGGACCCAGATGTCCAGCATCGGTGTACGGTCGCCAGCAGAGCCGCGTCCCGAGGATATGTTCGCGCTCGGATTTCTCGCTCGCGGCGATGTAGTCCGGGACAACAAGAACACACAGGAGATGCCGATCGTAGCGGTTGAGACGGTGTCTACCGCTTTCATGGGGCTCACAGTGGGTTGCGCCAAGTGTCACGACCACATGTACGATCCCATCAAACAGAAAGATTTCTACGCGATGAAGGCGCTTTTTGACCCTTGGTCATCCGGAAGGTGACGCTTGCCACTCCCGCCGAGATCGTAGCGAAGGGGAAAGAGCTCGAGCAGGTGGAAAAGAAGCGCGCACCTCTGAGAAAGCGCTCGCCGATTTTGTCGAGCCGTACAGAATCAAGTTATATAACGACCGGGTCGCGATGCTGCCCCCCGATGTGAAGGCGATCATTCTCAAGCCGGAAGAACAGCGCACGCCCGCGGAACAGAAGATCGCCGACGATTATTTCCCGGTGCTTCGCATCGATTCCGACAAAATCAATGAAGCGCTCCCTGAGACCGACCGCGCCAAATACAAGGAATTACAGCGTGCCGTCCAGCAAGCCGGCGGCGCTGGATTCCGGGGCGGGAACGGCTTGCCTGCATTCTGGACCGTGGAGCCGGATCCCAAACGACAGACCGAAGTCAGCTACATCCTGACCAGCGGCGATCCGGATCGCCCGGAGAAGGCTCATCCCGTCGAGCCGGGCTGGCCATTCATGCCTGCCAGCGTCAATTTTCATGAAGGCCGGATAGCCGCGTTTTCCGATTGGCTCACATCGTCTGAAAACCAGCTCTTCTCCCGCGTAGCCGTGAATCGTCTATGGCAGTGGCACTTCGGCGAGGGCATACAAAAGCTATCGAGCGATTTTGGCAAGCTCGGTGGAACTCCCTCCGATCCCGAATTGCTGGATTGGCTGGCGACTGAATTCGTCCAGCGAAATTTCAGCATGAAGCAAATGCACCGGCTTATGGTCACCTCCAATACGTACAAGCTTGCTTCCGAGGCCAAGGGGCCCGCTCGTCGCGGCTAATGTCAAAGCCGATCCCGAAGACACCTACCTGTGGCGCTTCCGCCTGCAGCGTCTGCAAGCCGAGCCGATCTGGGATTCGATTCTTACCGCGGCGGGCGATCTGGATACCAGCCTGGGCGGACCCTCTTTCGATCCCAGCCCTGCCCCGCCTGGACGCCGCGGTGCCCGGACCGCGCCTGCCATGGCATCGCAGAATAACCGCCGCGCTGCCTACATGATTCGCGGATTCTCTACCAACCGCGATGTGGTCCCGAATTTCCTGCAGTCCTTCGATGTCGATGACGGACGCGCGCCCTGTCCCATGCGGACCCAAACCGTTACTGCGCCGCAGGCTTTGTTCCTGATGAATAGCCCTGAAGTGGAAAAGGAAAGCGCCAAACTCGCCGAACGTATTCAGAAGGAGAGTGGCGGTGAATCTGAAAGCGGCCGTCGATAGAGGGTTCCAGCTCACCACCGGCCGCCCGCCATCGCCCGCTGAAAGGGATCACGCTCTCACGTATCTTGATAACGACCCGGCCCGGCTGAAGGGGCTCGCTTGGTTGCTTTTCAACCTCGATGAGTTTATCTATGTTAAGTAGATTCATCCGCGTGAGCTGACAGCCATGGACTATCGCGACATCTATCCGTGCGGCAGAGTGAATCGCCGCAAATTTTTGTTCGAGGCTGGCGGCGGATTTTGTGGCGATCTCGCGGTCGATCGTGACCCTGGATGTCAGGGGCATCGCTGCCCATCTGCGCCGTTAGCGTGTGCTTCCCGCCGATCAGGAGATCATATCGGATCAGACCCACCAGATAGCCGGAGAACGAGCGATAGCCCAGTTCACTCCAGCGTGTCTTCACGATCTCGTTCAGCAGGTAAGGCACCGTGACGAACTTGCGAACCGCTTTGAACATCTGTGCGAACTAACACCGCAACGAACCGTTTCTTCAAGCGTAAAGCGGTCCGCCGTTCACTGAACCCTTTTCCTGATGGACTTGTCCGTGCCCCTTTGTATAAAAGGGATGGCGTCGCAACTCGCTTGCGTCCGCATCAACCCCAACTTGCCAGTCACTCTCCCATGAAAAAACAAACTCTCCTTTCCGTCATCACCATCGCTTCCGTCATGCTGCTCTCGCCTGCCGTCCACGCCAAAAAGCCGAAGGCGTCCGCAAGCCCTGGGGCAAGCCCCGCCGCCGCGGAAGCCGCCGCGTCCCCAGACGCTTCACCCGCCGCGAAGAAGAGAGATGGCTACCCCATCCACGGCAAACTGAAGTCCGTCGACCTCAGCGCGAACACTTTCAGTCTCGATGCAAAAACTCCTCGCGTTTACATGCTCACGTCCACAACCAAGATCAAAAAGAACGGCGCTCCAGCCACGCTCAAGGACGCGGTAGTCGGTGAAGATGTAGGCGGTTACGTCAAAAAGGACGTCGACGGCAAGATCGAAGTCATGAGCGTGCGATTCGGAGCAAAGCCAGGAGCCGTCGCCAAAAAAGCCGGCAGCGCGACATCCCCCGCCCCCAAGCAATAGTCGCCGCCGGGTAGGGATCGCCCGCAACGAACCCGCCCTCAAAGTAGGAACGCCAAAGGCATACAAGGACGTTGCGGGAGAGGTCTTTTGCGTTGACGGCCGGACGTCTCGACGAGGCGTCCCGACCTGGAAATGGCCTTCGGCTTCGGGGGATCGCGCGACATGTCCGCTTTTCAAGATTCCCCTGGCTGCGAGGGCGGGCGAATTGCGTTCGCTATGTGTTTGTAAGTGTACCAATTGTGTTCTTTTTAGCGCCACCGATTCTTGTCGTAGCGGGATTGCATATGGAAATCTACATAACAAGGGAGGGCGAGCAGTTCGGCCCGTATCCGCGAGAGATGGCGCTGGCTTACTTGAAAGAAGGCTCGTTGAGTCACACATGGCATGAAGGTCTGCCAGACTGGAAACCGTTGAGCGACCTGTTGGGCAGCGCTCCCCGTCCCGCTTTTCTACTACAGCCCGTTACTGCGCCTGCGATCCAGCGCGGGCCGTTCCCCGGGCAATCACGTCGCGCCCAGTGGCCACCTCCGCCAGGAAGCCCGCGCCCACTTCCAGAAATAGGGGACAGCGAATCAGCGACATCGCGTTCGTCTTGTTTGTCGCCGGGTGCGGCATCTACTTTTTCCAGACGCCTCGCGGGGCGGATCTGGGAAGGGCGTGGATGGCCCGCGTAATTGCATTTGCGCATCCTGGCGGCGGCTCGGAAGTCGCGCCGTCCTCCGCTCCGGCGGACGATGAGCCTGCTCCTCCGCCACGGTTGCCTGCCGTCGCGGTGGAAGCGCCGCGCCCGGCGCCGAGCGCGGCGCCCGCCCTTTCGGCGCGAGCGTCCGCGCCTGAACAGCCGAAATCCATAGACTGGCCGGCAGTGCGGGCGAATCCAAGCGTGTGGCCAAAGGCCGTCCTCCTCACGAGGGCAGTGCGCTTCCCGGCAATACTGGACGGCCAGGTCGTTGGCTCGGTGGAGGACGGCGGATCCGAGCGGGTTTCCGGATGGAGCGAATAGTTACGATTTCCTGAGCAACTCTCCTCAGGGCTCCGTTGACTATCAGGGCTTTGAATCGGTCAAAATCCCTCTCACTGGAACTACGCTAACATTCGGAAAGGATGGCATCAAGATAAGCCAGGAACTCCCAGGTAGGGTAAAGAATAGCACGCAGGATGACTTGAACGTGACCTTCAAAATTAGCGGAGACATAGAGCTTGACGCTACCGCCATCGTCACTGGCGCCAAAGTCAAACTCACGTTCGAAGAATCCATCGACATCACGGTAAAGCCAAAATACAGTGGCTGGATAGTTGCGAATGCCGGATTCGATAAGACGAAGTGGGACCCGAAAAACCCAGCTGCCGCGTTCAACGCAACGTTCGAGGCGAAGACGGCGGAATAACGAAATGGCTTCGAAGCTATGAAACTTATCAGTTTTATAATCCTATTATCCCTTCGCGGTATCGCCACAGAGGCGCAAATCCCCCAAGTCTCAGGGAAGTTTGTTGTAGAGGGATCTGTTGACAACCGCTCGGTGATGCAACTATTGCGAAGCCGGCAGATTGCTTATTCTGAGCTAATGGACATGTTCCTCGTAATAAGCGAGGACTCGCTGAATGTTTCACCGATCATTTCCGAGGCCAGATGTCCAAAAAAAGTGTCTGCTCTCAGACGTTACGATGGATATGTCCAACTAGCGGGAAATTCGTTCGCGCCGGACCAGCAATCACTGCGGTTTTCAAAAGTCAACTACTTGGAAGAGATTGATTCGAAGGAGCACGGAGATCTTAGCCTGTTCGAGTTGCCCACGAAGGAGGGGATAACATGTGGCATTGCCCTTGGACTTAGTGATAAGGAACTTTTCGTGAAGTGGCTTACGCCGGAAGAACTGTCCAAAGTTCGGATGTCGAAGACGGTACCCTGAGGCCTGTTTTGGCAGTGTCAACATTTTACCGGGCAGTGAACGATGCTGCTATAGCGGAAACCGTGGAGGATTATCTCTGGGACGGCCTCGCCCTTATTTACGTGAGTGGAGAATACGACGTGATCGAACCCACGTAAATGGCGGTTCCGGCATCGCCAGAATCAAGGATGGACACACAAGCTACGATATAAACGACCTGCTTGGGACGACGCTTGCCGTCGTGTCCGACACCGAATTGCGGATCACTCCGCTGACAGCCTTTGGCAAACCGAGGACGGTTGCGCCACAACTCGGAAAGCCCGCGCCGCTGGAGGCGCCGGGTTTTCCTTCACAAACAAGCCTCCAGCCGCAAACAGGAAAGACACCATGAAAACAATGAAACACATCATCGCCACTCTTCTTGGAATGGCCCTACTCGGAGCAACCGCCGCGCATGCGGCTCCGTCGGCAGCGCCCGAAATGAACGGAAAGCTCCGCGTAACAACGCTCGCGCCCGAGAATATACGTTACACCGGCAAACCTTATAGCAAGGCCCTGGGAGCATATGTGTTCAATGCTCGTGAGGACGATCCTCAAATGAGCCGCTGGACGACGGCGGATCCGAGCGGGTTTCCGGATGGGGCGAATAATAAGAAATACGCCCCGGTTCCAACAACAAGCGTGGACACGAATGGACTCTGGACAATAAAGCTCTGCGCAGCGTCAAGCGGGTCGAGCTCTTGGAGTGACAGCAGTGGACAACTCAGTGCTACGGCGCAACTTACGTCCGAAACGCCCGCAGGCATGACAAGTGATGTTATCACCGTTGATGCAACGGCAAGCGCCCACGTATAAGCCTTCCTCTGGGCAGTCTTACCACCTTAAATATCTCTGACACCTTCAAGATTTCTGTTGATAGGTACCGGAGCTCTTTCGGTGGCGGGGACTGGCACATACGACAAGGGTTCTAATCCAGAGTTGGTGGTAGCTGGCAACTGCAACATCTACTGCGCGTTCGCTAACCCTTACATATACCGCTGCCGGGCTACAAACCGCGACGGGCTTGACCGGCGCGGGCGGAACCATTTTGGGGAACGGGGGAAGTTTATCCTGGGCTACAGCTGCCAATCACATAACAGGACCGGTCTCTTTGGTATTCACGGCTACTGAGTGACTCGTGAGGACTATTTCGTCAAAAAGAAGTATTACATGAAGATAAATGTGATCTCAACTGACGGGTGGCTTAGGCGGACAATGGCGTGCCGCCAGTTGTCTGAGCCGTTCAAAATGGAGCGCGTTTCTGCGATTCAGATGTCTGCGCCTCCTTCTGTGCGGGTCAGCGGTGGTGAGCATGCACTCGAAGGAAATAAAAACAGTCTGCTGCTGACCGTGCTGATCTACTTGGTCGTTGCCTCTCAGGGGGCGACAACCAAGGCAGGGGCGAGCGACCAATCCAAAGAGGTTGAAAGCTCTAAACGGCTGGCGAGCTATGCGCAATCCTTTGATAAAGAGTCTGGAATCGCAGTCCGAATGTCCGGGGTTCTTTCGGAGCGGCGGAAAAACACCAGGTAAATGTATTGCACCTGGAGTCGTTTGCCCGTTTAAGGGAAGGAGAGGGAAACCAAAAGGAGTGGGGTTTCAAGCAGAATATTGAAATCGTCAGAGATACGGATGGCACGCTGTCAGTTTATAATTCAAATGGAACCATCGAAAAAGGATCTGAGGGTTATACCGTAAGAGATCTAGTGTTGGTCCAATATTCAGAAGGTCGGACACATGCGGTTCTACGCTGCTACACAGCGTTGATCACGGGAGAGAGCAGCGGCGGTGCCGACCCCAGCGTAGTCGAAGTGCCAAATCTGGATGGTGCTGATCCCTTGAGCTGTTTGACTCACTCGCATAAAGCGAAACAAATATTGCTGCTGGGACTTGGGGAGACCGTGGAGATTAATTGATGATCGGGGGCAAATAGCTGTGGGGCCCGCCTTTATTGTAAGGGAGCAATGTGGCGCTACGAATATAGTCTGCTGAGCGATGGGGTAGACAAGCTTCGTCCCCTCCGTCATAACCCCGGGCGCAAAGCTCGCTAAACGCCAACGCGCTCAAAAGCGGCTCGCAGCCATCCTAACCGGCGCTCACCCACCGCCGCAAACCTTAAGACTCGTCCGACATAGCTAATATCTCTAACGTGCTTCCGGATGCTTCTCACCGTCTCCACCGAACACCCCCGCGCAAGTGAACTGGGATATTTGTTCCACAAGCACCCGGCCAAGCTCCAGACCTTTGATTCAAGCTTTGGGAAAACCCACGTCTTTTATCCAGTCAACGACGGAGATCGTTGCGAAATAGCTTTGCTGCTGGATGTCGATCCCATTGGCCTTGTTCGTAAGAAGGGGCCAAGTGGAAATGCGGGAGCCTTGGAGCAGTACGTCAACGACCGGCCTTATGTCGCTTCATCCTTTCTCAGTGTGGCGATCGCGGAAGTTTTGGGATCAGCTCTTAACGGTCGCAGTAAAGATCGGCCTGATCTTGTCGAGGTGCCATTTCCCTTCCTGGTCAGGATAGCGGCTCTGCCGTGTCGCGGTGGCGATGCGCTGCTGCATAGACTTTTTGAGCCGCTCGGGTACCAGATTACGGCTGAGCGCAAACCGCTCGATCCGGAATTTCCGGCGTGGGGCGATAGCGCCTATTATACCGTGGAGTTGCGGGCCACAACCCGGTTGCAGGATCTACTTGGTCATCTTTACGTGCTCATCCCCGTGCTCGACGATGACAAGCACTACTGGGTGGGGCAGGACGAGATAGACAAGCTCATGCGCCATGGCGAAGGCTGGCTGTCCCAGCATCCCCAGCGCGAGACCATCGTCAACCGGTATCTCAAATACCAGAGGCATCTGACTCGTGACGCCCTAGCGCAATTACTGGACGATTCCTCCGATGATCCTGATGCTACCGATCAGGCTCATTTGCACGAGGAGGAAAAGGTCGAGGAGAAGATAAGCCTCAATGAGCAACGGCTGGGAGCGGTCCTGGCAGCGCTGAAAAATAGCGGGGCAACCCGCGTTCTTGACCTCGGGTGCGGCGAAGGAAAATTGTTGCGCCTCCTTCTGGCGGAAAAACAGTTTTCAGAAATCGTCGGCATGGATGTCTCGCATCGTGTCCTGGAAATCGCCACTCAGCGCCTTCACGTCGAGCAAATGCCGGAAATGCAGCGCAAGCGGCTGAAACTCCTCCATGGCTCGCTCAACTACCGCGATGCTCGCCTGGCGGGTTTCGACGCGGCGGCAGTTGTGGAAGTGATAGAGCATCTGGACTTGCCCCGGCTCCATGCGTTCGAGCGCGTCCTGTTTGAATTTGCCAGGCCTAATTTGGTGGTCATCACCACGCCAAACGCGGAATACAACGTAAAATTCGAGACGCTTCCTGCCGGAAAATTTCGGCACAAAGACCACCGCTTCGAGTGGACGCGGGAACAGTTTCAGTCGTGGGCCAACACCACCGCCGGGCGCTTTGGCTACGCTGTTCAATTCCTCACGATTGGACCGGAAGACTCAAACGTAGGCTCGCCTACCCAAATGGGAATTTTCAAAAGGAATTCCAATGGTGCTTAAAATTCCAGAACTCTCCCTCATCGTTCTTATCGGAGCCTCCGGTTCCGGGAAATCGACCTTTGCCCGGAAGCATTTCAAGGCGACTGAAATTTTGTCGTCGGACTATTGCCGAGGTTTGGTTAGCGACGATGAAAATAATCAGGCTGCGACCAAAGAGGCCTTTGAAGTGCTGCGCTTCATCGCGGCAAAACGACTGGCGGCAGGCAAGCTAACCGTCATCGATGCAACTAACGTCCAGCCGGAAGCGCGGAAACCGCTCGTGGCGCTTGCGCGGGAATATCACTGCCTGCCCGTCGCGATCGTCCTCAATCTGCCAGAGAAGATTTGTCACCAGCGAAACCAGGCTCGTCCGGATCGCGACTTCGGTCCTCATGTAGTCCGTCAGCAGACTTCCCAGCTTCGACAGTCATTGCGCAGTTTGGAGCGCGAGGGGTTTCGCCATGTTCATGTCTTGAACTCGCTGGAGGAAATCGACGCTGCCGAATTCACGCGCGATCCTCTGTGGAATAATCGGAAATCAGATCACGGCCCTTTTGACATCATCGGCGATGTCCACGGGTGCTTCGATGAATTGGTCGATCTTCTCGAAAAGCTGGGCTATGCGGTCTTTCGCAGTGAATCCGCCTTTCTAAAAGTCGAGCCGCCTCCGGGACGCAAAGCAATTTTCGTCGGCGACCTTGTCGACCGGGGACCAAAAAGCCCGGAGGTTGTCCGGCTGGTAATGGATATGGTGCAACTTGGCTCGGCTCTTGCCGTTCCAGGCAACCACGACATCAAATTTATGCGCGCCATCTAGGGCAAAAAGGTGCAGGTCACGCATGGTCTAGCCGAATCACTCCAGCAATTCGAAGCCTGCGAGGAGCATTATCCAGGGTTCAGCCGTATCGCCGCCGATTTCATGGATGAGTTGGTCAGCCACTACGTTTTTGACGACGGCAAGCTTGTCGTTGCCCACGCCGGGATGAAGGAGACAATGCAAGGACGTGGATCGGGAAAGGTCCGTGAATTTGCTCTCTTTGGCGAAACCACGGGCGAGACCGATGAGTTTGGGTTGCCCGTGCGTTATCCTTGGGCTCAGGAATATCGGGGGCGCGCGATGGTGGTGTACGGCCACACCCCTGTACCGGAACCTGAGTGGCTGAACCGCACCATAGACATCGATACCGGCTGCGTTTTCGGCGGGAAACTGACCGCCTTGCGGTATCCCGAACTGGAACTGGTTTCCGTGCCGGCCCGGCAAACCTATGCCCAGCCCGCCCGTCCCTTTATACCAGCGGAGGATCAGGCCCCAGCGTTGACCGCGCAGCAAAGCCACGACGATGTCCTCGATCTGGCCGACGTAACCGGCAAGCGGATCATCAGTACGCGGCTGCAGCCGAATATTACCATCCGGGAAGAGAACGGAATTGCCGCCCTGGAAGTGATGAGCCGGTTTGCGGTGAACCCGAAATGGCTGATCTATCTTCCGCCCACAATGTCCCCGAGCGAAACCTCGAATCTGCCGGACTTGCTGGAGCATCCCGCCGAAGCCTTTGCCTATTACCGACAGGAGGGTATCCCCAAGGTGATATGCGAAGAAAAGCACATGGGCTCGCGCGCTGTCGTGGTCATCTGCCGCGATGAACAAGTAGCCCTGAAGCGCTTTGGCATTCCCCCAGGAGAAGGAGAAGGCTCTGGTGTTATTTATACGCGTACCGGACGACGCTTCTTTGAAGACCGTGCCATTGAAGCGCAGTTGCTGGCAATACTCCGGTCAGCCATGGACGCGGCTGGTTTCTGGAACGAACTAAAGACGGATTGGGCCTGCTTCGATTGCGAGTTGATGCCGTGGTCAGCCAAGGCTCAGGAATTGATCCGCTCCCAATACGCTGCCGTGGGAGCAGCTTCGGAATCCGGCCTGGCCTGCGCCTTGGAGGTGACGAGCGCGGTTGCGGATCGTGGTCCTGATTTCCAAGCCCTCGCGGCGCGAATCAAAAATCGCTCTGAGATGGCGGCATTATATCGCGATTCGTACCGGCGCTATTGCTGGCCGGTCAGTTCCATTGCCGATTACAAGTTGGCTCCGTTTCACCTGCTCGCGACGGAGGGCGGCGCGCATACCAGTCGCGATCACATCTGGCACATGGAAACCCTGGCAAAAGTTTGCGGACAGGAAGTCGGCAACAAGGTTTTATTGTCCACTCCATACAAGATCATTGAGGTCACGGATGAATCGAGCCAGCAGGCCGGAATCAATTGGTGGGAAGAGATGACCGCGCGCGGGGGTGAAGGCATGGTGGTGAAGCCGCTCGATTTCATTGCCAAAGGAAGGCGAGGCTTGGCGCAACCGGCGGTGAAATGTCGTGGACGCGAATACTTGCGTATCATCTACGGCCCGGAGTACACCGACCCGATCAACCTGTTGCGCCTGAAATCGCGAGGACTCGGAGCCAAGCGCTCATTAGCCATGCGTGAATTTGCTCTCGGTATCGAAGCCTTGGAACGATTCGTTCGACACGAACCGCTGCGCCGCGTCCACGAATGCGTTTTCGGCGTGCTCGCGCTAGAAAGCGAACCCGTCGATCCACGCCTCTGACAAACCCCTCCCAAAACCCCCAGCGTCCAGCTCTCACGCCCAGCAACAAACCCGCTCCGAAAAACCTCCCCAGGTCCCCCTCACTCGCTCCCCCTCTGCCTCGCTAACAAGTTGCACTTGGTAGCGCAATTGTCTTCGAAGTTGCACTTCGCCCCCCTCCGTCATAACCCCGACGCGCCAAAGCCTGCAACCCGCCAAACGCGCCGCAAACCGGCTCGCATATCCCGCCGCCCCGCCCTATATATGGCTCCATGCGCCCCCGCTCCCTAGCTATAAATCTCGCAGCCATCCTGACCCTCGCCACGGCCGTAGCCGCGCCCGCCCAGGAAACCCCGACCGCCGATTCCACCTGCCACCCCGAGCGGTTGCGATGCGAGTACCTGGTAAACCCGCTAGGCGTCGGCGTTCTCCGCCCAAGACTCGACTGGATGCTCGCCGGCTCCGCGCAGACCCCGCGCAACGTCTCCCAGGCCGCCTACCAGATCCTTGTCGCATCCTCCCCGGAGACCCTCGCCAAAAACCAGGGCGACCTCTGGGATAGCGGGAAGGTCGCCTCCAGCGAAACCACCTTCATCCCGTACGCGGGCGCGCCTTTGGTCTCCAGGGAGTCCTGCTACTGGAAGGTGAGGGTGTGGGATTCCCTTGGGAAAGCCAGCGCATGGAGCGAACCTGCCCGGTGGGAAATGGGCCTGTTGAAACCCGAGGACTGGCAGGCAAAATGGATCGAAGCCACGCCACCGGCGGGATTCAAGGGCGAGTATGCGCCCGTGCCCATCCTCCGCGCCGACATAGCGCTCTCCGAAAAGCCGATCCTCAAGGCGCGGCTCTACATCACCGCGCTGGGACTATACGAGGCGCGGGTGAATGGCCGGAAGGTAGGCGACACCGTGTTCGCTCCGGACTGGACCGATTATAACAAGCGCGTCCGTTACCAGGCGTACGATGTCACGGGTCTTGTGCGGCCCGGCGCGAATGCCCTCGCCGCGTTGCTCGGCAACGGATGGTATGCCGGCCAGATCGGCAACGGCGGCTTCCAGGCATGGGGCAAAGTGCCAGCCCTCTTCGCCCAACTGGAGGTTTCGCACGCGGACGGCAGCGTGGAACGCTTTGCCACCGGGTCCTCTTGGAAGACCCGGCCCAGCCCCATCCTCGCCTCCGACTTCATGAAAGGCGAGGAATACGACGCCCGCCTGGAGCTTCGAGGCTGGGACGAGCCCGCGCTCGATACCTCTGTCGAGAGATCCATGCCCCCGTGGGCGCCCGCCACCGAGCGGGAGGAGCACCCCCGTTCCCTCGACTCGCAAGTGGATGAGCCGGTCCTCCAGACCGCCGAGCTGCGCCCCAAATCCATGAACCAGCCCCAGCCGGGCCAATACGTGTTCGACCTCGGCCAGAACATGGTCGGCTTCGTTCGCCTCCGGGTTGCCGCGCCCGCGGGCACAAAAGTCACCCTGCGCCACGCGGAGATGCTGAATCCAGACGGCACGGTCTATACTAAAAACCTGCGCGGCGCCCCATCCGTGGATACCTACGTCTGCAAAGGCGGCGGAGTCGAGACATGGCAGCCCCACTTTACATTCCACGGCTTCCGTTACGTGGAACTCACCGGCCTCCCGGGCTCGCCCGCGCCGGACGCGGTCACGGGCGTCGTCGTCGGCACGGGCATCCCTCGCCCGGGCGTATTCTCGTGCTCCGACCCGGCGATCAATCAGCTCCAGTCAAACATCCAGTGGGGCATGCGCGGCAACTACCTCTCCGTCCCGACCGATTGCCCGCAGCGCGACGAGCGCATGGGCTGGATGGGCGACGCCGAGGTCTTCGTCCGCAGCGCCGCTTATAACGGCGACGTGGCCGCCTTCTTCACCAAATGGCTCGTGGATGTGGACGACGCCCAGAATGCCGATGGCGCTTTCACCGATGTCTCTCCGTCCCCGCCCGGCCGCGGCCATGGCAACGGAGGCGTGCCCGCGTGGGGCGACGCCGGTGTCATCTGCCCTTGGACGATCTATCTCATGTACGGCGACAAGGGCATCCTCCAGCAAAACCTGCCAGCCATGACCCGCTGGGTTGAATGGTGCCGCGACCATAGCAAGAATCTCATCCGCGATCATGGCCGCGGCCCGGACTACGGCGATTGGCTATCGCAGGGAGCCAAGACCCCCAAGGAGTTGATCGGCACCGCCTACTTCGCCCATTCCACCTCCCTGCTCGCGCAGGCATACCGCGCGGTCGGGGACGGGCCTTCCGCGGACAAATACCAGCAGCTCTTCGAGCAGATCAAGGCCGCTTTCGACCAGCGTTATGTGGACCCGGATGGGCGAGTGGCCGGAGGCACCCAGAGCTCCTATTGCATGGCCATGCGCTTCGGTCTCCTGCCGGACGCTCTCCAGGCAAAGGCGGGCGAATACCTCGAAGCCGACGTGAAGGCGCATAACGATCACCTCACCACCGGCTTCATCGGCGTCGGCCAGCTTTTGCCCGCCCTGTGTTCGCAGGACAAAGTGGCCACCGCCTATCGCGTCTTTCAACAGGAGAGCTTCCCCTCCTGGCTCTTCTCCGTCAAACACGGCGCCACCACCATCTGGGAGCGTTGGGACGGGTGGACGCCCGAGAAGGGATTCCAGGACCCACGCATGAACTCGTTTAACCACTACTCGCTGGGTTCCTGCGGGGAATGGATGTTCGACACTGTCGCCGGCATCGGCGTCGATCCCGCCCGGCCAGGGTTCGGCCACATCATTATCCGGCCCCGGCCAGGAGGCACCCTGACTTCCGCCCAGGGAACGTTCGACTCCATCCACGGCAAGATCACTACCCAGTGGACGGCGCATGACGGCGCCTTCGAACTCCACGTCACCCTCCCTGTTAATACCACCGCCACCGTCATCCTCCCCACCGCCGACGGCGCTTCCGCGCGCGAAAGCGGGCAGCCGATCTCCGCGCGCCCCGAGATCAAAACCGTCTCGCGCCAGGACGCCGGAGCTGCCTATGAGGTGGGCTCCGGAGATTACACGTTCACGTGCCGTCTCCCCTGACGCAGACCGAAACCAACTAGGGAACGGCATCGTCGAGAGCCTTGCGTCCTCTTCGGGCGGCCCGACTATTTCAGCGTCTTCTTGAACGCGGTCAGCGCGCTCGCGGGGAGATTCGTCACCGTTGCGAGACCCGATACTTTGAAACTAATGGCCGATTTGCACGGCAGCACGGCCGGCAGCGTGATCTCCAGGCCATTGGCGGTCCGGGTCCAGTGGAGCTTTTCCGCGCTCCCCAGCAGCGTCACGGAAGTCGGTTCTCCAGTCACCAACGGGGATGCTGTCGCCAGGGCGCTGATCACCACCTGTCCGGTCGGCACGCCGAGCGTGATCGCGTAGAGGTTGCCGCCCTTCTGGGTGAAACGGATATCAGTCGCGGCGAATTTGCCATTCTCGTGAAACGCGCCACCGTTGAATTTCGAGGAGCCTTCGCCGTAAACAGTCCAGGGGCGCGTGCCGAACAGCGCGTCTCCGTTGATCGCGATCCAGTTGGCCATCTCGCGCAGGAAGGTGACCATCTCCGGAGGAAGGCTGCCATCCGGGAACAGGGTCACATTCAGCAGTAGATTGCCGTTTTTGCTCACGATGTCGGTCAGGATGTGGATCACTTCGTCCGTCGACCGGTAGCGGTCGCGTGGAACCCAGAACCATTCGCCCATGGAAGTGTCTGTCTGCCACGGCAGCGGCTCGATGTCCGTCATCATGCCGCGCTCGAGATCCTGAACGCACGAGCCATCGATAAAATCCGTCTTGTTGTAGTTCTTCTTGCAGCAATAAACCGCCTCCTGTTTCCCCCCGTTCGCCTGGATGCCCTCATTATAAAGTTGCGCCACGATATTCCGCCCCGCCTGCCCAAACGGTAAACCCCCGTCGCTATAGAGGAGATCGGGCTTGTAGCGGGTGATCAGGTCGTAGATGCGGGCATACCATTCCTGCGCCCAGCGCGGATCCTTGCTATACCAGCCAGTGTCGCCGGGCGCCGCGGGCAGTTGATAAAGGTCCCAATTGGCCGGGCTCGCCCCGTCGTACGGCACCCCGGCGAAAGGGCCCGCCTTGTCGGAGCCATGGGAGGACTGCATGAAGGTGAAACTGTGGCCCAGATGTTCCGAAACGCCGAAGGGCAGACCCTGTCTCTTCGCCGCCGCCTGCCAGATGCCCACCATGTCTTTGTGCGGGCCGACATTCACCGAGTTCCACTTGTGGTATTTGGAATCCCAGTTGTCGAAATTGTCGTGATGCACCGCTTGCGCGACAAAATAGTGCGCTCCCGCCGCCTTGTAGAGCTCCATCAACCGCTCGGGCTCCCACTTCTCCGCCTTCCACAGCGGCAGCATGTCCTTGTATCCCACCTTCGACGGATGGCCGTAGATCTTGATGTGAGAGTCGTAAGCGCGATGGCCATATCGCTTCTCGTCAATGTACATCTGCCGGGCGTACCAGTCTCCATCCCCCGGCACAGCTTGAGGCCCCCAATGCGCCCAGATTCCGAACTTCCCGTCACGAAACCAGTCCGGACATTGAAAGGTCTTTAGAGATTCCGCCGTTCCCTTAAACGGCCCGGCAAGCAAAGGCAAAGACTCCGATTTCGGGATCGGGATGGCGTGAGTCTCCGGTGGGTAAACGACCTGCGCCAAAGCGCCGAACGACGGCCAAAGGACAAAGACAAGACCGGCAAAAAAACAACGCGGTTTGCCGAATGAATTTTTGCGGGTCATTCCGGAGCTTTCTGGTTGTAACATCATATGGAGACCGTCGATTCTGCCGCCTTCCACCCAGGAAAACGGGCTTTCCATATTGCATGTATTCCTTACTCTGCATCCAGCCTAATCTCGGGATTAGGGAAACTCCCCAATCCGCCTCGCAACAACCCCGCTATCATCTCCCTGAGTAGTGAATCCCAATGGTAGGGAAGCCTCGCCGAGGCGTCCGCAACCTCTGTACGCCCGGCAACCCGCCCGGAACATAACTCCTAAGCACGCCCCCTGCAACACCCCAAACCCCGCTATCATCACCCAAGGTAGGAAAGCCCAAGGTAGGAAGCCTCGCCGAGGCGTCCGCAACCTCTATACGCACGGCAAGAAACCCGCAAGGAAGAAACTCCCCAAACCGCGCAGCCTAATAATCTCGCTACCAAGTTGCACTTGGTAGCGCAATTGTCTTCGAAGTTGCACCTTACTCCCCGCAACAAACCGACCACGTTAGACAAGAAGAAGATGAACATCACGCGTTTACTAGTGATAACTTTGCTGCTGTTCGGTAGTGCACCCGGAAGGGGAGAAATCCCAATCGGAAAGCGCTTCGATTCTCCAAACGGGCGATACTCTGTCAGGTTGGTCGAATCCGATCGTGAGATTCATTTCGCAATACACGACAGGAAAAGTAAAGTGACCGACTCTTCTATTCGAATGCCGACGGTTCTTTTATACTTGCGGTGGGGCGCGCATTCGAAAGCCATTGTGACCGTTGAGCATATTGCCAGAGGCTCCTATGGGCGGGTCATCTATTTGCAGAATGAGAAATGGATGAACGTCGAAGTTAATCCGCCACCTGTTGGATTCACGGATAGCGCAGTCATCGCGTTAAAAATCCGCAGAGACATCGCCCATTTACGATTCGTCGCCACTCACGAAAATGAAAGGGGATATCCTTTGGACTACGCGTTATGCAGTATGGATGTGAGTCTGAAAACGGGAGCGATGTCCACGATCACGCAAAGCGCGGTAAGTCAAAATACCGCGTATAAGCTTTTGACGCGGAAACGGTTTTATGACGACTAATGCAGCGCAGAGACTCTTTCTAATCGCGGCCATAATACTGACGTCATATTGTGGTGTGTTGTTTCTTGTAACCCGCGAACGGGCCAATGCGGAAGCTTCTAAAGAACATCTTTCGGTGAGCAGCCGGAAGGTCAGGGTTTGCATTCAATCGGGCCTGTTGGCGCCGTGTATCGAATATCGCTTCGAGTCAGAAGAAACCCGAACCGAACCAGTGTATCTTCCCTACATCAGGTATAGTCTATTCGGCGACGTCGTCGAGGACCGCCTAAAATAATAGCCCTTCGCCTCCAAATAGGGAATCCCAAGGTAGGGAAGCCTCGCCGAGGCGACCGCAACCTCTACACGCTCAGCAACAAACCCGCTTAGACCAAACTCTTCAAACCGCCCCGCCTAACTAGCCTCCTCCTCTCCTTGTCGTCTCTAAGTTGCACTTGGTAACACGCCCTATCTTCGAAGTTGCGCTTCGCTGCCCTCCGTCATCTCCCTCTAAATTAGAATATGTAGACGTCGGCTCCATGGAATGATCCACCGCTTTGTGATGGTGATGCAACTTATCTTTATTTAATAATAATTGTCCTTTGCTATGTTCCGATACGTTGCGGAACAAAGGCCTACAGAATGGTAGGGCTTGGAGCATTGCTCCTTGCAGCTTCTTTGATGATTGTAGAGGTGAGACAGGATGCCGATGCTTCTGCGCGCTTAAAGCGAAAGAGCGAAATATTCAGACGAACCGATGATGAGAGAAAGGCCCTGCGTTGGCCTCCTCCGCTTTCCTACTTGAGCAGGATATGAGGTTTCCGCTGCCCGAGATGTCACGGGCCCGCAGCGGCGGGTGCGCCGTCTCCCTTGATTAGGCCATGTGGATATTATGCGTCCTGCTGGCCGTTGCCGGGTTTGCCGCTCATGCAACGGCAAAGCAAAGGCTGAAGTTGAAGCATTCCCGGTTTGCTCAGCGCGATTCGATGCCCCTTGAATTGATCGCAGCGACTTACTATCCGACGTTCAACAAAGACGAAGTTAAACGAGTATGGGCGTTAGTTGGAAAGACCTTGGCCTTGGATGCAAAGACGCTCAGACCAACGGACAGGTTCGCGAACGAGTTGGCTCCGGTTAAAGGGTTCCTTACCGAGGATGAACTCGTTGACTTGGAGGACGTCCTCAAACAGCACTGCCGCCGACATCAAATCTCTCGTGGAGGCATCTGGTTGGAGGACGGTGCTTTGCGCGATTGCCGTTTCCATTTCAACGTGGCCATGTGGCCGCTCACTTCATCCTGGATGTTTAGCGATATAGAGAGACTCATAGGAAAAAGAGGTTGCGACCCGCCGCGCACATATTAAGCTCAATGCGAACCCAAAGAGTGCTGACAGCGGCTATACTCTCTGGGCGCCACGTGAGAGGCTGCTCATCTCCAACGTGGTTCTTCTTCCTAATACGCGGCATCTCGGTTCCTAAGAAGCTGGAAACATTAGATCAGTTCATGCCTCTCATGTTAGGCCAAATCGATTTGATGGGAAAACAGCTCCCAGCCGACAAATCGTGAAGGATGGCGTTCTTTGTCCCCGGTCCTGGGCTTTCGTTCAATTTGGGCTTAAGTCATGTTCAAGCAACCCCATGCCGGCCGTGCGCTGCCGGCACGGCGACCCTTGATTTCTTCGATTGCCCGGAGATGTCCTGTTGCAGGGTGGTGGGAAGGCCGACTCCGAGCGCATAAACGCCGTCGCTTGGCGAGAAAGTTCGGACTCGTAACGATCCTTCCCCGCCAGACTCTCGGTATCTCGCCCACCCGCCGCAGTTCCTTCCGCCTTATCTGAGGTCTTTGCGCGTATAAGCCTCGCGGCCCGGGCGCATGCTCACCCCAAAAAAACCCATTTGCCAATCCCCAATTCCCGGCTACCTTCCTCCTCCCATGCCAAAATCGATAGCACGACGTAAGACGAAAAAAGCCGTGGCCAAGCGCTTCAAAGTGACTGGCACCGGCAAGGTGTTGTATCGCCATGCTTCGAAGCGGCATTTGCTGGCCTCCAAATCTTCCAAGAAGAAGCGCCAGCTTGGGAAAGTGGGCGTGGTTCATTCGACCGATGTCGCCCGCATCAAGGAAAATCTCCCTTTCGGATAGGGAGACGCTCTGCCCACCTGCCGGTGCCTCCGTTCGAATGCGGAGAGCCTGGCGCTCAGCGAGTGAGGTCGGGGAGATCGATATTTAAACAAACGACTCGCTGAATGAAAGGGTCCGGGTAATCCGGACACAATAGTATGCCAAGGGCCACAAATGCTCCCGCCAGCCGCGAACGGCGCAAGCGGGTTTTAGACAAAACAAAGGGCTTCCGCGGACGCAGATCAAAGCTGTACCGCTACGCCAAGGACGCCTTGATGAAGGGCCAGTATTGGTCCTACCGCGACAGAAAGAACCGGAAGCGCACTTTCCGTTACCTCTGGATTCAGCGAATCAACGCCGCTTGCCGCTCCCACGGAATCACCTACAGCCGGTTCATGGAAGGTCTCACCTCCCTCGGCCTCGGTCTCGACCGCAAAATCCTCGCAGATCTCGTCGTCACCGATGAAGCCGCTTTCAAGACCATCCTGGATCGCGCCGTCGCCGCGCTCAAGGAAAAGTCCCAGAAAGCCGCCTGACGCGCCGGGACTGCGGGCGCTTTTAGCGGGGATTCTACGCGGTAGCTGGGGCCTGGCCTCAGTGCGCTTCTTCGCGCCTTGTTTTAATCCTTCTTTTTTACGATGCCGGACGAACTGGAGACCCTCGGGGTTGAGGCCCTCGCCGAACTGGCGCGGGCCGGTACGGAGACTGATGTAGAAGCCGTTCGGGTAAAATACTTGGGCCGCGCCGGCAGCATCTCGGTCTGGGGCGAGCGCATGAAAGGACTGGGCAAGGAGGACCGCCCGCGTGTCGGCAGATTGCTGAATGAGACGCGCAACGCGGTCGCTGCGGCCATTGAAGCCCGCCGAGCCTCTCTTGAAGGCGAGAAGGACGCCGGTGCTCTTGCTGGACTCGACTTCTCCCTGCCGGGCACCCCTGTGCCGGCCGGCGCGCTCCATCCCATCACCCAATTGCGGGACAGGGCCGTTTCCATCTTTCGCCGGATGGGCTTCGCCCTCGCGGATGGCCCCGACATCGAGACCGAGTGGCACTGCTTTGATGCCTTGAACACGCCTCCCGATCACCCGGCCCGCAACGAGCAGGACACCTTTTACCTGCCGGATGGCCGTCTCTTGCGCACCCACACATCCTCCGTGCAAATCCGCGCGATGGAGACAACCCCGCCGCCCGTCCGCATCATCGCGCCGGGAGCCGCATATCGCCGCGACGAGATCGACGCGACGCACCTGGCGCAGTTTAACCAGATGGAAGGTCTCTGTGTGGATCGCGACATTAGCGTGGCCGATCTAAAGGGAACCATCGAATTTTTCTTTCGGGAACTGCTCGGCGGCAGCGCCAAGTGCCGATTCCGTCCTCACTTCTTCCCTTTTACCGAGCCGAGCTTCGAGATCGACATCCGGGCCGAGGCCCTCGGCGCGGGTCGGCAAATGGCTGGAAATTGCCGGCTGCGGCATGGTCGATCCCGCCGTCTTCCAGAACGTGAACGACCGTCGCGGCGACGTTGCTTACGACCCCGCGGAGTTTTCCGGGTTCGCCTTTGGCTTCGGCCTGGACCGGCTCGCGATGATCCTCTCCGGTGTCACAGACATCCGCGCTTTTATAGAAAACGACGTGCGGTTCCTCTCTCAATTCCGATGAAAGTCTCTCTGAACTGGCTCCGGGAGTTCGTCGCCATCCCTGCGGACGTCGCCGCTTTGTCAGACCTGCTCACGCGCGCCGGAGTCGAGGTCGAAGGCATTGAGCAAAAAGGGGTTGCCCTGCAAAACGTCGTGGTGGCTCAGATTCTCGAGTCCAAACAGCACCCAAACGCGGATCGCTTGAGCGTTTGCCAGGTGAACGACGGAAGCGCCTTGCCGCGCCAGATCGTCTGCGGGGCGAAGAACTACAGGGTAGGGGACAAAGTGCCGCTCGCCCTTCCTGGCGCTGTGCTCCCGGGCGAGTTCAAGATCAAGGCCAGCAAACTCCGTGGCGTGGACTCAGAGGGCATGCTTTGCAGCGCGCGAGAGCTCTCGCTGACGAGCGATGACGACGGCCTGCTCATACTTCCCGCCGATGCCACTGTGGGCCGGCCCCTCGCCGAACTCTACCCGGCGGACACCGTCCTTGATCTGGAAATAACTCCGAACCGCCCTGACCTCCTGAGCCATGCCGGCATGGCTCGCGAGATCGCCGCGCTTACCGCGACCTCATGGAGCGACTCCATCCCGCTCGCGCCGGACGTTCCGCCGACCTCCGCCGGTGTCGAGATAAGCGTTCCCGCGCTCTGCCCTTTCTATTCAGCCTGGCGCGTCTCAGGCGCGCGTGTCGCGGACAGCCCGGAGTGGATGCGGAGGAAACTCGAAGCCATCGGCCTTCGCTCGATCAATAATATCGTGGACATCACGAACTTTGTGATGATGGAGACCGGCCAGCCTCTCCACGCCTTCGACGCTGCCAAGGTGGAGGGCGCGATCCGTGTGCGCTTTGCCACCGAGGGGGAGAGTTTCCTCGCTCTGGATGGTCGGGAGCGGTCTTTGGACGCGCGCGACCTTGTCATTGCCGACTCCCAGCGGGTGCTCGCCCTGGCTGGGGTGATGGGCGGCCAGGAGAGCGGCGTTTCCTCATCCACCACCGAGGTCATCCTGGAAGCCGCCATTTTTGACCCCGCCTCTGTCCGTCGCACTGCCCGCCGTCTGGCGCTTGGCAGTGACTCCAGCTACCGGTTTGAGCGCGGTGTCGATCCCGCTCGTGTGCTGCCTGCCGCCCGCCGCGCCGTCGAACTGATCTGCGAGGTCGCTGGCGGTTCAGTTGGCGTTCTCTCTACCGCCGGGGTCGCGTGGAGCGAATCCTCACGCCCACGGGTTGCGCTTCGTTATCAACGCTGCAATCAGGTTTTGGGCACCTCGCTGGTAGCGCCCAGGGTGGATGCGATCCTCGCGGGGTTTGGTCTCTCGATCAGCGCGAGAGAAGCGGATTCCACGACTTGGATCATCCCGCCTTGGCGGCATGATCTTCCCCGTGAGATCGACTTGATCGAGGAAGTGATGCGGGTTGTTGGCATGGATTCAATTCCGCCGAAATGCTCCGCGCGATACGCTCCAGGCAGCCTCGCCGATCTCTCTTACGACCGCGAAACCGCGCTGCGCCAAAACCTTGCCGGACAGGGCTTTTTCGAAACGCGCTCGCTATCGCTGGTCTCCGCCAAAGCCGCGCAAGCCTTCGGCCTGGAAGCGCAGCCGCTTCGCAACCCCCTCAATGAGGAGCAGACCCTCTTGCGTCCCAGTCTGCTGCCAGGTCTGACGCGCGTCGCCGAATCGAACGCGCGCCTTGGCACAAAGGACTTGCGTCTGTTTGAAGTAGGACGCGTATTCGTTGGCGGCGGCGAACAGACCAACCTCGGTATCCTCCTCACCGGTGCAGTCGCCGCCCGTTCATGGCGCGAGCCGCGCCCTCGCGCCGCGGACTTGTTTGATCTCAAAGGCGCGCTTTCGGCCTTAGGACTCGGAGCCATTTCCTTTCAGGCAGCCGACAACCCGGCGTTCGCCCTGTCGCTCACTCTTTCCCTGAATGGGGAGCCTGTTGGCCTTGCGGGCGTCCTTTGGCCCGCGTTCGGACGCGACATCGGTTTCGCTTCGCCCATCTTGGTTGCCGAGATCAATCTCTCCGCGTGCCCCCTGCCAGTTCGCGGCGCGAAAACGTCTGATGTCGCGCTCTACCCCGGCGTCTCCAGGGACATCGCCCTGCTTGCGCCTCTGGAAATTCCTCACGCCCGCATCCAGGAGGTGATCGACAGTGCCCGTGAACCCCTGCTGGAGCGCGTTGAACTGTTTGATCTCTTCAATGACCCCACCGGCGAGAAGCTCCCTCTCGACCGAAAGTCTCTCGCATATTCGTTGACTTATCGTTCTCCCAATCGGACATTAACCAGTGAAGAGGTCAACGCGGCCCACGCGCGTTTAAAGGACCGCCTGAAGAGTGAACTTGAGGTTCAGTTCAGGGAGTAACCGATCTTTGATTATTTTTGGATTTTCTCCCGAAAGCGGGAGTGTGAATTACCCTGCGTTGTTCGCGATACAAGGCGAAACTTCCCGGACCGATATTGAATAATTAGTAGGAGGCTGGGTTTAATGAGTGGGATGACATGCCTTCGTTGGAAGTCAGAACCTCGTTGACGGTCGTCCGCCCGTTACCATGAGGGAACGGGAAACTCGCCTGAACGGCAAAAGCGGGGTAAAAAAGGCATTTTGGAACATTGATCGCTGTGATCTGACCAGAATGCCTTTTTTGTTTTTTCCGCCCTCCGCCGCTCATATTCGGGCTCGCTTTGTGCTCAGGAATCCAGCGGCGGATTATTCCTTGCCACGCTTGGTCTCACCCCGTAAAACAACTCGCGCCATGGTTCACCACATCCTCCTTTTCAAGCTCAAGCCCGAGGTCACGCCTCAGAAACTGGAGCAAATGCTGCTGAGTACCAGGATGACTCTTCTGAAGATCCCGGAGGTTCTAAGTATCAAATGCGGCAAGGGCATCGATCCCGCCTCCGAGTGGCCTTTCTTCATCGCCCTCGACTTCGAATCCACGGATAAGATGGCCGACTACATGGAGGATCCTCTCCACATGAAATACGTCGCGGAAATCATCAATCCGCACACCACCGAGCGTCTTGCCCTCGACTACGAGACCGACCCCGGCAAAGACGTCGCGTTTTCCTGATCGGGAGCGCTACAGCTGGCGCGCCTCCGCTGCGGACGCGGCTCGGTCAATGCCGCGCCTCTCAGACCTTGGCGCTTCCGCCCAGAACCCACTCGTAAACTTTTTCATACCCCACCGCTGCGGCTTCCCACGAGAAGTCGCTCCCCATCGCGCGGCTGGTGAGCGCTTCCCAGGCCCTGACATCCGCGAACGCCTTCTTGGCCCTCACAATCGCGTCCCACAGCGCCTCGGGCGACGCGTCGAAATAGAGGAAACCGTTCCCTTCTCCGGTCGTCGGGTCACAGTCCCGCACGATCTGGTGGATGCCGCCCGCCGCCGCTGCCAGTGGGATAGCGCCATACTTTAGGCTGTAAATCGCTGTTAGGCCGCTGGGTTCGATTCGTGAAGGCATCAACGTGATGTCAGAACCCGCGTATACCCTCCGCGCGCGGCTCTCGTCCGATTCACGGACCATCGCGAATCGATCTTTGTATCGCTTGCTCGCGATCAGCCACTCCCGCTCGTGGGTCATCTCGCCTTCCGCCAGCAGGATGAGGCGGACATCGTCAGCCAGCAGGCGATCCACCAGAGGCAACAGCGCGTCCAGTCCTTTCTGGTCTCCCGCGCCGGACGTCATTGAAAAGATCGGCCCTCGCGGCTTCTCCCGGAGCGCGTATTCTCGCAGCAACGCTTCCCGGCAACCGTATTTGCCCGTCAGATCACCGGGAGAAAAGTTCTTCGTGATGTGCCGGTCCGTAGCCGGGTCCCACGCGCTGTAGTCCGCGCCATTCAGGATGCCGGTCATGCGGCCCGCGTTCTCCCGCATCACCTTGTCGAGCCCGCAACCGTATTCCGAGGTTTGGATATCGCGGGCGTACCGCTCGCTCACCGTCGTGATCGCGTCCGCGTAAAGGATTCCGCCTTTGAGGAAATTGAGCTTGCCAAAAAACTCGACGCCACCCGCCGAAAAGTAAGATCCCGGCAGGTTTGTCAGGCTGAAGTCCACTCCCCAGAAGCTTCCCTGGAAAGCGACATTATGCAGCGTCAGCACCGTCTTGAAAGGCAGCCCATGATCCCGCGCGAATACCGGAGCCAGCGCTGCCTGCCAATCGTGGGAATGGATGATTTCCGGCGCGGGCGTGATCCTGGCCGCCAGCTCGATCACCGCCTTGGTGAAGTAGATAAAGCGCTCCGCGTTGTCATCATAAGCGCGCCCATCTGCCCCATAAAGCCCCGAGCGATCAAAGTATTCGTCCCGCCGCACGAGGAACACCTGGACGCCGTTCGGAGCCACGCACTCCATGATCTCCGCGTCCAGCTTCTTGGCGCCCACCTGTATGCTCACCTCCACCCCGGTCGTTCTCACCTTCAGCGAGCGGTTCTCGCGTATGCTCCTGTAGTATGGCAGCACCACGCTTACCTCGTGCCCGTGCCTTTGCAGTTCCGCCGGGAGCGCTTCCAGCACATCTCCAAGGCCGCCCGTCCGCGCCAGCGGCGTCATCTCGCTGCTCGCCATCAAGATCTTCATCCAACCTGCTTTATCCCAACTCCAGCCCCTTCGCCACGAAATTCCGGGTTTGCCGAGTTTAACAAATCCCACTTGTCAAAGCGGGCCGCATTGCTAAAGTCGCCAACGCCGCAAGGCAAGCGAATGACGTTGGGTAATTTATTGACGGTAAACCAGATCGTCCCGGAGATGAAAGCCGCCGAGCGGTGGTCAGCTATCGTGGAGTTGATCGATGTCCTTGTCCGCCTGGGACCACGTAAAACCTCAGGATCGCGAGGTCGTCCTCCAGGCCCTTCGCGCCCGCGAGGAGACCATGAGCACGGGCATCGGCTTTGGCATTGCCATCCCCCACGCCTCTTCAGATCGCGTGTCCGAGGTCGTCGCCGCATTCGGCAGATCAACCAGCGGCATCGAGTTCGATTCCCTCGATAACGCTCCCGTTAAATTCATCGTCCTTTTCATAGTGCCGAAAGATCAGTTTCAGACCCATCTCCGCACCTTGGCGGCGATTGCAAAGTTCTTGAACGACAGAAATGTCCGGGAGCGTCTCGCCTCCGCGGGCACCGCCGAGGACATCCTGTCCATCTTCAAGGATTCCGTCCCAGCCACTCCCAAATGAAGCGGGTCGCGGCGGAATGCCGCGCCTGATCCAGGTCTCGCGGAGACCGCATCATTCTGCATGAAGACGCTGCGCGCCCTCCTCGAGGAAAAGCTGGCAACCGCTCTCGACGGCTATGCCGCCGTCCCTCCCGGCGTCTCCATATCCGCTGAACCGCGCTTCGGGGACTACCAGTCCAACGCCGCCATGGTGGCCGCCCGCCCGCTGAAGATGAACCCGCGAGCCGTCGCGGCTGAAATCATTTCCCGGCTCGATGTCACGGACATCTGCGATCCGCCGGAAATCGCGGGAGCCGGGTTCATAAACTTCCGGTTCCGCGCCGATTTCCTCTCCGCGCGTTTGTCCGCCCTCGTTTCTGATCCCCGTCTCGGCGTTCCCGCCACAGCCCAGCCGCGCAGGATATTGATCGATTTTAGCAGCCCGAACATCGCGAAGCCGATGCATGTCGGCCACATCCGCAGCACCATCCTGGGAGATGCGCTCGCAAGAACCGCCCGATTCTTGGGTCACGATGTCATCACCGATAACCACGTCGGCGACTGGGGCACCCAGTTTGGCAAGATAATCTACGGCCTTAAACACTTCCGGGACGACGCCGCGTTGGAAACCAGCCCGGTTGAGGAACTGGTGCGTCTCTACCGCCTCGTCGATGGGGCAGCCGCTACGGACGAAACAGTGCTCCAGGCTTGCCGGGAGGAGCTCGTGAAGTTGCAGCAGGGCGATGCTGAAAACCTCGCTTGGTGGAAACGCGCGGTCGAGTGGTCGCGCCATTCCTTCGAAGAGATTTACGGGCTTTTGGATATCCAGTTCGACTATTGGATCGGTGAAAGCTCCTATAACGACGCCTTGCAGCCTCTCGTCGAGCGCCTCCTCGCCAGCGATACCGCGCAGGTCAGCCAGGGCGCGGTCTGCATCTTCTTCCCGGACGACCCCGCCCTTAAGGAAGATCCGTGCCTCATTCGCAAAAGTGATGGCGGCTTTCTCTATGCCACCACCGATCTCGCCACCATCGAATACCGAGTTTCCCGCCTGGATCGCGATACGCTCTGGTATGTGGTCGGCGCTCCGCAGCAACTCCATTTCAAGCAGATTTTTGCCGCCGCGAAACGCATGGGCGTTCACTGCGATCTCCACCACATAGCCTTTGGCAGCATTCTGGGCGAAGACCGCAAGCTCATGAAAACGCGCTCTGGCGATAACGTTCCATTGCGCGATCTGCTCAACGAATCTCTCGAACGCGCCCGCGTCATCATCGATGAAAAACAGACGGAGCTTTCAGCGGACGAGAAACGGGACATCACCCGAATCATAGGCCTGGGAGCCGTGAAGTACGCTGAACTCTCCCAGCATCGGATGACGGATTACATCTTCTCCTGGAACAAGATGCTCTCATTCCAGGGCAACACCGCTCCCTACCTGCAAAACGCTTACGTGCGCATACGCTCCATATTCCGGAAGCTTGAACAGCTCCGTCCGACCTCTCAGCCGGACAGCGCCGCTCAATCGTATGCTCTTGTCGAGCCAGCGGAATTGGCGCTCGCCAAAAAGCTCTTCCAGTTCGGCGAGGTCGTGCCGCAGGTGCTGGATGATTTTCGGCCAAACATCTTGGCCAACGCGCTCTATGAACTGGCGAACACCTTCCACGCTTTCTACGAAGAGTGCCCCGTTTTAAAGGCTGAGGGCATTTCCCAAAGCACACGCCTTGCCCTCTGCGATCTCACCGCGCGCGTCCTCAAGCTCGGCTTGGGCCTGCTAGGCATAGGCGCGCCGGAGAAGATGTAAAGCAGGCGTAATGAAGAGCGGGCTGTTTTAGCAATTGGCGGATAGGCGAGGGAGCGTCTAAGGTACCAAGACTCATCCAACTGAGGCCTGATTCAATGGCTAGCCTTAAAATCAGACTAAAACTAAACGAAGGTCGCGTCGGTATCCCGCTGGAAAAACTCGCGGCTATTGCCAAGGATACGAAGGTATTTTTGTCCATGCTGGCCTCGGATATAGGACTGCCTTCTGAGGACCTGGATAGCGTGTAACTTCAAAGATGGCTCGGTGATGTTTGATTGCGAGCGACTTTCCGTCGATGCGCAAACCGAGCAAAAGGGGCGCCGCGCTTTACGAGCCGTGTTCGCTGGCGATTTCGACGCTGAAATAGCTACTCTCATCCGCCCATCTACTCGGCGTCAGTATGGCGAAATCGGCAAGCAAATAGACCCGGATGAGGTTATCCGCTTTGGGCTTTATGTGAATGGAGAAGCTGAGCCGCGTGATTGGTTTGCCTTAACCCCTGAACTGGCGGAAGAAATCCACGAAGAAAACGCCCGAAAGGCGAATTATTACGGAGAGGTTCAAGGCATCGTTCATGCCTTTTTCAAAGAAACCAAGAAGCCAAAACTTGTTCTCCGGGAGCTGTCGAGCCGCGCTCTCATCGACTGCTACTTCAAGCAAGAGATGTATCACGCGGTAGTGGACACGATGGAAGAACCGGGGGCGGTAATCTTCGTCGAGGGCAACGTAACCGAAGATTTAGCCAAAGGTGTCGTGGAATGTATCGACGCAACCGAGTTCCGCCCCGCGCCAGATTTCTCCTTGGCGTTTTACGAATCGTTCATCGGTAGTAAGCCGGATATTACTGGCTCCCTCTCGACCGAGGAATTTGTAGAACGGGTAAGAGACGATGGCTGAAATTGCTAAGATTTACGTCGATACTCCACCCTTCATTGACATGGCGAAGGCGAAGGCCGGAATGAAGATGGCCCCCGCCGATGAGAACATGCGGAGAGGGAACGGGACGTGTGGCACATGCGGAGGCTTCTAGCCGCGTCTCGCGACAGCGTTATCCGCGTGATTACTTCGTCGGTTACGATCGCTGAGTGCTTGCACCTCGGCGACCCGGCGCAGCCCGTGCCGAACGCGAATACTCAGCGCTTTTTTTCAGAGCTTCTAACATCTGGTAAGTCTGGCGTTTTTTTGACCCAACCAATCCAGTCAATTTTTGAACTCGCTCGAAGTTTGCGTTGGAAGCGACATGTCTTCCTAAAGCCGATGGATTCAATCCATGTCGCTACAGCCTTGCACCACCGCTGCAAGGAGATCCTGACTCGCGACGGTGATATTTTTAAAGTGAGGGATCAACTCGCCGATTTAGATTTGTCTGTCGCGTTCCCGAGCCAGACTGAGCTTCTCCCGGACACATACAGACAGGATGACTTTGATGAAACGCTCCAGCAAAGAACAGAACCCCCAATAGGCGAAGAACCGTAGCGTCGTAAAATCCTCATTCACCTCCACTCCGCCCCAACCAGATAAGGATTCGAAGCGCGCTCCCTTCCGATCGTCGTCGATGGTCCGTGTCCCGATAGCACCGTGACATCATCGCCGAGCGGCAGAACTTTGGCGCGAATGCCGCTGAAGAGGAGATCACGGTCACCGCCGGGAAGGTCCCACCTTCCCACCGCCCCAGCGAACAATACATCTCCGCCAAAAAGCAACCGCTCCGAGCTCGAAAAGAAGCAGACGCTCCCCGGACAATGCCCAGGCACCTCAAGCACCTGGAAGTCGATCCCCTCGTAATTCGCGGAAGCAGTCTCCACGATCGATAAATCCGCCGTCACCGGTTCCACATCGAAGTCGAAACCATAATTGCGCAGGAAGTTTTTCTCCGTAAGCAGCCGGATGCCGTCTGGATGGTAACCCACGCGGCATCCATGCTCCCTTTTGATCCGCGCCGCGTCCGCCACGTGATCTATATGTCCATGCGTCAGGAGGAGGAGCGACACCTTGTAGCCGCTCTCCTCTAGCCACGCGGCGCTATCCTGCGGCGCGTCGATCAGGATATTTCGTTCCCCGTTCTCAATGAGGAAGCAGTTCGTGTCGAAGATGCCTCCCGTGAAGGTCTTGATATTCATGTGCCTGCACAATGAAGGGGATTCTCCCCCTGCCGCAAGCCCGCGCTGCCTTGATGGCGGCGCGTCAGCCCAATCTCTGGTCCTGATGGCGAGCCTACGCCGCCTTTTTCTCGACGTCCTTCAGGGCAAGGATGCGCTCTTTCTTCGCTTTGTAATCCAGAGCGTGGAAGTTTCGGATCTCATCCACTCGCCGGGCCGCGTTCAGGGCGTCCAGGTATTGGGTGTATTCCCTGGCCAGTTCGTTTGTTTCCATATACCGCCCGCGCAGGTTCGGGTCGGCATAGGCTCCTGGCGTCTGCGCGCAGAAAAGATGGAATCTCAGCCAGCGGCGATCTGCGTTCGCGACCTTCTGGCTCTTGCGGAAGAACGCGATGAAGAGCAGCAGCACGAGGTAAGTATCCACCTGCGCCTGCAACTCGAGGTTCCTCGCAAAGTCTTCGCTGCCGATCTCCCGGATGCCCGACTTGAACTGCAGCGACGCGTGCAGAGCGTGGTTGATCTCCTCCACAAAAGCAATCACCGAACGGATGTTCGAGTCGCTTAGTTCAGTCCGCGGATCGTATTTCTCCAGTTGATCAATCAACCACCGCGAATAGTAAATCCCCACGTAGAGTTGATCATTAGACCTGCGCAGGAATGTGCGCGCGATATCACTCAGCTCGCGGGCGGACGCCCCTGCCAGCCGGCTCAGTTGTTTGCAACGCGCGCTGTCTATGATGCAATCTTCAAGGTTGATCCCCGTGCGCGCGTACAGTCCTTTCAAAAAGCGCCTGTATCTCGCTGAATAATGTGGCCCTCATGAGATCAATGCGGCGGCGGGCGCGTAATCAGCGTCCAGGTTCAATAGACGGTCTGAGAGGTGATTCAAGGCGAGACGGATCGGGTGGAAATCAGCCGCAAGCGCTTCATAGATGCTGCTCAAGTCCGCCGTCCGCGCCACCGAGTGGCTTGCCACCACATTATAATTCAGGCGTCCCATCTCCTCGTAGAAAGAGAAGTTCGGTGCCCCGCGTTCCCGCCTGCGTTGGACGCTCTCGGGAAAGATGCCGCACAGAAAGAGCGAATAGTTGCCTACATGCGCCCGTATGAGGAATGTCTGCACGGGTGAGGCGTTCCGCAGCGCAAGCAGCATATCAGAGATGTATTCCACCGGGTTGCCGCCAGCCGCTACGGGCGAGTTCAGCCGCGCGGTTCGCGAAAAGGCTTCCAATAGCGAGGCGACGTAATCCGCGAGATGTCTGTTAGCAATGCCTGTCTCTTTTAATACACGCCGAGTGAGAATATAGAAATAGAACTGTGGAGAAATAGACAGGTTACCGCGTTGAGATAACACAGCTTGGAACAGGAGATCATGGTCGAGAATGGTGTCCCGAGATTCTAGATCAGCCAGCAGTTCCACTAGGCTTACCGCCGCGCTGCGTGACTTGCTCAGTGTTTTCACGACGAATGAAAAATCCTCCGCCGTGAACCGATCCCGACAATTCGCTTTTATCATCGGGTCTTTTGGAGTAGCAACGATCATGCCATTTTTCGAAAATGGCTTCTAAATGCCCGACGCGCCGTTGAGTGAGTCCGTCCTTGCTGACCTTCATAAGCTCGGCGGCGAGGCTTTTGTCCGGCAGATGCTCGACGTCTTTCTTGACTACATCCCGACAAGGATCGCTGCCGCAAAGGCCGCTCAGTCGCGTTGCGATATGGATGCCCTCAGCAAAGCGGTTCATCCCGCCAAGTCCGGCGCGAACAATGTTGGCGCGCTGCGCCTCAGGGACATCGCGGCGGCTCTTGAAAAGGGCGCGCGCACCGCAACTCCCGCCCAAGTGACGGCGCTGTTGCTCCAGCTTGAAGAAGAATTCGCCCGGGCCCGTGGTCAGGTCATTAAATGGCAATCAGACCATCCAGCGCCCTGACGCGTCCTGCGAGCTAAGGTTGCCCCTGAAAAGCAAACTGGCTTCTCTCCGCGAGGAAGAGAAGCCAGCCTGAGTAAAAGAACTCTGTCTCAGCTCTACGCCGTGACCGTGCGCACTGCGGCATCGGCATTTGTCGCGAGCGCCGTCGCCGCGTCGAAGAACGCCTGGCTCTGGCCGGTGAACAAACCGGAGTTCGCGAGGTGCGTCACTGTCGCCACCGCTCCGGCATTTGCGGTGCTGATCGGGCGGAGAACGGAACTGGGAGGCAGGCTCGCCGATAGGAATTTGCACGGAGCTGGCATGCTGTCCGCCGCAAACGCGCGCTGGTTCTTGAAGTCACCCTGCAGCGACGTCATAAACGTCGCGAGGTGATAGAATTCTGTCGGTCCGATTGACGCCAGGATCATCAATGTATCCAAAGCGCTCACTTTCAGTGTCAGATTAGCGTAAAGGCTGCTGCCGCCCTGCTCGATGTCGCCAAAGTGAAACGAGGCAGCCGTCGCGATTTGCGTCAACTTCGACGCGCTCAACCCGTTTGTGAGCGGGATTGTGGGCTGCCCGATAATGTTATCCACCTGCGGGAATGTGTCACCGAAATCAGGATTTCCCTGCTCGCGATAGCGCAGGACGTAGCTGGTGTCCACAGTCAGAGCCCCTAGGTTGGTCAGCCGCTTTTTGCCTGAAGATCCGCTGGCGGACGACCCGGGCAAGGTCGCAAACGGGGTCAGGTCCACTGGGGGCTGGCCGACTGAAACCAGGTAGCTGTTTATGAAATTTTGATGACTGTTCTCGTCGCGGAAATCTTCGAGGATGTATTCTGGAAGGTTGATGTCGATTGCCGACAGCGCCGCCCGGTATGGCGCGTTATTCAGCGCCAGTTCGGTGTACTGATCCCAGAGATCCGTCTCCAGCAGTTCCGCCGCGGCGAGGAAGTTTAGGATGGCGAGATCGCCAGAGGTGGGGGTGTCTCCTGTGAGCGTCTGCCCAAAGGCGCTCGTCAGGTAGCCGGCCAGGGGCAACGCAGCCCCCATGATTGCGCCGCGCCGCAGGAAAGAGCGGCGGGAAAATTGCGAGTGTGTCTGTGTGTCTTCTTGGTTCATATATTTCTCAATCGTGTGGCATGGACTGACACGGGAAGCGCGTTTTGCGCGGCCCGCGTATTTAACATACGTGCGCACATTGTTTTATGGTTGTGTGCAGACCGTATCGTCAAGGGGTGCGACACGCTTCCCGTCTCGGATGCAACCAATTTCAATGAGCGTCCTGCGCCTCGACCCGCGATGTCGCCACTCCGTCCACGACCCGTGTGCGGAGAACCATGCCCGCCCGCGCCTGTCGAATTGAGCGCACCACCTGCCCCGCCTCATCCGTGGTAATGCTGAAGCCCCGTTCCAGCGTCGCTTGCGGCGCGAGCACGCCTGGCAAAACTATCCGGGACGACTACGACCTCCAATTGATTCTGACCCGAGTTGATTCATCGCTCGACAAACGAACCATAACCAAGACCGGCTTACTACCCGTCGGACTTTGATCAGACCGCGTAAAGAATCTCTGGCCTCTTGATCGCAATGTCCAAGAGACGAAGTGCCGCGCCGGATGGTTTGCGCCGTCCAGTTTCCCACTTGATTTCCGTGGTGGTGGAAACATTCAAAAGACGGGCAAAAACGGCCTGACTGGTCCCCAGTCGTTTCCGAAGTTTGAGGATTTCCCTGGGAGGAAGAGCCGTGACTTTTTTAGGAACGGGCACCTGCTTGGTTCGCAATGTGATCTTGCCTTGGGAATGGGCCAGCGCCTGTTCCATGCTTTTCTGAAGTTCGTTGAAGAGTTCTTTTTTCATGATGTCATTTTCTCCGATGTTGTTCAGCAATCCCCTGGGCCGTGGCTTTCAGTGTTTTCTTTTGATCTGCGGTTAGGTCGTCTGCTTCACCTTTGTCGTAAACGAAAATCATATAAATTATCTCCTCAATCAGAACAAAATAGTAAATCACTCGCGCGCCGCCGCGCTTGCCTTTTCCCCGAGCGGCCATGCGGAGTTTACGGAGACCGCCGGTTCCCTGAATGATGTTGCCCTTCGTCGGGTCTTTTACCAACTCGGCTTGGAGATCGGCGTAAGTCTCGTCATCAGCCATCTTGACGATGCGCTTCGTAAACACATCCGTTTCGATAAAAGTGAAAGATTTTGCCATTTGGAATTGTATGACATTGTCTTAGAATAAGGTAATTTTGTCAACATTGACTGTCTCGCCCTTGGGGTTCGTTGAACCCCATTTCCAACCTGTATCGTCCCTCGAATTGACACCAAAAGTGATACCGTAATGCGGGTGAAAATAGGCATCGATTAAATGTGAGTAGGCTGGATTTCAGAGGTAAAACGGTATCATTCTGAAAGCTTGGATAGGACGAGGTGCGGCACCGTTCCAGTCTCGGATGCAGCCGAGTTTAAAGACGCGTCCTGCGTCTCGACCCGCGATGTCGCCACTCCGTCCACGACCCGTGTGCGGAGAACCATGCCCGCCCGCGTCTGGCTGATTGAGCGCACCACCTGCCCCGTCTCGTCTGTGGTGATGCTGAAGCCCCGTTCCAGCGTCGCTTGCGGCGCGAGCACGCGCAACAGCCCGTCCGCGTGGCGCAGCCGCGCCCGGCTCGACTCCAGCGCGGCGCGCATCTGCTCCGAAAGCCGCCCGGTCGCCCGGCCCAGCTGCTGCCGCTTCAACTCTGTCACCTGGTCAGGTCGATGCTGATACAGCACAGCCCGAAACGAGGTTATTGCCTGCTTCAGCAGCGCGACCCGTGACAACATGTTCCGGCGCAGCGTTTCCTCGAGCAGGTCGACCCGCTGGAAAGACTCCTCGACCAGCCTTCTTGGATCCTGAACGCCGCGGCTTGCAAGCGCTAGCCGGCTTTTCCACTGCTCGATTCGCGTCTCGGCGCTTCGCTGCAATTGCGCTCCCATCCGCGCGAACCGTGCATCCAGTTCCTTCGCGTCTGGAACGATCAGTTCGGCGGCAGCGCTGGGAGTGGGTGCCCTTAAATCCGCGACGAAGTCGCATATCGTGAAATCGATTTCATGCCCGATTGCCGAGACCACCGGTATCTTTGAGGCAAAGATAGCCCGCGCCACTGCCTCTTCGTTGAACTCCCACAAGTCTTCCGCGCTTCCGCCTCCGCGACACACAACGATGATGTCCACCGCTGGCAAACCCGCGCTTCCCTGAAACTCGCGCACTGCCGCCGCGATCTCCACCGACGCGCCCGCGCCCTGCACCCGGACCGGATTTATCACCACCCGCGCCCACGGGGCTCTTCGATGGAGCACGTTCAGCATATCGCGGATCGCCGCGCCAGTTGGCGATGTCACGATCCCGATCACCCGCGGAAAGCGGGGCAGCGGTTTCTTCCGCGCGGCATCGAACAGCCCCTCCGCATCCAGCTTCCTTTTTAACGCCTCGAATTTCGCCTGCAGCGCTCCCGCGCCGCCGCCTGCGCGAAATTGACGTTTAGTTGATATTGCCCGCGCGCTTCATACACGGTCAGGGTTCCCCGCGCCTGCGCGAGCATGCCATCGGCGAGTTGCGCCTGCCGCAGATTGAGGTAGGGCCGGTGGAAAATCACGCAGCCGAGCTGGCATTTCTCATCTTTTAGCGTGAAATACTGGTGCCCCGACGCCTGCCGCCGGTGGTTGCACACCTCTCCCTGCACCCATACCTCCCCAAGGTCTGTCTCCAGCACCTCGCGGATGGCGCGCGTTACTTCCGTCACCGAGAAAAGCCCGGGCGTCTCCATGTCAGCCGCCCCTCCCATACGCTCTCGCCAGCAGCGACATGGTATGCGCCACCTTCACCGGCGAGTTTGCCGCCCGCAAACCGGCTTCGAGCTGGATCATGCACCCGGGGTTGGATGTCGCCACGATATCCGCGCCCGTTTCCGCGATGTTTGAGAGCTTCCGCTTGAGAAGCTGCGCGGACATTTCCGGCTGCGTTATGTTGTATATGCCCGCGCTCCCGCAACACCACGTCGCCTCGCGCAGTTCCACCACTTGCAGCCCGGGGATCATTGCCAGTATCTCGCGCGGCTGTTTGCTGATCTTCTGCCCATGGCATAGGTGACACGCCTCGTGGTAAGCGACTCGCCCGGCCACCGCTCCTGCCGGAGCTTTTATCCCGATCTTGCAGAGCCATTCGTGTACATGGTACAGCTTCGACGACCATTCTTTCGCGCGCGCCGCGTACCGGTCATCACCAGCCAGCAGATGCCCATACTGCTTTAGTTGGGTTCCGCATCCAGCGGCGTTGGACACGATTGCGTCCAGGCTGCCGACATCGAACATGTCGATATTCCGGCGCGCCATCTCGCGAGCAGTATCGACATCACCATTGTGCGCGTGCAAAGAGCCGCAGCAGAATTGACCGCGTGGCGTCACCACCTCGCAACCATTCTCAACCAGCACCGAGACCGTGTCCCTGTTCACCCCTGAAAATACCAAATCCTGCGCGCATCCCGTCAGCATCCCCACGCGATATCGGGCGGCGGCAGGCCGTTCCACTCCGCCGATCAGTTCATCCGAAAAGCGCCTCGCGATTCGGGGCGTAAGTGGTTCCAGGCGCCGGGCCGCCGCCGGGAGCAAATATACCAGCCCCAGTTTACGCGCCGCGTTCTGCAAACCCGTCGCCTGGTAGAACCATATCAAACGCCCCAGCGCCCTCAGCAACCGGGGATGCGCGAACAGGCCCCGCAAGCTGACCACCCGCGCGAGATCCCGCTTCCAATTCCTCAGAACACCCGCCCGCTCGATATCCGCGCGCGCGTTTTCAAATAACGCCGAATACCTTACGCCCGCCGGACACGCGGTTTCACAAGCCAGGCACCCGAGGCAAAAGTAGAGTTCTTCCCCAAACGCGCGGGTCACTTCCAGGCTGCCTTCCGCGATCCCCCGCATCAACGCGATCCGCCCCCGCGGGCTGTTGCGCTCCAGCTTCGTCGCGTCATAGGTGGGACAAGTCGGAAGGCATAGACCGCAGTGTATGCACTGTTGCGCGACAGAGCCATCCATCGCCGGGAGGTGGAATCCCGGAACACCGCCGCCACTGGGACTGGAGCGCCCAATCTCCCGTATCCGGGCATCCGGCAGCCCGCCTGTGGAGAGACAGGCGCTCATTTCCCTAGGAGACTGTTGAAGAACTGGGGCATGTCGCGTTGCTGCCGATTTTTGAGTTGGGCAACGCGCGAGGAGCGAGCATATCCGCTGTGATCTGTGAGTGACGAGCAACGCTGCACAACTCAAAAAGCGGCGCAACCCGAAGGGCGAGAGCAATTTGGGGCGTCTTTGCAGCGTTGCTCACTTCTTGCAGACCGCAGCGGGTATGCGCGCCACTCGCGCCTTGCCATACGCCGAAAATTACTCTTGCGCGGCATGTCGCAGCTCTTCAACAGTCTCCTAGAGATACGTATCGATATCCTGCTCGCGTCCCACCCACCGCCGTATCCGGAATACATGCGCCGGTTTGCTGTGCGGCGGCAGGATCACAAAGTTGCGCCTGCCTCTCCACAAATACCGCTCGTCGGTCAGCAGATCATGCGCCTGGTATGTGTCACTCTCCATGAAGCCAAACTCCTCCACTGGCACGTGGATGTAACCCTGCCGGGTCTGATACGGATCGAGATTCACCACCACCAGGATGATGTTATCCCGCGACTTGCTCATCTTCCCGTAGAAGAGGATGTCCTCGCTCTCCGAACGATAAAAGCGCAGATTATCATACTGTTGAAGCGCGCGGTTTTCCCGCCGGATCTTGTTCAGCCGTGTGATGAATTCCTTGATGTTTCCCGCCGCGTTCCAGTCTCGCCCTTTGAATTGGTATTTCTCCGAATCCAGATACTCCTCGCGGCCAGGCAGCGCCGCGTTTTCGCAAAGTTCGAACCCGCTATAGATCCCGTAAACCGACGACAGCGTGGCAGCCAGCACCGCCCGGATGAGGAATGCCGGACGACCCCCCTCCTGCAGGAAGAACGGCAGTATGTCCGGAGTGTTGGTAAACAGGTTGCCCCGGAAATAATCCTTCATCGCGGTCGCCGTCAGCTCCGTGAAATATTCGGTCAACTCCTGCTTCGACCCGCGCCATGTGAAGTACGTGTAGGACTGCGTGTAGCCCGCTTTTGCCAGCGCCTTCATCATCTTGGGACGCGTGAACGCCTCCGAAAGGAAGATCACATCCGGGTATTTCTCCTGCGTCCTCCCGATCAGGTATTCCCAGAAACCCACCGGCTTCGTGTGCGGATTGTCCACTCGGAAAATCCGAACCCCTTTCTCCGCCCAGAACAGGATGACATCCGTCAACTCGTCCCATAGCGCTCGCCAGTTCTCGTTATGGAAGTTCAGCGGATACACGTCCTCGTACTTCTTGGGAGGATTCTCAGCGTATTTTATCGTTCCATCCGGCCGCTTGAAAAACCACTCGGGATGCTCCGTCACGTAGGGGTGATCCGGCGAGCAGTTGATCGCAAAATCAAGCGCCAGCTCCATTCCCCGCGCCTTCAGTTCATCGATCAGCCAGGCGAAATCCTCAAACGTTCCCAGCGCGGGTTCAATCGCCTTGTGGCCCCCGGCAGGTCCGCCAATCGCGTACGGCACCCCAGGCTCTCCCGGCAGCGCGGTCACCGAGTTGTTCCGCCCCTTCCGGTTCGTGATCCCGATAGGGTGGATCGGCGGAAAGTATATCACGTCGAACCCCATCTTCCGCGCGTCATCGATGCGGCCGAGACAGTCCCGGAAAGTGGACCCCGCGTCACTCAGGCCTTCCGCGGAGCGTGGAAAAAATTCATACCACGCCGCGACTCGCGGCCCGCTCGCGATCCACCCTTACGAGAGGGTAGGGGGTGTATTGCGTCGAATCCGCCCGCCCCGCCCACGTCGCCATCAGCGCCTCCAGCTCCGTCAAGCGCGCAATCGCATCCACCTCTTTCGGCGATGCCGCCTTCACCCTTCTGGAAAGCTCCTGCAGCCGGTCCCCGTCCTGTGTTCCTTTTGCCCTTCGCGCCGCGTTCGCGATCAGTTCCGCCCCCTCCAGCGTTTCGCTGGAAAGCTCCGGCGTGTCTGCCTCGTGCTTCTTATGAAACTCATACTGCCACGTCTTGAAAGTATCTCCCCACGCCTCAATCGTGAACTCGTGCAGCGCGTTCTCGAAAAAACGTGCATACACCGCTCCAGCGGTCATTCCCCAGCGGCTGCATATCGGTCTCGTGCCAGTCGCTATCCCCCACCTTCCGCCACTTCAACACCGCCCCCACCACGTCATGCCCATCCTTCAGGACATCGGCCTCCACCGCCAGATCCTCCCCGATTACGCGCTTTACGGATACCGCCCCCCATCCACCAGCGGCTGCACATTTTCGATCACGACAGTCTGCCTGTTTGGACTCACAAGCTTCGATATTCGAACAACCCGCAAACCTTGGCAATCGGAAATAGCCCAACGTAAGGAAGCCTCGCCGAGCCGACCATCCCGCGAGCCGACTCCACCGCGGCGCCCGCCCATCCTCAATCCCTCAGCCCCCTAACAAGCAGAGATCGGAAACCGAATACCGTCCAGAAACTCTCCCAGGCTTTTCAGCGCTCCGATCCTGCCAACCACCTCCCGCAGGTTTGCCAGCGCTGGCGGTATATGCTTCAGAAACTCCGCTCGCTGCTTCACGATCCCAAGGTACCCATACGCTCCCAGCGCCTGCATCAGCCGTTGCATCGCGCACAGATCGAAAATGGAATCGAAGTTCTCCAGCAGGCCCACTCCGTCGCGCGCGCAGCACTCCTTATAATAATTCACCAGCTCCCCGCGTTCCTCTGCCGACAGCGCGACATAAGGGTCATAGACGATGCTCGCCAGATCATACTGCCGCAACCCGGGCCGGAGACCTTGAAAGTCGATCAGGTAAGCCTGTCCTCCTCGTATGATGACATTCTGCGACTGGAAATCGCGATGCGCCAGCGCTCGAGGCTGCCTGCCAAGTCGCCTGGCGATCTCGCCTAGCGCGTCCAACTGGCATCTTCCCTCGATCGCCGCCCGCTCAACTCCAAAATACAGCCCCAGGCAGTTCTCGAAAAAGTAATCCTGTTCCCACCGGTAAAGCGCCGTTGTAAACTCTTTCTGCAAAACCAGCGGGGAGGAATGCAGCGCTGCCGGGCCGCGCGTATGGAGGAAGCATAACTGCTCCAGCGCGTCGCAATACAAAGGTCGTCGTCGGAGTGCCAATTCTCTTCCCGGAACGACCAGAGATCATCTTCTCCCAAATCCTCCATCCAGATCAGCCCTTCCCCCTCATCATGGAAATACACTTCCGGTGCCCGGACGCCAATGGTTCGCAAAAATCCGCGATCCTGACGTAGTGACGGTTCTCTTCCCGCTGACCGCCATACTTTACGAGGATCAATGATCGCGCGTCACTGACGCGGATGCGGTAGTACTTGCGGTCGGAACCCCCTTTCTCAATGGGGTTGATCGCGATCCCCTCTTTTTCGAAGCGGGGGAATTGGATCAGCGTCCGGTCGATGAGAGTTTGAGCGTGTGCCATGGGTCAAAAATCCTGTCCGGAATGCGCGCCTCGCGCCTCCCGGCCAGCTGTCACGATACAACTTTCGAGCCTTGTATCGGAAGCAATTTTCGCTCCAGCCCACAAAATGGAATCGTGCAGGAAAGCATCGTCGCCGATCTCCGCTCCGGCCCCTACAACCGTCGCGCCAGAGAGCGTAACGTTCCTCCCGATGCGCGCCGTCTCGCTTACCCACACCGGAGGAGCCCCGCCAAACAGCGCGCGGCTCGCCCGCCTCGGCGAAGTCATCTTTGAGGCGCTTATGCGCCGCGAGATATTGCTCCCTGCTGCCGAGGTCCCACCATTCTCCTTCATCGATCACCACAGCTCCCAGCCGCTCCCCGCGCCGAATCATCTCCAGGAACAAAGGAATCACCGATACCTTCGCCCCAGGCGCGATCCTGGCCAGAAACCGCGGCGACACGACGTAGATTCCGGTAAACAAGTATCCGCCGGCAAGGCCTGCCGCCCGTCCGCCGATATCCAGAACCCGAGTGGATGCCTCATCCAAGGCCACATGCAACGGCCCGCCGGACGACCGCAGAACGAGGGTCACCTCGTTTTCCGGCGAAGCGCGCGCCGCCAGCCCCTCAAGCGGAAGGCTCGAAAGAACATCCCCGTTATAAACAATAAACGGCGTCTCCCCGAGAGCGGCCTCTGCCTGCTTTAACCCCCCGCCGGTCTCAAGCAGGATCTCCTCGTGGCTGAAGAATAGGGGCCTGCCCCGGTATGCTCCGTCCGGGAACTCCCGCGCGTAAGCTTCCGCCACGTGATGCGTGTTCACCACGAAATTCTGCGCCCCCGCGTCGATCAACCGATCGAAAGCGAACGTGATCAGCGGCTTTTGGCACACCGGAATCAACGGCTTGGGCAGCCGCTCCGTCAATGGCATCAGCCGCGTCCCAAGCCCCGCGCCTAGAACAAAGGCGGTATGGAGTTTAGGCATGGCTGCTGCATGCCGGACCGCCGGGCCTCTCGACTACGCGAGGCACTTGCGGAGCTCTTTCTCGATCTCGTCCCGCTTCAGCCCCTTCCCGATAAAGACGATCTGGCTCGTTCGCGTTTCCTCCTTGTTCCACAGTCGATCCCAGAAGATCGTGAAGCGGTTGTTCACGCCATGGAAGATCGCCCGCCGCGGGTTCCCAGCTATGGACACGATCCCCTTCGAGCGATACACCTTTTCCCGCTCCGATAACTCCTGCACGAATGTCTCGAACCGGTCCACGTGGAACGGCAGTTCGAAACGGAATGAGAACGAGGTAATTTCGCCGTGATGCCGCGTCTGCAGCTCGTCCAAAAACTTCGGATCGATCGCCAGCTTCTGATCGACATCAAACGCGTTCATATCGAGCATCTCCTTCAGGTTCACCTCTGAGTGATTTGTCGGAAAGATTTGCGCCTGCGGATTTATCAGGCGGATGGAGTCTTCCACCTCCTTCAGTCGAGCGCCTTCCACCAGATCCGTCTTGTTCAGGAGAACAAAATCAGCCATCGCGATCTGCTCCCGCGCCGCCTCCGTCTCCCGCATCTGCGTCTCGATCTGCTCGGCGTCCACTACCGTGACGATGGAATCCAGGCGCACATGCTTCTGTAGCGCCGGGATGTTTAGGAACGTCTGCGCTACCGGCCCCGGATCGGCAATGCCGGTGGTTTCCACCAGCAGATAATCGAAGCCGCCCCGTTTCAGGAGCTGCTGGATGCCTCGCACAAGATCCTTCCGGATGGTGCAGCACACGCACCCGTTGTTCATCTGCACGATCTCTTCGCTCTGGTTCTCCACCAGTTGCGAGTCAATCCCGATCTCCCCCACCTCATTTACGATGATCCCGAACTTGTAGCCGTGCTGCTGCTTCAGGATGTAGTTCAGCAGCGTGGTTTTGCCCGCGCCAAGGAAGCCGGTCAGGATCGTCGCGGGTATGGGTGCAGGCTCAGACATAGTATTCCCTCTTTGACTCCCGCTTCGTAAGCGGATGCGCCGCCCTACTCTACGCCTTTATCTTTAAAACCGGCAACCCGGTCTTTGCGCTCTGGGAAACTTCATACCCGCTCGGCATCGCCTCGATAGCCTCGTCACCCAGCTCATCCGCGAAGAAATACAGGTTCACCTGATGACCGCTCTTAAAGTGCTCCTGCCGTTGATGCAGGTAATACACCTTGTCCGACTCCGCGCACTTCACGCTATAAGCCATCAGACAACCCTTTGGGAGCTAAATGATCCCGGCGCTCTTTAACGTCGCGAACGCCCCGTTCTTCGATACCGTCTTCAGCGCGCGAGCCGTCAGCTTCACGCGAACGAATTTTGAAAGTTCCGGCACCCAAAGCCGCTTATTCCTGAGGTTTGGCGTGAACGTCCGCGGCGTGTTTGCCGTCACATGCCGCCCCACGCCTCCCTTTTTCTTTGCCATACCCCGCCGATGGATGATCGTCCCCTTTGAGACACGCGCTTTTGTGATGCTGCAGACCTTGGACATATAAGAGTTCCTCCGTGAGGGCCGCTACATTCCCTCCAGAGCAGCAAAGGGTCAAGTGATATTCTACCCATGTAACAACCCGAACCCCGCTATCATTGCCCCAAGGTAGGAAAACCCAAGGTGGTCTCGAATTGAGAGATCACCATTCGTCGGGCGCCAGCCTGGCGTAGAGACCGGTCCAAAGCGAAATTTGTAGTTGCAGCGACTTGCACCAGGCCAGGTGCATCTTCTCGATGTCCTCCGCAGAATGTCCCTTCGCTGTCATGAAGGGCCTGATCGTCTCATTCATCACGGGAATGAAGGCGATAATGTCGCGCAACGGCACGTGCGGTGTTGATTGCGCTCCATCCACCTGGTTCTTCTTCAGGCTCGTGTGACGAAGGGCGATCTCCTGCTGATAGTCGAGCCAGGTTTGGTCGTATGGCCTCAGGCAGGTGTCCAAAATCCACTGCTGAAATCGCTGATTGCTGGCCCCCAGATAATTGGGAAGCGGATTTCCTTCCGGGGAACGGGAGTGCCGGGCCAGATGGGGGATGCCCGCGATAATGCCACTGCGCCAGTGCTCGACGATCTGTTTTGCCTGGTCGCCAAGCACCTCACCTGCAAGCCGCAGATAACGTTCGTCCTCTTCAGTAAAGCCGACGCTGATTTTAATCTGTTCCAGTTCCTGAACTGAAATTGACGACTTCGGAACGGCGTCGCCGCCGTAGGCGTAGCCTGGAATGGATTCGGAGATTTTTTTAATGATCGTTTCCTCCCTCATTGGGTGTATTCATGAAGGTGGTCGCCATGGGCGGTTAAATGGCTGGAATGTCTGGTTTTATTCTCTCGTCCCCCGATATGGGGTGACAAGTCTTTTCCCAGGCCTCGCGGGAAGAAGAGCGCCGTCGCGATGACCTCAATCCGGGGCCTTACGGCAGTGGATTGAATGAACGTCGACCGCCGTTGTAGCGCTCGCTCTCCGTGTCCGCCTCCCGAATGGAGACCACAGTTTGTTCCTTGAGGGCATCGTAGTGCGGTTGAGCTGCTGACGCTCGATTATCACCTCTAGGCCAAGGAAAATCGGAGCTTAATAGAGACTGTCACCTCTCCCATTGTTTTTGCTCCCCAAGCGCCGCGCTTCCTCAATGAGCAGCGCCTCCACTTCGTCCGCTCTGGGCAACGGCTAAAATCCCGCTTCTTCGCTCTTCTGCTTGCGAACCGTGCCGGTTACCTCGTGCGCCCGATCCAGCGAACGCTTCAGGTAATCGTAGGAAGCGGGCGTAATCTGCGCCACAGCCGCGACCGGCGGAGCCGTTGCCGCAGCAGTCGATTCCGTGCGGGATGGCGCTGTCCTTGAAAGGAAGAAGAATCCCGCTCCTCCAGCGATGACCAGGAATAAATATCTCACATCCACAGCTAAAGCAGGGATTGGGCCAGTGCGGCGCCCCGCCTCCTTTACTCGCCTCCCATATTTCCCGCTTCATAATTTTCCTTTTTCACGGATAGTTCCCGGACAGCAGTGGCAAAAAAAAGTAAGCCGAAGAGGCTCCTATGGTTTCTGGCCTTTCTCGCGGTGCTCCTCTTTCTGGGAGCATGCGTCGTTTACGCCGTTTGGGCGCAGACCTTCAACATGAAGGATGTGGACAATATGCCGGAACTTTCCGCCGCTTACGACGTGGATGGGCGCTTTTACACGCGTCTCCGCGGCGAAGACCGCATCATCGTTCCGCTGAGCCAGGTCTCAAAGCACTTCGTACAGGCGCTTCTCGCGCGCGAGGATACCCGCTTCTACAAACATCATGGTGTGGACCCGTGGGGCATCGCTCGCGCCATAGGTCGCAATCTCACGCGCATGTCCGTCCGGGAAGGTGCCAGCACCATCACTCAGCAACTCGCCCGGAATAGTTTCCGCCTCGGCGGCCATAATCTGCATAGAAAAGTCCTCGAGGCTTTCGTCGCCGCGCGCATCGAGCGGAATTACTCGAAGGATGACATCCTCGGTTGCTACGTGAATCGCATCTATTTTGGCTCCGGATTCTACGGAGTGGAGACCGCGAGCCGCGCTTATTTCAACAAACACGCCGCTCAACTCAATCTTCCCGAGTCCGCGATGCTGGTGGGCTTGATCCGCAGTCCGAACCGGTTCTCCCCTTTCAATAATTACAAAGCCGCCGTCGCCCAGAAGGACGCCGTCCTCACCCGCATGGCCGGCCTTGAGATGATCTCCAAGGCGGAAGCTGACAGGGCGATTAACAGCCGTGTTGCCATCTCCCGCAAGCCGCCGCTGACCCCTCAGCAGAACTACGCGCTGGATGCCGTGCGCGATGAGTTGAACATCATCCTGAGCAACGACCAGATCAAAGAAGGCGGCCTCAAGGTTTATACCAGTCTTGATCCGGTGTTGCAGAAGGCCGCCGGAGACGCTGTTGAAACACAGTTGCGCAAGATCGAGTCGCGCCCGGGTTTCCCGCATCCTCGCAAGCCGCAGACTGCTCCCGAGGATGGCTACGGAATGTCCACCCCTTACCTCCAGGGAGCCGTCGTCGTCATCGATAACCACACCGGCGGGATCAGCGCCCTTGTCGGCGGGCGCGACTACGGAGATAGCAAACTCGACCGCGCCTTTTCCCCGCGCCAGCTCGGCTCCACCTTTAAGCCCTTCGTCTACGCCGCGGCGTTCCAGCGCGGCTTGTTGCCGGGTGCCGCCATTGATGACGCTCCGTTGCGCCCTGGAGAAATCCATGGAGCCGGCGCGTGGAATCCCTCTAACTCGGACGGGCAGAATCGCGGTACCCTTCGCGCCGACGAAGGGCTGATCCAGTCCCGCAACACCATGAGCGCCCGCGTCGGCAACTTCGCCGGTATGGACGCAGTGCGGAAACTCGCCGATGTCTCAGGCATCCCGGATGTCCCCAAGGTTCCCGCCATTTATTTGGGCGCGTTCGAAGGCAAGTTGCGCGATGTCACGGCGGCTTACTCCGTCTTCCCTAATGATGGAACCCGCAACCAGCCCTATCTCATCGAGCGGATTGACGATGCGGATGGGCAGGTCATCTACCAGGCGGCTCATATCACCACCACGCCACTCGACCCTGGAGTGAGCTGGCTCATTTCTTCGACTCTCCAGAAAGTCCTGCTGCGAGGCACCGCCGCGGCTTCGCGCTCCCTTGGTTTTAACAAGATCGCCGCGGGCAAGACAGGCACTACGAACGACTACAAGGACGCATGGTTCATGGGCTACACCAAATCGCTGACATGTGGCGTGTGGGTCGGGTTTGACCAGCCAGCCACCATTATGCAAAAGGGCTACGGAGCCGCGCTTGCCCTTCCCATCTGGGTGCAGGTGATGAACGCCGCTCCGTCGCAACGCTACCCCGCTTCACCGCTCGATTGCGCCGTGCCGTTGCGGCGCGTCAACGTTTGCGCGGAATCCAATGGGCTTGCAACCACCGGCTGCCAGGCCGCGCGGGCGGATTACCAGATCGACCTGCCGGAAACTCTCATCCCGAAGGATTTCTGCCGCGTTCATGGCGGCGCGCAAACCCGCTTCTGGAGCCCGAGCGACCGGAACCCAGCCGAACGTTCCTCAAAAAATCCTGCGTTCATTCTGGAATTTCTTCGGTCACTAGATCCGGACGGCTGAGCATCTGAACAAAACATGTTGAAAGCCCTGCTCCTCTGCCTTGTTTGTTCTTGCTTGGTTGAAACCGCCGCTTGGGCCGATCCCACGCCGCCAACTGTGGGCGCGCTTGATCTAAAGTCGATCCCATCGCCTGTGATATTCCGCGGCGACGCGACCACGGCCTACCGCGATCCGGCGGCCGTTTATTACGGTGGCTGGTTTTATCTCTATTTCGAGGTCATCAAAGTCGAAGACAACAAAGAGGTCTATATCTACACCGCCTGGAGTAAAAGCCGCGATCTCGCGCGGTGGACATCTCCGAAGATCTTTACGCCTCGGGATCAAAAGCTTAACTACGGCAGCCCCGGAGACGTCGTTCGCGACGGAGACGAGTGGGTAATGTGCCTTCAAACTTATCCACGCCCCAACCATGACCGCTTTGGCAATGCTGACTCCCGCGTCTGGACGATGCGCAGCAAGGATCTGGAGAACTGGGGACCTCCGGAACTGCTGCAAGTTAAGGGACCTGACGTATCTCAGGAGAAGATGGGCCGGATGATCGACCCGTTTTTGATCCGAGACAAGGACGACCCCGGCAAATGGTGGTGCTTCTATAAGCAGAAAGGCATCAGTCTCTCGTGGTCGCGCGATCTCAAAACATGGACTCTCGACAGCCATATTTCTGCGGGAGAAAATCCGTGCGTGATTGTGGATGGCGCCGACTATGTGCTTTTCCACTCGCCGGCCACCGGTATCGGGGTGAAGCGAAGCAACGACCTCAAGACGTGGCGAAACGAAGGCGTGCTGATGTTGGGGATCAAAGAGTGGCCGTGGGCGCAGGGGCGTCTCACCGCTGGGTTTGTCCTCGATCTGCGCAAAGATCCTCGCGTGGGCAAGGCGCTGATGTTCTTCCATGGATCGGCCTACAAGGAGTCAGATCCCCGGGGTGGATTCGACAACTTCGCCAGCCTGGGTCTGGCATGGAGCGATGATCTAAGGAATTGGACGTGGCCGGAGCCTCCGACGGAACACCCATCGAACGTTGGGTCGCCTCAACCCGTGGCCCAGAGTTCGCCATCTGCGCGGTGAGATACACCCATTAGCCGCCAGCCTGCGCTTTCGGAAGATGCAGTGTGCAGTACTCCTCGCCGTCCCGTGAGACGCGGAAATCCAACTCCGGCTTCGTCAGCTCCGTTTCCTTGCAAACCGCGCAATGATGCAGCGCTTCATCCTCGGGCATGGCCTTCCGCTTGAATTCCATTCGGCGGGCCGTGACAGTCCGCCTCTGCCGTACGTTGTCGATCAGCCGCGGTCCGAAGAACAGAAGGTAATTTGAAAGTGAAACAACGATCGCCATTTTTACCGAGGCGCCCGATTGGAGGAACGTCGCGAGCACGAGCCCGAACGAGAGCAGGGCGATCCACTTGATCTTCAAAGGCAGGATGAAGAACACGTACATCACCTCGTCCGGAAACACCGTCCCGAACGCGAAAAGCAACGAGAGGTTTAAAAAGGGGTTCATGTTGACCCCTCCAAAGAAAAATGCGGCCGCCGTGCATCCCGCCATCCCGCAAAGGTAAAAAACATTTAGCTTGAACGCCCCCCAGGCCTGCTCCAGCCCCTCTCCCATATTCCAAAGGAACATCAACGCCATAAACAGCCACAGCGGGCTGAATGCCGGAGGGATGAAGATGTAGGTAAACAGCCTCCACACCTGCCCTTGGGCGATCTTCGCTGGAATTAACGTGAGATATTGCGCGTAACCCGGGTTGCTCAACATCAGCGCGTATGTCAACCCGTTGAACATCACCACCACGCGGATTAGGCCCGGTATGGCAAGATTCCCAAACCGCGCTTCAAGAGAGTCAATCCACTTCATTCGTCGTGGCGGGACAACACCTGGCCTATTCTAACCGGCGGAAAACTTCGCCTCGATCAATGCCGCGCAGCCTTTCCCGAATGGCCCGGTCCGGCAGCCGTTCCACCACTTCATTCAGAAAGCCCGCGACGATTAACCTCTGCGCGGCTGCCGGCGGGATTCCGCGCGATAAGAAGGTAGAAATATTCATCGTCATCGATCTGTCCCGACGTCGCTCCGTGGGTGCATCGGACTTCGTCCGCGAGAATCTCAAGTCCGGGCATGGAGTTCGCCTCCGCGTCGTCGCTCAGCAGCAAGATTCCGCACTTTCTGATACGCGTCCGTCCGATGTGCGTGCGGCTCGACTCGGATCAGGCCCGCAAAATCGTGCGTGCGCTGTCTGCCAGCGAGTTTTTATAAAGCAGATCGCTCGTCGTATTCGGCTGCCGATGATCTTGCAATGTTCGCTGGTCGAATTCCTGCCCCTCCGAGGCGGCGGAGACAGCCAGCATATCGCTCCTGCCGCCAGGCCCGACCAGACGGCTTACATTTTCGCCCGCGCGAATAAGCCGAACCAAGATTTACATTTAGCGTCAGCGCGGAAGCGTCCCGATTTACCACCGTCGAATTGATGTGAAAGGAGACAGACCTTCCGACTCCAGTTTTGCACGCAAATATAGTTGAGCTCGCGCGCCGCGCCCCGCATACAGATCGTTCACTCCGCACGCAAGACCCGCTCGCGTTCGCATCAGTCGATTCAAAATAATCGATGAGCGTCACTTTGCTCATCTCCTCGGCGACGACAAGCGTGTGCGGGAAGGTCGAAGCCCGCTCGCCATCAAGCCAGTGGAACACCTCAATGGGGAGATCGATCTCGACCCCGCGCGGCACATACAAAAAGGTGCCGGACTTCACCATCGCCGCATGCAACGCCGCGAACTTTCGCGAACCAAGCACCACCTCCTGTGTCATGAAATGCTTGCGAAGAATATCCTCGTGTTGCACCGACGCCTTTTCAATCGATTCCCAAATAACCCCCTTCTCCGACAAGCCCCTTCGAATGCGCTTCGCGCGTAAGCAACTCGTCATTGGCGAACACCATCCGCCCCGCATTTTTCGCAAGGCCCACCGAGCGCTCGATCAACTGTTCTCGCACTTCGCTGGAGACAGGACGCGCCTTGCGATAGCCGTCAGATCCAAGCGCCTTGATCGAAGCAAAGCGCCATTTCTCATCCGTGCGCGTTGGCGCTGGCAGTTGCTGAAAGCTCTCCCATCCGGTTGCCCGCACTGTATCGAACCACCCGCTGCCGCCGTCCGGCGATGGCCCTCCCGAAACGATCAATGCCGTGTCGTCCTCGCTTGCGATCCGTTCCTGTTCCTGTGGTGCGGCCAGAGATGTGCTCATCCTTTTACAACGTAGCGTCCTCGAGAGTCGGTGCCTCCCTCTACCCGACCGAACCTTCCATCTCCAGATCGATCAGCCGTTTCAATTCCACGCTGTACTCCATCGGGAACTGGCGTACCAGAGTCGTTCACGAATCCATTCACGCTCAGACTCATTGCCTGTGCTTCACTCAGCCCGCGTTGCTGCATGTAGAAAATCTGCTCCGCGCTCACCTGGCTTACGCTGGCCTCGTGCTGCACGGCGTTGCCAATCCCGCGCACTGTGATCGCCGGATATGTATCCGTCCTGCTCTGCGAGTTTATCAACAGCGCATCGCACTCCGTATTGTTCTTGCAATGCTTGAGATGCTTTGGCACGTGCACCAGCCCTCGATACGTCGCGCGGCCCTTCCCGATGCTGATACTCTTGGAGATGATGTTGCTGGTGGTCTCATCCGCCGCGTGCACCATCTTCGCTCCCGTATCCTGATGCTGCCCATCTCCGGCGAGAGCGATGCTTAGCACTTCCCCGCGTGCTTTCCGGCCTTTCATTACGACGCCCGGATATTTCATCGTCAGACGCGACCCGATGTTGCAATCGATCCATTTGATCTCCGCTTCCTCATGCGCCAGCCCTCGCTTGGTCACAAGGTTGAAAACATTCCCGCTCCAATTCTGAACGGTGATATATTGGATCTTCGCCCCCTTCATTGCCACCAGTTCCACCACCGCGCTATGCAGTGTGGCGGTAGTGAACTTCGGTGCCGTGCAACCCTCCATATAGGTCAGTTCCGCGCCTTCGTCCGCTATGATGAGCGTCCGCTCGAACTGCCCGAAATTCTCGGCATTGATCCGGAAATAAGCCTGTAACGGATGCTTCACCTTCACGCCGGGTGGCACATAGATGAAACTGCCGCCGCTGAAAACCGCGCTGTTCAGCGCGCTGAACTTGTTATCCCCCGTCGGAATCACCTTCCCAAACCATTTCCGGAAAATCTCCGGATATTTCTTCAACCCCTCGGTGCTCCCCACAAAGATCACGCCTTGGTCGCCTACAGCCTTCTTTATGTTGGAATAGACCGCCTCGCTGTCGAACTGCGCTTCGACTCCGGCGAGAAACTTTCGCTCGTTTTCCGGAATGCCCAGGCGCTCGAAAGTCCGCTTGATGTCTTCGGGCACATCATCCCAGCTCCTTTTCGTCTCGGTGCCCGGCGAAAGGTAGTAGCGTATCTTGTCAAAGTGGATCGCTTCGAGATCCTTGCTTGCCCAATGCGTCGGAAGCGGCTTGCTCTCGAAAACATCCAGCGCCTTCAGCCGGAATTCCCGCACCCAGTCCGGGTCTTCTTTTACATCGGAGATGTAGTTCACCGTCCGAGGCCCGAGGCCAATCCCCGCGTCGCGCACATGCACCTCGGGATAGGCGAAATTCCCAATATCTCTGTCAATGTCGAGTGTTGCGTTTTCCATAGTATTTATCCTCTGCTAAACCGCCGCCAAATCCCTGCGCCTCATCCTTCATCCAGTCATATCCTTTTTCTTCCAATTCCAGCGCCAGTTCTTTTCCGCCGCTGTGGACAATCCGCCCATGCACCATCACATGCACATAATCCGGCACGATGAAATTCAGCAGTCGTTGATAATGCGTGATGAGCAGCACCCCCAGTCCCGGCCCTCTGAGCGAATTCACCCCATTTGAAACAATCTTCAGCGCATCAATATCAAGGCCGCTGTCCGTTTCATCCAATATCGCATATGACGGCTCAAGCATTGCCATTTGCAGAATTTCGTTCCGCTTCTTTTCCCCTCCCGAAAAATTCTCATTCACCGAACGCGCCGTAAAGGAACGATCCATCTCCAGCATGTCCATCTTCTGGTAAAGCCTCGCGTAATACTCTGTTGCTTCCAGTTCTTCTCCCTCCGCCAGCCGCGCTTGCACCGCCGCCCGCAGGAAATTTGCGATGCTCACTCCCGGCACCTCGCTTGGATATTGGAACGCGAGGAAAAACCCTTCCGGACCGTTCATCCGCCTCCAGTTCCAGCAGGTTGATCGCCATCCATCACGAATCTGCCCTCCGGTCACCGTGTAGTCCGGGTGGCCGCCCAGCACCTTCGCCAGCGTGCTTTTGCCGGATCCGTTTGGCCCCATGATCGCGTGAACCTTGCCCCGCTCGATCTCGAGGTCGAGTCCGCGCACGATTTCCTGTCCCGCTACGCTCACGCGCAGCCCTTCGATTATCAGTGAATTCATATTGCAATCGTCTATCTTCGCCAGGCCGATCCCCGGTCGGTTGCAGTCGTTCGAGCCGAACACTCCGCACATAGACCCCGCAAGGAGACTTCGTGGTGAGCTGACCACCGTGTTCGCCGGCAGCTCCCAGCTTTCTTTCCTCTGATCCCTCAGCGGCACGTCGAATACCAATCCGCATTCATCGCAGAAAAAGTGGCCGTGCTCCTCCAGATTCGGGCAATACCGGGACGGCGCCCGGTCGAGATTTACGTGACGCACCAATCCGCATTCGGTGAGTGTTTCAAGGCAGTTATAGACCGTGGCAAGCGAGATGGAAGGCATCTCCTTTTTCGCCCGGATGAACACCTCGACCGCTGTCGGGTGATCGCGCTGCGCCATCAGAGCGTCATAGACATGGCGGCGCTGCTTCGTGAAACGAAACCCTTTTAGCGAGATCGTTTCATCATAAGACTTGTTGTCTGCCGTAGCGTCTTCCACTGTGTGGGTAATATCCGATGCCTCCAAAGGCTTATCAAGACCTATTCTAAATAAAAGGGCGCTTCGGGCCTTGGCGTAGGATTTTGGATCGGGTTTTGAGAAGATGCAGCGACGCGAGACACAGAGTTTTTCTGAACGGCCCCCACGGGTAAGACTGGCGAGCCGATGAAATGCGCCGACGCATCGAAGCAGAGCGCGCAATCCTCCCTCGGCCCCTCTCGACGGCTTGCCAAGGTCAGGCAGGCTTGCCCATGATCGGCTCCTAATGGTCTGGACAAACGGAAATGACGTTGACACGCTTTGGAGATAGCCAATCTACTCCGAGCGAACGCTTATGAACACAATCGAACCTCCAACAAGCGCTATGGCGGCGGGCGAGGAGCGTGGGGCCACGAAGTCACCGCCGGTTAAAATAGTTGCCTGGCTGACCGGCATCACAGCAGTTTTTTCTCTTATGGCGTTGAGCGATAGTCCAACGGTTGGGATGGGCTTGGGGGTCATTGGTGTCGCGGGCATGGTTACCAGCGTAAGTTTTTTTATTCTAAGAGGTTGAGCCGGAGTAGGGCTTTCGCGCGCCCGAGAAACTACCGCATACGAATCCTGTTCTGAAGCCACCCCCCTGGAAAATCCCGCGGTACAATTCAGTCGTCACTTCATGAACATCCGCGCAATTTCCTTCATCTTTCTCGCTGCGGTCTCCATCTCCCAAGCCCAGCTCGTCCGTGTCCCAAATACCTCCATTCATCTGCCCGAGAATCTCGGCTCCAGCTATGTCGTTGAGGACGCTTTCGGCCCCAATAGCAAATTTACCCAGCCTCTTTGCATCGTCTCGCCCCCCGGCGAGAAAGACCGCTTCTTCATCCTCGAAAAGGGAGGCCGTATCATGCTGGTCACGAGATCCGGCGACACCTATTCCCGTTCTCTTTTTTTCGACATCAACCAGTATCTCGCATCGCGGCACGAGGGCACCCTCCCCACAGCCAACGAATGGGGCCTCCTCGGCCTCGCGTTTCACCCCGATTTCGCTCACAACGGTTTCTTCTATCTCGCCTACGATATTACCGTCGCCGCCACCGGCGAGAAAAAGGACTATGACCGCCTGGCTCGATTTACTTGCTCAAAATCAAATCCTTCGACCGTGGATCCGGATAGTGAGGTGCCGATGATCACCCAGCTTGACCTCGCTCCAAACCACGATGGCGGCGATCTCCATTTCGGCTCCGACGGCTACCTCTATTACTCCATGGGCGATGAAGGCGCCGGGAATGATTCGTTCGATAACGCCCGCTTCATCGACAAAGATTTCTTCGCCGCCATCTTCCGCCTCGATGTAGACAGGAAGCCGGGGAACCTGGAGCCGAATCCTCACTCTCAGAACTCCCTCGCGTTCCCCTCCGCTGTTCACCCGGGCACTTATAAGGTCCCGGCGGATAATCCGTACATCAAGACCCCGCGCCATAACGGTAAGGATCTCGCTTCCGACAAGATCCGGACGGAGATGTGGGCTTCCGGGTTGCGCAATGTCTGGCGCTTCTCTTTCGATTACCCCACAGGCCGTTTATTCGCTGGCGATGTGGGGCAGAATCGATGGGAAGAGATCGATCTCATCACCCGAGGCGGCTTCTACGGTTGGAGCTACTTTGAGGGAACTCACCCGGGTCCTCGTATAAAGAGCTTGCCGCCCGATACGAATTCGATTCTTCCCATCTACGACTATGTGCATGGCCCTGGCAGCGTCTTTAATGGGAACTGCATCATCGGCGGCTGCGTTTCTCACGCGAGCCGCTTTCCAGAACTCGAGGGAACCTATCTCTTCGGGGATTACAGCGCGCGTACGATATGGAGTCTGCGCCAGACAGGCGCGAAGTGGACTCCCTCGGTGGTCACTACATCCGCCGGCGATATCGTCGCCTTCGGCGTGGATGGGCGCGGCGGAGACATCCTCCTTGCCGATCTTAGCGGCCGCGTTGGTCGTCTCGTTCGCTCAAATGGCCCTCAAAAACTTCCGCCCCCGCTGCTTTCACAAGCGGGGATTTTTCAAAGCCTGAGTACCCTTGAGCCAAATCCCGGCGTCGTCCCTTATAAGCCGAATTTGGAGCAATGGTCAGGCCCGGTGACCGCCCGCAGATGGTTCTCGCTTCCTGGCTCCAGCATTCTGAAATTTGTCCGCGACGGAGATTGGGCGTTTCCTCCCGGCGCGGTGTGGGTTCAGCATTTCGACACGCCGGAAGGTAAAAAACTGGAGACCCGCCTCCTCGTAAAAACCAAGGACGATTGTTACGGCCTCGATTACAGGTGGCGCGCCGACCAGACAGATGCCGACCTTGTTCCTGATACGGGTTCGGACGCCGCGGCCGCTTCCGGATTCCCGGCCCATCGCTTCCCCGGACGAGCGGAATGCAGTGCGTGCCATACACCCGTCGCCGGCTTTGCTCTCGGCTTTAAGACCGCCCAACTCAGTCCTGCGTTTATCCGGCCTCTCATCAGCGCGGGCTTCCTCAAAGCCTCGGAAAAAGAACTGCAAAACTTGCCCGCGTTTGCGGCGCCGGGCGATGCCTCTCAGCCCCTTGAATGGCGCGCCCGTTCCTATCTCGCCGTGAACTGCGTCCAATGCCATCAGCCCGGTGGCGCCGGCGGAGGGAACTGGGATGCGAGATACACCACGCCAACCCCCGCCGCTAACATCGTGGACGGCCCCCTCGTCAACACGCTCGGAGACACCGCAAATCGCTTTATGGTTCCCGGCGATCCCGCGCGCTCCATGGTCCTGAAGCGCCTCGAGGGCAAAACCGCCCCTCGCATGCCCCAGTTCGGCCCGCCCGAAACGGACGACCAGGCGATACGTCTCCTCACGGAATGGATCAACGCCCCAGCGCCTCCGCGAGCCGCTCCGTAACTTAAAAGTTCCAAAAATTAAACAGCCGCTCGCGAAATTATCCCCCGCGCCATGGCTGTAAATCGTCCACAAAGTGGATGATAATCATCCACCAAACATCGACTTCGTGCTGCCCTGCTTTGCTTTAACCATTTTCAAACATCCATTTCTTTCCGCTTTAAAAGGTAAAATTTCCCATCTTCCAGCATGCCCGCGACGGATGCGTTCCCCACATCCAGGCAGATGTTGCGGCTGTCCAGCCCAGCCTTTTCCCGCGTCGTGTCCCCGGGAGTATGGCCAACGATCTGGCTGATCCCCGCGAGCGGGACCAGCGTTGCCCAATCCATCCACAGCGCGCCGCCAACCGCTTGGTCGCCGCCTCTATCCCGGCCCGCTCCCAGCAGCGGATCTGCCTTGCCCCTCCGCGCGCGAGTCATTGCCCGCTCGCTTTGCTCCAGAATGTTCGTCACTGTCGGCGTCTCCAGCAGCGCGGGATGAAATCCCGCGTGACTTAGCAGCCAGCCTTGTTCAGCCCGCGCGAGCGCAAGCCGGTCCCAGTGTTCCTGCCCTAGAACCTCTCGGATGCCGCATGCCTTCTCCCATGTAAACCCAGAGCAGTACAAGCGGGGTTCCTCCGGGTACATGTATGCAATATCATGATTCCCAATCAGGAAGATGTTCTCCCTGTTATTCATTTGCTGCCGCAGCCACAAGGCGGTGCGCCGCGCGTCAGAAACATTGTCGCCGAAGTCGTCGAAGTAATCGCCCAGGAATACAACGCGGTCGTAATCCTGGGTTCTCATCCAGTAATCCGCGCGCTCGGTATGATTATGAAGGTCCGGGATGATGAGAGCGCGCATTTGCGATGGGAAAAAACTTACGTGGTGCGAATGCTATAAAAGCAGCGCGCCCTAAAAGATTCCTCCAATCAACCCGGCAGGCAAGCCTCTCCGCTTTTCCCTGCGCCGCCCGGCATGGCAGGCGCTTCGTGACCATTCCAAATCCCAAAATCACCCTGCTTAAATGGTTGATAATCGTCCACAAAGTGGTTGATTATCATCCACATGGTGGTGGATTTTAGTCCGGAAATACCGCGTCACTTAAGCGCCAATCTCCTCGAAGCGCTGGCAGATACGCCTGTCGTCCTCGTAAATGGCGCCCGGCAGACGGGCAAAAGCACCCTTGTTCAAGCGCCCGAAATCTCGCGTGAGCGGCGGCAATACCTCACATTCGATGATCCGGGTGTCCTATACGCTGCCAGGAGCGACCCCAATGGCTTTATTGCCGGTCTGGCCCATCCGGTCACACTGGATGAAATCCAGCATGTGCCCGAATTATTTCCTGTCATCAAGGCTTCTGTGGATAGGCGGCGCGCTCCGGGTCGCTTCCTGTTGACTGGCTCGGCGAACGTTCTATTGCTTCCCAAGCTTTCCGAGTCCCTGGCAGGGCGCATGGAAATTCTAACCTTGTGGCCATTCTCGCAGGGAGAGATGCGCGGTAGCCGGGAGGCATTCATCGACACGCTCTTTTCCAGGCAGCCAGCCTGGCGCAAAGGTGCCATGTCTCGTCGCGACGTCTTGGAGACCGTGCTTGCGGGCGGCTATCCATTGGCAGTCTCCCGGAAGTCCGGAGCGCGCAGGCGCGCATGGTTTCAGTCGTACCTCATGACCATCCTCCAGCGTGACGTGCGCGATCTATCGAACATCTCCGATCTGACCGCTCTGCCAAAGCTCCTTTCGGTCATTGGCAGCCGGGCCGGAAGCTTGCTCAACTACGCGGACTTGTCACGTGGCCTCGCCCTTCCCCAGACAACTCTGAAGCGCTATTTCTCTCTCTTGGAGGCAACCTTCCTCGTGAGTATGCTTCGTCCTTGGTCCGGCAACCTGGGGCAGCGCGTCATCCATGCGCCCAAGGCTTATCTCAATGACACCGGGTTGCTCTCGCATCTCCTTGGTCTCACAATGGAGCGTTTGGAGCTTGATGCCGGTCTTGCGGGCGGAGTCCTTGAAAACTTCGTTGTTATGGAACTCCAGAAGCAGCTCGCGTGGAGCAAGACGCAGCCGCAGTGTTTCTACTGGCGCGCCGCCGGTGGGCAGGAGGTGGATATCCTGCTGGAGGACAGCGCGGGACGTCTCGTCGGCGTGGAAGTAAAAGCCAGTGCCACACTCTGTCGCCGCGATGTGAGCGGCATGCAATCCCTGGCCGCCTCTTGTGGACCCAGGTGGCTCCGGGGCGTCGTGCTTTATACAGGGGCGGAGGTCATTCCGTTCGCCGCAAATCTCCATGGCGTTCCGCTCTCTACGCTCTGGCGGGCCGCGCGCTGACCCCGCCGTTCCTCCACGCGGCGCGACGCCTCCTCCCGCTTTCGCCGTTACCTGGATTTAACATTTCTCATTTTGACCCCCGCGAGCCGTTCGGGGACTCTTCCCTCGAATTTGCGCCCATGCGTTTACAAAGCGCTATCCGGGTCAGCCGAAGCGAGCATTTTGAGACCGACTAAAATCCTGGTGGCGGATGATGAAAAGGATGTTCTTGCCTTGGTGAGCACGAACCTCAAGAACGCGGGCTTTCGCGTCCTTCAGGCCGAGGATGGTCACGCGGCCCTTCAGAAGGCTAGGGACGAGGTGCCGGCGCTTATCGTTCTCGACATCATGCTGCCCATCCTTTCTGGCACGGACGTCTGCAAAACCTTGCGCGCGGAGCCTGCCACAGCCCGGATTCCGATCATCATGCTGACCGCCCGGGCCGAAGAGGTGGACCGTATCGTGGGGTTGGAACTCGGGGCCGACGACTACATCACGAAGCCCTTCAGCCCGCGCGAATTGGTGCTGCGTGTGAAGTCGGTGATCCGTCGGTCCGCCGGAGAACCGGAACCGGCAGACAACATCCAGGTCGAAGACATCGTAGTGGATCGTTCCCGCCATCAGGTGATCGCGAAAGGCAAGCCGGTGGATCTCACCGCCATTGAATTCAAGCTGCTGGTCCTCCTTATGGAACGCCGTGGCCGGGTGCAGGGCAGGGATAAGCTGCTTAACGACGTCTGGGGTTACGAATCCGTCATCGATACCCGCACCGTGGATACCCACGTCCGGCGTCTTCGCGAGAAGCTGGGACGCGCCGCCGATTGCATTGAGACCGTGCGCGGGTTCGGCTACCGCATCGGCGGCAGGTAGCTTCCTCGACTGTTTGCCCCTCGCTTCATCCTCCGCGCGCTTCAGGAAAAGCCCCTGTTCCTGGGTACTTTGCGGAAGATGTAATAAAGAAGGCTCCCGAGAAAAGGGACGAAAAGGATGATGAGAACCCAGATCAGCCTGGTGTTGCCGATGTCGCTCTCGCTCAGCGCGCAATCCACCAGCATCCAGATGAAAAAGCCTCCCGCGAATATCACGAGCAGATCGGGCCCGGCCAGATTTGTGATGCTCCCGAGACAGGGGAGGGGGCAGGTGCAGTGTCATCAGGGCTGCTTGTCGGGCAGGATCTGGATTTCTTGTCCTGTTTGGATCACGATGCGGTAAAGCCCTTCCACCTCCGAGATTGTCCCGGTTACTCTCACCCGCTTGGCGACATATTTCATCACCTGCTCCGGTGTGAATTTGAATTGCGGGAAGGCCAGGATCAACGCGTTCATGTCCGTCTCTGAAAACTTCAGGTCTCGCGACTGATACAGATCATCGTTTGCCATCGACGTTATAATGCCCTCTGCCACGACCGTCTCGCCTTTGCGCTTGGCCAGCCCGGGGTAATCGCCGGGATCGACCACCGGTGGTCCCGCCGGCTTCGGCTGCGCTGTGACCACCGCTTGCGGCGCGACAGCCGGCTTGCGCATGAGAAACCACGCCACTGCAATCACCAGGCAAAGTGCCACGGCCCCTGCTATCACAGGGGGCGACTTCCGGGAGGACCGCACCGTTCCGGCTGGTAGTGGCACCGGTCTTTTCGCTGCAGGTGCCCGCGCGGCCGCCGTTACCGCGAGCCGGACTTCTTCCACTGTCTGCGGCCTGGCGTCCGGGTCCTGCGCCATCATCCGGGTGACGATCAGAGACAGAGCTTCCGGGACATCTTCCCGTACCAGGTGCAGCGATGCGGGCTGACTGTTCAGATGCGCGTGTACCACCTCATCCACCGACGGGAAATCATAAGGATATCGGCCTGTGATGCTGAAATAGAATACTACCCCCAGCGAGTAGATGTCTGTTCTCTGATCCACCGGCCCGCGCGTTAACTGTTCCGGGGCAATCGTGAACGCCGAGCCAACTACCGTGCCCGAATCTCCCTGCTGCTCGATCTCCGCTCCCTGATCGATTTTCGCCAGTCCGAAATCCAGTATCTTCAGCGTGAATGACCGGTCTTCGTGGAAGTGCAACATCAGGTTGCCCGGTTTCAAATCCTGATGCACCAGGCCCTTTGAATGGGCGGCTGACAGTCCATGGCAAACCTGGTTCGCCAGTTCGAAAAATCCCGTCAGCGTCAGTGGGTGCTCCGGCGCGATCGCTTCCAGTGTGCGCCCGTTTACCAACTCCATCACCACGAACGGCCCCTCCGCGTCCGAGTCGAAATCGAAGATCGTCACGATGTTCGGGTGGTGCAGCGCCGCCAGGATCGCCGCCTCCTGCCGAATGGACGCCTCGATCTCCGCGTCTTCATTGATGCGCTTTATCGCGACGTATCGCCCGAGTTGCTTATCCCAGGCTTTGAAGACACTTCCGCTCCCACCCTTCCCAATGGCGTCTTGAATGATGTAGCGCCCCTGGGAGCCCGTATCGTTTTCTGCCACTTGCCTTAATCGTTTCAGACGATCAACAGAAAGGCAAACGTTTTCCCATTACCCGCTTCGCCGCAGCCACAAGTCGCGCAATACTTTGACCCTCCTGCCACTTCCTGTCAGCGTCCGTCCATGATCTTTGTCGGCACGTCGGGCTTTCAGTATCCGGAGTGGCGCGGGACGTTTTATCCCGAGAAATTCTCCACCGCCAGAATGCTCCCCTACTACGCCGAGCGCTTTAACACCACGGAGATCAATTACACCTTCTACCGCGTCCCAAGCATGAAAACTCTGGATGGCTGGGTGGAAGCCACGCCTCCAAACTTTGTATTCGGCCTCAAGGCCCCGAAGCGGATCACCCACTCGGCGAAGTTGAAAGATTGCGGAGATGTAGTTGCCCGATTCATCGAAACTGTAGGCGCGCTTGGCGGCAAACTCGGGGTTATCCTCTTCCAGTTGCCACCGACCTTTAAACAAGACCTGGAGGTGCTTTCCAGCTTCCTCGAGGCCATGCCCTCCGGGCTGAGAGCCGCCTTCGAGTTCCGCCATGCTTCATGGCACCACCCTGATGTTTACAGCCTGCTCGCGGCCAAAAATGTCGCCCTCTGCATCGCCGAAAGCGAGAAGCTCGTTACACCCGTTATTGCCACTGCGGATTACGGCTACCTGCGCCTGCGAACCGCTGACTACAACGCCGATGACATGGCCCGCTGGGCAGAAGTCATCCAGATGCAAGGCGCGAGATGGAAAGACGTATTCGTCTATTACAAACACGAGGATTCCGGCACCGGCCCGCGATTCGCCCGCGAGTTGATGCAAAGACTGGGAATGCCCGATCCGGCGCAAACCCAACCACCCGCCTGAACCTCACCGAAGCGTCCGTCCCGCGCTCGACCTCCGCAACAACCCCGCCTCGAAACGAAACCTCTCCCATCCCTCATCGACGCCCGAACCCGCAACCACCCGGCGTTGATATTTCCGCGTCTTGCGTGAGAGTGCCCAAATGTTTCCTGTGTGCTGATGAGAACCTTCCGCTTTCTTCTGCTTTTTCTATCCCTCGCCTCCCTTGCGCAGGCGAGCCACGCGGCACTCTCGCCTGACACCGTCTTCAAGGGAACGGACAGGTTCGAGTGGCTCGTAAAAATGGCCGAAGCCGATAACTGGCGGGCCCTGCCGATCGGGGAGCGCGTGGGAGCCGTGGGACGCTCGCTCGTCGGGACACCCTATAAAGGCAGCACCTTGGAGATCGACGACCACGTCGAAGCGCCTTCTGTGAATCTAAACGGGATGGATTGCTGGACCTTCTTTGAAATCTCGCTCGCGTTCGCGCGCATGCTCGACGAGCCGCGCGAAAACTGGACCCCGCGCGCGATGCTCCATTACGTCGAACTGGATCGCTACCGTGGGGGAAAGTGCGACGGCTATCTCTCCAGGTTGCACTACCTGGAGGACTGGATTCGCGATAATGAAAAGCGGGGTCTTTTGTCCGATCTCACCCAGTCCCTCGGCGCCGTGCGCGGCCCGCATGATGCCCGCGAGATGACAGTAAATTGGCGCGGGTACCGATACCTCCGCAACGATCGTTCGCTACGCCCAGGCATCCGGAGGATGGAAGAGCGGGTGGCCGGCATGCCGATGTACTGACATTCCCGAAAGACAGGGTCTCATCCATCGAGCCTCGTCTGCAAACAGGTGACATCCTCTGTGTCGCTACGCATGATGGCCGGTTCATCGGCACCTCCCATGTCGGCCTCGCGTACCGTGGCAACGATGGAGAACTGCGCTTCATGCATGCCTCGGCGCCCTATAATTTTGGGCGGGTGGTGCTGGATACCACCATCTCCAACTACCTCTACCGATACCGTAGCGACGCTGGCATCATCGTAGCCCGACCCCTGAGATAGCCTTCTTCTCGCGGCGCGGATACGCGGGGGAGGGGACAATGCCTGTAACGTCTAAGAATCAATCCCGATCAGGGATGACCCCAAAGCCTGCGCCGTTATTTCGCGGCAGGAGCCGCTGCGGCCTTTGCTTTTGCTAGAGCAAGACGCTCTGTTTTGCGGCGGCGAGTGGCGTGAAGCTTCGCGTTGTCTTTACCTTTGCAATGTCCCATCCGGCTAACAGACACGCTTTGACGCGGCGGCACAACCTTTTCCTCAGTGTCACGAGCCGGTAGGGATGCCTCGCCGAGGCGTCCGTCCCGCGCTCGACCCCCGCAACAAACCCGCCCCCGAACGAAAACTCCCCGGTACCACCGCGCCCTCGTGCGCTGCGCGGATGTCGATGCTTATTGGTCATTGGTTCCTGCCGAAAGATTCAGCGGGAAAAATCGTCCCCCAATGCTTTATGTAGATTTGCGAAATAGTAATTGCCTCCTTCGACGAATCTCTCTAAACAGCGGGATTCGAGCAGGGAAGAGAAGGATGGTACCGCGCTGCTAAAGCCGCTTACTGAGCGGCACAAAGAACTAGATATGAAAAATAGACGCAAATCATTCCCCCAAAACCGGATCCATAGGCATTTGCTTGCGGTGACCATCAGCTTTTTAATTGCTTTTGTTATAACAGGCACGAAAGCCGATGCCCAAACGCTCGGCTGGGATCCGACTAAAACCAAGACCTTCCCCGGCGGGGGAGGGGATGGCACCTGGGATCAGGCCACGCAAAATTGGGTTCCCATCCGCGATCTGGACACTAGATGTGGTATGGGTAAGTGGAGCCAGCGCTGTTTTTTCGGGAAGCGCAGGAACGGTGACGATTACCGGCGGGGGGCAGACAGCCGGAGGAATAACCTTCGATACAAGTGCTTATACCATTACAGGGCAGAATCTGACGCTGACCCCATCAACAGTCGTCTCTGTCACCACCGGCTCCGCGGCGATCAGTTCCGACATTCTAAACACCGGTGGATTCACTGTGGCTGGCAGTGGTACCCTGAACCTCCTCTCGAACACCACAATTATCTCAGGCGACCTGGCGGCAGCCCAAGGCGGTTTGGTAATCTCCGGCGGCGTCACCGACGTTAATGGCTCAATTTCCACCAGTGGCACGGCTGCGACGGTGGTAGTAAGCGGGGGATGGCAAAACTCTGGCGCGTTGACCGTGGGTGGCAATGCGCAGGGAACTCTGTTTGTGGGCACTATCGGCCTTGCGGCGAATCTCATTTCCGCGAGCGCGACGATCGCGGATCAAGCGGGTTCCACGTTCAGCGTTGCCATCGTGGGTGGAAACGGCTCCGGATTGTGGACAAACACGGGGACGTTGACCGTGGGCAACGGCGACGTGGGCTCCCTGCAAGTGCTCACGACGGGAACGGTGCAGAGCGGCAATGCGATCATCGCGAATAACTCGGGTTCCGGGATGAGCAACGCCCGGGTAAGCGGAAACGGCGCGGCATGGCTGGTGGGTGGCAACGGGGATTTGATCGTTGGCAATAACGATGTTGGAGCGCTCACCATCAACCAGGGCGGTTTTGTCAGCAGCACGACGGGAGAGATCGCCAATAACGCGGGTTCCGCGAACAGCGTTGCCATCGTGGGTGGAAACGGCTCCGGATTGTGGACAAACACGGGGACGTTGATCGTGGGCAACAGCGACGCGGGCTCCCTGAACGTGCTCACGACGGGAACCGTGCAAAGCGGCAATGGAATCATAGCGAACTTCACTGGGTTCAGCACCGTTCTCGTGAGTGGAAGCGGAGCGACATGGGCGCTGAATCAAGCGGGTGGAAACGGGGATTTGATCGTTGGCAATAACGATACCGGAGAGCTCACCATTAACCAGGGCGGTCTTGTGAGGAGTACGACGGCGGAGATTGCCAACAACGCGGGTTCCGCGAACAGTCTTGTCATAGTGGGTGGAAACGGTTCCGGGTTGTGGACAAGCACGGAGCTGATTGTGGGCAACGGCGACGCGGGCTCCCTGCAGGTGCTCACAACGGGAACGCTGCAGAGTGGCGACGCCATCATCGCGAATTCCGGCGCGAGCAGCGTTCTGGTAAGCGGAAGCGGAGCGACATTGGCGCTGAATCAACCGGGATTCGACGACTTGATCGTCGGGAAAAACGATGCTGGAACGCTCACTATCAACCAAGGCGGTCTTGTGAGCAGTACCACGGCGGAGATCGCCTTTGATGGGGGTGGCAGCCTTGCCATCGTGGGTGGAACCGGCTCCGGGTTATGGACAAACACGGGTACGCTGACTGTGGGCGACGGCGCCGCGGGCTCCCTCCAGGTGCTCACGACGGGAACGGTGCAGAGTGGCGATGCGGTCATCGCGAACCTTGCCGGTTCCGGGACGAGCAGTGTTCTCGTAAGCGGAAGCGGAGCGACATGGACGCTGAATCAGACGGGTGGCAACGGGGATTTGATCGTTGGCAACAACGCGGTTGGAACGCTCACCATCAACCAAGGCGGTTTTGTGAGTAGTACGACTGCGGAGATAGCCAACAACGGGAATTCCGCGAACAGCCTTGTTATTGTGGGTGGAAGCGGTTCCGGGTTGTGGACAAACACGGGGACGCTGATCGTGGGCAACAGCGACGCGGGCTCACTCCAGGTGCTGACGACCGGAACAGTGCAGAGCGGCAGTGCGGTCATCGCGAACACCCCGCTTAAGAGGACGAGCAGCGTTCTGATAAGCGGAAGCGGATCGACATGGACGCTGAATCAAGCTGGCGGGAACGGGGATTTGATCGTTGGCAACAACGCGGTTGGAACGCTCACCATCAACCAGGGCGGTTTTGTGAGCAGCACGACGGCTGAGATCGCCGAAAACGGGGGTTCCGCGGGCAGTTTTGCCCTTGTGGGTGGAAGCGGTTCCGGGTTGTGGACGAATACGGGAACCTTGATCGTGGGCAGCGGCGACGTGGGCTCCCTCCAGATCCTGACGACTGGAACAGTGCAAAGCGGCAATGGAATCATCGGGAACTTCGCAGGGTCCGGGACGAGCAGTGTTCTCGTAAGCGGAAGTGGCGCGACTTGGGCGGGCGGCACCGGCAACTTGACCGTTGGGAATAACGGCAACGGAATGCTTGATATCAAGCAAGGCGGTGTCGTGACCGCGCTAAACGGCGTGGTGTCGGCGAACCCCGTGGCAAACGGCGCGGTGCTTGTAAACGGCCCGGGATCGAGTTGGAATCTCTTGGGCAACCTTACGGTCGCGTCTTCGGGTAACGGCGCCCTCTCTGTGATGAATGGTGGTGTTGTGAGCGCGCTGGAAGGCGTGGTCGGTTCGCTGGGGATCGCAAACGGCAATGTGCTCGTGGATGGACCCGGCTCCAAGCTCCTGCTCGGTGATAATCTGTCGATCGGCTCTGGCGCCCATGGCGCGATGACAGTCCAAAACCTTGGTTCGGCGTCGGTGATGAATACGCTGACCGTGGGCGCTGGCAGCGGGTTCAACAACCTTTTGACAATTCAGACCGGTGGTCGTGTAACAGGCCAAAACGGCGTGGTAGCGGGGAATGCCGGCAGCAAAGGCTCGGTGAGCGTAAACGGCATGGGATCAAGCTGGAAATTGACCGGCAACCTCACGGTCGCCTCCTCGGGCGTCGGCTCCCTGTCTGTCCAGAATGGCGGCGGCGTCAGCGCGCTGGAGGGTGTCGTCAGTCGGCAGGCCGGCTCGATAGCCAGCGTGCTCGTGGACGGGATCGGCTCCAGTCTCACTATCGCAGATGCTCTTAACGTTGGCGTCGGCGGCCAGAGCGCGGTGACCGTCCAGAATTTCGGTTCCGCCTCGGTGACGAAGGCGCTTACGGTGGGCGCAAGCAGCGCGGGGAATCAATTGACCATTCAGACCGGCGGCACTGTAAAGGCGCTCCAGGGCATCGTGGGGGCGAATGCCGCGAGCGCCGGCATGGTGACGGTGAGCGGCTTCGGATCGAGCTTGGCGCTCACTACTAATCTTACGGTCGGCTCTTCGGGCGTCGGTTTCCTGACTGTGCAGAATGCGGGTCGCGTGAGCGCTCTGGATGGCGTGGTGGGCGCGAACGCGGGTTCAAACGGCACCGTCGTCGTAAACGGGCCTCTGTCGAACCTGGCGCTCAACACTTCCCTGTCCGTTGGACAGTCAGGCTTTGGATTTCTCACCGTCACCGGCGGCGGCCTTGTTACAACGAACCTTCTCTCTGTAGGAGATCTCGGGAACGCCAACGGCTTGCTCAACATCACAGATGGCTTATTGACGGCGAATACCGCGGTGATCGGCGCCCAGGCTTCTTCGGTCGGCGTAGTGAACTTGCACAGCGGGGGTCTCGGTAAAATGACGATCAACGGTGATCTCATCGTCGGCCAGGCGGGTAAGGGCGTGGAGAATGTGACCAACGGGGACGTATTGAAAGTGGGCAACTCGATCACGGTCGGTAATGCCGCTGGTTCCAAAGGCTCTCTCACGGTCGTCAACGGAGGCCAGGCGAGTGCCGGAAATAGCATCGTCGTCGGCTCGCAGGCCGGCTCCTTCGGCGCGGTGTTTGTGGGCGATCCCGGCTCCAGCCTCACAACGGGTCAGACTTTGACGGTTGGGAACCTCGGCGGCGGCTCTCTCCAGATCGAGCAGGGAGGCAAAGTCGCCGCCCCGGCTACCATCATCGGGCCGCAGGGAATGGTTCAGAATGACGCGGTGCTTAATAGTCCCAACGTGACGGTCTTCGGTCTGCTTGGCGGCACTGGCGTTGTGAACGGCAATGTCATCAATCGCGGGGTTGTAGGCCACGGCCTAACGTCCGCCGCCCCGCTTGGCGCGCTGACTGTAGCCGGTAACTATGACCAGTCGCCGCAAGGCACTCTCTCGCTCCGGATAGCGGGAGCCGGGCCGGGCCAGTCTGACAGTCTTTTCAGCAAGGGCAGCGCGAGCCTCGCGGGATCGCTAAATCTGATCCGGCTGAACGGATTCCAGCTTCCGAAGGGCAAGCAGATCGTCCTTCTCAGCGCGAACGGCGGTGTTAGTGGCGAATTTCAACGCGTCACCGACCCGTTTGCCACCTCCCTGTTAACGCCCGATATCTTCTATTTTCCGCGCGAGGTTGTGCTTGAGCTAGCCCAGGGATCCTTTATGCCGCTTGCGAAGACGCCAAACCAGCGGTCCGTCGCCAGGAACCTGGACAATGCCTCGGCGGATCCCCGCGAGGCCGCGCTGGTTAATTATATCGACTCTCTTTCCCCCACTGGTGCGCGGGATTCCTTCGATCGGATATCTCCCGACCAGTTGGACTCCATGTTCGAGATTAGCCGCTCATTGGGTGACGTGCAGAGCGCGAATATCCAGCAACGATTGGACGACGTTCGCGGTGGCGCCACGGGTTTCAGTTCAGACGGCCTTGCCATTTCCGACAAGGACGGTTCAACAAACTTGATGGACAAGAATCCGGTCCCGGCTCCTTACAAGCCACTCGGCAAGAACGTTGGCCTTTTCCTCACCGGCAACGGCGAATTTGTGAACGTGGACTCCGATGGCAACGCGCGCGGATACAATTTCACGACCGGCGGCATGACGCTGGGCATGGACTATCGCGTGAAGGATTACCTTGTAGTCGGCATTTATGGCGGCTATGCGAACACGAACTCGGATCTCGCGCAGGGCGGGCGGGTCGATGTGAACAGCGGCAAGGGCGGCTTCTACGCCTCGGCCTACGACGATAATCTCTACCTCGATTTGGTGACCGAAGGCGGTTACAACAGCTTCAGCACCAGCCGCGCCTCGATCAATGGACTTGCCAATGGCGAGACGAGTGGCGGCGAGTTCACAGGCTTGATCGGTGGTGGCTACAACCTTCACTCGGGTCGCCTCACGTTCGGACCCACATTCGCGCTTCAGGGTAATTACGCTTCCATCAGTTCATTCACCGAACACGGCTCCCTATCGCCGCTTCACATTCCCTCGCAGGGCGAGCCGTCCCTGAGAACGCGCCTGGGCGTCAAGATTTCCGTGCCTTTCCGCGCCGTCGGAGGAGTATCGGTCACTCCCCAGGCCTCCGTCTCCTGGCAGCACGAATACATGAACAACAGCTACGGGTTTGACTCGCAGCTCGCGAGCGGAGCCGGCACAGTATTCACAGTGCAAGGCCCTCATCTAGGCGCGGATCGCGCCGTCCTGAACCTCGGTGTCAACGTCCGCTTCAACCCGGCATTCTCAATGTATGTTTTCTACAATGGCGAAGCCGGCGGCCAGAACTACCTGCTGAACAGCGTCAACGGAGGCTTCGAGTTCACCTTCTAAGGTGAATCGGGAAGGGTCCGGGCCGCTTGATCACAGCCCGGCCCAAAGCCTCCGCGCCATCGACCAGTATCGACTTGTACCAGCCTGCGGCAAAAGTGTCCCGCCAGGAAGCCTCTCCCAGGCGCTCGGCCGCGCGGTGCGCGGAGCCGGAGCGGAAGCGCTGCTGGCGCCGTCCGCCGTGGTCGGAGGCGCGTTCAATCTCGTGGTCTTCGTGGAGAACCTGCTGCCGGAGAGCGCCATCCTGATCGAAAATCAGGCAGAACTGGATCGCTGGCTGAAAAAGCGGTGATGCATATTTGCGCGCAAATATGCCTCGCCATGGAACTCAAACGATGGGAGGATTAAACCATGCCCGCCAAGACGCTCGATCCGCCGAAGCTCAGAGTGACCGCGCCCGCCACTTCTCTGTCGCTGCAATCCCTGTGCCAGCGCTACTCGGTGAAGCGGGGCCTGCTGCCACGACTCACCGGCTTCTCGCTGCGCGCGGTCGCGAACTGGTCGCGGGGCCATGCTCCCAGCGCGCCGGCATTGAAGAAACTGACGGAGTTGAAGCGTTTGTTTGAAGCGCTTGCCCGCCTTATCGACCCCAAGGACATTGGTCCATGGCTGCTCCAGCCCAATCCCGCCTTCGATGGCTCGACTCCTCTGCAAGTGATCGAGCGCGGCGAGAGCGACCGCCTCTGGCGCATGATCTACGAACTCGAATCCGGCCAGCCGGATTGATCCTGGGAGGTCCTCAAGCCACAGGAAGGCCGAGTATCATTAAGGAGAAGAAAACATGAGCAAGGAAACCCTCGCGCTTCCAGAAGGGTACGGCGACTGGCTGGCCGGCCTGAAGCGGCGGATTGCCGGCGCCCGGCAGCGCGCGCTTCTGGCAGCCAATGCGGAGCAAATCCGGCTATATCATGATATTGGGCGCGACATTCTGGAGCGTCAGGGGCGTGAAGGATGGGGAGCCAAAGTGATCGACCGCCTCGCAGCCGATCTGCGTGCCGCCTTTCCCGATATGAAGGGGCTCTCTTCATCAAACCTCAAATACATGCGGTTTTTTGCCCAAGAGTGTCCCGATCTCCAAATTGGTCAGCAGTCTGCTGACCAATTGCCCTGGTTCCATATTGTGACCCTCATTACCAGGCTTTCCGACCCCGCCCTACGCGGCTGGTACGCGCAACAGGCCCTCCTGCAATCCTGGCCCCGTGATACGCTCGTCGTTCAGATCAAGAGCCAGCTTCACCTCCGTCAGGGAGCCGCTATAACGAACTTCGACCAACGCCTCGCTCCGCCGGAAGCAGGCATGGCCGTCGAAGTTCTCAAAGATCCCTATCACTTCGATTTTCTCGGGCTCGGAGACGAGGCTCATGAGCGTGATATAGAAAGCGCCCTCGTCCGTCATATCACCCGGTTTCTGCTGGAACTCGGGGCCGGGTTCGCTTTCGTGGGAAAACAGTTTCGATTGGAGGTTTCCGGAGAAGAATTCTTCATCGACCTGCTCTTCTACCACACCCGGTTGAAATGTTACGTCGTCGTGGAACTCAAGGCCCAGGCGTTCAAACCTGAACATGCTGGTCAGTTAAACTTCTACCTGAGCACGGTGGATGCGCAGATCAAGGCCCCTGACGACAAACCCACCATCGGCCTCCTTCTTTGCAAAACCAAGAACCGGCTCGTGGCCGAATACGCCCTCTCCGGAATCGCAAAGCCGATTGGCGTGGCCGAATACCAGCTTGTGCGCGCCCTGCCCGAACCTCTTGATACCTGCCTGCCCTCGATCGAAGACCTGGAGTCAGAGCTTTCACGCGATCTCGACGAGGAGGCGAAATGAAGAAATGAAGGTGAATTGCTCCGGGCTTGATTCCGGTCCCGTTTACGCCCCGGCGCAAGGGCGGCAACGGAGGCTTCCCTCCCAAATATCAAAATGCAAGCAACGACCCCTTTTCTCCGCCCCCTCGCTGTCTGCCGCGTGGAAACCGGCTGCCGCGCTGTGTGGCGGATCGGCAATCGGCGATTCGGGCGGGAATGAGCTTGCAAAGCCCCCTTCCCGGAAGAGGATCGCACCCCGGCTCCCCATGAACATGAAACCAAATGGAAAATCCTGGATAAAGCTGGTCTTCATCACTTTCTTCATTTTTGGATTGGTCGCGGCGCGGGCTGACCTGACGTGGAGTGTCAACGGCGCGGGCGGAAGCGGAACTTGGGATGCGACAACCGCAGACTGGTGGAACGGTTCGCAAAACGTCCCGTGGCAACAATCCGGCAACGCTCTTTTTTCCGGGAGCGGCGGCACCGTGACGGCAAGTTTTCTTACCGTCGCAGCGTCAGGGATGACTTTCAACTCCCCCGGTTACACGTTGAGTGGCGGGTGGATCGATTCGGGATCAAACGGCCTCACGGTTACGACAAACGCCGACGCGACCATTAGCACAACCTTGGGGAGCAACGGATCAGGCGGGAATCTCCTCATCAAGAGCGGCACCGGAACACTGAGCATGGCTGGCACGAATTTTCTCAACGCCGTGGAGGTTAACCAGGGCGAATACCGCGTGACAGGCAACGGATCGCTTTTTTTCTCGACCGTCACCCTTGCTCCTTCAACGTATTTAACGCTCGCGCAGACATTCTCTTCGACAGCCATCGGTTCACTAAACGGAAGTGGCATAGTGCAATCGGACACGTCAGCCCGAACCGTAACCCTTAGTTTGTTCAATGCCGGAAACTTCAGCGGAACTTTGCAGGACAATGGCGCGGGGCGGTTGGCAGTTACCATCTCTACTTACGGCGCGCAGACGCTCACCGGCGTCAATAGTTATTCGGGAGCGACGGATTTGAGCCTCGGCGCGCTTGTATTTTCAGGCAACGGTTCGGCGATCAACTCGACATTCTTGATTGCCAACAATGCGGCGCTCGTGCTTGACAACTCTAATGGCGCGAACGCCAACCGCATTTCCGCTTCCGCGCCGGTAACGATGCAAGGCGGGACATTCAGCATGATCGGCAATGCATCGAGCTTCGTGAACGAGATCGTCGGCGCGCTTAACTTCGCGGGATCAGCGCTGGTAAACGTCCAGCGTTCGGGCGCGACCGGCGCTGCTCTCACCGTTTCCGGTATAACACGCGCCGGCCACGCAACTCTCAATTTCACAGGAAATGGCCAATTGCTTGGGACCGGTCTTGCAAACGATAGCACGGGAATCGCTCCGGTTTACGCGCGGGCCGGAAATGACTGGGCGTCGATCGATGCGAACCATTCGGTCACTTCCTTCGCCGCGTACGCTCCCGATCCGAATACCGCGACCGCTACAAGCAACGTCAAACTCACCAGCCCATTCACCATCTCAGGCACAGCTGCATGGGCATCGGTGAATCTGCAAAACAACAGCGGAGCCGTGATGACGATGCTCAACAACGGGGCATTAAACCTCGCCTCCGGGGGCATCGTGTCCACCGGGAGCGCGGGCGCAATTATCAACTCCAATCTCACAACGCCCGCTTCCGAAATGGTCGTTGTTAATGACAACGCGCTTGCAATTTCAGGCCAAATTCAGGAGTCCTCGCCAGAGATGGCATTGACCAAAACCGGCGCCGGCGCGCTAACGCTGACATCCCCCAGCAATAGCTATTCAGGCACGACCACGATCAACCAGGGCACTCTGATTATAGGTAACGATCTCGCGTTAGGTTCTAGCCCGACAATTGATTTTGGCGGTGGAACTTTGAAAGCATCCGGCAATTTTACACTCACTCAGAATCTTACATCTTCGACCAGCTACGGAGAAACGATAGACACCGGCGGTTTCACCGTCACGGCAACCGGGTCGAACAGCTCGCTGTCTAAAATCGGCGCGGGAACTTTGGTGCTTACGAACAGCTCCGTCGGCTCCGTAAATGTCAATCAGGGCATCCTGCAACTCACGAAACCGACCTCCGGCTTTGCCACGATCATGGGCGGAGATCTCGTCGCGTCAGGCACCCTTTCGAGCCTTTCATTCTCTGGCACGACCGGGATTCTCGACATTGGTGGCGCAGCGGCAGCTACGCTGAGCGCAAGTTACAATCATAGCAGCGGAAATCTCACGATCGACTTTGGCATCGGCAGCGCGGGCAGCGATTTATGGAAGCTCTCAAGCGGCGGCGCGAGTTTCGGGCCAGGCGCCTTTCAATTTGAATTTCAAAACCTCGGTGGCGCGGCGACAGGAACGAATTACACGTTGCTGAGTTTCCCAACCAGTGTGGCGCCAGCCCCGGCTGCCTTCGGATTCGCGCCCGACATGGCAGCAGCAGGATGGAGCGGAACATTTGTGACCAGTGGCACGAATGTCAGCGTCGATTTTTCGTCCATTGGTGTTCCTGAACCAAGTGTCTCGACCTTGCTCGTCATTGGAATAACCGCTTTGCTCGCGCGCATTCGCCGCAAGCCTGTGGCAGTTGATCCGTGATGCAGCGCGCGATGGCTGCCCTGGCGCGAGCAAAAAGCTGCTCGGCATGGCATAGCTCAGTTGATAGAGCAGGTGAATCGTACTCGGAAACGGGCGGTTGTCATGGTTTCTCACTGCTTGTCATCTCATTTCGGAGCGCAAACTTTTTCGCTCAATCCCCTGAAACTGCGCTCTGCTTCGCGCGGCGATTGCGGCCGGTCAAAGGAACGGTCGCCAATTTAGCCCTTAATCGAGGGGCGGTCGTAAAGCTCCACGCAACGGCCCCATTCCAGCCTCTCGACACAGACCTTATCCAGCCGCATTGACAGCGCGCGAATACGCTCCATCCGCGCCTCACGCGAACTGTGCGACGCTCCTCCGCCTAGCGCCGAAGTCCCAAAGCTCCTCATATCAGCCCGCCGAAGCATGTCTTGTTGCGGTAAAACCAGCGCGCCGCCCGCTGGATGTCCGTAAGCCCGACCTGCTCCCGAAAACCGATAAACTCCTCCCGCGAGTTCAACACAAACTCCAGCTCCGTAAGCAGGGCGTCGCAGTGATAGCGCACGCAGCGATAGAACGAAACGAGGTCGCCGTTGACGTCATTGACCACCTCCAGATTCGAGCGCGGCTTCGCCAGTAACACGGCCAGTCCGCCCGCGAACGGTTCCACATAGCAATGGTGCTTCGAAATCAAAGGGAGAATGCTGCCGAGAAGCCTGCTTTTCCCTCCGGGCCAGCTCAATACAGGCGCTATCCGTTTAGCGGGCATCCACGCAAAATCCGCAGTTCACTTCGCCACCCACCCTGTGTTTCCCGCGCCGCTTTCCTTCACATACAGCGTGCTCCCGGCCCCGCCATCCGTGCGCAGGTAGAGCCTGCCCACAGCCGCCGTCACGACCCCGTTTGGCGCGCCCGCCCCCGTCAGCGGCAAGCTCGCGTTCACGATCCCCGAGTTCGCGTCGAGCAGCGGCCCAGGGTTCGTGGTTCCTTCGACTTGGTTCAGCCCCGTGGGGCTTAGCGCCCTTCGAAAAGGGGTCGAGATTTGCATATTGATATCCTATGAGAGGGAGAACGGGGCCGACTGGACTGAAACCAGACGTAAAGCTTCGGGCACTCGCGGGAGTGGGCGCTCTTTTCTTTTGAGATTCACCGCAAGGGCAGATGCTCGATGCGTCCCGCCACATCGCCGGGTTCATATACTTTCGCGATGGGTTCCAAGTCCTGAACGCATTGGCCGATAGTTGTCCTCATCTGGTGGCATAGATCATAGATCACGCCAGGAAACGGAATCGAATTCGCCTGCCGCTTCGCGCATTCGGCCAGAAAATCGTCGTCCTGGGTGAAAAGGACGCGATGCAGGGCCGACGCCCGGTCAAGCAAATCCGCGTCTTCCAACCGCTCTGTTCCATCCTCTTGGGCTCTCAGCACATCGACGCTCCGGCGTCGCAGGCCCTCGGTGATTGCCAGGGGCACGTGGACATCCATGTAGAGCCGGAGGCTCAATGCAGAAGTCCCATCGCGCGCAACCTCCGCCGGCCAGGGGAATCGTGGCTCCCGGCGGCTAGTTCTTCCGCCTTGGCAGCGCTCTGCGCAATGGCGTCATCGAACTCGCGCTGATGGTCGTAATAAAAAGCCAGCGCCGCATGCGCCTGGGCAAGCGAAAGGCCCGTATGCTGACGATGGATCTCCTCCGCGCTCCAGCCGTGGGCCAAATGATCCATCGCCACCTCGATCACTTTTGTGCGAGTATCGTCGATCCACGCCAAACCCGCCTCATCAAGACGTATATGATTGATGACTTCTGCCGTAAGCATACCCGCGAAAATAGGACCTTTCGGGCGCTGCCGCAAGCGGCATGCCTCTTCCAGTTGCCTTTCGCGCGTCGATCGGAGCCACTATTTGGAAGAGCGAAAGGTCGATGTTTGCATATTGATATTCTCTGAGACGGAGAAGAGGGGAACTGGACTCGTCTCCGCGCGGAGGAGTCGGGATTTGCGGCTGGCGGCGGATAAGAGACGAAGTCGCCGAGGTGGAAGCCGCGGAAGGTGACGCGGGGATGGCAGAAGCGTGTTTGCGTGCTATCGATGGAATTCCACGCCTGTCGGCGTGGCCGCATCGAGCGGGCGCGCGCTGAACTGTCCGGTGATTTGCACACCGTAAGAACTACTGGCACTTTAAGCAGAATGGAGCGGAACCTGATTCTTCTCGAAATCCGCGGCACACGCGACGAACTAGCCCGCAAATTAAAAGGGTATCAAATCTGGGCGGAGGCCATCCAACCAACAATTGATCGCTATTTTGGTCCCCGCTGATTTCGATCCTGTCCTCACGTCCCCCATGAGGTCGGGTCCAGCTTGGATGCGCTACTGCGAAGTCAGCAGCATGAACGAACCGTTACAGTTTTACACTAGGTAAATATCATGCGTGAATACCGGTTCCTTGAGTTCGACCTGCTTGATCCCGCCCTTCCTTGGGGCGCTCTCTGAATTGCGCGACCGGACGGAATCGACCTGCCAAGTTGCGCTTGGTAACCGACTGTCCCCAAAGTTGCGCTTCGTCTCCTCCGCGACTCACCTCCAAACCCCTTCATACCAAAGCCGCGAACCATCCGCGCTCAGGTATATAAAGAATACCCGCGCCCGTCTACTTAGCGGCAGGAGCCGCCGCAGCCTCAGCTTTTGCGAGAGCAAGACGCTCTGTTTTGCGGCGGCGTTTGGCGTGAAGCTTCACGTTATCTTTTCCTTTGCAATGTCCCATGGCGCTACCAGACACGTTTTGACCCGGCGGCACAACCTCTTCCTTCCGTCCTCTGCCAATCAACGTTCATAGCCCCCCCTATCCGCCATGACATAGAATCTCGACTTTGCGCCAGATGTTGATAATCCGGCAACAGGAAAGAACGATGCGAAATCAGAACCCATCTGCTAACCCGCCCGCTACCCTCCTGCAGCAGGCGCTAAAGTTTACCCCCGCGATTAAATATGCCGTCGCTGTCGCGGCCATTGCGGGTTTGATCGCCACCGCGCTTCGCTACGGCCTTTCGGCGGCAACGCTCGTCCTCGGTGTCATCGTCGTTGTCGGCTTGATGGTTCTCTTTTTTGCCTTCTCGCAACTCGAACAAGCCGACAAGCGCGCAAAGAGCGTCGCGGGCATGGTGGTTCTCTGGTCTTTCCTGCTGCTTTGCATAGGGAGCGCCGCGCTTCTCTTCTCGTCCGCGTTCTTTAATTGGCCGCTGCCTTTGCGCGCCGCCGTGCTTGGGAGCCGCGCCGAGGACGCGTCCGCGTCAAAAAGCCATGGCGTCGAACCGGGTATCATCGGCACATGGGAGTGCTCCACCGAAGAGTTCGGCGCGCCCGTGCGTATTGTCTTCGTGATCACACCCGACGGAACATTCGACAAGCATCTATCCAGCAACGAGCGCGGAACTTTTGTTGCGAGCGGTGGAAAGTGGAAACAGGTCAACAAAATGGGGGTGGTTAAAGAAGGGGATTACACTTTCGTCGACCCCGACACTGTGACACTCCAGAACCCGCAGTATGCATACACCTTCAAACGACGCGGGGACGGAGCCTCGGACGCCAGCGCCAACCCGTTCGTGGGGAAATGGGATGCCACCACATATGCTAATGTCACTCCCTTCGTTCTCCACACTCAGATCTTTACTGATAACACCTACGAGGGTAGCCTTGAAGCCAGGGAGGTCGGAACGATCTCCGCAGCGGATGGAAAGTGGAGTGGGCTTTCAAGCCGAGGGGTGCCCCTAGCCGGAACCTATCGCTGCGCGGGCGAATCGTTGGACATTAATATCGTGCCGTTCGGTCTTCTCACAATGCGCCGGGTTACTGAGACAGGCAGCGGGAGGTGAATCGTTGGCGTAGTTCCCGGTCTTTCAAATCGCTTTTCCTCCGGTTCCTCTCTCCGTCATCTCAAATCGCCAGCGGCAAAGGGGCGTGATCGTGGCATGGGCGTGCCCGCCTTGGCTAGTTGCGCATAGACGCCTTTACCAGGAGTCGCCATCGATCCGCTCCGCTTCCGCCCGGACGGCGCGCTCAAAGTCCTCGCCCTCCTCGCCAGGCATTGCAACCCGCCGTGGCCTGCAAGGCGGCGCGGCGGCGTTCCTGGCTCCTGGGATTGAGGCCGTGCGCGTAGTGGGCCACTTCCACCAACTGGGTAGTGGGCAGCTCGTGCAGGTCGCGGACGATGGATTCGATCACGCTCATTCCGTTTCAGCGTAGCTTTCCTAAGGGCTGGAAGCAAGCCGCTCGGAGGGTTTGCAGCGGCGATGCGCTTCCTGCAACCGACGAATGTTGACCATGGTATACGCGATGCCGGTCGGTCACTTTCAAGCCGCATCCACGTGGTGGTGAACGGTTCGGATAGGCTCGGTCGCCTCTAATCAGCCCCCGCGCGCTTTTTGCGTGCGCGCCCCGCGCAGTCCTGCTATTAAACAAAGCCCCTGCTCCGAATCAGAGCCTTACTGCCACCCTCATTAGGAGGAGCCGCATCCCCCTCGACACCTAAAATAAAACCAGCCATGCCTCGCGTCAAACCCCTCCATCTTCTCCCGCTCGTCCTCCTCGCCGCTGTCCTCCCGCTGCGCGCCATGAACGCCCCCCAAAAGCAGCCCGCTAAACCGGTCGACTTCGCAAAGGACAAAAACCTCTATCTCGTAGGCTACGCCCACCTCGATACCCAGTGGCGCTGGACATACCCCGAATCCATCCAGACCTATATCCTAAACACGATGGAGCAGAACTTCCCGCTCTTCGACAAATACCCCGCCTACATCTTCAACTTCACCGGCTCCCGTCGCTACGAGTTCATGAAGGAATATTACCCGGCGGACTACGAGAAGGTTAAAAAATACATCGCTTCTGGTCGCTGGGTGACCGCTGGCTCTTCCGTCGATGAATGCGATGTCAACACACCCTCCCTCGAATCCCTCACCCGCCATTTCCTTTATGGAAACCGCTTCTTCGAGCGCGAGTTCGGCACCCATGGCGAGGATTTCCTCCTGCCCGATTGCTTCGGCTTCCCCGCCTGCATTCCCACCATCCTGGCGCACGGCGGTATCAAGGGCTTCTCTACCCAAAAACTCACATGGGGTTCCGCCGTCGGCATCCCTTTTAACGTCGGCGTCTGGTACGGCCCCGACGGCTCCTCCGTTACCGCCGCCTTGAATCCCGGCGGCTACGGGTCTGCCGTCACCAACGATATCAGCCAGGACAAGATGTGGCTCAAGCGCATCACCGCCGACGGCGATAAATCCGGCGTTTACGCTGACTACAAGTATTTCGGCACCGGCGATCGCGGCGGCGCGCCCAAGGAGCCCTCCGTCGAATGGGTGCAACGCAGCGTGGATGGCTCCGGCCCTGTGCGAGTCATTCCCGCGAGCGCCGACCAGATTTTCAAGGACATCACCCCTGAATTGCGGGCCAAGCTTCCTACTTACACGGGCGAACTCGAATTGGTCAACCACTCCGCGGGCTCCATCAGTTCGGAGGCTTACATGAAGCGCTGGAACCGCAAGAACGAGCAGCTCGCCAACGCCGCCGAATGCGCCTCCACCATAGCCACCTGGCTCGGCGCTTTCCCTTATCCGCGAGATGCCCTGTACCGCGCGTGGGATCTCGTGCTCGGCAATCAGATGCACGATATCCTTCCAGGCACGAGCGTCCCGAAGGCCTACGAATATTCGTGGAACGACGAAGTCCTCGCGCTCAACCAGTTTGCGAACGTCACCGAACGCGCCACCGGAGCCGTCGTCTCCGCGCTGGACACCCGCGGGCAGGGCACCCCCGTTGCCGTCTACAATCCTCTCGCAACCGAGCGCGAAGATCTCGTCGAAGCCGACATCGATCCCCGGGTCGGGCGCCGTCACCGCGTATGACTCTCAGGGCCAGCCTGCTCCTACCCAGATCCTCTCGCAGGAAGGCGGCAACATCCGCGTCCTCTTCCTCGCCAGGGTTCCCTCGATCGGCTACGCCATCTACGATCTCCGTTCCGGCGAGCCCGGCCCAAATCCACCCTCGCCGTCACCGCCAACTCGCTCGAGAACGCCCGCTACCGTGTAACTCTCAATGCGGCTGGCGACATTGCCTCGGTTTTCGATAAATCCCTCAACCACGAGCTCCTTTCCGCTCCCGCCCGCCTCTCCATTAATTTCGAGAATCCCGCCCGTTATCCAGCTTGGAACATGGACTTCGAGGATCGCGTGAAACCGCCCCGCTCCTTCGTCAGCGGCCCCGCCAAAATTCGCATCATTGAAAACGGCCCGGCCCGCGTCGCGCTCGAAGTTGAGCGTGTCACCGAAAACTCGACCTTCACCCAGCAGATTCGTCTCGCTTCCGGCAGCGCTGGCGACCGCGTCGAAATCTTCAACAAGATAGACTGGCGCGCCTTCCAGGCCAGCCTTCGCGCCGGTTTTTCCCTGCTCGCCGAAAATCCCGAAGCCTCCTTCGACGACAAGGTCGGCGTCGTCCGCCGCGGCAATAACAATCCAAAGTGCTTCGAGATGAACCAGCAGCAGTGGATGGACCTCACCGATAAGGCCGGCGGCTACGGCGTCTCCATTCTCAACGACTCAAAGTTTGCCTGCGATAAGCCCGACGACCACACCATCCGTCTCACCATGATCTACACTCCCGGTACCCGCGGCGGCACTCCCGACCAGGGCACGCAGGACCAGGGCCGCCACGAGATCCTCTACGCCATCGTAGGGCACGCGGGCGATTGGGCAAAAGGCCGGGCTCCGTGGCAGGCCGCGCGCCTCAACCAACCCTTGCGCGCCTTCCTTCCAACCGCGCATCCCGGCGCCCTCGGTAAAGCCTTTTCCCTCCTCTCGCTGAACAGCGATCAGGTTCAGGTCATGGCTGTAAAGAACGCCGAGGATTCAGACGAGACGGTGATCCGCGTTAAGGAACTCACCGGCAAGCCAGCCTCCGGACTCGTCCTCCGGTTCCCCGCCGCTATCACGGCCGCCCGCGAGATCGACGCCCAGGAACGCCCCATCGGCGACGCCTCCGTCAAGAACGGCGCGCTCGCGTTCGACATGAAAGGCTTCGGCCTCAAAGCCTTTGCCCTCAAGCTCGCGCCCCCGCCCGCCTCCGTGCCCGCGGTCACCAGCGCGCCCGTCTCCATCGCTTATGATACTGCCGTCGCGAGTTCCAGGGCCAAACGCGCCGCTGGATCCATGGACGCAAGCGGCGGCGCGTATCCTGCCGAGATGTTTCCGTCTAAACTGACAAGCCAGGGCGTTGAGTTTCAGCTTGGCTCGGCAGCCGATGGCGCGAAGAATGCCCTCTCAGCCCACGGCCAGAGTCTACCTTTGCCAGCAGGCGATTTCACCCGGGTTCATCTGCTCGTCGCCGCCGATGGCGACGCGAAGGGCCAGATCAGGATTGGCGACTCAAGCAAGCCCCTCGATGTCCCAAACTGGACAGGCTATGTAGGCCAGTGGGATAACCGCGTGTGGGATCCCTCTGATGGCGGCGACGAACACAAAAAGCCGCCCGTCGGCCTGGAGCCCGGCTTCACCAAGCGAACCCCGGTCGCCTGGTTCGCCACCCACCACAGCAACCCAGATGGCGATGCTTTCTACGAATACTCCTATCTCTTTCAGGTCAGCTACGACCTCCCGCCCGGAGCCAGGAGCATCACCCTTCCAGACAATCCGAAGATCCGCGTGTTTGCCGTCTCCGCTGGCCACGAGCCTTCCGCCGCCCCCGCTGCCGCCCCGCTCTACGATACTTTGGCAGATCACCAGCGCGGCGGTGTCCCCACGATTCCCCAGGATGGAGCTGCGTTTGCCGATTCCACCGAGGTCACCCTCCTGCCACCTCTCTATCACGGCCCGCGCGAGCTGCATTATACGGTGGACGGTAGCGAGCCTGCAGCCTCCTCGCCCGTTTACGAAGGTCCCTTCTTCGTCTCGGATACGGTGAAGGTCGCGGTCCGCGAGATCGATTCTCAGGGGAACGCCGGAGTGGTCACCCGTGGCGTCATCAATGTCCGCGACACAACGCCTCCCCGGCTCTTGGATGCCAGCATTGAGGGAAAGAAGAGTGTTCTCGATCTCACCTTCTCCGAACCGCTCGCGCCCGCTTCTGTGGCGAATCTGGGCAACTACCGTGTCCAGCCAGCCGCTGCTATAAGCAATGCCGACATCTCCCCCGACGGGCGAAAGGTTGCCCTCACCTTCACCGCGCCTCTCGCGCCGGGAGCCGACTACACGCTCACCGTGAACGGCCTTAAGGACAGGTCACCCGCCGGAAACGTGATCGCTAAAACCAGCCGTCCGTTCAATGCTCAGAATATCGTCTACACGCTCGCCTCCGCCGAATTGCCTGCGGGAGCGGTCAAGGCGGACGTCCAGGGCCTTCCGGTTTTAAAGAAGGACCCGTGGACAATGAACCTCTTTGTAAAAGCCAGCGCGAAGCAGCAGGGCCGCGCGATCCTTGCCGGTTTCGGCAGCGTCACAGACACACCCGGTTCGGGCAGCATCAGCCGCTATCTCGCCGTCTACTCCGATGACATCCGGTTCTGGTTTGTCGGCGAACTGGATACGCATTCCCCTCTCGACTTGGGCCGCTGGCAGATGCTCACAGCTACCTACAACGGCGACACGCTCGCCCTTTATAAGGATGGCCAGCGCATCGGCGAAAAACGCGTCGCCTTTACCGCCGACGCCGAGCCTGTTGTCAATGTAGCGCCGCCCGATCCATGGGAGCAGACGGCCCTCTTCCATGGCAGCGTCCAGCAATTCACCATCCGTCGCGGCGCGCTGAATACGGAAGCCGTAAAGAAACTGTTCGAACAGACGAAGCCGCGTTGAACGAGGACTGCCTCCGGGAAGGCGGTCCCTAATTTGTGAATCCCATCCAACTCGCCGAGCGCGCCGGGTCCAATCCCTGGCTCTTCCTCGCCGCCGCCCTCCTTCTTGGTGCCTTCCACGGCCTGGAACCGGGCCACTCGAAAGGGATAATGACCGCGTTCATACTCGGCACTCGCGGCTCCTACTTCCAGGCTGTCCTCCTCGCGCTCAGCGCCACTGTCTCCCACACCGCCATCGTCTGGATACTGGCATGGCCTGCGTCTTATGGAGGCACCCTCTGGGCGGGCCTTGCCTTCTCCCCTTACCTGAATCTCATCTCGGGAGTCATCATTTTAGGCCTCGCCTACTGGATGCTGCGGAGATTCAACCGGGCCAGCCACAACCACGGGCATCATCACCATCATCATGACAATGATCATCCTCATGAACACGGTCACGAGCACCCGCCTGAACGCGCCCACGAACATGGTCACGATGACTCGCATGATCACCACCATCACCACGAGCATCCTCACGATCACCCGCATGAACATGCCCACGAGCACCCCGCCATCTCCAGCGAAGGCCTCTCGATGGCGATGACCCTCGAGGAGGACGCGCACGCCCGCCATCACATGCGCGAGATTGCCGATAAATTCTCCGACCAGCAGATTTCCACCGTCCAGGTCATCCTCTTCGGACTCACCACCGGCCTCGCCCCGTGCAGCGCCGCCATCGTGATCCTCATCACGTGCTTCCGTTTGCATCAACCATGGCTCGGTTTCGGCCTCGTCAGCGCCTTCAGTGTCGGCCTTGGGCTCACCCTTACCACCGTCGCTCTCCTCGCTTCTTGGGGCATCCGCGCCTTCGGAACCCACGCCAAGGGTTTCCAGGACTTCATCCGCAACGCCCCCTTCCTCTCCGCCCTTGTCACCGCCGCCATCGGCCTCTACCTCATCGTCCAGTTCTTCCGCTCTTACTAACCCGCTTTTAGTTGCAGCTCGATCCGGTCACCGGATGTTCCGCATGCCGCAGAGCGCTCTGCAAAAATGAATCATTATCGCGCGACCTCTCGACCGCTGGTCCTATTTCTGGTGGGGCTGCGCCGCGATGGCCATTAAATACAACCTCGATCGAGCCGTTGCGTGGTTTGGATTTCACCGCCACTGGTATTTCTGGAACTACGTCAAACCCCACGGCTATGAAGGGATCGCTGCCGTTCCGCCAAACGACCAGACTTTCTACTACATTCTGTTGCTCACATCATTGCCGTTTTTGTTCTTTGGCATCATCTTGACCCTTCGCCGTCTCCGCTCGGCGGAAATGCCGCTCGCCCTGTCCCTGCTTTTCTTCCTCCCTGTCATCAACCTCCTGTTCTTTGTCGTTCTCTGCCTCCTTCCGGCAAAACAAGCTCAACCATCTCAGTCAGAAAGATCGGGCTTGTTGGCGTGGCTCCCGGTAAGTCCTGTCTCAAGCGCGTTGGCCAGTATGGTCATCGTAGGTCTGGCGGGGATGGGGCTCGCTTGCTTTGCCACTCAAGCGCTCCGTAACTATGGCTGGGGTCTTTTCGTTGCTCTCCCGTTCGCCATGGGCATGGTTTCGGTTCTGATTTATGCGGGATCGGAGAAGCGGACTTTTCGCGGAAGTATGTCAGTGGCTGTACTTCCGATTTTGTTTTGTGGGCTCTGCCTGTTTGTCGCGGCGGCGGAAGGAATTATTTGCCTGGTGATGGCCGCTCCCATGGGGATTGTCTTGGCGCTGTTAGGTGGCATGGTAGGATACGCGATCGTCGGTAACCGACGCCGCGCCAAACAGCCCGGCGGCGATGCTGCTGGTGCTTGCCGCCGTGCCTCTCACCATGGGCATGGAAAAGCGGGCTAATGAAGCTCCGCCTCTGCTTTCCGTCACAACTTCCGTTGTGATCAATGCGCCGCCGGAGGAAGTCTGGCCCAACGTGATCTCATTTCCGCCGATCCCTCCGCAGCGCGACTGGATTCTCCATACCGGTGTCGCGTATCCCATCCAGGCGCGAATAGACGGACACGGCGTGGGTGCGATCAGACACTGCATTTTCACCACTGGTGAATTCGTCGAGCCGATTGAAGTTTGGGATGAGCCCCAACGGCTCCGATTCTCCGTTGCCGATCAACCAGAGCCCATGGAGGAACTGTCACCCTATCCGCGTCTTAAGGCGCCTCATTTGCATGGCTATCTCCAATCCCACGAAGGCGAGTTGCGACTAACCGCGTTGCCAGGAGGAAAGACATTGCTTGAGGGCACGACCTGGTACACCGACCGGATTTGGCCCAGCCTCTATTGGCAAGTGTGGTCCGATCTCATGATCCACCACATCCATCTTCGCGTTCTCAATCATATCCGAAACCTCTCGGAGCATGTACCTGGAAGGGTGCCATAAACCCGTGGCAGCATCCCGCCCGCCCCTTCCCATCTGTCGGGTTTCTGCTACGATGCTGAAATGCTGGTTTCTGTAGAACTGCCTGATCCGATTGCAAAGCAACTGCACCTCGATGGGGAGCAGGGCAATCGCCGTGCCCTCGAAATATTCGCCCTTGAAGGCTACCGAAACGGGGAGCTATCCCGCGGGCAGGTGAGTGAATTGCTCGGTCTTGAGTTCAACGAAACCATGCAATTCCTCAAGACGCGCGCTTGCTTCCGCAGTATCACCCTTGAGGAATTTGAACAGGACGTGAAGGGTTTGCGAGCGTTCCTTGCGCAGTGAGCCTCGTTGTTTCCGACACGACACCGCTCAACTACCTGATTTTGATCGGGCACATCGACGTGCTTCCCCGTCTTTTCGGAAAACTGCTGGTTCCCCCAGCCGTTATCCACGAAATGCAACATCCTAAGGCCCCTTCGGCTGTTAGCACATGGGCTCGCAAACTGCCCACTTGGATCGAGGTGAAAGCTCCGCTCACAGGAATCTCCACCTCAGGCATTGGGGCTGGTGAGGATGAAGCGATTTCTCTTGCTGTTGAACTCGGCGACGCCACCTTGCTTGTGGATGACGTCAGAGCCCGGACGGTGGCGAAAAGCCGCGGGCTTCTTACGATCGGAACTCTTGCCATTCTCGACCGTGCCGGTGAAGCAAAGTGGCTGGATTTTGAGATGGCAATTTCAAAACTGAAAGCAACGAGCTTTCATTTGGAAGATGCGCTCCTCCAACCCCTGCTCACCAGGGCGCGAGCCCGCGAGAGCCGCTGACTCCCCCGGGACAACTCGAATTTCAACATGGGTGTTAAACGGTCGGGCGTTCTTTCATTTTCGTGTCGATAGCTAATTCCGTTCGCGGTATGCAGCTTTGACTCAGCCGATCACCCAGGCATTGCGGACACACGGCAGCATGGATGGACGACTCGCCGAGCGCATCGAAGATCTCTGCCGTGCCGCTCAGTAGATTTCAGTCGGAGGTGTTGCGGACGATTGCGGCTCAGCGCAGCCTGGGCAGCTATATCGCGCTGGCGCCGAATTTCCCCCTTGTGGACGAAGTCGCACTCGGTGACGCTATCATCCCGAAGTCGCATTTCCTCCCTACTCCCGCAACAACCCACTCCCGCAACTAACCCGCGCCTGCCAGAGTTCCAAGGGTAGGGACGCCACGCCGTAGGCGTCCGCAACATCTCCACGTTCGGCAACTAATCCGCTCGGAACAAACTCACCATTGTGCGCTCGCGCGACTTCCGGCTTCCGCGACAATCTCAACCCAGCAATCAACGCCCAAGGTCAAAAAGCCCAGCCAGGGGAAGCCTCGCTGAGGGTCCCCAGCCTCTGAACGCTCTCGACAAATATCAGCGAAATCCAGGCGCGCCGTGGGGCTTCTGGCCGTCCTCGCCCGAAATCTCGCGCGCCATGCTTGAGCGCTGCCACAAGCCAGAGCCTTAACGACCGCTCGTCATTCACCCCCGCGCTGGCAGCAGAGCCGGGTCGCAAAATACGAGAGAATACGAAATGCCTGCCGCGCAAAAGCCCCCAAAATTCGCCCAACTCTAAAGCTTTTTATCCCGCGAAACCGGAACAGCCATTCGATAAATATAGATTTTTATGATTTGTATTGCTTTTTTTGGGGATCCTGCAACAAAGCAATGTTCCGCCCCCCCTTTCTGCGGAAGTTTCGCTACCCCCCAAAAACATGAAAAATGGAATCCCCGTCCCGGAAGGGACCATCGTATCCGCGTGCCGTGCCGCAAACAATCCCGATCGCAGTCACATAGTTGAAAAGACGTCTCGCGGCTCCGCCTTGCGGATGATGAGCCTGCTCATCCTCGTCTTGCTTGCCGCGCTTCTCCCGGCGAGCGCCAATCAACCCGGGGGCTTCGTTACCACGGTTACCACGCCCGTCACCACTGGGAACACCAGCTACAACGGCCGTCCCTGTGTGTTCATGGACAACGGGATTATCCATATCATCATCGATAGCGCGGGGAATCCAGCCTCCTTGCGTTACTTGAAGCCGGGGTTGCCGGGGACACCCCTCAAAGATGGTGTCGAAATGGAGGGGCAATCCAGTGGGAGCACCAGTCTCTATGGAGGCAATTATAATATTAACTATTCGGACCCCTACAACACCATGGCTTTCGGGAACGACATCATAATTTATGCCACGCCACCTACGGCAGCGCAGGCGGATTATGCTTTCTATGCTCCTTACAGTCCAGCTAGGGGCACGAATCCTTGGGATACAACCGTCCATTGGGTGCTCCGGCAGGGCGATACCGGCGTCTACACCTACCTCGTGATCAATCACGATCCCTCGTATGGCCCCGCGGGGAACGCCGGGCTCACGCTCCAATGGGGTTCCGCTCATGACCAAAAGAATTTTCTCCTCGAGAATACCTATGTGGACAATATGGGCGCTGGTCTGCTGGACAATCGCGGCCTTCCTGAGGCGCGCCGTCATGGGCTCAGCACGAGTTTCGAAGACGAGAACTACATCATCGATGCCGTCCAGGATAACTACCAGATCGTCAACACAGATCCTTTGAGCAAGTTTTACGGCTACATTGACACCAAGTATTCATACATAGCGGACCTTTACTCACTGGATTGCTGGGGTCGCGCGAGCGATGTAAACCACTTGGGTGGTTGGTTTGTGGAAGGCAGTCATGAGTTTTCCCCGAGCGGTCCCGCCTATCTCGATTTCGTCCAGGGCTGGGGCTTGGTCGATTGTTGTCTCACGGGTCTCCATGGCATCCAGACGCATTATACGATCCCGCAGGGAACGGCGTTTCGCAAAGTTTATGGCCCCGTTCTCCTTTACATGAATACTCTCGCTACCGGTACGGCCAATTGGGCGGACGCCCAGCAGCAGGCGGTGGCGGAGAAGGCCGCGTGGCCTTACAGTTGGCTGACTTATGAACCGGCATACCAGACGCCCCCGCAACGCGCTACCGTCACCGGGACGATCTTAATTACCGATCAGCTCAACTCCGCCGTGAATGCCTCAGGCGCATGGGTGGGAGTGACCGACCCGGATAAGGGCTACAATACCGGTGGCTCCGCGCCTTTTCAGGTCCAGCAATTGGATGCACCAGCTTTCGCAAATCATCAATACTGGGTTCACGCCGCTCCCAATGGCTCCTTTAGCTTCCCAAATGTTGCCACGACCGATTGCTATGGAAATCCCGACCAATATGCCTCTATGTTTATTCCAATGGAGTGAGCGGAAGCAATGGCGCGGTGGGTGAATACATGGGCCCGAGCTTCACCCCGACTCGGCGAACGGTGAACCTCGGCACGGTAACCTGGCTGTTCCACATAAAGGCACGTCCATCCTCTGGCAGATCGGGAATCCGGACAGAAGCGGCAGGAATTCGAGAATACCAGACCTCAATACAGCCGCAGAATGGCAGTATAACAATCAGGGTATAACAACATGAACGTCCCATCGTGGGCCGGATGGCCGTTCCTATTTGTTCCCAAATCCCCTCGAGTACAACACCGCGACCGGCAACCTCCGCCAATCTAAGCTGGGAACAAACCAACGATAACGGGCTTTGGTACTGGGATTTGAACTTCAATCTCTCCAGCGCGCCTGCGTCCGGCAACTATTGGCTGACGATCGCCTACTCGGGAAGCGGCTGGGGCGGCGGAGCACAATCCGGGTATCAGCAAATCTCTGTCAACGGACATGCCGTTCTTCTTCGATATCACTGGCTTCAAAGCATGGATTGGCCCCGGCGAACCATGGCGGAGAAATTAACCAGGCACACAACGCTTCCACATGGCGCGTATTCCTTCATCCACGTGCCGATTGCCTCCAGCATGCTCCACAGCGGGAGTAACACCATTACCCTCACCGCCAATGGGGTAATATTGTACGATCACATCAACATGGAGACGCCCACTCTCAGTGGACAATGGCGTTTACACCTTGTCGATCGAGAACACCGGGACGAATGTTTACACGCTTCGGTGTCGGTTCAACAACGGCGGTACCAACACACAACGTTTACACTTATCCCGGGCTCGGGAGCCTCGCTGAATCAATGGCAGGTCGTCAACCTCGGGGCTAGCCGGAATTATTGCGAATTTATCAACGTCGCGTCTGGCCTTGCGCTCACGGGCAGCGCGGGCGGCGTGACCCAGGCGCCGCTGGTCGGCAGCAGCAACCAGATCTGGCAGGTGAGGCGGGTACCGCGTGGCGGATACCTTGTGCGCTGCTCGGGCCAGGTTTCAACGCTGCTGACGGCGGTACCATCGCGCAGCCTTATACGTCCGGCAGCAATTCGGTCGTGCTTGTCCGGCGCAAACGGCGGGGCTGCGGGTCAGAACTGGGTGTTTACGATGGTGCCACCGACGGTGAACTGCCCCAGTGCGATTGCGACAAACATCAATACCCCTTGTCCGTTTGGGTCACGACAGGCGTCAATGGTTCGAACTTCGCCCCTTCCACGGATTATTGCTGCCTCCGGATTCAACTGGTCTCCCTCGGGTTCGAACCTTGTGGCCACCATACAGCGCAACCAATCTGCCCCCGGGGTGACGATCGACAGCGTCACCGGGCTGATTTCGGGATACGCCAGCGCAACCGGCACGTACTCGGCCACCATCATGGCGACCAACTCAGGAGGAACAGGTTCGCAGCCCGTCACGTTTACCGTGGGAGTTCCTTTATCCGGCTTGAGCGTCCCGGTTCGAAGACATCTGACTTGGGGCGTTCCCTATTCCGCCCAGGTCACGGGTATCAGCGGTGATGTCACTGGCTTTAGCGCCACCGGTTTGCCTCCCGGAATTACCATCGATGCCTACGACGGGACTTATTTCCGGCACGCCCACCGTCTACGCCTACAATAACCCGTCGCAGTCCTTTGAGTTCAACCATCTACGTGACCAATCCCGGTGGCACAAATTCAGTTAACGTTTCCTATGCGATCGTCCCTCCGGTGCCGGTCATTACCAGTCCGTTGACGGCCACGGGCGTCGTCGGTTCAAGTTTCTCTTACACGACTACCGCGACCTATACGCCCACGCTTTAACGCGACCGGTTATCCGGCAGGGTTAAGTTTCAACACTAACAACGGCGTTCTTTCCGGAACTCCGACCACGGCCGGCACGTACAACATCCTCCTCAGCGCCTCAAAACCCCGCCGGTGGCGGCTCCGGCCCCACCAGCACTCTGGTGCTGACGGTTTACGCCGCCCCCACCTCCGCGCCCGTGATCAACAGCGCCAGCACGGCCTCGGGTGCCGCCGGCGCTGCGTTCAGCTACGCGATCACGGCAACCAATCTCCCCACGAGTTTCTCCGCCTCGGGCCTTCCGGATGGGTTGTCCGTCAATACCGCGACTGGCAAATCTCGGGCGCCGCAGACCAGTACCGGCACTTCCACTGTCACCTTGGGAGCCACCAATGACAAAGGAACCGGAACCCAGACCTTGACCTTAACCATCGGCAAGCCAGCCGCGCCGGTGATCATCGCGAGCAGTGGCACGGTTCCCGGCGAAGCCTTGGCGCCCTTCAGCTACTCCGTCAGCGCGAGCAATAATCCCACAGGTTACGGTGCCAGCGGCCTGCCTGCTGGGCTTGAGCATCAATCCGGTCACCGGGGTCATTTCCGGCAGCCTCCGGTCCGGGAAATTCCGTGGTCTCACTGACTGCGACCAATCAGGGCGGAACCGGCTCCGGTTCCATCACCCTGGCCATCAGTTCGGCGTCCAAGCCGGTGATCAACAGCGCCTCTTCCGATACGGAGAGCGACTTGGCGTGGCGGTGAATTTCCAGGTCACTGGCGGCAAATGGTCCCACTGACTTCACCGCTGCAATCTGCCGCTGGGCCTTTCGCTGAATAGCTCGACCGGCCTCATCTCGGGCACGCCCGCGTCTGACGGGAAGTTTCTCCATCCCCATCACCGCCAGCAACAGCGTTGGATCGGGCACTGCGGGCACATTAACGATGATCGTTAATCCTGCCGACCTGGACTTCGGTCTGATGTCGGCGCGCCCGGAGGATGGTTCGGCGATACCACCACCTACGCCAACGGGATGTATTCCATGGTGGCAGCCGGCACAGGTTACGACGGGACGGCAGACTCCTTCCAGTTCTCCTATCAGCCGCTCTCGGGAGATGGCGCGATTATCGCCCGCGTTACTAGTTTTCTGAATCCCAAGTTTCAGGTGGGTCCCGGAAGCCAGGGCGGAGTCATGATCCGGTCTTCGTTGGCGGCCGATGCTCCCTTTTTCGCCGTGTCGGATGGGTCTACGGCAACGGACGGGGGCGCAATACCGCACCAGCGCAGGAGGCAACTCTGCTTTCAGTCGGTCGGTGCGGTCGGCATGAACTGGGTTAAAGTCGTCCGCATGGGAAATGTGTTCACCAGGTTACGGCTCCTTGACGGCGTGAACTGGGCCCAGATTGGATCGCCGCAGACCATCGTGATGCCTCCCACGGTTTACATGGGCTTGGCGGGAAATGAAAATAACGTCCTTCTGTCAACCTACATCACCTTTGACCACGTGAACCTCCTGGCGGGCAGCGCTCTGTGGTCTTCTTCCGACATCGGCGCGGTGAGCGCTCCGGGCAATACTTCGTACAGCGGCGGCGTCTATTCTCTGGTCAACAGCGGAAGTGATATCTGGAGTAACTCGGACCAATTTCACTACGCCTATCTGCCTGTGACCGCGGATTGCAGCATGATCGCGTGCGCGTCACCTCCGTGGCGAATACTGACATCAACGCAAAGGCGGGCATCATGGTTCGGGATACGCTTAGCACCGCATCGGACTTTGCGGACTTGGTGGTATCCGCCAGCAATGGAATTTACTTTCAGGCAGAAGGGCTTCTTCCGGCGGACACGGAGTAACTGTGGCATCCAGTACGTCACTGCGGCACTCCTTATTGGGTGAAGCTGACACGGGCCGGGAACACCTTCACCGCCTACACCGCCCCGGATGGAGTGACTTGGACCCAACTCGGCTCGCCGACGTCCATCACCATGGGGGCCAATGCCTATATTGGGCTCGCCTACACCAGTCATAACGCCGCTCAGATCGGCACCGCCACCATCGATAACATCAGCCTCACCGCCCCGAATAATCCTGCGCCGCCGGTGATTGCCAGCGGAATCAATCATTCCCGGCAGCGGTGGGAGACTCCTTGAACTATTCTCTGCCGGCCACGAACAGTCCGACTCGGCTTTGCCTCGGTCACGCTTCCTGGCGGACTAGAAATCACCCCCGCTGGCCTCATCACAGGTTCTCCGACGGGCACAGGCACTCCTACCGCGTCGATTACGGCTCGAAAACTCCGGCGGACTTGGGATCAACACAATCACGTTTAGTTTGACGCGGCCTCTCCCGTCATTTTCCCGAGCGTTGCGCCGGTGAATGCCACCGTGAACCAGCCCTTCAGCTATGGTGTCAGCGTCCAGAATGGCGCGACCTCCTACACGGCAACCGGCGTGCCTCCGGGTCTCACCTTCAATACGTCAACCGGCAAATACTCGGGGACACCTACATCCACCGGAACCTTCTCCGTTGCTGAGACTGCCACCAACGTAGCCGGAACGGATTCGGCCACCCAGGTGTTTGTTTTCTCCCCGCCGCCTCCGGCCATCACCAGTTCGTTCACCCTTACTGGTACCGCCCTCAGCAGCTTCAGCTATACCATCAGGGCGGCCAACAGCCCTACCTCTTTCAATGCGATCAACCTGCCCTTGGGCCTCAGCCTCAATTCCACCACTGGCGTGATTTCCGGAACGCCACTGCTCTCCGGTACCTTCTCCTTCTATGTCACCGCGACCAACCAGTACGGGACAGCCAGTGATCCGTTCTCACTCACGGTCAACATCCCCGTGCCCACGGCCCCGACGGATCTCGCCGCGACGGCGTGGGACGGCCAGGTCGATCTGATCTGGGACGCTCCGTATGACGCCACCGGATACAATGTCCTCCGGGCAACCTCGGCCGCGCGGACCCTACAGCGTCATCGCGTCGAATGTGACGACCAACTATTACAGCGACAAGACCGTGGTCGATGGTTCCACGTACTACTACGAGGTAAACGCCTACAACAGCAGCGGGAACCGGACCGGCTTCGGGTTCGGTCATGGCGACGCCGGTCTGCTCTGGGAATCAACGCCTGGCAGTACGGTGATATCGGCGCGGTCGGATTGGCCGGCAGCCCATCCTACGCGAGCGGCACGTATACCGTTGCCGGGTCGGGGAGTGACATTTGGGGTACGGCCGATGCCTTCCAGTTCAACTGCCAGGAAATGACGGGCGACGGGGCCATCGTGGCCCGCGTGGTCTCGGTCCAGAATACCAGCGCTCGGCAAAGGCGGGCGTCATGATGCGCGACGCGCTTACGCCCGGTCGCCGCAAACGTCGCCATCCTGGTGACCCCTGGCTACGGCGTAAACAGCCAATGGCGCACCGACGGATGGCGGGTCCACCAGCCAGACCACACAGCGGGTTGACTGCGCCTTACTGGGTCAAACTGGTCCGCGCCGGCAATGTCTTCACCACCTACTACTCGCCCGATGGCGTGACCTGGACGCAAGCAAGCAGTCCCAGACCATCTCCATGCCCAGCACCATCTACGTCGGGCTGGCGGTAACGGCGAAGGACAACTCGGCCCTCTGCACCGCGACGTTCGATAACGTGAACATCCTGCCCAGCGCGGCATGGTCCGCGATAGACATCGGTTCCCCGTCCATCCGCGGATTTACCAGTTGGAGCAACGGCGTGTTGACCATGAACGATGCCTCCGGAGGGGATATCTGCGGTCACACTCAGACAAATTCCGCTACGTCTACCAGCCGGCAAGTGGTGACTGCACCATCACGGCCAAAGTGACCGGCGGTGGAGGCTGATCAACAGCGGGTCCAAGGCAGGCGTAATGATCCGTGAAACCCTCGCGGCGGACTCAGAGTCACGTCAGCGTATATGCAAGTCCCTATGGCGGAGCCTATCTCCAGCATCGGACCACAAAGGGTGGCGGATCCGAGTCAGGTCGCGAACAGCAATCCCAGCCTCGTGCCGCCCTATTGGATCAGGCTCACGCGCTCCGGCAACTTCTTCACCGCCTTCACCTCACAGGACGGAAGTTACTGGACCACGTTCGGGTCGACTACCGTCAACATGGGTGCCAACGTTTACGTCGGCATCCCGTTCACCAGCCACTCCGCCCCGGTCCTCGGAACGTCCACGTTCAGCAACATCACAGTCGGCCCGTAATCCCGGATAACGAGGGGCAAGTAGAGTCCAACGTAGGGAAGCCTCGCCGAGCGTCCGCGGCCTCTCCACGTCCGGCAACGAACCGCCCCGGAACAAACTCCAAAGACCGTCGTGCAACCGCCCCTCCCGCCCTCGTCGCCAAGTTGCACTTGGTGACGCAATTGTCTTCGAAGTTGTACTCGCTCCCCGCGTCATCTCCCATAGCAGCGAAGTCTCTCCACGCCCCGGCAACAAACCGGCCCGGAAAACCTCCCCATTCCCCCCGCGACGAACCCGCGCGTAAACCTCTCTCAATCTCTTGCCCTCATTTGGTCGCCCGCGCGCAGGCAACCAAAATTATCTCGCGATCCTGAGTAATTTTACTCACCATACTGAGTAATTCGTAAATGACGCGCATTTCCAACCCGCGCTTCATGCTTTACCGCTTGTCACGCGCCGCCGGCAGCCCCGCGTGAACTCCTGGTAAGTCTCATGTGCGTAAGCCCTGAAGCTCGTGAGAAGCGCCAGCAGGAATGCGGAGCGCTGTTGCAACCTGTGTATAGCTTTCCCGCCCCCCGACTCGCCTTGCTTCTAACCGGCTGCATCACCCTTTTGCTTTCCGGATGCGGACGCGAACCGCCGAAGAGCGCCCCCCTTCTTCAGCGCGGCTATCTTTGGCAGCGCAACTGGACGCCCGCCGTGGCCCAGGCGGTCTCGGAAGCCGAATCCCGGATGGATGGAGTTGTGATGCTCGGCGGTGAGATCACCTGGCAAGGAGCGAAGCCCCGGCTGCTGAAGGCTTCCATACCCTGGTCGATCCTGCGCCACGCGAGGAAGCCCTTGGCGCTCGCCTTGCGCATCGCCCCGTTCCCAGGCCCCTTCGCGGTCGATGACGCGCCCGCGCGCGCGATAATCGGCGCGGCTGCTTCCTTGCTGGCCGAGGCGCGCGAGGCAGGAGTCCCGTTGAGCGAGTTCCAGCTCGACTTCGATTGCGCCAGCCAAAAGCTGGAGGGCTACCGCTTCTGGCTGCGAGCGCTGCGCCCCGCCGTGCGCCCCTTGCGAATAGTGATAACCACCCTGCCCGCATGGCTGGATGATCCCGGCTTTGCTCCCCTGGCGCGCGAAGCGGACGGCTTCGTCCTCCAGGTCCATTCCGTCCCCACCCAGCAGGAGACTGGCCATGCCGCTCTCTGCGATACCGCGCTTGCGCGAAAGTGGGCGGCGAAGGCCTCCAGCCTCGGTCTTCCCTTTTCAATCGCGCTGCCGACCTACCGCTGCCTCGCCGGCTACGCGTCCGACGGAAAGCTGCTCGGTGTCGCGATGGATAGCGTGCAGCCCGCGTGGCCGCCTGGAACGCGCCTCCTGGATTTCAGCGCCGATGCGGGGGATCTGGCCGCGCTGGTAAAAGAATGGCAGGCTGCGCCCCCTGCCGGGCTGCGGGAGATCCTCTGGTATCGCCTCCCGGTCGCCACCGACGCCCGCAACTGGCGCTGGCCCACGCTCGCGGCTGTCATGGCCGGTCGGAAGCCCGCGCCAAAAATCGAGGCCCTTCAGGATGGAGCCAACCCGGTTGATCTCTCCATTGCCAACGTCGGCGACGCCGATGAGCAGGGCGGCTGCGTCATCGCGGCAACCTGGCGCGGCGCGACCGCCACCGCGTCCGAAGCGTTGCCGGGCTGGACTCTGCGTGTGGAATCGAACCGCGCGATCTTCTCGCCCGAGCCCGGCAGCCGGATACGCTTGTCACCCGGTGACCGGCGTGCCATAGGTTGGCTCCGGTATGACATGCCGCCCCTCCTTCGCTTGGAGACCCTCCAAAATGCTCAGGGTTTCCACTAGCTTCTTCGCGGTCGCGCTCCTGCTTTTCGCGCCCGCCAGCCATTGCCTTGCGACGGGGTATTCCGGCCCATCCGATTACCTCGACGCTGGGGCAGGAAATGTGGATGCCTCCCCGGAGTTTTACTGGGAACTGGAGGTCAAAAGGCTGGCGAAAGATTTTCACCCGGCGGAAAAGCGGCTTCCCGCTTCTGCGACAGATGAGGAGGCCCAGGGCAAGATGAAACAGGCGGCGGATGAAAGCGACCGTGCCGCGGCCAAAAGGGACGGGCGCGATCCCGACAACCAGGACTCCGAATTCTCCCAATATGAAGCCGGGGCCGACTCCTACCGCTCAGGCGTCGCGCGGCGGGATGATCTGGAGACTCAAATCCGGCAGGCAGCCGATCTCCCCGGGCAGAACCCGCCGGTGAGCAAGGCGGATGAAGAAAAAGCGCGGGCCGAAGCCGCGAAGGATCTGCAAGCCGCGCGCGAAGCTTGGGAGCGGCTAATGAAACTGCCCGCCGCGGATCGTCACTACCGCTCCGTCTGGGCGGCATACATGCTTGGGAAAGTCGCTCTCCGGCAGGAGGATCCTGCCGCGGCGGTGCAATGGTTTATCCGGACGCGCGAGCTGGCCCGGCAAGGGTTTTCAGATCCGCTGGCGCTTGCCGCGGACAGCTACGGCTGGGAAGCCCGCGCGGAATGGAAGGCCGGCCATCCCGAGAGAGCCGCGCCGCTTTACCTTGCGCAATTGGCCCTCGGAGACGAGAGCGCCGTCATCTCGCTGAAAGCTCTGATACCGGATCGCGACCCCGTCGACGGCATGCTTAACTATGGCCCTGAGCTCGACGAAAAACAAAAATGGAGCGAGCAGCAGGCCCGGGTGGAGGAAAAGAAAACGCTGCTGGCCCTCGAACTCGCCGCGCGCGATCCGCTCTTGCGCAGATTGGTTACCGCCCACATCCTGGCGACCACAAAATACGCGCTTCAGGAGGGCAGATGGCTCGGCGGAACCCCGTTGTTGAAGGAGGTGACCTTGGCGGCCTATTGGGAATATCCGAAGGATCCCGCCCGACGCTGCGCGCGCTGGCTCGCGATCGTGGACAAGGCGAAACCCGGCCCTGTCGAAGACGCGGAGTACCTCGGCTGGGTCGCGTACAGCGACGGCGCTTACGATCAGGCCAGGCGCTGGCTGGCGCTCGCGAAAAACAAGGAAGCGCCCGCCGCCTGCTGGCTGCGCGCAAAGCTCGCGCTCCGCGCGGGCCAGCTCGCCGATGCCGCCGCGAACATGCGAAAGGCGTGGCAGACCGCGCGCGATTCCGCTCTTTATACCGGCTGGAAGTCACCGGAAGCTTCGGACGAGAACTCGGTCTCTTCGGACTACGAAGAAAGCTATGACGCATGGACCTTCCCGCAGTCCGCCAGCGGAGATCTGGGCGCCCTCTCCTTGCAGCGCGGCGATTTCATCGAGGCGATGGATACCTTCCTGAAGGGCAACCTCTGGGAAGACGGCGCGTTCGTCGCGGAAAATGTCCTGACCGCGGCGGAGCTTATCACGTATGTCGACCAGCAGCCGCCGCCCGCTCCCGCCCCCGTTGTTTCAGGCAGCAATGCCGATGGCCGGGATATCTACGATGCCCACAGTCTGCGCTACCTGCTTGGCCGCAGGCTCGTGCGGGAGGATCGGTATGACGAGGCCGCTCGCTATTTGTCACCCCCTTTCGACAAGGTCCTCCAAAAATACGTGCAAGCCTTGAAGGCGGGAGCAGATGAAAAAACGGCGAAAGTTGACCGCGCCCGGGCCTTTTTTACCGCCGCGTGGATCGCGCGCCACCACGGCATGGAACTCATGGGCACCGAGGTAGCGCCGGACAGCTTCGAAACAGGCGGCGCGTTCGAGAACCCCGATGTGGCGCGGCAGCGGCTAACCGGACGCTACAAGCCGGAGGACAACAAACCCGATTCGCCGATTCCCACCGAACTAAAACCTTCAAAGGCAGAGAAGCGGCGGCTCGCGGCAAACCAGGTGAAGCCAGACCTCCGATACCACTACCGCGTCATCGCGGCCGCGCTCGCGATGAAAGCTGCCGCCCTCCTCCCGAGTGATACTGAAGAACTGGCCGACGTGGTAAACACAGCGGGAGGCTGGGTAAAGGACATCGATAACAAAGTGGCCGACCGCTACTACCAGGTCTTGGACAGCCGCTGCGCGAAAACCAAGCTGGGAGCCGCCGCCATCGCAAAGCGCTGGTTCATCAGCGATTCCGGCCCGTGGAGCAACGCCCAGGAAGTCGCCTTCCAGGAGATGGACAAGCAGGTCGGCATTCCTACTCCCGAGCCTCAATAAAAAATCAAACGCCCGTCAGTTGGCGCGCGGTTGACCCTCGCGCTCTCTAACGAACTGCAGAGCCAGGCGACTACTCTGCCATCACCAAGCATGGCCTTCCTGGCCATCTGTAATGAAACTGCCCAGAGATTCCCCACGAGGAGAGAATTTGAGCACTTTGCCATCCCAGAAGTTGACAACATAGACATTGCCGCTGCCATCGATCACGAATCCCTTCGAATTCGCCACCCCTTTCAACATCGCGAAAATGCCGAGACTTTCGCCTTTTGGAGAGTATTTCCGGATGCAATCGCTCCCCGGCGCGTCGCTGAGCGAATCACGAACATAGAGGTCTCCCGCAGGATCAAACGCGATCTCGGTGGGTCGCTTTAGGTCAGCGCGCGCGAAGACACCGAGGTCATTCCCTTCGGGAGAGATTTTTTCGATGCTCCTGTCGCTAGGTTTGACCACGTAAAGATTGCCAGCGGCATCAAAAGCGATCCCTTTGTGTCCACCGACGGGAAGAGTGACAAAAACGCCGAGGGTACTTTTCCAGATGAATCAAATCGGTCAATGTCGCCGGCTTCTGCTTCAAGGTAGGAGACGTAGAGACAGCCATGCGAATCCACGGCGAGGGCGTACGGGTATCTGGTGCGTTTGATTTCCAGTAGCTTCCTGCCAGTCGCGGATACCTTTTCCACCTTGTCGAACTCGGCCGCGTAGGCATCGCCGGATTTACCAAACACGAGGTAGCTGGGAGTGGTCACCATCTTCTCAGCGAACTTGCCGAGGTCTTTGCCTTTGGGTGTGCACTTTTCGATGCCGCTCCAATTTCCCATTCTGACATAGAAGTTACCCGCCGGATCCATCGCAAGTAAGCCAGGGGGATTTTCAGGATCAAACATGTAGCCTTTTGCATGCGCGGCGACAGCCAGTATCGCGGCGAGAAACAGTGCTGCTATTTTGTAGAGCGGGGTCGCAGGGAAAAGAGAACCCATTTGTCTCGGTGGATCGAAGAGCATCTTTTCAGTATGATGTCATCGCCGGATTATAGGGAATAAATCTGCTCTGCCTCGAAAACACGACGATGCGCCCCGAACCGCCAGCCAGACCATATGTGTCGGTGATCATCCCCACCTTCCAAGAAGCGGGCGCTCTCGCGGACACAATCGCCAGCGTCTTCTGTCCCGCGATAGAGGCGGAAATCATCGTCGTCGACGCGGCAAGCTCGGATGGCACGCCGCAAATTGCCGAGCGCGCTGGCTGCCGCGTCATCGCGGAAGCCCCGCGCCAGCGCGCCGCTCAGATGAACCTCGGCGCCCGCGCCGCCGCCGGCGACGTGCTCCTCTTTCTGCACGCCGACACCCGCCTCCCATCCGGCGCGTTGCTCGCCATTCGCGAAGCCCTGCGCGACCCGCGCGTCCCCGGCGGAGCCTTTGCGCGGCGCTACGATTCACCGTCCCGGGTGCTCGCCGTCACGTGCCAGCTCGCGGCCCTGCGCAACCGTTGGCTCGGCTGGCATCTCGGCGATCAGGCGATGTTCGTGCGCAGTCAAGTCTTCCACCGCTGCGGCGGCTTTGTGGAAGTGGATCGTTTTGAAGATCTAGACTTCTCCCGCCGTCTAGGAAGATGCGGGCCGCTAGCCACGCTGCGTCCGCCAGTCATCTCATCCGCGCGCCGCTTCGTAAAGCGCGGCCCAATACTAGGCACCTTGCGCGACGTATTTCTCACCTGCCGCTATCTAGCGTATGGACTCGGCACCCAACCCGTCCCATCTCAACCCGCAAGCCCATATCCCATTGCGCCCCGCCCCCCGCCCCGCGCTCACCCCTTCGTGAAGAAACTTTTCTCCGCCCGCCAAAGCCGCTCTTGAAAAACGGGCTCGCCAGATATTGGAAGTGGCTCGCCGCGATCCTTGTATTCATCGCCGTCTCCGCCGCCGCGAAACATTATCTTCCGTTCGACGTCTGGATGAAAGCGCTCAGCGCGTGGGTTGAGACGCTAGGCCCAAGTGGCGTCGTGGTTTTCGCCCTCATCTACGCGCTCGCGACCGTGCTTTTCGTCCCCGGCTCCGTCCTCACGCTAGCGGCGGGACTCATCTTCGGTGTCCGACTCGGCCTGGTAGCCGCGTGGTCCGGAGCCGTCCTCGGCGCATCGCTAGCCTTTCTGATAGGCCGTTATCTGGCGCGCGAGAAAATCGAGGAGAAAACAAAGGGAAACGAAAAGTTCAAAGCCATCGACGAAGCCATCGGCAAACAAGGCTGGAAGATCATTCGGCCTCCTGCGGCTAAGCCCGCTCATTCCCTTCAACGTCAGCAACTATTTCTACGGCATCACAAAGATCGCCTTCTGGCCATACGTCCTCGCCAGCGCCGTCGGAATGCTGCCAGGCGCGCTCCTCTACACCTATCTAGGCGCGGCAGGAAAGGCCAGCCTGGGCAGCAGCGCCAAGTCCCCGCTGGAATGGGCCTTCCTAGCCCTGGGCCTCATCGCCACCCTAGCCGTCACAATCTGGGTAAGCCGCATCGCCAAGAACGCCCTCAGCAACAACCCCAACCCCGCTATCAACGCCCAAGTAGGGAAACCCAGCAGGGACGCCTCGCCGTAGGCGTCCGCAACCTCTGTACGCCCAGCAACGAACCCGCAAGGACAAACTCCGATTGCGCGCCCGCGCCACTTCCGTCCCAAGTTGCACTTGGTCACGAATTGTCTTCGAAGTTTACTTCGCTCCCCGTCCAGGGCGACGCCTCGCCGTAGGCGTCCGCCACCTCTGTACGCCCAGCAACGAACCCGCACAGAACAACCTCCCCTCCGCGCGCCAGCGCCACATCCGACCCCCCGCAATCCACGCCTGCACAACTACCCTCCCCCAGAAAAACCTCCCCAATCACGACCCCTGCGGCTCCGAATCATAATGCCGGAATAGGTAACTGAGATATCCAAACACCTCACGGGGCGCTGAGTAAATGTCCCTCGCCTCAAACAGATGCGCGTGGGCTGAATAGAGCTGAGAAATGCCAAAGCGCCTTAAAGCCATCCGCGCGCGGGGAAGATGGAAGTACTGCGAAATCACGAAAACGCTTTTCAGATTCTCGCGCCGAACAATCTGAAGTGTGTTCCTGGCGCTCGCAAATGTAGTCGCGCCGCCACTGTCCACGATCACGCGCCCCTGTGGAACGCCATGGGACACCAGGTAATCTTTCATCACCAATGCTTCGTCGTAACCTTCCTTTCCAACGCCCCCGCTTGCGATAACTCGCGGAAAGTAACCGTCCCGGTATAAGTCCACGGTTTCATCAAGCCGGCCACGAAGTGACGGTGAAGGCGTGCCATCCAGTTCAACCTTGCTGCCGAGCACCAGGCCGATATCGGCTTTCCCAAGGTGATCTTTAAGACCGGCCACAACAATGCAGGCCGTTCCAACCAGAGTCAGTCCAACGAAAGCGCCCAGTGCAACAAGCAAATATTTTCTTGTCCGTGATCGTTGCATAATTTTTCCTCAGAATGTATCGGGACTATACGATCCCCCCGCCGCGACCTTTTCTTCAATGGTGACGGTGCTCACGTAGAGATGGCTCTCGTCCTCCCGGAGTCATGCGTCCTTTTGCAAAGTCTTTTTTGCCGCTACGGGCGTCGCTTTCGCGCCACCTTAAACCGTTACGGTAATACAGTCTCCTGGGAACTCGCTCGTTTTGCCTTTTTTCAATGTGGATATAGAAAATTGGGATTTGATAGCCACGCAGGAGCGAGTCAATAAGCCCTTGTTTTTGCGTAAGCGTCCACTGCAGACCACGTTGATAATCCGCATTGACGCGCAAGTCTTTGTTGACGTAAGCGGTGCGTAAACTTTCTAGAGAATGGGTCTTGAGTCTTGAGTTCATATCGTCACAGATCATTGTGCTTCGCCTGAATCAGAGAACGCTGGTAAGTGTCGTACATGGCGGAAGTTATGTCAGGATGGAGGTTTGTTTGCGGGCTGGATGATCACGACCGCTACCAGAGCGGGAAATTCAATACAAGCATCAGATGTCCACGGTCACGCGATGTGAGGCAGCACCAAAAAAAAGGTTCTTCGAGTAAAAGCGTGGGATTTGTTAGTGGGTTCGGCAAGATGGAGGGATGCGAGACACGGAATTTTTTGCGAAGGCGCTAGGCTTGGAAAAGCCATGGCAAGTGGGATCAGTGAAGATGGACATGGCAGGGAAGCGAGTGGAAGTGGAGGTTGAGTGTGGGACCGGAACGGTGTGGGCTTTGGAAGGGGAACGGCTGCACATCCACGGTTATGAAATGAGGCAGTGGCGGCATTTGGACACGATGCAGTTTGAAACGATCATCAAAGCGCGGGTACCGCGAGTGAAGCATCCGGATGGGCGCACGGAGATGGTGAGCGTTCCATGGGCAGATGCGCGCAGCCGCTTTACGCTCTTGTTGGAAGTATGGGCAGTGGAGGTGATCCAGGCCAGCCGCAGTTTGACGCAGGCTTCGGAGTTGTTGAGGATGAGTTGGAGCCAGGTGCAGGCCATCATGGAACGAGCGGTAAGCAGAGGGATGGAAAGGAGGAGTGTGGAAGAGTTGCGTCACGTTGGGATGGACGAGAAGAGCTTTGGCAGCGGGCAATCATACATATCGCTGATGACCGATTTAGAAGGAGGGAGGGTTTTGGAGGTGATGGAAGGCCGCGACAGATCGGCGGCGGACATGCTCTGGGCGAGCCTGCCTGATGAGCAACTGGAGAAGATTGAGGCGGTGGCTCTGGATATGGCCGGCTACTATGTGGAAAGCGCTCGGGAAGCGGTGCCGGGGGCTGCCATCGTGCATGACAAGTTCCACATCTCGAAGCATCTTGGGGAGGCTGTGGACAAGGTGAGGAGAGCAGAAAACAAGCAACTGCGGGAGGAGGGCGAAGAGACACTCAAAGGCACGCGGATGCTGTGGCTCAAAGGCTTCGAGAAGATGGATGCCGATCAACAAGCCAGCTTCAGGCGGCTCAAGGCGATGAACTTGAAAGTCTCGCGGGCCTGGGCGATCAAGGAACTCTTCAAGGAGTTTTGGTATTACTACTATCCCGGCAGCGCCCGCCGCTTCTTCAAGAAATGGTTTGGCTGGGCGAGCCGCAGCAAGCTCAGGCCGGTCATCGCAGTCGCGCGAATGCTGAAGAACCATTTGGAAAACATGCTGACCTACATGCGTCATCCGATCACGAACGCCGTAACCGAAGGACTCAACTCAAAAATCCAAGCGATTAAATCAAACGCGCGAGGCTTTCGCTCCTTCTTTAACTACCGCACCCGCATCCTCTTCTTCTGTGGAAAGCTGGATCTCATCCCACGCTAAACTCCGAAGAACGCAAAGGAGCGCCGAGCCAACCGGGGGCCGCAACGTGGAAGCAACCGAGCGCAGTAGCACCAAGCAACGCGACAAGCCAACCAGAGGCCACGGAGTGCCGTTGACCGCGAATTGCTCGCAAAGGCTCGCTCTAGAATGGTGGCAATTACTTCAGGCATACGCGGAGTGGCCTAACGAGACCAAGATAAGCTACGGCCACTGGGACAAAGACAAGACCGCAGTGAAAGGCAAATAGCGCCCAGAAAAGCATCTCCAAGGCGCACCGCAGTGGCCGTTAGCTTCATCGTTTGGTTAGGCGCAGCGGCGGATAACATGAAAAGCGTAGAACTAGAATGACTAAATGCGTGGATCGCGAAGGGTGCATCCAAACTATCTCTTCCGCAAATTGTCGTTGGCGTTTTTGGTGAGCAAAAAGAAAACCGTGAAAACGCTGAAGAACAAGCCGAGGAAAAACCAGAGCCATGCGCTGCGTCCGGTGTTCTGCGCCCAGAGCGCGCAAAAGGCACCGAATAGAATCAAAACCAAGCCGGTATCGCCAGCGTCTTTAACGTCATGGTCCAGCTTGGCCATGTGCTGCTCTAGCTGTGAGATGCGGTAGCTATCGGTCTGTTGTGCTGGTGCGACCCTCGTAATGCAGGTGAGCAACAAGGCGATGATAAGAAAGAGCCGGGTGGGTTTCATAAACGATGTGGTAGCGGCGCCTAACGGACTCAAGCTCAGCGACAGAGGCTGGCGAAGTCAAGCGTGGAACTCGGAAGAAGGCCTGAACGCCAGCCTCTGTTCGCTGGAGCGCGTGGTTAGGCGTGACGGAAGTCTGCTGTGTATCTTCAGCCCTGAGAAGACGGCTCACAGCTCAGCGAGGAACATCACCGTGACCGCGAGGAGATAGATAGCGAAAGTCGCCAGCGGTGCTCACCCAGAAAATGACTGGACGTGTGTGTCGACTGCAGAAACCAACACGGAGAATGAAGGCTTCGCCACCCATAATGTTACTCCAAAAGGAACCACCGAAAATCACTGAAACCGCCAAAGTGATGAGACTCACACCCCATACGTGGTGAACTACCCCTTGCCAAACATAACCTGACAGGCAAGTAAGGAGCATTGCTACTGGCGTCAGATTGTTCCAGTGAATGGAACGATTGTGAAGCGCGCCGCTCACGGGATGTTCTCGTGATAGGGAAGACGGTTACATTGGAATTCGTTCGCAATGGAAATGGTGGCCTAACGACTCCAAGCTCAGCGACGGAGGCTGGCCAAGTCAAGGCTGGAACTCGGAGAAGACCCGACGGCCAGCCTCCGTTCGCTGGAGCGCGTGGTTAGGGGCTGGCGGGTGAAGGTGGACGCGCGCAGCGAATCTGAAGAAACTGAAGCTCGGCGGCTTGGACGGCGGCATCAAGAGGACCGATGGGCGAGAAAGCTGCCGCGAGAACAGGGAAGCTCCGCCCCAAGGAGACGCTCGCCGCAGATGGCAGCCTCCTCGGCCATCCAGCCACGAGGTAGGCGACAGAACACGACCCAGCGGAGACGCGGCTCTAGGACAGAGCGAACCAGGTCGGGCGGCGAGACGTGGGCCGGCAATGCGAGCATGCGACGGGTGCGGCTGCCGACGGAGCGGATCGAGGCAGCGCTGAATGAGACGAGGACGACAAGGAACATACTGAGGCGCCCTCAGCTTGTCGCTACAGGGATGCACAGACTGCCACGGAGAACAGATGGCTACGGGCGATGCTGCACGTCGATGCACGTGGCATGACGGGCAGAGCACCTAACGAACTCAAGCTCAGCGACAGAGGCTGGCGAAGAAAGACGTGGAATACAGAAAAAGCCCAACCGCCAGCCTCTGTTCGCTGGAGCGCGTGGTTAGGCGGCGGTGGCAACGGCTGCCTGTCCGATGCTGGTGATGAGCAGTACCGAGAGGAAGTGCGTCTGTCCATCCGGCTCCTCAATGATGACCTGCGGCACCTCGGTGGAGGAAAAACCAGTTCACAAAATCCGGGTGCTCGCTCAACACGGCAGGATACTCGTGGCCATCGGCCATGCGGATGACGAAGGGCTGAAAAGGAGTGGCTTGCAGCAAGGCGCGAATGCGGGCTTTTATGGCGGGTGATCATAGCGCGAAATCGGGGCGGCGTCCAGAGGCCGAGGATCGTAGCCGCCTAACGAATCCAAGCTCAGCGACAGAGGCTGGCCACGCAAGGGGTGGATACAAGAGAAGACCCGACCGCCAGCCTCTGTTCGCTGGAGCGCGTGGTTAGGCGGGGGGCGTGTCACCGCAGAGATGCAGCTTCTGGAGCAGGTAAGTCGCTGCCCACCGCTCGAAAACAGACCGGAAGATGGCCAAGCCTGCCAGAGCAGACATGATGGCGCGCTCAGTTGCCGACCTTGTGCGACTCAAGATAGGAAAGCATGCGCTCCGCTGTCTCGTTGCCTGACTCTCGCAAATGAGCGGACCCACCGATCACATCCAGTCGCTCAAGGATGAAGTCGGCAGTCATGATTACGCGTGGTGTTTGCATCGCCTAACAAGATTTAGGCGAAAGTCCATTTCGCCTATTTCGGCTCGCAGTGAGGAATGCGTCGTGGTAAAGCGAAGACACGCCGATGATGCTCCCATATCAAAACGAAGCTCGCAAGCCGAAACTTCTCGACCGGGTACGGGAGTTGATGCGCCTCAAGCATTACAGCCTGCGCACCGAAAAGACGTACGGAGAATGGATTCGCCGTTACATCCTCTACCACGGCAGGCGGCATCCTCGCGAGATGGGCGCGGAGGAGGTCACCGCGTTTCTGACCCATCTCGCCGCTGAGAGGGATGTCGCGGCCTCGACGCAAAACCAGGCGCTCAGCGCCCTGCTGTTTCTCTACGGCGAGGTCCTCGAGGTGAAGCTGCCCTGGCTGAGTGAAATCCAACGGGTAACCCGCCCCGCCAGGCTGCCGGTGGTTCTGACCCGGGAAGAAGTCAAGAGCGTTCTGGCGGCTCTTCGGGGCGAATACCGGCTGATGGCCGACCTGCTCTACGGGAGCGGGTTGCGGCTCCTGGAGTGTCTGCGGTTGCGGGTGAAGGATGTGGATTTTGGCTATCTGCAAATCACGGTGCGTGACGGGAAAGGGGGCAAGGAGCGCGTGACGGTGCTGCCCGTCAGCCTGGCGCCGGCGATTCACGAGCATCTGGAGGGGGTTAAAAAGCTGCACGCGGCCGATCTGGCCGCCGGGTTTGGCCGGGTGATGCTGCCCGAGGCGCTGGATCGCAAATACCCGAAGGCTCCGGAAGAGTGGGCCTGGCAGTGGGTGTTTCCGGCAGCCCAGCTTTCCACCGATCCCGTGACGGGAATCAAGCGGCGGCATCATGTGCTGGAAAAGAACCTCCAGAACGCGGTGAAAGCGGCCGCGCGCAAGTCGGGCATCGCAAAGCATGTGACGCCGCACGTCTTCCGGCACTGCTTTGCCACGCATCTGCTGGAGGCGGGCTATGACATCCGCACCGTGCAGGAACTGCTTGGGCATAAAGAGGTGAGCACCACGATGATCTACACGCACGTCTTGAACCGCCCCGGTCTGGCGGTGCGCTCGCCGCTGGATTAAAAACGCGTGGCCGGTTGATTGAGGAATCTATTTTTGCAACTAAATATGCAACTTGTTCCTGCCTGACACTTTCCACGTTCTGTGATTCAGGAGGAGCTTTTAGTGTCGGAGACGTCGTAATATCTGCTGCTCATCCTTTCGTAAGTCGAGAATCGCGGTAACTAAAATTCGCGTGGGCTGAGGCTCGTAAAAGATACCGTATGGAAATCTCTGAATCACCTGTCGGCGAACGCTTCAAGGTAGTTAGTTAAATCTCAGGAAAAACAGCGATACGAGCGAGATAAGCGTCAACGACTGTCATGAACTCCATGCCAAATCCATCTCTGTAATCTTCAAATCGGTCGAAGGTCTCCTGCAAATCGGCATCTGCTCCAGAGGACTCGACGCGCAGACTCATCGCGATGCGAGAATGCGCGCCTTAACGTCCTCCCATGCAACTGCGTCTTCGGGGTGCTGGCGGTAATGCTCCAGGCGCTCTCGAAGAAGCTTGATATGGTCCTCCCGTGGCGGAAAAGCGTTGGGTTGTACAGCAAGCTCATCCCAAAGCTCGCCGACAAGAATCAGCTTCTCCTCTGGTGAGAGGCTCTTCAGTTCCGGGATTGTTTCTGCGATCATGCGTGAACCCTCGTTTAAGAAAGCCGTTCGCTCAAGATTAAAGCGTGTGCGGCTCAGCGCCCTACGGGTTGCGCCGCCTAACGAGAACAAGATCATGTTTAGGCGCTTCGGTCATGGCTTTGTGCTTGAGCTAGTCTCCGTTCCTCACCAGCGGCATAGCTTACGAGGTGCTTTCCATACCAGCGTAA
>CAWHEP010000008.1:0-570444 GCA_963828525.1 uncultured Verrucomicrobiae bacterium
TCATCGTGTAAGCGGGGGCACCGGCATTGAACGTAATGCCAGCGATGTTGAAGGCGCTGGTGGTGAGAGTGTTCGTCAACGTGGCGCTGAGCGAATTGTTCGTGCTGCTGAACACGAGCGGTCGCCGGAAACCGGCGGCTTATTTGTGGACGCCGCAGCCCAATTGGCTGCCGTCGCCCAATCTGTGCTACCGGCGCTTCCCTGCCAAGCATCCGTGCGATTGCGGCGTTGGCGGACCGGCTGGCGCAGAAAAGGACGAGAGCGATGAGAGCGATCTGCCGCGCCAGGGAACGGAGAGAGGTTTTTACGGATTGGGATGTTTTCATGTTATTTGGGGAACGTGTTAGGCTCTGGGGTTCTGCGAAAGGGGTTGGGGAAGCTTGGTGTAAAAAGGGGTGTATTTGGAGCGGAATGCGGAAACTTTGATGAGATTACGGATTTTTCTGAATATGCGCAAGAAAAATTATCGAACAGAGGAAAGAAATTTTGGTTTGCCTAGGGCAGCGGAGTGCTCTTGGAGTGAGAACGTGGTGGCGTGGACGGGAGTGTTGGGGTGTGGTTATAAGTGTAGGGACGGGATTTTGGGTTTGGCTCTGGGGCGGCGGGTGCGTTGGAGCGGCATAATATTTTATCTACTGGGATGGGGACGAAGTGCAACTTCGGGGACAATTGCGTGACCAAGTACAACTTGGTAACGAGGCAGACGAGAGCACGGGCAGGGCGGCGGGGGCGCTTGCGCACCCCTCGCCGTCCTAAACCCGTTGCCAGCTCTAAGCCAGGGCCGCTTGGGCGGCGGCCAGTCTTGCTATGGGGACCCGGAAAGGGCTGCAGCTTACGTAATCGAGGCCGAGACTGATGGCAGAACTTTACGCTTTCGGGTTCTCCGCCATGCTCTCCGCAGATGCCGAGCTTGATGTCGGGTCGCGTCTCACCTGCCGAGATCACGGGCTATTTCCATGAGCCGCCCGACGCCTTTTTGGTCGATGGTGGCGAAAGGGTTGCTGGAGACGATCTCGTGCTCGATGTAGCCGGGAAGGAAGCTGCCGGAATCATCGCGGCTCATGCCTAATGTTGTCTGGGTGAGGTCGTTTGTTCCGAAGCTGAAGAACTCCGCATCGACCGCGATGGTGTCGGCAACGAGCGCGGCGCGGGGAATCTCGATCATCGTGCCGACAAGATAGTTCAAGCTTGATTTTCTTCTCCTTTGATACCTCAGCCGCGACGCGGCGGACGACCTCCAGTTGCAGCTTCAGTTCTTTCGAAAAGCCGACCAGCGGAATCATGATTTCCGGCTTAACCTTTATGCCGCTCTTCTGGACGATGGCGGCGGCTTCGAATACCGCGCGCGCCTGCATCTCCGAAATTTCAGGGTAGATGATTCCGAGGCGGCAGCCGCGATGCCCCAGCATCGGGTTGAACTCATGCAGTTCATGCACGCGCTTGGAGATTCCTCGATGGAGACCTTGAGCTTGGCCGCCAATTCCTTCTGCGCGCCGGCTTCATGAGGCAGGAACTCGTGGAGCGGAGGATCAAGGAGGCGGATCGTGGCAGGGAGGCCCTTGAGCGCCTTGAAGATGCCTACGAAGTCCTCGCGTTGGTAAGGAAGCAGCTTTGCCAACGCCGCGGCACGGTCTTCCTTGGTCGAGGCAAGAATCATCTCCCGCATCGCATCGATGCGGTCGCCTTCAAAGAACATGTGTTCCGTCCTGCAGAGGCCGACCCCCTGCGCGCCAAAGGCTATTGCGTTCTCCACCTGGTCGGGCGAATCGGCATTGGTCCGGACCTGTAGTTTCCGGAACTTGTCCGTCCAGGTCATCAACTGCTCGTAGTTCTTGTAGATCGCGCTCTTCTTCGGCGAGAGAGATTTGCCGACAAGCACCTGGACGACTTCCGAAGGGGCGGTAAGAACCTCTCCCGCAAAAACTTCACCGGAGGAACCATCGATGGAGATGGCATCTCCCTCCTTCAACACGGTATCGCCAGCGGTAAGAGTTTTCTTCTCGTAATCGATGCGGAGGTCAGCGCGCGCCACAGACGCAGACCTTGCCCATCTGCCTCGCCACGAGGGCCGCGTGAGAGGAAACCCCTCCGCGAGCAGTGAGGATGCCTTCGGCCGCGATCATCCCGCGCAAGATCTTCCGGCGAAGTCTCAACGCGCGCGAGCACAACTTTGCTTCCTTTTTCCGCGAGTTCGACGGCATCAAGCGCGTTGAACACAAGTTTGCCGCTGGCGGCACCCGGGCCGGCCGGGAGGCCGCTTGCGATTTTGTTGGCTTTTTCGCCGAGTCGCGGTCAAAGATCGGGGCGAAAACATGGGCGAGCGAATCAGCGGGGATGCGCTTTACCGCGTCCTCCTTGGAAATCAGCCGTTCGTTTACCATATCGACAGCCGATCTTGACGGCTGCGAGGCCGGTGCGTTTCCCATTCCTGGTCTGGAGGATGTACAGGCGATTTTCTTCGACCGTGAACTCGATATCCTGCATATCCTTGAAATGATTTTCCAGGAGGGCGCGGATTTTTTGCAATTCCTTGTAGGCGGCGGGCATTTCCCGTGCAAGTTGGGACACGGGGTTTGGCGTGCGCACCCCGGCGACGACATCCTCTCCCTGCGCATTGATGAGATACTCGCCGTAAAATACTTTTTCGCCCGTCGCGGGATCACGGGTAAAGGCCACACCTGTGGCGCTGGAGTCGCCCATGTTTCCAAATACCATTGTCTGGACATTGACGGCGGTGCCCCACTCGTAGGGGAATTCCGTATTTGCGGCGATACACAATCGCGCGGTCATTATTCCAGGAGCCGAAAACGGCACCGACGGAACCCCACATCTGCGCGCGAGGGATCCTGTGGGAAGGTCTTGCCGATGCGGCTCTTTGATGAGGGCCTTGAAATTTCGCCACCATGCTTTTGAGATCATCGACGCTGAGTTCGGTATCCTTCTCCACGCCAGCCTAATGTTTGACTTCCTCGATGAGGATTTCAAACGGCTCGTGCTCTTCGCCCTCGCGCTTCTGCACTCCCATGACGACATCGCCATACATCTGGATGAAGCGCCGGTAGGAATCCCACGCGAAACGTGGGTTGCCGCTCTTTGAGGCGACGACTTCCACAACTTTGTCGTTCATCCCAAGATTTAGAATTGTGTCCATCATGCCCGGCATGGAATCGCGGGCTCCCGATCTGACTGAAAGCAGCAGCGGGTTTTCCAAGATCGCCCAGTTTTTGCCAACGGACTTCTCGATTTTGCAAGCGCGCTCTCAACCTGGGCGGAAAGATCGGCAGGATACTTTTTGCCATTGCCGGAAAAGAACGTGCAGACCTCCGTGGTAATTGTGAATCCAGGAGGCACCGGCAGACCGATTCGGGTCATCTCTGCCAGGTTTGCGCCCTTCCCGCCGAGGAGAGGCTTCATCTTGCCATCCCCATCCGCCTTGCCATCGCCAAAATAATAAACGAGCCGCTCGGGTTTCGATTTTCCCGTTCTTGTCGGACTTGCGTCGGGAGGTGAATTGAGCGGGTTGACTTGCGGTGGGATTTCTTACTTTTGACGGACATGGTGGTGAGGATAAGGGTTGACAACGTGTTACTGGGGAGGAGGGCAGGAGAAAACAAATTCAAGAGCGGGGCCTGTTCCGCGAGGACTTCGGCCAGGAGCGTGGTAAACTCCGCGACGCCGGTGCTGGGAACAATCACGGAGTTTCGCCTGCCATGGGCTTCTTCGGTGATGCGGAGAAATCTACCGCGATCATTTTCCCGGAATTCGATGAAGAAGTGTTTTCGCTCAACTTGAAGTTCACGTGCTGCAATGATGTTTTCCATACCTTGGGGGGGCCGAATTGAACCCGCGTAAAAGCGGGAGGGTGAAAGTTGCAAAATTCATGGGCGGCGTAAACAGCTATTTGTGAAAACGCAGTAAATGGCGGCAGCGGGAGCAGAAGCCAAGCAGCGCAGGGACGCGCGGACTCAAAGAGCGCCTGTTTGCGCCGCAGCAGAGGCGCTGTGGTTCTACCTTGTGCCCATGCCTACGTTTTGGACTGTTTGGAAGAGTTTGCCTTCGGTTTTGATGGAAGGGGCAATGATGATCTCGGTCTCCTGAAAATCACGGATGGACATCGCTCCTACGTTGCCCATGCAGGTGGTAATCGCGCCGACCAGGTTCTGGCTGCCATCGTCTACTTCCGCGGGGCCGAAGAGGATTTGCTTGAGGGAGCCGGTGGTTCCGACCCGGATACGGGTGCCGCGAGGAAGATTGGCGTGGGGAGTGGCCATGCCCCAGTGGTAGCCTTTACCGGGGGCTTCGAGGGCCTTGGCGAACGCGCTGCCAACCATGACGGCATCGGCGCCGCAGGCGAGGGCTTTGCAGACGTCGCCGCCTTTATTCATGCCGCCATCGGTGATGATGGGGACGTAGCGGCGTGAGCGTTTGAAGTAGGCGTCGCGAGCGGCGGCGCAATCGACGGTGGCGGTGACTTGCGGAACGCCGAGGCCGAGGACGCCACGGGAGGTACACGCGGCACCGGGGCCGACGCCGACCAGGATGCCGGCGACGCCGCATTCCATGATCTCGAAGGTGACGGAGTAGCCGACGGTGTTTCCGACGATGACGGGAATGGTCATGTCTTTGCAGAAACCGGCAAGGTCGAGAGATTTATATTCAGAAGAGATGTGGCGGACGGTGGAGACGGTGCTCTGGACAACGAACACATCCGCGCCCGCTTCCTGGGCGATACGGCCATAGGCCGCGGCCTTCTGCGGGATGGAACTGACGGCGGCGAAGCCATTGGAGGCCTTGATCTCGCGGACGCGGGCCGCGATGAGGTCTTCCTGGATCGGTTCGAGGTAAATCTTCTGCAAGAGGGCAGTGATCTGCTCCTTGTCGGCTTCAAGGACTTTCTGGAGGACTTCCTCGGGATCTTTATACCGGGTCTGTATTCCCTCAAGATTCAGGACGGCGAGTCCTCCGAGCTTGCCCATCGCGACGGCGAAACGAACGTCCACGACGCCATCCATGGCGCTGGCCAGGATCGGGATGCCAAGTTTGAGGGGTTCCTGATCCCGGCGCGGGATGCAGAAAGAAATGTCCACTTCGTTCGGGTTAATCGTGATCTCGCCCGGAACGAGGGCAATTTCATCAAACCCATAAGTCACGCGCGCTTTGCGGTTACGTCCTATCCACATTCCCATAGCTATAAGGTTCCCAGTCTAAGTCTTTCGTTCAAGCTGCCGCATCGCGGGCATTGCGGCAGGGTGGTGTTGGTTCTGTCTTCAAAATCAAAGGCGCAAATGACGCAGCGGACGCGGTAGCGCAAGGCGCTTTTTTCGCGACGGCTTCCGGCCCACGCATACAATACCCATGCCAGAAAAATCGCGGCAAGAAAAACAAACAGGTAAATGAAAAGGAGCCTGGAAAGGCTGACGTGGATCACGGCGCCTTCCCACCCGGCGCGTACGCGTCGCTGCCCCAGAAGAAGCTGGCGACGCCCCATGAGAGAGGCTCGCGACCGGGGGCGAAACGGGCTTTTTTCAGGCGCGCCTCGGCGCTGTCATCAATCGCCGATTCACCGGAGGAGTTTTGCAAGAAGTGGTAAAGCACCTCGCCGGTGTCTGTGACGCCGATGAGGAAGCGGGCGGGTTCCAGAATCTGAGTCGCGGCATGGAGCGGGATGAGGGCCTCGGGGTTTTGCGCGAGGCGACCCGCGAGCGGCCCGAACACCTGAAACCGGCTCGCGGCCAGGCGCGGGACGGCATCAGGGGCGCGCCTTGAATCGAAGATGCTCGAGAGCACCTGGTTAGGGTCGAGAGCGGGAGGTGGGACCACCGGCGCGGATTCCGGTATGAAAGGCTTCGGCGCGCTATGAACCCCCGCGAAAGAAGGGCGATAAGGAAAATCGAGAAAGGCTCGCGGCACTGGATCCGGGGCTTGAGATAAAAGGGCGGGATCCTGCGCGTCAACCCAGCGCCTTAGGCCTTCGTGCTCCGGCTTCGAGAGATCAAGCAGAGAGACATCCGGCGGTGGCGGCGCAATGGCGACAGGAGAAGGATAGACAATCTGGAAAACAAAAAACGCGAGGCCGTGGACGATGAGCGAGAGCAGGAGAAAGCCGGCAAGCATCCGGGCGACCTTGTCACGAGAATGCCATGCAAAGACAAGGGATGACACGCGGGTTGCCGCGCTCATTTCCGCTCCTCCGTGGCGAGGACGACCGCATAGCCCGCGCGCAGGCCAAGGTTTGTCACCTGCACAACGAGATTGTACGGCGTGAGCCGATCCGCTTTGACGATGAGCGTCCTGTCCTTGACGCCACCTTCATTCAACGCGGCTCCGAGGTCTTCCATGGCGATCCTGTGGTCGCGGAAGTAAATGCAGGCTTGCGGAGACGCAACGATGCTGACGACCGCCGCGTTGTGCTGCGGAGCGAGGGAAACGGCGGACATCGGCAGGTTTATCGGAATGCCGGGCTGGAGGACGAACGTGGAACTGAGCGCGAGGAAGATCAGCAGCAGGAAGACGACGTTGATCCCGGGAACCAGAGTGAAGAGCGCCGGATTGGAGCTGACCGAGCGGGTCAGCTTCATTCCGCCGACAGCTTCCGCCGGGAGGGATTGCCAAACTCGATGATCTCCGCTCCGCCTTTTTCTCGTTTCTCGGTGATGAGATTAACGATCTCAATGCCAGCGCGCTCCATCTCGCGCATGAGCGAATTGACACGGGAGGAAAGATAGCTGTAGCCGACGAAACTGGGGATGGAAACCACAAGACCCGCGGCTGTGGTGAGGAGGCTCTGATAGATGCCGCCCGAGATGTCCGTGGAGCTTGCGTATCCGTTGCGGGCGGAGATCATGACGAACGCCTCGATAAGACCCGTGACGGTGCCAAGCAGGCCGATGAGCGGAGAGACGAAAGCAACAGTAGAGAGAACGGCGAGGTTGCGCTCCAGCTTGGGGACTTCAAGCTGGCCCGCTTCCTGAACAATTTCCTTGAGCTCGGCGCGGCTGCTGTCATGGCGGAGAAGGGCGGCGTGGAGCACGCGAGCAACGGGACCGGGAGCTCCTGCGCATTCCTGGCGGGCCTCGGCGAAGTTACGCCTGTCCAAAAGGTTTGAGATGCCGCGAAGGAACTCCCCGACGTGGATCGAGATTCGGTGGTAGTAGGCAAGTCTCTCGGCAAAGACACCGACGGAGACGATGCTGCAGAACAGGATGAGCCACATGAGTGGCCCGCCCAATTGCATGTAATCCATAGGGCATTATTGGAGAAGCGCCTTTGGTTTGCAAGAGCGGGTGTTTCCGCGCGGCGCGCCGGGGGTTCAAAATTCTTCTTCCGCAAGGGGCGCGCGGGTTCTGCTGTTTCAGGCTCGGAGGAAGTTCGTTCTTCATTCCAAGGCTGCTTTTCGTCATTGTTGCGGGATGTCCAGCCAGTTCGGTCATTTGTTCAGACTTTCGACTTGGGGTGAATCACATGGAGGAGGGGTGGGAGTGGTGATCGATGGGTGCCCGCCCCGGGTGCCGCTGAGTGAAGCGGATATACAGAAGGACCTGGATCGGCGCCGTCCAGGACAGAGCGCGATTGTGACGCCAAGAGCGGAGGAGGATCGATGCCAAATCCTTTCCGGAGTCTTCGAAGGACGCTCGCTCGGGACGCCTATTTCCATCCTGGTTATGAATAAGGACGCGCGGCCTGAAGCTTACCGCGAGATGGAGAGCGCGTATCGCCCCTCCCACGCCGATTTCACTTACCAGGAGAAATACGGAATTCGGAACTGGCAGGGAGGAGGGAGGGCTTCAGCGCGGGAGACCATCGGACGGGTGGCAGCAGGCGCGGTGGCAAAGAAAGTCTTTGAGGTGATCGCACCCGGGGTGGAGATCGTGGCGTACGTGAAAACGATTCACGAAATGGAGGCGCGGGTGGACCCGGAGACGGTGACTTTCGCCCAGGCAGAGGCGAACATCGTTCGATGCCCAGACGCAGAGACGGCCGAGAGAATGATCGAGCTGATCAAACAGGCGCGCAGCGAGGGAGATTCGCTCGGCGGTATAATAGAGTGTGTGATCCGTGGAGCGCCGGCAGGATTGGGCGAGCCCGTGTTCGACAAACTGGAGGCCGACCTGGCAAAGGCGATGATGAGTTTGCCTGCCACCAAAGGATTTGAGATCGGTTCCGGCTTTGCTGGCACGCGCCTGACCGGAGCGGAGCATAACGACGCGTTTGAGTTGCGCGAAGGCCGGGTGAGGACCGTCACAAACCGGTCCGGGGGAATCCAGGGGGGAATCAGCAACGGGGAAAACATCCTCTTCCGCGTGGCCTTCAAACCAACGGCTACCATCTCGAAACCGCAACAGACGGTTACCGACGAAGGGGAGGAGATCAGCCTCGCCGCGAGGGGCCGGCACGATCCCTGTGTGCTGCCCCGGGCGGCGCCAATCGTGGAAGCGATGGCGGCGTTGGTATTGTGCGACCACCTGTTGCGCCAGCGGGCGCAATGCGGTTTGCCCCGACCCTGAACAGATGAAGAAGAACGCATGATCTTCTCGCTGCTCCTGTGCCTGCTGGGCCTGTGCGTTTCGGCGTGTACAACGCCTTATTTCATTCAATTCAGCCGCAAAGGATTCGGACTGGAATCCGACACCGAGCGGAAAGGCGCCCACGGCCTCACGCCGCGCCTGGGGGGTCTGCCGATCATGGTGGCGCTCACGAGTTGCCTGGCCCTCATTTTCTGGATAAGCCGGGGGCAGGCTCGAGAATGGACTGCCATATTGGCAGGGGGGACGCTGATGTTTGGGCTTGGGACCTGGGATGACCTGCGACGCATCCCGGCACGGTGGAAGATAGGCGGGCAGGTATTGATAGCGGCGCTCGTGTATCTGCTGGGGCTCGGGATCGCCCACATCTCTTACGCGAACGCCCACTGGAATGTGCGGCTCGGGCCGACAGCAAGCTTCCTGACGACGATTTTCTGGCTGATCACGATCCCAAACGTCATAGACCTGATCGATGGGTTTGAAGGACTCGCGAGCGGACTCGCCATGTTCATGAGCGTGACACTCGGAATCGTAGCCACGCTGTCCAACCAGATGGCGGAGGCATGGTTCGCCTTCTCCCTCGCTGGGGGCCTGATGGGCTTCCTGTTCTTCAATCTACCTCCATCGCGAATGCTGCTGGGCGATGGCGGAGCCTACCTCGTCGGTTTTTGCATCGCGGGTCTCTCCCTGAAGACATCCAACAAAGGGGCGGTGGCGTCAGTGCTGCTCGTTACGGTGGTGGTGCTTGGGATTCCGATTCTGGATGCCACGTTCACAATCCTGCGCCGCATCGCTCGAGGATTTCCCATGTTCCAAAGCGATGAGGACCATATACACCATCGGTTGCGCGACCTGGGATTTTCGACGGGGCGCATCCTGATCGCGATGTACGGCATCTGCGTGTTGCTGAGCCTCGTCGGGCTAAGCATCTTCTGGAGCCAGGGCAGGACCATCCCGATTGCGGTGGGGATGCTATTTCTGCTGGCGGTGTTCGCGGCGCGTTATCTGCATTATGTGCGGAGCTGGACTGACCTCCGGAGCCAGCTCGGGCGCGTGCTTTCAAGACGCCAGACGGTGCGTTACGCGCTGCTGCAGGCGCAACTGCTTGAGATGGAAATCCAGCGTTGTGACGACGCCGACGAGTTTTGGCTGCTGTTCCAAAATGCCCTGAGACGCGTGGGCCTCGTGGCGCGGGGGCCGGGAGAGAAAACGCGGGAAGCGGCAATCATCATTCCTTTCGGCGGAAGCGGGTCACTGACCATGGTCGCGCCAGTGAACGCCCGAACGTGGGTGCGAATCGTGGAATGTTTTCAGCCCGCGTACGAGAAGGCGCTGGCAAAGTGGGACGAGCCGCTGGAGGAAAGTTAAGGCGCTGTCGAGGGAGAACGACTCAAGCTTCGGCAGCGCGAGGGCGGGCCGCCAGAAGGACACGAACCTTTGAAGCGAGCTCCGGAGGAGAGAAAGGCAGACGCAACAGGTGCTCGACGAGCCCGCTGTCCTTGAGCGCGTCTTCGGCGCGCCCCGCTATCAACAGGACTGCCAGTCCGGGGTCGGAGGCGCGGAGCTTTCGCAGGAAGGCCGCGTCGTCCGCGCCCGTAACCTCCATTATGAGCATGCGCGGCGTCCCCACTTTTTCCAGAATGCCGGAGGCCTGGGCGAGATCACGCGCGGCGTATGCCCGATACTCCTGATCCGCAAGGATGCCGTGAATGAGATCGAGAATGACGGCGTCGCTTTCCACAATGAGGATGGTTTCCTCGCGGGGCGAGAATTCCCCAGCTTCAGGCGGCGTGACGGGCGGCCCGACTGGGACGGCGGCGATGGGAAGACTAAACTCAAATCGGTTGCCGCCGGGCACAGGCTCGACGAGGAGACTGCCTTGCGCCTGGGCAGCGATCCCGCGCGCCATGGCAAGATCGAACCCCGGCTGCGGAGCGAGCCATGGACGGAATACGGTGTCCCTGGATTGGGCATCCAAAGCCGGCGCGGTGTCGCTCACCTCCAACACGGCGCAGGACGGCGCCCCCGCGCCTGATGGCAGGGCCGAAGCGTCCGCAGGACTGGATTTCACACTGACTTCAACCTTACCGCCGTCGGGCGTCGCTGAGCATCGGTTTGCAACGAGTGTTAAAACCGCGACCTGAAGCTGATCCGGGTCGCAATGCGCGCAAATCCCCTTCCCTGGATGGACTTCAAGAAGCAGGCGCTCCCCAGCGATATTCCGAAGTTGTGGCTCCAAAGACGCGATCAGCGAACTGAGATCGACTCCGCGCGGCTGGGTGACCTGAGTCTGGCTGTAGCCTCGCAACCGCTCAATCAGCCGGGCTACCTGTTCTCCCGCGTCGTGAATACGGCCCGCGCCAAGCCGCGCTGTGCTGTCGTATCCGAGCCGCTGCTGAAGGACTTCGGCGTATCCAAGAATGGCGGTCAGCGGATGGAGCAGCTCGTTTGCAATTTCCCCTGCAACGTTCCGAACCGCCTCCCCTTCCCAAGCGCGGCGAATCTCGTCATCTGCCTGCTGAGCGGCCACGCGTTCTTTGCGCAACCCACCGAGTTCGCGCGCCATCCTGGAATTCTCATCGGATTGAGAGCTGATAGCGAGCGCGAGCCGCCCTACCTCGGAGCGCTCGGATTGCATGGCGGTCAACGCGGTCGGACTCTTCGACTCGATTGCCGCGGAAAGCTGTCTCAGCGGCCTGCCAACCCACTTTGTCAGGCAGATGGAAAGCGCCAGAAAGATGACGCATGCAAAAACAATGGCAGCCACAATAAGGGCATGCATGAGCCGATGGACATCCCGGAGACCCGGCAGATCATTTCTTATATAGAGGGAAGCCACCGGGTGACCATCCCAGCCGGGCAGCGGCCTCGAAAAAGAGACCACGCCGCTCTTCTCCCCGCGCCCAGACAGGCGGGGATCGTCAGCAGCGATAATCGACACCTCGTCTCCGGAGAAGCGCGACATCTCCCGGAGAGTGGATTCGGACCAGAGACGCCCGGCAAGCAACAGGCCTGCGTCGGGTTGGGACGACGCCGCGCCACGGGACGTATCCTTCGAAGCCTGCAACTCGAGAATACCCTGAGGGACGCGGGCGAAAAATGAATCCCCGCCCCGCGTGAGGCGCTCGGAATCAGCCTGGGGGAAAGTGACGGAGGCTGGGTCGATACCCGTGGACCCACCGAAATAGAAGAACACGGAGCGCGGGTTAAATACCCATACGGCGCTGACCTTGTAACTGTCGAGGGTCGCCTCGCGAAAAGCGGAGGCGGGCCAGTGTCTATCCCCCGCCAGGACAGCCTGCGCGAGGCCATCCATGCTGGAGTAGTTGTCCACAAAGGTCTTGAGAGACTCTCCCCAGCGAGCGCGAAACTCATCGAACTGGCGATTGCGCTCCCCTTCTCTGCTGGAAACGATTCGCTTGTATTTGCTCTGCTCGTACAGCCAGACGCCCGAGAGGCTGGCGATGAAAATCGATACGATTACCAGAAGGAGCAGGATGATCTTCGCCTGGATCTTCATGGCTCAACCGAATTCTGCCAACCGCAGGATCATGCGGCAAACTGAACCGCCGCGCGACGGCTCGCACCCCGATTGGATGCGAACCGATGAAGGCTGGCGCGTGGCTAAAGCCATGCGACATGGGCGCTGAAAAAAAGAGACACGAAAAGCGTTCGTGTCTTCCCGCCTGCTCGCAGCTCGCGGAAGCAGACGACTCCGCACAGAAATGGCCCCGCTTACTTCGCGGCTTTTTCCTCAATGTACTTTCGTCACGTCTCCGACGGTCTGAAGTTTCTCGGCGTCTTCATCGGGAACTTCCACGGAGAACTCTTCCTCAAAAGCCATGACGAGCTCGACAGTGTCCAGCGAATCCGCGCCCAGATCTTCGATGAAAGACGCGGTGGGGGTGACTTGCTCTGGATTGACGCCGAGCTGCTCGACGATGATGTCTTTGACTTTTTCCTCAATTGATTTGTCTGCCATACGAAACTGTCTCCGGGTTTAGGTTGGGGGTACGCTTTAATGGACGAACGTTACCTTTGGCAACAAATATTTCGTCCGGCTCCAAACTTTTTAGGAAACCATCTATTGAGCGGAAAGCCTCTCCAATCTATGCTCGCGCGAACCCGCCCCGCCTTATGGATGAATCCCCTTTTGACCTGAAGCTCCTGCCGGACTGGCTGAAGGAGGATTCACTCAAGAATCCCTACGCCAACTTCGAGGGCGAAGAACCCGGGCGGGAAAGAAGGGACCGCCGCGAGGATCGTCCGCGCCCCAAGAACAAGGGGACACAAGGAGGGCCACCTCCTCGGGACGATCGAAATCGAGGCGGCGGGCGGGGTCCCGCAAACAAGGGACGCCGGCCGGATGACCGGCGGGAGCAGAGGCCCGCTCCCCAACAGCAGCGGATTGTCGAAGGGCCGCCGGTGGAAGTCGCGGTCGAGCTGCTGCCTGACCCGCAGTGTTTGCAGAATGTGATTAAGCAAGTGCAGGGCAGCAACCGAGCGTTCCCGCTGTTCGGGCTTGCGCGCATGTTCCTTGAGAAGCCCGAGAGACACCGGGTAAAGATCACGTCCCGAGACGCGGCGAGACCACTATGGCAGGGGGGAGAGCAGGGCCCGTTGACGCTGGATCGCAGCCAACTAGAAAGCTCCGCCTTTGCAAAGCTGAGTGACCGTTACTATACGAAGGAAAGCATTCAGAAGGAACCGCTGAAAGGCAGCTACTCGAATGTGGCCCGGTGCCGCCTGAGCGGGACTATCCTGGGTCCAACAAATCACCACTCGTACCAGACGACGCTGCGAAAGCTGTATGAGGAGCGCTTCCAAAGGCGCATGTCCTTCCCCGATTACCAGCGGGAGATCGATAAAGTTACTGACCCGGCCGGTGATCGAGGCGTGGAAGGAAAACTCCCGGTCCGCGACACTGTACAAAACGCTGAATGAGCCTGAGGAGATGATTTTTGAGTCAACAAGCCTGGCGGAAGAACACTTCCGAAAGAACTATCTTGAAAAAGAGATACGGAGCGCCAGCAGCTTCGAGGTGCCGGGACTGGTGAGCCGTGATCTCCCTGATCGCCGGCTCGGCGCAGCGGTGCGGCAGGCTTGGGAGAATGAAAGAAAGTTCCCAGTGGGATTCGCAAATCAGCTCAGGAGGCATTTCGGGGACGCGGGTCTGCAAGTCTTTAAACATCGGAAGCGCGTGCTGTTTGTCTCGGCGATCCGTCCCGCGACGTTTAGCGACCAGCAGGCATCGCTCTCGGAAAGCGTGGCGACGATATTGAAGACTATCGAAAAAACTCCCCACTGCGGGAGGGCTGATCTCGCCGCCGTCGCTCTGGAAGGCAAACCTGAGGAGGATCACGCGCGGATCAAGACATCACTCGCCTCCGACCTGCACTGGCTGATCCGGTCCGGGCATGTGATCGAATTTCACGACGGCAGTCTGGATCTTCCAGCCCCGCCCCGGCCCGCGAACGAACCTCGCGAGGAGACCACGGTCGCGAGCAAAACAGATGGCTCGGAGATTCCTGTCTCACCGGAAGACAAGGTTCCGGCGTCCGAGGAACCAGAGGCGGCGAAGGCTCCGGTGGACGCGCTGCCCGCGAAGGAGCCAGATGCCGTCGAACCGCTTGCCTGAAGCGGAACCGACTGCAATGTCCCGAAAGCGCTCTTCAGAATCCCGGGGGAATCTGCTTTGCCAGCAGCGCGGGACGCTCTCGGAGCACCTTCAGGATCATTTCGCCAAAGAGGTTGTTAACCCAGGCGAACCAGCGTCGGGAGTATTTTGCAGGATCATCTTTTTGGAAGGATTCATGCATAAAGCCCGTTCCGGCAGAGGAGGTCTTTAGCATGGCAAGGCACTTTGTGATCTCGGCGTCGTCGGTGCTGGTAAGCGCGCGACAGATGATGCCCATCGGCCAGATATAGTCTTTGCCTCTATGAGGGCTGCAAGTCCCTTCGGCGGCAATGCCACGGCAAAAATAGGGATCATCGGAGCTGAGGGAATAGTTGCGAGCGGCGAGAACGAGAGGATCGCCGGCCAGTGAAGGACAAAGGTATGGAATAGAGACCAAACCGGGAATGCCGGCGTCTTCCATGAGGAAGGTGTGCCCGAGACCGTCGCACTCGTAGCCATACATGGTCTTCCATTTGGGATCGTTCAGTATGCCGAAGTCGTGGATGCCCTTCTGCACTTCTGCCTGCAGGGCGCGACATTCCGCGCCGAAACTGTCACCAGGCTTCATGGCGGCAGACATCTCGGATAACTGGGCAAGGGCTGTTACCGCAAACAGATTATCCGGTATGTTGAAAGGGTAGGTTGTCGCGTCGTCGGAATCGCGGAAGGCGGAGCAAATCATGCCGGTGGGCTTCATAGGAGGGCCATAGCCGCTCTCTCCCGCCCTGGGCCTGCCGCGTGAGAAACGGTACATCCCCTGCCCGTCTTTGCGCTGTTGATCGCGCATCGTGGCGACAGCAAGGCGCATCGCTTTCCACCAAGTCACGTCGAAGGTGGCGTTGTCGCCGGTGGCCTTCCAGGTACTGGTACGAAAGGCGGATCGGGTAACACAGAGAGTCGAGTTCCCATTTGCGTTCGAAGACTCCCGGACGCATTTCGGTCGCATCGTTAAGATGGGGACTGGGACGCGAGGCATCTTTCTGGAAGGCGTTCGCGTAGGGATCGATGAGGATATAAGCCGCCTGGCGATGGATGAGCCCAGAGAACATCTCCGCCAAATGGGCATCGGCCTTGCAAAGCGGGAGGTAGGCCTGAACCTGCGCTGAGGAATCGCGCAGCCACATGGCATTGATATCGCCGGTGATGACGTATGTATCCGGTTTTCCGTCCACGGTGGCAAAGTTCACCGTGGTATCAAGCGTGTTCGGGTAACATGCTTCGAAAATCCAGGCGAGCACGGGGTCGCCTATGGCGGCTGTGACGCGAGCGATCTCTTTCTCGACCGCTTCGCTCGTGAACTTCCGTTTGGCGACCGGTGGCCGAACGGAAGTTAGCGTGGCTGCAGGCTCTGCGGAGGCGAGCGAAGGAAGAACCAGAGCGCATAGAAGAGCAGGGAGATGAAGGCGGGAGATCATAGCTAAGAAGGAGAGAACAGACGCCACGCTCAACCGGCATCACTCTTATTTTAAACAGAGTTGGGCCCGAATCACAAGTGTTGCAAAAAGGCGTATTGACCGCTGATGAGAAAGCTGAAAACTCGGAGAATGCGCAAATTCCTCCCCCTCGCCGCAATCAGCCTTGCAACTCTTTTCAACTCGCCGGCGGCGAAGGCTGCGGACGATGGGAGTGGCGATATCTTCCCGGCATTACCAGCCGCGCGTGATGCGGTGAATTGGAAGAACGGCTATTTCTGGATCAACGGGAAGCCGACATTGATCCGTTCCGGATCGATCCACTACGCCCGTGTGCCGCGGGAATTGTGGCGTGATCGCATTTGGAGGCTGAAGATGATGGGCTTCAACTGCGTACAGTCCTATGTCTTTTGGAACGCGTCCGAGCCGAGGGAGGGCGTTTGGGATTTTACGGATAACAACGATCTGGACGCGTGGCTTTCGCTGCTGAAGGAGATGGGTATGTACGCGCTGGTGCGTGTGGGGCCTTATTCATGCGCGGAATGGGAAGAAGGAGGATACCCGGCGTGGTTGAGCATAAAGCCCGGAATGATCCAGCGGGAGATGGGCCCTGTCGTGCCTTATGTGGACGCTCATCTTAAAAAGATCGAAGAGATTACAGCCAGGCACCAGGTCAACCGGGGCGGGTGTGTTTTCATGGTGCAACTGGAGAACGAACATTCCAGAGGCTGGGGCACCGATGTGAGCGACCCTTTTCTCAAGCACCTCGACGACGAGGCCCGAGCCAACGGCATAGAAGTGCCGATGTTTAACTCAGGGTTGCATCACAGTTCAGACCCGTCGGGCGAAGTCCCTTTCACTCCTGGCGCTTCTCCCTGGTATAGCACCGAGTTCTGGACGGGCTGGATAGGCAAATACGGTGAGATGGCGCCGGGAGCATTAAGCGAAAAGATACGCGGCACATGGAAAATCCTGGCGTTCGGGGGCGCGGGATACAACTACTACATGGCTCACGGGGGCACCAACTTTGGGTACTCCGGAAGCGGGGAGCCGCCGGGAGTTTCGTACGACTACTCAGCCCCGGTGGGAGAGGCGGGGCAGCTCCGAACCCTATACTACGCGGCGCGCCGCGCGGCCTGGTTTGCGAATAGCTTCACCCCGCTGCTGGCGGGCAGCCACAACGACCCGGGGTTTGCGAAATGCGATCAGCCCAGCGCGCGAGTCACCACCCGTACCAACCCAACAGGCGGCAGCATCGTGTTCGTCGATCACTTTCAGCGGAAGGGGGGCGCCGGACCGGTCGCGGCTATTCTTCCCGACGCGGGCGCTTATCATCCGCCAAAGGCCGACGCGAACGGTATTCTGGATACGCGTCTTGAAGTAAGCGGAGTTACCCTGACTCACCCCGGCATGCTGCGTGTCGCTACACTCGAGCCCAGCACGGTGATTATTAACCTGCCGTGGACCGCGTCCGCGACATTCCAAACGATCTGGACCAACGTGCTGCTGCGGCAAAGCATCGGTGGCGTGGACTACTGGGTCTGCTATGGCCGCGCTGGCGAATCCGGCGAGGTCACTGTCAGACGGGTTCCCGAAAATAAGTCTCCTTTTATATACAAATTCACCTATCCAACCGGAGATGCGGTGACAGAACTCAGCATTCCATCTGGAGACGGGCAGGAAGCGAAATTTCTCGTGATGAACACCGAGATGACGAACCGCACGTGGTTTGCCCATGATAAATTGTATGTGGGCGCTTCTTTTGCGCGTGAAGACGGGCGCGTGGAGTTCCCGCCCGAGGGGGGCAGAGCAGCCATCTACACGGCATCAGGGAAGCAGGAAATCGTGCAGAACGGCATTGCCGCCCCCAGTCTGCCCGCGCTGACCTCGTGGACGTGGCGTGATGGCGCGGCGCAAGGGGCTGCCGATTATGCCACTGCAGGATGGCTTCAATCCGAAGGCCCGCGCCCAATGGAAACGTACGATGGCTACCAGAACCTCTATGGCTGGTATCGAACGACGCTACATTGTGACTCAGCAGGCCCCGTGTATCTTCACTTCGGAGGGGGATCGGGCACCGTCACTCCGTTCTTGAATGGCAGCCAGGAGGCGGCGGAATCTTTCAGGGACGGACAACCGGGAACTCTGGAAATAGCAAACGCCAAGGCCGGAGATAACGCGCTCGCGTTACTCGTGAAAGCGCCGCCTCGACCGAAAACCACCTATCATGGCGCAGTGGGAAAAAAGAACGCGCGGGGGCTATGGGGTGGCGTCTCTAATGAAAAAGCCGCCCAGATGCTCAGTGTGAGTTGGAAAAAGTGGGAGAAGCCGCCAAGGGACGTTGATGTCAAAGCGCTCGCCCAGCCGAGCTACGACGACTCGACGTGGTCCGCGTTGCCAGCAGACGCTATGAAGGTTTCTGCCACTCGAGGAGACTCCTGGTATCGAGGTTCTTTCACGATCACTGCCGGACAGGTTGATTCCATGCTTGAGTCGCCGGAATTCAGGCATCCCAAACCGGGGCAGGCGAAAACGAGCATGACCGGCGGCATGGCACTTTACCTGAATGGACAGTTGGTGGAGGAACGCGTCGAAGACGTGTCACGCATACTCGTGCCGGGGAAAAATGAGATCCTTCTAAACATACAGAGCAGGCTTGGGGATGACACTGGGGAGCTGGCCATTGGCCTGTGGCATAACTCCGCCTCAAGCAAGACTCCGTGGTTCTTCCATGCCGGCCTTGATTCCATTCAAGAGACCGCGATCATCGGGCGGGCATTGAACTGGGAGGGCTTCCTCACCGGCAAGCCGTGGCAGACCGGTGATCCGGCAACGAAAGGCAGACCAACTTTTTGGAGGTGCACATTCGCGGCGCCCCGAAGCGCTGGCGCGAGAGCGCCGATCGGGCTTAACACGACCGGACTGAAGGCCGGGCAGGCATGGCTGAACGGCCATAACCTCGGGGATACGCCGCAGGGTTATCCAATGTACATGCCCGAATGCTGGATCAAAGAGAGCGGCAACGACCTTGTGATCTTTGATCTCTACGGCAATAAGCCAGACCAGGTGACGGCGCGACAGTATGAGGCGTTCTCGATCGCGCAAGCGGCACAGCCGACGCCCTGATCAGACAAGAAGCATGCAGTCCCCATAGCTGTAGAATCGGTAACGCTCGCGAACCGCTTCACGGTAAGCGCGCAGCACGAGATCCATGCCGCCGAAGGCGCAGACCAGCATGAGCAAAGTCGATTTGGGCAAATGAAAGTTTGTCAGCAGCGCGCCAGCTATGCGGAATCGATAAGGGGGATGTATGAAAATGCTGGTGCTCCCCTCTCCCGCCGCTATCTGCCCCTCGGAGGTGACGCAGGATTCCAGGACCCGCATGGTGGTTGTTCCAACGGCGACGATCCGCTGGGAACTGTTGATCGCGCTGGCTGTCGGTGCTGACACCGCAAAGCGCTCGGAATGCATTTGGTGATCGGAGAGGATATCCGTCTGCACCGGCTTGAAAGTGCCCGCGCCCACATGGAGGGTAAGGAAAACGTGGGGGATAAGAGCGAGCATCTCTGATGTAAAGTGCAGACCAGCCGTGGGAGCGGCAACCGCTCCCGGGTTGCGCGCATACACCGTCTGGTAACGTTCCGCGTCAACGGAATCCGCGCCCCGGCGGATATAGGGCGGAAGTGGCATTTCGCCGACTTCGTCAGGGTCGATCGCGCGGTCGAAGCGAACCATGCGCGCCCCGTCTGGAAGCGTCTCCAAAATCTCTCCTTCTGCGCCAGCGATTGACACTCGCCGGCCGGGAATCATTTTGCGGCCAGGGCGAACCAGACATTTCCATGTATTCGGAGAGGTCTGTTCCAGAAGGAAAATCTCGATCTTTCGGTCCGTGGAAAGGAGCCTGGCTGGTATGACTTTTGTGTCATTCAACACGACAAGATCGCCGGGATTGATGAGTGATGAGAAATGCTCGAAGGACCCATGCTCAATCGTCCCCTGCGCGCGATTCAGGATCATCATTCGGGAATCCTGGCGCCGTTCAGAGGGACGCTGCGCAATGAGAGACTCAGGCAGATCGTAGTCGAAATCGCGAGTAGACAAACTCATGGAGTCGCTCTCGCCTGGTATCGCCCCAACGCGAAAAGCGGGGGCAGGATTATCATAAGCCTGAACCAGGGTGAGGGTTCCCAAGCTTTCCAGAATGGTCCCGCTTCCCACAGCAGAATGGAAATCATCGCGCTAAGCGAGAGGATGCACCATGGATAAACGCGTCTCCAGCAGGCGATGGGCAGAACCCAAGAGACATACCAGGGGTGCAACGCTGGGCTGAGAAGCAGGGCGGCTCCCAGAATCCAGAGGACACCTCGACGCCAATCGGCGCGGAACTTCCAACTCAACGCGAGGACGACCACCACGAGAACGACCTCGTAGCGCCCGTTCTGCTGCCCTGGATTCGGCCAAACGGTGGCATCCACCAACCACCACACGAGATCATTGAACCTGGTGACATTCGCAAATTTTGAAAAAGTCGCCGTCACAACGCCAGCGCCGCCGTATGGCAGAGAGAGAGCGGCAGGAATCATAAGGCTGAGTGAAAGGACGATGCAGCGTCCGCCAAGAACAAGCGCCCAGATCGGCAGGAGCAAGACCGGCACGGTCTTCAGCGCGATTGCCAAACCGAGAGCCGCGGCGCTGAAGGCGGACCAGCGCCACGACGGCTTGCCGGCTTCCGCGGCGCGGGCGAGACCGTAGATCGCAAGCACCATGAGACAGACCATGAGGCTGTCGAAATGCCCACCGCCAGCAGACGCGCACGCGACAGCAGGGTTCCATGCGAACCATTTCCATCCAGGGTTCTGGCCGGGCTGTTCGACAGAGGGATCCCGCAGCCGCATGAGAAGCGCGAGAATGAGAAAATCGGCGGCGCCAAAAATAGTTTTGAGGACGACGGGAGGCGCCGACACCCACGCGAACGAGCGGAAAAGCAGTTCGGTTAATGGCGGATAGATCGCCGCAAAATCGGGGTGATTGACGCGATGCCACGCGTCATCCCGCAGCGAGGCAAGGGCGGGATCGCCCGGGCTAAACACGTACGGATTGAACCCGCGCAACTGAACTCTTCCCTCCCAGAGGTAGCGCCACATGTCGTCTCCTGGGGGCATCGTGATAACCGCAATGTGAATGGCCACGCACCCTATCCAGAGCATCGCGCGGCTCTCCTGCGGCGTGAAGTAAATGGCGAGCAGATAGGCGATGGAAGCAACGCAAAACGTAATAACGAAACGAATTGGATTCCCCGGGATTCCGAAGTCGCCGAACCGCGAAGCGAAGACAAGCAGCACTACCTCCACTGCCAGAGCAATGCTCCCTGCATGCTTCCTCCCGCGCATCAGGCAACGACTGGCCGCTTCTTTCCAGACAAGTGATCCAGGCCGCATCGCGCGGCGCTCGCGACCACGAGATCAGCAAGACGCGCTTTGAGCCGGTAAGCCCGCGAGAACAGGATGAAGACGAAGAGGAGATAGAATGAGAGCAGAACGACGTCATGCCGGCCCAGGAAGATCGCCCGAAAGGAGAGGAAACAGATGATCGGGACATTTACCAGGAAGGTGGTAACCACCATCTTGTGACCGAGTTTTACCCTGGTCAGGCATTTGGGTCCGCCGTGATATTCGGTCACAGTCTGGAGAGTGGTAATCCACCAGAAATTTCCATAGATTTGGACGTCCCAGTCCTCCCAGCCTGTGTCAGAAGAGTAACGCCAGCCTTCTGTTTCCAGTAACGAAAAGACTTCTGTGAGGAGTTTCTCCCGGCCGATGCCCGCCTCGTTCCAGAAGTTAAGCTTTGAGACACTTCCCCCTTTCCTGCCAACGGCCAGGTTGGCCTCAGGAGCCGCGATCACGGATCTTGGCGTGCGTTTGAATTTGAGCCAGGTAAAATACCTGGCCCAACCTCTTCCGAGAGGCTGCATGAACGCCAGAAAGGTCACTAATAATCGCGCGAGGATGGTGTCGAATTTTGGCTCAAGTCGCGCGTGGATCATGTACGAGAGGGCGACGAGGAAGGTTCCGCCAAACATGAGATAGGGAACGATGCGAAGAGCGGGAAAGGGAACCGCAAGCGCAAAAACGACTGCCGTGAGAAACACCCACTCAATGCTGCTGAGATACGCCGCCACATCGGACTGTGGCGTAGGATAAATCGACTGGAACAAGCCCTGGCCGAAAATGCCGTGATAGATGATCGGGCGCGTAATGAGCCACGTGAAGCGCGGAGCGCCGTAGACCGTGCCCTTCCACTTTGCGGTGCCGGTCGGACCGAAGAATACGAGGTGCTTGAAGCGCAGCATCGACTCCGCTTCTCCATATCCTTCCTGCTGCTTTCGGAATGCCTTGAGAGTAAAGCGTCTATAATGCCAGACGATGGCGGCGGGACTAAAGGCGATCACCTGCCCCTCCTGCTGAAGACGCCAACAAAAATCCACGTCGTCCCCTGCTTTCCTATATTCGGGGTCAAAGCCTCCTATCTTATCAAAGGCCCACCGGTAGAAGGCCATGTTACAGCCGGGAATATGCTCAGCCACGACGTCGGAAAGAGGCACATGGCTCGGACCGCCCGGCGCGGCGGCGACACAAGCTTGCACCCAGCTTTCGGCGGGAGGCGACACGTTCGGGCCTCCCACTCCCGCGTAGTCGCCGCTGAGAAGCGTGCCGACCAGATAGTAAAGCCAGTCGGGATCAGCCATGCAGTCGGAGTCGGTATAGGCAATAACCTCGCCGGTGCGAAGCGGCCGCGCCCGCGTTCCGGGCGATAACTCAAGCCGTTGTTGGACTGCTCGATATTGTGGACGAGCGGAAATTTCGCGACGATCTCCTGTGTATTATCCTTCGAGCCGTCATCCACGAGGATCACCTCGAAATCGGGATAGTCGATCTTCAGTAGCGAGTCAGGCAGGCCTCGAAGGTTCGTGCCCCGTTGTAGGAGCAGACAATGACGGAGACGCGCGGGTAGCGGCTCAGCTTCACCCGTTGCGTGATGGGATCCTTCCCGCCAAGCCTCGCGCAAGGTGAACGAAGGCCTTCTTCGGCACCCGGTCGCGAGTCACCAGACCGAAGGCCCAATCGGTGATCTCCGAGTTGCCGGTAAACCATTCGTCAGTCCAGGAGAAAAAGATCGTTCCGGCAACGCCACCTTTCACAACGCTCTCGACGTGCCACGACAGCATCTCCGCCTGCTCCTCCTCGGTATGGCGAATCGTATCCATCCCGAATTCTCCCATGATGAGGGGGCGATCCTCGGCCAGGTTCTGCAACCTCGCCAGGTAGCGCTCAAACTCAATTTGTCGGTGGAGATAGACGTTGAATGTGTAGAAATCGACGTTCTGGGGCAGGAGATATTCCGTGGGGGGGTAGCTGGCGTAGGAGTAGAGAGGGCGCGGGTCGATTTCACGGGCCAGGTTGATGAGGTGCTCGACGAAATATGTGACCCTCTTCGCGCCCAGCCAGCGCACCATCGTCGTCGGTATTTCGTTTCCGACGAGGTATCCAAAGATTGCCTCGTGCCCTTTGTTGCGTCCTACGGCTTCTTTGATGCTGCGCGTGATCTGCGAACGAATCTTGCGGTCATTGAGGAACTCCACATGCTCCGCCCAAGGAACGGAGATTAAGAACGCGCAGGCCATGGGCACGGCAGAGATCAAGAAACCAGCCGGGCGGAACATGGTAGATGCGCAGGAGATTGATCCCCAATCCCGCGCATGAGGCGAAAATCCTCCTCCACTCGCGCGGGAGGCGGCAGATAGTTGCCATCGGCGTCCGGCTTAAACGGGCCGTATGTGACGCCCTTTACGAAGAATTTCTTCGCGCCCTCAAAGAAGAATTTCGCCTGAACGCGGATAGGCTCCAGCGTTCCCAGAGACGTGATCGTGCCGGGGTCAAGCTGTCCACGCGGGAGCCGCGCGGCCTGGGGATCTGTTCCGGTCATCCTACGAACCACTCGAGCGAAGCGCCCGCCGGATGATCTCGCCCGTGGCATCGATATCTTCCTCGCGATGGGCCACTGAGATGAAGCCCGTTTCAAAAGGAGACGGCGCAAGATAAACGCCGCCAGCAAGACAGGCGTGGAAGAACGCTGAAAAGGCGGACCGATTCGAGCGGAGCGCCGAGGCAAGATCGAACACCTCCGTTGCTCCGAAAAAGAGACAAAACATGGAACCGATCCGATGAAAGACCGCTGGATGTGAGGCTCCGAGCATAGCATCCCGAACATACCCTTCGAGCCGGGCTCCCAGCGCCTCCAACACCGCCCATCCGTCGAGGCGTTCCATCTCGCGCAACTGGGCGAGTCCTGCCGCCATCGCGAGCGGATTCCCAGAAAGAGTTCCAGCCTGATACACGGGCCCGTCCGGCGCGAGGAACGCCATCACGTCAGCCCGTCCCCCGAACGCGCCGACAGGGAGTCCGCCTCCGATCACTTTCCCCAGCGCGGTCAGGTCCGGGGTTATCCCATAGATCTGCTGCGCGCCCCCCCGCGCGACACGGAAGCCAGTCATGACTTCATCAAAGATCAGCAAGGCACCGCTCGCATCGCAGAGCGCCTTTATTTTTTCGAGAAAGCCGGGCCGTGGAAAAAATAATCCGGCATTGGCGGGAATCGGCTCCAGTATGACGCCCGCAATCGCATTTACCCGGAAGGCTTCCTCAAGCGCATCGATGTCATTGAAAGGCAGGGTAATTGTCAGATCCGCGAAGGCTTGCGGCACTCCCGCGCTGTCGGGCTGGCCGTGTGTAAGCGCGCCGCTTCCCGCTTTTACGAGGAGGGAGTCGACGTGTCCATGGTAGCAACCTTCAAATTTGATGATCTTGTCGCGCCCCGTAAACCCCCTTGCGAGCCTTATGCAAGACATGGTGGCCTCCGTTCCGCTGTTTACCATTCGGACTTTTTGGATGGAGGGCACCCAGTCGCAAATGAGGGCAGCCATTTCGACCTCAAGCGGGTTCGGTATGCCGAAACTGACTCCCCGCCGCGCCGTCTCTTCAATAGCCTTCAGGACTACTGTTGGCGCGTGGCCCAGAATAGCCGGACCCCACGTGCCCACGTAGTCAATCATCTCATGCCCATCAACATCCCAAATGCGGCAGCCGCTTGCGCGCTCCACAAAGAAAGGCTCCCCTCCTACGCCACGAAAAGCGCGAACAGGGGAATTGACCCCTCCCGGGATCAGATTGCACGCAGTCCGAAACAGCTCGGCAGAACGGGAGGTCTCCATGAGGCGCGCATTCTAGAGCAACATCCCGGGATTGGCTCGTAGATTTATCGATCGCGGATCATCGTCGCGGCGGGCAGGAACCGGGTGCATTTCCCCCTGCCGCTGGCAATGGCGCCAATTTGCCTGGGTTTCCGACCATTGCCGATGACCGTCGGAATGCCGGCATCCACAGCGACTTTCACAGCCTGGAGTTTGGCAACCATGCCCCCGACGGACAGCTTTCCTTTTTCGTCTGTGGCGAAGCGGGAGGCGGCGTCAATATCCGTAACTACGGGGATCACACCGCCCGCAGGGTCGAGCAAACCGTCGACGCTCGTGAGTATGATGAGAAGTTCAGCGCCCGCCATTATGGCAACCTCGGCGGACAGGCGGTCATTGTCTCCGAATCTCAACTCCTCCACTGCGACAGAATCGTTCTCATTTATGATCGGAACCACAACGCGGCGGTCGAGCAATCGGTTCAGAGTGTTCTGAACGTTGCGATACCGCGTCCTGCTATCGAGATCGCCATGAGTGAGGAGCAACTGCGCGACGTTCAGATTGTGAGCGCCAAAATGGGTCTCGTAGAGCTGCATGAGTTTGGACTGGCCAACGGCCGCGCACGCCTGCACAGATGGGAGGTCGGTGGGACGCTGTTTCAAGCCGAGGACGCTCATCCCTGCGCCGACCGCTCCGCTCGACACAACGACGCATTCATTCCCAGCGAGGACGAGTTTTGCCACTTCCGATGTAAGACCTCCAAATTGGGAGTCATCGAGCGACTCGCCACGAGCGCGGGTGAGGATGCCGGTGCCGAATTTGAGGACGATGCGTTTGCCTGTTGGAGCCATGTGGAAAGGGGGGTGTTAGTTAGCCACGAGGCGGACGTCTGTTCAACCACCACGTTTTTAGATAAGCGTCGCCGGTGAATTCCGGCGGCATCGAGGCTGACGCCGCGATGAAGGAGTCCGGATTCCGGAGGCCCTGGAAGATCAGCTTATGAAACTGAGTGGCACCCAGACTGCGCTGATTGGTTGAGCAAAGAAGGGTTCCAGAACTTGTCAGGATGTTTTCAGACAGGGTGACCAATTCGGGCATCCTCGTCTCGATGGTAAAGACGCGGCCTTTGTCGTCGCGGGAGAAAGTCGGGGGGTCGAGGATGATCAGATCGAACGATTTGCCGCGCTTTGCGAAACGTTTCAGCCATTCAAAGACATCCCCGCGCAGGAACTCGTGAGCCGAGGGGTCAATACCGTTCAGGAGGTAATTCTCCTTGCCCCATTCAAGGTAGCGCCTGGATAGATCGATATTTACTGTTTCCGCTCCCCCGGCGGCGGCGCGCGCGCCAAAGGCGCAGGTATACGCAAAACAATTGAGCGTTCGCCTGTTCGAAGCCAACCCACCTACGCGGGCGCGATTCAGACGCTGATCAAGGAAAAGTCCCTGGGAATAGCCCGCGTTGAAGTCAATCCAGTAGCTGATGCCTGCTTCCTTGACTACAAACGGGCTGTCGAGCTTTTGCCCAGCAATCCACGCGGGAGCGGCGTTATCTCCAAGCTTTTTCCAGTAGATCGAATTTGGGGAGGCGCCGCTGATTGAACAAGACTTCAACCATGCGGGGAAGTTTCCCTCGCGACTTTGCGCCAGCCAGTTACCGTTGAAATCATCCACTTCCACTCCATCGACGGCATCCCCTCCCCCGTCGAGAATTCGCAAAGCGTCGGTATCTGTGGCGCGCAAGGCTTCACGCGCCCTGGCGGAACGCGCAAAACGATCAAACACGGATTGCAATATTGTGGTCTCCATCCTTAACTACCTGAACCAATGAGCGAACTAAAATCCCTCCTCCACAGCGCTGTCGAGTCCGGCAAGCTGCTCGACGCCGCGGCGCGCAACATCCTCCAGTTGCTGGAGCAAAGCAATTCACCGCTGTATCGAGCGAGCGTGGACGAGCTGGTTTCAGCCGGGCAGTGGGCTGAACTCAACGACCGGTTCTATAAGACACTCGCGTTCGGCACAGGGGGTCTTCGAGGGCGCACCATCGGACGCGTTGTCACCAAGGCGGAAGAAGGCGCGCCCGCGGCGCTGGGGCGCCCGGAGCACCCCTGCGTTGGCACCAACGCGATGAACTTCTTCAATATCAGTCGCGCCACTCAAGGACTGGCGGCGTATTTGAAAGATTGGTTCTCCAAGGAGAAGATCCCGGGCAAACCGAAGATTTGCATAGCGCATGACACACGCCACTTTTCGCGGGATTTCGCGGAGCTCGCGGCCAAAGTCGGGACGGAGAACGGCTGCGATGTCTTCCTGTTCGCCGCGCCACGCTCCACGCCAGAGCTTTCGTTTGCGGTTCGCCATACGGATTCGCATGCGGGGATCGTGATCACCGCGAGCCACAACCCTCCTCACGATAATGGATACAAAGTGTATTTCGCTGACGGGGCTCAAGTGGTTGAGCCGCACGCGAGCGGAATCATCGAGAAGGTAAACGCCGTGGCATCCGATGTATATGAACCGGCGTCTGCAGGGGAGCAGGGAAGACTGCTGAGTCTTGGGGAGGAGATTGACGAAGCCTATATGACACGGCTTGGCACTCTCCTGCTGGAGCCGGACATGGTGGCGAAGCAGAAGGATCTGAAGGTCGTCTTTACCCCGCTTCACGGCACGGGAGCCGAGATCATACGGCCAATGCTAGGGAAGCTGGGCTTTGCGTTCCAGATTGTTCCAGAACAGGAAGACCACGATGGGCGGTTCCCGACCGTAAAGTCGCCAAATCCGGAAAACGCGGAAGCCCTCTCTCTCGCGATAGAGCTGGCGGAAAAGGTCGGAGCGGACCTGGTGGTCGCGACAGACCCGGATTGCGACCGCATGGGAGTTGCGTATCGAAACGCGGGCGGCGGAATGGAGCTACTGACGGGGAACCAAATCGGGTCGCTCATGGCGTGGTATCGCGGGACAAAGCTTCTGGAACAAGGAGTGCTAAACCCTGGAAATCTTGATCGAGCTGTGATCATCAAGACCTTCGTTACGACCGATTTGCAAAAAGCGATCGCCCGCAAGCTGGGCATTCGGTGTGTGGAAACTCTCACCGGATTTAAATACATCGGCGAGAAACTTGGGAAATACGAGAACGCGCTGCCGGAATCCGTGAAGGAGAATTACCGATCTCTGAGCGAGCAGGAAACGCGTCGTCTGCGGCTGGAGTGTTCCACCTATTATGTGTTTGGGGGTGAGGAAAGTTACGGTTACAGCGGGGCCGATTTTGTTCGGGACAAGGACGCTAACGGCGCGACGGTGATGTTTGCAGAAGTGGCCGCGTATGCCAAGTCGCAGGGGCTCACATTGGACGCGTTACTCGACCGCATCTACGCGGAGTTCGGCTTCTATCTGGAGAATAATGGCTCAATGACGTTTGAAGGAGCGGAAGGAGCAACGAAGATCAAAAAATTGGTCGAATCGTACTCGGCGAACCCGCCCGAGGAGGCGGATGGCAGCCGCATTCGAGAGATGAGGAACTTCGCAGAAGAAATGATCCTTGATGTGGAAGGTGATAAAATTCCGTCCGAAAAGATGTTGATGTTCGATCTCGAGGATGGGAGGCGTGTGGCGGTACGCCCGTCAGGAACAGAGCCAAAGATCAAGTATTATATGTTCGCCTCCTCAGAACCGCAGAGTGGGAAAAGTTTTTCCATGGAAGAACTCCGCCGTATCAAAGGCGGCGTAAAAGAGTCTCTCTCGCGGCTGTGGAACTGGCTGCAGACGGACGCGAAAGCCCGGCTGGAGACTTAAGGCGCAAGCGATGGGGAGAGAAATTCAACTGGAAGGCGGCGAGGTGAGCGTCTTGAAAGCAATCGGGCTTGGTGGAACGCATGTGACCGGCGAGATGTTGATCGAGAAGATGCCTGAGTTGGAGGTTGTTGAACTCATCGACACCTTGCGTGGTTTGATGATGCAGGGATTTCTGCTTGCCGATAAGCAGTCGTTTTACGCCAAGGAAGACCTGGAACGCACTACGTTTCACGTAAACTCTGGATACAGCCGCGAACTTCGAGAGGCGATTGACCCGCGGCAGCGCAAGCAGACGAGCCGGCGCCGCCGGCGAGAGTGAATACCGGACTTTGGGTCCGTGTGGAAGGCGCTTCTGGGTTGTATTCCCGCAATGACAGGTAAATCAGCGGGCAAAACCGCCATTCGCTCCGCATGGGCTGAATCATGGTGGCCTTGGGGCGCTGCTGTGACAAGCGGCCTCCTGCTGGCGGGATGCTTTCCGCCATGGAACCAGGAATGGTTATGCTGGATCGCGCTGACACCGCTGATCAGCGCAATCTGGTTTTCGCGCAACTGGGGCGCGCGAGATTGGGTGAGGTGCCTCGGCTTGGGTTATTGCGCTGGATTGACCTTCTTCTGGGTTGTATTCCGCTGGCTCACGACTGTTACCGCCCCGGGATGGTTCGCGCTGGCTTTTTACCTCGCTCTCTACATTGCGTTCTGGGGATGGGTGCTTGGTCTTTGCAGGATCACGCAGGAGCGTCTGTTACAATCCCGCGGCAATCTTTGGCTCGCCTTCGTCGGAGCGTCGGCCTGGACAGCGCAGGAATGGGCGCGGGGCGTCGTATTCAGCGGGTTCGGCTGGAACGGACTCGGAATCGCGCTCTACAGGGAGATTCCGCTGATCCAAATCACAGACATTACCGGCGTACTGGGTCTATCTTTTTTGATCGCCTTCTGCAACATCATCGCCGCGGTCACGGTCCGTCGCTTTGCGCTGGAAGTAAAGAATGGCAAGCTGCGCCCGCATTTCGATTTCACTCTCACCATGATTGGGGTTGTTCTCGTTTTCCTGTACGGCATCCGCAAGTTACAGCAGCAAGAAAGCGCGGTGGCATTTCGGGTCGCCGCTGTGCAGGCGAACATCCCGCAGGACGAGAAGTTTAACGAGGAGGCGGAGCAGAAGGTTTTCGACCGTTTCACAGCACTAACCAAGTTGGCGATTGCAAGCCGCCCGCAATTGCTTATCTGGCCCGAATCTTCAACCCCCAGGGGTATTTTTTCTGATCAGGTAAACTTCGACTTTGTCTCAGGTATCGCGCAACAAGGAAACTTCGACTTCCTGCTAGGCAGCGTGGATTACGAGCCGGAAGGAGACTACAATGCCGCCTTTCTTCTAACTGACCACGCCAAGGCGTACCAAAGCTATCGCAAGATCCATCTGGTCCCGTTTGGCGAGTTCGTGCCTTTTCGAAAGTCGTTCCCACTGTTCGCGATGATCGCGGGGTCCAAGGTGCCGGGCGATTTTAACGCCGGGAAAGATTACACGGTGATGCGCGCCACTTCCTCCCCGGAGATAAAGCTGGCGACGCTCATCTGCTTCGAAGACAGCATTGGCGACCTGACCCGGCGCTTCGTGCTAAACGGCGCCCAGCTACTGGTAAATATCACTAATGATGGATGGTTCCAGAAGTCCGAAGGATCGGATCAACATCTGGCGAACTGCCTTTTCCGGGCTGTAGAAACAAGACGCCCGCTGGTTCGGTGCGCCAACACGGGAGTGACGTGCCTGATCGATACGCGCGGTAGGATCAAGCAAACCCTATCTACGCCCAAGGGCAATCACTTTATTGAAGGAGTCCTCGCGGGGGAAATACGAGTCCCAACAGATCGCAGCTTAACATTCTACACGCGGCATGGTGACGTAATCGTATTTCCCTCCCTAGCAGCGGTGGCGTTATTCGTGATGGGCGTCTGGAGACGCCGAAGCCGGGCGTGACTCGGCGCGCGCGCCGGATGAGCGCGCCAACTCGCCGGTTGCTCCCCAAAAAGTAACGAAAGGACCCTTCTTGTGAACGGTCAGCTTCGTTAGCGCCCTGGAGGGCGAAGGGTGAATATCGATCCCAAAGATGTTATGGTGATCTTTCTCCAACATTTTGTTGTCCTTGCTCCATTTGGAGAGGTTATAGGCGAGATAGATGCGGTCTTTGTCGCCAGAGTCGAGGTTTTTATACCAGTCAGGGACAACCTCATCCCGGCTATCACTTGAACCATCCGCGTAAGCAAGTTGTATGTGGAGGGCCGCTGGTCCGGACGCGGCGCTCACGAAAAATAGAAACATCCTTGCGTATTTTCCCGGAGGCACCTCGAAGGAATACTCATCTTCTTTCGCCTGCTTATCCGATCTATGCACCTGATTACTTTTGTCGTCGGAGTTGCTGTAGTGAAGGATGACTTCGGGATGCTCTCCGTTCGCCGGAAATATACCGTCATCAGGCAGGGTATGTTCATCCTTGCTACCCAGAGCGATAGCCGCCGCTTTCGTGATCAGACCCGCCGAAACATCGATACCGTCTCGCATGGCAACCACTTTGCCATCGCGGCATGTGGTAACGACTCGGGCGTTCAGGAGTTTGCTCACATCCACCTGGATCACACCGGTTGAGCCTGCATTTTCAGACGCGTGGATACCTCCGGAATACACCGCCATGACGGCTGAACAGCGGAGTAGCATCAACATAGCGCGCGGCTTCAACCTGGAATGGCGGCCCGGGTTGATTTGTGGAGAAAATAGGTCGAGGGAGTTCATGCGCCCAGCCTGGCGGACGGCGGACGAGACGGCAAGCGGCGTAATTGGTCTTACGTCGCGTCGCCCGGCTGCTGGGCAGCCTCCACTTTATCTTCGGCATCCACCAGGGCCAGAAAGACGCGCTCAAGGGCGCCTGACTCTTCGCTTTTCTGTCGAAGCTCATCGACAGTGCCAAGGGCGATGAGCCTGCCGTGGTTAATAATGCCGATCCGGTCCGCCATCTCTTCCGCGACACTTAGCGTGTGCGTGGAAAGAAAAATAGTGACGCCGTTGCGACTCCGCTCCTTGAGTTCATTTTTGACGATGCGGGCATGCATCGGATCGAGACCAACCATCGGTTCATCAATGATGATGACCTTGGGATTATGAAGGAGAGCGGACGCAATCACGAGACGCTGCCTGGTCCCGTGACTAAGGTTCTCCGTCAGCTCATTGCGGTAATCATCCAGGCCAAATTTGTCAAACAGAGCTTCAGTCTCCCGACTGGCGACCGTCCGTTCCACGTTAAAAAGCTCAGCAATAAAGCGCATGAACTCCGCGGATGTGAGCTTGTCATATAAGAATGGGAAGTCGGGCACATAGCTTAGCGCCGACTTCGCTTCCCTGGGGGCGGTTTCAAGATCATAACCACATACGCTGCATCGTCCGCCTGTGGGGCGAAGCAGGCCGGTGAGCATTTTGATGGTGGTCGTTTTTCCCGCGGCGTTAGGGCCCAGAAACGCGAAGAATTCGCCTTGTGGAACCTCCAGGCTGAGGCTTTCGACCGCGATCAACTGGCCAAATTCTTTTCGAAGGTTTGTTGTCTGGATCATGGGCTGATATCCTCCCCGGCCATAGTGCAGCCAAAGGTCGTCCGGACAAAGAGAACCTGGCCAAGCTGGCTGACATATATATCGGCAATCGAGAGATCTCCCTGACGAAAAGAAACCACATAAGATTCTATCCTCTCATCGCGAACCCGCACGGTGCCTCGACTCGCAGTGACCTCAGGCGGATGTGCGCCGCCGCTGACGCCGGTGAAACTCCTTTCATCCAGATCCAGAGATTTGAGTAGCGCGGACACTCCAGAACGGTTCATGGCGAAGGAAGAGTCGGAGAGCCACCGATCTCCCTGCTTGATTTTATACTGCACGATCTGCTTCTGAGGAAAAATATCCAGAAACAGCCGATTTGCGGATTCTCTGAAACTAATGATCCCTTTCACCCGGGTGAGATGGAAGGCGGGATCGGTATCAAGCGAGCCTTCCCAAGCTACTCGCTGGCGGGGCAGAAACGGCAGGGTTAAGGCGGCGTTACCCGAAAACTGCAGGGAATGCGCGCCCGGCGTAGAGGTTGCTTTTGGACGAAGCAGCAAGTTGCCGACCTGTTGATGATTCGTGGTGACCGCAAGCTCGGATACCTGCCCACCGATAAAGAGCATCTTGACGACATGCGCGAGCGGAACGTTGAGGAGACCGGATTTCTCGGGATCGAACTCGCTTCGAATCAAGAGGAAAGTCATCACCGCCCAGAAAATAACAATGCCGGCGAGGAAAGAGCGATAAAGCATGCCAGCGTGAGCTTTGCTTGCGAGGCTTCAGCTCTTCTCAATCAACGCGTAAGCATTGTGATTATGTATGGACTCGAAGTTCTCGGCTTCGACGCGGTACCACGTAATATTTTTCTCGGCGTTGGCGCGGGCGGCGATATTTCGGACGAGATCTTCCACGAAGACTGGATTGCGATATGCCCGTTCGGTGACCTCCTTCTCGTCGGGGCGCTTCAACAGGCTGTAGAGTTCGGAGCTTGCGCAGCTCTCAACGAGGCAAATAAGGTCCTCGATCCAAATCGGCTTTTTAAAGCGGACAGCAAACGTGACCTGCCCCCGCTGGTTGTGGGCGCCGCTGTCGCTGATCGCCTTTGAACATGGACAGAGGGTGGTAACGCCGACGACTACGGTCAAAACAAAATCAAAGCCCTTCGCGTCCAGAGTAGCCTCAAAACGCGCGAGATAATCCATCATCCCGACCGCCCCAGTGACAGGCGCTTTTTTTTCGAGAAAAAATGGGAACTCGAAGTGCGCGTGAGCTGTCTCGGAGTTCAGCTTTTTCAGAAGATTCAGGAGAATGTCACGAATGCTGTCCACGTGAAGGGCACGTCCTCTCGCATTCAAGACCTCAACGAAGCGACTCATGTGCGTGCCCTTGTAATGATGCGGCAGGTCCACGGTGAGCGAGACATTTGCAATAGTGCTCTGCACCGAATGAGCCTTGTCGCGAATTTGCATGGGATAGCGCAGATTTTTCACGCCTACGCGATCTATGGCGATGCGCCTATGGTCCCGTTCGCTCTGGGTGTCGCGCAGCTCCACAAGCGGTGAAACAATCAGGTCAGGAGTGGGAGATGTCGCGACGCGACGCCGGTCAAGCATATGGCCAGACTAAGGGAGAATCGGCACAGATGCACGTTGGTTTACCTGGAGGTTCTTTCCTCGATTCATGGAGTGATATTGACACGAAGTCTTGCGGAGGTTCCATTGCCGTCGCCATGCGCGCCTATCACGATCTACTCCGACTCGTCCTTGAGAAAGGGACGTTCAAGGAGGATCGCACAGGCGTTGGGACGTATTCCTGGTTTGGAGCACAGGCGCGGTTTGATCTCTCAGAGGGGTTTCCCCTTTGCACGACAAAAAAAGTGCATTTGAAATCCATTATCCATGAGCTGCTCTGGTTTCTGCGGGGCGACACAAACACCCGATACCTGAGGGACAACGGTGTAACGATCTGGGATGAGTGGGCGGACGCGGATGGAGATCTTGGCCGTGTGTATGGCGCGCAATGGCGGGACTGGAAAACAGAGAACGGCGGCTCGATCGATCAGATTGCCTGGGTGATCAGTGAAATCAAACGCAACCCAAATAGCAGGCGCTTGATAGTCACCGCGTGGAATCCCGGGGAGATTTCCCTGATGGCGCTGCCGCCCTGCCACCTGCTGTTCCAGTTTTTCGTCTTGAATGGCGCTCTAAGCTGCCAGCTTTACCAGCGCAGCGCGGATCTGTTCCTTGGAGTGCCATTTAACATCGCGTCTTACGCGTTGCTTACGATGATGTTTGCCCAGGTATGCGGGTTAGAGCCTGGGACGTTTGTGCATAGCTTCGGCGATCTGCATCTCTACCAAAATCACATTACGCAAGCGCGCGAGCAGCTCTCTCGCGAGCCCCGCGCGTTACCCACCCTGAAACTAAATCCCGCGATAACGAACATCGAGGATTTCACATACGGGGACTTCACTCTGACAGGATATGATCCGCACCCCGCGATCAAAGCGCCGATCGCGGTATGATGCCCTTAAAGGCCATTGCCGCGATGTCCGCCAACCGGGTGATCGGCCGCGCGGGCAAAATCCCCTGGCATATTCCAGAGGACTTTAAATGGTTCAAAAAGATGACTTTGGGTCATGCGGTCTTGATGGGCCGGAAGACATTTGACTCCATTGGGAAGCCGCTGCGGGATCGGCTGAATATCGTGCTGAGCCACGGAGGAAATGCCATTCCAGGAGTGACAACTCTGGCCAGTATTGATGACCTGAGTTCACTCGACTACACGGGAGAGATTTTCGTGATCGGCGGCGGACAAATTTACTCAGCCACGCTCCCCATGTGCTCGGATCTATACCTCAGCGTCGTAAAGGTAGAAGCAGAGGGTGATGTGTTATTTCCAGCATTCGAGGACGAATTTGAGTTCAAAGCCGTTTTGCTCAGGCACCCTGAGTTTGAGGTGCGGCATTATACGCGGGTAGATACCGCGACGGCGGGAACCACTGATACAGCATCATGTAAACAAGCACCCCGGTGACGGAGACATAGAGCCAAATCGGGAGCGTCCAACGGGCGATGCGCGCGTGTTTGTCGAAGCGGGCCTTAAGGGCGGGTATCAACGTCAGGATCACAAGGGGAACTGTCGTGAACGCCAGCAGGACATGGGAGGTGAGCATGCTGATGTAGAAGGCATGAATCCATCCTGGAGCAGTGAAGCGGGTGACTCCGGCATGGAGATGGTAATAGACATAACAGGCAAGAAATACGGTAGAAGTGGAAACGGCACAAATCATCGAGATGATATGCTGCTTCTTTCGACCCGTTTTGATGAAAAACCATCCGGCGCTGATGAATACGGTGCTCAGGGCGTTCAGGCTGGCGTTAACGGCTGGAAGATCGTGGATCGTCACAGGCTTACTCGCGCAGCAAGGCGCGTATGTCTGCCAGGATGATGTCTGATTGATCGGGGGCCACACCGTCATAGTAGGCGCGAACGGCGCCGAATTTGTCCACCAGCGCAAGCTTGGTGCTATGCACGATAGGTTGCTCTCCGATCCCGGGTTGATCGGACACGGCAAGGGTAAAGCCGTCGCGGACAACATGGTAGATCACATCTTTTGGGCCTGTCAGAAAGCTCCACTTGCCGGGCGAAGCTCCAAATTTTTTAGCGTAGGCTTTCAGAACCGGCGATGTATCCGCCGCCGGATCCATGCTAAAGGAAACGAAGCGAACATCCGCATACTTGAAAGCTTCCTCCTGAAGTTGACTGACACGCCGGGTCACCATTGGGCACGGGCCAGGGCAGGTGGTGTAGATGAAGTCGGCGAGCCACACCTTCCCTTTCAAGTCTTCCAGCGCGAAGGAGCGTCCTTCCTGATCCAGCAAATGAAAATCCGGAACAGCTCTAAAATGCCGGAGGGAGCGTTCGGGAAAGGCAACCTGAAAATATGTGGCCAGCGCTACCGTGGCAACCACCGCAGACCCAAACAAGTAGAAGAGTATCGGTGGACGCTTCTCCCGACGTACGGCTGACCCAAGTATCGCTAGCGAGCTCAAGCTTTGGTGAAGACCATAAGCCCCAACAGAATTGGCAGATAAAAGATGGTGGCGAAGAATAAACGACGGGCGCTGGCGCGGGTTCGCTGGAAGAGAAACTGAGCCGAAAAACCGAGGAGGAGCGCTCCCAAAACGATGGCGCCCACAAAGTAAAGGACTGTCGCGGTGGACATCGCCACGGGGATCAAGGTGACCAAAATCAGGCCAAGCGTGAAAAGGAGGCCTTCGGTGGCAGTCTTGACCCCGCAAATGTCGTTTCGGCGCAACATTACGAATCCGGCTTGGGCATATTCGTCCCGATACATCCACGCAATGGAGAGGAAGTGCGGTATCTGCCAAAGAAACAAAACGCCAAATAGAATCCATGACCCGGCGCCAAAGGAGGAGCGCGCGGCAGTCCACCCTATAAGGGGTGGGATGGCGCCCGAAACGGCGCCGACTATTACACAAAAAGAAGTTTTCCGCTTCAAGGGTGTGTAGAGCGCTAGATAGATAAAGATGGTGGCGGCAGCCAGGTAGGCCGAGAGCAGGTTCACGGCCAATGCCAGGTAGAGAAAGCCAGCCACCGCCATGAGGGTCCCCATCAGGAGGGCGGATGACCCGGTCACACGGCCAGATGGCAGCGGGCGATCTTTAGTGCGCTCCATCAGGCGGTCGACCTTCGTCTCCATCAACTGATTCAGAACGGCGGCGCTTGCCGCCACGAGCGCTGTTCCAATAAGCGTATGCAAAAGTATCAGCCAATCGATTCCTTGATGGGATGCCATGCAAAAGCCGACAAAGGTCGTGATGAGCACAAGAGAGCTGAGTCTGGCCTTCGTAAGAACCGCAATATCATCCATGAACCTCGGGGCGATCTCCTCAGGGAGAATTGTCGCCGCGCCCCCAACTTCCAAGGCTGGAGAAATAACCTCCGGGAGGGAGCGATTCACGCTGCCACCTCCGACAATTCGGGAAGGATGCAGCCATTCACGCGAAAGGCCCCTGAGGTGAGCCGCCCCGCGCGAAGCGCCAGGAACAAACTGCTGCCAAGAACAGCAGCTCCATTCACAACGTGAAGTGTGGTCGGCAACGGGGCTTTTCGCAGCCAGATGATATGCGCTCCGAGGGCGACCTGGAGAATGACCAGCGATCCGATGGCAAGAGCAGGGATTATCAGTCGCTTGTCATTCCGCGCATTCCAGAAAACCACCGCAATGAGCATGATCGCCACGCATATCACCACCACAGCGCCAAGTCGATGGGCGAAGTGAATGGCAATCGGCGTCGAAGGAAGAGGCGGAATGATTTTGCCGAAGGCCAGAGGAAAATCGGGAATCGCCAAGCCAGCCTTCATGTGGCGAACGACCGCGCCAATAATCAACTGACAGTAAACCACGGCCACCATTACCCACGACATTTTCCGGATGAGAGGGAGGTTGTGAGCGAAGCACACCCAATCACTTTTCCGCCATCCGGGAGCGAGAACAACAGCCAGCGAGAGAACCACACAGAAGAAAGCCTGTCCGACGCACGCATGCGCCATGGCAAGCACAGAGGATAGCTGAGTCACCCGCAGCCCCCCAAGCAGACCCTGAAGACAGACACCAATGAACGCGCAGAGAGCAAGAGTCTTCACGGACCGACGGTCATCTTTGAGAAACACCATGACAGTCAGCACAGAGGTGAGGATGCCAACGGCAGCCGCGAAAAGCCGATGGCCATGTTCCAAACGAACCAAGTCCATATGCCACCAGCCTGGCGGGTTGATACTTCCAAAGCTAAGCGGCCAATCGGGAACCGAAAGACCGGCATCTCTGCTGGTGACCATACCGCCCACAAAAATGAGGCAAAATGTTGCAAGCGCAGTTGCTTGCGCGAGGCGATAAAGCCCGAAGTTGGATTTCGTCTCTTCCAAAGCGAGTAAGAGGTTGCTTCGATCTCCGCCCCGGCCAGTCACCAGAGCAGAAAGCGAATCTCTATTTTTTGGAACCCTCTGGAGTCTGCTGCCCCGGAGTGCCCGAAACGGTGGCAGGATTCTCGACTGAAAAAGAACCGGTTTTGGAAGGTATCGGCACAGAAGCCGACCCCGCGCCAGCGGCAGGAGTCGCGGGCGGGCCAGGCGGCTGCCCGGGCGTGGAAGGCGCATTCTCCTTTTGCCAATCAGCATATTGTTGGGGAGTGTCCACATACATCAAAGCCCGCATTCCATAGTGACCCAAGCCGCAAAGCTGGCCGCAGATAATCTCATATTGACCGGCCTTCTTCGGCGTGAACCAGATTGGCGTTATCGTTCCTGGGATTGCGTCCTGTCCCATATACATCGCCTGGAGAGACAAACTGTGAATGACGTCCTTGGAACCAATCTCCAGGATGACCGGCTTATCCACCAGCAAGTGGAGTTCGCTGCGCGCCACAATATCATCTTTGGCAGCCGGGTCCGTCGCGTCCAAGCCAATATCGTTTGCCGAACTGATGAGGCTCAGATCTTGTTTGCCGAAGACGTTGTCAGGGCCGGGGTAATGGAAAATCCAGGCAAACTGCTGGCCGGTAACACGAACTATATTCGCGTCTTTCGGATTCGGGAATTGTGTCACCCGTTTGGCCCAGAGAGGAAGAGCAAAGCCCAGAAGGATAACGGCTTCAATAATCACGACCATAAACTCGATATGGGTCGAAGCATGAGTCCGTATCCCATGGTAGTCAGCCTTGGGATGCCGAGACTTGTGGAACTTGAAGAGAGTAAAAAAGAAAAAAGTCGACCAGCCCACAAAGAGCGCCAGCATGAACCAATGGCACACCTCCAGCATGTGATCGATCAAGAACCCGTGCTCCGAGGCGCTCTCAGGAAGTCCCAGGAGACGGTTAAGCATGCTGTCTCCCCTCCTCCATGACCTGGTCGTAGACGAATCGCGACAACTCTTCATGGGGTTGAAGGGGCGCCTTCGCGCGCCGAGCGATGCTGATGAAGAAAGTCACAATCAATCCGAGCATCGTGCCGATAAATCCCAGCATGGCGAAGATCGCCCCGTTGCTTGCGTCGTTGACAGCCGAGCCAGGAGCGCCCATGCAGACCGCGCAAGCCAAAGTGCTGGCGGGAGAACAGAGAACCCCGATCGTCGACGCAGCGATGAATGCTGAAGTTCGATTTTTCATAGGATTAATTTACTGGTCTTTTTGAGAAACCAAGCGCCGTAGGTGAGCAAAGCGACACCAATTACGAAAGCAAACACTGAGATCACAAGATTGATTACGCTCCTGTCTCCAGAGTAGTTCTGGAATTCCATGGCAGCCGTTCCCCACGAAAGGACAACAGACAAGGTGATGAAGAAGATATGGAAATACTTGAGGGACATTATCTGTGGATGTGATCGCTGTAAGCGAGGCTCGTAAGGGCGAAAAGACCCGTAACGAAGAAGACAGTAACAATCAGGAAACGGTATATTGTCCATTTCTCGGCAGAAAGGTGCATGAAGAACGCGGCAACCAGCGTTGCCTTGATGGTGGCAATCACGAGCGCCACGATGATGTTCCCGGCATTGGAGCCGAACTGAATATAAGACGCGGCGACCGTTACACACGTCAGAACAAGGAGCGCCCCGAAGATGAGCAGATACTTCTTAATGTCTTTGGAGACGTCGTGCGAATGTTCAGAATCCATGGCTAGAGAAGATATAATACGGGAAACAGGAATATCCAAACCAAGTCCACAAAGTGCCAGAACAACCCTGACACTTCGACCCGGTTGGCAAGGTGCTCGGGATTGGTCCGGTACATTTTCCCACCGAATGCCCAGAAGTATGTGTTAACAGTCATGCCGCCAATCACGTGAAGCGCATGCAAACCCGTGAGCGTGAAATAGATCGCGAAGTAAGGGCTGTACTTTGGAGTGAAGTTCGACCAGCGACGAATCTCGGTTTTCTTAATTGTCATCGGCTCTCCATGCTCGTGTGAAGGCCAGAAGTGCCGTCCCTCGCGCTGGATATCCGGCAGGATCGTGAGTGAATCACCAGTGGTCTCCCCCTCAAGGTGTCCAGTGATGATCTGCCCGGTTTTCAGGAAGATACCGTAGTGAATGAACTTCTCATGATACTCGTAGGATTTGATGCAGAGGAAGGCGACGCCACAGCAGATGGTGATGCCCATATAAATCCTGAACTTGGCAAACTGCCGCATCTTAAGCGAAGCCCAAGCCATTACCATCGTCATGCTGGAACCGATCAGAACACCCGTATTGAGCGTGCCCACCGGGACGTTTAAAAGCCCGTGTGGCCATACATTGCTGGCATCAGCGCCGATGCGCAGAAACACGTAGGCCGAGAAGAGACCCCCAAAGAGCATCACTTCCGAGGCCAGGAATAGCCAAATGCCGATCTTGGCATTCCATAATCCGGTGTCGGGCCTCGCTGTAACTGTATAAGGGATGTCCATGTATTAAGCCTTCTGCCCCTGCGGGATGAAATCAACGTCTGAACCAGGCACGCTATACTCGTAGGGGCCGCGGTGAACCTCTGGAGCTTCCAGGAAGTTGCCGTGTGGAGGAGGAGAGGGCGCCTGCCACTCCAATGTGGTGGCGTGCCAGGGATTATTTGAAACCTTCTTACCAAACCATATGCTCCAGAAGAAGTTGCAAATGAAAGGCACCTGCGCGAGCGCGAGCAGCCAGGCAGACCAGGAAGTAAAGGCGTTCCAATGCAGCACCGGCTTTGCGAGGTCATAGGATGCGCCGCCATCGTACCAGCGACGATGCACTCCGGCCATCCCCTGCAGGAACATCGGCATGAAGATGCCGTTGATGAAAACCAAGGAGAACCAGAAATGCACCTTCCCCCAGAACTCGCTCATGGCGCGTCCGGTGGCCTTTGGGAACCAGTAATAAACTCCCGAGAAGATGGCGAAGATCGTGCCTGGCGCGACGATATAGTGAAAATGGGCAATGATGTAATAGGTATCGTGCAGGACAAGATCCACCGCGTTGAAAGCGAGAGGGATACCTGTGAGCCCACCGATACCGAACATCGGCATAAAGGCGGTAGCGAACAGCATGGGAACCGTGAATCGGATGGAACCGCCCCATAACGAAAGAAGGAGAGCAGTTAGAATGATCACGGAAGGAACCGAGATCAGGATTGTGGTCGTCTGGAAAAACGCGCTGACCCGAGCGCCCATGCCGGTCATATACATGTGGTGAGCCCAGACGATGAAAGAGAGGAATCCAATTGCGAGGATGGATGAAACCGCGGCCTTGTAACCCCAAAGCGGTTTACGCGTGTTATTTGCAACCACCTCCGCGACGATGCCCATTCCCGGAAGTATCAAGACGTAAACCTCAGGGTGAGCGAGGAACCAGAAGAGGTGCTGCCACAGGATCGGGCTACCGCCTCCGCTGATATTCACGATCTCACCATTGACGACCAGACCGGTTGGCAGGAAAAAACTCGTTCCCGCGACACGATCCATCAACTGCATGACGCTGGCCGCTTCCAAGGGAGGAAACGCGAGCAGAAGCAGGAAAGAGGTAACGAACTGCGCCCACACGAAGAATGGAAGCCGCATCCAGGTAAGACCGGGAGCGCGCAACTGGATAATGGTTGTGATGAAGTTCACAGACCCAAGAAGAGAAGAACTGATGAGGAAGACCATGCCCAAGAGCCAGACTGTCTGGCCCGTGAAGAACATATTCGGAGCTCGGTCCGCGACGTCGGCGAGAGGCGCGTAAGAAGTCCACCCGCTCTTTGCCGCTCCGCCTGGCAGGAAGAAACTCAGGAGCATGATTACTCCGCCGACGAAGAAAGCCCAGTAGCTGGCCATGTTTATCTTCGGGAAAGTCATGTCCGGGGCGCCGATCTGCAGCGGCACGACAAAATTTCCGAATGCCGCGAAGGCAACTGGAACAATTCCAAGAAAGACCATGATCGTTCCATGCATGGCACCCAGCGAGTTATAAAACTCAGGTGTCATAATCCCCGCAGGCATCTCCTTAGGGAAGATCGAGGCGAGGAGGGGGCCTAAAACGGGAAGCGGCTGGCCGTTGTAGGCAAGCTGCCACCGCATCAACATCATCAGCGAAAAGCCGAAGAAGAGGAAAATGAGGCCGGTGATCCCGTATTGGACTCCAATGACCTTGTGATCGGTGGAGAAAACGTATTTGCGCCAAAATCCGAGTTCTTCATGATGCGCTTCGTGAGTATGAGAATGCGCGTCGTCGTGATGAACGTGAGAAGTGGTGGCGATGGAATCCATTGGCTATTGAAGAATTTCTGTCTCGTCTCGTGTCAGATCGCACCGTGCCATAAAACAGAGGCTTGTTCAATGCGCTGAGCTCTTTTCATCAGGTTATACGGATCTGTTAGTAGAGTGGATTCCGCTACTTCGTGGTCTTCGCAGGCGCGGCTCCCGTTCCGGCCCCGCCTGGCAGCGTCGCGTCAGCGGGAACAGCAAGAAGGTCGCTCTCCTTCCACGATTCAGGATGACCCGCGAACTCTTTCCGAGCGCCAGCTATTTGCTCAGGTGACACTTCGCCCGCCGAATTACCCCAGGCCTGTCTCACGTAGGTGAGAACCTCCGCGATCTTGGCATCGTTTAGCTGCTTTTCCCATGCAGGCATGACTGCGGCGTTATACGTGGCGCCGAGAACCTTGACGGGCCCCTGCAACCCCTTCAGCAGAATCATCGAAAGCCTTTTTGGCGAGCCATTCACGTATTCCGATTTCGCGAGCGGGGGGAACTGTCCCGATATGCCCAAGCCCGTCTCCTGGTGACACGTGGCGCAATTAAGTTTGAAAACCTTTTGTCCGATCTGAACAGGTGTATCGGCCTGAGCCACTTCCCCAGACCCCGCCTGAGAACCGGCTCCGTTCGCTCCGGGCATGGGGCGGGTGTACCAATCGAACACCGCGCCATCAAATCCTCCGTTATACATGCCCAGATAAAACCCAGCGCAAAGAAGCGCCGCGCCACAAAGACTCAGCAGCCAGATTGGGACAGGAGTCGTGCCTTCGGCTGGCTCGCCACGCTCGCGACGAATCGCGGCGTGAACCTGGGTCACGTCGGCGGTCTCCACGTAGTCAATCGCGTCCGTGCGGTCTGTCGGGAGTTGCCCTGTCTCGTGCATATCGCTCACTTTGCCTTCTTTGTCTCCGGAGGCAGCGGAGCTTCTTTCAACGGATAGCCATGGTCAAGCGACAGAAGATAACCGACCAGCGCTTTGGCTTCGGCGGTGGGAACGATTTCAAATCCGGGTTTCGCAGCATCGCTGCCGCCAAGCTCCAGCGCATCGGCGGACCGCTGGCCGGAGATCTTTCGCGTCTCAAAGAGGAAACGGAAAGAAGGCATGTTCGATTCCGGTGTCACACTGCGAGGATTGTAAAGGTGCCGGTAATGCCAATCGGCCACTTTGGATCTCTGCCCGATATTGGCAAGATCGGGACCGTTGCGCATCGTCCCGAGGAAGCAAGGGTCATCGTAGATGTAATCCCGGGCCACCGTTCTCCGGGTACCCCAACCCCGCTCCATGTCCGTCCCATCGAAAGAACTGCGGATTTGTTGACTATGGCAATAAAAGCAACCCTCAGAAGCGTAAACACGCCGCCCCTGATCACTGATCCCCCCGATGTTCCACGGGGAGACGTCGCCGGTATCGGGATCCACTTGCGGCTGCATTGCGCCCATTTGGAACTGCGGGATCATCACCACACCCGCCCATCCCAAGGTGAACGTCGCAAAGATGCCGGCGAAAACAGACGGGAAAGTCTTCAATGCTTATCTCCCTCCGAAACGAACAGGGTTGCCTGACCGGCCGGCTTGCCAAACCGAAGGATCATGAAAAGGAAATTCGCCGCGAAGAAGGCGTGACCACCAAGAAGGATGATCCATGCGATCATTCGTCCGCGCATGTAGGGCTGTCCCATATCGATGACAGAGGTGAACGGCTGCGCGATATTATTCATGGACGAACCCTGCGCGAGACCCGCGAACAACATGAGAAGGATCATCAAACCGATCCCGTAACCCGACCCCCAGAAGTGCATGCGAATCATGGTGGAGGAGAGCCATTCGCACCCGACCAATCGCGGCGCGATATAGTAGATTGCGCCGAACATGGTCATCGTGAAAAAAGCATAAACCCCCAGGTGCAATTGACCTGTGGAGAACTGGCTAAAATGAGTGACGCGGTCAACAGAGCGGAAGGAGCTGACGATTCCCAACACACCCGACAGAATGAAGGCCACCGCGCCGTAGAAGGTGAACCGAATCGCCGGGCTTCTATAAATCATGTTATATGAACCTCGCATGGTCATGGCAAAATTTACCGTGACCGTCGCCAGTGTCACAACGGTCATGATGGAAGCTGCGATGCCGATAGTCGGCAGCCATACCGGGATCGGACCTCCCGTCAACCGTGTGCCACCCGTCCACGGGTAGAAAAGGGCAAATGTCCAGAAGCCGATGGAGGCAAGATGATAACTGGCGACGGCGCGACCAGTGACTTTAGGAATGAAATAGTAAATAGAAGCGAGACCAATAGCCCCCATCCAGAGATTGATGAGGTTCTGACCGTACCAAGCGGTGACAACGGATTGCATGACCCCTTTCACGTGAAGGACGGATATCATTAGGTTGGCCCACCGTACAGCCAGGGGAACCAGAAGAGCGCCCCGACCAGATACCAAAGGGATATATAGACGTGACCCGGGCGCCGGCTTTCAAACACCGCGACGCCCCAGACCGCGATGAGCGAGTACGCGACGAAGAGGATCGTGACAGCATAGGAGGGGAACTCCAATAGCTCCGTCCCTGATTGCCCCCGGCTAGAATCCCAATCACGCCGGCAGTTACGCCGATGTTCCAGAAGATGCCGCCGAAAACAAGAAGAGCGGGACGACGGAGAGACACCCTGCAAAGCCGCACCATTAGCCAGATCAACGTTCCCATTCCCGCAGGGCAAGCCCATCCATAAATCAAGGTGTCGATGTAGGCAGGCCATATCCGGCCATAGGTCAGGCAATGGATGCCAGCCAGAAACTCCGGCGCGAAGAGTTTGATGGAAGCAATAACTCCGAACAGAGAACTGAGAAGCAACCATGTGATGGCGGTGGTGTAGAAGAACAACACCGGGCCGCTTGCAGATTGATCAATCAACGCGCGATCCACCTGCTCCATCTCAGCGGAAGAAAGGGTAACCGGGGGAATGGTTTTTGAAGGAGTCACCATAACGCTCATTTTTTTGGCTCGGGCGAGGGCGCTGGGGCGCTGGTTTGGCCGGGGGACGGCCCCACGGTGGCATTTTGAACGGGCATCGCCGGAGATGCCCAGTCCCACATTACAGCCTTTGGCCTTGGTGAAGGCGCGGGCGAATTGGCAGGTGGACGCGGATTGGCTGTGGGTGCGGCTGAAGGCGCGGGAACCGGTGACACAGAGGGTGAAGGCGCTCGCGCTGGCGTCGGTGCCTTGAGACTGGCTCCGCCAGAGGCTGACGGCGCGGGAGCCGGGGGGCGTCCGCAAGCCCCATTGGATATGGGACCTCGACAGTCTGATCTGAGGGGCGTGGCTTCTGCTGATTCAACTCTGTGGCAACCAGTTCCATTGCGCGCGCCACCGGAATCTGCACGGTGCCCTTCGCTTTGTCGATCCACTTGTAGTCTTCGAGACGCGACTGATCCTCTTTGCGCAAGGCTGCAAGCTTGTCAGCCCGCTGCCGCGCGCGTTCCGCGTCGACGCCCTCGGACGAGATGCTCTGACGAAAAACAAAAACGACGAGAACAGCGAACGCGCAAAACAGGAAGACTCCTCCGAAGAAGGCAGGCCAGAAACGGGTCACCCGATGTTGAACAGGAATCAGCGCCATACTAGTTCGTGAGGCCGACGGATTCCTGAAGGCGCGGATCGCGCACAGGGTAAAGGCTGTGGCGGCGCAGGGACTTGATAAAGAGGATGCCCAGAATCGAACCAATCGCAGCAATAGCGCACAGATCCAGGATATGGGGCCGGAACCCTGTCTGGTGATACATGGGCATGATGATCACGTAAATATCCAGCATCTGCATCAACACCATCCAGGCCGCCACCATGCAGAGATGGCGGGGATTCTTCTTGATGCCTTGCATAAGAAGAAAGGCGAAAGGAACAAAAAAACGGCCTACGACAAGGAAGATGCTGAGGGCATTCCACGAAGCGATATTGCGCCTGATGAAGTAGGAAATTTCCTCCGGCATGTTCGCATACCAGATCAGCATGTATTGACTGAAGCCGATGTATGCCCAGAAGACGCAGAACGCCAGCATCAGCTTACCCATTATGTGGTAGTGCTCGACAGTGACATCCTTCAAATAACCCTTGGCCCGAAGGGCGGTGACTATCAGAACGAGGAGCGACATCGAACTCCCCGCAGCGCCCGCGAAGATGTACACGCCCCACATTGTCGAGAACCAGTGGTAATCAAGACCCATCAGCCAATCGAATGCCGCGAAGGTGAGAGACAGCGCGAAACAAGGTATCGCGGCGACCGCAACCTTGCGCATGCGGATGCTCTTTAGAGTGTTGCCGTCGCCATCCTGGCTGGTTGAAAGGCTCTTCAGCCAAGTCGAAAAGCCGCTGAAAACGAGGAAGTAGACGCAGGCGCGAAACAGGAAGAAGGAGTGATTGAGATAGCCGCGCTTGCCGTCAAGGATCGCGTCCGTTCCCAGCGGAACATCCCACCACCGGAACAGGAAATGGGCGGAGAGGAGAACAGGTATCAAAAAGATGAATACCGACTGGCAACAACGACGCCACATTTTCGAGTATTCTCCTTACAACAACCGACCATGCGGCGTCGGTTGCATGATGCACCAGGATCCAGAAAAGGGAGCCCGCGCAGAGCGTGAAGAAATAAACAAACGCGAAGAGCCAGGAGTAGGCGAACTGCTCGCGAGTAGCTGGAAGGACGGCGCCGATCAAGCTCCCAAGGACACCAATCGCCGCGACGAGCGTCAGCAACAGCAACAAGCCGCCGGAGTGCTTCTCGTCATATATTTCCGGCTTATGAATAGAAATCGCGTGGTCGCTCATGGCTTCACCCCTTTATCCAGCTGAGCGCGGAGAGAGTCCGGAACATCTGCTACCGAGGCGCGCTGGCTGCGTTCCAAGGCGCGGATGTAAGCGATGATCGCCCAGCGGTCTTCGACGGCGACATTTCCTCCATAAGGGCCCATCTTGTTTTTGCCGTTGGTAATCGTGTTGAATATCTGGCCCTCCGGCATATCCCGAAGACGCTGATCAAGGAAACTTGCCACTCCGACCAGGTTATACTGAGTAACGATGCCGTTCGCGGCTCCCGTCGCCCCATGGCAAACGGCACAGTTGATATTGTAGCGGGCGCGTCCGCGAGCGAGAAGTCTGGCATTCACCTCCACAGGAAAACCCCGGCCATAAGTCGCCCCGATCTTTCCAGTGGCATAATAATCAGTCCCGTTACTGAATCCGCTCATCCTTTCGGCAACCCCGCTATTGCTGGCGCCGTTGGTGGAGTAATACCCCTTGAGGTTATATCCAATCGGAACAGTTCCAGGCACCGGCGGGCGGGCCGCCCTGGAATCCGCGAAGAAGGCGCTGGTGTGTTGCGGGTCATACCTTGGCTGCCGAATCATGTCCGGAAAGATTTCGAGGGGCGGGCGCTCAAAGCGTTCACCCTGCCAGCCGAGGATGGCAACGAGAGCAATGGTGAAGAGCACCGTGGAGATGAAGAAATACTTCAGCATGTCAGTCGTGAACAAGCGTGACGTGAGTGCCGCCAATTTCCTCAAGGAACTGACGGGTTCCCGCCTCCGAGAATCTGGGATCGCGCGCTTCAATCACGAGGAAGAAGCCATCGTCGGTGGCGCGCGAGAATCGCTCCCAGTTGAAGATAGGATGGTACCATTTCGGCAATTGGTTAAAGACCAGAAGACCTCCGACGCAGGCAAAGGCGGAGAAAAGCACGGTCAATTCGAAAAAGATCGGAAAAAAGGCCGGCACGGTGGCCCAGTTCACAGGCTTGCCATGCACAATAAGCTTGTACTCGATGGTGGAGGGATACATCGTCAACACGATGGCGGTCAGCAGACCTGTAATGCCGCCGCAGAGAACAACAGCACTAAGCCACGACTTTCCGAGCCCCATCGCCTTATCCATTCCGTGGATTGGGAATGGGGAATGAACATCCCACCGCTTGAACCCCTGGTCGCGGACCTTCTCAGCAGCGTTAAAGAGAGCGGCAGCGGTGGGGAACTCTGCCCCCAACCCGTAAACCTTGCGAAGCTCAGTCATTTAATGACGCGCCTCCACCCCAACTTGGGAATCCGGCTCGTGATGGTGTGGGTCGGCGTAAGGAGAGACGAGCTTCACCTCCGACATAGCGATCATGGGCAGGTAGCGCATGAATATCAGGAATAGAGTCAGGAAGATCCCGAAGGTGCCAATGAAAGTCCAAATCTCGACCCAGCTTGGGTGGTACACATGCCACGCGGCTGGAAGAAAATCCTGCGCGAGGGAAGTGACGATGATGACAAAACGCTCAAACCACATTCCGGCATTCACGCACATGCAAACGAAATAGACGATGTACACATTCGACCGGCAATACTTGAACCAGAAGAGCTGCGGAGAAACGACGTTACAGGAAATCATCGTCCAATAGTAGAGCTTGTAAGGGCCGAAAGCGCGGTGGAGAAAAGCGGATTTTTCGAACTCGTTACCGCCATACCAGGCTATGAAGAACTCCATGCTGTAGGCGTAGCCAACGATCGACCCTGTGAGCAGAATGATTTTGCACATTTTGTCCACGTGGGCGGGCGTGATGACGTCGTGCAGCTTGTAGATGAAGCGCGCCGGCAGAAGGATGGTGAGAACCATCGCAAAGCCGCCAAAAATGGCGCCGGCGACAAAGTAAGGCGGGAAGATTGTCGTGTGCCACCCTGGCACCACGGACGTGGCGAAGTCGAAAGAGACAACACTGTGGACCGACAGAACCAGCGGCGTGGATAGGCCGGCGAGGATCAAATAGGCCATCTCATAGTGGCGCCACTGCCGGTTCGATCCGCGCCAACCCAAAGCAAACAGCCCGTAAAAGAATTTTTTGACGCGTGAAGTCGCTCGGTCGCGCAGAGTCGCGAGGTCAGGCACAAGGCCGGTGTACCAGAACAGAACAGAAACGGTAAAATAGGTGGAAACCGCGAACACGTCCCACAGAAGAGGGCTGCGGAAGTTGGGCCATATCGCGTATTGGTTCGGTATCGGCGCGAGAAACCACGCCATCCAGAAGCGACCTACGTGAATACCGGGGAAAATTCCCGCGCAAACGACCGCAAAGAGGGTCATCGCCTCCGCTGACCGATTGATGGAGGTTCTCCACCGCTGCCGTGTCAGAAAGAGGATCGCAGAGATGAGCGTGCCGGCATGACCGATGCCGATCCAAAACACGAAATTCGTAATGTCCCAAGCCCAGCCGACAGGGATGTTCTCCCCCCAGACGCCGACCCCCGTGGAGATTTGGTAACCGATGCAGAAAAGGCCAAAAAGCGCGATGGGGGACGTGATGCAGAATGCAACCCACCACCAAAACGGGGTGCGATCTTCGACAATGCCCGATATCCGATCAGTTACCCAGCCGAGTTTTCGATCGTTTAGTATGAGCGGGACCCGCTCTATGGAAGGACCTGTGGCAACCTCTGACATTAGGGATTCCCTCCTTGTTTCTCGTGTTTCGCCGCAGGTTCCGCTTCGAAGCTGGCGACTCTATCCGCTCCAGCCATCCTCGTGTTTGGATTTCGAACACGCGCCAGATAACTGACGCGAGTAGCAACGTTGAGATACTCCAACAATCGGTAGTTGCGCTCCCGCTTCTTCAGCTTGGAAACTTTGCTGCCAGAATCCTCGAGAATATCACCAAAAGTAATTGCGCGGGCTGGGCAGGCCTGCTGGCAGGCCACCTGGAAAGTGTCGGCTGGAACACGAATGTCCGGCGATGAACCCGCCTTCACGCGCTGCGCGATCTTTGCCTCTTCGATCCGCTGTACGCAGAAGGTGCATTTCTCCATGATGCCGCGCATCCGCACGGTAACATTTGGGTTTTTCTGCATCTTCAGCGTATCGGGCGACCCTTTTTCCGTAAGAGGCCCAAGCTTTAAGCCACTGACTTCGCCGAAGAACCGCGTCTGCTGTGGAGCCACAGGACGCTGTTGATAATCAAAGAAATTGAATCTGCGGACCTTGAACGGGCAGTTATTAGAGCAATAGCGAGTCCCGATGCAACGATTGTAAGCCATCACGTTAAGCCCTTCTTCGCTGTGGACGGTGGCATTTACGGGACAGACGGTTTCACAGGGAGCATTCTCGCAATGCTGGCAAAGCATGGGCTCCATGAGCATCTCGGGGTCATCCTCATTTTCATCCCAGCTCGCAAAATAGCGGTCATTGCGGATCCAGTGCATTTCGCGCCCGTTGATGACCTGCTCTTTCCCAACGATGGGGATGTTGTTCTCGGACTGGCAGGCGACGACACACGCGTTGCAGCCCGTGCAGGTGTTCAAATCGATCACCATCCCCCATTGGTTCAGTCCCGTGAGAGGAGGATGGCTGTAGAGGGTGGGATTCTTGCCATGGAGTTCGGCATCCATCCACATCCGCTTCGCAAACTCCGGGTTCTCCCTGAAGTGTTCGATGGTGGCCTCGCGCACCAAAGCGCGTCCCTCCATAACGTTATGATCCTGAGTGATGGCAAGCGGATAGGTCTCACCCGTCAACTTCACCTTCGCGCCGACAGCAAAGTACGGCGACGAGGAGGTTCGCAAAGGATAGACATCCACACCCGAGCTCGCTCCCACCCATCCCGTTACTCTTCTTCCATACCCCAGCGGTATGCTGATCGAGTGATCGGCATGCCCGGGGGCGATGAGAGCGGCGATCTCGATTTTCCTGTTTTCGACGGACACTTCGATCTTGGCGAAGTCTTTTTGCCCGAATGCCTTCGCCTCAATCCCCAATTTCCTGGCGGTTGCCGGGCTAATCAGAGCGGCATTATCCCAGGTAACCTTGGTGATGGGGTCGGGGAGTTCCTGCAGCCAGCCGTTGTTCGCGTATCGCCCATCATCCACGCTGGAACTTGGGATAAACACAACTTCGAAATCGTCCTCGGAAAAGGAAGGAAGGTTTGCATTCTCCTGCACGTAGGAAGCTGCCCCCGCCGGATCGAAAGAGACTGGTTTCGCAGGCGAAGCGCTATCGGCGACAAACCCATCGTGGAGAAAGCGATTCCAAGCCGCGTCGAAATCCGGCGGGTTCATAAGCTCACGGAACGTATCCTGTATCAGCTCGGGACCTTTTGGCTTCGGCAGCCCGGCAAACCGCGCGAGGATATCCAACTCCGACCAGCCATCAAAAAGCGGCATGATCATGGGCTGGATGGAAACGTAGGAACCGTCCGAGGCGAGACCATCACCCCATGCCTCCAAATAGTGCGCGGCGGGAACGTGCCAGTGGCAACCAACCGACGTCTCATCGACATGCATTCCCATCCGGATAACAACCGGAACAGACTTCTGAAGCTTATTCCATTCAACGTCCGACGGAGCATTGTATGCCGGATTGCCCCCGAGGATGAATAGCGTGGTTACCTTCTTGCTGGTTATGCTGGCGGCGAGTTCTCCGAGGGTAATCCCTGCCTTGGCGGCAGATTGCCGCCCGTTAATTGTCGACCCCAGGTTCCCCAGCGCGGCATTGATGCCTCTAACCAGCAACTGGACAGCGGCAGGCTGCCGATCACCGATAAGAACGAGGGAGCGACCTTTTGCGCTGAGCAGGTCCGCCGCGACACTCTCAATCCAGCCATCCACAAATTTCGCGGCGACCTGCGGCTGTTTGAACGCGTTGTAGAACGGCTCAAAAGCGGCTCCTCCCGAAGATTTTCCGATCTCTCTCGCGAGGGCGAATGCGAAGGCTCCGATCTGGCTGGCCGGGCATCGCAGCCGGTGATCCGCGACGCCGCCAGTGACGGTGTAGCGGTTCTCAACCACGTAGAGCCGGTTCATCTTCGCGTCGGCCTCGTCGACACTGCGCCGCGCGGCAAAAGCGCGATTTGCCGCTATGCTGCCAGCTTCGCAACCCAGGAAATCACAATCCAAAGCGAGAATTACATCCGCCTTTGACACGTCATGGGAGACATGCGCCGCATCGCCCAGCGCCTTCTCTGCTTCGTCGTTTCCGAGTGGCTCGTAAACGCACCACTGGGCCTGTGGGTAGCGTTTCATCACAAGCTTGCGCAGACGCTCGCGAGAGGGAGAATTGTTTTCTTCGAGCAGGAAGGCCAGACCCGCTCCCGCGTTGACGTCACAGTTGGAAGCGATCTTTTCGAGAGAAGCGGTAAAATGCGAGCTTGTGGTCTCCATGCCCTCACGGAGGAAAAATCGGGCGCGATCTGGGTCGTAGAGATTCAGTATGGAAGCCTGAGCGAAGACATCGCTGGCTCCCTGGGTGACAGGGTGAAGCGGATTGCCATCCACTTTGGTTGGACGGCCATCGTGAGTCGTCACCACCAATGGTGTAGCCCCTGCCCTGCCGGGCATGGAAGTCGCGAAAAACAGAGGCTTCCCGGGAATAGCCCATTCCACCGTTTTTGTAAACGGGACCAGATTCATCACAGGACGGTGGCAACCGGTCAGTCCGACACCCGCCAGCGCAGTGGAGGCTCCCATGAGCTTTATGAAGTTCCGCCTCGAGAGGCCGTCCTCAGCGAACTCGGAAGCGCCAGCCGGGAACTCGCGCGTTAACTGGGATTCAAAGCCGGAATCGGCCGAGAGTTCGTCAAGGCTGCGCCAGTATTTCTTGCCTTCGTCCGCTGGAGGATGGTGGAAGATTCGTTTCATCGGTGACACCCCTGGCAATTTTCAGGCGGATTCACGTTCCACCGTTTCTTCAAGTCCAGGCCGATCTCCTCCTGAGTCTGTCCCGACGGCGGTGTCCAATCGAGATTGAAGACCTGTTCCTGAGGACGGAGGTGGTTCTCGGGGGCTCGATGACAATCCAGGCACCAGCTCATGCTGAGAGGCTTGCGTTCGCCGACAACATCCATGTGGTTGATGTTCCCATGGCAGCTATAACAGCTGACGCCGCGATTAACGTGAGCCGAGTGGTTGAAATACGCGTAATCCGGGGTTTTATGAATCTGCACCCACTCAACGGGCTGGCCAGACGCCCAACTCTGCCGAACCGGGAGAAGCTTGGGATTCTCCTTTTGCACCTGCGAATGGCAGTTCATGCAGGTCTGTGTGTTAGGGACATTCGAATGGGCGGCGACCTCGACGAAGCTGTGGCAGTAGCGGCAGTCCATCCCCAATTGAGAAACGTGGATGTCGTGAGGGAATGGGACTGGCTGAACCGGGGTGTATCCGACGCGAACGTATTTTGGGGTGAAGTAGTACCAAACCACGGCGGTCAGCAATGTGCCGATGACACAAAGGCACACGAACAATTTGATCGGGAGCAGATTGCTCCATCGAGGAAAAAAATTGGCCATCTAGGTTAGGTCATCCTGGCCGGGAAGATACGTTCTAAAAAGGTTCAAAGGTGCAGGCTCCGCAAAAGGGAGCAACGTTTTCATGGATAACTCGGCTCGTGTCAACAGTATGCTCTCGATTATTTCGCACAAATGCGGCGTCCAAGGGAGGCCGTCCAGTGGCGCGCATTTTTTTGTACAGTCCCCTCCCCTTGCAAGAGGAAAAGAGAATTTCTTTCCGGACTGCGAAGCATGTTTGCTCGCAGCGCCTCGCGCCCGGGCGCCCTGAGAAAAAGCGGGCTATTCCCGATTCTTGCGGGCGGCAACCATCTGGTCGTGAGCAGCCTCGTCCAGACCTTCGGAGACGAGTTCCTCTCCGAGGGACTGATCGTCGGGAAGTCCGACATTCGGCACATGACAGCCTTGAATCCCTACTGGTTCATCCCTCTCTGTGAGGCTTGCCACCACGTCGGCGGTCTCCTCAGGCGCATCCTCGGAGTCATTGCCAAGCAATTCGTCTTTCGCCTGACGGAGATCCTCGTCCGTGAAAGCGCTCGCCGACCTGCCCGCGATAGCGGCAAGTTCGCGGGCGCGCTCTTCCACCAACTCAGGAGACGGCACCCCCAATCCGGCGGACGCGGTCGAAATCTTCCCGTGGGTCTCAGGATTCTTTAGTTCGTTCATATGTAAAAGGGTATCGCGCGACGAGCTTCATTCGTGCTTCCGTAAGGGCCATTTTTGCGTGAGCCCGCAAGATGGGACGGCTCTGCGCCCCCAGAGCAGATTGGCTCGACATCGTTCTCGAAACCGGCTAGCTGCCTTTTGCGTCCGGAGTTTGGCTATAAGCGTAACGTCACTGGCCGAAAACCCGCCTCCTAATGATATCTGACTTACTGAAAGAACGATGCGCGCTCTTTGCGGCAGGCGCGCTTACTGCTGCTGAGCGCGAACAATTCGAGATCATTGTGGAGTTCCATCCTGAGGTGAGGCAGTTCCTTGCCTGGGTTGAAGAAGCAGCGGTCGCCATTGTTTTGGCTCACTTGAACGAAAGAGAAGCGCGGCCGGCAAACCTTCTCAAGACCAAGATTTTAGGTTCGCTGCGCGAACAAAGGTCCGAACGACCAGCTGAGAGCTTCGTGATGTGCGAGAAAGATGGCCTCGTGCAGTGGGTGAATCCCGCGTTCACCTCGATGTGCGGATACACCCTTGAGGAACTCCGAGGCAAAAATCTCGGCCCAATCCTGCAGGGTGAAGGAACAGACGCCGCAACTGCCGAACGGATGAGAAAAGCTGTTCGCGCGCAGCAGCCATGCCAGGAGACAATCCTCAATTACCACAAGAACGGGAACCCGTATCTGGTAGAGATCGCCATCACTCCGATTCTAGACAGCACCGGTGAAGCGCTGTGGCTGATAGCGACAGAGCGAGAATGTTCAGAAAAGCAGGTTTAATCCGCCTCAGGCGCGAGGACCAACCAGGTCGCGGAGCTTCATCATGCCGCGCCGGATGCGAGCCTTTATAGTGCCAAGCGGCTCTTTAAGGCGCTCAGCGATTTCCATCTGCGTCATCGAAGAGAAGAAGGCCATCTCTATTGCCTGACGCTGGTCGGGGGATAGTTTCTGAAGCGCCTCACGCACAAGCTGGTTTGCCTCACCCGACGCCACTGTATCGAACGAGCTCTTCTCGTCGGAGAAGTTTCCCAGCGCTTCCGATTCAGCCTGCACTTCGTCTCTGAGCCGATTGCGCCGCTGAATGGATCTGAAGCGATCTATGGCTTTGTTTCGGGCAAGTGTCACTGCCCATGTCAGAGGTTTGCCGCGAGTAGAGTCGTAAAGTGGCGCCTTCTCCCAGATTTGAATAAAGACATCCTGGAGAACATCTTCCGCGGCTTCCTGGTTGTTCAGCACGCGGTAGGCGGTTGAAAACAACACACCCGAAAAGCGGTCGTAGAGCGCCTCGAAGCTGGCGCGGTTTCCAAGCCCAATTTGCTTCAACAGCTCGATCTCGGCTTCGAGTTGTCCTGGGTCAGGCTCCATGGTGTCCAATGATGTCGTAACCGGAAGAGATGTAAATAAGAAGCGCTTTATCTGGAGGTGACCAACGGCCGCGGGAGGCGCAGGGAATTTGCCCCTCGATTTTACGGGTATAGACACCTACATATCTTCCCGAAGGCGGAAACGCCGATCTCCAGAACACCCATGAAGCAACTGAACGACCGCGCGCGGGGCGATGGCATAATCAAAACCCTGGTGCTTGATACATCTGTATTAATTCACGACCCGCAGTGCCTTACAAAGTTCAAGAATAACAACGTCTGCATCTGTTCGGAGTCGTTGCAGGAACTGGACAAGCTCAAGACTGAGCCTTCTGAACGCGGATCGGCGGCGCGCGAGGTGCAGCGAAGAATGCTGAAGCTGTTCGGGGACGGTTCCATGACGGAGGGAGCCCGTACCGCGGGTGGAGGCCGTTTGTTCGTTTCCGTAAACCGATATCTCGTCGAAGGCATCTCCACACCAGGCATCAAGAAGCTGCTGGCGGCAGTCGGCGACCTGAAGTCGATGGACAATAAGATCCTGGCAAACGCGATCTTCGTTTCCGAGAGCACTCCCCCGCCGGTCATAGTCGTGACGAAGGATCTCAACATGCGGCTGAAGGCGGGTTCAGTCGGGATGGAAGTGGAAGATTACAGAAACGACCGGGTGGAACCGGAGAGCGAAGACTGGCACCGCAAGGTAAGGATAACCGCCGCGGATATGCAGCGTTTTGCATCCATCGGAGAGATCATCCTCCCGCGGGCAAGGGTGAAGGATCTCCTGGTGAACGACTATGTCGTGCTGGATGACGGCAAGACTATACCCGCGCGTTACCTTGGTTCCGGACGCTTCGCGCGGTTGCACGGCGGCGAGGGAATATCGGTTCCCGACGGCGCTCATGTGCGCGCTCTGAATATCGGGCAGCAGTTCATGCTGGACGCGATGCTGGACCCTAACGTAACGCTGCTGACGGTCTCAGGTCCCGCCGGAACGGGAAAAACGCTATTATCTGTGGCTGCCGGCCTGGCAATGATCGCGGGACGCCAGTACGATGGGATGAGCATCACGCGGCCTGTCGTTTCGATGGGTGGGGGAATTGGATTCCTACCCGGCAGCCTGCAGGAAAAAATGGCGCCGTGGCTGCAACCGTATTTCGACGCGATCACCTTCCTTCTCTCAAGACGCGAAGGCAAAGGGGGCAGGCCGCAGAGCGATCGAAAGGTCAGGCGGGAAGAAGAGAAGCAGCGTGGCAACGCGGGAGGTCCTCCGCACACGAGGAAGCCCTACGAAAAGCTACTGGAAGCCGGGCTGTTGGAAATCGAGGCTCTGTGTTACATCCGTGGAAGGTCGATCCCTAACCGGCTATTCATCCTGGATGAAGCGCAGCAGTTGACCCCGCTGGAAGCCAAAACGGTAGTGACGCGTATCAGCAAGGGCTCGAAACTGGTGCTATTAGGGGACACCGCCCAAATCGACAACCCGTACGTTGACGCCTTAAGCAATGGGCTCGTCTATACGCGAAATAAGTTGCGAGGACAGGAGATGACCGCGCACATCACGCTCAGCAAGTGCGAGCGCAGTCCTCTGGCGGAAAAAGCGGCAGAATTAATGTGATATGGGCGCGGAGCCAGGAAAGAGGAGCAACCCCATCCTCACCGGACTGCGGTCGGCAGCCATTCTCGCCGCTTTGGCAGGATTTCTTTACTTCCTCAGTTTGCTGGCATACAGCGCATTTTTCCTTGGCGCGAGACTGACGCATTCAGTGCCAGCGGCTCGCGCTTTCGACGCGGTTGGAGCAGTGTTCCTGTTTCCGGGGAATTTCGCCCTTAGAAAGATGCCAGCGTATCTCGTCTCGTTGCCTTCCGTGATCGTTCCTGTAAACGCGGCGATCTGGCTGCTGATGATTTGCGCGGCGCTGCTGTTCTCCGGAAAAAATAAGAGCGGGTCGTGAGGCGTCGATAGCGCGCCATCCGGCTGGCGGCTGAAAAAATGCATCCTTGAAGGTGCTGCCACGCGAATAAACAGGCGTGAAACAAGCGGTCGCACCGTATATACTTCAGTGAGTTCAATACCGCTCCGCGACTTTGGGAAGACAGGGGTCAAGATATCGGCGCTCGGTCTCGGTGGGCACCATCTGGGTGACGCTGCCGATGAAGGGACGGCGAAACTGATCGTGAAGGAAGCTGTCGAAGGAGGGATAACCTTCTTTGACAACTGTTGGGAATATAACCGTGGCAAATCCGAAATATGGATGGGAGCGCTTTGAAGGGGATGCGGGACAAAGTCTTTTTAATGACGAAGGTCTGCACGCATGGCCGCGATGGCCGGCCTGGCTATGCAGATGCTCGAGGAATCCCTCCGCCGCTTGAGGACTGACCATCTCGATTTGTGGCAGATCCACGGTGTCACGTTCGACAACGATCCAGACCTGTTCATACGGAAAGGCGGAGCCGCTGAGGCATTGGCCAAAGCGAAGCAGGAGGGGAAGGTCGGTTCGTGGGTTTCACGGGCCACAAATCCCCGCAAATTCACCTAAAGATGCTGGCGACGGGCTTCCCATTCGACTCGGTGCAACTGCCCTCTAAATGCCTTTTGACGCGAGTTTTCAGAGCTTCGAGCAACAGGTCTTGCCTGAACTCAGCCGCAGGGGGATTGCCGCCGCTGGGGATGAAACCGATGACCGGCAAGGCGGAACCGCTCAAGAAGGTCATCCTTTCTCCGCAGGACGCATTGCGCTACGCCATGAGCCTGCCGGTGGCAACGACGATCACCGGAATGGACAAGTTGGAAGTTCTCCGCCAGAACCTCAAGATAGCGCAGGGCTTCCAGCGAATGAGCGCCGAGGAGATGGACAGAGTGCGGAACGATTGCAAGGCGCTGGCAGCGGATGGCCGCTTCGAGCATTACAAGGTCTCTTTGCAGTTCGACAATCCGGAAGCGCGCCTGGCCCACGGGTTCCCTATAGATTCCGATGTCGAAAGAGACCAAAGAGATGATGAAGGAAACCGAAGAATACGGGCCGCCCCTTTCCAACAGTTCCCGCATGAACGAAGAAAACAGCCATGAAGCGGAAGCCCGTGGAAGTAAACCGGAGGAACTTCGTGAAGGGCGCGACATTCGCTGGCGCGGCCGCCTTGATGCCCGCTGGCATGGCATCGACCAACGCAGTCACAACTACCAAAAGCGCGGAGGGAGGCCAGGTTCCGAAGAAGGCGCTTGGCAAAACCGGGCTCGAAGTTTCGGCGCTTGGAGTGGGAGGGTTCCATCTGGGCACCGCGACGGATCAGGCGGAGGCCAGTGAGATCGTGAGCAGATCGCTGGATGCCGGGGTGAATTTTTTCGATAACGCTTGGGAGTATCACGAGGGCGAAAGTGAAAACCGCATGGGTCAAGGCGCTTAAAGGCAAGAGAGACAAGGCTGTCTTGATGACAAAGGTCTGCACACATGGCCGAGGCAAGGATGTCGCAATGAGGATGTTGGAAGAGTCTCTCAGCCGTCTGCAGACGGATTACCTGGATATCTGGCAGATTCACGAGGTCGTCTACTTCAACGATCCGGACCTCATCTTCGCTCCCGGCGGCGCGGCTGAGGCGCTGTTGCTGGCAAAGCAGCAGGGCAAAGGTGCGATTCATCGGATTCACGGGGCACAAGGATCCTGCCATCCATCTCAAAATGCTTGGGCACGACTTTCCCTTCGACACAATTCAGATGCCGCTGAACTGTTTCGACGCTACTTTCCGGAGCTTTGAGCAGCAAGTGATGCCGGAAGCAATAAAGCGAGGTATCGCGGTTTTAGGGATGAAGAGTCTGGGAGGAAGTGGAGAGATGGTGACGAGCGGCGCGATTATTGCCGCGAAGAAGGTCTCCGCTACGCGATGAGTCTGCCAGTCTCCGACCACAATCAGTGGGATGGACTCGCTCGCCGTTCTTGAACAGAACCTCGCCGTAGCCCGGGACTTTAGGCCGATGACCGATGACGAGATGGATGCGTTACGGGAGCGTTGCCGCGCGAAAGCGGGCGACGGGCGCTATGAACGTTTCAAGACGACCAAGCTTTACGATGGCGATCTCGGCAGAGAAATGCACGGATATCCCCCCGCCAAGGAATTACCTATTTAGCTCCTTGCCCTGAGCGGTAGAGTGATGTGTCTATCGCTGCTGCCATCGCTGGCCTGTTAAGAGCGCCCCCTACGAAATCGGCAATCTGATCAGCAGCGAGGCTGGGATTCTCGAGCACCCATCTGTGACTAAGCCGCAACATTTGAACGCGCTCAGTCGCGGCGAGAAGTTGGCGGCTTCTGCGAAGAAGTCGTTCGTATGCTGGACGCAGAGTAGCGGGATCGGCAGCCGTTTGTCCTGAGCGCTCCAGCATTTTCCGCTGCGAAGCGAAGACCTCTTCAAGATTTCGCTCGATAAGCAGTATCTTATAGAGGTACGAGCTGGAGAGATGAGGTAGCAGAGGAAGCACCACCTTCACTGCCTTGCCGACAGCGGCGGAAAGGAAAGAAGAGTCCCTGGCAATGGACTTCACCGCTTCCATCTCAAAGTAGCCATTCGGATTATCGGGATCGGCAACGCGCGCGCTGTCGGTAAGAGGTTCGATGCCGCCTGCCGCGAGCATTTGCATCAGGAGGGACGTGCCTGAGCGAGGCAGGCCTGTTACAAGTGTTATCGTCTCTCCTTCGAACCCCGGCTTATTGGGGGTTAATAGCTGCGGCGCAAAATCCACGGAGTCGAAAGTTCCACTGCCACTCTGCGACTTGTGAGCGGGGATCTGAACGGAAGGCCGCTCTGCAAGAGTCGTCTCCCCGCGGGCCACAGCCAACGCCTGCTCGCGAAACGCGCGCGCGTTTTCCAGATGCCAGGCAGCGCTGTCCGGGTCCTGAACCTTTAAAAGCCGGGCGAGCCGCAGATGAGCTGGCCAAAACGCCGGGTTGAGGGCCACCGTGGCTTCGAAAGCAAGAGTAGCGCGATCCGAGTGCCCCAGACGCAGCATTGCAATCCCAAGAAGAAAATGGGCGAAAGGGTAGAAGTGCAACAGATTAATGGCGTTGAGAGCCGCGCCCGCTGCTTCATCCCATCTTCTCAGCGCGAGAAGGCACCGGGCCTGACCTACAAATCCATGCGGATTGTGGGGATCCAACTGCAGCGCCCTTTCAAAGGCCGCGAGGCCTTCATCCCACTTTCCCAGGAGCTGCCATGCTTGCCCGATTTGCAGGTATAGTCCTGGATCTTTACGCATCCCTTTTTCGGCCTCCTTCAGATGCGCCAACGCTTCCACGGGCTTTTTCTCCGCGATAGCCAGTACCCCGCGCAGAAAATCCAATCCCCGCATATTGAGGCTCCCCACCTGAAAAAGCTTGTTCATCTTCTCCGCTTCCTCGGGAGTGATCGGAGACTCGGGACTTGCGGCCTCGCCATCCCGGAGCGCGGACTCTGCGCCGTCTCCTCTTTCCAATTCTTTTTTTGCTTTTGCTCGTTCGACGACCTGTCTGCGCAATTCTGCTAATTCGGCACGGGCGCTTTCCGCGGCAGCTTTCTTGCTGTCCAGCGCCTCCACCACGCGCCGGAGTTCGACCACTCTTCCCAGCGACTTGCAGCACATGGCCAGTCGAAGGAAGAAGCGGTATCCGTCCGGCCACTCTACTGTGAGTTCCCTGAGAATCGGCAGAGCCTCGATCTCCTTGCCGCCGTCTATAAGGGCTTCAGCCAGATTGATCCGCAGCTCACGCTCAGCCTCGGCGACCGCCTGCTTTATGTTGTCTGGAGGACGCTGCACGTATCCCAGCGCAATAAGCTGTTCGAGAGCAGCGCGTTCGCTCTCTGGATCCAGTTTCAAATCAGCGGGATGCCGTCCGTCATCTCCGATCATCGCATCCCAGCTCGCGATGAAGCGAACGGCTGGCGGCTGCTCCCAAGCCGCAAGGAGAGGTCGCCCGTCCATGTCCTCTCCCACCGGAAGATCCTCCAGAGCCAGCAAGGTGGGGGTGATATCCAGGACACTGGCCCCGTGAAGGAGTTCATCTTTTCTGATGCCTGGCCCGCTGATCACCAGTATGCCGAAATCGCGGTGCTCATCCGCCGGGCCAGCGGGAATGGGGGCGATCGCGGCAGGCAGCAGGTCATCGGGATGAAAACCGTGGTCCGACAGCAGAATCACAGTGGTGTCCGCTCCTGCTTTTGCCAGCAGAGAGCCGAGCATCATGTCGTGAAACCGCGCGGCTTGAGACATCACACGGCTGTAAAGTTCGAAATCCCGGTCGGAGACATGGTCGCGCTTCGGGGGATGATAGCTCATGAAGCCATGGGCAAAGTGATCCATAGCATCGAAATATACCGCCATGTAGTCCCACTCGGAATTTTCGATGAGCCACGTTGCCCAGCTCTGGATCGTTACAGCCTCCGCGAGCGTCATCATGCACTTGGCCAGACGCGGGTCGTTCTTCTGATCAATCTCACTTGCTCTCGGGATGAAGGGTTCCAGCATGGTGTGGTGGAACTCGTTCGGGTTGAACCGCAACTCCGCAAGAGTGTCCACGAGGTTTGGCGGATGCATGCCGCCTGGAGGAACGGGCCAAGGCTGATCCTCGGGGCCGATCGCGCGATGGCAGAAGTTGGAAATCATCACGCCGTTAATCGGTTCGGCGGGGTGGCTGGGCCACCAGCCAATGACGTTCCCGCGCCAGCCTTGCTGATGGAAGATATTCCAGAAAGCTTTGCTCTTGCGGCTAAGACCGCTCACCGGACGAACGTTCGTTCCATCAGGCACAGGCTCTGAAAAGCCAAGAACGCCGTGCTTATAGGGGCGTTTACCCGTAGCAATCGATGTCCACACCATTGGAGAATACACGGGCCGGATCGTGGAAATCTGGCCCATGCACCCGGATTCGACCAAAGCGGACAGATGGGGCATCTCTCCTGCTTCCATAAGCGGGTTGAGAAGCTTCCAATCCGCAGCATCCCAGCCGACAAGGAGAAGTTTTCGTGGGGGTCTCACACTATTGGAATGAACACGTAACAATCAGGACGCAGAGCAAATTCGACAAGAAGAACCTGTATTGAATAAAAAAAACATGAATTTCAGAAATAACTCTTGTGCCTTTTGAATAAATCCACTAAAGCTTGATTGTTACCCAACCTACACCACCCCGACTCTCTATGGAAAATTCCAATTTTGACCTGCGCTGGAGCGAATACGCTGTCAGCACCCGTTCCCTCACCAGCACTGTAGCCCGTCCCGCAGCTGTGGGGGGAATGCTCGCCGCTGCCGGTGCCGCCGTTTTCACAATTCCAAGTCATGCGAATGCCGGGGTTGTCTACACGCCGGTAAACCAAACGAAGACGTGGTCGCACGGCACGTCGACCGTGGGAGCCGCAAACAACTTCCAATTCGCGGGTTTTTCCGCCACTGGCGCTCACCCTACCATCGGGGGCGTTAAGGCTGAGATCGGCTCCAATCAGGCGATTTTGCTGAACGCGAGCGGTGGCGTTATGAAGTTAAAAGCGGGCTCGGCCATCGGGAGCGCACAGTTCGCGGTTCCCGGGCGCGCCGGAACGGCTAATAAGCCGGGGTTCCTCGGTGCCAACGGTCAGTTTGCGCTCAAGGCGCTGAATGGCGGAGTGACGACTGCCGGAACATGGTCCGGCAATATCAACAATCAGTATTACGCGGGTGTAAGGAATTACGATCCCGTAAGCCATAACACCTTCTACGGCTACATCACACTGAAGTTTGGCAACGATGGGAATACAGCGCCCGGAGACGGGCTTGGAATAGCTTCCACGAACCCGGACTCATTCACCTTGGTCTCGGACGCGTTTAACAATGCGCCGATCAATGGCGGTCAAACGACCGACATCGGAGCGGGTGCCCTGAACCCGGTGCCTGAGGCAAGCAACGTCGTAACGGCTTTGATGCTCCTCGCGTGCGCGGGTGGTTCACTGACTTCATGGCGCCGGAGCCGGAAAGTCTCGACCGCGGTCGCGGCCTGATCTCTTTTGCAGACTCCCGCAAGGCGGGGAACAGAGTTCAAAGAACGGCTTGAAACAGATACCGTTTGTGTAAAGTAAGCCCCGCCTCTGCGGGGCTTCTTTTTTGACATTATGATCGGACGACTCTGGATGGCGGTTGTGGCTCGCGTCATTCTCGCCATCCAATCCATCAATAATATCCACCGCGAGCTGCCCCTTTGGCGCATTGTACTGAACTGGAAACTCGTTCTGTCGGGCGTGGTGGTTCTCGCGGCGGGTTCCTATGGGGGAATGCGCTTCTACAAGCGCGTGACTCACGACCACCTTCTGAAACATGCCGAGGTGGCCTTGGCGGATAACAATCCACAGGGCGCGGCGATGTTTGCTCTGAGACTTCTGCGGGATGATCCGAAAGACGTCGCCGCAGCAAGGCTTATGGTCAAAATCACGGAACCATGGCCTTCGGAGTCTCTCGTCTGGCACGCCAAACTCCACGAAGTGCGACCTGAGGACGCTGACAACTGCCTGGCATGGGCAAAAGCCGGCCTAGAGGCAGGCCGTTTGGACGTGGCAGCGGAAGCTTTGCGTGACGTCCCGTCTTCTTCCAGAGCAAGCGGGGAGTTCGAATTTGAGTCCAGCCAGCTGGATCTTGCAAAGGGTGACTTCCAAGCTGCGGAGAGTCATCTGTCCGCTGCCGCGAAGGCGAGTCCAACCGATGAGCACATCGCGCTGGCTTTGGCCAAGGCGCGCCTTCGAATACCCGGAGAAAAGCGGGCGGAGGGTCGCGAGGCCCTTGATCAACTGTCTCACAAATCATCGACCAGCGTCGAGGCCTTGCGCAGCCTCGCCAACGACGCGGAGAGGCATCAGCAGGAATCTCAGACCGTCGCCTACCTCTTAAAGCTCGCGCAACAGCCTGGAGCAACTCACGAGGATCAGATGAGGCTTCTGGATCTGCTTGTCCGTATGGGAGATCCCAGCGCGCTGGAACGGGTAAAGGCATACCAGTCTCAAATCCAGGACAATCCTTCGCGGGTTTCCAGCATGGCGTTCTGGATGAACGCTAACGGGATGGCTGCGGAAACAGTTCGTTGGGTGCAAAGCCTCCCCGCAGAATCGCAGCGTCAACCCAGTGTCCAAGCCGCGCTTACCCAGTCTTACGCGCAGACGGGAGATTGGGTGAGGTTGAAGGCCCTCGTGGACAAGGAAGACTGGGGAAATATGGATTACCTTCGTATCGCGTTCCGCGCGCGATCCATCCGGGAGCAAGGAGACGCTCAGCAGTCCAAGGATCAGTGGAACCTCTCCGTTCTCAAGGCCTCCGATCATCCCGAGGCGCTTGCCCTCCTTTGCCAAACCGCGCTGAACTGGGGTTCGGCGTGGGCCGCTGAGGCGGAAGAACTGGGTTGGCGCGTAGCTGCTGATCCACATGCTTCAAAAGCAGTTCTAAACGCGATGCAGTCGCGCTTCGTCGAAGCGGGTGACACGCGCAAATTCTACAGACTGCTTTTGCTTCGGCGGAAGCTTGAACCGGACGACGCAGGCGTTCAGAACAACTTTGCGCTTCTATCCATGCTACTAAAGCAAAACGAGCCGGCCGCTTTCCAGGCGGCGGAAAGCCTGGCGAAAGAAAACCCCACCGATGCCAATCTTGTTTCGACTTACGCTTACGCGCTACTGCTTCAGGGAAGGAAGGAGGAAGCGCTGACGATGATGAATCGTTTCTCACAAGTGGAGCTTCGTCTCCCAGCCGTAGCTCCCTATTATGGAATTCTGCTGGCTTCGGCAAATGACCCACGCGCCACGACTTATCTTGAAAGAGCAAAGCGGTCTCCCCTGCTCCTGCCAGAAGAGCGAGAACTTGTGAATGAAGCCGAGAAAAGGGCGTCGAAGGGGGAGAGGTGAAGGTCCTGCTCTCGTAGGAATGGCGTAGATCGTGCTCTTCTAGAGCCTTGGTTGTACGCCCGATGAAACTTCACCCCGCGAAAACGAAAGCCGCCATGTTCGGCTTTCTGGCTTTGTTGACACAGTGGATTCCCGCTTACGCTGGCAACCATACGGCACAGGGTCCCTTGCAGGTTGGCGCATGGCGCGAAAGTCTCGTAAACTTAGACGGTACCATCAACCCCGACCAATATCGGGCGATTGCCAATTCCTATAATCAACTCGCTGCCATCGATTATCGATACGGCCCGAAATTTTCAGATTTCCACCAAGGGGCTACGAACAGCGCGGGAACCTTGAGGCAGCTTGGCGCGAGCGGCTGGTATCCAAGCCCGTGGAACTATGCTGGCGCCACCGACTGGTTTGCGATGTCGGGTCAGCTCCTCTATTCTCCGGACGCGGCATCTGATCCGGGATTGGCCCGCGCTCGCAACGGATCTTACTATAGTACCGGTATCCGGGCCATTTTACGATCTTCGCGTTCAATTTACGCCGGATTCGGGCAACTACTACAACTGCAATCCCGACCCGGGTTTAAATCCCTCGCGCTGGAGTCCCTCTCCTCCGACTCCGGCTGTCGCAAGCGCCAGAGCTCACTTCATCAGCGGGATGCCCGGCGCGGTGATCTTCCAGAATGGCTTGGTAGCGATGCTGGGAACAGGGAATGATTCGGATACAGTCGCCGGGCGCTACGCCTGCGCGCAACTGCCCGCAAACAAGGTTCCCACGGCAGTGTGCATGACGCTCAGCAACGAATTCGTGCTGGTGACCGTATGGGATACAGCCCGGCTTCGAGGTGAGGTGGCGGTCATAGCCGTAAACGGCTGGATGGTTGCGGGAGCGGGCCGCTTCCAGTATGGGGTGCCGAACTGGCAGGGAATCCGGAGTCTCAAGCTCCTTGGCTTCGTGGAGTTGCCCTTCAAGGCTCCCACATCGATCTCAGTGACTTCAGACCTCTCGCAGGATAGCGGACGAGCGAGCGGAGAGTTGTCGGGAATGAACTGGAATTCACAGAGTGAACGAGATGGATGGTATAACTGGACAACCGGATATCGCAGAACCGCGCGTGTCGGTTATGCCGTTATCGCTTCCCGGTCCGAAAACAAGGTCGCCTTTGTGAATTTGCAGCCGCTTTTCCAATACTACAGGGAGATGTATTTCACATCCCAGGCAAACTTTAATCTCACTCAGAACCAGGGTTCATCCGATGGGACGTGGCCGTTCACCTTCACTTACGCTCCCGCCCAGATACCGACGGTGAAATATGTTGGAACTGTCACCCAACCCACCGCAGTAGCAGCCGGTTTCCATCGCGGGAATAGCATCTGGTGGCGTCAAATTCCCGGAGCCGGGAATGAAGGAAATTTTGCCAATAGAGCTTACGCCACCACGATGGCGGGTCAGCTCCAAGTATATGATGTCACCAGCTTAAATACTTTCGGGGCATCAGGCGCCCCGTTCCTGATTTCCACTCAAGTTCTTGGGAAAAACCCGACGGATATCGCCTACGGCGCTCAGGCTGGTGACGCGAATCCTAATGACCTTTATGTTACGTGCCGCGGTGAATGTAAAATCTACCGCGTCACGGAGGCGGGAAGCATCGACGCCATCCTAGGGGATAGCAGGATGATTGATCCCGTCTCTGCTGAAATCTCGAACGACAACCGGTTCCCGAATGGAGTCAGTCTCCTTTCTGTGATGGATTTTGGAGGAAAACAGGCAATCAACTATGCGGCGCTGGAAGGCACATCTGAAACAGCGGGTTTTCTTTTCGGGAGCGCAACAGCCGTCCCGGGGCATCCGTTTCTCTTCGACGTTGCCGAGGTTCCATAGGCTCGGTCGCTACGGGCCAGGTTGCATCACATGTGACTTGATGATATAGACCTGCTGTGACAGCTAGGAGCAGTCCGGCTACGCTGCCGGATCCAAATCCGCAATGGTATTGCATTCGCGGCGTTCCCAAACAAGAACACATCGCGGCAGCTCATCTGAGGCAGCTGCCAGAGGTGGAGGTTTTCTGCCCACGAGTGAGGTTTCGTCGCGTTACGCGACGTGGAACCATTTGGTTCACCGAAGCGCTGTTTCCAGGATACCTTTTCGCTCGCTTTGACAGGTGGCGCCTGCAGAGGGCGGTCGCCCACGCGCGCTCAGTGATTTCGATAGTCAGATTTGGGGATGAGGTGCCGAGCATCCCAGGAGCAGCGCTAGCTCAACTGCAGGAGCAGATGAGCGGCGAGGAGTGCAAAATTATTATCCCGGAAGTGCAGGAAGGTGACAACGTCATAGTTGCCCACGGGTTGTTCAGAGGTCTCGCGAGCGTCGTGACGAGCGTGATGCCCGCCAAAGACCGGGTGCGTGTGCTTCTCGACTTCCTAGGTGAATGCCGGGAAGTTGAAGTACATCGTGACCAGGTGCTTCCTGATAGAAGCCATTTCCTGACGGCGTAGCCAGCGGTAAACCCGCCGCCCCCATCCTGCACATGCGTCCTCTAAGAAGCCTGTCGCGCCTGGCGCGATCCTTGAATAGGCTTCACCAGCGTCTTCCCCAGTTCAGAAGTTCCCGACGACGCAGGAGTCTGCTCAGCGCGCTGAACAGCGTGCGTTTTACCATGCCGGGCGCCCGTAAGGAAATCCCCCGCCACGCGGGGCCTATCCAGGTGATCAACAATCTACATCATTTTGCGCCGAGCATTTGGAGAACAAGCAGATGGAACCCCGTAAAAAGGCTGAACACGGTGCATCTTTGGATTCCACAGATGGTAAGACGGCTCAAGCGCAGGTGGAGGTCTTCCGCCGGCATCCTGCTCGCGGTCTGCCTGGCTCTCGGAGGGGCCGCGTATCAGTATAGGACGCGGAAAACTGAGCGCCTTCTCGTTCAGGCCAAAGAAGACCTTCGCGCAGGGAACGTGCAAACAGCGCTATTTGAAGCGTCCGCCGTGCTGCAACGAGAGCCAGGCAGCGCGAGCGCGTGCGCGCTGATCGCCGTGGCGCTCAGCAAGCGGTGGCCGCAAGAAGCGCTCGGATGGTTCCAGCGCGCGAATCATCTACTGCCGGGGAACGTGGAGACCAGCATGGCCTGGGCCCGTGTCGCATTGGAAATCAAGAGACCGGGAGCGGCGCGGGAAGCTCTCGCTTCGATTGGAAGCGAGGGAATGGATCTTCCCGAATTTCACCTTCTCGCAGCGCAGGTGGCGATCTCAAACGCCGATCTGTTGAAAGCGGAGGCTGAACTCCAGCGCGCAGTCGATCTGAAGCCTGGCGACGATGAACTGCGCTTCGAACTAGCCAATGTTGACGCGCATTTTGAGGGCGCCAAAAGAGACATCGCGCTCGCCACTTTGGAGAAGATGACGACCGAACCGAAAATCCGCGTTCCGGCTCTTCGCGCGCTAGGCGAGGATGCGGTCGCGCATGGGGACGTTGCGAAGGGCCTCGAGTGTCTGGCGAAAATGAAAGGCGTCGCGCAGGTTCCGGAGAAGGACCGGCTCAACATTCTGAGCATGCTACTCAGGACAAATCACCCGAGTTTCAGCTCTGAGTTGCGGCAGGTGGAGGCAGAAAGCGCATCGAATGGCGCAAGGGCAGCAGGCCTTGCCATTTGGATGGCGGAGAACCAGCTCGCCCTGCCCGCGATCGAATGGCTCTTAGACCTGCCCGGGGCGGTCCGCGACCAGGCTCCAGCCCAGCTTGCGCTGGCACAGTGTTACGTCGCGATGCGAGACTGGGATCGGCTACAAGCCCTGGCAGCGAAGGGAGACTGGCAGCAGATGGATTTCCTGCGGGTGGCGCTCCTCGCGAGAGCTCACAAAGAGGCGGGCAAGCCGGAAGACGCTGCAGGCGAATGGAGGCTCGCCATATTGAAGGCAGGAAAACAACCTCAGCTGCTCGCCATGCTCAGCAGCATGGCGAGCAGCTGGGGGCCGCAGTGGGAGGAACAGGGAAACGGTCTCGCATGGGAAGCATCTGAGCAGCCAAATCCGCCCATGTGGCTGCTATGGTCCATGCACAACAGGTTCGTGTCCAAGGGAGACGCTGAACATCTTTACCGTCTGACCGCGCGCCTTCGGGAAATCGAACCCACCGACCGCGTCGCGCAAAACAACTTCGTTATGCTGTCCCTGTTATTGAAGCAAAATGAAGCGGAGGCGCGCGAAGTAGCCAGACACCTGTTCGAGATCTATCCGGATGATCCCCAGACCGGTTCCACCTACGCTTATTCGCTTTACGAGCAGGGCCGCCCATTAGAGGCGCTCGAGGCGATGAAGCGCTACCCCGCGGCACTCCACGTCCCCGCGTTCGGAGCTTATTACGGGATCTTTCTCGCGGCGAATGGGTTGCGCGAGGAGGCATTGCAGTATCTCGCTCTTGCGAAGAGCGCGATGTTGCTGCCGCAGGAACGCGCGATGATGGACAAGGCTCGGGATTCCCTCATGAAGAGCAGTTTGTCCCCGGGAAGGACGGCGAGCACCGGCACAGGAAGTTAAATTGAGCGAAGTCATCACGAGCCCCCTCACCTCTCAGAAGAACACACAGCGCCTGTCCTCGCAACGCCTGCTGCTGCCCTGGCTTACTGTCTTTGGAGCAACATGGATCTTTTTCATTGCCAGCACCAGCTCGCAATGGTTGTTAAACCCGGAATACCATTATGGCTGGGCGGTGCCGTTTCTCTGCCTGGCGCTCTGTTGGGAACGGTGGCACGACCGCCCTGCGGCAGCGCCGTCCCGCAATAAGTTCGCAGTATTCGCAGCAGGAGCAGCTTTGATAGCCGTTGTTTTTGGCGGGCTGCTGATACAAGAAGCAAACCCTGACTGGCTATTCGCCACCTGGACTGTGGCTTTCGCTATAATGGGGTTGTTGTTGCTGGAGACTTACGCAGCGGGTGGCGTTACGTGGCTAAAGCGATTCACCCCAGCGATCTTCTTTCTCATTACCGCGCTGCCGTGGCCGTTCTTTCTCGAGCACCGCGTCGTTCAGGACTTGACGAGATTGGTCACCGCGGCGGCGACTGAGGTTCTGCTCACATGCGGCATTCCCGCGTTACAGCATGGCAATGTAATCGAGGTGAAAACGGGCTTGGTGGGAATCGATGAAGCGTGCAGCGGGATCCGCTCCCTGCAAGCGGTCGTGATGATCTCCCTCTTCTTTGGGACGAAATACCGATTAGGCATCCTACGATCCGCGGCGTTGCTGCTGGGTGGGGCAGCAGTCGCCTGTCTGTGCAATGTGGGTAGATCGAGCGCATTGGCAGCAGTCGTGGCCACCCGTGGGATGACCGCGCTCGCATCCTGGCATGACCCGTTAGGAGTGGCTGTGTTGCTGATCTGCTTTAGCGTGGTCTGGTTGGGAGGAACGTTGTTAAAGTGGACGGCGGCGCGAGAAGCCCCAACTCCGGGGGAGCGGACCATGCAAGCGCCGCCCCATTTTCTCTCTCCTGCCGCAGCCATCCTTTTCATCTCCCTGCTGCCCATGACATGGCTGGCCACGCAGACTTGGTACTGGATCCACGAACGCGGGGAAAACAGCGGGGCGGGGTGGGCTCCTGAGTGGCCGCGCGCCAATCCTTCCTTCATTCAGCATGAGATCCCCAAGTATACGTTCAACCTCTTGCTTTATGATGAGGGAATTGAAGCGGGCTGGGATGACCAAAGCGGAGCGCATTGGGAAGCGGCGTATTTCCGTTGGCGGCCCGGGCTTCGGGCGGCGCAATCCCTGCGCGATCACGTGCCGCAGACGTGTCTGCCTGGTGCTGGAATGACGTTTATTTCTACCTCGGACGAAATCAGTCTTACGATTCACGGAATTGCTTTTCCGATAGAGCGTTACGTCGCGGACGATCAAGGCAAAACGTTGTACATCTATCGATGCATCACAGGCGACCTTTCATCCGCGCCAGGGGGCAAATCAGTTGACTGGAGCAGGGCCATCCGACTCCAGAGAGTTTTTGAAGGCAGGCGTCCTCGATCCGATCAGCGAATCCTGGAACTGAGCGCGACAGGTTTCAAGAGCCAGGACGCCGCGGACAAGGCGCTTCAGGTTGAGATGGATTCCCTCGTTAGAACCTAAGGCGACCTTGCCGGCGAGCGGTTCAGTCCCGCTGGCCTCGCGAGAGAGCTCCCGGCGAGAAGATGATCGCCTTCCATGGCCTTTTCGCCCCGCCATTCTTTCCCAGCCGAGAGAGCCCCAGGCAATGCCAAGGAAGGTAAAGACGTAGAGCAGGATTGAAGCGATCTGCAGGGGGAAGTCCACTAGTCCGTGCAGGGCTACGCCCATCAACGCGATGATGCTAGCGAACGCAAGAGCCTTCTCGGTACGCGACACGCGCGCGAGGTGGGTGAAGATCACACACAGCAGTCCGCCGAAAAATAGCAGCGCCCAAAGCACTGAACCCACCACCCCCCATTCTATCGTGGTCTGAAGGTAATCTTCGTGGGCGTATTGCCACTGGCCGGAAAGAGCGGAGCCGAACTCGGAAGTGTAAAACGGAAACACCTTCGCGAAAGTTCCGGGACCAAAGCCCCACAAGCCAGAGTCATGGGCCATGACCAGGCAGACGCGATCCACATCCAGACGCAGATTTTTCTCGGTCAACTCGGCGTTCAGGTGCGACCAGCGTTCCAAAGAGACATCCCATCCGACGGACCAAGCCACAACCACGAGCGCGGCAATAACAATTATGGAATAGGCGATCGTGGCCACAACCTTAAACCGGGGTTGCGAGCGGAACAGGGTGACAGCCGACCACCCCGCCATCACGAGAAGAAGGACGCACCCGATAAGAGTAGCCGCTTTGGACGCGTTCACGAAGATGCCGGCAGCGCTGATGGCTGCCGCGCTCACCCACAGCGCTCTTGCCAGGCCGTTTGCTTCACGTTGGAAGCAGAGCACGGTGAAAGCGACCATGACGGGCCAGACCAGGTTGATATAAGCTCCCGCGTTCCCGTGGTAGAGGTAAGTTGCGAAGGGCCACGTATTGCCAGGAATTTGCGAGACCCAGAGGATCATTCTGAACCCCAGAAGGCGAAGGCCTAAACCGTACAGGATGAGCGAAGCGCCGGTGAAAGCGACCGTAGACGCCAGCAGCATCTGCCAGCGCCTGTCACGCGCCATATCACTGACAATGCAGAAAACTCCAAACAGGCCTGAAAAGAGCAGCATTCGGGGCCAGGAAGCCGCCTGATCGATTGTAGAGGGATACGCGTCGGAGTGGGCGAGCGGGAGGAATCTGTGGAAATCCGAGTCGAAGGTCGAACGCGGGTTGAGCGTCATGCACCATCCTTGCGCGAGGAGGCAAAGCATAAGCAGCGTTGGGACAATGGAGAGATGCGGCATTCTGCGATCCAGGAGGTTCGCGCCGATCCAGAGAGCAAAGACTGCAAGCAGCGCCTTTGACAACCACTCCACTTCCAAGGCGCCGGTGCATCCAAATGCCCACGGCGCAAGCAGGAGCGAAACGAGAAAACCCCAACGGGGGATCTCCACGAAACGAAAACCCCTCGGGCGGACGGATTCCCCCTTTGAAAACGTCAATGCCAGAACGTTCAGTGCTCCATCGTCACGATCGGAAGCAAGGCGAAGGTTCCCTCCGCGTTCCCGATATTGCTGAGTATGTGAATCCCCAGTTCGTATCCACGATCCCAGTGGATCACGCGGAGCGGGTAGTAGCCGGGAGAGGCGAAAGAGATGTCTGCGGAATACATAGGGTCATCAAAGGCCGACATCCCGCCAAAATCATTTTTGCGAAAGACAACCGCGCCGCCGATCTTAACCTCGGCCCCGTCATCCACGGGGACTCGAAGCTTGTACGACCCTGCCTTCTCTATATGAATGAATCCGGTTAAGATGAAGACAGAGCGAGCGCCTATCGGTTGGGAAATCCGGGGTGAAGCAGCCATACCAGCAGCAACGCGCGCGGCAAACTTCTCCTTTCCGAAAAGATAATCTCCCAGGCTGATGTTGATGCCGGGAACGGTTCGCGCTCCGAAGGGAAAATCGATTGTCGGCAAGTTCGTTTCCAGCACGGCCTGCGGCTGGCTTCTGGAGGCGAAAAGGATGGCTTCGTCCAGAGAATCCAAACCTTTGGGCGCGTAGGGGTCGAATGGATAAAATTCCATCCTCAACCCGTGCGCCTCGCTCTTCATCACCGCGGAGCTTGCTGGAATCTCCGAGACGGTTGGCGTCGTGAACTGAGCGTGGCCAGAGTCCTGAAAGAGGATCAAACACGACGCGACGAAAGTTACAAGTTTTACCATAAAGCTATGGACGCTACATCATCCGTCGGAAGCGCGGATAAGGACGCAGTGACTGATCAATAATTCCGCGTGACCCGTCGTTTGCGCAGTCACATTAATGGTTTGTCGTCAGCGCGTCGCGGATACAGGCCGCTAAAACGCGATCTCCCTCCGGGTTGGGGTGAACAAAATCCCGATAAAGGTTCGGCTGCCATCTTCCATCCCCCGCCACTTCCAAAAAGCGAATACCAAGGGAATCCGCATGCGCTTTGAGACTTCGGGCTACCATGTTGCTCGTGTCACCACCTGGGTTCTTCAATTCGTACGAGTCAGGATACAGCACAATCAGGATTTTCAAACGAGGAGACCTTTGTTTAAGAGCCGCGAGAAAATTCGCGAAGGCTGGAATCTGCGCGTCGAATACCGCCACGTTTTCCTCCCTGATGGGAAGGTATTCGGGATCCCGAGTAATGTGAAGAGCTGGCAGCACGTAGCGCTGCAACCCGTAAACGCTCGCGAGAAGCGGAGGGCGGGGCGGGTGGACAAGCGGAGACCACGACAAGGTACGGTGTCGAAAATCTCCCGTGATGACAACCCAAACAAGCCAGTCCATCTGGCCGGCCAAATCAGGATTTCTCTCGAGATAAGTGATCTCATTGAGCACGGCCCACTTGCCCGCGCCCACCGGCCAGACAGCCGTGTTGCCCCCCAACTGTTCTTGCAAACATGGACCCAGCTTCTCGGCCTGGCGATAGGCGTTTCCTCCGTAAACGATGCTGTCTCCCAATAGAAGTATGTTGCGCTTCCCCTCGGGACGGTATGGCGGCGCGCCCATGCTTCTGTCGTTAAATTGCCAGTCGTTTTTTCGGAGGAAACATCCGGACTGATTCGCCGCCGGGATGTAGCCAATCTGATCGTCGATATGATAGATCGGAACGTCCGCAATCCCGCTAAACCTAGCCAGAAGTTCGATGGCAATGAAAAGGCTGGCCGCCCCGCCGACAAACTTCGTGATTCTGGTCTTCATCAAGACTGATGAGTTGTGTCTCCAGATCCAAAGGGAGTGACGACCTCTAGAATGGAACGCGCGGCGGCAGTCGCTTCAAAGCGCGTGTTGAAGCATCGCAAAGCGCAAGCGCTCATACGCGCGCGTTCTTCATCCGACAAAGAAAACCAGCGGCTTAACAGAGCGGATGTCCCCGGCAAATCGTCGTTCTCCACCAAACCTGCCCCGTCTCGCCTGATCAATCCATGGATGTTAACTTTGTTTGAAATGAGGACAGGACGCCCAGTGGAAAGGGCCTCCGACACCGCGATGCCAAAGTTCTCCTGATGGGAAGGCAGCGCAAATACCTCCGCGGCATGGAATGCGCCCCACTTCAGATCTCCGGAAAGCAGGCCGGTCCACGTCACAAGTCCCGTCGCGTTCTCCGGCGCCAGCCTATGAAGGTGCTGTGTATAGGCTTCCGAACCCGAGCCGGCCATCACAAGGCGCGCGTTTTCGAATTCTACGCCTTTTTTCAATCGGGCAAACGCGTGAATGAGGAGCTCGCAGCCTTTCTTCTCATGGAGACGCCCGAGGAAAAGGATAATCCTCTTGCCTGCCAGCTCCGGAAACAGCCGGAGAAACTGATCGCGCTGTGAGAGAGGGTCACCTGCCGGCGCCACCGTGCCGAGGGAGACGACCTTTTCCACGCATCGATATAGCCAGAAAGACCGACGAGCGTCTCGTCTCTCCTGCTCGCTGGTAAAAAGTACTGCCCGGGCATCCCGGAGGACCCGGTAATCACTCCAAGGCCAGTAAAGCCACTTCTTGAGATGTTTTAGCGGGTAATTCTTCTTGAACCATGGATCGAGCATTCCATGAGGAAAGACGTAGTAGGGGATGTTCATGCGCCGGAGCGCCCGCCACGCGCCAAAACTCGCATACTGCCACAAGCCATGCACGAAGATGGCGTTGTAGCTTCGCGCGTGGGAGAGAAGCCAAGGTACAAGAGCCTTTGTGAATCCATACTTCAAAGAAGCCGCGCCAAGGGCATTGATCTGGAACGGAATCTCAGCCAGCCATTCTGAATTTGGAGCATCGAAACACAGCGCTTCAACGCAATGTCCGAGAGTTTGTTGAGCGTTTCCGATCACTTTCACCATCTCCGCCGTGCCCCCGGCGGCCGGCTGCAGACTAGGAATAATGTGGAGAATCTTCAAGGCAACCGAGTCGAAGGGCAGTTTTCACGACCCTGGCTTTTGAAAAAAGGCGATCAAATTGTCGCTGAAGCGCCGACCTTTCGCGCCGCCGGAAAGGATGTTCTGCCAGGTGAACCGGGTGAAGCGAGGCAGATAACCATGATCCGTGTAGAAGATCGATGGATGTCCAAACCCCGCCTCCAGGGCGAGCCGCTGGACATCGCGCGCCAGCAGGGCCGTTATATGAGCGGGATAGTTCTCGTCGGAGAAACCGGCAAAGTGCCCTCTTGCGAATAGCGAGAGCAAGGAACGCCAGCTTTCATTGTTCGGCGTGCTGAAAATCACCCAGCCGCCCTTCCTCAGCACCCGGAACCATTCCCGCATGATCTCTCTTGGATTCTCCAGATGTTCCACCACCTCCGCGGATACCACGACATCGAAACTCTCACTCTGCAGTGGCGCGGCATGATTGAGGTCAGCCACTATGTGGACGATCTCGCCAGGCAGCGAGGAAGGTCTCGGCTGTATGTCCAAGGCGGTGATCGATCTAAACTGCCCGGATTGCAGGAGCCTGCGCGAAAGACCGCCCGAACCTGCTCCAAAGTCGAGCAAATCACCCTTCCAACCCTGCTGTTCGATTACCGCAAGAATACGGTCATAGATTGGGCCGGAACTGATGCCCTTGGTCCTAAGAGCAGCATCCAGGCGACGATCCTGGAGGTTCCCGGCGTCACTCATTCAGATTCGCAGCTTAAGATGAGGTCTTCATAAGTCCGCCTGTAATCTCGGATCATTGCCTCAGTAGGGAACCGGCTGGCGTTTTCGAACCCTCGTTTGATCGCGGCTTCTCGCGAAACGGAGTCTTGGTTCAGCAGCGCTGCGATGACGGCTGCCGCTTCGGTCGGCTTTTCGGGATCTATGTAGAAAGCCGCGTCTCCGCCAACCTCCGTCATAGGAGCGCGATTGGATGTGACTACTCTGCAGCCGCATGCTTGCGCTTCGATGATTGGCCAGCCAAATCCCTCGGCGATGGAAGGAAAAACCAGCAACTCGGCGCTCGTGTAGAGAGCGCGCAACTCTTCATTTGAGACGCCGATCACATTAAAAACAGTCTCGCCCAGCCCATTACTGGAGATGAATTCCAATATTTCCGCGTTGAAGGGCTGGCCAGCCATCACCAATGGCGGGACTAAGGAGGCGCTGTCTCGCAGGGCTCTGTATATCCGGAGCAGCCCCATCCGATTTTTATACCAGGTATTGCTCCCGACGTGGAAAATGAAGCGGCGAACATCGGGAAGGAGAGAGCGGACGTGATCCGCGGCTTCTCGCGTGTCCGCCGGAGCATAGCCATGGTTCTGTCCCATGTAAATTACGCTGACACGCTCCGGAGCCATTCCTGTGATTCTGAGAAAATCATCCCGTGTCGCGCCTGAGATGCACGCGACTCGCATGGCGCGCTTTAGTCCCCCAACGATCAGCGCCTGAAGCCGCTTCCCCGTCCAACCTGTGCGATGTTGAGGAATCTCTCCTCTGGCTGAGCGGATCGCCAGCAAGTCGTTGCATGTGACAAGGTGAGGCGTCCCGCGCAGATGCCTGGTATAGTGAGCATTCGATTGGTCGCATATATGCACCACTAGCGAGTGTGACAGGCGAGACGCCGCTCGCGAAAGGCGCCAGACTTTGAAGCGAAGAATAACAGGAAAGATAAGAAACTTGTCGATATAGCCCAGCCACTTACCGAGGCCAGTGGCGGATCGGCGAAGCCTTCCGAAAAATGGGATGGGCCGTATCAGTTCGGCCCGCACACCCTCGCGGGGCAGTTCTCTCAACAGCGTGAGGACGAAAAGCTCCATGCTCTGAATGGCGTCGTTCGAATAATTCCCCAACAGAAGAACCTTCATTGGCAGAGGGGAGGAAAGGGCATTCAGGCGCGAGAAGGTAAGGTCAATTCGCCAGGCCACTCTCCTCGGACGGGGAAGCGCTTTCCCGGCTGGAGGTGAACATGCCCAAAGCCGCAACGCAGAGAGCGGAGTCGAAGACGGTGAATCCGAGCGTCGTCGGGCGTCCAAGCTGGCCGATTAGAACCAGCGGAAATGCAGCGCCGAAAAGGAGGATCGGCAATGGCTGTCCCCGGTAGGCCAGCCTCAATGACTGACGCCACATCCAAAAGACAAGCAGGAGCCGCCACAGGATATAAAGGGTGCCTAGAATAGGTCCGCTTTCCATGGTGTTCCTTTGCCACTCGCCTTCAGCTAGCAAATACATATCCTTGCCGGTGAGCAGGCGCGAACCCGCGTTGGTGCCCATTCCCAGGCCATAACCCTCGAGGGGTTCCTCCCACAGTTTTTCAGAAAAGGCGCTTGTAAAGAATGATGTGACGCGCCGAATCATGCCTTCGTTGCCCCCCTCAATCTGGCTGGCATCGTCCAGCCTCTCGCTGAAGGCCGCGAGACTTTGCTGAATGGAGTGTAATTGCGAAAGGAATCCGAACGCAAGAACGCCAAGGACGGCGACGGGAATGAAGCGCGGCACGAACCCGGGACGCAACGCGTTAAATACAAACAAGCAAACTAAAACAAGTCCCACGTAACCTAAGTTCAAGCGGCTGATCGAGGTCATCATCGCCATCCCCAATGCAAGACCAGAGGAGACCAGGAGGACTTTCGGATAGGCCTTCCCGGCGAGTGTACCATATATGAGAAAAGCCGCGCAGAGGGCGGAAAACTCGGCCGGGCCAGTCGCAAAGGTAAAGATGCCAGGAGGCCTGATCCTCCCGCTGCCACCCGCGATCTGCAAACCCTCCCCAGTAGCTGTCCTGTTGATCCATGCGTCCGGCGGCGCGAGGAATTGGTATATCATCAGCATCGAAACAGGGATCAGTATGATCAGGCACCATTTGCCAACATTCACGACGTCGCGCAGGGAGAAAAATTTGGGAATAAGGAAGATCATCGGCATGTGGAGAAAGTTCGTGCGAGCGCCGTAAAAGTTAACAAGAAGGGTGTTCTTCTCCGCGAGGAGGCCCGCAAGGAACGAGAACACCGCGAGAATCCCGCACGTAATTACAAACGGGCTGGTGGGCAGCTTGCCAGAACGGTATGCCAGCCAGTAGATCAGGATAATGACGGGATCGCGGATAATCGCGATTGGCGCGGAAAGCTGAGGCAGCAGCCATTTTCGCACGGCCCCCTCAAATAAAATCATGAAAAAGTAGCTCCAGATGAGCCGGCGAATGGCCACGTCATAGTTCGGCAGGGGATCGACCCAAGCAGCCCTGCGTGGGAATGGTATCGTGCCGGTATTCATTTTCAGAGCGCTGGAGGAGCAGGTTCTACAAGCGGGGTATCTGAGTTCCAAGCGCCGACTGCACGATGTGTACAATCTGTCGCCCGTAGCTCTCCCATGTCAACCCGGCCGCTTTCGCGCTTGCCGCCAGACCCATTGCTTCGACCGCGTCTTTGTGATCCGCGAACCACTCCATCTTCTCGGCAAGAACGCTCTCAGATCGGATGGGCACGACAAACCCGCTCTGCCCCTCATCCACGAGATCTCCGGCTCCCGTGTTCGGGGTTATGATGACCGGCAGCCCACACTTCATCGCTTCAAGAACCACGAGGGCTTGCCCTTCGAACAAAGAGGGCAGCACCAGAACATCACACGATTTCATCAATTCGAGAACCTGCGCATGGGGGCGCGGTGGCTCATATTCAAACAGGTGCTTGTATTTCAGAATGGATTCTGGCCGCGCAGGCATCCTGCCCATCACGATTAACTCTACTTTGCGTCCGAGGCTCTTTTTCGCGCGCAAGAGGTAGCCAATGCCCTTGCGTTGAATCACCAGCCCCACAAACAAGAACCGGAGAGGGCGGTTCTTAATCGGCGCGTTGTACTCCTTGCCTTTAATGCCTGCCGGGCTGCCAAATTGGACAGTCTGGATCTTCCCTGCCTCCACTCCCCCTTCGACGAGCGTTTGATGCACAAAAGGGCTGCACGCGATGATCGTGGTGGCGAGGCTGGCTTCCTGTTCCTTGCGCTCCAGCTTCTCCATGGGCTCCGCCCCGCCATCAAGGCTGAGAGCGTCCGCGAACTCTGGACACAGATCGCTCTCCTCGGCGAAAATGCGCTGGGCGCTTTTGAAATAGCCGATGGGCAAATCGTATATACACCGCAGCCCCATCCGGCTGGCGCGGCGGAAGGATTGCAACGCGCCGTCCTCATAACAATAAACAGCGGATGGCGCGTCCCCCTTGATCCTGGAGGTCAGCAAGCGAGCGGTTGATCTGTCCAGATCCTGCCAGACGCGATCCATAGATGCCAATCGGGACAGGAGTCCACCCATCCTGCGATGGGAAAGCTTCACCGCAACGAGCCGAAGCGCCTCTGAGAGTGGCCGCTGCCTAATCTTTGCGGATGCGACAGGGTACGACCTCCGAGCCGCTTCTTCGCGCAACCGCGCTGGCAGAAAGGACAGGCGTTCGACGCCAGTGGCGGCCAGGGTCGTAGAGAAAAACGAGAGCAAACCAGCGGAGTCCAGCGCGTGGAGCGCAGCTCGAACATTGGCATTCCCTGTTGGATGGCTAAGTACGACCATGCGGATCAGACACGGAAGGGCCTCGAGAGCTGAACGCTTCCACAAGGGAGACGACCTCATCCGACACGGCCTCCCACGTTCTGCCGCAAACGGCGTCGCGCGCCGCCAACCCAAGCTCGAGCCGGACTTTTTCATCACCCAAAACTCGGCCCAGCGCCTCCGCCAGGCCGTTTGCGTCTCCCGGCGCGAAGAGGAGCCCGGTCTTGCCATGCGCAATCAGGTCCTTCTGGCCACAACAGTCCGTCACCACGCAACAGCAGCCCGCTGCCATGGCTTGTAGTAGCGCGAGCGGCTGGCCTTCGAAGAGACTGGGCAAAACGAAAATATTTGCGCCGCGCAAAATAGTAGATTCCTGCTCGCGTTTGAACGCCGGTATTACTTTGACGAACTGCCTTAGCCCCGGCGGCCAGTCCCTTAAGACTGCTTCCTCGGAAAAGCCGGTGCCGGCAAGCACCCACTGGGTCCGGAAGCCTCTCTCAAACAATTGGGCTGCGGCGTTCACCAGGTTATGGCAGCCCTTGCGCCTGATCCATGTGCCCATGAAGAGGATCGCAGCAGGCGCTCCGCGCTCCGGAATCGGGCCCGGAGGATGGACTCCGTTCCTAAAAACAACAACATCCTCTCTCCTCCGCCCATAGCGTTGCACGGCATAGAGCTTGTCTTCTTCATTTGAGACGAGCAATCCGAGGGCGCCTCGCAAGCCAGACTCCGAAGGCCGGATCCGCCAGAGTGGGAATAAGACGCGTGACTTCAGCTTGATCTGTTCATCGGGCGATTGATTCGCGAGGGCGATGTCCCATCCTCGGCGTTCCATCCCGTGGCTGAATACAACGGTCGCCGGAAAACCCCGCGCGAACGGAGCAGACGCGGGTTCATGAACCAGGCACACAGCGGCGTCCTTCAGCAAAGACTCGCACCTTCGAAATGCCGCACTGCCGAAAAGAGCCTTGTGAGGCAACCGGCCAACGTCGCTCGGGCTCACGTGAACGAACTCGTAGCCGCGGGACTGAAAGGCTCTCCTCCAGTGAAACGCAATCCGCCCCATGCCCGTCTCTTCGGTGATGGCAACCTCAGATACATGAATGACCCGCTTCATGCCCTTCTGCGAATCAACGCTGCCAGATGACGGAACCGCCGGAAACCGAAGCGCAGCAAAAGGATCGCGGCATACATAGCAATGAACAGACGTGAACATCCCCCGTGAGTAAGGCGCACCTCTTTTAGAACCTCCGGCACCCGCCATTGCGAGGCGAGGTACCACACGTGAAAATGCCGGATCTTACGCGCGTCCCAAGAGCGCGCTGGAGCGGCTTTCTCCCATCTCTCCTTTGAAATGAAATCCAGCATCGAATCGACACGCGCGTCGTACGTATGCTTCTCAAGCACGAGCGCGCGACCGGCGGCTGATATCCGCTCGCGGGCATCGGCGTTCCGCTCGTAATGATCCACCAGCCCATCGATCTCTTCTTCCCTGCTGTACGTTGCAAAGTGTTCGCCAGCCGAGAAACCGAGGCTGGTTAACTCGGTAGGATGCCTGGTCAAAAGGAGCGCGCCAGCAGCCATTGCTTCGAAACATCGCAAGTTCGCATCCCTGGGGTAATCACTCCTTGGAAAGTTCACTACAATTTTGGACTGGCTGTAAACAAGCGCCATCTCTTCCGGGGAATAGTGGCGGTCGATGTCGTTAAGAACGAATTTCTTCTGGAGGTTGAGCAAGCGCTCGCGCCGGCTCGCGTGCTCTTTCAGTACGAGAGAACCCACCCACCCTACGTCATAGAGCTTTTCAGGAATTGGCTTCAAGAACAGAGCCGCGTCCACGGCGTGCGCCAGAAACCCGGCGCGCGGGATACCATGTTCCTTGAACTGGGATTCAAATCCGGGATGGAAGACAAAGTTGTAATCAAACAACTCTGCGATCCGAATCCTGTGCGCAAGCCCATCGAAGGTGTCAATATGCATGCAGCATGTGACGGCGCGGGCGCGTTCCACTCCATTTGGGAGAGCATAGTAGCCATCATGAATCGCGAGGGCAGCCTCGCTGGACGAAATGTCACATTCAGAGGGAGCGCGGTCTAACGACATCGCAACGCACCGCTTTGCAAAAGCATTGTAGTAACCAAGTCTCTCGCGGGTCAGAGAAGCTTTGTCACAAAGGAACAAAACTCCGCCACGCAAATCAGGGCTTGGCATGCCCGCGCGGCCTCCCCAGCTTCAGGATCTCGTAGATTACCAAACCCTGCCCAACAGTAAGCATCGCGAGCGCCTTCACCAGGCTGCGCGCCCGCCCCCCCAGCAATGAGCGCAGGCTGTTGTGCAGCCAGAAGTATGTGCCACTTTTCAGTTCGCTCGCGATCAACGAGGCGCATCCAACGAGCTTGCGATGCTTATATTTGTAGTAAGCCCAATCCCTGGCAACAACGGGAATCTGTAGAAGAGCGCGCATCAAAGGAACGATGACGACAGGATGGGACACCTTCGCGGCTGGCACGAAAAGGATCGCTGTTTGGGTTTTTATCCTCAGTTCGATGTCCTGATCTTCGTTGTAGCGCGCGAAATTCTCGTCAAATCCACCGACTTGCTGGAAGAGCGATTTTCTCAAAGCAACATTGGCTGTCCAGAATCTGCCCCCTTCGAGGTTTACAGGACAGTGCGCCATATCCTGAGAGAGCGCGCCAACAGGGTGAATAGCCCCTTCCATCGCCAGCGCTCCGCGTGACATTCCCTCTCGCAAAGCATAGAGCCAGCCGGGATCCGGGATACAATCGTCGTCTGTAAACGCAAGCCACTCGCCCCGCGCCGTTCGAGCGCCACTGTTGCGATTTGCAGCCGGGCCCTTGCCTGGACCTCGCACCCACTTTGCCCACGAGAATTTTTCCTCAACCAACTCCCGGGCAGTTTTCGCCCCTTTGGCATCGTCTGCGACGATGACTTCATACTCCGACGCGGGAACGGTTTGGACGCCGGGAGCAAGGCAGCGCAGACATTCAGCGAGCGAGCCAAGCCGCGCACAAGTAGGCACGACTACGGAAACGAGGATGCTCTCACTCATTTAAAAGCGGATCGGAACGCTCTCGCGCCACGGGCAACACGATTTCGGAGAGACCGGCGTTCCCGTTCATCCTTCCGGGCTGCTGTGGCCGCGGAGGCATCAAATTCCTGGCGCTCATCGGCGCTGAGATATTGATAGAACAGCTCATTGATCGGACGGGCTTTGTTCATCTGGATCCCCGCCCAATGAATGAGATACGGGGCGCGCGCGGGCGGATCCCAGAGCTCGGTGAAACTGTTGGGGTAATCTCCAGCCCAGGTCGATTCCATTTCTGAAGGAGGCAGGTTGAGATTGACGATTGGCACTTCAGACGAATTTACCAACAGGTTAAGCCCGGTCTGGTCGTTCACAAGGAAGGGATTCGTTGGATGCCTAAAACAAGCAGCCGCGAAGGCGGGACTGCATACCCGGTCTTTAAGTTCTGCCACACTAAAAAGCGCGCGGTCGCATGCGAACTGACCCGCGTTAAAGACGTGTCGCTGCCATAGCGTGCTGCGAGCCATGAAGAAAGGCAGAGAGGATTCATTGACGGCGTTGTAGGGATCCCGCCATTGCCCACACGAAGCTACAAAGCCTTGCAGAGGCGCAAGGACCTCCACAGGGTTGCGCAAAAAGATGACATCCGTGTCCACAAAGTGGTAGTTACCGATTGTAAGACATTGATACTTTGCCATCATCGGGTGGCACCCTTCTGTTAGAAGCCATTCCAGCAAATCCGGCATCCCCCACCACTGGGCGTTCGGCGGCAAGTCAAACAGCTCTTTGTTATAGGGGATCACCAAAAGGGGCAGCTCGCACCCGCAGGCGCGTAAGGATCTCTCCATCGCGAGGAATCGAATGCGACTCGTCGCATTCGCAAGGGTAACGATGGATTTCAGCTCCACGTGTTTAGAAGAAACGGCAAGCCTTTCGAGTAGAAAAGGTGGCGCACCGGGCCCGTGAAATGTCGCAGGCAAATCGACGCATAATCAAGATCCCGCTCAAACCAGAATTGACGGGCCACGGACACGACGTACTCTTTCGCGAGGCAGCGCCTTGCTTCCGGCCATTTCCATGAGCACGGAAAGGATCATCGTGTCGGGAAACCAGCTCGTGATTTTACCAGAAAAGGAGAGGATGCTCTCGGCTGTCGGGAGGGACAGCGACCCCAGACGGATTAGGAGAAGTCCAACATTGATCGTTCGCGCGAAAGGAAGTCCGAGCTTTTCCACCGCTTCAAACAGGTGTCCTTCGGTAGCGACGTTCCCAATCTCTTGGAGATAGAGATTGCTGGGTATCCCGGATCGCATCGCCTCCGAGACTTCGGTCAGCGGATTAAACGCAAGCACATCGTTATCCGCGAAAAGGATATTGCTTCGTTGTTGGAGTGAGAGAATCGTCGCCAACTTGCGCCCCATGGGGTGGTAGGCGCTGAGGGCAAAGATGGACGGGCTGCTTTCGCGGATGCTTAAAACGAACTGGGCTGTTTCCATGATCTCGCATCCCGGGAACGAAAGAGACAGTTGAGACTGAACGGCCTCGCCAATCCGACCATCGACAGCGAAAATGAGCCCTGTCCTAATATCGAGCTGACCAGCCATGCTGCGGGCAGTCCAGGCCGCTTCACAGATGCCTTTGGGTGTGGTCAGCACCACTATGCAAGTGGAGGACTCCTTGCGAAACTCAACTGGTTGAAGCCGAAACACTTTTCGCCTTATTGGGTAAGGCCGGTGTCTTTCCCACCACCACAACGGGCGCGTAAGAACCTTCCGGACGATCTGCCTCATTTGTTCGTCGAGGCAGGCTTGAAACTTTGGAGGGCTTTACAGAACGGCACGCCAAGGAAGGTCGCGAAATACCTGAAGATAAGAGGCAGCGGTATCGAGCGCTTGCCCGCCATGTCCCGGACCTTTCGGACATGCTCCCGGAACCTGCGAAAGCGGAAGTGACTGAAGTCGTTACTGCATTCGCGACGCAATGCTCCGAGCAGAAGTTCCCTGGCATTCGCATCTGCCTTTCCTGAAAGATATACACGCGCGAAAATATCAAAGGCCTCGTTTTGAGCAATATCGACCTGCGTTGAAGACTTTGCGGCGCTATGCTGTCTGAACCCCGCGCACAGCCCCGGAACGTACTTGAACTTGAAGCCATCGAGGAAAAGGCGCCAGAACAGATCGTAGTCCATATAATGAGCGAGCCCCTCATCCAGAAAGTATCCAAGATCGAATAGCCGCTTTTTGAAGAACATCGACTCATTGTTGACGCAGGGCCATGGGATCATCGCCGCGAATGTTGGTTCCACGTTGGTTCGCTTGAACAAGAATTTACCTTCTGAATCAACATAGTCTTTATCGCCAAAATATACATCAAACTCCGGACACGAGAGAGCTTCGGTTGCCGCGGAGACGAAGGAGGAAGGATAGTAATAGTCGTCAGAATTTTGCCAGCCTACTAACTCACCCTTGGCAATGCGAAGCCCCTTGTTCACTGCTGCCGACTGTGACCCATCCGGTTCGCTCCGCCAGTGTGAGATCCATCTTTCGTATTTCTTGATTACATCGATGGAGTCGTCTGTGCTTGCCCCATCGAATATGATGTACTCAACGTCAGGGTAACCTTGCAGGAGCACTGACCGAATCGTTTCCTCAAGATATTGACCCTGGTTAAATGACGGCGTGACAATGGTGATCGACGGCCAGCGCGCATGCCCACGCGGCGGTGATCCCGCAATTTCGCTGCCGACTGTCCACGGCCATCCCGACCGCCCGGCGGGGGGCGCCGGGAGATCGGTTACGGTCACAGGCCATGGTGACGCCGCGTTCACCCTTTTTTTATGAACCGATAGGCCTCGGCCTCCGCGCGCTTTTGTCCGCGAGTGGCTGCAAAGAAAAATCGCCGACCTCGCGGGTCGAGCGACCAAACATGTTTGATGTGCTTCAACCTGGATGTGAGGGAATGCCGCGGCTTGATCACCTGACCGGCGCGAAGGGCGGCAAGGATGCCGTGTGAGTAGTTAATCCCTTCAACTAACGCGAGAAGGTAACGCTCCGTCAGGCGGCATTGCGGAATCAGATGCGTAAGGCGGAGATCAGCGAGACAAGCAGTTCCCAACCCCACGTCCCAGGAGCATCCCGCCAGATCGGAATCTCCTGCTGAACTCAGCGTCGCTCCCTTGCGGTCCAGATCGCCCCGTGCCGGATCGGCTTCTACTTTATGGTGGTAAGCGCTCGCAACCGCCCGCCGGACGCACATCCCGGCCCCGCAAGGCATTGCCGCCTCATCCCAAGGCTTCGAGGAGATACAATCCGCCGTTACTGGTCGTATGGCTAGCAGGTTCCAGTACGACTGAGTCCACGCTTCGGGGGGCACTTCGAATCGCGGCGTAATACAGCCAGACCAAGCTCCGATTCCGGGCATGTCACGCGAGATGCGCGAAGCAACGGCAAGATAGTCCTCGCTGAGCAGATTGTCGTCATCGACAAAAACCAAAAGATCACCTTCCGACTCCTGGATCCCGCGGAGCCTTGCGGGCGTGAGGCCCAGTCGATCTTCACGAATATGTCGACCTTGCGGGTGCCACGCCAGGTCGACCATAGTTGATACTCTCGTGTCGCTTGCGTTATCGAGGAGCAGAAGTTCCCAATCGACCAGAGGAGCAGACTGCCGCCTCAAGGCCGTGATTACCGCGTCCAGATACTCGCGGCGGGGGTTGTGTGTGCAGAGGATTACGGAAATCATGAGCGAGCCGCGAGAGATTCCGTCACGCCCAGCGCTGACTGGCCCGCAGGGGGCTCTGCTTATTTACAAAGCAGATATCCATCTGACCGAGCGCGCCATCCAGAGGCCGCCGGAGGAAACCGGCAAAATCATAGATGAAAAAATCGCAATCGGCCATGAACGCGATTATTTCATGAGCGAGAGGTTGACCGTTCTCGAACCGATAAAGGGACGTTTCTGCAATCACCACCTCGCAACTAGCCAGTATTTCCCGAGCGCCTTTCAAGACCTCCATTTCGAATCCCTGCACATCCATCTTTATGAGCTGAGGCAGCGTCAATGCCCCAGAAGAAGCCAGCGAATCCAGAGTGACAACCGGAACACGCCGCTGCCCTCTGCCGCCAATGGAATCCTCTCCGCCAGCGACAGGGAGGAAAGAGGATCCGACCATGTCCTGCCAGATTGTGAGTGTCAGTTCCCCGGGCGCTGATCCAGCGCCCGCAAGCAGAGACTTGCTGCCAGGGTGGGAAGCGCAGAACGCCTGAAGATCCGCCTCCATTTCGACCTGCGGCTCGATAAGAAAAAACGTCGCGCCCGGGAAGGATTTGGAAGCCAGAGCGCTCCACTCGCCCCTGTTCGCGCCAACATCAATCACGGAAGAAGGGCAAAAGCGGCGAAAACTCAGATCCTCCAAGAGAGCATTCATCTGGCCCGTTTCCCGCATCGGGGAGCCCGGTGGAGGCGAACGCCGTGATCTTACAAGGTCGTACCCGAATCGCTCGAGAAGGATCTTCATCTGCCTTTTCACCACACTCATACCCCTGCCCTCTTTAGGAGACCATGTCTGCTGTAGTTATGAGGCCGCCGCCTCTCGACCAAATATTGCCTGAAAAATGCGGCTTGGTGTTCGAGCGCCATTTCGGCTTCAGAACACCCCTCGGCTCTAGGATCGGCGCTCATATGGAGAGCGTGATGGAGTGAGAGCCTGGAAGACGCGAAGAAAGACTGCAAAAGCGGCAGACGGATTCTTTTATGATCCCAATGCCAAACAATATATGCTGAGGCTCTTCCCATGCGTCTCGCCGCGTCGAGAAATTTCACGCGCAGAAGCCGCTCCTCGTCAAAGTGGTGCTCCACGGCAACATCCACAAAACACATCCGCGCGCCTGCCTCTCGCAACTGCCAGGAAAACAGAGTGTCCTCGTGACAGCCGAGGGCGCCTCCTCCGATCTCTTCATCGAAGCCAGGCACTTTCGCGAGCACTGCTCGCGAAAAAGCCATGGATGCTGTGATCAATGTGACAAGCTCTGGAGGAGCATCCGCCCAAAGCCGGCCCGTGCAGGCAAGCCAGCCACGATGACTCAACGCCATCCATGGCCTGATCAGGTTGGGCGCCATCTCCACGCCCCCTCCAACAGCATCCTTCTCCCCTCTTAGAATCGGCGCGCACATCTCAAGCAACCAATCCGCCGGAAATCGAAGATCATCGTCAGTGAAAAGGAGGATATCACCGGAGGACTCCGCAATCGCCCGATTTCGCGCCCGGCTCAACCCGCGAACCGGCTCATGGATATACTTGAATGGAAAGGCGGGGGGCAGAGCGCGCTCAAGAAGCTGCTGAACGCGGTTGCTTGATCCACCGTCCACAATAACTACTTCTATTTGCAGGCCCGCGGGGATATCAACTTTGCCAAGGCTCTGTAATGTTTGCGAAAGACGCTCCTCCCGGTCGCACGTACAAATCAGTATCGATAGCAGCCTTGCGTTCATGGCCGGATTCGCGTGAGACCGTGTTCGCGATAATTGCGAACGCGATTTTTTGCCTCCACGAGGTATTGCTGAAAAAAAGCGGCATTTTGCTCCAGCCGCATCTCCATGTCGGAGGAGCCTTCCTCCGAGAGGGATGGAAATCCCTTTGCGGCGCGATATGCCGCAACGCGCGCCTTCGCAATTATCGCCTGAAGCCGGGGAAGGTGAATACTTTTGTGATTCCAATGCCACGCAATGTACGCGGTGGTGCGGCCGCGTTTCCTCGCCGCCTCGACCAAACTGGCGCGCAGAAGCCGCTCTGGGGCGAAATGGTGTTCCACGGTCACTCCGGCAAAAGCGAGTCGAAATCCGGCCTTGGCAAGCTGCCAGGAGAAGAGAGTGTCTGATCCCCGATCCAGGCCGGGATCGAACTGCGGCACGAGCGACAGCACCCTTTTCGAAAGAGCCATGGACGCGGTGATGAGAATCACCCTGTCAGCCGGAGTTTCCGTCCACAAGGGACCAGTGCAAGCGAGGTAGCCACGGTGCCCGGCAGTCATCCATGACCGCTCCAGATGAGGAGCCATCGTAACGCCTCCCGCGACGGCATCTGCTTTGTCCCTGATGATGGGAGCGCACATTTCGTGAAGCCAGTCCCGGGGCAACCGCACATCGTCGTCAGCAAACAAAACAACGTCCCCTTTGGCTGCCCTCAATCCGCAATTCCTTGCGTTCGCTATGCCTTCCGCAGGCTCAAACAAGGCGCGAACAGCCATGTTCTCCGGATGGAAGGATTCTACAATTTGCGAAGTCGAGTCGGTCGAACCGTTATCAACAATTAACAACTCCGCTCTGAGCGCCGGGGGTAATTCCAAGCGGGCGATGCAATCCAACGTCGCTCCCAGCATAGCCGAGCGGTTTCTGGTGCAAATGATAATGCTCGCAGTGAAACCGCCTGCATTCCCCTGGCGAGCAGCGCTTTCGACCAGGGATTGAGACTCCTCATCCCGAGGCGCTTCGGCGGGTGGCTTTCTCGTGTTGAGTGCCGAGTCATCGACGGAAGCGCGGTCAAGTCTCACAAGACCGCGACGCTCATAGTTCCGTGGCCGCGCCCTTTCGAGAAGTATCTGCTTATAGAAAGAAATCTCCTCAGCAACCGCCATACGCTCCTCATCGCAGCCCTGCATAGCGGGGCGGAAGCCCCACTGACGAAGGTTGCGGCAACTGAGCTTCCAGACAGCCCAGGCGAGATGCAAGCGCGGGAACGTAATCGATTGGTGACTCCAGTGATGCACGATGTAGGCTGAGGAGCGCCCGCTGGCTTTGGAAGAGGCTACAAAGTTTGAGGCCAGGAGGCGGTTCTCGGCAAAGCGATGCTGAACAATGCAGTCGACGAACGCGACGCGGAAACCCGCCTCGTGCAACTGCCATGAAAATAGTGTCTCCTCCCCACAGCCCAGCCTCCCCGCGCCCAACTCAGGATCAAACTCCGGAATTTTTTCAAGGTACTCTCCTGGAGAAAGCCATCGAAGCGCCCAAGAGGGTAATTTGCTCGCTTGGAGCACCCGTCCAAAGGCGTCCGGTGCAGGCGAGCGCGCCTCGATGGCGGGGGGTGAGCCATTCTCTCTCAAGACGCGCGTCCATCTCGACCCCACAGGAGACGGCGTCAGCGCGACTTTCTGAAATGGGCCGGACCATCGCGTTCAGCCAGTCCGAAGGAACGATGATGTCATCGTCAGTAAACAAAAGGATATCGCCAGTCGCAACCTTCAACGCCGTGTTCCTGGCGTGGCTAAGGCCCGGCGTGGCTTCCCTGACAACCCGCGCGCGCATCCCGGCAGGCGTGAAAGCCGTCAATAGCTGCAACGTGCCATCCGCGCTGGCGTTATCCACCAAGATGAACTCGACGCTGGATTGAGCGAACGGAGCCAGTTTCGACAAAGCCAGAAGAGTATCACCCAGCCGATCTTTTCCGTTATGGCTGCAAAGGATTACAGAGATTGTCACTGCGAGCCGTTCTGTTTGCGAGCGCTCACAGTTCCTTCCACCATCCGCGCAAACGGCTCATAACTTTGGCTTGGCGAGAGCCGCTCTAGAGCCATTCGGCTTGAGAGATGCTCCGCTTTCTTCCTTTGTCCCTCGTCTCTCAGCAGAGAAAGTATTGCGCTTGCAAACTCCTGAGGTGTGTCCGCCAACGTTACTGCCTCACCGATGAATTCCACTCCTTTAAGGCCTTCTCGCGTAGTAACACAGGCCCTGCCATACGCCATGGCTTCAATGAGTTTGATTTTCACTCCACTTCCCGCAAGAACAGGCACGACGCTCACCTGCGTCGCTCCATACTCACCCGCAAGATTCGCCACGTGCCCGAGCAGCGCCACATTTGCATATCCTCCCGGAATTTCTTCACACACGCTGCCGCAAACATGAAGCGTGGCGCTGGGAAACTGCTGAATTACAATCGGCCAGACCTCTCCCAAAAACCATTTCAGCCCATGCACATTGTGCGCATCCCCTCCCCCGACGAACAGGCATCTTCCAGGAACCTGCGCCCCTAAAGGTCTCTTTGGCTGGGCAGACATCGGGGCCGCTATAATTTGCGCGGACGGGCACATCTCGCGAAAAGTATCCGCTTCCGTCTGGGATATGGCGACGATGATATCCGCGCGGCGAAGTAGCGCAGTCTCCCGCTCCCTCGTCCACTTTGACCACGCGTTCGAAAGTCCTAGACTCGCAAAGCTTTCTACCCGCTTGTGCAGCACATCGTGCGCGAGGATGCACGTCACTGGCAGCGGTCGTGAGGCTTCGCCGATGGCCCGTTTGTTCGGCAACGCGTCTGCCAGATACGCAAAGTTAACCAACACAATATCGGGAGCAAAAACGATCCCGCGTTTTTTACTGAAGCGAATCTCCAAGCTGGAAGCGGACCGATCAGAACCCGTTTCCTCGCCGAACACGTCCTCCGCGCTGCCGGTTTGATCGCCGCCGACCCTCTGTAATATTGACGGCACCCTGACGAGCCAGGATCCGGCGCGGATATTCCCGGGACATTCAAGACTCATGGCGCGGTTCACGGCCGCGGGGATGCGGTAGATACGCTTTCCGCGCCCTGGATTCTCGTCCAGGTAATCGCACTCCATACGCCATCCCCTTGCTGACAGGAACTCGAGGAGGTCGCACAAATACGCGGAGCCTCCATGTCGCGCGCTGATTGGCGGAAACCTTGTAACCACCTGGAGCTTTACGGAACCCACGGATTCAGGCGGACAGCGCTGACGCAAACGCGCGCTGGTCGCGGCGCCGTGTAAATGGGCGTTCGAAGAAGAGGTGAAACAGATAAGCGAGAAGCAGGAGAACGGGCAACCCGACGCCACAAAAGATGCAGAACTGGGCAAAAGGTGAAGAATTGCCCGGTAGCACGACCCTCTGCCAGAGAACTTCGATCAGGGGAGCGTGGATCAGGTATAGGCTGTATGAGAAGGCTCCGACCCAAACGAGAGGAGGCCAACAAAGCACCTTTCGCAGCCACCAGCACTGCGGCTCTGTATCCAAAGCGGAGGTTCCGACGAGCAGGCAAAAAGTTCCCAGCCCAGCCAGGAGATCAAGAACCTGCCATGGGACTTGGTGTTCATGGCCAAAGCTGAGCTTGGAAAGCAACAGAGTAGCAACTGCCAAAGCAGGGAATAGAGCCCTCCATGGAACGGCGGTCCGGAGGTTGATCGCCGCTTGCTGGCTTGAAAAACTCATCCATGATCCCAAGGACCCTAGGGCGAAGAGTCCATAGAAGTGAAGACAGACACCGGTAGGCGAGCTGTCGAGCGCGGTAAGGGCGAGCGCGGGGAGTAACGCGAACGAAAGACAGACAAAAACTGCCGTCGCTTTGACAACACCGAACGCGCGAGAAATAGCGACAAACAGCGGAAATGCGAAGTAAATGCGCCACTCCACCGAGATCGACCACATGGCATGATTGATCTTGTGGCTCGAAGCTGGAAATAGGTCCTGGAATAGCAGCAGGTGAGTCACCAAGCCGAATCCGCCTACCGGAACACAGCTACTCCAGAGAACGGAGGGTGGGACTTTTATCACGCATGCAATCAGGAGAAGGGATAAGCAGACCGCCGCGTAGTAAGGTGGGAGTATTCTTCTCGCCCGCTTCCAGAAGAACCCCGCGCTGCCCCCCAGGATGGCGAACCCATTTCGTATGACGGGCAGCATGAGGCAGAATCCCGAAAGAACGATGAAGACGACAACGGCGTAATGTCCGTACGCAAACACGCCGATCACATGCTTCCCCAGACTGGGCTTCATCTGATTGGCGGTGTACCACCACATATGAAATATGGTCACGTATAGGGCAGCTAGCGCTCTCAGTCCGTCAAGATGGTCGAGGTGGGCAGATCTCGCATGGATGGAAGGCGCCACCGCGCTCTGCATGGGAGTTGCCGCCGTGGATTCGGATACTGCCAAAATCTTGGAACCGATTTAGACGACTGGGAAGCCGGCAAACTTCAACCAAGCGGCATTTCGCGCGCATGCCTCGTGGTAGGAGATCACGGGCTCGTAATGGATCACGGTTCGAGCTTTCTTAATTGGCAGTTTATAATTGCAACTCTGCAATTCCGCCATCTCTTCGCTCATTCGGATGGGTGGTTGCCGGTCAATCTTCCAAGGAGACGGGAACACGCGCCTTTGCGGCTTCGCGATGGCCGCTGTTGCCACACGCTTAATCCGGAGGGGTATGAACGGCAACAAGCGCTGGACGCCGTTGGAGGCGTGGAGTTCCTTCATCCTATCTTTGAACGAGGGAACAAATTGCGGCGTGATCGAGCCGGGCTCAGGTATTGAATTGGCATCGAACCCAAGCGCGTTGGCGATAGGCCGGTATAGATCCAGCCAGGTAAGAACCTCCCTATCTCCAACGCAAAACGCTTCGCCGTCTCCCTCCCCTGAAAGGCACAGCCGAATCGCCTCCACCAGGTTATCCACGTAGATGGCATTGCATATTCCCGACCCGTGATTGATCAATGACGCGCGCCCTTCCAGCAACTCTTGAGCTATACCCGCCGTCCAGCGGGGGGATCTCGGCCCATAGATGATTCCCGGGCGCAGGATCACAAGCTCCACCCCTCCTCCCTCGCGCAGCCTCATCAATTCAAGCTCGGCCCGCGCCTTGGCGTCATTGTAAGGATATCTGGACTTCAAAGGCAGCGCGCTTGTCTCGTCCGTGCCCGCCTTGGGAGCAAGCCCATGCACGCTTGCAGAACTGATATAAACCAACCTTTTCACACCGGCGGAAGCAGCCGCGCGGTAGCAATTGACCGCGGTTCTGATTATTTCAACTGGCGGTCCCTGGATTGCGCTTATAAGCGCCTCACAACCTTCTATCGCGCCGTGGAGGCCATCCGGAGTCAGCGCGTCGGCGATCGCCCACGGCAAATCAAAACGAGCAAGGCCCGCCAGTGAAGAGAAGCTTCTTACAACGGGGCGAACATCCGCGACCCCGCCAAGGTGAAAACTCTCGGTGAGGCGGCTGCCAACAAATCCGTTTGCGCCCAGGATAGCAATCTTCACGCGGATCTGCCCTGCTCGAAGCGCCGGACGCCCTGCTGTTCAGCGTCTGTAAACCAACCCATTTCCATTGGCTTCCGAATAGAATAGCACCGTTCGATGAGCCGGAGACTTTCAGCGCCAACAATGCCCGGCACCTCAAGTGGCGCGCTCCCCAGGATGGCCTCTTTGACGTTTCTGATCTGATTGATGAAACAGGAGTAGAAGTCGCAGTCGCTTCGCTGGAGAGGCATGTGTCTCGGGTTCGGACGAGGCTGATGAGCGGATGCGGAAAGGGACGATCCATGCCCGTCCCACTGGATTTCAAAGCGATTTGTCTCCATAGCATTCCATGCGACCCAGCCTTTTTCGAATCGGACGAAATAACGATTCGATAGAGACGTGTCTCTGCTAAGCCTGACGGATCCGGCGAAACTGCCATAGTCAAAGTATACACAGCAATTTGCTTCCAAACCGCCCGCCGCATCATCTTCGTATCGCATATCAACAGGAGTCCCGAACCACCAGCCCACAATATCGAGCACGTGAGCGCCCACATCCAGGAGCACACCGCCACGACTGCTGGATTTTTCAAAAAAAGAGGCGGACTGGGCAGGCCAGCTAAACTTCCCCCCCTCAGAAAACGAAAACTCGCGCGCTTCGCCGAGGGCTCCAGTAAGAATCAGCTCTTTGATTGCCTTTAGAGCGGGGAAGAAGCGACGGCACAGACCGACAGCTAGAAGCGTCCCTGATTTCTCGGCAGCCAGGATCATCTCGCGCGTCTCCTTCTCCGTGTTTGCCATCGGCTTTTCGCACAGCACCGGGGTCCCCATGCCCAACAAGGCGACTGATTGCTCAGCATGGAAGCGCGGAGGTGACGCGACTATAACAAGATCGGGCCTCGTCTCCATAATTCCCGCCAAGTCCCGCGCCCTGGCAGCTGCGGGAAAATGTTGTCCTATGATGGTCATCCGGGTATGGGCCGGGTCCATCACAGCGCATATGGTCATTTCCCGGGCTTGTTCCAGAGCCAGGAGAGCCGGCATGTAAAACATCTCCGAGATGGCGCCACATCCCACCAGCGCGACTCTGAATGATTCACCCGGCATTGGCGGTTCGCGCTCCTCGGAAACAGGCCCTGAAGATTTGCTTCATAGCACTAAAGAACTCTCGAGACAGGACTCGATCAGGCGCGTCCAAAGCAAGCTTCGCCAGTAGGACACAAGACTTCCAGGTACCTGCTTTCTCTCGCACGTACAGCGAACTTCGTGGCATCCGGCGCGCAGTATCTCGCCACTATGGTATCGTCGCGCCGCACCGACCAGTTGGGGCGAGGCGAACGGACTTGGAAATTCGTTTCTCAAGCTGGCGCTGAGACGATACGCCTGACGGGTGCTATACTCCACCGTATCTCCATTGCGGAAGCGTCCGTAGCCATACGGCATGTCGATGCACGCCTCGTACCCGTTCGCGAGAACTTCGTTTCTATAAAGAGAACAGAGGCGTATGAGGCTCTGTTCCCGCTCCCCATTGCCCGACCGGCGCACCCCGGGCCGGAACGAACCTGTGGCAACGTCAAAGTTGCTAAAGTGAAAGAACTGAAGAGCGGACTGGTTACATCTCCAGCCATCAGCCGTAAAACTGATTCTGCGGCTATGCAGATTCCAATAGGCCACGTTGTAGCCGGTGTCCTTTTCGATGCAGATGCCTTCGAATAGCAACGGAGCCAAATCCATGATTTTCTGATCCACGAAAAACGGCCTGCGGTAATCTGATGTAGAATTGTCAACAAGGCATGCTCTCCACCATTCAAGAATAGCAAGCGATCCGGGCGTATTTCGCGCAGCAAAGAAACCAGTATTATACAAGCCATCCCGGAGAAGGGCGTCCAAATACGCCACGTAGTGAGGGTCGTCTCCTTCTGGATAGGCGCGCTCTATATGGGGGGTGAGCACCGCGTCGAAAGTATCAAGTTTCTCGAGGATTCCGCTGAGGCTTCCTGTAACCCACACGTCCGAGTCGCAATAGATTGCTTTTTCGTAAAGACGAGTGCTCAGGACATACTGAAGGAGAAGGGGTTTTAGACTGCCTTGCAGCTCGTAAAGGCTGTACTTAAAACAAGTCTGCTCGATGGAGCTTAACCCGATGTCCGCCAGACTCAGGACCTCCCACGGCCCTTCAAGCGCAGGCGCCATTCCGTCGATACAGAGCACGAAGCATGCTGCTTGAGGATGCGCCTTGTACACCGACGCGCAGAGGGTGGCGGCGCTTGCGGCATGGTTCCGCGCGACAACGGTGCAGACTGCCAACCGAGTTGTTGACGGCAGTATTCCTTCCTCTTGAGACTGCCACAATGGTTCGTTCTCCATCTTTTTCACCCCGCGCAGGGGCCCATTCCCATCACGTTTTCAATAGAAGCTTCACCGTTCCCATAAACGTGCGCGTGAACACCCCCATCGGGTGATCCAATGCAGTTTTCAGCAGAAACCCCAACGCGCTTCTCCTCCTTCCCTCTGATATACGAAGCCGCGCCTCATGGCATCCAGACAAAAGCCCCTTCTTTAGCTGGAGTTTCTCGGTCTCCAACGCAAGTTCCGAGGCCTCAAAAGGAAAAGGGTATTTCTTTTGAAGATCTGCATTAAGGCGGTATTCTCGCCGAGTCGCGTCTTGGATCACCTCACCATTGTTGAAGGTTCCGTAACCGTAGGGACTTCTCGAATACCGCTCCCATCCGTTCAACAGCACAGCCTCTCGATAATCAGCGCAGAGCTTCACTAGTCCATTTCCTGAGCAGTCCTCCTACACGGCTCCGACGTTCTGCACGAAACTCTCCTTTAGCGACGTCAAAGCCGCTGAAGTGGAAGAAGTGAAGTATCTCTCCGTTGCAACGCCACCTTCCGCCGTCGAAAGAGATATTTCTATTGGGAAGATTCCAAACAGCCGCGTTATACCCCGCGCCCTTCTCAACATGGACCAGATCGAATAAGATAGGCGCGAAATCCATGATCTTTTGATCGACAAAAGAGGGGTCTAATGAAGTCGCACGAGCAATCCTCCTTTAGCATGTCATCCCACCAGTCAAGAAGGCGCAGCGTCTCGTCGCCCCCCCTAACGGCGAAAAAACCAAGGTTGAAGAGTCCGCAGCGAAGGAAAATATCGACTTCCCTCTCGGAGTAATTCCGGAAATCTCTCGTTATGTGCGGAGTCAGAATCGCATTATGGCCCTCAAGACTTCGGAACACACCGGAGAGATCTGCGCAGACCCAGATGTCTGAGTCAAGGTATATCACCTTATCGCACCGTTCTTGGCGCAAAATATGTTTAAGGAGGGCAGCTTTGAAGCTGCAGGCAAGCTCGTATACGTTGTACTTGAAACATCGTCCATCATCCTCAAGTTTCAAATCGGCGGGAGTCAGCGAACGCAACCCCCTCGGGAGAGTCTGCCGGGACACCGTCGATGTAAAGAATGTAGCATCTTACATCTGCGTGCAGCGCGAGGACAGATTGGCACAGAGTGAATGCGTTGGCCGCGTGGCTCCTCGTAACGATTGTGCAGACAGCGCGAATAGCACCGCATTCATCATCCAGCGTCTCCCGAACGACCGGGTTCATGTCTCACTAAAAGGTGCCACGCGACTCCGAACGAAAATCTTTCTGTATGCACTAATAATTGCCGGTGGTGCCCAGCCACGCACGATTTTCTTAAGGTAGACTCCCTCTTCTCAGGCGCAGGTTCAATGAACTTCAACAGTCTCTCGGACAAAGCCTCTCGCTTCCTTAGTATCATGAGAAGCTGGATAAAAGCGCCTCCAGTAAATCGGTGCAGGTCCGCAGTAGGGCAGTCATCCAGAATTGAACATAGCCAGTTAGAAACATTCACTCCGTTAGAGTCGCAGAAATCCAAGATAGCCACTGCCGTCTTCTCAACCCATGACCGCCGTTCCCCGGAGGTGAAGGTTCTCCAGTCCTGGCCACTGTGCTGGCGGTACAAAGCCTGGGGGGTAGGATTTATGATTACCCTTCCATGCTTCGCACATTCCATGAATAAAAGCCTGTCGTTGTCGAAGGGATTGGCTTGTTCTCGCACAGCTGAATAACTTTGCCTATAGATGTCCGATTGCACTAGCAAGGTGGAATAATGCACAGGTGTGCCCAAAAGACATGCTAGGGCAGCTCTCTTGGCATCTAAGCTCCAAGCTGTGGTGACGGGCGGGAATCCGGAGGCAGCCCAACAGAGGGACGTCAAATCCGAAAATGTCATCCAAGACGACTCGCCGTCAACCCACAGAAAAGACGACCAATACGAGCCCACATCCGGCATCCGTTCCAAATATCCCAAGGCTAGCGCAAGGTGAGTGTCAGCCCACCAGTCGTCATCATGAAGAACCGCAATGTATTTACCCTTCGACTCCCAGATAAGCGATTCTCCATGCGCAAGAGGCGCGAGGATGGGTTCACGGAAGATGTAACGTATTGGTAGTGAGGGAAAGCCACTACAGACATCGCGGGACGCCAGACACCCCGCATTCTCCGAAACGATCACTTCACTTACACTCCCGATCGCGGTCTGCCGCTCAATGGAGCGGAGCGCGGTCGCCAACATCCCGGCGCGGTTCGTCGTCGGCAGGAGAACTGTGATCATAGTTGATATGCACCGACAGCGTAGTTTATGGTTGGGTGGAAGAGATTAGACACCCATTTTTGATTCCAATCCGCGGTAAATCCCAGCAAATCATCTTCAAGGCACAAAAGAATTGGTCATCACCACGCCTGATGACGCATAGGTTCCAACCCGTTCCTTCCTCACAGCTATTCTCGAATCCCTTTTCAAAACGAGGCGGATTAATGAGCAGCATCCTGCAAGAGAGGCTTGTTCCCATCTTAACGACGGACGAATACACCCCCCTACATGCCCTCCATATTCTTCTCGGTCCACGCCTGTCTCATGGACACAAAATGAGACGGCGTTTCTAATACACACCTCCACATTCGTAGCGTTGGTAAGCAGGAATATGGTGATTGAGTAGGGGCCATCGTTTAGGAAACGCGCGGGGAAAATGCACTCGTGCTGGTGTATGCCAGTTTCAAGGATCCTGGAATTGGTACCGGAGCACAGCACCCAAACGCCCTGCTTGTCGAAGAGGTGGATGCTGGAGGATATAAGAAGCGAGCCTTTGGTAACCGCGAAGTCAAACTGGAGGGCCACCTCTTTATCAATCTGGACTTCGCTGGTTACCTCTCCGGCGCATATGGTTCGCGCTGAGCGCAATCGCATCCGCTCATTACCCGCGTGCATATCATGTTCGTCCCAAGTCACCTCTCCCGTGCTCAGGGCGTGGGCCTTTACGTATTCGCCTATCACTTCGGAGGCGGCGCCATCCATCTCTTTCCTGCCATGCTCCATCAATATGCATCTAGAACAAAGATTAGCAGCCACGCCCATGTTGTGACTTACGAAGAGCACCGTCCGCCCGTCTCTTGCGACATCTTCCATTTTGCCAATACATTTCTTTTGAAACTGGAGGTCGCCGACCGCCAACACCTCATCGATGATCAATATGTCGGGATCCAGATGCGCCGCGACTCCAAAGGCAAGGCGGACTGTACATTCCGCTAGAGTATCTCTTCACAGGTGTGTCGATGAACTGAGAGACCTCGGCAAATTCTACAATCTGCTCGAACTTCTTCCTGATCTCCTGCTTCTTCATGCCGAGGATCGCGCCATTCAGGTATATGTTGTCGCGACCGCTCAACTCGGGATGAAAGCCGGTTCCCACCTCCAGAAGCGACGCGACGCGACCGCGCATTGTGGCTTCCCCAGCGGTGGGCTCGGTGATCCTGGAGAGAATTTTCAGCAGCGTTGACTTTCCCGCGCCGTTTCGCCCAATGATGCCGACGATCTCGCCTCGCTCCACAGAGAACGAAACGTCCCTCAGCGCCCAAAATTCCGATGTAACCTTGGGAGGACGGGCATGGTGTCCGTTAAGGCCCGTGCCGTTTGCTGACGAATCCCTGCCATTGCGCCCAAGAAGACGCCCCCACCATCCATCGAGCTGCTCCCTGAATGTGTGTCGTCCAAAATCCCCGAGCCGGTACCTTTTGGAGAGATCGACTACTTCAATAATAGGGTCAGACATCTCAATCAGACAGTGTCAATAAATGTTCGCTCGACATGCTGAAAAACCATCAAACCTCCCAGCAGCAGGAGCAGAGTAATAATACCCGATAGGACAAAGAACGGCCCCTCTACAAACCCTGCTCCCAGGAAAGCATACTTTGTTGCTTCAACGGGCATCGTCATGGGATTCAGCAAGCTTATCCAACGCCATTTTGGGGATATCTGCGACAGGGGATAAATAACGGGTGTCGCGTACATCCATAACTGCATCAGGAAGACGGATAGGTGACTGAAATCACGATAGGTTACCGTGAGCGCGGACATCCACAAGCCAACGCCAAGGCTGAGCGCCGCGACCTGCAGGATGACTACGGGAAGGAGAGCAAGCTGCCAGCGCAGACCGAACATCGCGACGGAAGAAGTGAAATATTTGTAGTAAATGTAAAAGACGGCGATTGTCGCCAGTTGCACGGCGACATTGAACAGGTTGGAGACTATCGCCGCCAGAGGCGGTATCAGTCGGGGAAAATAAACTTTCCCAAAAAGCTGCGCGTTTCCTGTGAGTATGCTGGAAGTGGTGGCGAAATTCGTAGCGAAGTAGTTCCAGCCTAAAAGACCGCACATATAGAATAAAGCGGGCGGAGCCTCCGCGGTGGGGATGCGGGCAATCTTGCCAAAGACGACCGTAAAGATGAAGGTCATCATCAACGGCTGAATGACAAACCATGCCGGTCCAAGCAAGGTCTGCTTATATTTCGCGATGAAATCCCTGCGAATCATGATGAGCAGCAAGTCGCGATACTCCCACAAGGCGCGGAAATCGAAATGCAACCAGCGGCTGTTTGGGCGTATGTGCAGCCTATAAGTGGATGTCATGCGGATGGGAGTCGCGCAACGCTTTCGGCGAGAACGCGAAAGGAACTCAGGATTTGTCCCTGACAGACGCGTCAGAGCCACGACTCGGATGGGAGGCACCGTTTCCGTTGCTCCCGTTGCTCCCGTTGCTGCCGTTTTCGCCCGAGTGGGCATAGGCGCGATTACCGTACTTCTTATTGTAATACCTATATCCGTAATAATAGTAGCCGTACGGACTTGGAGGAACCTTGTTGAAGCTAACACCAGGTATCCGTCCGCCCGCTTTCTGAATAGCTTCAATGGCGCGCGTAACCGCGCGCCGGGGGGTGCGACAAGCTTGCACGACAAGAGTTGCGTAGGGAATCTGGCGAAGAAGCAATGTTGTGTCGGCGAGGATGTTAACCGGCGCGCTGTCATAGAGCACCCAATCGAACTGCTTGCGTAGCTCGTCATCGAGTTCGCGAATCCGTTCGCTTCCGTTCGCGAGAAGCTCAGCGGGCCGTAATACATTGGTTCCCGCGGGAATGAGACTCAATCCAGGTATATCTGTGGGAAGAATGACGTCAGCCACGCGTACTTTCTCATCGAGCAACTCAGACAGGCCCGGAGGCGATACTTTCTTCCCGAGAAGCAACTCATGAAGAACCGGCCGCCGCAAATCGGCGTCAATCAACAACGTTTTCAGTCCCTGACGCGCTACAACTCCCGCGTAGTTCGTACAGCAAAATGTCTTCCCCTCGCCCGGAGACGCGCTTGTGAAAACAAGGGAGATGCCTGTATGCCCTACCTCTCTGGTCATGATGAGGGAGAGCGCGGCTCTAAGCGACCTGAATGCCTCCGCGACCGAGGAATCTTCATTGTGGAATGCCTGAGAGATGGCATCCCGCTTCTTTCGAGCGCCCTTGACCATGGGTATGCCGCTAAGCACCTCAAGGCCCGTTGCCTTCTCCACATGATCCACTGTCTTCAAAGACGTATCGGCCAAGTGGAGTAGATAGATGAGGCCAAACGCAACCGTCAACCCGCCGAAGAGGGAGATGATCATGATCTTCTGCACATTCGGCTTGAAGGGAATCGCTGGCAGATTTGCCTCTTGGAAAACCCGGACAGCATCAGTCTTCAGCTTATCCGCGAGATCGGTGTCCTTCATCTTCCGAAGCATCGCGTCGTAGAGCACGGAGTCCGTCTCAACCTGGCGGCTCAGATTTGAAAATTCGATACCGTTGCGATCAAGATCGAGTTCCGCTTTCTCCTGCTGGTGCAAAGCCGCCTCCAAACTGTCTACCTCGCCGTCCACTTTCTCCGCTTCAGACTTCAGAAGGGGTGGCATCTTCTTCGCAGCCTCCCGCATCGCCTGCCCATACTCAGCTATTCGGCTCTGCGCTTCGATCATCCTGGGATGTCGCGGGCCGTAGCGCTGGCTCATCGTGGCTACGAGATTCGTAAATTCCGTAAGCGCGTGTTTGATAGCCATGATCTGCGGCTGATTCTGGACACTGGGCAGCATAAGCAGCGCGTCGGGATCATTTTTCAACTTATCCATCTGCTTGAGATCGGCGTACAACTGCAGGCGATTCGCCTTCGCTGCGGTCACTCTCGCGTTTAGATCCTTTAGCTTATCAAGGATGATGTTCTTCCCCCCCTCAAATGCGACTGTTCCAAACTTCTCCTTATAGGACTCCAGCGCAGCCTCAGAAACTTCGACTTTGTGTTTGTAGATATCGACCTGATTCAGCAGAAACTCCAAAGCAACATTGTTGGCGGAGGTGCCGCGCTCGATGTTCTGCTTTATAAACTCGACACAAACGGTATCCGCGATCTTCTCGGCTGTGGGCGGATGGGTGTGTTCCACGTTGACGTCGATAAGGAGCGTGTTCGCCCGGACAGTAGCGGTGACCATCCCCATCAAATTGCCGGCGATCTCCTCGACAGAACGCTTGTGACCATCCTTGGGAGCTGGGAGGAAATCGGGGTCGTTCGCCAGATCGGCGGTCTTGGCAACCCTTAGGAGAAAAGGGAAGCTCCGCATATTCTCGACGAACGTGTTGCGGATTTCGCCGTTGTTGTAGTCCATCGGCATCGCGCGTTGAACAGGAAAGATATTGGTGTCCGCAGGCTCAACTTGAAGGGTCGCCGTTGACCGATAGGTCGGAGGGGTGCGCTTTACGTAGGCAGCACCGAGGAAGAGTGTGATGATCACGCACAGGGCCACCAGCCAAAGTTTCTCGAGCACCGCGTGCGCAAGATCTTTGTAACTGAGAAGCTCTTGGGTCTCAGGCCCCAGGGCGAGGCCGTCGGAAGCACCTTGGGCCACTTACAGGCTCCTTTCAAAGCTGCGGACGCCTGCACCGAAAGAACTGGAAAAGATTAACTGAATGTTCACCACCATGTCTCTCCGACAGTGACTACATCGCCCGGTTTGATCTCAAATGGCTGCACATGGCTGTCCTTCGTCATCTTCCTGGCATCGACCCGGAAGGTCTGCTCGCTTCCTTCTGACCGACGAACGACAGTTATTTTGGAGGGATCAGCAATACGGGTGAAGCCTCCCGCCATGGCGACGGCTTCAACAAGATTGATCGTATCCTGGGAGGAGAAAGAATAAGTCCCCGGACGCGCAATCTGCCCGAACATGATGAACCCGCGTGAGGAAAGAGCGGAAAGCGTGACCATGATCCGTGGGTTGACGAAAATCTGCTGCTTTACGTACTCGTTCCGAATCCGATCCGCAGCCCCATGAGTGGTCAACCCGCTCAGTTTCACCTGGTTAATCAGCGGGAGCGTCACGTTCCCGTCTTTGGTGATGCGGCAGGCCGTGGTCATGTCGTCTTCCCCATAGACAAGGACAGAAACGGCATCCCCAGGGCCAAGAATGTAATTATCCAGATCGGCGCGGGCCACGCTTTCGCCTGGAAGGGCGCGTAGCACCGGTAACGCGCGCTGCACCTCTTGAGCAGCTATCGTTCCGGCAGCGCAGCACAACGCCAGAGACAGGACGGCTCGGAATAAGTTTGGGGAAATCTTCACGCGCTTTGGGTAAAATGATACCACAATCCCACACAATTTCTTCTTCAAGGAGGCCCGGCTATGCCCAGTTCAGAAGGTCAGGTCGAAATTGATGGAAAAGGTATTGTCTGTGAAATCGAAAAAGTTTGACGGCAGGCGCGTGGAGGCTGTCTTGCCAACGTTGTCCTGGAAACCGTAAGAAGCACGAAGGGTGCCGTAGTGTGTAAGCGGCATTGAAGCAGAGATGCCCACGTTGAAGTCATCAAAATGCTGGTTCAAATCCGCGCCTGTTTGAGAGCTGAAATAGTCAGAGCGGTCATAGCCACCGAAAGCCGTCAGCGTCACCCGGTATAAAACGCGCTGTTGAACCTGGAGCGTGACGCCCGTGGAGGTGAAATCCGCGCTGAGGCGACCGTCTACGCCATGGTTGAGATCGTTCGCGATGCGCGTAGCCGAAGAGCTGTTATCCCTATACACGCGAAGCTGCAGCGCAGTATCGGGAAAGGGATAATCACTGATATCACCGGAGTACACGACGTTCACGGAACTCCCTCCCGGGAGTTCACGAAATTCTGGACCAATACTGAAATCCGCCTGAAGTTTTCTCAAGTTGAAGAAGTGGGCGGTCACAAAGAATTGTTGGTAGGGCTGCGAACTGCTATTCTGCACGAAGGTCCAACCCGTGGTGAAGCCGACGCCCAGTTTGAGTTTCTCAGTGATCGCGTGCTCCGCGACATTCCGAAAGGAAAGATCGTAGGAATCCGATGAATCCTGATAGGACGAGATCGAGAGGATTGCATCATGATGGGTTGTAATCTTCTCGGTCCAGGCGTAGGACGCGTTCAGATCCGAAGTGTAGAAGCCGTATTGCCCTCTCCGCGAAGTACCTACGATGCCATCATAGAAGGCGTTCGTCTGTTCATTGAAGCCCAGAGTGAGTTTATTGAGAGTCAGGTGAGCATCCAGGCTAAGCGTATGATTTACCTCCGGGGCGATGCCGTGGTCCCCATAGAAACTCGCGCCGACATTGTATGTGATCGCAATGCTGTTCTGCGAACCTTGCTCGTATGCATCCTCTCCGCCGCGCCGGAAAGTGATATTGGCCCCTACGTAGTACGAGGCCGCGCTTGTCTCGGCGGTCGTGCGTCCGTTCCCGAGAAACACGTTGGATTCATAATTAAACCCCGTTGACACACCGCCGTGCAAGCCATAGCCGACCAGCATCTGCCTGGCGTCAAAATTGCCCACCTGAACGAACTGCCGGGGGCCAACGTATTGAGACGCGGCGGGGGGAATCGGAGGCTCAGACGGAACAATGTGGACGACGCTTGGAGAACCATCGGAGTTCGGCGGAAAATCCGGGTTTGTCGCGTCTGTGGGCTGAACTGTAGTTCTAAAAAGATCGGACGTGGCGGCTGGCGCAGTATTTGGGGCGACCATCGGGGAGAAACCGCCTTGCGCGGGTATCATTGGCCCGCCCGCCTCTGCGGATGGAGCAGGCGGCAGAGGGGCGGGACCCCGAAACACCGGGTTCTGTCCAGGGAGACGCGTGGCCATCAGAATAAACGCCGCGGCACAGACAGCGACGCGGCGGCCGGAGAGAATTGTTGAGCTTTGATGCCGCAAGCTACTGGAGGGTGGAGGGCGAGATGGGAGGCAACTCTCCAGCATTCGCAGGGTTGAAAGGACGTCCAAGGACCGAGTCTATCACTGAGTCTTGCTCTGGCGGGAGCAACTCCTTTTTTCCATCGTCGAATCCGGGGCATCCTCTGGAATCAATAAGGCCATACTTGAAAGTGCTGTTCAGGATTATTATCGCAAAGTCTCGATCTCCGGAGGCCGCAGGATCACTCTCAGCGATGGGAAGCACCTTCGCTTCCTTCCCCATGCTGTCCGTGAAAAAACTTCCTGCCCTCACGTCGATTGGCTTGCCGGAAGAGGATGTCCACGTGGATTCTCCCACTACCTGGGTATCACGCGATTCCTCCGGGTCGCTTTCCAATGAGGCAAGCCCACATGAATCTGCCTCCCAGACACCTCCCTCCGAGCCTTTCCCGTCCTTGAAACCTTCATCGCGTCCCCCGGTCTGAATGACGAAGCTGGTGCGTCCCGAGAAATACCTCTCCAGAACTGGAGCTATTCTACCGAATTCGAGATTGATCAGGACTGACCGTTTCGGCGGAGTGTAGCTGTCGAACTGCACCGTTTGAACAGAGAGGCGGGTGTTTCTATCCATCCCTACAGCGAAACCAGGGAGTAACGAAATGAGCGCCTGGCCTGTCCCGTCCGTCCGGAAAGTAGTTCCCGCGGGAAATTTCTCTTCGTTGCTGACCCTGCTGAACGTGTTTGTGCCAGCACCCTCCGCCTCCACACCGCCGCTGAGGACACGAACAGTGACGAGAACCGCAGGGGACGCCAGCAGCGGCGAACCCGCCAAAAATCCGGCGATCATAAGGAGACGGAGGTTCTTCATTATGTTCGCCTCATTTTGGCATGCTGCCGCCCGTGGTCATCACTCCCGACAATGACCAAATCTCAGACAAAACCAGATATTCCGAACGGTGAAGTGAGCGTATCCGTAGTTAGCGCTTTAGGGGATCGCAGCTTGGCATAGCATAATCTGGGCTCAGTCGAATGTCTAGAATCGACGCTCAGGAAAAGCTGATTTTAACTGCATGGTTGAATTTTTTATTCTAGGCAGTGTTGTCGAACGTTTGCGCCAACAGGCGCTCTAGAGCCGGACATAGTTGCTCCGGGGGCAAAGGAGAGCCGGTTTCCTGCTCTATGCTGGTCATTTCCGCTCCTGCGATGCCACACGGCACTATCTGCTGGAATGGGGAAAGGTCTCCGCAGACGTTCAGCGCGAAACCATGCATGGTAACCCAGCGGCGCACACCGACGCCAATGGACGCGATCTTACGCGGGCCAACCCAGACGCCGGTTAAACCTTCCACCCGGCTCGCCTTGACGCCGTACTGCCGCAGCACTTCGATTAGAATACCTTCCAGAGCCCGCACGTACCAATGAAGATCCGGGCGAAGCTTCTTTAGGTTCAAAATCGGGTAGCCGATGAGCTGTCCTGGTCCATGATAGGTAGCCTGCCCGCCCCTCTGAATCGTAACTAACGGATGTGTGAGATGTGAAACTCCGCGCAGGCTGGAGCGATCCAGCCCGCGACCAATGGTGAATACGGGCGGGTGTTCAAGTAGAAGGACGATATCCTCCTCCGACCCTGAAAGGCGCGCTTCGACGAGCCGCTGTTGCAGTGCAAGCGCATCCTCAAAGTCGACCCGCCCCAGCCATTCCACCCTCATATCTTTTAAATGCGGCGCGTCTCCTCCCCGCCAGCGCTTGAACCGTGGTGGGCCTGAAAATGCGTAAGGCCCACCGCAAGCGCGTCCGCGGCATCCGGCGCCGGGTTCTCGGAAAGTCCCAGAAGCGCTCGCACCATGAAAGATACCTGGGTTTTCACCGCGCCGCCCCTTCCCACGACGGCCTGCTTGACCCGGCGGGGCGCATACTCGTAGATGGGCAGGCCCCGGGAAGCGAACGCAAGCATCGCGGCTCCCCGGGCGCCGCCGAGAACGATCGCGGTCTGAAAACTCTGCACGTAAATGATGGCCTCAATGGCCGCGCAGTCGGGCTGATGCCGGATAATCAGCTCAAGGATTTTTTCATGAATCGCCACGAGACATGAGGAAGGGAGCAGTTTGCTTGAATTCTTGATGACGCCATACTCCATGGAATGGATTTTCCTGGCCCGTTCCTCCAAAACGGCGTAGCCGGTGCAGCGTAGAGAAGGATCAAGAGATAGAACTCGCATCGGGCTCGGCACAGCCGCCTTGTGTTAGATATATCACGAGGCTACGAACCTTTCCAAGGCGTTCCAGGCGTTCTCCCAGTCCTTCTTTTTCGCCCAGAGTTCCCCTTCTACAAAACGCAGGTAGCTCGGAGGTTTCGATGCTTGAATGGCATGAAGGGTAAAGAGCGCTCCATCAATGTCCCCCTCCCGCTCCTGCTCGCGGCACAGGGAAAGTCCGCTTACGAGATCACCTTTGTTAACAAAAAATGCCCTCTCAAGATCCTGGCGGCTTTGTCCCGTTACGCCCTGTGGCACTGCGGATGGCGGCGCATCGCGCAGCACTGTCTCGCAGGCTTCCTGGAACCGACCCCAGCTCGCATAGCATCTGGCAAGATCCTGCCATCCAATCCGTTCAAATGCTGGATGGGATAGAAGCGACTCGGAAAGCCACACACGATCCCCTTTGTCGAACCAAAGAGAGAAAAACTTCTGTTTTTGCGCGTCTGAGAGCGTCTTTAGCTCGGGATCTTTGGAGAGCAGCCGCAAGCTTTCAATGTCGAACTCTACAGAGTCGGCAGTCTCAAAGAGGTACATCAGACAATCTGGAGCAAGCCTCGCAAGCATCCGCACCCGGGCCCGCATGGCGCCTCGAAGGGGAACACGAGCAAGCATCTGCCGGTAAAACTCAAGCGCCGGACTCTGGGGATCCGGCTTAGCTGTGCAACGGCGCAGAGACTCAGCCCAGGCGTCGCGAGTCCTCTCCTCGTTCCCAGCTGCAAGCCAGAACACCCCCTCATTGAAGCAGGAACTGGCTGAGTGGGGGTCCAGATAGCGGGCGGTGTTGAAGTCGCGTCTAGCGGCCTCCTCCGATATGAAGACTTGTGATTCGGCTGCCGCCCGCTGGAAATACAGGTGAGGCTCCAAAGGCGCGATTGCCAAGGATACGTCGGCGCTTCTGATTGCCGCCGCATAATCTTCCCCGATCACCAAATCAGCCGTTCTATCTGCCAGGCGGTCTACTGTGGCGGTCGTGGGAAGAACGCGGGCTCCCCGCGCGGAGGCCAGCCACCAACACCCGACAAGGATTAGCACGAGCCCTCCCAGCCGCTGTCCCCAAGCCAGCCCTGCGGGAGTTGAACCTCCGTCAGGATTTCTCCTTAAAGCGATGCTCCCAAGAAAAAGCGCTGGCCAAAGGCTGCCGAGCCTGTGACCCGATACGTCCACGAAGCCGTGGATCAAAAAGCCCGCTACGCAAACGAGCGCCGCAGAACGGAGATAGGGAGAAGAGCCGGGGTCGAAAGGGAAGCAGCGCCTGATCTGTAGCGCAATAGCGGCGGCCAGGAACAAAACCGCTATCCACCCCATCTCCGCGCCCATCCACAACCAATCGCTTTCGGGATGGAGGATTGTGTTCTGAAGAACCGACTTGTCTCTATAGATGGGGAACAAGGGTTTGAAGTTGCCCAACCCGACTCCGAGAAATGGAGCATGCATTGACATTGCGAAAGCGTCACTTTGGATCAGAACCCGGTAGTCCTCGCCGCGAAGGAGGTTTTTGAATTTCCCATTCTGGAAGCGCTCCAGAGTAGCGCCCCCGCCCAGGAAGAAGAGCGCTAGAGCACATGTGACCAACGCCATGCTGATCGCTGCTCCCTTTACGGATCGGGAGAGGTAAAACGAGCAGACCTGCCAGACAACAATTCCTCCGAATAGCAGGAAGACTCCAGCCCGAGAATAGAGGTTAACGACCTCCGCCCCAGTGACAAGCAATGCGGGTGCCAGAAAGAACACGGCGCGACCGCGGCGTCGCAACGAGTCAACGGCTGCCGCGTACAGTCATGACGGCAGCCAGCGCAAGAACATCGGCGGCCTGATTACGATTCGGGAAAAAACTGCTGTGGGGCCACAGCATTCCTGCAGGAAGGGGGGGGCCAGACCACCATGGGACACCCTTCCCAAGCAGGCTCGCGCCCAAGGCGAAGGCCGCCAGCAGCGCCATCCCACCGCAGAATAGATGCACAGCCACGCGACTTTCTGCCTCTCTCCAGGATTGGGATTGAAGAAACCAAGCCCAAATGACACCAGCCGCTAACTGGGAGAATGCCTGCAGCGTCAACCATGGCTGAGTTGCCCTCGAAAAAGGGAGTTTTTGTCCAAACCGCCCCTCCAGGATGGAACGCCACTCCAGCGACGGAAACCAATGCGCCGGCAGGAATGGTAGTACCCCGGCGCATAGTACTCCGGTTACCAACACAAAAACTCCCCATCCGGGCGCCGTATGGCCACGAAACACGCACAGAATGAGTCCGCTTCCAATCAAGAGGGCACCTCCGGACCACAACAGCGTTGAGCCGCCCATGGCGGGAGCGGCGATTACTGCCGCTACAATTGCTGCCGAGGCCAGTGAGGAGTGAGTCTTGAGTGGGGGCCGAACAGAGAGCATACGCACGGAAAAACTAATTATTGACGAAGGTTAAGAATTCAGACACAGATTTCTACGAGCGAAGACCGCGCATCGGGATACAACCGACCATAACCGGCACAGGGTCCTGCTGAAAAGAAACATCAAGATTATTATTGACGTTTGCGCTTTAATCGCTAAAACTGCTGAAAGTCTCAGATTTCCACGCCCAACTCCCATGAAAAATACATTCAAATTCCTCCTCCTGACTGCAGCGCTGTCTCTGACAGTGTCAGCGGCGAAAGCCGATCCAGTGAACGGTCTCCTTGCAAGCTACGGTTTCACACAAGATTGGACCGCTCTCTCTGTGGGACAGGACACTTCAACGGACTCGGACTACTTGGTACAAGGTTCCTCCATCACCGGATTCTTTGGAGTCGCAGGGGCAGGACAGCATGCAAGTGTTCTTGATACCTCGAGCGTGGACTACGCTTATTTGAATTCGAGCGCAACTCCTCCGTCGACGATTACGGTTGCGTCCACGGCTCACGCGTCCAGCGTCACGAATCGCAATTTGAACCCTGACATCTCGGCGGCGACAAACGCGAGCAATGCTTTCGCGGCGATGTCTGCGACGCCTTCCACCTACGCGAGTTCGAATACTACCTTTTGGAATCCTACAGCCAACACGCAGGCTCGTAACTTCACATTGTCTGGAACTTCGCAGAGCCTGACCCTGACTGCGGCTACCTCAGGGACGACGGTGCTGAATATCAAGAACTTCACACTTTCCGGAGGCGCTGTTTTGACCCTGGCTGGAGTCACCGGCTCAAAGTTCGTCTTCAACATCGGCCTGAACAGTAGCTCAGCCAACTACCTCTTCGCGATTCAGGACTACTCGAAGGTCGTCATCCAACCCGGCGGCGCTTTGACCGCGTCCAACGTTATCTTCAATGTCCTCGGGACGAGCCAGCAGAATGAGACCGGCCCAAACAATGGTATCGCTGGTTTCGCGTTGAATAACCACTCCAGCCTTCAAGGAACCATTCTCGCTGTGAACCGGACGATCGCTGTTCGAAATAGTTCGACTGTCCTCGGGGCAGCCATCGCCGCTCGGATCGAAGTTTCCGGTGGAGCGTCCATCGTAAGCCAGTAATTCTCGCAGTGATGGAGGCGTGTTCGCCTCGCCTTCGTAACGTCACTTTTTGCTCTTACAAGTCCCGCCTCTCGGCGGGACTTGTTCGTTTTCAAGGGAAGTGCTCGTTGCAACTCGCCCGTCGACGCGCAATACTTATCCGCTGTTAAAGTTGTAATGATTGCCCAGCGCACCCATGGCCTTCGGAACGCGTTGCTTCTCTGCGAGTGTGCGCTCGCCAGCCTTCTTTTCTGGCTGTTCGTCGCGGGGTTCATCCTGTTTGGAGGCGGCACAGAAGCGATTTTTCTTAGCCGCTACCCCATCTACTGGGCGCTCGTTGTATTCGGGATTGTTCTGGAATCCGCTGAGCGTGACAAGGGCAAGAACAAGACTGTTCTGATCCAGCGAGACCTCCTCACTCAGCACCGGATCACAGTCCGGCAGACTGTATTCTCGATCATTCTTATCTCGGTCTACCTGGCCATCATGAGAGACAGGTTTATATCGAGGGTGTTTCTCTTTAGCTTCGCGCCGACGTTATACCTGGTCCTTCTATGGGCGAATTATAGCCTCCCCGCCAAGCTGGCGCAGAAGCTCTTTCGAGGGGAGTATGTCGAGCGAACACTGTTAATCGGTTCGAAAGCGCGCGCGGAGAAACTGCTACAGTGGCTGAAGCGAAAAGCGGCTTTTGGAATCGATGTGGTCGGCATCCTTTGTGACGAAGCCCCGGTCGGAGATGTCCATGGACTTCCCTCGCTAGGCAACTCCGACGAGGTGGAAGCTGTGGTTAATGAGCATCGGGTCACACAGATTATCCTTTTGGAACTTCCGGTGGCCCGTCACGTCCACCAACATCTGGTTTCTGTGGCGGAAAGATTGGGCGCTCGGCTTCTGATCCTGAGCGACCTCGAGGAGAAATTAAACCATCCCGTGGTGAACATTGAGGACGACGGGTTGCAATTTATCACTCTGCGGCCCGAACCGTTACAAAATCCGGTGAACCGGCTCCTGAAACGCTCTCTGGACATCGCCGTTGCGCTGCCTGTTCTGGCGTTTATTTTTCCTGTCACTTCGTTGATTGTGTTTCTCTGTCAGCGACGTCAATCGCCTGGCCCCTTGTTTTTCCGGCAGACCCGAGCTGGCATTCAAAACCATGAATTTCTCATTCTAAAGTATCGGACCATGCACGTGGCGAATGACGACGCGGCGCGGCAAGCCTCCACAAATGATCCTCGGGTTTTTCCTTCAGCCCGGTGGCTTAGAAAATATAGCATCGATGAGATTCCCCAGTTTTGGAACGTCCTCCGCGGAGACATGAGCGTTGTAGGGCCGCGGCCTCATCTGGTTGAACACAACCGGCAGTTCTCCCGCCTAATGGCGAACTATCACATTCGCACATTTGTTAAACCCGGCATCACCGGACTGGCTCAAGTCTGGGGATACCGTGGAGAAGCAAGAGATTCCCAGGATATCTTGAAGAGACTCGAGTCAGACATCACCTACCTGGAAAATTGGACTCTCTCCCTGGACTTCGTGATCATCTTCAGCAGCGCGTGGCACATGGTGGCCCCACCTGGCACCGCGTATTAGCGCGGTACGCGGTAGCTGCGCCGCTGGCGTTGGTAGCGAAGCGGGAACCACGAACACCCGACTGCGCAGAAGAACCTTCCTACGTTCGCGAAGGGACAAAAATGCGGTTCTCCGATGGCCCCACTGAACGCCCCTGATGGGTGAACGGGCTTTTCCTCGTGCCGGAGGGATGCAAGGAATGCGCGTAACTCAGCAAGATTTTCGTCTTTTACTTCGATCAACAAGACGGGCCTGGCATTGCTGCAAAGTTTCAGTAGCGCCCTGGAGGACATTTAATTCATGCCCCTCGGCGTCGATCTTCATGAACGCGATATCCGTAATCTGAAAAGAGTCGAGTTTCTCGACGCGCACCCGGATAGACCGATGGGTTTGGGCTTCCGGAAAATTTCCTGACGTCAAACTCCCCCAGCCATCCATTTGGACGCCATCGACCACAGGGAGGAAAAAATTCTGCTCCCCAGCAGCGGATGAAAGTCCGACCGCTCGGATACACACGTTGCCAGCATTGAAGGAGGTGAGATTGCGCAACAGTCCAGGATTTATTTCGAAGGCATGGACTCTGTCGAAAAGAGACTCCAGCCGATAGGAGAAGAGCCCTTGATTGGCGCCCACATCCACGGCAACCCTGTGGTGGGGACACATCTGAAGGATTTCTTCGATGTAGCGCAGCTCAGGCTCGCATCGCCCAGCGATGACGTGAAGGAAGAGATGGGCAAACGTTTCTCTTTAGGCGCAACATTGAGCAAAGACTTCTGCAGCGCGCGGATGATTAGGCGGGGGACTTTCATCTACGAACGGAAAGGAACTTGCGAACGCGCTATATCAACGATCAACTGAACCATTTATGTTACGGGCCACCGCATTGTCAACGCCTCTCGGACTGGCAGCCCATGGCGCCTGGACGCCCCAAAAGTCACTTCAACAAGGTTTTCTCTTCCCCGACAGCCTCCCGGAGGACGGTGCCGAATTCACGCAAGATCTTACCTTTGTCGAACTGCTGAACAAAAACTTGAGCAGCGAGACTGAACTTCTTTAGCAGATCCGGAGAGGAGGCCAACTTGGACAAAACTTGCGCCAACTGCTCAGGTTGGCCCGGGAGCACATTCAAACCGAACTCGCCTTCAGTAAGAGCTCTGAAAAGTTCACTCTCTTCATCCGCGACGGTTACCACGGGCTTGTAAAAAGCAAGGGCGCTGAGGAGCTTGCTAGGGAAGAAAGCGCCGCCTGCTCCCCGCTGCTGGGTGATAAGACAGACATCCGAATCCACCAGCAACTCCGTGTACTCCTGGCTTGCCTGCAAAGGCAGCAGCAGTATACGGCGCTCCAACGTGTTCATCCGGATACCCGCCTCCAGGACGCCTCGGTGGGCGCCCTGTCCACAGATGATGATTTTGATATTTTCCGCCGTAATGTATTTTGCGGCTTCCAATAGGATTTCGATCCCTTGCTTCACTCCGAGATTGCCGGAATAAACGGCAAGGAAATCTCCACTCGCGATTTCGTGCTTCTGCCTGAACGCGCCTCGGGCCGGGAGCGTGTCATGATCGACGGCCTCAGCGGAGTTTGGAAAATAAACCAACTTTTCTGGGGGAACACCCTTACGCCGAAAACAATCGACCATTCCGCGACTGATCCCGCATACAAACCGCGCTTTTTTATACGCCAAAGCTTCCATGCCATAGAGGAGTCGCGTGAAAAAGTTTGGCTTCAGCATGCCCAATGATACGGCGGCGTCCGGCTGAAGGTCCTGCACATGGAAAACGAAGGGAGCGCCTTTCAGCAGAGATGCCAGCCAAGCCGCCAACCCAAGAAGCAGTGGAGGTGATACTACGACGTATACGTCGGGACTCGGCAGAGACATGATGCGCAAGAATGACGCCCCCACAAACGTCGCCTCGTGAAGGATTCGTTTCGTAGGAGTTACGATATTTGGAACGTAGTGCCAGCAACGATAAACTGGCACGTTGTTTAAGTCGTCCTTGCGAAAAAAAACGCCTCTGTCCGGAGGCATTTTTTTCCAAGCGGGATAATAAGGGAAACTGGTGACCATGACAACGTCGTTCCCCATCGCGCGCAATCCTTCGCACATCCTGACATTGCACGGGGCGATGCCTGCTACCTCGGGAGCATAATTGATCCCCCAGACAGTTACTCGCATTCAAACGTCCGGCGGGCAAGCTGTGACCAAACAAGGCGCGTCATCGTAGCTGCGGGGTTCGATATTGCGGGAACAAGAGGGCGGGAAAATTTGCCGAACCGCATTGCGGAAAGCGACACTATAGCCTTCCGCCGTTGGAGCAACCCGAAATCACGCGCGCCCGACTGCTGAATTTATCTGGACAACCGAATTGAAACCCGGGAACCGTTGTCGCGCGGGAGCGCTCTCAGAAGAATCACCGATCCTATGAAGAAGAAGCGTACTCACAACCACACTTTGTTCACGCTCCTCTCAGGAGATGCTGGCGCGGGGGAATAGGAGCTGTGCGCATCACAATTGTCCAAGGAGCCTTTCTTCCGGTGCCCGCCCTCATGGGAGGCGCCATCGAGAAAGTATGGCTCGCGCTGGGCAAGCAGTTCGTCGCCCGGGGCCACAGCGTTACTCACATCTCCCGGATGTATGGTAATCTGCCCAAGGAAGAGATTCTCGATGGAGTTAGACATTTAAGGATCGGCGGATTCGACGCGCCAGAATCTCTCCTAAAGCTCAAGCTCCTTGACCTTATCTATACGGCAAAGGCGCTCATGGTGCTTCCGGACGCGGATATTCTGGTCGGAAATACTTTCTGGCTCCCGATCCTCTACTTTGGAGAGAAGCAAGGAAGCCTCTACGTCCACGTGGGCCGCTTCCCAAAGGGTCAGATGAGGCTTTATGGAAGGTCCGCGCGCTTGCAGACGGTCTCTTCGCCCATCCGTGATGCAATTCTGGGGGAAGTCCCACGCTTTACGTCAAAGGTTTGCGTAATTCCCTATCCCTTGCCACCTTCTTTGGCAGGGCATCAGCAAAGTTACGGAGCCAGGCAGAACTTAATCCTCTACACGGGTAGAATCCACCCTGAGAAAGGGATCGGGATTCTTATCGCGGCATTCACCATTTTGCCGCCGGAGATCACGAGCGGCTGGAAGCTTTTAATCATAGGGCCTGCAGAGGCCCGGTTTGGAGGAGGAGGAGAGGATTACCTTTCCACGCTGAAGAGGGCTGCGTCAAGCATTGAGGATAGGGTCGAATGGATCGGACCCGTGTTCGATGATAACAAACTGGCGAGCTACTACAGAAAAGCCCGCGTGTTCGTTTACCCGTCCGTTGCTGAGAAGGGGGAAACGTTTGGCCTAGCCGTTCTGGAAGCCATGGCCAACGGGTGCGCTCCGATCGTTTCAGCTCTCGCATGCTTCACAGACTTCGTTCAAGACGGGTTGAATGGGTTTATTTTTGATCATCGCGCGGAGAAACCAGAGCAAACACTGGCGGCCACGCTGGGGATGGTGTTGTCCAACCCCGAGATGGTTGGCGCGGCAGCCAAGGAAGCAGCGCGCACGGCGACGAAATATGAGATTGGCGCGGTCGCCGATATGTATCTGGACGATTTCGCGCGCGTGTCGAAGCAACCGCACTCTTGACGCAACCTAAGAGCGCTTCTTCGCGTAGATTTCGCAAGGCATCGCCGAGGCGCTTTCGATTTCTTTCCCGTCAGGGGCGAAACACGTGAAACCGAAATCCTTAAGGATGTCGAAACATTGAGTTGCTTTATCGGCTCCATGGAGAGCCAGCAAGATCAACGGGGATGACCCGCGCAGCAGGCGCTCCGCGCCTTTTAACACGAGACACTCCGCGCCTTCGACGTCTATCTTTATAACGTCGGGCCGGGCTGCGGGGAACTTTTCGAGGAAGCTATCGGGAGAAAACGTGGGAACATTATATAAAGTGCTACCATCCGCTCCGAGGCGACCCTGCGCGTGCGACTTCGATATCTGGAAGGACTCGATACCATTTCCACCTGACAGCGCCGCCTGGATGACCCTGACATTTTCGATCATATTCAAGCATACGTGGCGCAACAGCATAACCACGTTCGAGGCATATGGCTCAAAGGAATACACCGCGCCGGATGGACCGACGAGCCTCGAAAATGCAAGGGTGTAAAATCCCACATTTGCTCCGATGTCCCACGCAACCATTCCACGCTTCGTGAAATCGGCGATGAGCGTCTGCTTGTCGTATTCGTAATATCCGAGCCAGCAGCGAAGGATGCTGGAGCCCGACACCCATTTGAAACCTTTGTTTTGTACCGGCGCGTACGCGAACAACGGTGGAGGGTGGCAGAAGGCGGAGAGGGAAGCGGCATATCCTTCCCAAGATGGAAAAGGGATTCAGCGAGTCTAATTTTCTGAGAGTGTCCATTGATTGGATTACCTGATGCGGAGGCGTCCACGCCTCTTCTTTGGCATGCCTGACAACGCGGATAGGGAGATTTGGAATATGGGGCTCTCTACCCCTCGAACGACGCGCTTTTCCTCATCTGAAGCTCCTTGGTTTTTACAACGCACAGCAATTCGTAGAATCCGTGCAGCCGCGCAAAGTAGTATCCTGGAAGGCCATCAAGAAATCCCCGCTGCCAGATATAAACATAGAGGAAACGCAACACGGGGCGGAAGGGTAAGAAGAGCGAGACCTTTTTGATGGAGCGGCGCAAGCCGACATTCCCCTTTTGGAGATGAGTTGTGCTTGCTTGTAAAGACCCATCGGTAGCTACGCAAGCTTCCCAGTTGGAGTACCTGTTGTGTTTTTCCACAAATACTTCCACCGAGGGAAAGGCGTAATGATCCATCTCGCACCTGAGCCTGCCCGTATTTCCCTGCACCAGCACATGCTCATGCACCTCGTTATCTCCGCTGGACGTTGCAGCCACCGTAAGCTTCTCGTAGCGACCAAGATGGTGCTTGAAGAGGCGGAGATTCCAATTCGGATAATACGCATGCTTCAGCCATCTACCCATGAACATGAACCGCCGATTGATCCAGTAGCCTGCGTTGAGATTCCCTTCATCCGAAACAATCGCGCGGAACTCCTCCTCCGCGTCAGGAGGAAGAACCTCGTCCGCGTCCATGATGAACACCCATTCATGCTTGAATGGCAGCGTCTCAAGAGCCCAGTTCTTCTTTTTGGGCCAAGTCCCTTCAAACTCGAATTGAACGACTTTAGCGCCGAATGATCTGGCGGTAGCGTCAGTGCCATCCGTGCTGCCGGAATCCACTATGATGATCTCGTCGGCCCACGCAACGGACCGGAGAGCGCGAGGGAGGTTTTGCACCTCATTCTTCACAGGCATCAATATGGAAACGGGCACCGTCATATCCTTTTCAGCCAGCAGTCCGTTCCACGCCGTGCCAGGTAAGATTTCCATCGTCTCCATTGGAGCGCAAGTCGCATTTAGAAGTTTCGAACCAGACGCTTCATTTCGAGAGAATGTCCCCACAGCCTCCGTCATTCAAACGCTATTTGCGAGAGCAGAGCACAGTCCCAAGCGTGAGCCTCACTTTACCCGCAGCGCCTCGCCGGGGTCGCGCGACAAGGCGTTGCGACGTCTCGCTCGCAGGCCAAAGGCGGCGCGAAGCGACGTGAGATCGCTGAAGTCCGCCAACTCCGTCAGGAAGAATGCGCCGGAAAAGGCCGCGATCGCAAGGGCAAAAGTGAGCATAGGCCCCGCAGGCAAAGCAAGGCGGTTCTTGAGCATCATCTGCATCAACTCGAGAATGAGTTGGTGGGACAGGAATATTCCAAACGACCATTCGCCGACTCGCGATATCCAGGGCGCCGGTTCCATGGACAGGCATGCGCCAGCCCCGACCGCAAAAAGCACGCCGCTAAAACCCACAATCACCTCTGGAATGCCATCTGCGGCAAGAATTCCAGCGGCCAGGAAGGCGGCGCTTAGCGCGACCGTCGCGACGGCGGTGGATCGGTGCCGCGCAACCAGTGGAACAAGGAACCGGGCCGAGATCGATGCCCCGAGGGCATAGGGAGCGCAACGAACGAGGTGGGCGAGAAGGACGGCGATAACGCGTATTGGGGCCGAGATCGTCCAAGGCAGCCCGCCAGCCAGTCCGCGTAGCAACTCATGGAAGGCATTCCCATCCAGCGTGAATTGATTCCCTGAGCGTACGACTGCCTCCGCGGCGACGATCGAAAGACAGAAACACGCAGTGAGTGACAGCAAACCCATCCTCATAAGGGCGGGCCCGCAAAGTTGGAAGACTGTGAGGCCAGCGACGAGCAGGGGCAGAAAGTAGAGCATGACCCCGCTGCACCCAAAAAGGAGCCTTCCCAACGGATCACTGAGAACGTGAGACATGTCACCCGAGTGGCGGGCGATCTGCTTCAGCATCTGAGCGCCTGTGTAAATACCAGTCCACACCGCGTATGGGATGAGCAGACGAGAAAATGTTTTCTGTATGGCTTGAGCTTTGCGGAAGCTGCCCGCAGCGCCTGCGATGGAAACGGCGGAGAAGTAAAAGGAAGCGGCAAGGAAAAAGGGCACACAAAAGACACTAAACAAAGCTTGTAGTTGCACGGTACGCGCCGTCACGCTGCCATCTGTAACCAAGCCAGCGTGGATGAATACGACACCCAAGGCGGCGATACAGCGAAGGAGATCAACGCCTATGATCCGTTTACCGCCGTCGCGCCCGCTACCGTCCACGAAGCTCCCCATTCGCCTTCTTGCGAACTACCACGGCGGGATTTCCCGCGACGATCGCGCCAGCGGGCACATCCCTGCTTACCAGGGAGCACGCTCCGACTACAGCGCGTGATCCAATGGTTATACCCGGCAGCACGAAGGCCCGCGCCCCAATGAACGCGCCGGCGCCGATCACCACCCTGGCGGTTTGCAAAGGGAGCCCCGGATCGACGAAGTTATGTGTGCCTGTACAAAGGTAGGCTTCCTGGGCGATGACTGCTCCCTCGCCGATCTCGATTGGACCCAGACAGTAGATATTGGAGCGGTCGCCGAGACAGGCGCGCGCGTGAAGCGTGAGGTTCCAGGGTATGTTTATGCGCGCGCGTTGATGAACAAAAGGGCTGCCATGGATGCGAGCGCCGAAGCGACGCAGCCAGAACAACCGCCATCGATTTGCCGGCTTTGGCGTCCATCCACAAAGGGCGGCCCAGCAATACTCCCATAAGAGCATGGTTAACCTTGCTTTGAGAGACCACGGCGATTCACCCTGCGCCCCCCCCGCTTCCACAATTTCCTTCATAGATTCAGGGCGATCAGGCGCGCAGCCTCCGGTTAGCCAATCGACCGGCAGATCGCATCAAATACATCCTTCACCGTGATAGAGTAGATCGCTTTCTTTTGATAGTCGATATCCGCCACCGCGTCCCATCTGAAGAACGATGCGGGATAGAGATTTATGTTGGCATCGCCTCTGGGAAACCACCGCCCCGGGGGATTTCGCGCGGAAAAGATGCTTACGCAGGGTGTGCCGACCGTGGCGGCAAGATGCATAGGGCCGCTGTCGTGACCCACGAATAAGCGCGCTTTCCGCAAAAGCGCCGCGCTCACCCGGGGAGAACAGGCTCCGCAAAAATTTTTCGCTCCGGAGGCCAGGGCCAGAACGTCGCTCTTTTCCCTTTCATCTGCTGCGCCCAGGAAAATGATCGGCAGAGTTGGGTATCTATTGACAACCTGTCGCAAGAGCATCGTCCAATTTCGCTCGCCCCAGTCGTTGCAACTGATCTTCGTGCCAACACAGACGGCAAGGAATGGGCGGGTAATGCCGGCCACGCGCAGCAACGATTCCGCAACCGCCATCTCTTCGGGGAGGATGCGCAAATCCCACCAAGTATCCTCCTGTAAATCCACGCGCGGGCTCGCGCCGATCCGTCTGATCAATCGCGCCGATTCGGATTCATAAAATCCGGAACAGCTGATCTGCAGGGGCCATAAATCGCGACGGTGGAAGGGGATTCCTATTATGGCGCGAATGCCGCAGCATTTGAAAAACAGGAGATCTCTAAAACTGCCTGGCAAACCCCTCCCTGCATTGAGCCAGAACATGACCTGGAACCGGGCGGCCGAAAGCGCCTTCCGCATTGCCATGAGAGCCGCTGGACTGCGCAGGCCCGCAGGGTAGCCCATAAAATCGTCGCAAAGTCCGGCGCCTGATACAATCGCCGACATGGGAGGCGCCTTTCCGGAGACTGGTTCATTCGTCAAGATGGTGATGCGCGCCTGGGGAAACTGAGACCGTATGAACCGAAGCGCCGGAATGGCCACCAAGGTGTCACCCAGGCTCCCGAGCCGGTAGATCAAAACACGACGTATGTCTGGCGGCGGGTGGTGCCAGAAACACAGAGCGCGCCGTTCCTCCGAGGAGGCAGAGTCGGCGTCCACGCGCATCATCCTGTCTTTCGCGAAATGGCGTCTTCGATGATCTTTAGATAGGCTGCAGCCACATTTCCGCGCTTGAAACGCTCAAGGTGCTCAGAAGCGTAGGAACGACATCTTTCGCGCAGGGAGCCGTCTCCCATCGCTTTTTCGAGCGCCGTAGCAAGAGCGCGGGCATCACCGTTAGGGAAAGTAAGCCCACAAGCTCCTATCGCCTCTTTTAGTCCCCCCTCTTCAGAGCCGATCGGAATGCATCCCGAGGCGATCCCTTCGAGCGCGACAATCCCGAACGGCTCCGGCCACCTTGATGGTATGACCAGGATTTCATGCTCCGCGAGGATCGCCGCGAGAGCATTGCCCGTAACGGAACCCAGGAAGTTCACTTGCGCATCGACCCCGTGTTCCCTGGCAAGGTTCTGGATCGCCCTCTCTTCGGGACCGGAGCCCACGACCGTTAGGGTGGGCATGCGTCCTTCACCGCGCAACAGCCCCAGCGCAACGATCAACACATCCAAGCCTTTGTCGGAAACCAGGCGTCCCAGAAATAGCAGACATTTCTTTGGTTGGGATTTATCCGCCGCCTGGAAAACGTCGTCCCTAAAGGGATTCCCGATCACAATGGTAGAGGGAGGAAGATCGACGGCGACGGCTTCGCTTATCGCCACGTTCGCGCAGAGAGGCAGCACCCAAGCCTTGAGGCGAGCGGTGGCACCCGCGTTCGAATGGCCAGGAAACAGCCAGGTCTGGTGAATGAGAATTGTCGGCTTCAGTAACAGCAAGCCTGCCCATAAGCTCCTGAGGCTTATGTTATTTTGTATAAATACGTCGCACCACCAGACGGCCTGAATCAGTTCCCAACTGGAAGGTCTCCGCAACACTGAAAAAGTTCGCGCTACGGTATCGGGCCCCGCAGTTTGAGTGATTACCTTTACGTCGTGTCCCCTGTTCGCAAACTCGTCGGCCAGGATGGCGGTAACCGTTTCGATTCCCCCGATACTCGGCGCGAACGCGTAAGAGGAGATCAAAATCTTTCGCTTCATGCGTCCACCGTACAGCCTAGTCGCGGCGTCCTGATCTTCGCGCCTCGACCGAGATTGCGGAGGCCGCCGCGCGCGAGCTATAACCGCGAATCCCCTCTTCGCACCAGTCGAATGACCGCTCAAACCGCGCGAGCTTCACAAAAGCTGCCGCGCATCCGGACGCGTCACCTTCACCGATGACTTGCACTCTCGCCCATTCCCCAAATTCCGCGTAACATCCCACTGCGTCCGTCATCACTACCGCGCAACCCGCCTGTAATGCTTCGTTCACAACCAAGCCCCAGGATTCATACATCCGCCTGGAAGGCAGCGCAAAGATGTCCGCGGCAAGATAGAATCGCGGCAGTTCAGATTGGTTTTGGAACCCGGCAAACTTAACCCTGTCGCCCAGAGGAGCTGCCCGCTTCCTGAGTTCCTGCTCCATCACGCCAGATCCCAAATAAACAAGTCGAAAACGCTTCCGCTGCTCCGCGCCCAGCGCCTCCAGCGCGCGGATTAGCAGGAGAGGATCCTTTTTTTCGATGAGTTTGCCTGAGAAAAGGACAAGGATTTCATCGTCCGTGACGCCGAACTCGGCCCGGCACGAGCGGCGTAGATTGCCTTTTTCGGACGGCGACATGGTCTCAACCGGGGATGTGACGCAATAGGGCGCAAAAGACATTTTCGACTCATCAACTCCGTGTTGAAGCAAATGCCGCCTGTTTAGCTGCCCCACATAGAAAGCGTGGTCGATATTCAGATAGACAAGAAAGTAGAATATATCGCGTTTAAGCGCCGTCCATGCCCTCCTCGGAGCAGATTCATCCTGCGTCTCGTGTCTGATCCAGACTGGAATGCCGAGAAGGACACACCAGCCATAAAGAACAAAATCCGCCAAATAATTGAGCTGCGAGATTAACACTGCCCGGGGTTTTTCACGCCTCAAAAGACTTCCCAAACCACGACCGTGAAGGCTCCAGAAGCCCTTCAGCGGAACTCCGTTTTCATTGTTGATGACCTGGCTGGGATAACCAGCAAGCAAAGGTACATCCCAAGCCACCTCTCTCCCGAAATCCTTGTCCTGATGCCCGCGCAACGAACAGTCTGTCGCGTAGATCACCTTGAATTGACCCGGAATCTGTCGCTCCAACTCTTGATATACAGGAGCTTTGTATTGGACAGGATGAGAGTCGAAGATTAGCATCGCTCGTCTGACTTTTTCTCCTCGGTCCATCATTCTACGCTCTGCGCATGCAGTCGTTCCGCGTAAGCGCTGCGGCCCCGGAGTCCCCGCGAGAGGGGCAATGGCGCTTCGGGCTCCAGGACCAGAGATTTCTTGGCCCCATCCGCCGTCAACGCGCTCTGCAGCCCCACAGCCATCCAAAACCAGATCGACATGGGTGGCTGAATACCGAGCGTTGCTGTAATCCCGATAAGTACGATGTAGCTTTCAACGAAAACAGCGGGCAAGAACATATCATCGGCAGGCATTTTGAAGGTCTGCACCATCAAACGGCCGACAACGTATAATCGGAATCCCATCCAAACGAAAATGAGGTAGAACCCTCCTTCGAATAAAGTTGTTGCCATGTCAGTCTCCGTCCATCGGCCATACGACCGCCAGGAAGCCGCATATGCGCTGAGCTTATCCGCGCCGTTGCTCATAACTCCCAGACCCCGCCCGAAGACCGTAGGGGCGGCTACCGGATTTTCTAGCCAGCCAAAAAACATGTTGGAAACCCTCCCGGCCATCTCCTGGTTTTGCGTATGCTCCTCCGTGTCAGCGGACCGCATATCATACGCAACGAAAAAGTCCGGGGCGATCTGCTTCAAACCCAGAAACACAAGATACCCGACGAGGGCGAGGGCCACCATGGCTGGAAGCGCCTGCGCAACCCTCCTTCCGCTAAAAAAGAGGAGAGCGCCCGCGATTGCAATCATGACGAAATTCGCAAGTACCGCTCCCCTGGATCCGGTAATGAACATGCCGATGAGCAGCGCCGGAATGAGGGAGTAATAGACTGTCTTCGTCCAACGACTCTGCACTCTCGATGCCGCGAGAAGCGGAAGAGCGAGAACGTACATCTGAGCGTTGAGGAACATTACAAATTGCGCGACGAATGCGAATGTCGAAGAGACGCGGAGTCGTCCCCCCGCGCTGAATCCCTCCAGACTATCTCCTCCGACAGACAGGTTAAGCCAATGGGTGGGAGGCAGCCTCAGTTCGAGAACAGCGGTGAAAACGGTGGGTATGAGAAGCAGAGCCACCATTCTGAAAAAGCCATTCACCTGGGGCAGAGTGGAATTTGAAAATGCCATGCCAGCCGCGAGGGCGATAACGGGGAACATGAGGGTACTGTTTGGCGCCGAAGGCCGCAAGCAGCGGGTCATAGGAAAGCGTAACGATGATCGGCGGTATGAAGAGCAATACGGTTACCCAATACGTCCTCAACAACCATCTTAAGCCCGCAGGGACTTCACAGAAAAGCATGTAAAGCGCGATGGCAAAGGTGATCGCGTCTTTCGCAAAAAACAAAGGAAGCGCCAGAGCATGGAAAGCCTTCCTCGCCACCCCCTCGAACGTGATCGTGGTGACTAAAAACAATAGGCTCCAGCGAAGGATCCGGGCTTGCCGCTGCTGCTTGGTTATCATCGCAGCAAGAGAGACCGCAGCGACCCGACCAGTGCTGTGGCTATGGATTCCCGCATTGCCGCATTATCAGTGAAAAATTGAAGTGTATCAAGGATGGCCTCCTCATCTCAGATGGGGAGTGTGAAGCCTTCAATCACCGCGCAAATTACTCCAACGCCTCGCTAGGGCTGCCCGCGATTAGGATCGGAGTACGCTACGTTACTTGCGCATGGGGACAGGGAAACGAGCGCGTCAACGAGGTTGCGCCCCGCAACATCCCAGCCGCCGAGCGCGCGATTGCGGGCTAATGCCGCTTCGGACATGCGGGCGGCGAGCGAGGGATCGTCGGCGAGTGCCTGAAGCTTGTCCTTGATCGCGACGGGGTCGCGAATAGGAACCAACCAGCCTTCGACTCCCTCCGTAAGGATATCCGCTGCTCCCGTGTTGACCGACGCGATCACAGGCAATCCGTAGGAAAGCGCTTCCCCGATCACCAAGCCAAAACCGTCTTCGATACTGGGAAGAACGAACACGCTTCCCGAGCGATACGCCGCAGCCAAAGCTTCGCCCTTTAACGCCCCGGTAAAGATGACATCGCTGGGAATTTCTAAATCCTCAAGACCGGTGACAGCGGCGCGCGGACCAACTATCAGCAGCTCTTTTGGACGGAATCGAACCTGGGAAAACGCTTTTATGAGATATCTCAGCCCTTTTCGTATGCCGACCTGGCCCACGTAAATCACTCTAAATACACCGTTAGCGGGCTTCGGTGTCGTCTCCTGATGCTGGGTGGGAAAGCCATAGTGAACAACAACCATCTTCTCCACCGGCACCCCCTGCTCCACGAAAGATCGCTGAGCAAAAGCCGAGGGACATAGTATCGCGTCCGCCTCGGCGTACTCCAGCAACCTGCGTTGAAACTCCCCGCGTGGAGCTTCATGGAACGCTATCCCCAGCAGCCTATATTCCTCTCGCATGAGTTGTTCCTGCGCGGCAACATGCGCGTTGACAGCCTCGGTCACGCATACCACGCCAGCTCTCCGAGCCTTTCGCGCGGTGTCGAGTCCCGCTCCATTATAGTAGAGAAACAAGTCCGATTTCAGGGCAGACGTTTGCGACAGCCGATCTATCCATGCTTTGCTGGCGTAACCAAGCGCGTCGTTTAACCGCGTCGGGAGGCGAAACTTCAATCCAGCCAGGTAGAGATTTTGAATGTGATCGGCGCGAAGCAGAAGGTCGCCAACTTCAGGGAGATCTGCTCGCGGACTAAAGCGCGAGAATCCAGATACGAATGCGCGGAGAACACCGGCTTGAGCTAAAGCGGTCGCGTAGGCATAATGATGCGCGCGATTGGGGGCGGCGTAGGTAACCTGCATCGAGCGTCTCAAACTCCACTCTCTCCGCCCAGATCGCCGAAGGAACTGCGCCGCCGTCTCCGCCAACCGCGAGCACGGAGTCCGGCGATGCGCTTCCAATAAAACCCGCGGGAGGCTCGCGTCCATCTTGATGAGCCCAGCTTCACCGACATAGTCTGGGATGCCCCGAAGCGAGCGTCATCGCGGGAAACGATGACTGGGAGCCCATGATCCAGCATTGCGGCAGCAGCGCCGCTCTTGCCGACCAGCGCCCAGGGAGAAGCTGAGATGCCGAAATCTGCGAAACTCAGGATCTCAGAAACGCCGCGGGGCGGCTGCTCTCCAAAATACGCGACAGAAACTTTGCCCCCGAATTCCCGCGACATCCTGTTCCAGATTTCGGGGCCCTTTTGTCCCAGATTACCGGCACAGGCAAGCAGGATGCGTTTCCCAGCAATCTGGCCAGCTTGCAGTAGATAGTCGAGAAGAGGCTGAGGGCGCCACTCCGGATGGAGGCCTCCGAAAAGAATGAACACCCAAAACTTTTCCCGCGTATCGGCGCTTAAGCCAGCCTTAGCGAGTGAAGGGTGGCAGAGGATCCAGTCATCATCTGGCGGGACAATCGGCACATTGGAAAAGAGCGGCAAAACGTGCGCTTTAATGCCGAGCCGCTTCAAAACTCCCTCATAAACGGGGTTGTTCGTATGCATGACTTTCGGAGCGAGCTTGCGAACCGCGTCCAGGATGAAGTGCCTCTGGACTTGCCCAATGACTCTCTGCTTGAGCGGCGCTCCCGTCGGCAGGCCGATCCAGAGCTCATGGAACATGATGTGCGCCGCTCTGCGCGAAGCCAAAACGCGCAAACGATCGCCCAGTCCAATTACAATTCCTTTGGGTTGGAAACCATAACAAACCATTTGGACGCTGACGCACTCCACGCCGCGAGCCGCCAACCAGGCATCCGCAAGCCGGACGCGTTCGCTCCACGGCATCACACTGGGAAGTCGAATATTTTCCACGCCATCATCAGAAGCTTCCGTCGAGACATCGGTTCCTGGATCGTTCAAGGAAAGGGCAAACACGGGATGTCCCAGTCGCAGGCACTCCCCAGCGAGCCTCATCGCATAGTCAGCAACTCCGGATTTTCCCCGTTGAAGCGAGGAACAGATAAATGCGATACGCATTAGCGCTGGGTGCCTGAAGTTTTCAAAGGATTACTCTATGCTGCTTCACCACGCAGACCCGGCGGCGGCCCGAATCTGAATCCATACACTCCGGTGAACGCTTGAACCGCAAGCGCCGCGACGGCGCTGTACATTGAGAGATGGATGACGCCCATGGTCAGCGAAAGATCCATACGCATAACGCCGCAAATCTGCACAGAAGACACGATGATGCAGCACGTGATTCCTTCCCACCAGAACACCCACTTCCTTGCGCTATGGAGGGTGAAAAGCATGGAAGACATATAGACTATGCTCGAGACGATAAGAGTAAAAACAGCTTCGAGCCGCAGATGAACATACTTTGGCCCGAGCAAGGAAAGCAAAACCCCAGGGAATAGAAGCGCAAAACCCACAATCGCCGCGCAAACGATCGCAGCCCCGGAAATGAGCGAAATGTAGCGCGCCAGCAGGTGCGCGCGCTCGAACTTTGCGATATATGGCGCCACGAGAATGGTGTTGACACTTCCGAAGATTGCAAAGAGCTGCCCCAGCCTGCCGAGCGCGGCGACCTCGGCGACATTCTTGCTGTGTCCAAAGTAGCCGATGATGAAAACAGAGATTTGCCCCTGGAAAGCGTAGTAGATCACGCTAGGCATAAGAGGAGTAATGTATCTCATCAGTTCGCGGCATACCGCCGGGTCGGCTTGTTCTGGCTCTTCGAAAAGCGGCTGCGAGGCGCGTTTGCTAAGGAACGCGATAATGCCTGCTGACAAACCGCCAAACCATACAGTGCCAACAGAGTCCAATGACGAGGCGAGGTGCGCCAGCCAACACGCGCCCAGCCTTGATGTCGCGCCGAGCACCTGAGACTTTGAGAGCAGTCGCATTCTCTGGTGAATAAGAAGCGGGGCGCTGTAGAACGACGCAAGGCCAAGAAGAAAAAGATTCGCCGTGATGCCTCCAAAAAGCAGCAGTTCAGTAGCGAGAGCCCAGTGCTGGCGCTTTGCGACAACGTGAAAGGCCACGGCGGAAACGGGAACGACCAGCAATAGCAGCCTGTTCCGCTGGGCGCGCCCGGCGCGAATGTATCCACCAACGACGCGAGCATCCGCGCCTCTGCTTCCAACCATGGCGACAATCGAATTGCAGAGGCCAAAATCCACGAGCAGAGCTACGGTACATTGAAAGCCGAAGGCCACCCCGTATTGCGCATAGCTGTCCACGCTTAGCCACCGGAGCAGCAGGAGGCCGGTTGAAAGGCTGATCACCTGTGTGAGGCCCTGGCCCACGAAAAAGACGGCAAGCCGCTTATACCACCTTAGAAATCGGGCGCGCAGCCAATCCCACTTAGGCTCCCGTAAAGGAGGAGGCTCCGCAAGGGGATGCGGCTCCCGCGCGTTAACTCCCGCCACGGGTCGAAGCAAACGAGCGAAACTCCTGAGGGAGACGCCCGCGTCCGCCCGCGATACTCGCTTGAAAAGGCTCTAAAGCAGCACTCATCACCTATCGATTTGAGTGGCAAGCGCTCCCATCGGCTTCCTTTAGGCGCCTCCGGCGCGGGTGTATTCTTTCATATACTTGGAATACTGGTAATACTCGTAATCGGGCGCTGACGTTCTCAGGTCATTCAGCACCAAGCCGAGCAGATTCACCTGCCGGTGATACAAAATCTGCAGAGCCCTGTGAGTCAAGCGGACGGATGAGACTCCAAAGCGAACCACAAAAAGGGCAGCATCGATCTTCGGCGCCAGACTCGCGGTATCATCCGCGACAATCACCGGAGCGCTGTCGAACACGATATACTCGAATTCACGGTAAACCTCCTGCAAAAAACGGTCGGTGGTTTTGCTAAGGAAATACTCTCCCGGCTGGCTGACATTGTGACCGCGTGGCAGCAGTGAGAGGTTGTCGAGCATGGTAGGCTGTATCGCTTCCTTCCAGCTCACTTTCTGGCTTAGAACCTCTGAAAATCCAACTGAGCCGGAAACGCCAAAGGAGCTATGCAGCTTGCCTCGTCGCAGGTCGGCATCCACAAGAAGAGTTTTGCAACCAAGGAACGAGAGGGTTATCGCCAGGTTGGACGATACGGTGGACTTCCCCTCGCCTGGAACGGCTGAGGTGATGAGGAGGGATTTGGGCCGCGCTCCATCCATTGGCAGGTAAAGAATGGAGGAACGGATAGTCCGAAAGGCTTCCGCGAAAAGGTGCCTCGGATCGTCAGGCCTGATGAGGTCGAGAGGAGTTCCCTTGATGGCCTCACGCGGCACATGCCCGAGGATGGTCTCCTTGAACCCGGCCTGAACGTCATGGAAGGATTTTATCTGATCGTTGATCTTGTCGAGAGCGATCACGATGGCAAGTCCCAGAAAACTGCCGACACCTAGCCCCAGGAAGATCGCCCGCCACATGCCCAGCTTAACCGACCGGGGATTATCCGCATTGTCCAAAATGGTGACGGTATCTTGTGTGACCTTGCCGCTGGAGTCCACGTTGCCCAAGCTGGTCAACAACTGATCATACTGCGCTTGATTACGATCCTTCTTTGCCTTAATTTTTTCCCATTCGGCGATGAGCCCACTCAACTCGAGCGCCTTCTTTTGCCACGTGTCAATCAGCTGATTGAGATTTTTGATGCGAATCCCTATGGATTCCCGCTGTGTCTTGAGCTCGGCGTAAGCCTCCTTCCGGAACAGATCGATGAGATCCTGCGAACTCGCCATCTCGTCCTCAATTTCCTTAATCCTTGGGTGCTCGGGTCTGAACGTTAGCAGCGCCTGCTGCTTCTGAGCCTGAAGGAGAGAAAGCTTGCGCTTTGCGGCGTAGTAATCCGCTTCCGCGCCGAAGTGCTTCATCACATTCTGTGAAGCGGCCTCCGCATCCGATTGACTTGCAGGCGCGGGCGCCGCGTCTGTCTGGCCCTTGCGATCAAGGTTTTGATCCAGATCCTCGTTTTCAAGAAGGTTGTATTCCTTTTGAAGATCGGCGAGTTCGTTATTAAGGCTGCTGAGGTACTTCGCCGCGCTATTGCCCTGCTCCTCCAGAAAACCAACGTTATGTTCTTTCTGAAAGGCGAGGAGGTCATTTTCAGACTCTCCCAGCTCTTTATCAATGCGACCTAACTCCTCCGTGATCGCAGTTACGGCGCTTTCCGACTTTTGGGAGCGCATCTCCCGCTTGATCTGGATGTACTCCGCCATGACCGCGTCCAGGAAAGCCTGGGTGTAAGAGGGGGAAGCTCCTGTCGCCCTGAGAACGAAGATGGAAGTGGTCGGTAATTGGGCAACCTCAAGATCAACTGGTGTCACCGGCAGATTTGGGTGGAGCGCGAGCACGCGGGCTTGCGCTCGCTGTTGAACCTCACCGCTTCGCATCAATTGCGTCTGCGTGCCGAAAAAGTTGACCAGATCCTCGGTGTAATTGGCCTCCTCGCGGATGAGGATCTTGCCGCTCACCATCATGCGGCTGCTTGAGAGATAAGCCGGCGGCGCTTGGGAGATGAACCAGGCGGCGATCGCCAGCCCTATACTGATCGTCAGGAATGGCACCCACCAGTATCTGCGGAGAGCAAGGAAGAACCGGTATATCTCCGTTCGTATTACCGCGAAACGGGAAGAAAACGTAATCGGCGCGCTACTGACGAGGCCTTCAGCCATAACTAGAAGTTCCAGCGTTTTTCCGGGACGATGACAGTGTCTCCGGGTTCGATGCTAGGGTCCTTGTCCAGACGTCCATCTTTGAAGACCGGCCGGAGGTCGATCACATTCGTCTTGTAGTTGCCGCCGACCTTTCGGATCAGTTTGACCCGTCTCATATCAGCAAAGTCTCCCAATCCGCCTGCCCGCAGGATCGCCTTGCTTAAGGTCAACGGCTCATCCGGCGGGATATCGAGAGGTCCTTGCTGGCGCACATCTCCCATCAGATAGACCTTGCCCTTGGACTTTCCTGAGACGGTATCGAGGCCCAAGATGACAGTCGCTATCTTGTAGTACTTGGCTTCCAGCACAGCCTTGATGTCAAAGGCGAGTTGGCGGCAGGTCCTCCCATCCGCCTGCACCCGTCCAATCATCGGCACCTCCATCTCGCCGGAATCGCCGACGCGCAGGGCGATCGGGTCCTTGCCATCCTGAACGACTCGATAGCTCACGACATCGCCCTTCCCCAACTTTGTCGTGTCGTTGAGCACGTCCATGGAGGTCGTAAGACCCACGGTCGCAGAAGCGGAATAATTTGTAACGGGACGTTCAGTCTTTTCAGGGGAGTCTTCTGTCATCACCCGCTGACCGGAACGAGACGTGAGCAACTGGGCGTTGCTGGAAGCGACAGCGAAAACAGAAAGAACGATGAAAATAAAGGACGTGTTCGCCATGGATTTTTTATCTAGCGCTTAAAATTGATACGCAAATTGAACGACGGTCCGGTCTTGTAGATACCCCTGCTCCGAGACATTTGCAAGTTTCAAACTGAATTGATAATTCAACGACACTGTGAGTTTTCTCGAAAGTGGGTATGAGGAGGAAAAGCCAGCCACGAACTGGTCGAAATGGCTTGCCTGTCCCGGAACGGCTCCGGCTTGATCCACGTCTTGCAGTGAGACAGAGGAAACGAGGCTGATGAGGCGCGTGAACGCCCAAGATGACGTATAGGTAAGAAAGGTCAGAGACTCCCGCGAAGACGCCAGTCCGAGCTGATTTTCCCTGCCAAAGGAGAGGGAGTCATTGTAGAAGCGATTCAGCCTGTGGTTCAACGATACGTTTGCGTAGAAACTCGCGAGATCGCTCTCGTTGGGCGCCACGTTCGGATTGATGCCATTGATGAAAAGTCCGTTACCCTGAATGACCGATGCCTGCTGGGCGAGAGGGGCGCCGTTGGCGCGAAAGAAGATGCCTTGGTAGCCACCCGAAATGGTCAAATCCGTGTAGTGGCTCAGCTTGGTCTGCAGGAACGGCCCTAAACTGAATGACGTGGCAGTTCCCCGAGCTGACTGCCTGTAGGTAGTGTAGGAGGCGCTGGTATTTATCCCCCATCCGGTGATCGGGTTTGTGGGAAAAAACGCCGAGAACGTCAGCCCTTCAGTGGCGTGAGTGTCGTCCGGAATCTGTGAATTGCCGGATGTTCCCTTTACCTGAGACGGCGGTGTAATGGAATTTGTGTGGTCAAGGCCGAGCGTGAGAATCGCTGTGTTCAGGTCCCAAAGCACTTCGGCGCCGATAACATTCACATATTGCTGATAGACAGCTACGTTACTCAGAGAACTTTGTCTGACAGGATCGTCGGTGATCGAAAACAGGTCATGGAGATTGATCCTGAAGTCTCCCGTGTAGATGTCGTAGGTGAGCCTCGAACCGGGTCCTACCGCGATACTCGTGACATTGAACTTTGGGTGGAACAGATAATCGGAATAGCCGAGTGTCGTGTCGAATGAGACCACGTTTGCCCGGGTGGCCTGCCATCGGAGGGTGATGCCCACAGACGGGGTGAGGATAAGGTCCGCCTCGGGATTGACTTTTGCAGTATTAATATTATCGTTGAACTCTGCGGTCATCGTCGCGTTGACCTTCAGAAGAACAGGACCCACCTTTAAATTATAATCGTTTATCTCCGGCGGACGGGTTCGCAATTCCGCAGCCCGTTCACCCACTTGCGAGGGCCGTTGAACCTCCTGCGCGTCCGCGACCAAGGCAAGGCAGAGCAGGCAAAGAAGCCCGGAAACCGACTTGAATCTGACGATACGCGGGGTGATAGGAGTAAGGCGCTGCGGCGTGAAATATCGGCTGAGTCCTTGCTGCTTTACCGGATATGAGGTTGGATTAGCAAAGGAAATTATCATCCAATTATGACCGGTGATCCCGCCCCTCCATTCCTATCGCCGTCGCCAAACCTAGGGTGCGTGCCTCCTCCATCGGTACAGTTTCAAAGAAATCCGCAGCCCTATAGCGTGGCGACATGTGAAACACGATGCCGGATTACGGGAGGAACGGCATCCTCATCTAGTCGCGCTGCTGCCTCGCGTCCAAGGTAAGGCCCCCCATTAGGACTCACCAGACCGGCAATTCCGACGCTATCAGCCTCCTCCTGCAGCTTTACTCTGGCCGGTCGCATTCGCAAGATCGTGTAAAAACTGAGCCGCCACCTCTGGCAGTCTTGATCTTGGATCGTTTCGTTGCGCTCTTTTCAGGCGTTTCACCAAGGTATCGTCAACACTCAGGAACCGCGGTGACGTCATAGGGGCATATATGCCATCGAAACGCTGATCGTTTCGACTAACGATGACAGGCAATCCGTGATCTACCATCGTCGCCGCAGCACTGCTCTTTTCGATTAGCATCCGCGGCGAGGCTGCAATACCAAAGTCCGCGCAGTTCAACACCTCAGAGACTCTCCGCGCGGAGTGCATGCCGAGGCTTTTGAAGATAATCCGCCCTGAAAACTGACACTCCGTCCGCGCCCACAACCGTCTGCCCAAATCCCCCATATCCCCTATCGCAGTCAGTGCGATCTTTCTATTTGTGTCAGCAGCGAACTCGAGCAGATAATCAAGAAGCGGTGTAGCCGTCCATTCCGGATGCAGCCTTCCAAATAGGACGAAAATCCACAACGACGACCTTTCGATCAAGCCGATAGGGGAAATCTGCGAGATCAGCCATCGACTCTCGCTCGTTGAGATTATAGGAACATTGGAAAAAAGTGGGAGGACACGGGCATTTAGGCCGCACCGCGCGAGCACGTGACTGTATACTTTGTTGTTGGTATGGATGACGAGTGGTCGGCATCCCTTTATAGCGTTAAGAATGAAGCGTCTCTGGACTGCGCCCACCAGACGTTCCTTAAATGAAGATCCGGTAGCGAGGCCTATCCACAGCTCATGGAACATGATATGAACTCTTCTTCCCTTCACGAGGCGCCTCAGACGATCGCCTAAGCCAACCACAACCCCCTTTTTTTGAAAACCATAGCAGACCATTTGGACGCTTAGCCACTCAGCGCCTGCTTCAGTGAGCCACTGCTGTGCATGTTCTATGCGACGATCCCATCCCATCGCCTGAGGGAGTCGCAGGATCCGTACACCACCGTATTCCTGACACACAACCACGCCGGTTCCAGAATCGTTCAGCGATAGGGCAACGCAATGATGCCCCATCTTATTTGTTTGTGACGCAAGATTGAGTACGTAGTCTGCCACACCAGACCTCCCGAAATCGAGTGACGAGCAAAGGAAGGCGATCCGCATTATTCGGTGGTAATTGAACCCGGTCTATTATCGAACAGCGGAAACTCCCTCAATCGAAGATTATTGCGCCTGCTACAGGTTTGTCAGTCGTTCCTTGGGGGCGGTCTCTGAGCTTCCTGCCAGGGACCCCGCCCCATATCTCAAACGCTCCCACCGATTTCGTCAGCACTGAACCTGCCGCTATGATTGCACCGCGGCGGATTCTCACTCCTTTTAGAACCAGGACATTTGCCCCTACCCAAGTGTCGTCTTCAACGATGATCTTTATCTCCGCCCCGCCTGTCTGCGACACTATTGGAACTGTCCGGGAATCAAAGCCATGGTCGTGATCGATAAACTTGCAGCCAGATGCAATCAAGACATTTTTGCCGACGATAATCGAATCGCGAATATTAAATTCACAGCCTGCTCCAATAAAAACATTATCTCCGAACACTAATGAAGGCCCCGACCGCCAAATGCCGTCAAACTTAAATGAAACACCTCTCTCAATGTGGCATCTAGCTCCAAGCGACACCTGGTGGGGCCAAGTCACGTAGATTTGGGGCAGAAGTGTTCCTTGCCCGACGTCGAGACCGATTGACCTCCAATAGAACGTGCGGAATCGGTCGATAACTCGTGCCCAAACGGAGCGCAACCGGAAGACGATCTTGGGTTTGAGTGAGGCGGGGGCCATCAATGTGGTCGAAAATGGGAAACACGCTTATATCGCGCGAGCAAAGCACCACTACCAGCGAAAGGCGGGGGGAGCCGCGCATAACCGATAGTCGTGTCCCGGAGCCGAGCGCGGGGTCGGAGGATACGGACGCTGGTTCTCGTGACCTGCCACCTGAGTTTGACGTCGGCGGATGTAGTGAGGGAGAAGTCAGCCGCGCGTTCTAGGCGCAAACTTTTGAGATTATTATTCCACTCCGCAGTCATGGACGCGTTTACCTTCAGAAGAACAGGACCCACCTTTAGATTATAATCGTTTATCTCCGGAGGACGGGTTCGCAATTCCGCAGCCCGTTCACCCACTTGCGAGGGCCGTTGAACCTCCTGCGCGTCCGCGACCAAGGCAAGGCAGAGCAGGCAAAGAAGCCCGGAAACCGACTTGAATCTGACGATACGCGGGGTGATAGGAGTAAGGCGCTGCGGCGTGAAATATCGGCTGAGTCCTTGCTGCTTTACCGGATATGAGGTTGGATTAGCAAAGGAAATTATCATCCAATTATGACCGGTGATCCCGCCGTCCCTCCCAACGACATTCCCTTGGATGAGACAGATTTGTCGAGGTCCGTTCCGAAGCGAGTTCTTCTGGGCGTCCTTGTGTTAGCGGTGCTATGCGCGGTTCTTGGGGGTAGGCCTTTCCTCCATTGGATAAAGGGCGCCCGCTCGAGTCATTTCGCCGCGCAGAGCGAAACGTTCCTCGCGGAGGAGAAATGGCAGGAGGCGTATTCCAAGGCGCAAGCCGCCTACCGACTGAAGCCGGACGAGCCAGCAGCCCTGCGGGCCATGGCTCATTTCTACGAAAAAGCAGACCCTCGGGCGGCAGCACCTTTCCTGAGCATTCTCTGCGCTTCGCGCGACGCCACGATCCCGGATGAGAAAGAGTACGCAGAAGTTTCCCTGCAGCTAGGAGACGCGCTGCAGGCTTATGACCAGATTAGCAAGGTGTTGCAGCGGGACGGTCAAAGCGCTGAGAACCTTCGGCTTGCTGCCAGAATCGCCGGAGCGCGAGGCGATCTCGATGGGGCTCTGCGGTTCGCGCAAGCCGCCGAGCAGCACGACCCGGTAAATCTTCGCGGAAGATTTCTAACCGCCGAGATTGAGATCTCGTCCGGGAAGAGCGGAATCCGCGCGGCGGGGTGGGACGCGATCTGGCAACTCGACGAGGATCATGGGGAGTGTGGACTCGATTCCCTGCGGTTTTCAAGCCGTCGGCCGGACTTTCCGCGCGAACACGTCGCCGCGCTTCCCGACTTGCTTCGGCAGCATCCCCTTGCCACGGAGCAGGACAAACTTCTTGCTTGCGAACTGGACATGGCGAGGGTTCCCGCAGAGCGAGAAAAGATCCTCGGGAAGGCAATGACTGACACGAAGAAGGGTGACGGCACGGCTCTTCATACGCTGGCGGTGTGGCTGAATAGCCTGGGCGAGTTCCAAAAGACGACGGAAATTCTGCCGGAGAAGATCGCGGTGACAAGGCAGGATTATTTCCTGGCCTATCTGGATGCCATGGCGTCTCTGAAACGGTGGAAGGATGTCGATCGTCTCCTGGAAATGAAAGATGTGCCGCTGGGCGACGTATATGTCCAGGCGTTCCATGCAAAATCAGCCGAGGCCCGTGGCGACAAGGACGCGGCCGAGTTTTCATGGAGACGGGCCCACACCGCCGCGACGGGAAACGTCTCCCAGATGGCCTATCTGGCGCGTTACGCGGAGAAAGTCGGGCAGATTGACCAGGCGGAGCTGGCTTATCGCACACTGGCTGAGGATATCCCTTCGGCGCCGAGCGCTTACGAGCGCCCTTCGAGGATCGCCCAAACCAGAAAAGATGCGCAGGCAACCTGACCTGCTGCTGCAAGAGATGGCGCCCGATGGAAAGATGATCCCGCGATCCGAAATGATTATGCGTACATGAGCCTCTCTTGAAAAAGGATGCGCAAAAGGCTCGGGACATTCGATGGGACTCGTTACCGCGCTTCCCAACGAGCTTCCCCATCGCACCGCGCTTGCGCTCGCATCCTGCGGCTGAATGACCCTGCTTCCGCTTTGAACACTTATGCGGGTTTGCAGATTCCGTGGGAAAAGGTTGCGGCACGTGACAAGGCAGTGTACGTGGCCGTGCTTGGAGCCAACGGGAGGGAGGAGGAAGCAAGAAAAATGGCGGCGTCTGCTCACGACCAGAGACCTTTTCCCGGAGGAACTTGACCTGGTTCGACCGTGGCTCAGCCACCGTGACAGCAGCTTCTCGATGTTTCCCTTGCGAGAATGACGATGAATATAAACTATGGAGATGGAACAACCGAACACCGAGAATCCGGTGGCGCTCATCACGGGGGTGACGGGGCAGGACGGCTCTTACCTTTGCGAGCTTCTTCTTAAAAAAGGGTACAAGGTGCACGGCGTCGTCCGAAGAACAAGCAATGTTCAACGCCTTCGCCTCGAGCATCTGCGGAATCTGCCCGACGTATATGGAAAGTCATTTTTCCTGCACTATGGTGATCTTTCAGATGCGACAACCCTCCGCCGCATCATCCATGCCGCCCAACCTCAGCGAAATCTATCATCTCGCCGGTCAGAGCCATGTCGGTTCAGTTTCGAGATTCCGGAATCGACTTGTGAGGAGGTGGCGATGGCAACATTGCGCCTGCTTGAGATTTGCAGGGATCAGCCCCAGCCCGTGCGGTTCTTCCACGCCTCCTCGTCCGAAATTTTCGGCGGGGCGACGGAATCTCCCCAAACGGAAGAGACTCCTTACAGGCCAAGCAGCCCTTACGGTTGCGCCAAAGCCTTCGCGACGGACATGGGCCGCGTTTACCGTGACTGGCTATAACCTATTCGTCTGCAACGGCATCATGTATAATCACGAATCGCCGAGGCGGGGCGAAAACTTCGTCACGCGCAAAGATTTCCCGGCAGGTGGCGCGGATCAAACTAGGGCATGGCTGACCGGCTCATGCTGGGAAACGTGCACGGACGCCGCGACTGGGGACATGCCGCGGATTACGTGGATGCAATGTGGCGAATGCTGCAGCACTCCGACCCTGGCGATTACATCGTTGCCACAGGATCGACTCACTCGGTGATGGACTTTTGCGAGGCGGCGTTCTCGGTCGCCGGACTTGCAATGGGAAAATTACGTCGATTACGACAAATCCATAGAGCGTCCGATCGAACCCGCCGGCTGGTCGGGCCAGCCCGTCAAGATCAAAAAGGCGATTAGGTGGCAGGCCACAGCGTCCCTTTCCAGGCTTGGTGAGGGAGATGGTGGAGTTCGATCTCGCCGACCTTGCGGAGACTCAGGCGACTGCTGCGAGAACGTCCTGAATGCGCGCTAGCGAGACCGGCCTCGCTTCAAGAGCGCAATGCCACTTCCGTTCCCCAGGAAGTGACAGGGAATCCGCGCAGCGTCAACAGATTGGCTCACGGTCGTGGTGGCTCGGCGGGGTTTGGCTGCTCCTTGTCAATGAGCTGCGGACCGAGTGGTCGCTGAATCAGCAGTATAGCTACGGATGGGTCGTTCCGATCCTCTGCACTTTACCTTTTCTGGGAGCGCTGGAAGGATGCGCCAGCGCCTGGCAAATCTGTTTCGGCCTATTCCCGCATGCGGCCTCTGTTGCGATATGCGCCTTTAGCATTTTCCCTTTGCGGTTGTTCTGGAGGCGAACCCCGATTGGAGACTCCCGGATTGGGGCCTCGCCTTCGCGGTTGTTGGACTGTGTGAAGCGGCTTTGCTCTATAGTGGTGGATGGAAATGGGCACGGCACCTCGGCTTCCCTATCGCTTTTTTCCTGATCGCGGTACCCTGGCCCGTGCCCCTGGAGCAACAGACTGATGCAGAATCTGATGCGGGGAAACGCATGGATGACAGTGACCACCCTCGTCTGGTTTGGAATACCGGCGGTGCAGATGGGAAATGTTATTCAGATCCCAACAGGCACTGTGGGGATTGATGAAGCATGCAGCGGGGTGCGCTCGCTTGCAGACCACTTTGATGATCTCCCTCTTTCTTGGTGAACTTTACCGTTTCCTTTTAGCAGGAGGGTCCTGCTCCTGGTGGCTGGAGTTTTTTTGCCATGCTGTGCAACCTCGGCAGGACGCTCTTCCTCGTGTGGCTGAGTGCGGAGCAAAGCCCGCATGAAATGACGAAATGGCACGACACGGCGGGACTGGCAGTGCTGATCGTTTGCCTCGCAGGCCTCTGGCAGATCGCTCAGATGCTGCGTGGCGCGGCCGAGGTATCCGAACGGGCCCCCCAGCGGAAACGCTGGGCAGCTCGAAAACTGCCCGCACGCCTGGTGATAGGGCTGGCGTCTGGCTTGTGGTGTCCCAACTCTCTGTGGAAGCATGGTACCGGATGCACGAATCCGGCGTGACCGAAAGTGCACGCTGGTCAGATTGACTGGCCGGTCACCAAAGCTGGCTTTCATGACACAGAAATTCCCGAAACCACAAAGGTGATTCTCAAATACAACGAAGGGCGTTCCGGTTCGTGGACGGGAGCGGACGGAAGCCGCTGGACAACATTTTTTTTCCGCTGGTTCCCGGGAAGCGCGGCGGCGCAGCTGGCGCGGGGCCACAAACCGGACATCTGCCTTCCGGCGGCAGGGCTTCGGCTCGACAGGTACGGCGGCATCCAGAGTATGCATATTGGCAAGCTGGACATCCCTTTTCAATGCTATGTGTTTGATTACCAAGGCAAGCCTCTTCATGTTTTTTACTGCCTCTGGGAGGATCATCAGCAGCAAAGCGCGACGGTGTTGCCAGAAGAACCGAAAGGCCCGCACCCGTCTTCTGGCAGTCATGGCCGGAAGGCGCAACCTTGGGCAGCAGGTGCTGGAGATGACTCTCTTTGGCGATAGAACGGATGAGGATGCCGATGCCGCGTTGCGGCGAACCCTGGAAGAAATCGTGAAGCCAGAACGGAGCGTCTGCTTAGGGCGCGAGCCTCATCCTGCGGGGACTTCAACATCTTCACGACGGGGAAAGATCGGCACCGGAGAACCCACGACATGACCATCTGGCAATCCACCCCACTTTGCTTCCGATACCCCGATGGCCTCGCGGTGCTTAACTGCCCAAGCATTGCCAGGGCCGCGCTTGGGAGCACGGGTGAAACCATGATGGCGATGATGCGCAACGACTCCGCCAGATCGTAGAGGACGGAATCAAGTTCACCGGATTTGTCAGGCTGTTTGCAAGTTTCCAAGGCGCGGAGGCGTCGATGAAAGCGTTGCAAGTGGAAATAAGAGACCAGACCGCATCCAGGCCGGACTGGATCTGAAACTCGTCAAAGCGTTCGACATAAAGAGCGAGACACTTGCGGCGGCACTGGGGATGAGCGCGATTTTCAGTGGCGTCACCGGGTCTTGAAAGCTTCCCGGCGCGGTATTTTTGAATCATGTTCAGAGACCGATTCAGAAGATTTCCGAGATCATTCGCGAGATCGGCGTTGTAGCGCAGCAACAACCGAGACTCGCTGAAATCGGCATCGTGTCCCATGGCGATGTCGCGCATAAGATAATAACCGCACCGCATCGCAGCCGTATTTATCCACCAGAAGGGAAGGATCAACAACGTTGCCGGCACTCTTGCTCATTTTGGCGCCTGCCAAATTCCACCAGCCATGCAACAATAGACGAGGCATCTGCGCGTCAGGAAAACCCATGGCAGCGCAGCATCATGGGCCAGTAGATCCCATGAGGCGGGCTGAGGATATCTTTTCCAATGACATGATGAACGCTGCGACTCCCAAAGGGGGCGAAAACTCGGGAAGACCAGATCCTGGAGACGCATGGTAGCCAGCGAAGCTCAGATAGTTAATCAGCGCGTCAAACCAGACGTAGGTGACGAAGAGGGGGTCAAACGGAAGTTCGATACCCCACGAAAGCCGTGTCTTTGGACGGGAGATGCAGAGATGCCCCCGATTGCCTCTCAAGAGCGTTGATAAGCTCATTTCTTCGGAAGGACGGAAGAACGAAATCCGGCGTAGAAGCGACGAATTCTGCGAGCCATTCGCGGTATGAGGAAAGCCGGAAATACCAGTTCTCCTCCTCGATCTCGATGACCTCGCCCCATTCCTCACCCGAACTGCCCGTCGGCTCCCCGCTCTTTTTCAGTGAGGAATTGCTCCTGCCGCACGCTATAAAAACCAGCATACACCGCTTTGAAAAGATCCCCCTTCTCATGAGAGGGCTTGCAGGATTTCTCGCACGATGCGCACATGTCGTTCGGATCGGTCGTGCTCGCCCACCCATCTGGACGCACATCGAGCTTTGCCCAGAGAGCCGAGAATTTTGCGGATACGCGTTCGGCGAATTCCCTGGGAGGAATGCCCTCCCGCTCGGCGGCTTGTTGAACCTTCTGGCCATGTTGATCTACCCCAGTTAAGAAATAAACCTGCCGCCCCTTCATTCGCTGATACCTCGCGATGACGTCCGCAAGCACCTTTTCATAGGCATGTCCTATGTGCGGAGGCGCGTTGGTGTAATCAATCGCCGTCGTGATGTAGAACTTCTCACTCATCCCTCGGGTTCCCCCGGCCGTTTCTTCTTCTTTGCGCAACTTGCCTCCCCAAGAGAGGATCCTCGCTTTTGCGCCAGCGGCTTCTGCTTCCTTGATTTGCTGATTGCGCACGTAAAAAAGGGAAAGGCTTGACCAGGCCAACTGGTCGTTTGGTTGAAGCTGCACTGAGCGTAACCCCGCCCTATCGCGTCTCCGTATCGTCCAGTCTTCATCAGCGCCATGCCGAGGGCATGCCATCCATCGAAGAAAGCCGGATTCGCTTCTACGCAGCGGCGATATTTCTCTATAGCAGCGTCAAGCTCTCCAACAGCCAGGTCTCCGTTGGCATCGTCAAAAAGTTCGTCGATTCGCGCATCCTCAGGCATGTTCAATTCAGCCGCGCGAAGGTGGGAGCGCCTGCACGCGGGCCACATCGCGGCAGAGCCTCAGCCAATCATGAAAAACAACTTCCCGCTTGCCGTGGAGGAACCGGTCAGTCAACGAATTTTCGACCTTTGCAAATTCTGAAGCTTCAACCGGATCGCGCTTTTCGAGGTATATCAAAAGGCCTCCATCGGCACTAGGAACAAACTCACTGAGTTCGCGCGTCTTCATCTCTATCGCTTTCTCGGCGATCATGCCCGTTTCGCGATTGTCCGGCTTTTGATCAGCAAGCGAAAAGGGAGGCAACTTCTCCACGGAGAGGTTCAACTCCTTGGCGATATCGGCGAGAGTTTTGGTTGGCGCAGCCTTTAGCTTATTCCGAACATCCGTCGCCTTTAAGGTCATGAGCTCCCGCTCGCGCTCGGTAGTGAGAGCCTCGACAAGCTGACCCCTGGATTGTTCAAAGGTGAGCGGTGGCTCGGGACATTCTGTTCCAGATGAAGCACGTAGAAGGCGTCGTGTGACTCAAGCGGGTCACTGTTCGGATCGTCTTTTGTCATTTTAAAGGCGGCGTCCGTGGCTCCGGCTACATCCGCGAGGCGCGGGTCCGGGCTGGATCTCGTAAAAAAGTCGGAGTTCCCGCGTTTTGAGTTCAGCCTTCGCGGCCACTGAATCGAAGCTCGCTCCCTTTTCAGTTATAGCCTGGGAGAAGTCACTAGCCGCGTTCGCAAGCTTTCCAAGAGCGTCGTTCCGCTCCTTCGGGGCGAGCTTAGCCTCCGCGTCTGACAGTGAGAAGACGACATATTTTACCTTCACTTTTTCCTCCGACCGGAGTGTTTCCTTTCGCTGCTCGTATGCTTTTTTCAGATCGTCATCGGTAAGTCTTACGCTTGAGGCGAAATCAGAAAGCTTGAATCGTATGAGCGAAGTTTCCAGCTTCTGGTTATCGATTTCGTAACCGAAGCGCAGTTCAGCCGGGGAGACCGAGACGGTCGCTCCGATCAAGGCCTTCACCTTTTTCACCGTTACATCTTTTTTGATGAGTTCATCTATTTCCGTCTCTCCGAAGCCTTTGGGCGTGAGCTTCTCCTGGATAAACGCGGCCAGTTTGTCCCTATCAAAACCGCCGTTGCTCTGGAACACCGGAAGAGAAGATTCTTCCGCCACAATCTCGTCACTGGTCGGGCTGATGTGCAAGCGCTCCGCTTCATGTTCCATGACGACCGAGTTCCACACGAAATCCTCGATCGGATTTTTGCTGATGCCGCGCAGGGATTGCAGCAACTCAAAGAGGCCCAGATCTGTGGCAAGATAGTAGCGCCTTACCTGTTTATCCACCTCCATCCTGCTCACGGGATGCTGGTAGATGAGTGCCACGTCCTCTGTTCCGCCAGTGCCCCCTCCACGAACCGTCCGGTTCATATTGTAAAAACCGACGAATGCAATGATGACGAGCACAGTGATCATCACCATGAGGAACTGTTGGTGTTTGCGAAGGAGATTAATCATTTGCCAGGGGTGAAGGTGAGTTGCAGGAGGGTCAGGGAAGGTGAATTAAGCCTGCCCCGCGGAGGCAGAGAAGCTACGCTGTAGCCTTAAGGAGCATCAACTCCTTTTTATATGGAAGTAATTCCCCGGCACGGGTGGTTCAGCCTACCTAGACGCCGCGAGCGCCGCTCTCCAGCTCTGAAGCGCCTTCGGACAGGAGAGTCTTCGCGTGAGCGACCGCTGACTTGCTCTGTCCCCCGAGCATGCGAGCGATCTCTTCGACCCTCGCCTCTCCCTCGACTCTCGCCAGGCGAGTAAAGGCGCGCTGGTTGCTGAACTCCTTTGTCACAACGAACTGAGTTCCCGCCAATCCCGCTACCTGGGGCAGATGCGTAATACACAGCACCTGGTGGTCCCCGCCGAGGCTCTTCATCTTTGCTCCCACCGCTTTGGCGATTTCGCCGCCTACGTTGGCGTCAATTTCGTCAAATACCAGCAATGGAATGCCGTCCTGCGAGGCGAGAGAGCTTTTGACGGCGAGCATTACCCTGGAAATTTCGCCGCTGGACGCAATGGTTCTGAGGGGCATTGGTGGCTCCCCCGGATTGGGCATGAACTGGAATTCGACAGTCTCAAAACCTCGGAGCAGAGGCTCGGCGACTTTATTTAACTGAATGTCGAATCCCGATTTCTTGAAACCAAGGTCCCGCAACTGCGAGGCGACATCGGCAGCCAGTTTCGGCGCAGCCTTCTCTCGTTTGTCGGCAAGCTTCTTCCCTTTTTCGGAAAGCCTCTCCCGGCCCGCGGCGATTTCCCTGCCCAGGCGCTCAATCTCTCCGCCGCGGCTTTCAATTTGCTCGAGACGGGTCGCTGCTTTTTGCCCGAATAGCAGAATTTCCCCGAGATTTTTCCCGTACTTTCGCTTCAACGTCTCGATCAGGTTGATTCTTTCCTCAAGCACCGTCACTTTTTCGGGATCGATCTCGAGGTGATCCGCGTACGTCCTGATCGCCCGCGCGCTTTCCTCCGTCATGGCTTGCGCAGCGGCGAACCCGTCGGCGATCTCCGACGAGTGGATATCGAGCTTCTGGATCTCGCGAAGGGAACGCTGGACCTGGGTCATACGGAGCAGTATGGAGTCATCCTCATCCGCCAGGCGCATGAGCGCTTCCATGCAGAAGGCCATCACGCGGTTCCCGTTGGATGCCAGATTGAAACGCGCCAGGAGGCTTTCCTCCTCTCCTGGCTGGAGTTCGGCTGCCTCGATTTCGGTGACCTGATGGCGCAGGAGGTCCATCTCGCGCTCCAGCGCGGCTTCGTCTGTGGAGAGTTGTGCCTGAAGGTCCCTCAGCCCCGCTAACGCGCGGAACTCGGCCTCGTAATCTCCGCGTAACACCGTTGCGCCAGCAAATGAGTCCAGCAGTTCCATCTGCTTTTCCGGGGAGAGCAGGGACTGGTGTTCATGAGGGCCGTGCAGATCGACGAGACTATCACCCAACTCCTTAAGCACGTTCAGCGTGGTGGAACAGCAGTTGACGAACTGCTTATTGCCTCCGGCGCGCGAAAAAACCCGTTTGAGTATCAACTCGTCCTCAGCGCAGGGGTCGAGGCCTTGCGCGAGAAGGCGTTCATTTAATGCCCCCGAATCGGGAAGATGGAAGGAGGCCTCCACTGCGCAGTGATCCGCTTCCGCGCGGATGAGCGACTTTTCGGCGCGCTCGCCCAGAAGGAGTTTCAACGCGCCGATGATGATTGATTTGCCCGACCCAGTCTCTCCTGTGATGGCTGTGAAGCCCGGCGAGAGATTCCATTCCAGATCCTCCACGAGAGCGAGGTTCCGAATCCGAAGCGATGAGAGCATTGCGGGCACAAGGGGAGTATGTAAGAGTGAGCGCGCTTTTCAACTCATGGCGGACATTACGATCACGTTTCTCGGGACCGCCACTTCCCAGGGCGTGCCATTGATCGGATGCGACTGCGCCGTCTGCCATTCGAGCGATCCCCGGGACACCCGAACCCGCTCGTCCATCCATGTGAAAAGTCCCGGGTGTGAATGGGTGATAGACACCGGCACCGATTTCCGGGCGCAGTGTCTTCGGGAGAACATCACCAGGCTGGACGCCGTCGTATACACCCATGCTCACACTGATCACATCATGGGTTTTGATGACCTGCGCGCGTTCTGCAACCCAGGGCAGCCAATGCCCGTTTATGCGTCTGAGGAGACTCTGGGTCATTTGAAGCGTGTCTTCGACTTTGCGTTCAACGGCAAAAACAGATTTCCCGGCTACGTAAACCCATTGCCCATCCCGATCGCGGGGCCGTTCACTCTCGGCGACATCACCGTTGAGGCTCTCCCGATCCTCCATGGCCGGACGCGAGTAAACGGTTATCTATTAAGCAGAGGGGGCAAGTCGCTCGCGGCGTATCTCAGCGATTGCAAGGAAGTTCCCGAGCATGTGCTGGAGCGAATAAAAGGAACGCGATTCCTGATAATTGATGCTCTCCGGCATCGTCCACATCCCACCCATATGAGCGTGGACGAGGCGCTCGCCTTCGCAAGCAAGGTGAAGCCGGAGAAAACATGGTTCACGCACGTTTGCCACGAGCTCGGCCATGAGGAGACGAAGGCGCGCCTCCCGGCCGATGTCCGGATCGCCTACGACGGGATGAAGCTCTTGATATGAGACGGTTCGCCATAGTCCTCGTCGGGGCGTGCTTGCTGGCAGCGGGAGGCGCTTCCGGCCAACTTCAGGAACCGCCGCCGAAACCGGAGGCTTTTGCTCCGCCGGCGCCGCTTCCGGCTGTGGAAGCAACCCGCGTGATCTTTAACGCCCTTGATCCTGCTTCGAAAGATCTGGCGGAGTTCTACGCGGCGAAGCGAGGTATATCGGAGGATCACCTGGTAGGCCTGGATTGTTCGAAGGCCGAGGAGATCAACCGGGAAGACTATGACGTCACGATAGCCGAGCCGCTGAGGAAGATCTTCAGCGCGCGCGGATGGTGGAAAGTGAAGGCGGGGGCCGACGGGCACGTGATCGAGAACAGCGTGCGGTTCATCGCGCTCATGCGCGGCATTCCGCTCAAGATAAAGCAGGTGGCCAAATACCCGGGCGATGAGAAAAAGGGATTCTCAGTCATCATGCCTTACAACCAGGCTTCTGTGGATTCAGAGCTCGCGGCCCTGGGGTTTTTCACCAGGCATATCTCCGGCGCGCTGGTAAACCCCTACTACAGATCTTTCACCTCCATTTTCAGGACAAACATGCCTTATCTGATGTTGGTTTGCAGGCTCGATGGGCCGACAGATGGCACTGTCCGCAGGATGATCGAAGACTCGATCGAGACGGAGAAGACAGGGCTATGGGGCTTCGCCTATATAAATAAACGCAACGTGACTGGGGGTGGCCTGGCAATCGGAGATCAATGGCTGGATCGCCTCACCGACGACGCGTTGAAGCATGGGATTCCGTGTATCGTCGAGAAGGGACCCGCGTTGTTCCCGCCGGGTTATCCGATGCGGAATGCGGCTCTTTACTATGGCTGGTATGGCAAGGAAGCGGTGGGCCCGTTTGCTCGAAGGGATTTCCGGTTTGTTCGGGGAGCGGTGGCATGCCACATCCACTCCTTCAGCGCTTCGACACTGCGCGACCCCGCCAGCAACTGGGTCGGCGCCGCTGCTTTTCCATGGGGCCGCCGCGTCGATGGGGAACGTGTACGAGCCCTACCTGCCGTTCACCCCGAATCTCGACATCTTCAATGAGCGTCTAAGAAATGGTTTTACCTTCGCAGAGAGCGCTTACATGTCCCAGAACGTCATCTCCTGGATGACTACATTTGTGGGTGATCCCCTCTACAGCCCCTTCAAGATTCTTCAGGACATCTCGGTGGAGCCGCCGGGGAGCGCAGCAGAGTGGGTCGCCTTCCGGGAAGGCGCTTTCGCATGGTTCAACGAGGGCCGAGCAAGCGGCGAACACCAGTTGCGCGAGGCTGGCGCGAGACTGCGAAGCGGGATCATCTTCGAAGGGCTTGGACTACTGCAGGCTTCCTGCGGCGACGACCGGGCTGCGGCGAACTCGTTCACCAAGGCGCGGACTTATTACGCAAATGCCGATGATGTCATACGCGTGGCCATCCATGAGGTCGGGGCGCTTCGTTCCAGCCAGCAAAGTTCCGAAGCCTTCTCGCTTGCCCAGAGGGAGATCAACACCTACCCAGCGTCCCCCTCCGTCTCACTGCTTCGCGCGTTACAGACGGCAATAAGGACAAACAGCCAGTAATCCGAAAATGACCCAGGCGGAACGGTACGCTGAGTTGCGCCCACCTGACGAAAGCGCGCGTGAGGAACCATCCCGGCGCTTTACACCATCTGGAGAACTGGAACTTCAGGCCCGTTGGTTCGCCGGGGAGTTCGGCTGCCGGTTTAAGAGCACCACGGGAGAGAGCATCGAAGTAATCCAGTTTGGCGTCTGGAATCACGAATCCGGCCCTGACTTCGCGGAGGCTGCGATCTCCATCAATGGCGGCCCGCCAGCCCGAGGATGTATAGAACTCGACCCGGACGCCAGGGATTGGGAAAGGCACGGGCACGCGGTGAATCCTGAATACGAGACCGTGGTGCTGCACGTCTTTTTCCAGCGAGGGGATGCGACGTTCTTCACGCGCAACGCGAGTCATCGCAATGTGCCGCAAGTCCTTCTCGACGCGTCCGGCGAAAAGGGGCGCGTTGGCATTGTGCCGGAAGCAAAAGCAGGCCGGTGCCTTGCTCCCCTCCGGGAGCTTTCCGATGAGAAAGTGGGGAGCATACTGGATGCGGCGGCGCAGTTCAGGCTGCGCCAGAAAGGTTTGAGGATGTCACAGATCGCGATGGCGCACGGGGATGAGGAAGCTCTTTACCAGGCTCTCAGCGCCACCCTTGGCTACAAGGGGAACAGCCTCCCCTTCACTCTCCTGGCGCAGCGATTGCCGCTCTCGCTCCTTCTGAAGGACAGGCAGGGTATCGACTCTTTGCTTTTCGGGTTGAGTGGCTTTCTGAAACCGGACATGGCGCCGTTCCCAGACGGGACGCGTTCCTATCTGCGAGACATCTGGCAGGGTTGGTGGCCGAGGCGGGCGGCATGGGAACGTCTTTCGCTGCTGCCCACTCAATGGCGGCTGAGCGGCCAACGGCCCCTAAATCATCCTCAGAGACGCATCGCTGCTCTGGCGCAGATCGTCCGGAATTGGCAACCCCTCAGGGCGGCCATGGCGTCCGGAGAATCGAGGAGAATTGGCGCGTTTTTCCGGGATCTCCATGACGATTTCTGGGATTTTCACTACACTCTTTCCGCTCAAGCTTCTCCCATCCCGCTGGCGCTTGTAGGGGAATCGCGCATCAGCGAGATGATGGCTAATGTGTTTTTCCCGCTCGCTGCCCTGTCGCGGCCTTCCGCATGGGAAGAGTACTCCAAACTGCCCGCCGTTCTGACCAACCGGCGCGCCCGAACCGCGGCGATTCGCCTTTTTGGCGGCATCAACATCGCCGGGCGCCTCCTCAAAACCGCGGCCCGCCAGCAGGGTCTATTGCAGATCTACGAAGACTTTTGCATGCGGGACAGTTCAGATTGCGAGCGCTGCCTTTTCCCCAGGCAGATCACACAGTGGGCTTAAGCGCGGAAGTGTCGTAACCTTGATCTCCCTGGCGTGTCATTGACCGTATGTTGCGAAGTCCTCAGTGGAAACCAATCCATTTTTTCCGAGACCCGCGGTGAATGCCGGCATCAAGGAGCAATCCTCTAGCGAATGTCTGATGCCCCGATCGAGATCGAGCGGTGCATCACCTTTGCTCGCGATGGCGACGAGAGCGCCTCTAGAGAGTTGATCACCCACCTTTATCCCTTGGTTCACAAGATGGTTTGCTCACACCTTCCAAAGCGCGCGGATATTGATGATCTATGCCAGGCCATCTTTGTGAAGGTGTTCCGCAACCTCTCGCAGTATTCCGGCAAAGTACCCATCGAGCATTGGGTTTCGCGGATCGCCGTCAATACGTGCTTGAATCAGTTGCGATCCGAAAAAGCGCGACCTGAACTTCGCTATGCGGACTTGTCGGAACAGCAGCTCGCCGTGGTCGAGAATCTGAACTCCACGGAAGAGAGCGAGACTTGCGCGACGGGCTCAGAGGCAAAGGAGCTTCTTGAGACGCTCCTGCAATGCCTTGCCCCAGCGGAAAGGATGCTGATACAGCTGCTGCATCTCGAGGAGAAATCCGTATCCGAGATAAGTTCACTCACAGGCTGGAGCCGGCCGTTGGTAAAGGTACGCGCGTTTCGGGCGCGTCAGAAGCTAAAGAAGAAGCTGGCATCACTCCAAAGAAAGGAACGGACATGAACTCGCCCGACCATCAACTGCATCGCTTGCTGAGCGCGGCGCGGCGGGGTATGACAGCCCTGCCAGCCGAGGAGCCGTTCGGCTTCAGCGGGCGCGTTCTCGCTATTGCGAGGGCGTCCGGAGGCGCGGAAATCAGTTCATACCGACTGATTATGCGCGCGCTCGGAGTCGCGTTCGCTGTCGCGATTCTCAGCGTGGGATCCAGCTACACCGGCATCCGGGATTTCCTTGACGCAAAATCGACTCCTGCGAGTGAGGCGCGGTTTGCGGATTCCGCGATCTCCCTGGCGATCACGCGCTGATGAAAAGATGGCCCATCCTTGCCTCGCTGGCGGCGGCTTTCCTCCTGGGGGGAGTGACCGGAGGGGCCCTTTGTTTGCGCTTTACGCATCCGCTGTTTGGGCCGCCTCCGCAGGCGGAGATGCGCGCGCGGATGCTGAGGCGGCTTGTGTCGGAACTCGACCTGTCTGAGGAGCAGTCCAGCAAGGTGCGCCCAATCGTTGACTCGATAGGCAGCAGCCTCGAATCCATCCACAAAGAGGCTTCCGCGAAGGTTTTGAAGGTATTCGACGACGCGGACGCCCAGATGAGTCGCGCGCTGAGCGAAGACCAGAAAAAGAAGCTGCTGTCTTTGCAGCGAGAACTGCGCGCTCGTCTAGAAGATCGCCCGCCACCGCCGCCGCGACATGGCCATTTTAGCGAGGGTCCTCCGCCGGATGGACCACCCCCTGAAGGACCCCCGCCGGATCGTCCACCCCCTCCAGACGGCCCCTACCGCTTCGGGCCACCGCCGCCTCCGCCTGGAGAACGATAACCACTGTGACTGTGCAGCGGGAACGCGCCGCACGAAAGCAGCTGAAAGGGGTTCATAGCTTGCTATACGTGTATAGAGGCAGAGTCTGATGAGATGCTTGCCATCCGACTTGAAGTATTCGTGCCGCTCAGTTGCGCGGAAAGACCTGTTCGCCTCTCGACGGCGTCAAACCCCTGATCAAAGCGGTCGGCGACGTCCGTGTAACAGCCCACTCCTTGACTCAGGCAGACCAGCCAGAGGCAAAGGAAGGCCCAGATCAGACGGCGTGGCATCGGTTAAGATTATTCCCGGTTCGAAGATGTCCGCAATCGCGTTCTTCGGGTCGGCGGGAAATTCGCTGAGGAATCTCAGCGCTTGGCCGCGACTATGTTCTTCCGCATTCTGGAGTCACATAGCCTGATCGGACGCGTTTCTGACCCGGTTCACAGCGGGATTCGATCTGGGGCTGGAAAACGAATCCTGCGAGGCTGACGGGACAGCACTCAGAGGGGGCTCGCCAGCGAAACCTCTCTATTCCCTTAAGCCGCCTCGGCGGGACTTTGTGTTGATACGTCAGCACCCAAGCATGCGCCCGCCACCAGGTCTTCGCGCGCGTAAGCCTCTCCGACGGTCGTTAAAACAGCCGCCGATCCCCATCGGACTAGAAAATAGATTCTCGCAGGGTTCCGCGCGCCATCACATGATAAAACGCGCCTGGATACGCGATTCGAATGCTCCTCGCCATACCCATCCAATGTGACCGAGTCTTCGAGGCGTGTCCAAAGATGCAGCCTGACCCCTAGAATCGCGCTCGGCAGCAAAAAGCATGACGGCTTTTGTCGGCATGTCTTTTTGCTCCATGGCGGGGGCGGATGGTTCTTGCGTCGCGTCGCTGACAACCCCCCGCTCAATGCCTGCGCCAATACGATGACATCGCTCGCACAACCGCGGTGACATCCGCTCGCACAGGCTTGCGACATCAACGCTGACAACCCTCGCACACGGCTGCGACAACGTTGCGCCAAAAGTTCCTAACCCATCGTTAGGGGTAAGGCGTCCGTTCTCAAAAAGGCCATGCCCCTTGCGTGGCTACCGCGGGTTTCCACTCCTCGACCACACTTTCCAACTTCCCGCCGGGGGTTTGTGATCTAACCTACTTCGACGCTTCCGCTAACAGTTTGCTGGGGGCAAGGAACTCTTCGTGGTCTTCCTGAAACGACATGATTCCGCCCACAATGAACCCCTCCCAGCCGGAACCAACAAGCCGATACACCCTGTTGCCTGGCTCTATCAATTCATCCGGCTTGCTGGCCTGCTTCTCCAAATACTGCGGCTCTGCCTCCTCAATCCTTATCCCGTCGAACCATGCTCTAACTTCCATCGCTCGCACGTCTTGAAACAGGATGTCCAAGCGCGTCGGAACCTTGGGGTCTTTCTGCTCCGGAGAAGCAGCAAGCCATGACTTGCTGCATAACTGAAGATCACCAAGCTCCTATCGGACTCGAATAGCGGCGTCGGGTTCATTGTGCGAATGGATTCAAGAGCAGCTTGCCATTTTGGTAGAAGTTCACCTGGGGCAGTCGCCCAGCCCCTTGGAGTTGTTTCAATTCCCACCCGGTGTTCGACCCGCTCCCCATTTCGTTGAGTATCATTTCCTCGGTCGTGTCACCATAGAAGCCAGCCATGTTGACGTGGAAGGTCGTGGTCGGATTCTGCACATGCGACATCAATACATTCTGCCACTCGGATTCTGGGACATCCAAAAGGTGCTGCGCACCAATGTCCGAAGCAAACGTACGCAGTCCTCCCATGCGAGAACCGAGCGCGATGTTAGCTCCCGTCTCTGCGGCAACAATAGGAGGCTCAGTCTCCGTGAAACCAAGGGCTAGCGGCAATAACAAGGACGCGGTGTTTTGAACGGCTTGTGTCAGCGCCGTGTTGCGATACCACCCGGCCTTCTCGAAGGGGCTGCGATACCCGCTAACCGTGTGTGCGAGGTCATTAAAAGCAGAATCCTCGACGTTATAGGAGGTCAGATTCGAGCGGATCCCGGTGTCGGCCACAGCCGCCAATTTCAGCGCGCCTGACGCTGTGTCGTAAAAGGTGTTCTCTGCGATATCAAGGGTGTAACCGGTGTCAGCTTTAGCATGGTTAAGCGCCGCCTTCCCGAGCCGCCCATCCGGATCGAGGCTGTTCACAGGATCGCCGTTGGCATAGTCGTATAGTGACATGCTCGCCTCGAATCCCAGCGGATCGGGCGAAACAAACCTTTCCGCGATTGAGTCATAATACCTCGCGCCCATGTAATGAAACCCGGTCGGATCCATGCGCTTTGTGCGCCACGCAAGCGTCTGCCATGGCGCGAACCCCGATGTGCCATCGAGCGTCGGCAGGCTGTAGCCGGGCATCACGCCGTAACTGCTGAGCGGCACATTCCAATTTACTGAACCCGCCGCAAGACCCGCCACCACGTTGCCGAAATAGTCGCTTATCACCGGCGTCATGTTCCCGCCTCCCTCGTCCACCGTCGCCTCGAGCCCGCCCGTGCCCTGCAACCCGCCATACACCCCGCTTAGATCAGGGCTGTAGACGCTCCATGTCCGCGCCCCGTTTACCGACACGCCAAGCTCCAGGAACTGAATCGCTCTCTCCCGTGAGTCTAGCCTTGCGGATTCGCCTTCGGTGAATCTACCCGAGTCGCGCCCCGCGACTACGTGTTCAACCTGCGGTTCAGGATGACTGTCGATCCAGACGCTCAGCGCCAGGGAGCCGTATGAGCAGCGGATCTTTGTGGACCGCCCAGCGTCGCCATAATGCCCGAAAACCGTTCCACCCGCAAGAAGCAGGAACGCGGTGACAAAGGCGGCCAGTGCGCGAAGGTTCAACAGCGTTGCAGCATGACAAACCCAAGAAGAGGCGGCGAGGGAAAACCCTTTCATCTTTACTAAAGAGGTCAACGCGCTCCACAATAAAGCAGAACATATCCGAGGAGAGTCGCGTTTCTGAGCGGGTTCGAAGCGGGATTAGGTAGGCTAAAAGACAAATGTCGCGAGGTTAACGGGGACAGCACTGGTTGGGGCGGGCCCGTGTGCTGAAGCGTTCGGAATGGAAAGGAGCAAGCCGCAGTCAGGCGGCCTCTGTAGCTCAGAGGCTCTTTTCGGCGCATATCCTCCTCATGGGCGCGTTTGCGGCCCTATGGTATGCGTTTGCTCGGAATGCCCCGCCTGCTCGGCAAACTACAGTTTGGACTCGATTTTGGGCTAAAAAACGGATCCCGCGAGGTTGATGGGGACAACAATGGAGTCCGTATAGGTAAAAGCCGCGTCGTAACGCGCGGGTGGCGTGTTGTTTTGGAACGCTACAAACCCGCCCAATCCTTTCTTTGCCAACGGCACGATGCTGTCGCAAACCAGATTCCACGCAACCCCGTCCTCCGACTGGTATCCAAAAAATTCATTGCCTTTGCGCACGAGCTTGAAAAACGCCCCAGCGGTCTCGCCAATCGGTGGATTCTGATCTGCCCCAACGGGACGCGAAGAAAATTGCGCTTTGCCATCGGGCCCGATAAACAACGCCGCGTATTTGGATCCCGCAGCCGACGAGTCACGAAACATTACACCTGCGACACCGGAACTGACGGACGGAGTCGCCGGAGGTTCAACGCGCTCGGACACGACCCCATCTCCGCTTAGCGGACGCGACAGAAAGGCTAGCGAATCGCCAGCGCCTCCAAAGCCAAGCGGATTTCCCACCCGGCCGTCCACTAAATTATGCCGATGACTTGCTTTGTTACCTGTCTGTAACGCGTTCGTCACAGAACCCATTGCAATCAGCCTGCAGCCAGCGATCAATCCAGACCCGTCTGCTCAAAATCGTGACGTGCCGCCGCAACAATGTAAAGTCGGAGGTCCACGTGGAGGTTCGTACACATTTCGCTCGCCTGGAGCCGGCGGATCCCTCCGCCTCCGTGCAGGAGACGCCTCAGCGCCACCGTACGCCCTCTCTCCTTCATTCTTCCCACATAATAATCTGGCGGCACCATTCACCTCATAACCCCATGTGCCGTTAACGGTCGAAAGCATTTTCCGCCCAGCCAAACACACCGGGCTGTCTGAGACGGCATGGAGAACGTGGCGGTTCGCATTCGGAGCTTTAAGGTTAAGAAGCCTTGCTGGTCCTTCTTCAGCTTCTCACTCCCCCACTCCCAATCTCGCGCGGCGGGGCATTACCGTCTGACCATCCCTTGATTAATGAATCCGCTCTGTCATTGTCTGGCAGAATGTTTTCAGGGAGTCGTGACGGATGATCGGACTGAAGGAATCCGATGATTACGCGCCGATGGCGTGGATTGGGCGCTACCCTCTTTATTCAGCCGGGATTCTCGCGCTGATCCATGTTGCGGTGATGGTGTTGCTGGTGCTTGTCCCGCCCGTGACGCGCGTCAGCCTTCTCAGCGGGATGGCCTTCCATAGCGACGCGTTTCAGCGCCTGCATTTCTGGCAGTTTGGCACGTACACCTTCATCAATTTTCCAACGTTGTGGTTCGTGCTGGATATGTTCATGCTGGTGTGGTTCGGGCAGGAAGTGGAAAAGTTCATTGGCCGGCGCGGCTTCCTGGCGCTCTATGGCGTTCTCTTGATTTTGCCGCCTTGCCTGCTCTCCGCAGTGGGCTTCTGGAGGGAAGCGATTCTAATGGGTCCGCGTTACCTGCACTTCGCGGTGTTCCTTGCTTTTGTCGCGCTTTATCCCGGGGTGCAGTTCTTCTTCGGCATACCGGCGAAATGGCTCGCGTGGATCTTCCTTGCGATTTATACGCTTGATGGGCTTTCCAGCCGTGATTTCATTGACCTCCTCGCTCTCTGGTCAAGCGCCTCTGCCGCTTTTCTTTACGTTGACTATTCCCGTGGATTTCCGAGTTTTGACAGCCTCCGAAACCGGTCTCCTGGGAAAAAAGCGGAGTCGCCAAGCAGACCTCCGAGGGCAAGAAAGCCTCAGGGGCAGGTTGTTCTGGAATCGATAGACCCGCTGCTGGATAAAATCGCGAAAAGTGGGCTTTCGAGCTTGTCTGCCAGCGAGCGGGAGAAGCTCGAACGGGCAAGCGCGGCGCTAAAAAGGGGGGAGTCAAAGAACAACGATGAAAGTTGATTTCGGCGGCACGCGCAGCGGCAGCGTTCCGGGCGTTGAGGAACCTGTAAACGAACTCCGCAAGATCGTCGCCCAGCTCCGCGCCCCCGGGGGTTGCCCTTGGGATCGGGAGCAGACGCACAGCGCGCTGCGGCGCGATCTCATCGAAGAAGCCTACGAGGTCGTCAATGCCATTGACCGGGAGGACGATGCAAATCTCCGCGAGGAATTGGGCGATCTCCTGCTACAGGTGGTGATGCACAGCCAAATTGCTGCCGAGGACGGACGTTTCGTATTTGATGATGTGGCCCGCGGCATCTCAGAAAAGTTGATTCGCCGGCATCCCCACGTATTTGGAGAAAAACGACTGGATGGAGTGGAAGAGGTTCTGACTCAGTGGGACGAGATCAAACGGCGGGAAAAGGGGGCAGCGGCCGCCCGGCTGCTTGAGGATGCTCCGGCATTGCCAGCCGCGATGCGCGCGCAAAAGGTGCAGGTTCGCGCCGCGCGAACGGGTTTTGACTGGGCAGACATCGGAAGCGTTCTGAGCAAAGTACGCGAGGAACTGATTGAGGTTGAGGCCGAACTGGATAATCCGAGTAGGCTTCAAGAGGAAATTGGTGATCTCCTCTTTTCCGTGGTGAATCTGTCGCGGAAGGCAGGCGTTGACGCTGAACTGGCCTTACAGGACTCCACCTCCAAATTCATCCGGCGTTTCCATCGGATGGAGGATACCGCCAAAGTTCGCAAAGAAGATTTCTCCTCATTGGACGCGGGAGAAATGAACGCGCTCTGGGAACAGGTAAAGAGTGACGAGCGAGCCCCAGGATGATTGTATAAAAACGATGAGTCTTACCCCCGCCGATGTGCTGCGCTCGGCGCGCTTCAACTTCGACCTCCAGGCAACGACGTATCGGCCCGCCATCGAGGAGCTGGTGGCATCCGCCGATGGTGATAACCGAATCGTTGATGAGTCAGGTCTGCGCCGGGACATCTTGCTGCGGGAGGACGAATGCTCCACCGCCCTGGCGTCGGGTGTCTCTTTTCCACATGCCAGAACCGCATGTGTGTCGGATATCGTCCTTGCAATCGGCCGGAGCAAAGCGGGCATAGTCACAAAGGAAAACACGACCATCCACCTTCTCTTCCTGATCGGCACTCCCAAGACAAAAATCCAGGAATACTTGATGGTTGTCGGATTCCTGGCGAGGAATGTACGGCAACCCGAAGTCTATAGAGCCCTCTACGGGTCGGAGAGCCGCGAGGCGTTCCTTGCCGGACTTGGTTTGACGGGGAAATGAGAGGCACACCCGCCCGCCTTGGAACCGGCTTCACGAAGTGAACGCTCCGGTGAGTGAAGGAGCGGCAGCGCGCTCCAACCTTAATCAGCGGCTTTTAAGGCTGCTGAAGATCAGGGTATGGCTCGGAGACTTCATCCGTCCGAGCGAACTGCAGGTGACGCTCTTCTGGGCAGGGATGATTGGCTTTCTGGGGGCATTGTCATCGCTGCTTTTCCGTTTTCTCTCGAACCGCATCCGTCTCTTTGCAACTGAGCGGCAGGACTTTACGGCGCTCAGCCCCTGGCGCCTGCTGCTCATAACGACCGGTGGCGGACTTCTGGCCGGGCTGACCATCGCGCTGGGGACCCGGCTCTATAAGAAAAATAGCAGCACAGATTACATGGAGGCGGTTGTGCTGGGCGACGGCAACGTTCCCGTTCGTCCGAGTCTCACAAAGTCCCTCTCCGCTCTATTCTCCATCTCGTCCGGCGCCTCCATCGGCAGCGAAGGCCCCATCGTGCAACTTTCCGCCATGCTGGCCTCGCTCGTAGGCCGTTTTCAGAACCTCCCTGCTCCCCGGAGAAGACTCATGGTAGCGTGCGGAGCCGCGGCCGGCATCGCCTCCGCGTACAACGCTCCCATCGCTGGATCCATGTTCGTCGCGGAAATCCTGCTTGGGTCGCTGGCGATGGAAAGCTTTGGCCCGCTGGTGTTTTCCTCTGTTGTCGCAACGCTGACGCTGAGGCAATTCCGGGGTGAGACCGCGCTGTATGGCACCGCCCAGTTCCGGCTGAACTCCGCGTGGGAGACAGCGCCGTACCTGCTCCTGGGGCTCATGTGCGGCATGGCCGCGCCCTATTTTCTGCGGGGGCTTCGACTTAGCGAAAAGGCATTCTCTCTGTCAAAGATGCCGATCCCGCTGAAGCTGGCGGCCGGAGGGCTCGTGGTGGGTTCAATGGCGGTGCTCCGTCCGGAAATCTGCGGCAACGGGTATTCTGTCGTCGAGACCATCCTGGGGGGCGGCTGGCCATGGAAAACTCTGCTCGCCATTCTTATTCTGAAGTTGTTGGCGACGGCGACCACCTTCGGCTCAGGGGCTGTGGGGGGAGTCTTCACGCCGACACTGTCCATCGGCGCAAGCTTCGGCTACCTGTACGGAATCGCAATCGGGCATGTTTGGCACAGCACCGCTCTGAGCCCCAGCGCTCTTGCTCTTGTGGGGATGGGGTCGTTCCTGGCGGCGACCACGCACGCGCCCATCATGGCTATCATCATGCTCTTCGAGATGACGCTCGACTACCAGATCATCCTGCCGCTGATGCTGGGTAGCGTGGTGGCCTACTACACGAGCATGAATATTGAAAAGGGATCCATTTACTCGGAATCGCTGAAGAGAAAAGGAGCAGGCCTGTTCGAGCGTCAACTAGCGGATCTCCGCGTCTCCAATTTCATGAAGCCGAATCCGGCGTCGGTCTCCGTGACCGCCTCCTTCGATCAGATCGCCCAGAACTTTGTAACGAACCGGTTTAACTACCTTTACGTGACCGATAAAATGGACCGGTTCGCCGGAGTGATCTCGCTGCACGATATCAAGCCTTATCTCAATCAACCGGACATCGCGGAAATCGTAACCGCCAGGGATCTTATTCGCGAGGAGTTCGCGACCATCACGCCCGACGTTTCCCTGGCGGAAGCGCTGAAGACATTCCTCCATCACGACGGGGAGCGCATCCCGGTGGTGGATGGAGCAAGCAGCCGAAAGCTTGTTGGGAGCATCTCCAAGACAGACCTGATCCTGTCGCTGGCCGAAAGTTCAACCCCAAAGAACGCTGCCATCGGAATCTAGCGAGCCTGCCTTGTCGGGATCTCAAGGGCAGTCACACGATTGGCGAGACGAGGCGTTCCACATACTTCGCCAGCAAATCGAACTCCAGGTTCAGAAGCGAAGCTGCCTCGATCAGGCAAAAGTTTGTGTGGGCAAATGTATGCGGGATGATCCACACAACGAAGCTCTCCCGTTCCACTTCAGCAACCGTGAGACTTACCCCATTGACCGCGATGGATCCCTTCGACACGACATACTTCGCGGAATCGAGCGGCAACGCGATCTTCACGCGGTACGTGAGGCCAGATTGTGAGATCGAAAGGACGCGCGCGGCGCAATCCACGTGTCCCTGCACGAAATGCCCTCCCAGCCGCCCGCTCGCTGGCAATGCCCTCTCGATATTCACCATTTGTCCGGACGAGAGGAGCCCAAGGTTGGTCCGCGCGAGGGTTTCCGCGAGAAGATCGAAAGCTACTCCCGCCTCGTTGCGCTCTGTCACGGTAAGGCAGCACCCATTTACCGACACGCTCTCTCCAGACACGATTTCGCCGGGCAATACAGGAAGCGTAAGGAAGAGCCGGGCGCAATCGTCAACCGGTTCCAACCTTTCAACTACCCCAGTGCATTCTATGAGGCCCGTAAACACGTGGGTAGTATGCGAAAGGAGGAGCCAATTGCGAATGGGATCGTGCCGGGAAGCTGGAATTTCTTGCTTTCGCCGGCGCTAATATCGTTCTTACTTCTCCCAATGGAGAAGATGATTATCATTGGCACCGGTTGCGCGGGGCTGACGGCGGCAATCTACGCGGCGCGCGCAAACCTGGAGCCTCTCGTCCTTGAGGGAAAAGAGCCCGGAGGGCAGCTCACAACGACAACACTCGTCGAAAACTTCCCTGGGTTCCCTGATGGCATCGACGGTCCGCAGCTCATCCTAAACATGAAGGCTCAGGCCCAGCGGTTCGGAGCCCGATTTTCATACTCCTACGTCACCGACATCGAGCGAAGGTCCGACCACGTGAGCGCGCAGATCGAAGGCGCGGAATGGCTCGACGCGAAGACCATGATCATCGCGAGTGGCGCGTCCGCGCGCTGGCTTGGTTTGCCAGGAGAGAAGCAGTTGATCGGCCACGGTCTCACCTCGTGCGCGACGTGCGATGGGGCATTCTACCGGAACGTGCCCGTATGTGTGATCGGCGGCGGTGATACTGCTTGCGAGGAAGCGGTGTTCCTGACCCGGTTTGCTTCAAAGGTATACCTGGTGCATCGGCGGGACACTCTACGGGCTTCGAAGATCATGGCGGATCGCGTTCTGGCGCATGCCAAGATCGAGCCGGTCTGGAACAGCATTCCGGTTGAGTACCTCCCGGATGAGGCGGGCGAGATGAAGGCGTTGAAGGTCAAGGATACAGGGACGGGTGACGAAAAGGAGTTGGAGGTAAAATGCGTGTTTGTGGCGATCGGTCACACTCCCAATACTTCCTCGTTCAAAGGGAAGCTGGATATGGATGAGAGCGGCTATCTCGTTCAAAGGCATGGCGTTCGCACAAACATGGAGGGGGTTTTTGCGGCTGGAGATGTCGCGGACCACGTATACCGGCAGGCGATTACCGCGGCGGGCCAGGGCTGCGCCGCCGCCATGGATGCCGAAAAATACCTGGCGGAACGGGATTGAGCGCCCGGGTGGCGGTCATGCAGTGAAGCTTTGCGACCTGACGCAGTTTTACTCTCCAGTCAGCGGAGGCGTGAAGCGGTATCTGAATGAAAAGATTCTCTATCTTCATCAGCACACGGACGCCGACGAACATGTGCTCATCGTCCCGGGAGAGAAGGATTGCGTAACAGTAGAAGGCCGGTCGCGCACGTATTCGATCAAGTCGCCGCTGATCTCCAAAACGTCTCGCTACCGGGCGCTACTTCGACTGGAAGCAATCGAGGAGGTGCTGGAGAAAGAGCGTCCTGATCTTATCGAGTCGGGCGACCCCTATCAGGTGGCATGGAAGGCGATTGCCTCAGGCGACGCGCTTCGGATTCCAGTAATCGGCTTTTATCACTCTCATTTCCCGGAGGCTTACCTGAGAAGCTCAGAGAAATACTTCGGGGCGACGGCCACAGACTTCGTGATGGATCTCTCCAAGAGATACATACGCAATCTCTACAACCTCTTCTCCTGTACCTTGGTCCCCTCACCCGCGCTGGGAAAGCTTCTAGGTGATTGGGGGGTCGAGAACCTCCGCAGCATCGACCTCGGAGTGAATACGGACATTTTCAAGCCTGACAAGGCGTCAAACGCGCGGAGCGCTCTGCATATTTCTGACTCGGCATTCCTTCTCCTCTACGTCGGCCGCCTCGCGGGCGAGAAGAACACACGCGCCTTGTTCGATGCCTTCAACATTCTCACGCGTCAACACCCCGGGCGCTTCCATCTCCTCGCGGTGGGGGACGGCGCGCAGCGGGACGCGCTCATACATTTAAAGGAGCAGACAGGCGCAGTGACCTGGCTGCCGTACTGCGGCAACTCCATGGAGCTGGCGGCCATGTATTCATCCGCCGACCTTTTCGTTCACCCCGGCGTGCAGGAGACGTTTGGTCTCGTGACACTGGAAAGCCAGGCTTGCGGCACCCCGGTGGTTGGCATTCGCGGCAGCTATATGGATCGCATCATCCATAGCGACCAGACACACTGGGCCGCGGAGAACACGCCAGAGGCGCTGGCCGCCGCGATCCTAGGGGCGAGCCGGCTGGATCTCGCGACAATCGGGACCGCTGTCAGCAGAAGGGTCGCGAGCCTTTACTCCTGGCAGAAAGTCTTCGCCAATCTTTTTGCGATTTACCGGGACGTCATTTGCAACTACAGGAATTGATCCGATGAACGGCGAAAAGCAGATCACCATCCGCAAGTACGCCAACAGGGATCGGGAGAGCGTCAGGCGGCTTTGCTGTGAGACAGGTTTCCTGGGCCAGCCAGTGGACCCCGTTTTCGCCGACCGCGAGCTATTTGCGAACTTCTTGACAGGCTACTACACCGATTGGGAACCCGAGTCGGCGTTTGTGCTGGAACTGGACGGGGAGGTGAAAGGGTATCTGCTTGGTTCAAAACGCCCATTCCGGCAGCAGGTTTACAGCTTGTATCAGAACGCGGGCCTCCTCCTTCGGGTCATGCTCAGGTATTGGAACTACAACACGGCGTCGCGCCGGTTCGTGCATTGGATCCTCTGTTATGGCTGGCGCGAAGTCCCAGCGGCTCCGCGGAGAACCGCGCATTTCCACATAAACCTGCTGCCCGAGGCTCGCAGCGTCGCCTCTACGCGGGCGCTGATGGACGCATATCTCAAGTAACTTGGTACGAGGCCGGCGAGAAGCGCGTCTATGGGCAAATGGTCACCTTTGAGAGCCGCCGAGGCGCGAAGATGTTTGAACGCTATGGATTCAAGGTGGTGAATCGTTCGGAAATCTCAAAGTATCGCCGCCTGCATCCCAAGCCGGTTTATCTATGCACCGTCATTAAAGATCTGGACGAAAACTTTCAATTGTATGCCAAGGAGTAATCACTGCAGGTCAATCACCTGACTTCCGCGACACAGCAGGCTCGGGCGCGCGGGGTACAATCACCCTTTCCGCCTCCTTTCCCTGCGTCACCTTCTGGCGAGTACTTTCTATCTTGTCGTTGATTCCCTTGTTATCACGATCCAAAGCGACCGCCTTTTGCCAATAGTTAACCGCCTGCGCCGAGTTGCCCAGTTTCATGTAGGTATCGCCGATGTGGTCATAGACGACGGAGTCCGGCGGCTGAATTGCTTGAGCCGCCTTCAGCAACTGCGGGAGAGCTTTTTCAGGCTGGCCCTTTTTGAAATACAACCATCCGAGACTATCTATGAAAGCCGCGTTGTTCGGATCAGTGAGGAGGGCGCGCTGGATCAGTTCTCCTGCTTCCTCAAGATGCTCTCCCCTGTCCGCCCACATGAACCCGAGGTAGTTGCACGCCTGACCGGAGTGCTGAGGATCCATCTGGATGGCTTTCTTCAACAATTCAGCGGCCTTGTCGATCATACCGGCCTGCTCTGCCGCGGCTCCGTAGCTGAGGTAGAAACGCTGGTCGAGCAGATCATCACGGTAGTTTTCCGCTTCATGCTCAGCTTCCTCAAACATTGTAAGAGATTCCTGGTTGCGCTTCACCTCGCTGAGAGCAGTGGCCAGGCGGTATGTAAGCTCCGGCCGTTCGGGAAACCTCCGCCGGGCTTCTGTGAGCGTATCTATCGCTTTATCATATTGCTTCACCAGTATCTCGATCTCAGCCACCCGAGCATAATTCTGCCAGAGGGTGGGATTGAGCAGGAGATACTGCTGGAAGCTGGAAAGAGCCCCAGCGGTGTCGCCTTTCTCCTCGTACACCTGTCCCAGCATGTCGTAGGCTTCCTGTTGCAGTGGGTTCTCCTTGATCGCCTCGCGCAAGACAGCAATCGCGGCGTCCTGTTGATCGAGAGCCGAATAGCACTGCGCGACCTTCAGCCGGTTGGCTAACAGCGAGGGATCGTTCGCCACCTTTTTGGTCTCTATAAGAGTTTGATACAGAGGGATGGCTGATTTCCACTGCCGAGCGCTGATGTAGAAGTCCGCAACCTGCTGGGTGACGTCGAGGTCTTCCGGAGAAAGAGCTCGGGCCTTCTCGTAAGCGCCTGCCATCTTTTTGAGGGATCCAGGCGGGGTAGATCCATCCTGCTTCAAGAGCAGTTCAGTATAGAGCCTGCCAAGCTGGAGCCAAAACTGGGGATCGCGCACGGAAAGGCGGGAGGCTCGATCCAGTATCTGCTCTGCCTTGGCCGGCTGATTAGTGCCCGTGTAAATGTCGTAAGCCGCTCCATAAGAGACAAGGTTGGAGGGATCAAGATCAAGCGCCTGCAGCGCGTACTTCAGGCCAACATCCGGCTTCTTAAGATATTTAAAATAGAACTGGGAGAGATAGACGTATGTGGAAGGCTCCCTGGGCGAGGCCTTCACGCAATCCTTCAAAACATCGATTCCCGCGGGGATTTCTCCCCTTCTGGCGAGTTCCAAGGCGACCTTCACTGCCAGCGCAGAGTACCCGGGATCGAGCGCGAGTACCTTCTGATACTGCTCGAGCATGACATCATTATCGGCGTTATCTTCAGCGATAAAGCCCTGGATGTAGGCCGCGAGCGCGTCAGCGCGCCTCTGATCCTCTAGCGGGAGAAGAAGGTCTTTCGCAGGCGCGGACAGCTGAGAAACATCATCCGGGAGAGCGGGCCGCGCCGCAGCCGACTTCAGTGGCTCACGTCTACGCGCAGCAGCATCCGCATGGATGCAGGCTGCGAACATCCATACGCTCAGAATCCACTGGAGACGCCTGCCTTTTCCAGGCAACATCCCCAGCCGAAATGAGTTCATCGCGTAATGTAGCGACTAAGACTTATAGCGCAAACGCTTCTTATGACGGTTCTCTTTCATCCGCTTCCGTCTTTTATGCTTCGCGATTTTTGCTTTACGTCTTTTCTTAAGTGAACCCATCGGGACTTTCGGAATCTAATACACCACTTTGTTGAGGGGATATTCGATGATGCCTTCTGCTCCAAGAGATTTCAACTGGGGTATGATCTCCCGAACGACCTTCTCATCGATAACCGTTTCAACCGCAACCCAACCAGCCTGCGCCAGTGGCGAAACCGTCGGATTGCGGAGGGACGGTAAGGCTTCGAGCAAATTCTTCAACTGTATTTGCTCTATATTCATCTTGAGGCCCACTTTGTCGCGGGCGGTGTGAGCGCCACGCACGAGCAGGACCAATCGCTCCAGCTTTTCCTTCTTCCACGGATCGGCCATCGCGGCCCTATTCGCGATAATCCGCGGAGAAGATTCCATGATCACTTCCACGATCCGCAGATTGTTCGCGCGGAGAGAAGAGCCGGTCTCAGTGACGTCAACGATGGCATCCACCAAGTCTGGCACTTTGACCTCCGTGGCGCCCCAACTGAACTCCACCTCGGCGCGAACGCCGTGTCGCGCCAGGAAGTTGTTCGTGAGCCGCACCGCTTCCGTTGCGATCCTCTTTCCCTCAAGGTCCTTCACCGCGCGAACCGGGGAGTTCTCGGGGACAGCAAGCACCCAGCGGGTAGGCTGAAAACTCGCTTTGCTGAACGTAAGTTCACAGACGCACTCGACGTCGGACTGATTTTCCTCAACCCAGTCGCGCCCGGTGAGGCCGCAATCCAGGAATCCATGCTCGACATAGCGGCTGATCTCCTGCGCCCTCAGCAGACGCACCGCAAGATCGGGATCATCAATCACCGGCCTGTAGGAGCGTTTTGGATTGGTAATATTGAATCCCGCTTTCGCGAATAACGCGAATGTCGCCTCCTGCAAGCTGCCTGACGGGAGGCCAATCTGTAATACGGGGTGGGACATCAAAAGGGAGTGCGTTTGTAGAGGGTGACAAGGAAGGTGGCGAGAAAAAACGCATTAAAGTTTCGCCGCAATTCCGCGCGCGGGGTGAACGGCGAAGCCGGGATTAGTTCTAACTTCCCGCTGACTACACCGAAGAGGATGTAGACGAGCGCCGCTGGCCTCTTGCACGAGCTTTTGCGGCCTCAAGTTCACGGTTCTTTGGCGCCGCGGAAGATTCAAGAGAGCGAAGAAGCTGCTGAACGACATCCGCCACTTCTTCAACCGCAGAGTGGAAGGCCGCCTCATTGCGCGCGGATGGCTTGGCGAATCCACAAACCTTTCTGACAAACTGGAGAGATGCCGCGTTGATCTCGTCGCTTGTGACCGGAGGCTCAAAGTTGAACAGATTCCTGATATTTCTACACATGTTCGAGCTGGTCTTTATGAACGCGGTTCGTCAAATCCATGGACAGCTAGACACCCACCGCAACGAGTTGCTGTTCCTCCTCCGACTCTGTTTCGGGCTCAATCGGAACAGGAACCGCGTGGCGGCGCTCCTTAGCAACGAGCATGTACACGGAAGGAAGCACAAATAATGTGAAGAGTGTTCCCACAATCATTCCCGAAACGAGCACTATTCCGATGCTGTTCCTGGCTCCCGCGCCGGGACCACGCGCCAGTACAAGAGGAAAGTGGCCGGCGACCGTCGCGACTGAGGTCATGAGCACCGGGCGCAACCTTGTTCCAGCTGCTTCGATGATGGCGTCCAGCTTGTTCATTCCCGACTCCTGAAGCTTGTTTGCGAATTCCACAATCAAGATGCCGTTCTTGGAGATCAAGCCAACCAAGGTGATGAGTCCCACCTGACTGTAGATGTTCAAGGTGGTGAACCCTAGGAAGCAGAACAGCAGCGCTCCTGACAGAGCCAAAGGCACCGAGCCGACGAGAATGATGAGAGGATCCCGGAAACTCTCGAACTGGGCGGCCAGCACGAGGAAGATGAGGATGAACGAAAGAACGAGTGTACCCGTCAAGCGATTGCCCTCCAGTCGCAGTTGCCGGCCTGTGCCGGCATAGTCCACAGAGAAACCCTTGGGCAGATCCTTGGCAGCGTCTTCCAGAACTCGCAGGGCTTGATCGAGAGTGACACCGGGAGGAATCGCGCCCTGAATTTTAGCGGAGTTGAGTTGCTGGAAACGGTTGAGGTTGCGAGGCTCAGTGGTCTCCTTGAGAGAAGCAAAGGTGGAAAGCTGCACCAATTTGCCGTTCGGACCGCTGACATAGAAGTTGTTTAACTGGTCGGCGTTCAGACGCTCAACACGCTTGATCTCAGGTATTACCTTATAGCTGCGACCGCTGTTGCTGAAGCGATTAACGTAGTTCCCGCCCAGCATCGTTCCCAGGTCGCTTCCCACCTGTTCCAGGTTGAGACCCAGCGCGGCGACCTTGTCGCGGTCGAAGACGACCTCTGTCTGCGGCTGATCGTATTTCAGATCCGTGTCGGCGAACATGAAGAGGTGGCTTTCCATCGCTTTCTGAACCAACGCGTTGGCGTAATCCAGCAGCTCCCGAGGTTCAGCAGTGGAAGCGATGACGAACTCCACAGGGAACTGGCTCCCGCCGGGAAGCGGCTCCGGGGTCGTAGCGATGACGCGTACCCCGGGGATTTCGCCTGCCTTCCCGAACACCTCGCCCACGATCTGTTCGGTAGACCGCTTGCGTTCGCTCCACGATTTGGTGACCATCCCGGAAAACCCGCCAGTAGGGCTGGTGAGCTGAAATGTGTTCTCAGTCTCCGGGATCGACTTAAAGACTTCGTTCACCTTCTCGGCAAACATGCTGGTCTGGTCCACGGTCGAATTCGGAGCAGCTTGCACGATGCCGAAGACAACCCCCTGATCTTCCTTCGGCGCCAGCTCACTCTGTGTAAAGAGGAAGAAGGGGATGATGAGAAATACAACAATCACCCCCATCGTGATCACGACCGGACGCCATTTCAAAGTGGCAGTGAGTCTGCCGATGTATGCCCGCCGGAGTCGATCAAAGCGGTTGTTCACCCATCCCGCAAAGCCGCGATGAGAGTCGCCAGCCCTCAGGAGCTTGGAAGACATCATAGGAGAAAGGGTCAGCGCCACCACGCCGGAGACCACTACCGCGCCGGCCAGAGTGAATGCAAATTCCCGGAATAGAGCTCCCGTCAACCCGCCCTGGACGCCGATCGGAGCGTAGACGGCGACGAGAGTTATAGTCATCGCTATGATCGGCCCGAGAAGTTCATGCGCGCCCTTTATCGACGCGTCGAACGCGGTCATTCCCTCCTGCAAATGCCTCTCAATGTTTTCTACAACGATGATCGCGTCATCCACCACGAGGCCGACGGCGAGCACGATCGCAAGAAGGGTCAGCAGGTTGAGCGTAAACCCAAACAGCAGCATCAGGAACGCGGCCCCGATGAGGGAGATAGGAATGGCGACAACCGGGATAATTATGGAGCGCACGGAGCCCAAAAAGAGGAAGATGACAACGACGACGATCGCCAGCGTCTCCATGAGCGTCTTCATCACCTCGTTCAACGCGTCGCTGATGTAGCGCGTTGAGTCGTATGGTATCTTGACCTGCATCCCGACGGGCAACTGACGCTCGATTTCGGGAATCTCCGCCCGCACGGCCTTGATGACGTCCAACGAATTGGCAGTCGGAAGTACCCACACTCCCATGAAAGTCGCTTTCTCTCCCGAGAACCTGACGTCTTGAGTGTAGTCTTCGGCGCCGAGTTCCACATCCGCGACATCGCGGAGCCGTATGATCGCGCCGTTGGCGTGGCGGATCACCAACTCCCGAAATTCTTCCGGCGTCCGCAGATCAGTATTGGCAACCAGGTTCACGGAAATCATCGACCCCTTCGTCGCGCCGACAGCAGAGAGCCGGTTATTGGAGGCCAAGGCTTGGCGAATCTCGGAGGCTGAAATATTCATTGCCGCCATCCGGTCTGGTTTCAGCCAAATACGCATCGCAAAAGTGCGCGCGCCAAGAATGTCAGCGCGTTGCACACCGCTCACGGCGGTCAGCTTCGGCTGGACAACGCGGGTCAGGTAGTCCGTGATCTGATTCTGATCCAGATCATTGGAGTAGAAACTGATGTACATCGCGGCGAACTGGTTGTCCGCGGTCTCCAGTTCGATGACGGGAGACTCCGCCTCGGGTGGCAGATCGTTCCGCACCTGCGCAGTTTTCGCCTGGATCTGCGTCAGCGCGGCGTTCGTGTCGTAATTCAGCTTCAAATGCACCGTGATGGTGCTCAAGCTCTGCGCGCTCTGGGATTCGATGTAATCGATTCCATCCGCGCTCGCGATAACCCGCTCCAGCGGCGTTGTGATAAACCCACGCACGAGGTCGGCATTCGCGCCGACATAAGTGGTGTTTACCGTGATGACCGCGATATCACTACGGGGATATTGCCTGACGTTGAGAACCTTTATTGCCTGATAACCCGCGAGCAGAATTATCAGGTTAACGACCGTCGCAACCACTGGACGGCGAATAAATAGATCAGTGAGTCTCACGGGGAGCGCTTCGCTTACGTATCGGGCGGGTTGGGGTTGGCGTCATTGCCCGGCGCCACACTGTTATTAATGTGAACGGGGAAACCGCTGCGAAGCTTGAAAACACCGGAAGTGACAACCCGATCCCCCTCCTTTACGCCCTTCAAGATGGAAACCTGGTCTCCGCGACTCGGCCCCAGCTTTACAAACTGCTGCTCCGCCAAGTGCAAAGGAGTGCCATCCGGCCCTGGCTGATCCTTGATCACAAATACGGAGTCACCGTATGGAGCGTAGTTAATGGAAGAAGCCGGGACGGAAACAACGCCCGCTTTCTCCGGGAGCAAGACATCCACCTTCACGAACATGCCCGGCCTCAGCTTCCGATCCGGATTGGGCACCGTCCCACGGACCATGATGTTGCGGGTGGACTCATCCACCAGCGCGTCAACCGCGGAAATTTCTCCATTGAACTCTTTCTCTGCAATCCCCTCGGCTTTGACCTTCAGCTTCTTCGCGACCGAAAGTTCTTCCAAATGCTGCTGAGGCAGGGCGAAATCCACATAGATGGGATCGAGCGATTGGAGCGACGCAATGGGCGCCCCGACATTTAAATATTGGCCGACATTCACCTGACGAATACCGATCCATCCATCAAAAGGCGCGAGGATCGTCTTCCTGGCGATCAGCGCTTCTGAGTCCTCTACGATGGCATCGGCCTGCCGGAACTCGCTCGCGGCACTGTCATAATCGGACTGGGCGACGGCCTTTTTCGCCACCAGCCCTTTTTGCCGCTCAAGGTTTATCTTGGCGAGATCACGCCGCGCTTGCGCCGAGCGTAGCTGCGCCTCCTCCTGCCGGGTATCGAGTTTTAGAAGAAGGTCGCCTTTTTTTACCTCTGCTCCCGAGGTGAACGCAATCTCGGTAACAATGCCGGCCAAATCGGTACTCATAGTCACTCCATTCACAGCGCGCATCGAGCCCACAGTGCCAAGCACAGGCTCCCAATTTTGGATGGTTGCAGTGATCGCGGTCACAGCAGGCGGGCCGGGAGCATGTTTGGCTCCCTCTGCCATCGCCGTCCGTATCTGTGTGAACTTAAACAAACCCAACGCGATGATGAACAAGATCATCGTCGCCACCATGAGAGACATACGTTTCACCATAAAATACCTCCGTCAGGCAACAGCCTTGGCGCATTCCCGATCCTCAGGATCCGTTTCACGAGGGATCGAATCCTGGATCTTCGCCATAAGCCCGACAATTTGATCCTGTTCCGCCCTTGAGAGCGGCTTGATGATTTCAGATACGCAGGAAAAGTAACCGGGAAGCAGTTCTTTGACGCAGGCTTCGCCGCGAGGGGTGAGCCGGATATTAAGCGTCCTTCGATCCGCGGCATCGGCCGCTCTTGTGACCATGCCGTCCCTCTCGAGAGTATCAACCAAGCCGGTCATAGTCGCGCGTGAGACGTTCGATTCATCCGCGAGGGCGGCGGGAGTGCGCGCCTCCGGACAACCGCGATGCAGAAGCATCAGCACAGTGAACCGCCCGTGGCTGATATTATACCTGGCCAGGTAGCGGGTTTCGGCTGCGATCACCGCGCCACTGGTGCGGACGAACTCCAGGAAAACGGCGAAGGCAGCGGGATCAAGCGTGGGAAACGCTTCAGCCGCCTTAAGGAGACAATGATACCGTGGAATATCCTCGAGAGTTTTTACAGACATCTGTTAGGACGCTAACTATCGATCACCTTTTCGCTTGGTCAATTGCAAAGTTCTCTGACTCGTACATTGCTTTCCCGATGAGGTACCTTGTTCTAACGCTCGCCGCGCTTACCTTTACGTCATGGGTCGCGCTCGGAGAGATTGCGGTTACTTCGCCAGCAGCGGCAATTGCCTCCGCAGGGAGGGCAGAACTAAAGGTCGATCCTTTTCCTTTAAGCGCCGTCCGCCTCCTCGATAGCCCGTTTAAAACGGCGCAGAATCTCGACAAGAGATTCCTGCTTGCCCTCGACCCCGACCGTCTTCTTCACAACTTCCGGGTGACTGCGGCGATTGTCTCGAAGTCGAAACCTCTGGGCGGATGGGAGGATCCCAAGTGCGAATTGCGGGGACACAGCATGGGGCACTTCCTGTCGGCCTGCTCCCTGATGTACGCGAGCACGGGCGATGAGCTACTGAAAGACCGCGTGGACTATCTGGTGAGGGAGCTCTGGATGTGCCAGGAGGCGCTGCCCCGCCTCGGCTTCAACGCTGGTTTCCTCGCGGCCTTTCCCGAAACCTTCTTTGATCGCGTGGACCGGAGCGAAAAGGTGTGGGCGCCTTACTACACACTGCACAAGATTATGGCTGGGCTGCTGGATGCTTACACCTATACTGGCAACCAGCAGGCACTGACGATTCTGACAGAGATGGCGACCTGGCTCCAGCGGAGGGTAGATCGCCTCCCCCATGGCCAGATGCAGGACGCCCTGAGAAATGAGCACGGCGGGATGAACGAAGTTCTCGCAAATCTCTACGCGGTCACTGGGAACCCGGAACATCTTAATCTTGCCAAATCATTCAACCACGAGGCGGTGCTCCTGCCGCTCGCACAAGGAGATGACAAGCTGGACGGGCTGCATGCAAATACCCAAATTCCGAAGGTCATTGGCGCGGCGCGCGAGTATGAAATGACGGGAGACGAGCAGTTCAAACAGATGGCAAACTTCTTCTGGCAGACCGTTGCGACGCGTCGTTCTTATGTCATCGGCGGGGATAGCGACAGAGAGCATTTCTTTCCGGTTCTGGATTTCTGCAAACATCTGAGTCCGGACACCTGCGAGACGTGCAACACCTATAACATGTTGAAGCTAACGAGGCATGTCTTCGAATGGGAACCCTCAGGGGACAAGATGGACTTCTACGAGCGGGCTCTATACAACCACATCCTTGCGTCGCAGGATCCCCAAACGGGGATGTTTGTTTACCTGATGTCGCTCAAGCCCGGGCATTTCAAAACGTATTCCACAGCAGAGAAGTCGTTCTGGTGTTGCGTGGGGACTGGCATGGAGAACCACGCAAAGTATGGCGACACGATCTACTTCCACAATGAAGACGCTATTTACGTGAACCTCTTCATTCCATCGGAGGTTGTGTGGAAGGAGAAGGCCGTCACCATCCGGCAGGACACGCTTTTTCCTGAAGAGGAAACAAGCCGGTTGCGCATAAGCTGCGCCGAGCCCGTCGAGATGGCCATCAAGATACGACATCCTGGATGGGTGAGAACCGGGATGACCGTCGACGTGAATGGATTGCCCGAGAAAGTAGAGGGGCGCGCCGGATCGTACCTCACCGTCGAGAGGGAATGGCATGATGGAGACGTCGTGGATATCCGGACACCTATGGAATTGAGGCTGGAGGCGCTACCAGAAACGAAGGATACCTATGCGCTGCTGTATGGACCTGTGGTTCTTGCCGGAAAGATGGGAAACGAAGGCATGCCCAGCCCTTACGCGGAGCGGCAGACGCAGTTCGATTCCGTCCCCTCCCCCCAGGCGCCGAGTTTTGTTTGTGACCTCCAGGATTTCACCAGCCATATCGACCCCACTCCCGGGCATCCGCTTACATTCCGGAGCCGGGATATAGGAAAACCGGAAGAAGTGACGTTCATCCCCTTCTACAGGATGCATCACCAGCGCTATAGCGTTTACTGGAAGATCTTCTCGCCGGAAGAGTGGAAAAGCATCGGGCCCGTGATGTCAACTCTCCCTCAGCATGGGCCGAACTGATATGGAAGAACAAGACTCGTGAATACCCTGAAGACACACCTCGTCTTTGCGCTCATGGCGACGGCGCTGTTTTTCTTTGCGGTGAGCCGTCTGAAGAAGGATAATTTCACATTCGATACCGTGGTTTCAGAGGCGCGCCAGGCTGCCGCCCGGCCATACAAGATTCCCGTCTCACCTCTTCCAGAGTTTCTCAGGAAGCTGACTTACGACCAGTATCGGGATATCCGCTTCAAGGAGAGTGAAAGTCTCTGGCGCAAGGAGGGTCTTCCGTTCCAGGTAAAATTTTTCCAGACGGGCGGAGGTAATGATATCCCCATCTCTGTTTACGAGATCAACCGAACCTCGATGAGGCAGGTGGATTACTCTGCTTCATCGTTCGACTGGGGAAAAAACCATTTTGACAAGCCCGTGCCGCCGGATGCGGGTTATGCCGGGTTCCGGATCCACTATCCCATAAATCGAAGTGATTACCTGGATGAGGTGGCTGTGTTTCTGGGGGCCAGCTACTTCCGCGCGGTCGCGCAGAAGCAAGTCTATGGGTTGTCGGCCCGCGGCTTGGCCATCGATACGGTCGCGCGCCGAACTGAGGAATTCCCGGTCTTCACGAAGTTTTGGCTTCGCCAGCCGGAGCGGGACAGCCGCGCCCTGGAATTTTACGCGCTTTTGGAGGGCAAGAGCGTGACAGGGGCGTACGCGTTCGAGGTTATTCCCGGCGCGGAAACGATCATAAAGGTCAAGGCTACTTTGTTTTTCCGGAAGAAGGTGGAGCAACTGGGAATGGCGCCTCTGACGAGCATGTTTTGGTATGGGGAGAACACGAGCAACACATTTGGGGACTTCAGACCGGAGGTGCATGATTCTGATGGCCTCCTCATGAATACCGGCAAGGACGAATGGATCTGGCGTCCTCTCTCCTGGGGAAAGGAGATGCAGGTAAACACATTCGAAGATGAGCACCCGAAAGGATTTGGCCTGCTGCAGAGGGATCGCGATTTTAGCCACTACCAAGACCTGGAGGCGAAGTATCACATGCGCCCAAGCGCGTGGGTGCGTCCCGGTGGCGACTGGGGAAAAGGTCATGTATTCCTTCTTCAGCTCCCGGCGAATAAGGAATACGCGGACAACGTCGTGGCGTTCTGGACTCCCGAAAAGCCGCCACCTCCCGGAGGCTCGATGGAGCTGAACTATGAAATCTCATTCTTTACGGAGAATCGGGCGCTCCCTCCCATTGGCCGATGCACTTCCACCCGCATCGACTACCAGGAAGCGCAATACTACCGGCAGATGTTCCTGGACTTCGGAGGGGAGAAACTAAACGGCCTCAAGGCAGATAGCGCGGTCACCGCGGATGTCGGATGTAGTTCGCCTGGGATGATCTCGGAGGTAAAGGTACGCAAGAATGAGTTTGATAACTCGTGGCGAGCAACGTTTTTTGTCCGCACGAAAGTCAGGAAGTCACCCATCGAGTTGCACTGCGTTCTTCTCCTCAAGGGAGAGCCATTGACTGAGAAGTGGACCTACACATGGACGCCCTGAGCATCAACACGCGGACAAGGGGCTGCGTGGAAGAATGGAACGACGCGCATCTCCGACTGGAAAGCTACCTGCGCGCCTATCGCCTGGGCGACAAGTGGCACGAGCACGAACTTGTGAGAGCTATCATGCTGCAGGCCGTTGGCAGGAAGGAGCTGTCCCCCGAGCGCGACGCCACAACAATCACGCTCGAAACCGCAATTGAGATGACCGATCAATGGTTCAGTCTCGTCATGCGCGACGCGGGTGAGCGCGCTTCGGCGGAAGGGCGCGTGCACCTTTTGCTAACCGACGCGGGCAGAGAGTGGAGAGACGCGTTCCTCTCCAGCGATCCTCCCGTAGAATTCATCCGCGCGATCAACGACGTCTCAGTGAGCCTGGGACCCGACATGCATAAGTCCCGCATGAACGCGCAGCAAATGGACTATGGGACTTTCGAAAGAATCGCCAGAGGCGCGTTCGAACAATTTGAGTGGGGGCCGGTGCTGCGAGCATTCGTGATCTGGCTCGTGATCTTCCTCGCGGCGTTCACGTGGTATCGGCACGTCTCATGAAAGTTCTGAAGCTTTCAGAAATCCGCACGGATCAGGTTGCCTTGCGGCGCGCTCTTTTCTTCGCGGCGGTCGCCGTAATAACATTCATCGCAACCACACTGATGGCTGACGCGCTGCGGATTGAGTTTTTGTCCTGGCTGGACTTTATACTCCTCGGTGTCTTCGTTTTGCTTTCCTCGCAGATCGCGGCCGGCTTTTGCCTGGGCCTATTCGGTTTCTTTGAAACACTGCGCCCGGAAGGCGACCCGTATCGGATCAGCAACACGATACGAGAGGAGGAATCCATCCCCCTCGCCCGGACGGCAATCGTGATGCCCGTGTTCAACGAGGATATCGCGCGGGTGCTGCAGGGGGTAGAGAACATGTTCCTTTCCGTGGAATCAACTGGCGAGGCTGACCTGTTTGATTTCTTCATTCTCAGCGATTCCGACAAGCCAGACTGCTGGTTGAAGGAGGAATGGGAATGGGTGCGACTTTGCAAAAAACTCAATGCGTTCGGCAGGATCTTCTATCGGAAGCGTCGAGTTCCCGTGCATGGCAAGAGCGGCAACGTGGCGGATTTCTGCCGCCGCTGGGGCCGGAAGTATCGGTATATGATCGTCCTGGACGCGGACAGCATCATGGCGGGGAGCATCTTTGTGCGTCTCGTCCGGATGATGGAGAGAAACCCTGAGGTCGGCATTATCCAGACCGCGCCCTATTTAGTCAGGGGAGTGTCTCTTTTCCGCCGAGTGGTGCAGTTCACGCATCGGATGTGCGGCCCGGTGTTGGCCGCAGGCTCCAACTACTGGCACCTTGGAACGGGCAATTATTGGGGACACAACGCCATCATACGGCTCGAGCCGTTTATGAACTCTTGCGACCTGCCTGATCTGCCCGGCCCAGCCGGCACTCGTCTTCACATCATGAGCCACGACACGGTGGAGGCTGCCTTGATGCGGAGGGCAGGATATGACGTTTGGTTCGCCTACGATGAGCCGGGTTCCTATGAGGAAGGACCCCCGAATCTCACTGAGAGTCTGAAGCGGGATCGCCGCTGGTGCCAGGGTAATCTCCAGCACTTCTGGTTCCTGTTTGCCCGCAACATCAATTTCTCCAACCGCCTGCACATCTATTTTGGCCTCATGTCTTACCTTGGGTCGCCTCTGTGGCTCCTGTTTCTGGTTCTGAGCGCCCTGAACTTTCATGAAAAAGCGCGTTTCGCTTTCCTCTCATCGATGGACGAGAGCATCCGGAGCGAACACTCCGCGAAAGTTCTGCTTGTCCTGACGTTGACACTGCTGTTCCTGCCAAAGTTCCTCGGACTGGCGGCGACGCTCCGAAGATCGCGCGAATTTGGCGGGGTCATAAAGCTGTTCGCGAGCGCTTTGCTTGAAACTCTTCTTTCGGTGCTCGCGGCGCCCATCCTGATGCTTTTTCACACGCGCTTTGTCGTGATGACAATGCTGGGGATGCGGATGGCGTGGAAGACGCAGAATCGATCTGACGAGGTCGGCCTGAGTTGGGCTGAAGCGGCACAAACGTACGCCTGGGTCACCCTTACCGGACTGATTGCAGGCGCCGCCGTTTCCTGGTTCCTCCCGTCTTTTTTGCCATGGCTCATCCCCGTGCTTGCCGGATGGGTGCTATCCGTCCCGTTCGCATATTTTACCAGCCTTGATCGAGTCGGTCGCTGGATGCTCCGGCATCGGTTTTTTATGATACCTGAGGAAACGAATCCCCCGGCTGAATTCAGCGGATTGGATCACCCATCTTCGAATGTGACTGGCGCGATCTTTGACGAGGCTCAGCACGACGGCCTTCGCCTCGCCGTGCTGGATCCCTACGTCAACGCGGTGCATGTGTCGTTGCTGCGTCCCCGGCCACTCAAGAAACAGCATGCGCGGGAGTATATGAAACGCCTGCAGACCACGTTAATCACAGGCGGGCCAGATAAACTCACCACCCGGGAGCGTGTCGCGCTGCTCTCCGATGCCGAGTCGCTGGCGCAGTTGCACAAGTCTCTCTGGTCGCAACCCGCTCAGGAGATGAATGGATGGTGGCGGGACGCCATGCGCAAGTACTCGCGGCAGGTTGTGGATGAATGAAAGCCGGTTGCTTTCCGTCCCAGAAGAGGTCGAGCTCCTCATCACTCAAACGCCTGCAACGATATCGCGTGAATGGAATCGTTCCCAGTCACCTCCCTCGCAACAGACCTCGAGTTCCAGGCGAGAGTGGCCTTGCGGGAACACAACGGGAATTCGGAACCCGCTAAATTCCGCGCCGGGCGCGTCGCCCATCGCCTTGGCAACATCGGCCCGGAACAGGCCGAATGTTGCTTCGAACACCTTTTCTCCCACCCGGGCGCGCACTCCTTCAACCTTCGTGCCGCTGGAAACGCAACACCATCCCTCCACGCGCGCCTCGCGGGATGCGCTGATGGGATCGGGCGAGGATTCGATGGAGTAAAGCACCTTTCTTTGAACGCGCTGTTCAGGAGCGCTCCCGTTTAGTCTCTTCCTCAGATGCGATTCCATCTTCCGCCAGGGTGTAACTGCTTTCCATGTCACGCTGCGCTTGATCGAGTCGAGTTCCTTCTTTTTTAAGTCCAATTTGTGCCTTGTCTCGCGCATCCGGGAACGAACTTGAGCCAATTCACCATTACTCGCCTCGATGAGCAGCTTGAGCGCGGCGGCTTCGGCGATCGCCCTCGTTTCCTGCCTTTTTGCGTTCCGAGCTTCTTGTCCCATCTGTTCGCAGCGTTCATCCTGCATGCGCTTCTCCTCCCGCGCGAGATCGCGCTCGCGCTCCAAACGCGCCAGATCAGCGCCGAGCTTGTGGGTATGGGTCACCATCTCCTCGAATAAAGCCGAAACGCGCGTCAACTCCGTTTCCAATTCATCTTTCTCCCGGTCCACGGAAGCCTTGATCCTCACATCGCGCGCCGTCTCTTCGGGCCGCTCGGACAAAGCCTGACGAATGGCTGAGATGTCATCCGTGATCTTTAAGAAGATCTCCACGCAAAGCGGCTTCTCCTGAGCGTCTGCGGGAAGACGAAATTTCAGAACAGGAGCATCTCCACATATAAGGACACGGAAGACACGAGAGCGCGGAATATGCGCCGCAGTCCCTGCGACACCAAAGTCCCCGATAGCCCTTGAGGGTAGAGACCATGAAACCCGGCGCGAACGGGCATCTCGCGCGCATACTCCCGCAACATCCACAATGCCAATGATGCCGGGCAACTCCAGGATGAACATCCCCTTCACGCCGGAAGGCGCCTCAAAGCGAAGACGCTGCCATTTCCGCGAAGCGCATCCGGCTTTGCCGACCAGCGACCCGGATTCATTGTACCCGCGAGCCTCAGCCGCCTGACGCAAGGGTTTTCTATTTAGACGTTCCTTGAGGAGTGTTGTTTCGAACTCAGAGGCCAGCTTCCATAGCTCCGCAGTCTCAGAGTCAAATCGCGTCTGTACCTCTCGAACGGATGCCGCAGCCCGGGCTGCCTGCGCTTCAGCTTCCCGCAGGCGCGTATTCACCTCTTGACACGCCCTTCGAATCGCGGATGGCGAATCATCCGCGCGAAGCCAGATTTCCAGTGTTACGGAGCCGTTGAACTCCGGGGCGTCGAGCTTCGGAAGTTTTACGCGCGGATCGTCAGCGAAATTAACCAGCTTTAGGAGGCGCGGATGCGGAACCTCATAGAGAGTTCCCTCCAGTGTTACCCCGCGCAGCCTCGGCATGGCCCGCGCTCGCCACATTATCCTCCCCGTAGTTGAAGATCGGACCGTGATGGCGGCGATCTCAACCACTCCTGGGGCCCGGGAGAGTTTGATACCGATTCGCCGTTTAGCGATTCCATCAGGGATGCAAAAGCAAGCCTTTCGCCAGGACCGAAAAGGAATGTGATTCTGGAAACCGGGGCATTCAACATCGCGCCCCTCCTCCAATACGAGCAACTCCACTGGATTATCACTCGGCAAAGGCGGGAACGCATGACTAACGTCCACTTTCTTCTTCCGCGAGCTCTCACCTCCCATTGCCGCGCGGATCACATCGAGTGACGTGTCGATCTTAATCCACGCTTCGAGGGCGATAGGCTGCTCAAATTCTTCGCCTTCAAACTTCCCAAGGAGTATCTGTGGGTCGTTCCCGACGTTTAGTATCCTTAAGAGTCTCTCATGTGGCAGCGGCAAAGCCGTGCCGGCCACTACAAGCTTTTCCAACGCATCACGATCGCGCGAGCGCCACAGGATCCTTCCGGTTTCGAGCGCTCGCATCGTGATGCCGGCTATCTCGATAAGGCCGGGATCAGATGAGGGATCAAGGCGCAAGACATTGTTCCTGACCCCTGGATCCAATTCAAAACGAACTCTGTTCCACGCTCCGAAATCGCATGTCGCATTTAAGGACATCTCCTCCCTAAACGCCTCGTTTTCCGAAAAGAAGAGCATGGCAAGATTTCGCCCTTTTGGCGAACGGAGCGCAGCCGTCTCTCCAACTTCGAGCAAGTCATCACCCCCCAACCCTTTGGACTCGATTTGCGCGATCCTTCTGTCTTTTTCCGCGATTATGGCCTTCAGCTTGTCAACCTCGGGCCAAAGAAGCTCGTGCTCCATGGCGCCGACATCAATCTGCTTCATTGTTCCAGCCTTAGGCAAAGGATTGACATGTCCAGCTTCTGGGTCAATCCATCCTGCTTCTTCACACATGCTCTCGTAGAGCATGATGATGTCCTGCGCCACACAAACATCAGTTAACTTTCGCATTCCGGTTCGGTGATGGCGAAGGTCTTCTTTCACATACCCGGCGGCGATTCCCACCTCCTGCGTCGAAGGAGCCAGACCTAAAAAATCCGCGAGCCTTTGTATCTCCTCAATCGGATGCGCGATCATCTGCTCATAGTGCGTCACGATCCGCTGCTCCTGACCTACGGATTCGAGCAAACGCTCATTATAGGTTTTCCACAGCGTCAGACCCAATGCATAGGACATGGATCCGCGATGGCGGAGCGAGATCGCCACCTCCACAGGGTTCCTAAGGCAAATACAAACGCGACACTCTGGAAGCAGATCAAGCCAGAATGGCATCAGCAAGCTTGATCGGGGGTCCTTCCAACCCCACGGTTGCCTTGGACGCATATCCTCTATGAAAGCGCGCGCCCGGCTCAAGGGACGGCTTCCAGAGACGCGCTCGCGCCAATCATTCGGAAGCGGAGGAGGATTATCCCATCCTCCACCGAACTCGTTCAGAAGAGTCTCGTTCACGGTGACCGCAGAGCCATGCTCCCAATGTCCATCCTGATTCCCTGAGTTCGCGGGAATAAGCTCCTCCTCGCGCCCCGGATACAAACCGCACGCGAAAAGGAGCCTCGCTGTCATCGAGGTTCCCGAGCGGTGCATCCCCGTGATGCACACGGGCGGCAGTTCGATCATTTCCCGGACAGTGCGGGATGCAGCCCCGCGTTGTCAATGGCGACCGAGCCACAACAAAGTCAGGCGATCTTCCGCGACGCGGTTTTGCCGACGCCGCTTTTTGCGAGCTTCCCTTCCAAAAACATCAAGACAGCGGCTTCTTCCGGTTTGAGACGGGACAACTCTCTGGACATTTTTTCCTCGCCCCGCTGACGGAGCGTATCGATCAAAGAGCCTTCCATGTATGAATTCACCACCTCGGGATGCACATAGCACTTGCGACAAATCGCAGGGGTATTTCCCAGCATGCGGGAAACAGCCTCAATGGCTGCGGTTACGTTGCACTTCGCCTCTTTCGAACTGGTGAATTTTTCAAATTCCTTCAGCGCCACCATGGCCAGCACGGTCGCAGTCCATGTTCGGAAATCTTTGGCGGTGCAATCCTCGCCACACTGTTCACGGAGGTATGTGTTCACATCGCCGGAATCCACCGACCGAATCGCGCCTTCTTCATCGACGTACTCGAACAACTCGTGGCCCGGCAGGTCCTGGCATCGCTTCACAATTCTCGCCAACTGAGGATCACGCACATCGATCGCGTGGTATTTTCCGCTTTTACCCTTGAACTCAAAATGGATCTTCGAAGACGAAACCTTCACATGCCGGTTCCTCATGGTCGTGAGCCCGAATGATTTATTCTCCTTTGCGTATTCTTCGTTGCCAATGCGAATCAGCGTCGTTTCAAGGAGTCGAACAATGGTGGCAAGGACCTTTTCGCGGGGCATTCCGGACTTCGCAAGATCACGCTGCACACGCCCGCGGATCTTGGGGAGCGCCTTCCCGAACGTGATCATTCTCTCGAATTTGGTTTGATCACGCGCCTCGCGCCAGCGCGCATGGTAGCGGTATTGTTTTCGACCTCGGGCGTCCCGCCCGCTTGCCTGGAGATGCCCATTTTCGAAGCGGCAAATCCACACGTCATCCCAGGCAGGCGGAATACCGAGTCGCTGAATGCGAATTACTTCGTTGTGATCCGTGATTCGCTTGCCCTCAGGATCAATGTAGATGAATTTTTTGCCTCGCCTGCGCCGACTCACGCCGGGCTTTGCATCAGTGACATATCGAAGACCCGCTTCCTTTGCGGAGTGGACGGATTCAGCCACGAGCCCAGCGGCGGTAGTCGGATTTTTCACGTTCACTCAAGAATCGTGCCGCCCCAATTTTTGCGCCTGCCCCCCGGGAGCGCCTTTCCTCTTGATCCGCGCGCGCGGAGACAAACGCGAAAAGCGGCGGGCGCTAGCGTTCGTTCCCGGTCTGCGTCATCCGCAAAACCCGCAAATACTGCGCGCGAAAGCCATCGCCCAATTCTTTCGCGAGGCGCGCTTGTTCGATCTTCCGCGGGGAGCGGAGGGCCTCGCGAATGCGACCCGACGCCTCCGCATACGCGACCGACCTCACGTCATGAAAAACGGCCAGGGCGGAGGGCGGGAAGCGCGCGTCAACAAGGGCGCGCCATGCAGCGCGTAACTCCTCGTGTGGCTGGATGCACATGCACCTTATAATAAAGCTCATCGGGAGAAAAAGCTGGCCAGTCCACGCGCTATCGTAATGGAACTCTCCTCCCGCTTCGTAGGGATCCACGCCGGGATCTGAACGGCAGTCGCGCTGCGACAGGCCGTATAACTCGGGGCGGATTGGCAATCTCCGAAGCGCGTATTTTACTGGGCCACCAGGAGCGCCCTGCTTCCAGTTCCATAGCCGCTGGCCTTCCAGCGACAATACAAATTCCAGAAATTCGCCGGCCAGTTCCGGATGGGGAGCGCCTCTAAGCACTCCGATGGGATCCGCGCCGAAAGAGGATCCTCCCTGAGGCGTCACATATGTCAGGCGGGATCCCGCGGACGTTGATACAGCATCACTTTGCGCGCGCCCGTAAAAATCAATGCACATCCCAGCTGCGGCGTCTCCCATCGCCACATCCCAAGGCGTCTTTGTGGAGGAGTCGGTGAAGTAACGACCATTTCCCGCTATATCCTGGATGAGCCTCAATCCGCTGAGCCATCCCTGGGCAACGCCGGAATCCTTGTTTTGTTGAACCGCAGCTTGAATCTGTTGCTGGATTAACATCTCGAACGCCTTTGCTACTGAACCGCTTTGCGTTGGATCGCTCAGCGCCACCCTTCCAAACAAGCGTGGATCGCTGAGATCACTCCACTTTGCAGGAGGCGCCCCAATGCGCAAGGCGGCCAGCGCATCCGTGTTATAACAGATGCCGAAGGAGCCGAGACATGCACCTACCCATCGGCCTTTCACATCCCAGAACGGTTCACCCCCCAGCGTTTGTGGAATGCAGTTCGAACAAAAGATTTCGGGATGGCTTCGTACCACGCCAGCGTCGACCAGCCTGCCGGCCGCGGCTTGCAGGCCAAAATCAAAACTGCCTCCGCCAAAGAACAGGTCAACACCACATCCTGCGCGTGAATCCAGAAACGCCCGCCTGGCCGCCTGGCCTGGGGAGTCGCTCCCGGCATCCACCGCCGGCAAGATTCGCGGATTGTCGAAGGCGGATTGGACCTGCCCGCTCCACAGATGACCCAAGTCCCGCGTCCAGTGGTTTCGGAAAGAGGCGAGGTATTCTGAAGCGAGATAGCGCGAGATTTCGCTGGTTCCGCCCGGGGTTCTCCAGTCGATCCGCGCGCGCCTGCCCGTCTTCTTCAAGTGGGAGTCGGCGAAGGCGCGTTCGAACTCGAATCGCGTGGCTTCGTTGTGAGGGGTAATGACAACGAGCGTTTCTTCCGCGGACGTGAACCTTTCACTTTTTGGCCGCAACAGGAGCGGCCCTGCCAGCAGGATCAAAAACGCTGCCGCGATAAGCGCGCTTCTAGACATTGATCACTCCGCGAGGATCAAAACGTCGCGCGGCGAGACCACGGCAAAAGCCGAGGTCTGAACGCCGCGCCCGGCAGCAGAGGGGTTGAGTTCAGCAATCCTGAGACTTGAGGACGCAGAGAGGAATCGATATTCGGCCATGCTGCCCGAGTAGATGGCTTCCCCGATCGTTCCAGCGATCGAGTTACAATCTGCCGAATGGTCCTGAAGTGTGAAACATTCGGGGCGAATCGACAGGAACACCTTGTCACCTTTTGACAATGGCGAAGCCCCGGGAGGCACCCTGCCGCTAAATTTGCCAAGATCCGTGGCAACACAGGCGTTGCCTCCTTCCACGAAGTCAACCGTGCCCGCAATGAAGTTGCTGTCGCCAATAAAGTCTGCCACAAACCGGCTGAGGGGGGAGCGGTAAACCTGCTCCGGCGCGCCCACCTGGCGAATTTTCCCCTTCTCCATCACGGCGAGACGGTCCGCGACGGAAAGCGCCTCTTTCTGATCGTGTGTGACGTAGATAGAGGTCAGGCCAAACTTGCGGCAGATGCTCCTGATTTCCAGCCGCATCTCCGTCCGGAGTTTCGCGTCCAGGTTGGAGAGCGGTTCATCGAGCAAAAGACAGCGGGGTCTTACAACCAAGGCTCTTGCAAGCGCGACTCGCTGCTGTTGTCCGCCGGAGAGCTGATTTATGCGGCGATCCGCCAGTTCAGACATTTGGACAGAGGCAAGCGCTTCGGCGACACGCTGCCGGACCTCGCGGTTGGGCAGCCGCTGCTCTTCCAATCCAAACGACACATTGCCCCCAACCGTCTTATGAGGCCAGAGGGCGTAGTTCTGAAACACCATGCCCGTGTTACGGCGGTTCGGAGCTTCTGAAGTCACGTCCATCTCGCCGAAAAGAATCTTTCCCGAATCTGGGGCGCAGAATCCGGCAATGGATCGCAGCAGAGTCGTCTTGCCGCAACCGCTCGGGCCGAGAAGGAAAAATATTTCGCCAGCCCGAATTTCAAGGTCGATGTGGTCGAGCGCAAGGACCGATGCAAACCGCTTGGTTAGACCTTGTATCGTTACAGGCAGCATCGGCTCTGTCGTGACTTAGAGCCCGGACATTAGGGCGAATGTGGAGTCCGCGAATCCTGGCAGCTTTTCGTGTTCGAAATCCGGGAAGACAACTACTTCTTTCTCTGAGCGGATTTTGTTATACGCGGCGAACTGAGTCGAGGGCGGGCACGTCTCATCCATTAATCCTACACCCATCAGCACGCGCGCCTGGATTCTGGGAGCAAAATGCTGCGCATCGATGTACCCCAGCTTCGTAAAAATCTCCTGCTCGCGTTCGTGCCGGGGATCAAACATACGAAAGTGGTTTCGGAGTCCTTCGTAGGCCCGCTCGGCGAGATCCAGTTCCCAGACCCGCTGGTAGTCACACAAAAAAGGATAGACAGGAGCAATGCGCCGGATCTCTGGAACTAACGCGGCACAGACTAGCGTGAGGGCTCCCCCTTGCGATCCGCCCATCGCTCCGACCCGATTGGCATCCACTTCCGGAAATTCCATTATTATGCCCGCGAGCTGAGCGGCATCCAAAAAAATTTGGCGGAAAGCCAGATTCGAGGGTTCCTCATCCAGTCCGCGAACCACGTGCCCCGACAGAGTGTTGCCGCGGGAGCCCCCAAGATCCTCGCTTAACCCGCCTTGTCCCCGGCAATCCAGCGAAGCTACCGAAAACCCCATCGCGACGTAATTGAGTTTGTCCGCCCAATCCCCGCTACTCCCGGTGTATCCGTGAAATTGAAGGATGGCCGGGCGCGGCGCAAGCGAGCCCGCGGGCCTCAGATATTTCGCGTGAACCCTGCTCCCTCCGACGCCAGTGAAAAAGAGGTCGAAGCACTCCGCAAACGGCGCGTGGAAGGCAGCCTTCCGCAGCTCGACGTTCGCATCGATCGCCCGCATTTCAGAAAGCGAGGTGTCCCAGAAAGCATCAAAGTCCGCTGGGCAAGGATTGATTCCGCGATACCGAAGCAACTCCGGCAGGGGCATATCGATCTTGGGCATGTCTTCTTATGACAGGGACGCCGCCGGCATCAACCCCGCCTTTGCTTAAAAAAGACAAAGCATTCAGAAAAGAGCAGTAAAGCAGCAGCGGGGCATCCCATCCACGAGCCGAATCCGACTTGAAACGAGACAATGTTTGCAGGCATGCGCCTAAACAGTAATTTTACACCGCCGTGAACACCAGCAGCAGCAGTGATGTGGGTGGAAAAAGGAAGCATCCGTGGATCAAGCGGGTCTTCCAGGGAGCCGGTGTTCTTTTTCTGCTTCTGGTTCTGTTTCATCGTCCGATCCTGATCGCGATAATCCGGATCGCCGCGATAAAGGTTGCCGCGAGGCAGCATATCCGCCTGAACCTTGAGGTTGGCGGAACAGTCTTGGGAAGTCTAAGCCTGGAGAACGTGCATGGCAGGCCAGATGGGACTGGCCCCAGCCCTGTGGAGAAGGTCGATATCGACCTTGTGCGCGTGAATTACGACCTCATCTCCCTGGCGCGGAACGGAATTCAGAATTTCCTGCGCGGCTATGAGGTGAAGAATGTCAATATCATCATCAAACCCGTCGCCGGGACTCCTTCGCAGAAGGAAGACCTTGGATCGACGCTTAGCAGTATTTTTCAGATTCCCGCTCTTTACACCGATCATATTGCCGTCGAGAACGTGAGCTTCATGCTGGACAATCCGGATGGCGCGCTCTCGGCGAGCGGCCTGACGTTAACTCTCGATACCGACAAGCCCGGGGTGTTCCAGATTACTGAGTTGCAGATTCCCCACTTCCGGACCTGGAATTCGCTCTCAGCCGTCACGAGCTATACGAATCGTGACCTGATCATATCAAATCTCGCTCTCGACAACGACGTGGTTGTGGATCGTGTCGAATTGGATGCCTCGAGGCGGCTCGAGAAGGTGAATCGCATCGCCCTTGAGAGCCATGTCTTCGGGGGTACCGCGAACCTTTCGCTTTTCCTGCATGAGCTGGGGAACAAGAAAGCGGACGCGAAGATCGAAGGCTCCGTCCAGGGTGTCTCGGTGTCGAAGCTGGACACGTATCTCAAACAGCATTCTCTTCCGGCGGCGACCATTTCGAACGTATCGGTTAATATCGAAGGCGATCCTTACGCCCCTGCTTCGCTTAACGGCGCGGTGGAAGTAAAGCTGGATGACATCGCGCTTGATACGCTGCGCGTGGATTCTGTCACGGCTAGAGTTGTCGCGACCCAGAGCGTAGCGCGGGTGGAGTCCGCGAGGATCAGCATTGGCACGAATGTTGTGGCGCTGGACGCCCGATGTGTTCTCCCGACGTCGCTGGATGACCCGTATACAGCGGATCTCGACGGGACTTTCAAAGTCGATGCCCCGGAACCCGCGCGCCTTTCTCCACAGATAACTCAAGGACGCGCGTCAGTGGAAGGCGCGTTCGGCATGCACAACCGCCTACTGACGACTCAACTGAGCGGCACCGGGAGCGGGCTGAGCGTCGCGACGGCTTCCCTGTCGGCTTTCCAGATGCAGGCGAGCATTTCGAAGAAGATGCCGTTGCCGAAACAGCAGCAGACCTCGGCGCTGGAGGGTCTCCGCGCTCAAATAACGGCGGCCCTGGAAGCGGTGCAGGTGGGAGAATACGCCGTCGATGATGTGGGGTTGAAAGTGTCGAGCGAGGATAACCATCTCCGGGTTGAAAACGTGACTTTGAAACGCAAGGAGAACGCGATTGCGGCCAACGCCACCTATGATGTGCCGGCAGACAACAAGTGGCTGGAAGCGCCGATGCATCTCGACTTCACTTTGACAGCCCCCAATCTGACCGCTTTTAACGCCGAGCCGGCGCTGAAGGGGATAAATGGGGTTATAAACGCAAACGGCTCGCTCGCTTCGGTAAACGGGATCTACAATGGCGCGATCGGCGTCAAGGGATCGAAGTTTGCCTTTAACCAGTTCACCGCGGATTCGCTTGATATCGATGTGGCGGTCGTCAACAGCGTAGCGAACGTCCGCGCATTGAAGCTCGCGCTGAATCCTGTGGATCAGCTTGCGGCTTCCGCCAATGTCGATCTTCGCGCCCCATACCACTACAGCGGAGCGCTTGCCTTCAACATCAGGGATCTCGCGGTATTCTTACCGGTTCTGAAAGCTTCGGGCGTCAAGGACCCAGTTGCCGGTTCACTTGGAATCACATGGCAGGGATCCGGTGACGGCCAAGGCGCGCGCCATACAGGCAACCTCCAGTTGAAAATGCAGAACGGACAGTATGGAGAGATCAAGCCGATCGATATCGCGGTAGGCGGATCTTACAGCCCGGAAATAATCAGCTTTCCGACCTTCCACATCAACACGAACCGGGGCAACCTCCAGGCGCGGATCGACCTAAAGGATTCGTTGCTCCAGATTCGGGACGTTCTCTTTCAACAGGGCACTGTGGGTTTGGTGTCCGGGTCTCTGCAGATCCCGCTCGATCTGCGGAATCCCAAGGATGTGAGTTCATTGCTTCCTTCAACGGGATCGGTTGCCGTGAATTTGGTGTCAAAAGACATCAAGATCGAACCTCTCCTGAAGCCGCTGCATGGAGACGCGCCGGCAAAAGGAACCGTTACAACGACCATCACGGCCAGTGGCAGCCTCGATCACCTTGCTGCTGATGTTCACGTTCAAGCTAGAGATTTGCAGGCGAAGGCAGCGGCAAAACTCGCCCCTGCGACATTCGATATGGACCTAAACCTGAAGGACGACCGGCTCGCGCTGAACGGGGTGTTGCGCCAGGCAAAGATAAGCCCTTTGGAGATCAAAGGATCAATCCCTCTTCCGGTGAAGAAGCTCGTTCAGGACAAAAAGATCGACGAGCAATCGCCTGTGCAGCTTTCAGTGAAGCTGGCCCGAACTCCCGCGGCCTTCATCAGCGACATTGTTCCCGCGATCCGCTTTGCCCAAGGCGATGTGAGCTTGGATGTCAATGTAGGAGGGACTCTGGCTAAACCGGCGATGAGCGGCTCCGCCCTGCTTGATATACCCGCCATCCGTTTCCTCGCGCAAAATTTGCCGGCCATCAGCGGCTTCAAGGGCAACATCAGCTTTGCCGGGAACCGTCTCACCATTGCGCGACTCGGGGGTGATCTTTCAGGCGGTTCCTTCAACTTGAGCGGGGGCATTCAAATTCCAAGCCTCACGGCGCCCATGCAGTCCATCATCGATCTTTCGCTAACGTCAAAAGGAGCGCTCCTGCTGCGCAACGACACAATTACCGCGCGGGCGGACGCGGACATTCGGGTCACGGGGACGGCAGAAAAAGCGCATGTGGCGGGCGCCGTCGGCATCACGAAGAGCAAGTTCTTCCGCGAAATCGATATCCTCCCGCTGCAGCTTCCTGGCAGGCCCGCGCCAAAGCCTCCCGCGCCGTCAGTGACTACAGTATCTTTTCCAAACCCGCCGCTGCGCGATTGTACATTTGATATTGCCATCAAGACGAAAGATCCATTCCTCGGTACGGGGAAACCTCGCCAATGGCGCGGTCGTCATGGACTTGAAACTGGCGGGTACCGGGCTCTCGCCTTCGCTGGTTGGCACTGTGCGGATCGAGAATTTTGTCGCCTCGCTTCCATTCAGCAAACTCGAGATCAACACGGGCTACGTTTACTTCAACGATGACAATCCATTCATCCCTCAACTCGACATCCAGGGCGCCTCGAATATGCGGGATTATAACATCACGGTCTACATCTCGGGGAGCGCTTATCAGCCCCAGACGGTTCTCTCCAGCGAGCCGCCGCTCACACAGCAGGATATTGTCTCCTTGCTGGCCACGGGAGCAACCACTCAGGAACTTACCGGAAATGGGGATGTTCTCGCGGGCAGGGCGGCGTCGCTCCTTTTCCAAAAGGTATATCGCAAAGTTTTCAAGAAGAAGGCACCTTCCGAAAATGAGTCATTTGCGGACAAGATCTCTGTGGACGCGGGCGGCATTGACCCCCGCACCGGCAAGCAGGAAGTGACCAGCACCGTGAAACTCACCGACAAGGTGCAACTGCAGGGCGGGCTGGATGTACAGGGATACTTGCGGGGCGAGGTGAAATACCTGATTCGTTTCCGTTAAGCGATGATCCCCGCACCAGGAAGGCAAGCCCATGGCATTCGTCTGCCGGTTGCTATTCTCATCGCCATACAGTTGTTTTCGGCGCTGGCGTTCTCTGAGGAGTACAAGCCCAACCCGGTTCAGGCAATGCCCACTCCTGTGCCGAAGAACCTCTCTGTCGCAATCGACTTCAAGGGCGCGACCAAATTCACCCGGGCACAGCTACTGGCGGCTATCGCGGATCAAGCGCAGGCGGTCTCGGACTCCGGCCTAAATCCAGCGTCCGCCGACGACACAGCCTTCTTCCTTGGCGTCTTCTATCATCGAAACGGATATTCGCAGGCAGAAGTCACCTGGCAGATCACCGGCGCAGGCTTGCTGCTGAAGGTCGCTGAGGGGCCCTTGACCAAAGTGGGGAATATCTCCTTCACCGGTAATCACTTCATCCCCACGGCCACGTTGAACGGCTACCTGCTGGGAGCAACCCAGGAGAGATTCTCCCGCGCCAAACCCGGGGAGCTTCCGTTCGTCGAGGAAGATATCCAAACCGGCGAGGATCGCGTGAGCGGCTACTACCTTCAGGAAGGATTTTTGCATGCCACGGTGAAGCCCCCGGAGATTGGCTATTCCCGGGACAAGACGGTTGCCGACGTCAGAATCGAGATTGCCGAAGGCGCGCGATACACGTTCGGGAAGCTCACATTCAGCGGTGACCTCGTCTTCTACCCCCCACCCAAGGAGCTTCTTACCCAGCTCGAACCGTTCTCCAGCCAGCCTTACACGGAAGATCGCGTGACGAACATGCAGCGAGCGGTGGTTTACTTCTACAGAACGCACGGATACTTCCAGGTGAAGGTCACCTCCATCAGCAACCCGCAATCCGCCGTGAAGGGGGTTGTCCCAGTGGACTTCCATGTCGAGTCGGGGAATCTCTTCCGGTTCGACGGAGTGAAGGTGACAGGTCTCGACCGGCTGACGCCCAGCTTCCTCCCGAAGCGGTTCAAGAAGATCAAAGGCAAGTTCTACGATCCGCGGAAAGTGGATGAACAGTTTCAGTCTCTAATGCGCACCGGGCTGTTCAAGAAACTAACCGTCACGCCCCGCGCTCTCCCAAACAATCAGGTGGAACTTGACCTGCAGGCGGAAGAAGCGAAAGCGAAGGAACTCGGGTTTGGCGTCGGGTTTGACACATTCGAGGGCGCCATCCTCGGCTTCAGTCTGGGTGATCGCGACTTCCGGGGCAGTGGCCGTCCCCTCACCTCTACTTTTGAATACGCGCAGCGTTTTCTAAGAGGTGATGTCACCTACACCGATCCCTGGTTTTTGGAGAGCGATTACCAGCTGACGCTGAAGCTCTACGCGCTGGAACAACAGTTTCTCGGCTACACGAAATATGAGACCGGTTTTCGCGCGGAGATTGGCCGGGCCATCACCAAACATCTGGACGTGTCCATATTTCTCCTTCCGCGCAAAGTAAGCATCACCAACACAGGGATCGATCCCAATGTAATCGGGTCTTCCAACTATTTCGTAAATAGCATAGGCGCGACTGCGACCCTCGACCTGCGGGACAGCAAGATCAACCCCGGGAAAGGCTTCATCACGAACGTGACGGCGGATGTCGCCACGAGCGCTCTTGCCAGCTCTCTGAGTTTCGTCCGCGGAACCTATAGAGCTTCGTATTACCTACCGGTCACAAAAACCACACTGCTCGCCTTCGGCGCGAGGGGCGGGTTGATACTCCCTTTCGGCAGCCAGAGCGATATCCCCATCGACGAGCGTTTCTTCAATGGCGGCGCGCGAAGCGTGCGGAGTTTCGCCGAACTCCGCCTTGGACCGAAGGACAAGCACAACTACCCGACAGGGGGCGAGGTATTTACCACCTACAACGCGGAGTATGTCTTCCCGCTTTATGGTGATATCCAGGGAGCGGTGTTTGCGGACGCTGGCAGCGTTGGCCGGAAAGTCTCAGATGGGGCTGGGGACCTGCGGTACGCTTTGGGAGGTGGCATCCGTTATAAACTTCCCATCGGCCCTCTGCGAATCGACTACGGGTGGAATCCAGATCGGAAGCCTGACGAGAGCGTGGGCGCCTGGCAGATCACATTCGGAACGGCATTTTAGAAGGCCAACGCGCGAGGTCGCAGCCACCCGTCCATAGTATCCCAAAAAAAACATCGCGCGCTTTTGCCGGCTCCCGCGTCCTGTCTGAAACAGCTATGCCATCGAACGCGCTTTCCATGCATCATGACTCCTGATGAGCGGGAAGTCGTGGAAGCAGCGCTCGCGGGCGGCGAAGCTGCCTTTGAGGCACTCATCCGCCTCTACAGCAGGCGAGTTTACGCAGTGGCCTACGCCATTTTACAAGACAGGTGCGAAGCCGAGGACACCGTTCAGGATACTTTCCTGAAAGCGTACAACACCCGCAGCCGACTGCGTGAGCCGGAGAAAATTGCGGAGTGGCTATGCATGATAGCGCGCAATCGGGCTCGCGATCTTTTGCGGAAGCGCAGGGTGAGGAGCGCGCCGGAAGCACTCGCTACCGAGAACTGCTTCGAAATGCCGCCAATCGCGGGGAATGATGATGATCTTCATCTGCATCTCCGCTCTCTCCTGGCAAAGCTGCCAGAGACTCACAGGACAGCACTGACTCTTCGCTACATGGAGGATATGGATCACCGCTCCATCGAACAGACAATGGGCCTCACAAGTGGGGCTCTTCGCGGAATCCTCGGGCGAGCGCTCTCCAGCATCAGAAAGGGAATGAAAATACAGCCGCATCCATTCGGCCCCGAGGCGGCAGTCCAATGAAGACGATCCATGACCATGTCGAGGAATTGGTCGGAGGCGCGTTATGCGGCGACCTTGCTGAAAACGAGCGAAGTTCTTTTGAAGCTCACCTCTCGGAGTGCGCTTCGTGCCGCAACTACTACCAGGAGCAGCAAAATATGAGCGTATTGATTGCGGCAAGTCTGAAAAATGAAGAGCCTTCCGCAGGCTTCGAAAACCGAATGGTCCAAGCTTTCCGAGGGCGGCCACAACCTTGGTTCTTGAGCCTCTGGACGCGGGTAGCGCGATCCTACTCTGTTCAACTCACCGCAGTGGCGGCTGTGCTGCTTGCCCTGGTCCAAATCGGGGCGTTGGTGACTCATGAGAGAGAAAACACGGCTGTCCAGAAGGGGGCATCCACAATGGCGACGCTGAAACTGCCGCCTTCGAGGACACATCCAGCAAGCGTGGCGGCGGACTTGCCCGCTTCAGGGACAGTAGCCTTGAGCTTCGGCATCGCGAACTCCTACTCTGGAAGCACGTCCTTTGCCGCGGGCACCCTCCAGAGCCAACCCGCGAAGAACCTGGAAGCGCCTTCATTTGCCGCAACCTCCCGGGCGGCTGCCGGCCAGTTGAACGTGAAGACGGCGCCTACCCAGGAAAAATCAACGCTTGCTGACGCTGGCAGGAGAGCCTCTCCGGAGATCTCCAGCGCCCTTCCGGTGCATATACCCCAGACCCCACCGGCCGCGACGACGGATGCCTCCCTGATGCGCGACTTGGGGCCGTTGAAGCAGCGCGCTCTGCGGACCGAGCCGCCGACAAGGCGAATTGTGGCGGGTGGCATCATTTCATCGGCGAGTCGCGCTCAAACTAATGCGCTCTCTGTCGACGCTGCGCCCGCATCTCCCTCCGTCAGGTTCCGGGCAGGCGATAAAGTGAAAGTCGCGGACGATTTCAAGGGCTCTTTGGCAACTGATGGAATTTCGAAGGCTCCCGCGGCCCAGGCTCAACTTCAGGTATTTAGTTCAGCCGGAGAAACCGCAAAAGCACGCGCTCCACTTCCTGCCATTCCGCCGCCTCAACTTCAGGCAAGTCATCCTACTGCAGTAACCAACTCCGCTCCTAGCTGCGCACCGGCCGCATTTGAAGCAGGGCGCCATGTGCTGAGCTTTCTAGCCTGGAGCTTCCAGATGATGGGCGTGGCGATCGTCTTTCTGGCGCCTTGGGCAGCCGCAACCGCAGCGGCAATTGCTTTCCTGGCGTGGACCCTGCATCGCTTTCGAATCAGAAAGCAACGCGCGTCATCGAACCGATAGCGCGCCCATACCGCTTAACTTTCGGCTGTCTGAGCGATAGAGAGCTTCCTCTTTTCGTCGAGTATACGAGGATCGATCGGAGTCGTTGCCATTGGGAGGCTTTCGCATTTACCCCACTCCGTGACGAGAGGGCCTGCCTGGCCGAATAGGCACTCCCTCTGCATCCGGGCGAGGCCTCCCATTTTCCGCCGCAACTCATCTTCGGGCACGTCGCTGAATACGTCGGCCATCCCGTTTTCCGATCGAATCACAGCCACCCGGGCGGAAGCGGCTCCCAGCGCTTTGGCAAGGAGGAGATAGCTGGCGAACTGGAAACCGCTGCCTCTGTCGAGCGAGCCAAGGGTCGGGGGAGACGCTTTGCCTGTCTTGAAATCGATGATAAGCACATCCGCTCCCACCATCCCGGCCCGGTCGGAAATGAGAAGGTCCACGCGGCCCTTCAGTTGCAGCAAACCTCCGTAGGTCTCCACATCTTCGCTGATGGAATGCTCCATGAGGAAGCAAGTGCCGGCATCCTTTGGAACAGCTGAGACGCATTTCCAGGCATTCCACGCGGCTTTGCGGAGAGTGGACTGCCACCACAGAGGCAGGACCAGGTTCTCCAGACAGAATAGATCCTCCAATCGCTTCCTTGTCTGGGCAACGGCTTCCTGGAGCGCGGAAAACAAATCACGCGAAACGGGCAGCGGCTTGTATTCGGCGCCGCCCGCGAACGCTTCCTTCAACCACGCATGCGCATGGGTGCCTACCATCCATTTCTCGCTCCGAGTGAACTCAGCCTCGTCCTCTGATTCAGCATTGAAAAGGCGGGAGAGAGCCATCGACGCGGGCGAAGTCACCATGTCATCCACCGAGGTAGCGGACCATCGATCCTGCGGAAGACGACAAGCGCGGAAATTGAAGTGATATTCGTCAAATGGAAGAGACGGGTCGCGGCGACTCGCGTGTATTGCAACCAGGTGATCGCGATCCGCGTCCGGGATGCTTGTGAAAGGCCGGGGGCAAATCCATGCGGACTGCCTCCAGGACTTTGATACGCTGGCGCAAGCGCTTTCGTCGGTCGCGCTCTCCACCATGCCACGGATCACCCATTCATTGGGATAAGCTTCCCGCGTTTCCTCACCCTCCTTGCTCGCAACCGCGGCCAAAGCAATCTGGCCCCGGCAATTTTCTATCAGATCCAGAAATTGCGATTGCTCGAGCGCGCTTCGATCAGGCGAGCCGAGGATGTAGCCGTGTTTTGCCGTCCGTCGCGCGTTGAGATCGCGGCATGCGGCATCATCCAGAAAGCAGTTCTCCGTCTGCTTGACGGGCCAATCGCCTTCGTTGCAATCGAGGAACACCAGTTCATCCCACGACTGGCGGCACGCCTGCGAAAAGGTGGTGATGACAACGCTGGCGTTCGGCCAATCCGCGTCCTTATGCCTCCGCAGGCGTGATCCAGAAAGAAGTTGCCGGAGGTATTCAAGGAACGACTCTGACGTCATTGATATATCCCCGCCTGGAAGTTCCGCGATGAGCGACCAGGCTGGCTCCATTGATTCCAGGCTGATTTCGAAGGCATTGACGGTAAGCTCCCACTTCAGCCTGGCTTCAGACCACGTCATTTCGTCCGGCCAAAGCCCAAGGGCCTCCACCAGACCCCTCATCTGTTCAGATGCCTTCGCTGGCTCAAGAGAATGCACGAGCATCCTCGCATTGCGTGTCTGGGAGATTTTGAACGCGCCATGCATGCAATCGCGCGCGTCTCGCGGATTCAGCCACGGCCAACTTCCGGACCCGCGCTCGTTGAGCAAAACGACAAGTGCCAGGAGCGATTCAGCATCGCAACAGAGGAGGTGGTACCGGATGATTTCGAGTTGAATGAGGACCTCCGTCTCCGGTTCCTCGTTTTCCCCGGTGGCGTCGAAGATGCGGATGTCCGCATGCGCAAGAGTTCGCGCCATCTCGAGAGAAGATGGCCCTCTCCGAGGGGTGACGATGCCAAGCCGTTGTCCCAGGGGCATCGCCGCCACGCGCCGGACAACGTAATCACGAGCGAGGGTCATCTGGTCGAGCCATTGCGCGCCAACAAGAAAACGCGGAGCTTGCCCGTCAAAAGGGTCTAGATCGGTTGCTTCCAAGCGGGATACAAGCGGCTCATTCACCGACCGGAAGTCGCTCGCTTTGCAAGGCTCGGACTGCGTTCCGAGCTTTTTCTCGATCATTCTCACCCAGTTCTGCTGCAAAGTCTCCGTGGTCGAGCGTGGCAGGGCCTGGTAAAAATTAGATCGGATGCTCGCGCGAAACACCGCGTCGAGCAGCGGAAGAAACCCCCAGTAGGCGGCGTCCCATCCGACGAAGCAGGTATTCAGGCGTCCTCCTGACGTGAGTCCCGATGCGAGAAACAGTTCGTTGTCGAGCGCCGGGCCCCATGCCCTCGAATCCTCGAGAATCCGCGAGAGTTCCCTGGACGCTCCCGGCAGAACACTTGCGGCGCTGCCTCCCCATCCACAGCTCTCCAGTTGCTCGAGGGCGTCCAACCAATCCGCTGGCGAGTCCGCGAGCGAGCAGGAGTCGATCGTGGGCGCTCGCAAGGCATTCACCTTCAAGATGAATTGCAAGGTTTCGCGGCCTAGCGCGCGTGTCTCAATGCCCAGGAGGGAGCAAAGTTCAAACCGCAGCATGGCAGGTTGAAGAAACCGGATCCCAAACAGGCAAACCCCATCCTGAAGGGCCCGTCGCTTAATCCATTGCGTCTGCCCAGCTGAGACGAGTGACATCCAGCATTCCTCCCCTGAAAGAACCTTTTCAGACGCATCCTCGCACCACGCGCGGAGGCCATCTGCCCAGGCATCCTCCAGAAAACGATAGAGTTTAAAGGATGCGGGCATGATCCGATCCTAACGCGCGAATCGGGCGTTCCAAGCTGTAACGCGACAGCCCATTACATCCAGGAGACGCGGCTACTGGATACCCCAGGTTTTGTTCGGCTGTGATCCCAGCACAAACTCCAGAGTTCCTCCGGCCGTGATCTCAGCATAGCTCAACCAGCAGCGGTTAAGAGGCTGACCGTTGAGCTGGGCGGATTGGATGTAGACATTCTCCGGAGAGTTGTTCTTCGCGGTGATGACGAACGTTCTGCCCTTCGAATATGCGGGATTGAGGTTCAGCGTCACCTTGTCGAAAACAGGCGTGAATATTTCGTAACGCGGATCGCCAGGACAGGCCTGGGCGAGGCCGCTCGCGCCCAGAACGTACCACGCGGAAACCTGGCCTTCATCATCATCGCCGCAAAGGCCATTCGGGCCGGCCCCGTAAGCTTCAGCGCACAGGCGGCGCACCCACTTTTGAGTGAGCCATGGGGCTCCGGCGCGGTTGAAGAGAAAGGGGATCAGGTGGCTCGGTTCGTTTGGCTGGTTTTCGTAGTCATTCCATTGGTTCAGCTTCGGGGTTCGGTCGAAGAAATCAGCAAGCTTGGTGACGAAAAGATCGTTGCCGCCGTTCAGCTTGATAAGGCCCGGTATATCCTGCGGGACAAACCACCCGTTCTGGAAGATGGAGGATTCCATACCGCCGTTCCCGGAGGTAAGTCCCTGCCATGGCGCCCACGCCCCCGATTTGTCTTTGAGACAGAACCAGCCTTTCCAGTCGGGATGGCTCGTCTTGTCGGACTTCTTGTATGTCCATGGCTCGTCAGGATTGAAGAGGAGCGAGTACTGCTGACCGCGGGCGCCATATTTTTTAGCGTCATCGCTTTTGCCCAGCCCATTTGCCAGCTGAGAAAGATTCCAATCGCAAAAATCGTTCTCCAGACTGACGGAAAGCCCGTGCCCTCCAGGGGTGTAGCCCAGTGGCCCGTTCCAATCGCGTTCGCACGTATTCACCGCGTAGTTGTAAGCCGTCGGCACGTCGAAGTTGCGGATGCCCTTCTGGAACGCGTCGTTCACAATGATAACTTCAGGGCTGCCGCACATGCACCCTGTATAGGAGTTCATCATTTCCCAGCGATCATAGTAACCAAGGTGGTTTTCGTTCACGAGGCTGACCATGCTGTTTACCTGATCGTTGATAATGTCGGGCGCGATGATCGTGAGGAGCGGAAACTGGCTCCGATAGATATCCCAACCGCTGAACACAGTCCGTTTGATGTAACCCTTCGCCTGATGGACATTGCCGTCCGCGCCAGGGTAGTCGCCATTTACGTCGGAATAGATGCGTGGATCGATCAACCCATGATACATCGAGGTGGAAAAGATAGTCTTCTGCGCTTCAGTGCCGCCTTCAACTGAAATGCGGCTGAGAGCATGGGCCCAGAGAGCGTGCGCTTGCGAGCGGACGGCATCAAAATCCCAGCCAGGGATCTCGGCGGCGACATTGGCGCGGGCATTGTCAATGCTCACATATGAAATGCCAGCTTTGAGCATGATGACGTCACGATCCTGGGTCGGGAATTCCGCGTAGAAACCAAGGTGCTGACCTTCCTTTTCCCGGCAACCGGGAATCTTCTCGGCTGCCTTGCAGGCATCGGCGAACGCAGCCTTTAAGATGTCGCTGTGTCCGTAACTCCCCGGCGGGATCGTAGCGCTCCATACGCCATAGTTCTTCAGCGGCCTGCTGAACTCGGCATGGTAGTAGAGGGTGTAAGCCACTTTGCCGCCCATGAATCCTCCGCCCTTGTGGGTGCAATCAATCTGGCCTTCAATCGTGTGATCATTGGTGATCTTCACCGTCTGATGCAGGGATGTGCCACCAATCCGGCGGGCGAGATCTATCTGGACGCGAGAGGCTGGATTGGTGGGGAAAGTAAAGCGCAGGATGCCGCTGCGCGGAGCAGCGGTCATTTCCGCGCGGATCTTGTAGTCGCTGAGCGTCACGGCGTAGTACCCAGCTTGCGCGACTTCGGATTCCTTCGTGTAGGAAGAAAGATAGCCGGACCCGGGTTTATCGGTTTCGCCATACCAGGTCTGGAGAGGCCCTGCCGTCGGCATCACCATGAAATTACCGAGGTCGCCGAAGGCCCCGACACCGCTCATATGCTGGAAGCTAAATCCCTGTATGGTGGTGTGTGGATAGCAATAGCCCGCGCCGTTGTCGCCGCCCGTGATCGTGTCTGGGCTGAGTTGCACCATGCCGGCGGGGGTGCATGCTCCTGGAAACAATTTGCCGTGGAATCCTTCAAAGTTGGGATCCATATTGGGCAGCTTGGCCTTCTCCTCCTTGGAAGGATTCATACTCGAAGCGCCGATGAAAGGATTCACATAATCGGCGGCATCCTTCGCACGGAGAATGAAGGAAGAGCTTGAAAGAGAAGCAATAGCGACGGTGAGGCAGAGTATCTTTGATCTGAGGGGGATGGTCATGGGAATTAGGGCTGGAAGACGAGGCGTGAACCGTGGATCACGGATGAACAGGAGGCAGGGGAACTTGAATCGAATATCGTATTCTGAAGCCGCCCGCAAGCTTCCTTGACGCGGTTGAAGCCCAGGTAGCGCGCCGCCTAGAGAGTTTCGGCGGCGCTTGCCATTCAGAGCATGGAGTCTATTACAGCAGCACCCGGGATAAATTCCCGCCCTCAAGCCTTGTGCATCGTTGTGCGAGTCGACCGCCAATTGCCACGTTGCTGCGCCAATCATCGCCACGCCACGCGAAATTGTGACGAAGTTCTGCCATTGACGAATGTTCAAAACCGTCACCGCTTGCCCCGGTCTGGGGCAAGCGGGTTTGAAGGACGGAACCGCCCCTAAAACAATGCTATAAATCGCGTGGTCTTCGGCGGACGCTAAAAGGTCTACACATAGGGCAGCTTGTCAGGGGGCCGGAGACCAGCAAAACGAAGGGGTCTGCGGATGAACACGAACTCCGCGCGGTTCCTAGGACGATGGCTACAGTGAAAATGTGGGAGCGCATAAAAGCGGATCAGCGCGTGAGGGTGACGTTATCCACCTCGTAAGGAACGGTGACATGGCCGCAGGTTTCACCCTCGAGAAAGACAAGTTCCGCGCCCTTGAGCCAGTCGGACGGGAGCGGATTATTCCCAGGTTTTGAATAGGTCATGTGAGACGTGGTGAAGTCTATGGGAAAGTGGATGTTGCCAGTTTCGCCAGAGCCGCTTTGTAGTATTTCATTCCTGGCCCGAGAGACCAGCGCCCATGACAAATTGCCGGGATTGTCTCCCGTGTTACCCCGCAGGGCGAGCGGCAGCTTGACGCAGGTCAGATCAAGAACGACACCTCGTGGAGACAAGGAAACTCCCGTGATCTCGTAACGCTGGCGCGGCCACGTAAACACAGCCCCCGGTTCAAGCGGAATTGAACCGGCTACATAGGCGCGGTGAATTCCCAGTTGCACCTCGCCCTTGATGGTGACGCCAGTCAGGTCTTCTCCCGCCGGAAGCCGGGACGGCAGGTAAGTGAAGGCCCTGAGCGTGATCCCCGGTTTCCCGTAGCTCACTCCCGGAACGGCCGAGCGGACTCCAATTACATCAGCCTCGAACGGTAAGCCCATTAAACTTCCGATGTCCTGGGCCGGCGCTATTTGGGTTTGCTCAACGACGGAATGAATGATTTTACCAGACCGAAACGTGGCGGTGGCTTTGGAGCCTATAACACGGTAATAGTAGGGCGGTTCTACGCACTCTACGCTTGGTCCGCGGACAACGGTGTGGTAGACGATGCCGGAATTCCATGCCATTTGCTCAGCTTGCTGACCGGAGGGATAATTAGTAAGTCGAATGTTGCCACGCAGATGCGCCGGGATATTGGTCGCCCGGTCCGGGGCCATCCGACTCTCACCAATCTTTGCGGTTCCGACGCAGATGATGAGATCAAGGATAATGCCGCCGATGACCAAGGCTAGAGGAAGGCCAAATCTACGAGTGCGATAGCGGAGCACCGCCGCAACCATTACCACGCCGATAAAGCCGCACCAACCGAGGAGCCTAATCAGGGCGCCCCACCAGAGTTGCGCAGGATTGAGATCGGGAGCAGCCATCGCAACGCCTGGGAAAATCACGCGGAGATAAGCAAAGAGCAGGATCGCCATAAAAAAGAGGCCAAGCGCAAAAAGCACGTGGGAATTCTTCCGGAGAAAAAGCGCAAACAAAACGACGAGGGCAATGGCGGCGCCGAAATGGATGGTAGTTTCCATCAGGAGACAAAGATGGTCGAGCGGCTGCTGTGGCATGCGTAACACGGCGTAGTCGAGTTCCTGAAAACCCCATCCGCTAATAACCAGAAAGAGGCCAAGAAAGAGAAACTTGGCGAAGAAAACCGCTTCGCCGGGAACGGGCCGTGTGGAAAGAAATCGCAAATCGCGGCCCGGCCAATCGAGTTGAATGAGATCGATCGCGAGAAAAAGACCAATCAGATATGGGGAAAGAGCGGGCAGCGCGACATACAAAACGGACGCCGTTTCCCTCCAAAAGAGGGCAATTGCGATCAACAAACCGATTCCCAACAACATACCCAGCGGCCATACATACCTCCGCGCGTCTTTTATAAAGATGAGGCGAACAGCCGCTCCGGTGGTCATCGCTTTGTCTCCGATGAGGTATAAACGCTCAGGAGAATCTCCCTCAACGGCATGGAAACAAATTCGATGCCCGAGCCAAAACGGAGCCGCAGTTCCCCCTCGCGCTGATCAGAAAAAGCCGACTCTACGAACGTGAAACCATTCTCGGACTGGTTAGGCTGATGCATAGTGGAATCAAGCTGCGAGGCGACAACGGGTCCGAAGACTTGAGCGCGACGGTACCGCAACTGGAGAGATTCGAGCGGCTCGCTTACGGTGATAGCTCCATGATTGATGACTCCGATGGCGTCGGCCAGGCGCTCTACTTCAGCGAGGTCATGCGAGGCGCAGACCACCGACCATTGCTCTTGCCCCGTTGCTTCAAGCAGGCACGAGATGAGCTGCTCCTTGGCCACAACGTCGAGACCGGCAAAGGGTTCGTCGAGCAGGAGAAGACGGGGGTGGAAGGCCATGGCAAGAAGCAGGATGAATTTCATCCGTTCGCCTTTCGAATAATGGCCGACCTTTCGATCTAGCGGCAGGTCAAGCGCGCCGCAAAGCTGGTCGCAGAAAGCCGTGTCCCAGTTGGGGTAAAGCTGGCTGACGAAGCGGAGGAGTTCACTCCCAGTGAGCCAATTGTAAAGTGGCTGAGCTTCCGAAACAAAACCGATGGCCCGCCATTCCTCGACGCCCAGACGCAGAGAATCGACTCCAAGCGCTCGGGTTGTGCCTTGGCGAGGTATCAGCGCGCCCGCGAGAATTTTTAGGAGTGTGGACTTGCCCGCTCCGTTGCGACCAAGCAGGGCGTAGAAGGAGCCGGGCTCAACCGCAAGGTTCACGTCGCGCAGGACATCCTGGCGGCGGTGATAAGCGAAGGTAAGGTGTTCGGCTTCGATGACCGGTTTCATATGCGTTTTATTTTCTGGATCTATTTGTGGATGGTTCCTGGCGGCTTGGAATTTAATGAACCAGGTCGACGCTCGGTATTTCGTAGGGAAAACTGATCCGACCGCACGATTCGCTTGTGAAAAAAACGATTTCCGCCCCGTCGAGCCAATCTGCGGGTATAGGGTCCTTAGCATGCGCGTAGTTGGCTTTTATCGATTCCATAGTCGAGACGCCGTTTAGCATTACGGGTCGTTGCAGATGATGAGTTTCAAGATTGTTGCCATAGCTTTCAGCGCCATTGTCGATCAGGCACTCGCCCTTGCGACGATTGATCACGAGCCAGGATAGATTTTCCCATTCCTGCCAGCCGGGAACGTCTCCACGCAGCGTCAGCGGCATGTATTGCTTGACGATCCGGAAGGTGATCCTGCTTGGGTCGGCTTCCACCTGTTGTAAGGCGTAACGTCGGCGCGGCAGGTTTAATACCGCTCCGGACTTAAGCGGAAGGGTACGAAGAATGAAGGCGCGACCGACAGTGAAAGTCACCACACCCTTGATAGAGACGCCCGTCAGATCTTCGTCTCGATAGCGGTCGGGCAGGTAGTGGAAGGCCCGAAAGCCCTCATCCTGCCAACGCCTGGGCCATCCCGACATCGGCGTAAATCCGGCGAGTTGCTGCCTTAGATTATCTCCGACCCATCCACTGCCCAAGACCGCTCCCTGATATATGCCATAGCCTTTGTAAGATGACGAAAGCTTGCGCCCGGACCGCAAGGTCGCCTCGGCTTCGCCTCCGGTTTGAGCGAAAAAGTAGGGCGCATCCAGCCCACTTAACCCGCCGAATAGATCAACGTTTTCGGTTGTGACATTGTTCCATCCCGAACCCGTGACATTAGCGGGATGTCCGGGCAGTCTTTCAATATTGAATCGGATTTTATCGCGAAGTGCTGGCGCGAGTTCCGGCACCTGCCTCGGCTGGTCGGCAAAGATTACGCTTAGATTGATTGGCCAATAGAGCCAGAGCAGGACACTGAGAAACAATCCGCTACCCAGAGCGGCAAAACTGTCCTTGAAGGGCCGTTTGCCATAGCAGGAAATGGCTCCCACCGCTCCTGTAAATGCCAATCCAATATTGAACATCAGCCATCGGCAGTGATCGAGCTGATACGAAAACTCAGTCGGATTGGGAGGAGGCGTTACGCTGGCTCGCCTTATATAGTCGGCGAAAACAAGGCTGCCGATGCCGATCAAAACAGCGCCTCCGGCAATGGCCATCATCACGGAAGTTAGCTTCCGAAGAAAAAATGTTGGAACGGCAGCGACGGTCAGAAGGGCAATGGCAGAGATCGTCCTTTCAACGATGAATAACACCTGATCGAGAAGATCGAACTGCATGCCGAGCGCATACATGGTGCCCAAGGATTCAATCCAGATCGGAACCAAGAGAAACGCGCCTGCAAACAGAACCTTGCTGGTAAGCAGAACGGACCAGTCCACCGGTCGCGTGGCCAGAAAGCGCATGGATCGTCCCGGAGGATCGAGCAGAATGACGCGAATCAGGATCATGACGTAGACGAATTCGAAGACGCCCATGGCCCCAATCATGAAGGCGTTCGTCTCAACCGGGCCGGAACTTATAGACCGGGCGCCAATGGGCAGAAGCAGCGCCAGCAGCCAAAGCATGGCCAGCCAACCACGCTGATGTCGCAGGTCCTTAATCAACAGATGCCGAATAAGCGCAGGCCGGTTCATAAGCGTTTCATTTTGCGGGCTTGTTTTTGGATGAATAAGAAGACCTGTTCTTCGTTGAGTCCGAGACGAGACGCTTCAATGAGGAGTTTTTCGACAATCGGCTCCAGCGCGCGGGCCAGTTCGCGACGGTCTGCAGCCACCGTTTGGGCAACAAAACTGCCCTGTCCGGAACGAATCTCAAGGACACCTTCGGCGACCAGCGAACTGACTGCCTTTTGGACAGTGTTAGGATTGATCTTCAATTCGGCGCTGATGGCGCGAACTGCGGGAAAACGGTCTCCCGCCCTGAGATGCTCCGTAACTAAGGCGCGCTTTACCGCGTGAACGATCTGCTCGTAGATCGGCTGGCCAGCCTGAAGTTGGATTGGAAACGGAAGCACTAGAGGTGTATTACGTGCACTAACACACGCATGCAACCTTTTTCTGATTTTCCAGGAGGGCCGGTGGTGCTATTTAGCTCGAATCGCTTCGTTAAGAGAGTTTACCAATCCATCTTCGTCCTGCATCGCCTGCCCATGACCTTCAATTCCTTAAGCAAGCCCGTTTGCTTCTTTGGGCTGGCTTCATGTTCTCTCAATTCCGCAGTGGCGGACGCAATCATTCAATCGGCGGCAGCGGTCATACGCCTACCCCTATTATCGGTGGAGATTTGCCGTCCAAGTGCTCGCGTTCTGCCTTGTCAGCGTCGGCTTTCATTATCACGCTGGTTCACATGATTGCACCTTGTCGCAAAGTTATCCGGGGTTTCCTATTTCGAATCATCGCCGTAATTTCCCTATCCCTACTCTCTCCTGCGGTGGCCCAATCACCGGTTCAGGACGCACAGGCGAAGGCCGTTAAGTTGCATCCCGATCTTGCGGTAAAGGGATCACCTCTCAACGCGAAGTTTGTTTCCGAATATCACCGACTCCAGACAACGAACCCTGACTTTTCCACGAATCCGTCCTGGCCGATTACCTTGGCAAAGGAGTGTTCCGATGCGTTGAATGCACCCATAAACGGAGCGGTTGATCAACCGACCGGTCCTGTCGATCAGAATCCAAAAAACTTATCGCAGGCCCATATACAGTTCCGTCCAGTCTCATGGGTTTAGCTGTCCTTGTCCTGTTTTGGGTCGCAGTCGGATTTTCGTTTTTTGTCCTCAGCGCCGGAACGGCGATGAGTTTTACTGCGTTCTGGTTCCTCGGGGTGGTTGTCGCCTCCAACCTGCACATTGCGCCGTACTTTTTTCTTACGTATGAGGCGTTGTTGGCGGCGACCCTTTGCATCATGCTCAAGAGTGAGTGGTCTTGATTTTATTCGGAACAAATGCGCTCGCGGCCCCGCCTTTGTAAATTACGTCAAGTTCTTCCTCCCGAAGATTTTCCTCGACCAGCAGGGATATCTCGCTCTTGTCTCATCAGGCCGACGTCAAATCGTATCGGGTTATCTATCGCGTCACTCATGGCCAGCAACGCGTCGAGATTATCCGATTCTGGCACGCCGCAGCGCGGAACTCCAGAAATTCAAACCTAAAGCGTAGGCGGTCGAGGACTGAGCGAGGGGTCGGGGCGTCTAGCTGGCGTCTGAAAGGGAATGAAGTTGCACCCATTGATTTGCATCGTGATCCAAGAAATAATCCTCCATCGTAAGTTGACCCGTGTCGATCATTTGTTGGATCGTTGAAACAGGAAACTCGCCAAGATCTTCGCCGTTTTTCGCGATTCGGTATTGCCGCTCTGCGGTAGGAGTCCGCAAAGGAGGAGGAGGTGTTGGCCTTTGGGTGCCCGGCAATTGCTGCGGTTGCTGCGCTGTCTGTTCTTGGAGCATCCGCTTTGCGATCGGTGAACCGAGCGGAATCATGTTCCCGCTACCGCATTTTGGGCAAGCGTCGTAACGGGATGTGATACGCCAGATGGAGTAAATAATGCCCGGAAGGATAAATGATAACCACAACAAGATTTCTATTAAAAAGCTGCCTTTCGTGACACGCTTGGTCACTCCGACGAACCCGCATGTGGTGCATAGTCTTTTCGCCATTTTTCGTAACTTTTTGAGTCGGGAAACCCGCGTTTCAAACGCGCGAGCAACGCCCAACTTTAGATTCGGTGAGCGTCAATCGGCGAAAACATGAGGCGGTCTTACTGGCCGGAAGCATAACACTCAAGCCGAAACCCGAATGTACTTGGTGAAAGTGCGCCAAAATCGATCAGGCCCGCCTCGAAATCCATTCCAGCCTCTCGATCTCCGCGCTACGCAGCCCCGCAAACGCGCCTATTGCCCAATAGGGGAGCGTTTCCACCTCTGCACACTCCAAGAGGCGCGCCGTCTCGGCAACCGTAAGGATTTCGATTTCCCCGGCGCGTTCCTTTGCCCTTTCCACGTCGGCAATCGGATTCTCGGCGGTGTAGCCCTGCCTCTTGGCGAAAACGAACAGGTCGAGACTCTGCGGCGGACGGTGTTCCGGGGGACGGGGCCAACTTTGAGACTGCGAAGCCATGCCGAGACGTCTTTCGCGGTGAGTGCGGCGATCATCTGGTCGCCAAGCCGGTCCGGGCGAAGTTTCCAAGACGGATTCGCAAATCGTGCAGGTATGCGGCGCTCATACCGATCCGTCTTGCGAGCGGCGAACAACGAATTTCAAACGGGGATGCGCGTAAGGCTTGATGCGAAACGCCTTTTTACTCTTTGCGATAAATTGCAACTTGTTGCCACTTTTGCAAGCGATTTCCGTGGTTAACGTTTTTAGGCCGGAGTATGCGTGCGAATGGGAAAAGCTCTCAAAGCCTGCATTCATGAGGGTTTCAGCGCATTTCCAGAGATGGGTTGGCTGGGACTCGAACCCAGGACCAATGCCTTAAAAGGGCACTGCTCTACCAACTGAGCTACCAACCCGTTTCCAAGGAAGACGCGACTGGAACCTCGCGCCTCCTTTTGGGGAGCGTTTTAGATAAGTCATCCCGTGGTTCGAGACAAGGAGCAATTTCTGAGGGTTCGTTCGTGCGCACAGGAATGCGAGCGTATTATGAAGATCCCCCCCCGGCTGGCAATCCTACGAGCCACTTCGAGACGATCACGCCCGCTTCTTCGGCGCGGTGATCCGGGAGCGCTACCCGGCGGCAGTGGAGTTTGCCGTCGTTCATCGTCGCGAGGAACTCGACGCGCGCGCCGATGCCTTCGATCGTCGTGATTACTCGGTCGATTGCGGCGATCTTTGTTCCTTCTTTCTCCAGCCATTGCTTGAACGCCTCCTCCGGGATGGCGGTTTCCTGCCAGAAGGCTGCTTCGTCGACCGGCAGTTCCGCGCAACGGGTGGTCACGAAAGCGCGATCCAGGAATGAAAGTAGATTGCCTGCTTTAGGACCGGAGTCGCGGTCCAAAAGGACTTTGTAGATGGCCTTGAACGCGGAGGGCTGATCGATTGGCGTGAGTCGCGCCGCGTTGAAAACGCAGGCCTGCAAAGCATCGCCAATCCATTCGGTGGCGGGGAGCAGGCTCGCAAAAATGCGCAAGAAGCCCTTCTGCGCGGCAGAGAGAGCGCGGGCGCTTTCGGGCAGGGTTTCGCGCAAGCGAGTCTTTTCGGCTTCGGTCGCGTAGTTATCGACCCAATACCGTGCCGCTCGCATGCGGAGGTGGAGGTGTTTTAAGTCGAGTTCCGTGAAAGGGGAGCCTTTTCGCTTTTCAAGCTCCCGCGCCACGTCGAGATGAGGCATCTGGATGATGGCTGTAACGAGCTGGAAATCGGCTGTCCAATGATCCGGTTCCACGGCGACCCGCGATAGTTCGTACACGCGCTTCTCGTCATCGCCGATGGCGGGCTCGTGGAAATAGCGGTGGTGATATTTGTCGAACTCGTTGAACAGTTTGACTATGTGCGCTTCACCAGGCTCGAAGTTCACTGTGTGCTTCGGCAGGGGGCGGATGAGGAGGAAGCGGAGGATTTCAGGCGGCAGGAAGTCAGCCATGTCGCGCGAAGTGACACCGATGCCCCGCGACGAACTCATCTTCGCTCCGCCGACGAGAAAGAAGTCGTAGGGGCAGTTCATCGGCGGCTGCCCGCCAAAGATGGCGCGCAAACAGGCGATGGCAACGTCGCGGGAGCCGCCCTTGGTACTGTGATCGCGGCCCGCGCCTTCGATCGTGACCGGAAACGTCCGCCACTTCGCGCACCACTCCAGCTTCCAGGGCAGCTTCCCCCTGCCATCGAACGGAGAGGTCTTCCCCCGGTAGCCGCACCCGCGCGCCCATTTCACCAAATCCGGCTTGCACTCGTACGTCACCTCATTCCCGTCGTAAGAGGACACCACGGTGGTGCCGACGCGTCCGCAGTTTTCACAGATCGTCTGGAAGGGATGCCAATGCTCATCGCGGTCCGAGCCGCTCACCTCCTTATAGATTCGCCGAACGTCCGCCGCGCGGCGCAGGATCATGTCAATCGCCTCATTAAATTTGCCGGATCGGTAGATATCGCGCATCCGGTAGAACTCTGGCTGCACCCCTAATTCCGCGAAGACCTGCCAGAATTCGGTGATGTAATGCTCCGCCATGTCGGTGGCAGGCGATCCCGGTGGTGGAGGAACGTTGCAAAGCGGGGCGCCGAGGTATTTTTCGAAATGCTCAGCCTGCCCGTAAGGAATCTCATCGACCGGGTCATAGTCGTCGCAGCCGAAAAGGTAGCGGACTGGCACCCCCTTCGCTTTCAAGGTTCTGAAAAGGGCATCGTGGATTAACGGCCCGCGGAGAGCTCCTACGTGCGCGCGGCCGGAGGGCGTCTTGGAATCATTAATGGTCTGGGGAGCGTCGATCTGCTCGACGAGACGGTCACACCAAAACATTCGCGTATTTTAGATCAAAACCCATTTGCGGAGACCTTCCTTAGCACGGCAGGCTTGTCTCTGCACGGCATTAGAAAGGTCGCCGCGGACCTTCAGTCCAGCAGTTCGTACCAATTATCACGGCGGCGCGGCTCGTAACCCGCATCGCGGATGAGGCTGGAGATTTCCTCCGACTTCAGCCGAAAATGCGCGCCTGCCTGGCTGACAACGTTTTCCTCCATCATCACCGAGCCAAAGTCGTTCGCGCCGTATTTCAACGCAATTTGTCCGATCTTAGGGCCCTGCGTAACCCAGGAGCTCTGCACGTTATCGAAATTATCCAGAAAAATGCGGGAGAGCGCCTGCATGCGCAAGTATTCCGCCGCGCCAGCCGGGATTGCCTTGAGCACTGTATTTTCAGGCTGAAAAGTCCAGCAGATGAACGCCGTAAATCCGGCGGTATCGTCCTGCAGGTCTCGCAACCGTCCCAGGTGCTCTATGCGATCCTCCACAGTCTCGACATGCCCGAACATCATGGTGGCGCTCGATTTCAGGCCGAGATCGTGCGCGATTTCCATGACCTCAAGCCACTGGCTGGAATTACATTTGAGCGGTGAAATACGCTCCCTGACGCGATCCACCAGGATTTCGCCGCCGCCTCCCGGGATCGACCCCAACCCCGCCGCCTTAAAGCGCGTGATAACCTCGCGCAGCGGCATTGAGAAGACCCGCGCGAAGTGGTTGAACTCGGGAGGACTAAATCCATGCACATTGATGTGGGGATATTTCTCCCGAATGTGGGCCAGCATATCGAGGTAGTGATCCAGTCTCAAACCGGGGTGATGCCCGCCCTGCAAAAGGATTTGCACCCCACCGATCGCGGAGAGCTCGTCGAGCTTTTGATCCAGCGCCTCCATACTCAGGACGTAGTGGTCCGCGTCTTTTTCCGTTCTATAGAAATTGCAGAACTTGCAATAGACGTCGCAAACGTTGGTGTAGTTGATGTTGCGATCTATGATGTATGTGACGATCTCACTACCCCTGCCCTGGTATGCGGAAGCCTTGGCGAGATTGCGCCGGGCGTTGGCGAGCTCGCCCAGTTCGGTCAGAGGCCCGTGGTAGAGATCCAAAGCTTCCCTGGGGGTAATCCGCTCTCCCGCGAGAACTTTCTCAGCAAGATCCAATTCCAGGCAGGTAGCGTCCATGCAGGGAGTGTAATACCTCCGGGTTCCAGTTTCAACGCGGCGACCCCCTGCCCTTGCTCTATTCGCAATCCGTGCGATAGGTATGGATGAATAGAAATGTCTTCTCGCGTCGGGGACCCGACATTCTCACGGAAGCAATGACTTCAGCGCTCTCCGGCAAGCAATCGTTCGAATTCAAGCCTCTTTTCGATGTAATCCTTGCCGACCTCCGCGAGAGGGAGTCCTGGAAAGGCGACCAGGAGATGCTCCGGTTGCGGGTTTACGAGAAGCTTCAGAACTTCGTGCAGGGCGGCATGGTGAAGAAAGAGGGCAAGGTGTATCAGGGAAGCCCCGCTGGCATGAAGGCTCTAAAGCTCCAGATTCAGACATGGCATCTTGAGACCGCGAATCGGCTTACCGCCTCGCGTGAACTCGCCAAGGCCAAAGCCTAGCTCAGGCAAAGCCTGCCTGCGTGGAGCAGGCTCCTGATTGCTAATTCAGCCGGACGGCAGGAACTCCGTCCAGACGTTTTGATAGATCGATTGGGCTGCCGATTGCCACTTCGCCAGGGTTGACCTGATACGCCCACACTTCGAAATAGGAGAGTCGCGCCTCTCCATAAATCGTCGCGAAAGCGCCGTCCACGGCGTCCAGACCGTGAGACATCTTGATGCGCCCAATGCGAGGGACGTTAAAGCGGGCATCGAAGATATACCAGGCACTATCCAGATAAACCTCACCATACGCGTGAAAGTCGCCCGGGGTGCCTGAATCCTGATACCCGATATCTGGCAGGTGCCCCGAGACATACCGCGCTGGCATATTGAACGCCCGGCAAAGCGCGATGCTGACGTGCGCAAAATCGCGACAGATGCCATACCCACGCGCGATCACTTCAGAAGCGGACAGGTCGGGCCTCCCCGAACCAAATCGATATTCAATGTTATCATGCACCCAGTCACAGATCGCTTTTACCCTGTCATACCCGCTCCTGATCTGCCCGAAATGCTGCCAGGCAAAATCCATCAGCTTATCAGAGTCGCAGTAGCGACTGGGCAACGTATAGCGCAGAGCGTCGTGGGGAAGCTGATGCACAGGCGTAGCAGCCTTTCCCGTGCCCTGGATTTCGGGCGTAGAGGAGACCGACACCAGGGCGTCGTGGAGAAATTCGTTGGTGCCGGGCTTTAGCATGGAACGGCAAATGATATTTCCGAACGAGTCCTGGAACTCTTCCAAGGGAAGACCCTCGCCAAAGCAAAATTTTTCCACCTCCACGCGATGTCCTTCGTCCAAGCGTGGCCGCAGCATGAAGTGAATGGGAGTGGAGATCGAGGTTTCGTAGACGATCCGGCACCCTATCCTGGCGGTGAGATTAAGCGGATTCGTGTTCATCGCGCGCTAGCTTAGCATCGAATCGTCGAAAGGCGTAATCCGCATCGGCCAGGGAGGCGAACCTTGTTGCGGGCGCTCTGTCGGAGGTTGCAACACGCGGAGCCCATCCGTTACAAAGACTCGTGGGTATTGATAAGAAACCTGGAAACGTCCTCACCCGGTTCTTCATGGCGCTTGGTCCCGGCTTGATCACAGGGGCGGCGGATGACGACCCGTCTGGAGTGGCCACTTACACCGTGGCGGGCGCGCAACTCGGCACAAGTCTGCTTTGGACCGCGCTCGTCACGTGGCCGCTGATGGCGGCGGTGCAGATGATGTGCGCCAGGATCGGGATGGTGACAGGACACGGTTTGGCCCGAGCTTTGGGTCGCAAATTTCCAAAGCCGCTCGTCATTCTCGCCTCGTCGGCGCTGCTCGCCGCGAACACCATCAACATCGGGGCAGATCTTGCGGGGATGGGAGACGCGGCGCGCCTGCTGACGGGGATAAGCGCGCGAATCTGGATAGCGGTGTTCGGAGTGGGCATCACTTATGCCACGGTACGCTTCCGGTATCAGCAGATCGCGGCAATCCTGAAATGGCTGGCCGCGGTGCTGCTGGTGTATGTGGTCGCGGCATTCACGCTTCATCCACGATGGTTCAGCATCCTCGGTGACACCATCGTGCCCTCCTGGCCGAAAACGCATGACGCGTGGGCGACTTTGGTGGCTATCCTCGGAACAACCATCAGCCCTTACCTATTCTTTTGGCAGTCTTCCCAGGAGGTGGAGGAAAAAAAGGCTGCTGGGCGCCGCCGCTTGATCGTACGACCGCGAGGTCCAGGGGAGGAAGCCATCCTCGACCGCAAGCTAGACGTGGGAGCCGGGACCTTCTTTTCCAATATCGTCATGTATTTCATCATACTCACTGCCGCGCTCACGCTCTACAAGGCAGGCGCGAAGATCGAGACCACCACCGAGGCAGTCGAGGCTCTCCGACCTCTGGCCGGAAATTTCGCGGCCGCGCTTTATACGGCTGGCATCATCGGCGCAGGCCTCTTGGCGATTCCTACTCTTGCCGGTTCGGCGGCCTACGCCTTCGCGGAAATCTTCCACTGGAGACAGGGCCTGGATCGGCCGTTCAACTCGGCAACCGCTTTTTACAGCCTGCTCATTCTTTCAACCCTGGCCGGGATCGGATTGAACTTTGCAAACGTGAACCCCGTGAAGGCTCTCTTCTGGACAGCCGTGATTAACGGGCTCCTCGCTCCCTTCCTCCTGGTCGGCATCCTTATCATCGCGTGTGATCGCGATGTAATGGGCAAAAATCCCAGCTCGATGCTGGGACGCGTTGTTGTGGGTCTTGCCACACTCCTCATGTTTGGAGCCGCGGTGGGGATGTTCGTTTTCTAAGGAGCGGGCGTTCGAATGAGCATGCTTTCTGCTGAATAAGGAAGCGTGTCTCAGAGGTCCTTGTTCAATGGCAAAGGCACCGTGTTTCTCCCGGCGCGGCATCGGAGGCTTTCCCACGTGTATGCCGCTGACAGCCCTTTGGGTGTCGGAGCGTTCGCCGGACGCGACTTTGCGACAGGGGAGTTGATCCTGCACTTCTCGGGCCCTGAGATCACAACCCACTCGGCAAAAAGATACCCGGCGGGCCACACGCTTCAGATTAATTCCGAAACTTGCGTCGAACTGGATTCGCCCGGCGTTTTCCTCAACCACTCCTGCCAGCCAAACACAGGCGTGAGGGGGCTGTTCTCGGCATACGCCCTGCGTCCCATTGAGCGGGGCGAGGAACTCCGCTACGATTATTCCACGACGGTTTGCGGGCGGCATTGGAAAATGCGATGCGGCTGCGGGGCAAGCGGTTGCCGGGGCGAGATAGAATGCTTCTTCCGCCTTCCGGAGTCTCTACAGGAACGCTACGTCGAGGCCGGGATAGTTCAGGCTTTTATCGTGGATCAATGGCGATCGGCCTTCTCAGAATACGCGCGGAATACAGAGGCCGAGTCCAAGCGCGTTCCGCAATATGCGGAGACTGTCTGCTCTTAACTCACGCCACCAGCCTGTTACTTCACAGCGGCTGTAACTACTGAATTCGCGCCAGGCGATGCCCCAATGGCGCCTTCTTCTGGCGGGTGGAAGTTTTTGAGCGCGTACCCCGCCCAGACTAACAGGGCGAGCGCAGCCATAATGCTGACAATTTTGATGAGACCAACGAGCCTCGCCCATGCCTTTGCCTCTTCGCTCATGTCCTCCATTTCCGAACTAAAGCAACGAACGCCCTACTTTGCAAATTTTCGACTTCAAAAGCTCCCCACGGTGTCATTCAAGCGCGTTGTGAATCTTGATAAACTGCAGAATATCGTGCCGCGTCACGATTCCGACAAGCTTCCCCGCCTCCACCACTGCCAACCGGCTTTGGCCTGGGGAAAGCAATCGCTGCATGGCCCTCGCCGCGGGCTCATCGGGAGCGATCTTCAGGATTTCGGATCCTTGCGCCGCAGCGAGGTCCCCCGCCGAAGTGTAAGGCCACTTCTCCCGTGGCACGGTGTTCAAAAACTCGAGTCGGAGCAGACCGTGAAACTGGCCCTCTTCGTCACACACGGGGAATGCCGTGTGATGCCTTGCGAGAAAGAAGTCATCTACCGCGAGATTGAGCGGCGCGCTTACTGGGATGCAGGCCGGTTCCGCTGACATCACATCCTTCACGCGCGCTCCGGCGAGAGCAACTTGATTGATGGCATCCGCATAGCCGCTCTCCGCGGCATTCTTGAGGAATATTCCAATCAAGATGTAGACGAAGGCATCCCACCTCCCCCTTGTGAGCAGGAAGAGACCAAGCGCCATCATGAGCCAGCTAAACGCGATTCCCACTCGCGAGGCGGCGTAGGTCGCCCGGCGCAGGTTCCCGTCACGCGCCCAGAGTACCGCCCGCAATACGCGGCCTCCGTCCAGCGGATATCCGGGGATGGCGTTAAAAATTACCAGCGCCCCGTTGATTCCAGACAGCCAGGCAAGCATGCGATTCGCCGGGAGGATTACAAGAATGCCGGAAATCCACGCGCCGGCCGCAAACAGGGCGCACAGCGCGACTGAGACGGCCGGACCTGCGAGCGCGATTTTTAGTTCTGCGCGAGGGTCGCCGGGTTCCCTGGAGAGTTCCGCCAAGCCGCCGATGAAAAGAAGCGTGATCCGGGGAACACGAATCCCGCAACGCTGACTCATAAGGCTGTGCCCCAACTCATGCAACAAAATGCTCAGGAAGAAGAGCAGCCCCGTCGTTACGCCCAGCAGAAGATAGACCCAGTCGCCATATCCTGGAAGCACCGAAGGGAAAAAACGAACCGACAACTGGTAGGTAATGATCGCGGCAATGACGAACCAGCTATAGTCGAGGTAGAACCTGATGCCGAAGAACCTGCCAAGGTAAAATCCCCTGCTTCGCTGTTGGGCAGAATGCTTTGGAGTTCCGTGTTGCATCGGCTACTTCCGAAACTAGGGACTGAGAATTAAGGATGGAACATCGGGTTCGAATCCCCAAGGCAAGCTGGGCCAGGCCGTGGTCTCACCAAACAGAAGCTCCGGGTTCCGGGGCTGCTCCGCGACCCCGAGCGTCAACGGATGCGCCCCGGGCAGTGCCGCGGCGCGCGGAGCGCCTGTCATTTGCCATGCGGGTTCCCTTGAAGTGAGCGCGGCGAGACGAGGCGGAGGCAGAGGCGGGTCGCTCCAAAGAGCAACAGTTCCCTCCACGGGAGAGCCCAGGATCGAGGCAAAGAGTTGATAGCCGGAAACAGAGGCGGAACAGCGGAGGGAGAGCGTCACTCCCCGTGACGCGGGTTCGTTGAAATATACCGTTCCCCTGTCGATGAGAAAAGCATTCGAGTTCCATGGGATAAGAGTCGAATTCAATCCAAGGGCGGCGAGCGAGACACTTTGCAGCTCGGCGGCCCCTATCAATCGGAGGTCTCTGGGCGAACCAGCTATTTTGAAGGCAAGCTCTGCCTTGCCAGGCGTTGCCAATCCACGGAGAAGAGTCTCTCCCTTGCAGTCGATATTAATCGAACTGTCAGCGGCCAGAGGCGCGGCGCCCAAGGCCAGCCGGGCACCCTTGAAGATCGCGCCGGGATCCAGCGTTTCGGCTGGTTTAGCTCCGTTGAACCTGGCCAAACCGCTCACTCGGAGCGCGGTTTCACCTTTCGAAAGAGTCAGATCAAGATCGGAGACGAAATGCAAGCCGTGGGCTGTCGTGAAAACCGCCTTCCTGGAATGTGCTTCGAATCCCGATGCGATAAAGGCGGGATCCTTCCAATCGAAAAATCCTTTCCCCAGCAGATCGCCGGCTAGGAAATCGGAAAGATTCGCGCGCGCCGCGAGCCTTTCTATTTCAGCCTGCTGTCCCAGCAGACTTACATCAGCTTCGACATTATCCAACGATAGGCCTCCGAGTGCCGCCTGCCCCTTACGTAAATGCATTTGTCCCATTACTGTGGCCGCGGACAAATTCCCCGCGGCGGACACTTTCATTTCCAGGTCGCCCGAGATTGCACGATCTCGCCCAGTCAACAAAGCCGCGTCGTGAAGGCGCATGCCTTGCGCGGACAATGCCAGCTTAAGCGGGGCTTCGGCATCGAAAACGGAACTCCATGGCTGGGCCTGCCATAGCGCCCAGACATTGATGGGGAGCAGAGCGTCTCCCTGAAGAACGGTGACGTTCCTGTGTTGAAGCTTTATGGACTCCAGATTGATGGTTTTGGGAGCAGCCGTCACCTTGGCGCTGAAAGATGTTTGCGCATCCGCGAGCGAGAAGTTTGAGAGAAAGAAGCTGCCCGGCGCGTAAGTTCCTTCGGCGGCCACCGCCAAGGGGTGGAATGCGGGATCGGAAGCGCCAAGTGGCCTAAGGTCTCGAAGCCTGGCTCGGAACGCCCCCGAATGCGCGTTGACTGTGCCATCTCCTGACCAGTCGAGGAAAAGCCCTCCAGCAAACGCTCCCGGGGCGATTGGCTCCCGGAAAAAGCTGGAGTAGAGCGCGAGATCCGCGACGGAGGTCTTGATTTCGCCCCAGGTACCGTTTCTCTCCAAGGATATTTACCACGCCCCGTCCGCGCAGGAAATCGCCTTTGTGCGAGAACTCAATGCTGGAGACGTTTAATTCATTTCCGTTCAGGTTAAGCGTGGCATTGAGCGCGTCCAATGGAGCCGCGCCGTAGGACAGCCGGGAACCCTGAACCTGGAGCTGCCCGGTATAGGAGCGATTCTGCCCCCGCACCGAACCTTCCACGTTTACTTTGCCGGCGGCCACGCCAAACTCGGGGCCGAAGAGCGCCGCGAGTTCGGACAGGTTGTCCACACGCGCCGAGATATCGAAGGAAAATTGAGACTGCCACCAGTCGCTTAAAACCTCCGGAATCGCCATCTCTCCCCGGAGACTCAGCTCGTTATGAGCTTGTGAGAGACGGAACTCGGGCAACAAAACCTGGCGATCAAAAAGGGTGGCTCCCACGACAAGAGAGTTCCATTTCCGTTTGCCCCAGAGAAAGTCGGTCGCTTCCAGGCGAATCGAAAGGGTCGCCTTCTGGAAATCGCGAGGCGATCCCCTGAAGGTGAATTTGCCCTCCTTGATCACTCCACCCGCAACCCCCGAAAACGCCACAAAGTTCGCGACATCCTCAATGGCAATCTGAGAGAACGAACCACTGGCGTCGAATTGAACTCCTCCACCCGATGCGGCAGCGAGCGCTTCGCCGCGTATCATTCCTCCGAACGCGGCAAGGTCAAATGCCACGTAGGCACGGCCTGCCTGCATCTCGCGCAAATCCGCGGAGATGCTGCCGAATCGAATGGTCGAGTCCAGCTTCAGCCCATTCAGCGACAACTTCGACCCATCGAACGCGGTGGTTCCCCTTACATCATCAAAGGTTTTGGTGAATTCGGGACGCCGGATTTCGACCCGGTGCGCCTCAATGATTCCGGGAGCCGCCTCACTTACCGTGAAATGGATGTCATCGAGAGCGGTCTCGAACCCTTTTTGGTTCAGCGCAAAGTAGCCTCGCAGCAGTTCGAGCTCATGAGGAACAAACATGGCGAGCATCCCAAAATCGCCTTCACCCTGGTCGTATTCGGCGAGCGCGTCCAGGTTCGCGATTCCCGACCCACCCGGCAAATTAACTTCGCCGCGCATTCCGTCGACGCAGACCTTTCTCACCAAGTGGGGGCTGCGGCGCAGGAGCCAGTCCCACCACTGCGGTGTAATCTCCACGCGAAGGAGGCGGAAGTTCATCGAAGCGGCCCCCGAAGTTCGAGAAACGATGTTTACATTCCGCAGGGTGATTGGCTGGTATAAACTCCCGGAGATCTCACCAATCTCAATCCCGGCGTTGCGCCATTCTCCGTCGGCAAGCAGGAGTTCGCGCAGACACGCTCGGAAAGAGGGAGGATAAAGCAGGCAGAACGCGGCCAAAGCCAGCGCGAGGGCAATGCTCCATAATATCGGATGCCGCCGCTTTTGACGCGCAGAGGTGGCTGCCATTTACTGCTGTGGGAAAGGGGCGATGCCCGTATTGAACGAGGTTTCGCGGTTCAGGCAAGCAAAGGTTGCGGCGGGAACAGCGCGAGCTGACCCAAACTTGGCCGATTGAAACCTGAGGTCGAGAGTTGGAATTCGCGGCGGCGCATGCCCGACCGGCGCAGGGACACAGCGAAAAGAGCGGACATCTGTTCGGCAAAAATCCCCTCGCCACGCATTCGCGAGCCAAATCGGGCATCGTTCATGCGTCCTCCGCGGATTTCGCGAACACGGCCAAGCACCTTGTCACGCCGGTCGGGAAAATGCCTCTCCAGCCACGCTTCGAAAAGGGAGGCGACGCCCCACGGCAGGCGCAAAGGAACGAATGCGGCGCCGGACGCGCCGGCTTGCGCAGCCGCCTCCAGGAGAGCTGGCATCTCATGATCCGTAAGGCCAGGAATCACCGGAGCCATCATAACACTCACCGGAATGCCTGCTTCCGCGAGTTCCCGAATGGCGGCCAATCTCCTCAAGGGCGGAGACGCCCGGGGCTCAAGCTTTTTCGCCAGCGCGGGATCAAGGGTCGTGATCGACAGCGACACTCCAGCCGCGTTGCCGCGAGCGAGCCGGCTCAGCAGATCGATGTCCCGTGTCACAAGATGGTTTTTTGTTATTACCGCCACTGGGTTGCAAAACTCCGCCAGCACCTCCAGGCAGCGACGGGTAATCTGCAGTCTGCGCTCGACGGGCTGATAACAGTCAGTCACACCGCTCATCGCCAGGACCTCCGGCTTCCAACGCGAAGAAGAGAGCTCCTCCCGCAGCAACTCTGGCGCATTCAGCTTTGCTACGATCTTCGTCTCGAAATCGAGACCCGCCGAAAAGCCCAGGTATTCGTGCGTTGGACGGGCGTAACAGTAGGCGCACCCATGCTCACATCCCCGGTATGGGTTGAGGCTGGCATTAAAGCCAACATCGGGACTGTTATTCCGCGTAATGATTGTTTTGGAGTCATCTTTTAGAATCTGGGTTCTGGGGCTGCTTTCCTCCTCCTCGCAGTCAACATCGGCAACGTATTCAAGCTTCTCGAAACGGTTCTTTGGGTTCTCTGCCGCTCCGCGCCCCACGATCGCGTCTCCGCCATGCGGCTCAGTACTCACGGCGGCCTAGGTTCGCGAGAGGCTGCGTTTCCATTTGATGCCGCAGCCTACGCTCGGCTTCTGATCAGGCGAAACCGGGACGCCTTGGATTACCGCGTCCACCGCCGCGCGAAGATCACGTCCATCCGGCCGCCCCTTGCCCGGGCGCGAGCTATCGAATTGGCCGCGATACACCAGAAGACGCTCGCCATTGAAAAGAAAGAAGTCGGGAGTACATGCGGCTCCGTATGCCTTCGCGACCTCCTGACTTCCGTCGTAGCAGACCGGAAAGCTTAAATCTGCTGACAACGCCATTTCCTTCAATTTCTCCGGCGCGTCATCTGGGTAGGCGTCCGCGTCGTTGGAACTGATCGCGATGATCCCCAAATCTTTCGCGGCGTAGTCGCGCCCCAGTCGCGCCAGCGCTGGCAGAATATGAATGACGTAGGGACAGTGCGCGCAGATGAACATGACGAGGAGAGCCTTTTCACCGCGGTAAGAAGCGGAGGTGATCTGCCGTGCTGACACCGTATCCGGCAAGGAAAAACCCGGAGCGGTCGTGCCCAGTGCCAGCATCTGCGAACGCGTTTCGGACATCTTTGGAGATTAGCAGCAGGGATCGAAGAGTTCAAACGCGCCGCTGGCTGAGCGCGCGTCGCTAATAAAGGTCACAGGCTTTCTCAGCCAGCAATGACGAGCGAAAAACCTTCCTTTTCCGCGGCGTCGCAGAGGCGTTGGTCCAAGCAAACAACCCGCAGGCGCATTGGGTCATGATCGGCCGCAATAACGGCGGCGGCAAGCTGCAAGGCGTCAGCGGCTCGGAGGACATGAACGCGCAGCAGCCGTTCTGCTGTTTGGCGGCAGGCCTCACTCGGAACCACCTCGACCCAGCTCTCCCTCAAAACGAGCAAACGTTGTTCCGCAGCGCGGACATCCTGGCGACGGAATCGTTCTTCGCGCGTCAGTCGGGCGAGCGCGGAAACACACTCCAACGGTGTTCCCCACCAGGTTACCATTGCAGGATCGGCAGCGAGCGCTTTCTCCATCTCCGCGCTGCGCGCCTGCTGCGTAATCAGCGGCACGAGGGCAGACGAATCCCAGTAATTCACAGCCCTTCTTCTCTTTCGGCCAGTAGAGCCTTCAGGATATCACCCCCATCGGTGGGAGAAGGGAGGGGCAACTTGCACAGGGCCGCCACGTCAAGGGAACGTGAGGATGCCCTTACAAGCCCGCGCCTTATCAACCCTCCCAGCCACGCGGGATCGCTCACGAACGAGCCGACAGCCGGTTCGAGGCGGGCGACAGGTTTCTGCCTGTCTGTAATCAGGAATGTCTCTCCCTCCTGCACGCGAGCGAGTATCTCACTGAGATGGTCGCGGGTATACGAAATATTGGCGCTTTCCATAACGCCATGTTAGCCATTTTGTTCACTCTTACAAGCTATATTGTGTCACGACCGCCGACCGCCATGAGCCGTTCGCTGGAGCGCGTGGTTAGGCCTGATGGTCGCCAGATAGTCGCTTGCGGTCGGGCCGAGAGAACCAAGAACCAGCGGCGATAGCCAAATAGATCGCGGAAGCGGCTGCGCGCACCGGCAAAGGTGCTCGTTCGGACGCGGAGGGAAACAAAGGCCTGGCATGGGGACCGATCTCCAACCCAGGGCCATCGGCGCGCCCGGTGAAGAGGACAAGCACGCCAATGGCTGCGGTAACGACGGCAATCAGAGTATGAAGTGATCGGCGGCTGCGCGCTTGGAGAAACCCTTGCAGCAGCCCTGCCGCGCACAACAACACGGCGATGCCCGCAGCGAAGAAGAGAAGCGATATGAGATTCATGGCAAGGGAAGCGCGAAGGGCCTAACGGCCAAAGCTCAACGACGGCTCATCGCGAGGTGGATCTGGAATGCAGAGAAACGCCGACCGCCATGAGCCGTTCGCCAGAGCGCGTTGTTAGGGCGTCCCGGGGCGACCAGCCGGGCATAGATCAATCATGCGTCGGTAGCCCGCTCCGCGCGGACCGCTCAATTCATCATGCGCAAGCGGGGTGATGATGATGCCGGGATTGATCGTGTTGACGCGCGCGCCGCGCTTGCCCCATCGCACGGCCTCGGCCATCACTCGCAAGGAATTCCCGCGCTTGGAAAGTTGGTAGCGTGGAGTGGGTCGGTCACCTGGTCAGGCTGAAGCATGGGCAAAGCGACCCGCCACGCGCGATGACGTTGCCAATCTCCTCCAGCACCAGCGCGGTGCCAAACAGATCGACCTTGAGGATGACGGCGGGATGGCGCAATTGCTTTACGGCAGTGGGCCTGCGGCGGTGACGCTTCGGCGTGTTCGTGGTGCGGCCCCCAAATCGGCAGCGGCACTTTTCGCTGGCTCTAACACCGCGCAACGTCAACATCCGCCCATGGTTCCCGCGTTTTTAACTGCGGTCTTTTTTGCGCTTTCGGTGGTTTGCGCTTCCCGTTCCGCCCGCCTGTTGGGCGCGACAGGGGCGAACTACCGCCGGCTTCTGGTATCGCTTCTCCTTCTGGGAATTTGGGCGCACGTATGGGGGCATGGATTGGGGGGCAAGACCTTCTTCTGGTTCTTTCTGAGCGGGAGCATTGGCTTCGGCCTCGGCGACATGGCGCTTTACCAGGCACTGGCGGCGATTGGTCCCCGCCTGGCTGTCATCCTTGTCCAATGCCTCGCCGTGCCGTTCGCGGCTTGTATCGAGAGACTCTGGCTCGGAACTGCTGTAAACGCGGGGCAAGCTGTCTGCGGTTTCGTGATACTGGCAGGGGTTGCGATTGCGCTGGGGGAATCCTCTGTGGATTTGGCGGCTGCCGTTCGTCTCCGGGGAACACTTTTCGGCATTGCTGCCGCGCTCGGGCAGGCAGCGGGCGCGGTGGTCAGCCGGAAAGCTTATCTGGTCGCCGCGCTTCTAGGGGAGCCGGTGGACGGCGGGACGGCCGCTTACGAGCGCATGATCGGCGGTGTTCTCGCTACGAGCGTCTTTTACCTTGCCCTGCTCGGCAGAAACCAAAGCAGGCGCAGCGAAGGCCCCCGGCTAAACCGCCAAAACAGGGCCGTTGCCTGGCGCTGGGTAGTACTCAACGCGCTTGCCGGGGCGACACTCGGTGTCAGTTGCTACCAGTGGGCGCTTTCTACCACCCCAAGCGCGATCGTCCTGCCCATCGTCGCACTGGCGCCGATAATAACCATTCCGCTGGCGTTCGCCCTTGAAGGGGACAAACCGACCCTGCGGTCGGTGCTCGGCGGCATTATCGCCGTTGCGGGAGCAATCCAACTCACCCGCATGTAGGGGCCCCTAGTATTTGATGGCGCAACCGTAGGATTTTGTAGTCGCTGTCGAGACCTGCTGACCCGCCATTGCCTGGTCGAGAGCCGCCTTTACATAGTTGGTCGCCTTCGAAATATCGGCGGTGTCTGTAGAGGCGATGCTGTCGATAGCGCCTTCATAGATCAACTTGCCCTGAGGATTAATCACGAACATGTCGGGCGTGGTCTTGGCGCCATACTGCCGTCCTACCCTGCCATCGCCATCCAATAAAATCGCGGTGGCTGCGGCGTTCTTTGCCTTGGCCCACTTGTCGAGGTCCGGTGGCGGATAGTTGCCCTGCTTGCCCGGGGCCGAGGAGTCGATCGTCAGCCACACCACTCCCTTGCCGGTATAGAAGTGCTGGAGGCCCGGTATGTTCCCTGACTCATAATGTTTCTTCACAAACGGGCAATCCGGATTTGCCCACTCTAGAACAACGTATTTGCCTTTGAATTCAGAGAGCCCGCGGGCTTTTCCCGCCGTGTCCGGAATGGAAAAGTCAGGCGCTGGGGAGCCACTGCTAACTCCGGCGAATGCGGAGGATGCGATTGACGACAGAGCCAGAAGTAAGAGGTGGTATTTCATAATTAACCAATACGACGTTATTCCTGAATTTCAGAATTTCAACCGGGTCCGGGTTTTTCGGCCCTATCGAGGCTTTCCAAAACCTCGCGCTCGGTTAAAAGCTCTGATAATATATCCGGCTCGCCGCCTCCTGCCGGATAGACCGCATAAACGGGGACGCCAGCCCTCCCGAAGCCCCTGAGCATCTTCGTTATCTGAGCATCGCCCCTGGTCCAATCGGCCTTCAACAAAACGACTCCACCTTTCGTAAAAGCATCTCGCACGGTGGAGGAAGCGAGAACGAAGCGCTCGTTGTATTTGCAATTCGCGCACCAATCCGCCGTAAAGTCCACGAAGACCGGCTTCCCTGATTTGGCTGCTTGCTCCAGCCGGGAAGGCGAGAAAGGAAGCCAGCCCGCGTCAGACGCGAAAGTCTGGGCGGCAACGGGCGTGATTTTACCCACGACGAAAAAAAGCAATCCGAAGAGTGAGACAGCGGTCATAAATCCGAGTGAACCAAGACGCTCAATCGGAGAAGCTTGTCCAGTGAGGAAGGCTCCTTTTATCCAGCAAGCGATTCCAAGGCATAGAAGAAAAGCCGCAGTCGAAATGACTGCCTGGACGCCGGTCTCCAATCCAAGAACGAACAGGAGCCAGAGGAGAGTTCCCATCAGCATAAAGCCGGTGAACTGCTTGAACCGGACCATCCACAAACCAGGCCGCGGCAGGAATCGCATCCATGCCGGCTGGGCCGTCAGCAGGAAATACGGAAAACTCATCCCGGCGGCGACGGCGATGAAGATCGAGAAGACGACGAGTGTGGTCGCCTGCGGAGCGAATGCAAATCCCAGAGCGGGTCCGAGGAAGGGGGCGGTGCAGGGAGTGGCCAGCAATGTTGCAAACATGCCGTGGAAAAACGCGCCGGTGTATCCTTCGCGGTCAGCGAGATCCATCGCCTTGTTCCCGACTGTGTTCGGCAGGAACACTTCGAACACGCCGAAGAGGTTAAGGGCAAATACAAAGAGGATCGCGCTCATTGCCACGAGGCAATAAGGATTCTGGAACTGCGAAGACCAATTGAAATCGCGTCCGACAAGTTTGAAGACGGAAAGCAGGGCCGCCAGTCCAATAAACCAGGCAAAGATTCCCGCTACGAAAGCCAGACCCAGGCGGAACACTTTTTCAGGGGCCTCGCCGGCTTGTTTGATGAAGCCAAAGATTTTGAGCGCTATCACCGGCAGAACGCACGGCATCAAGTTCAGGATGAAGCCGCCGATGAAGCCGAATACAAGGAACTTGAGCAAGCTACCGGAAGGCCGATGCGAGGTCGTTTTTCCGGAATGATCTCCAGCGCCCGGGCGCCTGACCCAACTGATGTGGGAGAAGGCGCAACACCCGCCTCGGGTTGGAAAACGGACCATCCCGCGGTCGCTCCATCGGGTGACCGAATAGCAACGACAGCGTCCACTTGCGGGTTTGTGGCAGAATCATCGCGATGGGCCGGGATGGTGAACGTAATGCTGTCACCATTCACTCCCTTCTTGGGATGCTCCACCGAAGTGCCCTGGCGCGGGAGCGGAAGAAGGTCGACCGCCCCGCTGGCTCCCTTGACGTCGAGCGTGACCGCTGTCGGCGTTGTCGACCACCTGGCGGTAAATGGCATTCCCGAGGATTGCGGCAGCAGCGCGCGATACTTTGCGAAGAGGTAAGCGTCCGGGGAGGCGCCTCCTTCCCCAACCTTGAGAGCGAGGGCGAGATCGGCCTTTCCGGGGACACAACTCTTTTCGCAGACCAGCCATGACGCCGAGGCGTTGACAATGACTTCTTGCCCTTGGAGCTGGGCTGGAGGCGTAATCTCCGCAAGCAGCATCACTTCGTCATTGTAAACGTACGTCTGAAGATCGCCCTCGTCGTCCTCGCGAACCGGCAGCGGCCACTGGAGAGCACCCGCTGTAAACCCCGGGGGCAGCCGCCAGTCAATCTTTGTAGGCAACCCGGAATCGCCCGGATACTCCCAGTAGGTATGCCAGCCCGGTTGCATCTTGAGAAGAAGCCCAACCGCGAAAGGCTTTCCGGGGGTAACTGAGGAGTTTTCGGCAACCAATTTTGCCACCACGAGTTGAGCGCCATCATGCATCTGCGCCTGAGACAAAGGCGGAAGAGCGAAGCAAAGGGCCCAGATGAGATTGAGGCAATGCGCTAGAGCGCGACGCGAAAACAAATCACCGCGACGCCCGAGGCTCGCAAACGCGGAACAAAACCGACCTGAAATCACCGCCCCATTCCGACAGGCACTTGATGCCCATGGAGCGAATCCGTGTCTTTACGCGCCCGAGCAAGAGTAGTAAACACGTCGCGAGTCTCGGAGGGGGCAGGCGGCTGACCAGCCTCGACCTGGATCGTTATCTCCTTGCCATCCCGTAAAACGATAAGGGGAACGTGGTCTCCCGCTGTCAGGTAAAATGAGGCGCTTACCACATCTTCCGCGCTGTTGACTTTGATGCCGCCAACGCGCAGAAGGGCATCCCCCTTCTTCAACCCGGAGTTGGTCGCGGGCGATCCGTCGAGGATGTCCTTTACCTGCACTGGCCCCTTGCCTCCCGGGCAGTTGACCACAGTGATCCCCATCCAGCCCGGCCTCACTTCCCCAAAGCGCAGAAAGTCATGGTAAGCCTTCTCCGCCGCTTCGATCGGCAGGGCGAAACATTCCCCTTCTCGCTCGCTTCGGCTAATAAGCACGCCAACAACCTCTCCCTTAAGGTTTAGAAGCGGCGCGCCACCTTCCCCGCGTTCGACCGGCAGATTGGCACAGATATGGCCGTTGGTGAATTCACCCACCGTTCCAAAATTAGAAGTGACGGAGAGATCCAGCGGGTATCCAACAACGATGACGGGCGAGGCAACGGACAGCTCCGAGCTGTTGCCTTCGGTGAGAAAAGGTGTTCGCGCTTTCACCCGCAGAATCGCTATGCCGCTTCGCGGGTCTCCCAGGATGCGCTCCGCGGGGTACTTTGCGTCGCCCTGGCATACCACGATATTCCACGACTCTCCGCCTATGGTATATGACGTGAAGATTGTTCCGTTCGGATCCATGTAGAATCCGGAACCTGCCAGCTCTCCGTTCTTATCCGAGGCTCTGATCGCGACGACGGCACCCTTATGATGCTCAAAAATGGTGTTTGCTTCCCTCTTGATGGCCTCAAGGACGTCTCCAGCAGACGCGCAGCGGCAGAAGGTGACGAAAAGCGAAGAAACGAGGAGAGCCGCCCGCGTCAGTCTTTTGACACGAAAACTAGAAGCTAAACGAAGGCTGCTGCTCATAGCTGACCGGAACCGTATCTATAACATAACGGGGATGATCCGCCACCGCATAGGCATGAGCTGCCTGGATTGTCTGCGGGAAAGGCGTTCCCTCCGCCTTTGCGACTTTAATGCCGTCCTGGAGAGGAACCGAAACGTTCACCGCTCCAAAGAAGACAATGATCGCGGCAGCGACTGCCGCTCCATAACTGAGTACTCCGGGAACCTGCTCGCCAAAAAACGCGTTCGCGCGATCCAGCATGATTCGCCAAAGTGGCTGACGGAGGAGTTCGGCTCGCTGGCGCCGATGAAAGTCCCGAAGAAATCCGTCAAAATATTCCGGCGAGGGCTGCTCGTAACGCTTCAACCTGAGCAGCTTTGAGATGTCATCCATTTCAGGCATTGCTTAGACTTTACTTCGCGCGGAATTCTTCAAGATAATTCTGCAATTGACGATGCGCGTAGAAGAGGCGGGAGCGAACGGTTCCCTCTGAGATTCCCAAGACTTTGCTAATTTCTGCATGAGGCATTCCCTGTACGTCGAACATCGTTACTACAGCTCTATGCTCGTATGACAGCTTCATCATCGCTTCGTTCAATCTTTGCTGAAGCTCCTTCAGGTCCGCTTCGCGGATTGGATTACTGCCCGAGGTGGACTCTATGAACTCTTTGTCGTTCTGGATGTTTGCGTCCACGTCATCCAGGCTCAATTGAAAATGACGGCCTCTCTTCTTCAAGAAATTGATCGTCATGTTCACGCCAATGGAGTGAATCCAGGTGTAGAAACTCGACTTCCCACGGAACCCCTTTATCGATCGATACGCCTTTGCGAACACGTCCTGGAGAAGGTCATTCGTGTCTTCGTGGTTGGAGGTCATGTTGTAAACGAGGCTGTACAGCCGGGTGCTGTATTTTTTCACCAGCTCATCAAAAGCCGCCACATCGCCCGCCTGGGTGCGGGCGATCAAATCGTTGTCAACCTTGCGGGGGTCCTCGTCCATTCCAGATGCAATAAGCTCCCGAAAGCTTTCCAGCTTTTCGTTTTCAGGGGAATCTTTAATCCTTCGGTCTCGTGAAGGAACAAGATTTAGGCCTGCGTCGCTTCAGGGCGGGAGCGCCCGTGTAATGGCGCGCTCAGTCCGGCAGGGACTGGCCTCGGGTCTCCGGAGCGAACCAGATGATGAGCATGCCGAAAATGTAGATGAGTGTGACGGTTGAGCCCGCGCCGGCGTAGCCGACCTTATGGGACTGCATGAGCTGCCCCATCAGAACTGCCCCCGCCGCGGCAAGAAACCGGCCTGAGTTATACCCGATGCCTTGCGCGGTCGCCCGGACGCGAGTGGGGAAGAGTTCGGGGAAATAAAGCGGAATCCAGCCGTAGTAAGCCGCTGTCACCGCGCCGACAAGGAATGTGAGCAGAAGAAACGCCGGAGTGTATGAATGGATCACGCGAAAGAGAACGGCGCATGAGATGAGCGAGGCGACAGATATCCAGAAGTAGGCAATCCTCCGTCCGAGCCGCGCGCCCATCCACGCCCCCAGCATACACCCGAGGACCGAGCCGAGAGCAGAGGCCAGGCCAGTATATCCCTTCGCGCCCGGCTGGCCAGGCCCTGCCATCTGGTCGGCCCATAGCGGCAGCCACTGCACGGTTCCCCAGGTTCCAACAAGGGCCACGGAAGCGAGAGCAATGGCCAAAAGGGTCCTTCGCAGCAATGGCCGTCTAAACAGCTCTCCGAGCGGGTGAGGAGTGCCGTGCTCCTTGACTTCGCGCTCCCACCTTTCGGATTCCGGCACAAACATCCGGATGAAGAGCGTGAGCACGGCAGGCGCGGCTCCCACGAGCATTAGCCATCGCCATGAACTATTCGTGACCGGGAAGAAGATGGTGATTGCGGCAATGGCGCCGGTACCAACGTTCACCGCCGCTCCAATGATGCCCGCCATGAGGGGACGCTTGTCCCTTGGCCACGTCTCCATGACGAGGGCCACGCCCAGCGACCACTCGCCACCCATGCCAAGGGCAGAGACGAAACGGAAGAGCCCCAGTTGCCAGGGGGCCTGGGAAAAATAGCCAAGGCCGGTGAAGAGAGAATAGCAGAGGATGCTGACCGTCATCGCGCGAACACGACCGATTCGGTCTCCGAGCCACCCAAACAGCAGTCCCCCGAAAGCGGCGCCGATCAGAAACAAGGCAGTGATACGGCCCATCCAGAGAGCTGTGAATTGATCATTGAAAGCACCGGCAGCGCCTCCCATTTCGTGGAGAGCCGGGCGAGCGACGAGCGGAAAGAGACCCATCTCGATGCCGTCAAACATCCAGCCCAGGAACGCGGCCAGAAGGACCAGCCACAACCGACGGCGCGTTGCGCGCGCCTCGTGATCCAGGTTGCCGCCGGGCATGGCTATTTCGGGATACGAAGCAGCGTGTACGCTATGCGCGGATTAAGAACAGGCGTCCCGCTTGCAGAAGTCAATTTTGAGAGATCGAACTGGTAGATGAGGTTCGGCTTGAAGTCCGGCAGCGTGAGATCGGCTTCGCGCCTGTCACTCGAGAGAGCGACCGCGCCTATGTGAACGTCCTCCTTTTCGACCTCTGGAGAGCCATACGCGGCATGATAGAGATAGGTGTAGCGGCGCGCCACCCAGAGGGCGGCATTGGAAACATTCGGGTTTAGCGGGGCGGTAAATGAAAACCGGAAACCATGCGGAGTAACGCGCATGTGGAGAGGATCAAACACCGGAGCCGCCGTAGGCTGCACATATGAAATGCCTTCCGCGCCGGGCCACGCGAGGTGAGTGCGTCCGACCCAAAGGGTGCTGCCGATGAAGGCGAGCCGATGAAGGCCCGTCTGCAACTCGGGCGAATCAATGAAGGGGATGCATGCTCCCTGCCAAACGCCTTCAATGTTCTCCGGCAGGACCCGCAATAGTCTGGGCGCGTTCATCTCGCCTATGACCATCTGGCCTCCAAAAGGCCCCCACTCCGGCAGCTTCGGGATGATCAGCATCTGTGTGGCGGAGTTGACGAAAGTTCCATAGGGAAACTGAATCGCAGGCGGAATGCGCTCTTCCAGCAGTTTGCTGACTGGTATCTTCAGAGGATCACCGCCGTTCCAGCCAGGACGCCATACGAGACTGGCGGGGTGTCCATAGAAGCCGCCTTGACGGACAAATTTCAATTCGCACGCGCCAAGCCAGTCTCCCTGATTGTCCGAGACCACCAGGGTGCCAGATGAATCGAAGCCAATCCCATCGGGCGATCTGAATCCATAGGCAAAGGGCACCGCCTGCCCGCTGGCCGGATCGATTTCCATGATACATCCTCTATACGGGACCCTGGAGTACATCCTGCCCGCTTGCTTCTTGACGGAATTCCACGTTTCCTTCGCAAACTGCTCCCTCGGGACGCCAATCGGACACCACTCACCGCGTACTTCACTATTCACGGTGTCGCCGTTCGAGGCGAGATTGAGCGAAACGTATAACTTGCCGTTGGAGCCTCGGACCGGGCCGTAGGCGAATTCATGGTAGTTGCCCGATATGCCGAACCCGTCCCAGACGGTTTGATAAGTATCAGCAACGCCGCGACCACTGGAATCCTTCAAGCGGGTCAGCTCCGGCCTTTGCATCACGAGAAGACTTCCATCTTTCTCTGGAAGGATGCCGAGGGGTTCATGGAGGCCTTCGGCGAAGATTTTCCATGTTCCCGCCTTGGGATCGTAAAATGCGATCTGCCCTTGGTCAAAACCTACGGCGAGCCTGCCGTCGGGCATGGGCGCGAGAGCGCCAACCTGAGGGTCTACGCCCCCTGGCGTAGGTATGGACTTGATCGTGTAGTAGGGATCAACCGGGGCAGCTACATATTGCCTGGGTTTGCCAGCGTGAGCGCTGACGGCGCCCAGCAGGAGGGTGAAAAGAAGAAGTTGAGGACGCCTCATCACTTGCGAATAGCGGCGGCGGAAGGTTCAAGATGCACGGTGAACTTCGCGGCTTGGGATGCTGGAATCGACAGCACTTTTCCGTTCCGCCTGCCCACCGAGCAGGTCGCGGCGCCGTCCCCGGCGCCGACATCGATGGAGACCTCTGCCGGTGGGTTCGTGAAGCTGAAATTCCATTCAACGGCTCCGGAAGAGGCGTTTGCAGTGAGACGCTCAGAGACTTCCAGCACGCCGGAGCGCCAATGAAATTCCGGATTTCCGCCGCTGACAGTGTAGCCTAAAAACTTGGGAGACGAGGCGGGCTTGCCACCGAACAAAATTGGCGGAACGGGTTTCCCAGTTGACCACCATGGAGCGGAGGGGACCACAGCGAGAGCCTTTCCGTTTCCCTTCCAGTGCGCGCTGGCATCTATGAAATCCCCGAACCAGACATACCGCAAGCGGCAGATTCCCGCATCCCAGCAAAAATTCTCTTTACCAGGAAGAGCGACCGCGATAGCGGCCGGACCCGCGTCCGGCATAAAAATGCGCTGAACATAAGGACGTCTGCCGCCGCCGGGAATGGCTGCCAGCGTGGATTGAAGAGGAATGTTCGTGTCCTTGGCAAGCCGGGGCATCGAGACCCCGGAGTAGATCGCCCCATACATCACCATGCCGTGGCCGGGGAAGGTGCAAACGTATGGATAGATCCCGGGAGCCGGAGGCATCTTGAACTTCACGATGAAATCCTTGTCAGGCTCAACGAGGGAACTGTGAACAATGAGATCAGAACTGTCTGGAATGAAGCTTTGCCTTGTACCGTTCTCTCCAAGGGCTAATGCTTGCTGAACATAAGCCTGCCGGGTTCCCGGTTTGAGGACGGAGAAGTTGTGCGACTGGTGTGTGGAGTCGGTGTTCTTCAGTTCGACGGTGACTTCCTGTCCCGGAGTCGCCGAGAACCGGGGAGGCTCGAACCGAAGGCCATCCGTCATTTCCATCCTGACGAGCATGGGGCCTTTCAAGGGTCCAGACTTCACCTCCCCCTCGTCTTTGTCCGCAGGCGCTTCTGCCGCCGTCAGAATCCGCGCGAAGAACGAAAGCGAGACAAGGAATAGGAGGTGTTTGCGCAAGGGGAGAATCATTCCTCCACGAAAGGAGGACACGATTCAACAGCAAAAAGAGAAAATCTCCACTCGGCGCAACGGGCGGCAGCCGCAGAACGCCACTCCGCTGCTGCCACCCCTCACGATTTTGCTTGCTGAAACTAGTGGACGGCTTCCGCAAGGCGACAGGGCGACTCGGCCCAGACATCCAGACCTTCCCCTGTTTCGAGGTATGACTTCAAGCTGGAGACAACGCGCGGCCAGCCCCACGCAACCTTGGCGGGCATGCTCGAATCCTCCTTAAATGCGCTGTGGGTAACTGTAAGGCATACCATACCTTCGAAGGGCTCGATATCGAAGCTGACGCGGGACGCTTCCTGAGTGTCGTCAGGATCCACCCATGTCAGCACCAGAAGTGTTGGCGGGATGATGTCGACGACTTTACCTGTCACTCTCACTTCGCCCTTCTCACCCGCGGAGACGAGCTGCCATCCAGAACCTTTCGTCCAGTCCGAGACACATCCGTTACCGCCCCAGTATTGGCGCGCAAATTCAGGGTTGGTAATGGCAGCCCACAGCTTTTCCGGCGTGGTTTTGATATAGGTCGTATAGATTTGGTCGGGTTTACTCATGATCATTGTCCTTTAGTGCTTGTTTTAGGTTGTCGAGGGCCTGAACCCTCCGTTGTTCAAACTTGCCGATCCAACGGGTGTAAATCTCGTGGATCGGCACTGGATTCAGGTAATGCAGCTTCTCGCGTCCCCGCCGGACGGTGGTAACCAGGTTAGCTGACTCAAGGAGAGCCAGATGCTTGGTCACCGCCTGCCGGCTCATGGCGAGGCACCCGCACAATTCGCCGAGCGTTTGTCCGTTACTCCTGTGGAGTTGATCGAGCAATTCGCGACGGCTCTTATCAGCGAGCGCTTTAAAGACTGCTTCCATAACGGACAATATGCAACCTAATGGTTGCATGTCAAATATTATATGTCCCCCAAGAGGATCTTTCATTCACCGGCCCCGCAGCCCGGACTTCGGTTCCGCCACTGGTATTTGAATGGCTGACCCAGCCCACTCTGCTGTATCTGTTGCGGTGCCAGTATGATCCAACCCGACCTGCTCCTCGAAGGCTACAGCAAAGGCATCTTCCCGATGGCGATGGAGAACGGGGAGATTGGCTGGTTTTCGCCAGATCCCCGCGCAATCATCCCTCTGGAGCATTTCCACGTGCCCCATGGATTGAAGCGCGTCTTACGGAAGAGGCTATTCCAGACGCGGTTGAATCACGCGTTCAGCGAAGTGATGCATGCTTGCGCGAATCGCGAAGAGACGTGGATCAGCGAGGAGATTATCGCCAGTTATTGCTCGCTGCATCGGCTCGGCTTTGCGCATTCGTTCGAGGCGTGGCAGGGCGGGCATCTCGTCGGCGGGTTGTACGGGGTGAGCCTTGGGGCGGCCTTTTTTGGAGAATCCATGTTTCACCTCGCCACGGACGCCTCAAAGGTGGCGCTGCATTTTCTAGTGCAAACACTGCGAAATAGCGGCTTTCAGCTCCTGGAAGTACAGTGGTTGACATCCCATCTTGAGACGTTTGGGGCGACAAACATAACGCGACGCGATTACCTCGCGCGGCTGGCGGCCTGCCTGAACGGAGTCGCGCCACGCAGACCGCTCGTACCGCCGGAGGAAGACTGCGCGGATGCCAGCACTACCGGGCAGGAACAGCACTGACCGCTTCCAACGTTGGACGCAGCGCCTTCCACACGGTTTCCGCGACGATCCGATGCCCTTCCTCGTTTGGATGGATGCGGTCTTGCTGGTTTAGCCCGGGAATGCCTCCGACCCCTTCCAGCAGAAAGGGAATGAGAACACTGTGGTTTTTCTCCGCGAGTTCCTGGAAAATCCGCCTAAAGCTCTCTGTGTAAACCATGCCGAAATTTGGCGGCAAACGCATCCCGGCAATGATAATCGCCGCACTCGGGAAACGCGCTTTTACCGTAGTGATGATTGCTTGAAGATTGCCTCGTGTCGTTTCCACTGGAATGCCTCGCAAGCCATCATTGGCGCCCAGCTCGAGAATCATCACGTCGACGGGCTGGTGAAGGATCCACTTCAATCTGCGGAGACCGTCAGCGGAGGTGTCCCCACTGACCCCGGCATTGACGACCTTGTCGCGCCAGCCAAGCTCGTCGATTTTGCTTTGCAACAAAGAAGGGAACGCCTTTGAAGGCTCGACTCCGTAGCCAGCAGTAATGCTATCCCCAAGGACTAGAATATTTTTCGGCGGGTTGCCAGCCGCGCGGAGGCTAAATTGCGTCATGGGCGAAAATATCGTAAGTGCCGTTGCGGCGAGCGGAACCATGGACGAGCGCAGGAAAAACCGTTTGCTCCACCAGGAAAATTGAAGACTCATCACCCAAGAACAAAGCGTATCCCCGGAAAGCGGCAACCCCGATTGGGCTTTCGATGAGCAGCTTGATTCTAGACGCGCGGGCGGTTTCGAAAAGCTATGGCAATCTCACGATCTTGAGTGAAGTGAGCTTCGCTCTGGCTGCGGGGTCGACTTGCGCGATCGTTGGCCGATCTGGGAGCGGAAAAAGCACTCTGCTGGGTCTCTGCGCTGGGCTGGACAGCCCAAGTTCAGGGAGCGTGTTTCTGGATGGCACGGAGTTAGGCCCTCTGGACGAAGATCAGCGGGCAGTCCTTCGCAACAAACTTGTCGGGTTTATTTTCCAGAACTTCCAGCTAATCCCCACACTGACGGCGCTGGAGAACGTGATGGTCCCGCTGGAGCTGCGCCGTGACCGCGAGGCTAAGGGAGCCGCGGTTGATCTTCTGGAGCGGGTCGGGCTAAAGGCCAGGGCGACACATTATCCCACTCAACTTTCCGGAGGCGAACAACAGCGGGTCGCCATTGCCCGCGCTTTTGCCAATCGCCCGAAGATCCTTTTTGCGGATGAGCCCACTGGGAACCTGGACGCCGAAACGAGCATGCCGATCACAGAGATGATCTTCGAGTTGAATGCTTCCCACGGAACCGCGCTCGTGCTCGTGACCCACGACGCGCAACTAGCCGCCCGCGCGGGCCGTGTTCTCAGGATTCATGGGGGAAGGATCGTCACGGAGAGTTAAGTGGGGCGGTCGCCGCGCGACTGCGTATGCGGGCAATTGAGTCGACAATGTAAGCGCGCTGGTCAGCGCTTATGCTGTCGTCGGCGAGAGCAATGTTAAACTGCTCCAGAGAGGGTTGGGCATCTCCGCTGGCGGCGTATGCCTGGGCAAGATAGATACGATACCCGGTCACCGGCGCGCCATCCTTTTGCGCAAGTTCTACCAACGTTTTAAGCGCGCCGATCTCACTCTGGAAAGCATGCGCCTGGTGCGCAATCCTCGCGTGAAGAAAGAGCATGAAAGGATCGCGGGGAGAACGTTCGATGATCCTGGATGTGACATCGTAGGCGGCATCGTAGCGACGGCTAAGCGAGAGGAGCTGCGCTCGGACGACCATCGCTGCCAAGTAGCTCTCGTCGAGACTCAACGCCTGATCGGCGTCACTCAAACCCTCATCGTACCTGCTTAAGGCGGAGGTGATATTCAGCAGATTGAGTCCAGGCAGCGACGTTCTTCTTGTCCTTCCGGATGGCCTCATCGAGGTAGCTCTTCGCAAGACGCGGCTGGTTGACCCAGATCAATCGTCCGGCAGCCTGGGCCAGAAACTCGGCCTGTGAAGAAGCAGAGCTATGGGCGAACTTTTCGCGGACGACGTTTAGATCTTGAGGATCCCACTTGCGCGGGGCATTTCGCTGAAAAATCAGACTGGTGTGGTCAACGTATACCAGGGAAAAGTCCTTCGTATCCAGCAGATGCTGGACGAGCGGGCGGAACTGATTCGGGCCTGCCAGCAGGACTGTTTCAAAATGCTCCTTGTGGTCGAGCCGCCTCCACAGGGCCGGATTCTGCATGGCCAGCGCAAACTGCTCCACCCGGCTGGAATCCTTGTTGCGGTCGTCCGGAACGGTGAGATCGGGGCGTGAGGCCACCAGGAACGGCCGGGCATATGGGGTGTAGAACACCGGCTTTGCCGTAAGCGCTCGCACGGCGAGAAGCGGGGTGGTCAATTCCGGATCAGCTTTCGCGGGCCATATAAAGCGCGCCGAGAGTGCCGCCAGCAGACCCGCTGCCAGATATGGGATGGCCTTCTTCAGGCTCACATTGTCCTATAAAGCATCTCAAGCGTCAGAACGCCGTAGGAGGTCGCGAGGACGGGATCTTTCTCCCAGAACCTTCCGTTTTGGTTCGCCCACGAACCGTCGTTTGCCTGGAGATCAATCATGCGCTTGGCAAGATCGCTCTTCCAGTCCACCCGGGTGCCATCCGCCATCGCCAGCGTGTCCACGCCGTATGTGGACAGGCCTTTCGCCATGGTCTGAAAATAATAGTAGAGACCCTGCATGCCCATTCCCGGATTCTCTGTAACGGAATAGTGCTTTTGCAACCATGCGAACACAGCTTGCACGCGCGGGTCATCGCGTTTGAGATCGGCGTAGATATAGCTGAGAAGCCCAGCGTAACTCATGCTTCCATAGGAGCGAAGAGCCGTGCTTCCGTCCGCGAGTTTCATCTCTCCGGCCTCGCTTCCACCCGGCTCGTACATAAAGCCGCCCTTGTTTTCGGGATCATCAGACGCATGGCCGTCCTTATTGTATTCGCGCAGGTTTTGACAACGCTGCACGAACGCCAGAGCCGCCTCCCAATTTAAATCCTTCTCCGTCGATTTCTCCCCCTGATCCTTGAATCTTCGCGTGGCTTGGAGCGCTTCCAGAGCGAAGACGGTGTTGGACAGATCGGAATGAGGCTCATCGTCACCGTATCCGATCCCGCCTCCATATTTGCCACTTGAAGTGGATTGCTGACCAATGGTGAAGGCGCGCGCCTTGCGCAAAATAGTGTCGTAGGCGGGGTTCTCACTGGCAACAAAGGCCATCATGGAAATAGACGTGTTGTAGTTTACCAGTTCGTCCTTCTTGTAGATGCCGCCATCCGCGTGGACGCAGCTTTCCAGAAATCGGTAGCCGTTCCTGACAAAATCCGCCGCGCGGTAAGTGCCTACCGGTTCATGCATGAAACTTGTGAGCGCCAGCGCCGTCAGCGCCGGGTATTCCTGGGCGCTCCAGTATCCCGCCGGATTTTGTTTTGCCTTGAGAAACTCGAGGCCTTTTCCAATAGCGTGAGCGACCTCATTGCGGAGAGAAAGGTTCCTGGGGTCGCGCGGGAGAAGCTTCGCCTCATCGCACCGGGCCAACGGCGAGGCGGCTAGCAGAAGAGTGAGGCAGAGATATTTGGCTTGTCGGATGTTCATGGGGTGTTCGGGTGTTGAATTTGAATCGTAATTCGCACAGGAGTCTGCAACGGCGGCGTCCGGTCGGGAGCTACTTCCCAGATCTGGTCGTCGTCATGCCCTGGTCGAGGATTGTTTATGAGAGCCTCTGGGTCGAGAATGACGGCTGCAATGGAGCGATCCTGCTGGGCGAGGAATGCGCCATGATAAAAGGAGGAACCGTTGTATGTCCATTGCCCGCGGGCCATAGGCAGCTTCGCCTCCGTGTTATTTACAAAATCCTCCGCATTGGTGAGACGCTCCTTTCCATTTTCGTTCCATCTTACCTGGATTTCAATGGCGTCTCCTTTTAGCTGGGGAGCGCGCTTCAGGTAAGCAGAACTGATGTTGGAAGGGGGCATCTCCTTGGCAATAGCCGCGCTGTCCGGATTTCCTTTCGCGCCAATGAGCAGCATCGCGAGGTGGATAGTGTAGGGCTGTACCTCCGTGACAAAGAGACTCTCATGCGTTTTCCCTCCCTTCCCTACGAGCAGATACTCTATGTTGCCCTCACGCATGTTTATACTAGCGGGAAAGGTCACTGTTTCCGCGCGCTTGTCCAGCGTCACGCCTCCCACTTCAAGCGTGCCGTCCGCGTTCGCTTTTACCGGAGTGGCTGGTGGAACGGCTTCCTGCGCGAAACAGACCGCGAGGGGAAGAAGCGGGGAGAGAAACAAAAGGCAGAGCGCGCTCCTCAAAGAAAACACGGCCCTTGAAGGAGATGGGGAATTCGTCACAAGCGGTAAGCAACGTGGAGCCGAGGGGATTCGAACCCCTGACCCCCGCAATGCCATTGCGGTGCTCTACCAACTGAGCTACGACCCCGAAGCTGAGCGGCGACTCTACGCAGCACCCGGCAGGTTGTCACGAAATTTTCCGCTCGCTGGGGGTGGCGCAGGCTGCAAGCCTGTCTTCTTCGGGACGCGGATCCCGGCTTAAAAGTTCCATCAATGCGGCCTTGGGAGACTTGCCACCGTACAGGACGGCATGCACCTGATCAATGATCGGGGTCTCGACGCGCAGCTTGCGGGCGCATTCAAAGGCTCCCAGAGCGGTGGGCACGCCTTCGGCGACCATGTTCATGGATCGCGCAATTTCGGCGAGCGACTCACCGCGTCCCAATCGCTCTCCTACCCTGCGATTTCTGCTGTGGGAGCTGAAACAGGTGACCATCAGGTCTCCAATCCCACTCAGGCCCTGGAAGGTTTCGCGGCGTCCTCCCAAAGCTGTCCCGAGGCGATTCAACTCGGCGAGCGACCGGGTAACGAGGGCAGCCTTGGAGTTATCCCCAAGCCCCAACCCGTCGCTGACGCCGGCCGATATGGCAAAGATGTTTTTGAGAGCGCCGCCGAGTTCGATGCCCGCGACATCGTCGCTCGTGTAGATACGAAAGTACTTGCTGGAGAAAAGACGCTGCAGGACCCCGGCAACTTCCTCGCTCTGCGATCCCAGCACCGCTGCCGTCGGCATCCTCCGCGCCACTTCGGTGGCATGATTTGGACCTGAAAGAGTCGCAACGCGATTGCGAGGGAATAATTCGGAAATGATCTGAGTCATCCTCAAGCCGGTGCCGTGTTCGATCCCCTTCGTGCAGGAGACAAAAACAGTCTCCGGTGAAGGGTTAAGGGAGGCAAACTCGCCAGCGACATGCCGGACGGCTTTGGAGGGAGTGACAAAGAGGATGACACCGGCGTCCAGCAAATCCGCGAGTGAGGTGGTGGGATTAATCGCGGGCGGGAGCGAGACCTCCGGGAGATAAGCCGCGTTCACCCGGCTCGATTTTATCGCGGCGATTTTGGCCGGATCGTGCCCCCAGAGAGAAACAGACGCGCCTTGCCCGGCAAGAAGCACGGCAAGCGAAGTCCCCCAACTGCCCGCGCCGATCACCCCGACCCGGCTCGCTAGCAAATCACCTGCCATCGATGTTTTTCCGCCTCTCGAAGCGGTTCTCCGTTCCGGCGACGAGACGTTGTATATTTGCGCGGTGGCGCCAAAAGACAAGGGCGGAGATAAGCAGCGCGAAATGAAAAAGCGGGCTGCGCGCGGCGTCGCTCGGCGAGAGGGCGATAAGCAGGGCCAGCGGCAGAGATAAAGCGGCCATCAACGACGCCAGCGAGACATATCGCGTTGAGAAAAAAACGATTGCCCAGACCATGATAACGATCAGCGCCTGAAGCGGCATCAAACCAATGAGCACGCCGGCGGAGGTCGCTACACCCTTGCCACCCTTGAACCGAAGCCAGCATGGGAAATTGTGGCCGATGATGCAGCAAACAGCCGCGACAATCCCGATCAACTCCGGAGAAGGAGAGAAAAGACCGCAGTGACGGGCGATACGCATCGAAAGGTATACCGCGAAGAACCCCTTGGCGGCATCGCATAGGAAGACAGGAATCCCCCACTTCCTGCCAAGGACCCGAAGGACATTCGTCGCCCCGATGTTGCCACTCCCGAGGGTTCGGATGTCGACGCCCTTGCATCGGCCGGCGAGGAACCCGAACGGGATCGAGCCGGCAAGATAGCTTGCCAGAAAAAGCAGTCCCGTCGAGATGGCGGGGTTCATTGCCTTCGTCCAAGGAGCAAACACCCTGAACTCATTTCCGTTTGACCTTGAGTTCAGCTTCAATCTCCCCAAGCGGCTTGCAGTTGATTACATCTTCGCGAGTCAGCCAGCCCTTGCGGGCAGCGGCTACTCCGAACCACAGATGCTCGAGACGCTGTGTGTCATGAGCGTCGGGGTTTATCACACAGCGGACGCCCTTCTCCTTTGCCAGCGGCCACCAGCGCCAGTCCATATCCAATCGCCGGGGATTCGCATTCAGCTCGATGACGGTGTGGGTGGCCGCGGCCGCTTCAATAATCGCTGGCACATCCACTTTGTAAGGCTGGCGAGTCAGGAGCAGCCGCCCTGTCAGATGACCGAGAAAGGTCACATAGGGGTTGCTAATGGCGCGGATGATGCGGGCTGTCATCTCCGCTTCCGAAAGAGTAAAGCCCGCATGCACCGAGGCGACGACGTAGTCGAGCCCTGCCAGGACGTCATCTGGAAAATCAAGCGTTCCGTCTCTGAGGATGTCGCACTCAACGCCTGTGAAGAGGCGGAAGCCCTCGAACCTCTTGTTCATCTCGCCTATTTCCTTCTTCTGCGCTTCGAGCCGCGTCAGATCAAGGCCGTGGGCCTGGACAGAACTCTTGCTGTGGTCCGCGATGCCAAGATACTGAAGGCCCAGATCCTGCGCCGCCCCCGCCATCTCCGCGAGCGTGCATCTTCCGTCACTCGCTATCGTGTGATTGTGGAAGGCCCCGCGCAAATTGCTCAACTCGACGAGAGTTGGCAAGTCTCCACGTTCGGCCGCGGCGAACTCCCCGCGATCCTCGCGGAGTTCCGGTTCGATATAGGGCAGCCCCATGGCGGAATACAGTTCCTGCTCATCTCGCACTTCAGGAAGAGTCTGTGATTTTTTCGCGCCGTCCACCTTCGCGAGGCGGTACTCATTCAAAGTCCATCCGCGCTGCAAGGCCCTATTTCGCATGACAATGTTATGCTCCTTGCTGCCGGTGAAATAGTTCATCGCGAAAGGATATTGAGCGTCGGTGACAACCCGAATGTCAGCCTGTATGCCTGAGGAAAGGCGGACGCTGGATTTCGTAGGGCCGTTCGCAATAACGCTTTGAACGAGCGGATGCTTCACGAACTGAAGGCTCACGGCCTCTGGATTTTTCGTCGATACGATGAAATCCAAATCATGCACGATCTCTTTTCGACGCCGATAGCTGCCAGCAACACTCGCATGGATCGTATCCGGATGAGCTCGAAGATCCTCGAGCAGCTCTTCCGCAGCCTTTGCCGCGTCGGAGAGCAGGTGGCTGCCAGATTGCGCGGAGCGCTGCTCGATGGCCTGCAGTAAGTTTGTCGCGGTTTTCTGGCCAAAACCAGGAAGTCCGGCAATGCGGCCGTCTTCGCAGGCAGCCTTGAGAGCTTCCAAGTTTGTTATCTGGAGCTTGTCATGCAACAACTTGATCTTCTTCGCGCCCAATCCCGGCAGCGCGAACATTTCAAAGATTTGTGGTGGAAATTCGGCTTGGAGCGCCTCGTACGACGGGAGCCTGCCGGTATTCACCAGCTCTGTGATCTTCTCTGAGATCGCCTTTCCGACGCCCGGGATTTCAGTAAGGCGCTCTTCTTCGACGGCTTTGAAAATGTCCTCTGACGAAGCTTCCAGGGCGCGAGCCGCATTTGTGTACGCGCGGATTTTGAATGGGTTCTCCCCTTTCAATTCAAGAAGGCGGGAGATCGACTCCAAAATATCGACGATTCCCTCCTTGGTGATGGCGTTCATGGTGGAAGAGGCTAGCGGATTGTCCAAGCGGGATGGAAGTTAGAACTGGCCCCTCCAGGTCCAGGCAGGCGCGCTGCGTCGGTCTTTTCGACTGGACTCACGGTGAGGCGGAAGGCGACGGGACTGCTGGAGTCGCCACCGGTGAAGGCAGAGTAGGAGATGGCGACGGCGACGGCGACTGCATTGGTTTCGTGAGATCCTCCCATTTGTGCAATTCGCCTTTCCATCCGCCCAGTTCAGTCATTAGGGCGGCGCATCGCTCCGTCCATTTCGCATAATCGGGGGGCCCCGGCGGAGTGAGGGCTGATCCCGGGAATACCAGATACGAAACTTTGAGATCCGTGACTGGACTAATGTTAGCGCTCGCCGCCGCGTTGATCTCCCTGCCGAGCCGGAGAGAGGCTTCTCCAATTTTGTCATTCGGCCCGACGTCCCCAAAAATCGCGGGGTAAAGCTGATCCTTGAAAATCACCACGCAGAAATCACCGAGCTTTGGCGCGAAAGGGTCGCTGGTCTGGGCAAGCATGAAACCGGGGAGCACGATGTAGGGGTCCAATTCCGCGACAAGGAAACTGTTTTTCTTCACCTGGCCGATCTCATACCGCAGGTTGCCGATGGCGTCCCGAACCTGGCGATCACGTTCGCCCGAATTGGCCTGGGTGTCACGCTCCACCTCCATAACGCGCAATTTCGCCTCGAAACCGGCCAGGAAGGGATTCGGCACGGCGGTTCTCTTCGGCCACCGGTAGCTGGTGATCGGCTGAAAAGTGGAGGAACTGGCATCTACAGTGGCGACCCGATCACTATCGGAGCCGTCCGTATCCACATCCATCTGCGCCTGGATGAACAAAGCTTTTCTCCGCGAAGCCGGATGCTCCAACTCAAGGATCGTTTCACAATCATAGAAATGGCGTCGGCTTAGCAATTGATCAATTCGACCGAGATTTTGTTGCAGGTTCGCGATCTTGATGCGGTAGAAATCCCGGTAGAAGCGCGAGGCTCGAAGAGGGGAGGATGCCGCCTGCGCGCCGAAAATAGCATCAGGCAGGTGATCGTTTAACGCGCGGATCTTGAGGAAGTCCGTCTCCGGAGTCGGAATCCTCACTTTGACAGCGAGGTCGAGAGCATAGCTCGCAGCATCCTGACGCTCGGCGATGGCACTCTGCCCATCCACCAACTCGACCGAGGAGTGCACCTGCATCCCGTTAAAGAGTTTTGCTACTTCCATCCGTTTGCTCGGAATTAAAAGCGGCGCCGGGGATGGGGCGGGCGTTATTGGAGCGGGTGTCTCAGCTTCGTCAACGCGCTCCGTCCGCAGGGAGGGAGGAGAGCATCCCGGCAGGAGCCAGAGGAGGACGAGTAAGAGAGCTCCCGATCTGAGTCGCGCGGCCACGTCAATGAACGTGCGGGGCGTACCAGGCAAGGATTGTAAACATCACGCTAGCCGCGCTCAACAGGGACATGAGGGCGTCGGGCATCACCCGCCTTGTCTCGAGGTAGTGCGGGATAAATCTGCCCGCCAGCATAACCGAAACCACGAGGCCAATCATTAAGCCAGGCTGAAAACGCAGTGGCACCAGATAGCCCGCAAGGAGCAGAAGCGCGCCTGAGATTCCTCCAGCTACAAGCGAGGCGACGCTCTTCTTGTTCACATAACCGATGACGCCACCCAGTATCGTGAGGACGCCAAAAATGAAATAGTAGAAGGTGGTGACCTTGATCATACGAATGAGATAAGGGAAATCACCGCGCGGGACAACCCGTTCCGGTCACCATCCCAAGACGAGCGGCCGGCAAACCGCCAAAATCCGAGAGCGCGTTCGCGTTTACCGTCCTCCACAGCGATGACTTTCATCGCGCCATGTGCCGTGGTCTAGGCAGAAAAGAACGCAGCACGAATATCGGGATCAGACTGACGATGATCATCAACACCGCCACGACAGCTCCAGGTATGACTCGAGCGCGGTCCCGCATGACGCCGTCAAGAGCCTGCCGGACCACCTGCGTAGAACGCACCTTGAGGGACTCTGGAGCGTCTGTCTGACCGGACTCCTTCCTATTGGCGACCCGATGGAACTCGGTATCCACTGGGCCCGGACAGAGAGCCGTAACGGAAACACCTGTGCCGCGAAGCTCCAGCCGGATTGCTTCCGTAAAACTGCTTACGTATGCCTTGCTTGCGGCATACACAGCCAGATTCGGAACCGGCAGGAGGGCCGCGACGGAACTTACGTTGAGGATCGCTGCCTGAGGGTGCGCGAGGAGGGTCGGTATCAATGCATGAGTCAGACGTGTGAGCGCCTGAATGTTGACGTCGATGATCCTTTTGATCCGGGTCCAGTCGCTCTCCTCAAACAAACCGTAGTCCCCCACCCCCGCGTTATTGATGAGGAAATCAATTTTTAGGCCGCTCTCCGTGAGCCACGCGAGAAACTGCGTAACCTGCCCGGTATCGGCAAGGTCATGCCCGCAAATACGGATATCGAGACGCGGGTGCTCCGCCATTAGTTCGCGTTTGAGTTCCTCAAGCCTTTCCTCGCGGCGGGCGACGAGGACGAGGCACTCCGCAAGCGGCGCGAGCTGACGCGCGAACTCCTGCCCGATCCCTGCGGAGGCGCCAGTAATCAGAGCTGTGCAACCGTTTAGAAACTGCATAAGAAGAGCACCATGGTAGTCGTCAATCTAGCGGATCAGAAACCTTTTAGGACAAAGGACGGCTCCCAAATCCGCAGCATACTGGACGCGACAAACGCCCCTGTCCAATACCAAAGTCTCGCCGAGGCCCAGCTGGAAGAAGGCGGGTCTACCCAGGCGCATTATCACCGGAAGAGCGAGGAGTTCTATTTCGTCCTGGAGGGAGCGGGCGCGATGGTCATTGACGGCGAACGCCAAGCAATAGGTCCGGGAGACGCGATCCTCATCCCGCCGGGATCGTGGCATTCCATCATGGCGAGCGAGGCCCTTCGATTCCTGTGCTGCTGCGCGCCGCCATACGCGCATGAGGACACCTATTTCGAGTAGAGAGGCGACGACTATGGTAAATCACCAACGGCTCCAGAAAGGCAGTTTGGCGTGCTCTGCGTCCTGTCGGCACAGTTCCTCCTGCTTCTGCACCCGCTGTGCCCGTTCTTGCGCAGCTTCCTCCCGATGTTTGCGAGCCAATGTCAGATCGTTCCATTTCTGCGCTGCATAGTCAGCAGCCAAAATAGCCACGCCCACAGCAGAACCGCTCCATGACGTCAGATTCGCTTTCGGTGTCTCGATCGTTGCGGGGCTGCGAGAAGTAAGCACCAATCGCGGGAATGGCTACAACCTGCGCTCGGCTCCAGCTTGGAGTGTTCCGTCCGCAAAGGGAATCTTAAGTGATTATAGCATCTGAAAAGTTTGCTAATTCAGGCCTCGGTGTCCGACGCTCGCCATGCAGGCTCTCCCGATCTTGCTGCTTCGGCGGCAATATGGCCCGCGAACAACGTCACGAAGGTTTTGAAACTGGTCAGATCGGAGAGCTCGGAGTAGGCGCCGCTGTTAACTGCTGTTCGCGGTGAAGTGATGATGCAGGATGTGGTATAGAGCTGCTCTTGAACAAGACGCTGGCAGAGGATGTCGTAACGTTTCAAATACGAAGCCCTTTGGAACTCTGGAAACACCGAAAAATGCGGAGAGCGATCAGTGACGGGGCGGCGCGATTCCGGGGCGTCTTCCACCATCATCATCCAGCCGAGAAATGGGCGGGTGTTTTTGCCGAATGCACCTTCGCGATAAGCAGTCTGAAAATCATGGGCGGTGCCAATGGCCTCTTCCGTCCTATTGTTGAAATTATTTCCAAACGAGGGGCCGACTTGGCTCTTTAACTCAATGGCGGCAATCAGCCGGCATTGGTGGATTACCAGGAGATCCCAGAGTTTCGTGGGGCGAAAATATCCTGGCAGCGTGAGGACGGCGCGTTGCTGATGAATGTCTGCGTGAGCTAGACCATTGGAGCGCACGAGATCGATTATCAAGGCGATGAACCCGTCCATGTTCTTCCCAGCGGTGACGCCTGCGCGTTCACCCTGATCGACAATTCCCGCTTCAATTTGCTTTTGCCGTGCTTTCTCGCGATTTCCCCAGAACGCCATGACGGCTTCTCGGGCCTTCTTCTTGTAACCAGCCAGCGCGATTCCCATACTAAATCCCGTTCGCTTTCAGTGCGGCACGTTCGCTTTCGGTGAGCGCGTAGAGTTGGAACACAGTTTCGTTGCAGGAATGCACATCGTCTCGTTCCGCCGCTTCAATGAGGCTTCTTTGTGCCACGAGGGAAACATCGCACCATTTAGGAAGGCGGATGCGCCGGAGGTATTGCGCCTGGAAGCGCAAGAATCCTCCTTGCATTTTGGTTGAGTATGTCGAGACAAACAGGCGGGCGATTCCCGACATGAGGACAGCCTGAAGTGCTTTCAAATCCCACTCGTTTGATGTGACGTAGTATAGATTGTGATGGGGGTAGAGTCTTCCCTCTTCGAAGACGACGTGCGCGTCCCCCTTAATGTCAGGGATCAGGAGCTTCGGGGTTGTCGCGAGTATCGGCGTGATGCGATCAATCGTTCGATACCAGTTGGCGGGAGCTTTTTTCGCGACATGTCGTCCGGCAATATCGTCGCGCCGCGTTTCAAGGTAGCGTCTTAGTCGCGGGAATTCGGCCAAGTCAACCAAACTGCCATCGTCTGCGAATGGATTGACGACACCTTTACCGTGCCATCTGACGATTCCCGTCAAAATGTCGCGTGTCATGGCGAGTGGAAGTTTTCGGCTGTCCTCAACATCGAGTTCCTCAAAGGTGCCGATGAATGCCTTGTCCGCACCAGTGGCAACTCCGATCCCCACTTTGCATCCCACCTCCTCTAAGGTCGGAAACGAAGCTTCGAGGCGACGAATGAGGGTGACGCCGGCATCCGCATCCAAAATCCACGGCTCACACCCGCGCGTGACATCGCGCAGCACATACACGCCGGTCTCTTCCGTGGGTGACTGGGCGCCTACGAGGGCCTGTGCGAGGCCGGAAAGAAAATGGCTGTCGATGGACGGGCGATATGCGGCTCGGGTAGCGCCGGGTTACTCGGCTGATTACGACTATCGCGGGATAGGCGATTACGTCGGAATGGAATGCCGGGGTATTCACCATATCGACGTAGGCCCTTAGGTGAAACTGCTCGGCGATGAGGCGCCGCAACGGGCCACCGTATTTGTTCTTCATCCAGCGATCCGCGCAGATGAAGCCAAGGCTCCCGTTTTGGTTCAGCAACGAAAGGGACCGCTCAATGAATGGGATGTAAATATCCGCCCGATCATAAATAGTGCGATACCGCTTTCGATATTCGGCCATGAGTGCATCCGGGATCAATTCCTGGCGCACATAGGGCGGGTTTCCGAAAACCATGTCAAACGAGCCGCCAATTTGAACGAGCAGGTAATCCCCGGCAGTGAGCCACCGCATGGCAAGCCGGCAGGCGGTTTCCTCAGGTATCGCGAATTCTTCGAGAAGCGCGACCACCTTCTTGCTGGTCAACTCGAAAGTCTGACGGTGGAGTTCAACGCCCCGGACGCAGCCGGCGAGGTCGGCGGCAGGAGTGCCCTCGCGTTTCCAGGCATTGAGCAGTCGCCGAATAGCCATGAGTAAAAAGTCCCCGTTGCCGAAGGATGGCTCCAGAAACCGCATGCGTGGCAACGGCCGGTCTTCCCTGTACCCAACTAAATCGAGAATGAAGTTCGCCACTTCCGGTTTTGTGAAAACGGCACCACGCTCCTCCCGTCCGCTAGTAGCGAGGGAATTCAGAGCCGCGGTGACTTCGCACATGCCCTCGAAAGAGGGCTCGTGAAGCGGCGGCGTAATATTAAAATCCCCGGCTATTTCCATGCCAGTGCTTGCAAGCTGGGAATCGACGACAACCGCGATTCACAGTCGCAAGCCTCAATATGTTGTGGCTGGAGATTCAGAAATCCCACCGTATATTATGGGCATGCCAGGGTCAATTCCAGACTTGTCGCTTTCCTGCTTGGAGAATCGGCAGAAGATAGCACGATCGGTGGCCTGCGTCTTTGTTCAACGCGTTTGATACGGCATCGCTCAAACACGTGAATGACTCTATGACAAAGAAGCTCCCTCTACAGAGGCCTTTTCACACGACTTAGAGGCAATCCACCGCTCTTCGCTAATATGACTAACTCGTCGATCACCGCTTCAGTAGATATGTCGTCGGATAGTCGGGCGAAATCGAAGCTTTTGCCGCGGATCCCCTCGTTCTCTAAGAATTCAGGAATTTCCCCGTTCTCTATGAATCGGCGGAGATACTCGTGGTTAGTTCTTATTTGAGAGTAAGCCTCCTTCCAGTCTTGATACAGAAGGAATCCAATCTTTGTTCCGGCTTTTTCAACCGGAGCAAAAGTCGTGACATCGGTTTCCTGGGCCGCTGGGTGATCGCTTATGAAGTAACCCGTATCGCTAAACAACCACATGGAAACGTTGATCGCCTGCTGCTCCGCGTCTTCTCGCTCGAAATAAAATTCATAGAACATCAGGTTTAACCAATCCCAAGCCCAATTTTCTAGCGACCCCTTCCCATCCTTAGGAGCGCACTCGCTGAAATAGCAATAACCACCCTTATACGTCATGCCCAACTGAGTGCCTATGTATCTGGCCGCGTCGAGGGCCATCCGTTGATAGTCGTGGAGAAGCCGATAAGCTTTCCTCACGTCCAGAAGAGCCTCGTGCATTTTTACGGTTGATGCGTTCATAAGAAAAGTTCCTTGCTGCGCTTCTGGAAAAGCTGGAGGTGAGAAGAGATGGAAGGGCTCATTGAATTTTGCTCGAAATGGAAATCAGCGAACCATTTACATCTCATATATCCGTGACAGGCGAACATGGCGATCAAGTCAGTGAGAATACGGTCGTGCGCGTGCCCCTGCGAGGTTAGGTACCTCCAGCCGTCGCGTCTCTTTTTGCATACGCTCGCATTCTGTGAGCAGGCGCTCCCATCTGCACATATGCACCGGACATCGAATCGAAGTCAGCACGACTTCATCGTCTTTCGTGTCCCAGATTCCGCCCAAGGCAATCAAACAAACAGGAACCTGATCGTTTCCATATTCATTAGCGGTGGAGGCGGTGATCTGATTTTGCCACTGATTGGAATTTTGCTGGAAGGAATCCCACCGTTTCGCTTCGACGATCAGATCGAATTCTGAAAATCTTATGAACAGGTCAGGAACGACTCGATTGACGTTGCTGGTTCCAGAGTAGCATCCCAGTTCGGTCGAAATTCCACTGCCTCCGAGCTCTCCCGCAGTTGCCGCGAGAAGATCGGAGTAACATGCATTTTGCGGAGAATTTTCCAGAAGACTTCCGTCGGAAGGTGGAGAAGATGTGTGAAAACAGCCGCAGTTAACGAATCCTCACAATGATTTATAAATGCCCCAAGCACACTTTAGACGTTGAGCGATTTTGACGTCAACGTCCATGAAAAAAATTGATGGTCTCGTTGCATCCTGTCATGGTTGAAGATTGAAGCATTCCTTAGCCTTGGGATAAGGGTTCTCATGGACATCCAAGGAGAAGCAGTAGCCCCCTGTTCGGGACGCCGCCGCCGCGATTTGGCGGTTGGTGTCAAACTCCAACCGCGCCGGATAGCAGGCCTCGGATACTACCGCGTAGTCCATCCCTCCACACACGCTTCCTAACTGCGGTTCAGAGCGCTGTGACTCTGGCCAAGCCTTTCCTTGCTGGCGCTCTTAAGGAAATCGGCCCGTGCTGCCCACCGCCGCGAGACGTTGGCGAATGTCAGGCCGCGCGCGCAAGAGTCGCAACTTGTCCATCGACCCGGCGTAGATGGCGCCTCTGAATTAGTTGAAAAGATGTTCTCCGCGACATCTGACACAGGAGCATCTGACACCGCGTATTGCCAAACCGCCAGAGAAGACCTCAGGATGCCACCCCAGCTATGAACAACTCCCCTTTACTGTTCGCGGCCACGCTTTCCCTTGCGCTGGCGGCCTGCGCGCCAATGACGGCTTTTTACCCAAACTCAAAGGGCAGCCCGCAGAATTCCGTGAAGCGGACCGCGGGATACACGCTTGCGTTCGTGGAGTTTGGGGAACAGGGGTCGTATCAGGATCCTACCCAGCTCGAGAATGTGCTCGCGCTGATCAAGGCTACGCCTCGCCCGCTCGTGGTGACCTATGTGCATGGCTGGCAGAACAACGCGCGTTCGGGCGACGCTGAGAAATTCACCGATCTGCTGAAGGACCTCAGTGAGTCCAAGGCTGTCAGGGAAGCGGGCTTCAACGTGCTCGGAGTGTATCTGGGATGGCGCGGGCAATTGACGACGGTTCCTGTGGCGAAAGAATTGACTTTTTTCAGCCGGAAGGCGGCGGCGGAACGCCTAGCCAGTAATTTCGACTGCTACGATGCCATCGCAACTGTATCCGAGGCGGCTCGCAAATATCACTCGGCTGCTGGTCAATATACGATTTTGATAGGCCATTCATTCGGTGGGTTGGTCGTGGAGCGATCGGTCGCGCACGCCATTAACGCGGAAATTCACGGCCGTTCTGATCCCGGCAACGCTCTTCCCGCTGATCTTATCCTGCTTCTAAACCCCGCCTCGGACTCCATCCTGACCCGGCAGATGATTGCGGCGCTTTACAGCAGGCATCTTGAGAATACTCGCCAGTTCCTCGTTTCACTGACTTCCACCAAGGATGACGCGACGGGACTGGCCTTCCCGATCGGGACGAACCTGGCCGCGATGACAAAAGGTTTCAATGATGTGCGCGTGCCTGGCGAGACTTCGGAGAGCGCCAGCGAGCGGAAATTCTTCACGACCACACCTGGGCACAACAAGTTCCTCATCAACCACGAAACGGAGGATCTGCACAAGACTCTCCCAGGGAGAGGTCAGAAGGCTTTCGAGGTGAACCTCTCCAAGAATCTTTCAGGACATATCTTTACTACGGACGACGGGGCCGGAGGGTTGAAATTGTGGCATTTCAAAAAAGTGGGGGCTGTAGATGTGCCGTATTGGGATGTCGAGGTTGATCCCGCCATTATCAAGGATCACGGTGACATATGGAACGACCGCGCGCGGGCTATGATGGCGGCAATTTTTCGGATGAACATTCCGGAGCGGATGAAAGCAGCTTCGGGTTCCGTCACAGCAGCGCGCGTCCAAAATGCCGCGCCCGCAGTATTAAAGGCTATTCCCGCGAAACCCGATCTGCATAAAGAACCTGACTTCCGGAGGCTGGACACGCCGCGAAAACCTGGCGGTACCAAGCTTCCGCAGCAGCCATCCACGCAAGCAGACCACCCAACCTTTTCCAACTAACTTGAACACAAAATCCTGTTTTCTGCTCCCGGTCATGGCTCTTTTGAGTCTTGCCCCCTTCTCCCACGCCCAGGAAAACCCGGCACGGGGGGCTCCGAACACCTTCTACGAACGCTTTCCGCAGAGCGACTGCCTTTCGCAGGCTCTGCTGGGCCCAATCAATCTGCTGGACACACCTTTCGACAAATTCGACGAGTTCAAAAAGCAAAATCACCTTCCGGTAACGTTGGGAGCGTATAGCTGGTTCCACGTCAACCATGGCGGACCGAACGCAGACGGGTATGGCATTCCAGGGCTGCGAGGCACCTATTTTTACTACATCGATGCCGATCCCGAGATTTCGCTGAACAATCCGTATGTTCACAAGATCGGCGCGCACGCCGAATTCCGCTTCCGCGATACCGAGGATAGGTTTCGTTCCTACTTCACTCACACGTACTGGTTTTACGAGCTTTACGGCTGGGCCGACACAGACATAGGGCGCTTCAAGCTTGGTAAAATCTGGAGACGCTTCGGCGTGGATTGGGACGATACCTGGTGGGGAAACGTCCAATACTTCGACGGGTTCAAGTTGAACCCCGATTACGGCATTAGTTGGGAACAAACATGGAAGGTTTCGAAACAATTTACGGTGGACAGTTTTGCCCAGTTCTTTGTGGCGCAGGATGGCATCGCGGGCGCGGAACCGAACTCCATGCCAGAGACGACAACCGGATCGGCGGAGCACAATACCGGCATCGTGAGAGTGGTGCCTACGTGGAAGCTCTCGGATAACTCCGCGCTGGCGCTCGGCATGTCCGCCTCGATCGGACAGATAGACAACCAGCCGAGGAACGGCCCGGATCAAACGCCCAAAGCTTACGCGCTGGACTTAACTTACACATATGACCATCTGAAGCTCTTTGGGGAAGGCCTGCAAGAATTTGGAGTTTTGAACCGCAACTTTTATGTTTCGCAAGGGCCTAGCAATCGCATCAGCGACTGCCTGCTCGGCGCCGAGTATAAGTATGGCCCGGCGACTTTCCGCGTCGCGTATTCAGCCGGGTTTGAAGCCAATCCATCGGGCCACCAGTCCCTTTGGGTGCCCGGTGTCACGCTGGGGTTAACCAAGAACGTTGATCTCCTTTTCGAGTACGTCCGCTGGGACGTTTATAATAAAACGCGGGAACACTCTGTGTACGAAGACGGCTTCCAAATAGTGTTCAATTGGAGGCTATAAGTCAGGCCAGGCAAATGATGAAGATCTCAGCATTATTCACAGTAGCTACAGCGATTTTGGCAACCTGTGTTCAGGCGCAGGAGAAAACAGTCGTGCAGTACGACTGCATCCCCAATTATGCAAACTGGGGAGGCGTGACTGCCGAATATCAGAAGGAAACTGGCGTCCGGGTGCCTCCCGACATGAAGGGCAGCTCGGCGGCAATGGCAGCAATGGAGGCCGAGAAAGCAAATCCGCAAGCCGACTGCGCATACTATTCAGGAGCGATCGGGTATCAAGCGGCGGAAAAAGGGCTGCACCAGCCCTATAAGCCCGCCGGGTTCGAGAAGATCCCGGACGGCCTTAAAGACCCCAAGGGGCTTTGGTGGACGGTGCATACCGGTTACATCGCCATCCTCGTCAACAAGGCGGCTCTAAAGGGAAAGCCGGTGCCGCGCAGCTTTGCCGACCTGTTAAAGCCCGATTATAAAGGGATGGTGGCCTACGACGACCCGACATGGGGAGGAACCGGATTTACGTTCGTTTACGGGATCAACTCCGTGCTCGGAGGCGGCGCGGATCTCAAGGCGGGATTCGACTATCTCAAGAAGCTCGACGCAAACGCGCTAAACTACCCTCGTGAGAATATCTATAATGACCTTCTCCGCGGGGAAGTGCCCATCTGGATCAACGTGGATGGGAACGGCCTAAAGGCCAAGTACGCGGACGGCGCGCCTGTCGAAACGGTGATAGCCACGGAGGGAACAATTGTTATGCCGCTGGTGATGGGGTTAGCAGCGGGGGCTCCTCACCCTGAGGAAGCAAAGAAATACCTCGACTGGACTTTGGGCGATACAGCGCAAAAAATAATGGCTGAATCTTTTTTCCGTCCAGTGATGAAGGTGACGCTTTCGGAAAAGCTGAAAAGCGAATTCCTGCCCGATTCCGAGTATCTGAAAGTCACCGTGCTCCCGCTCTCCGAGATGGCAGCGCGGGCCGACGCCGTGAAGAAGCGCTGGATGGATGAGATCCGCGGGAGCCGGTAGTGACTCCGCTTTGGCGAGCGGCGCTGCTGGCTCCGATTGTAGCAGTTTTCAGCCTATTTTTGCTGTGGCCGCTTGTCGTTTTGGGGCTTAAGAGCGCGCCTGGCGGCGCCACAGGGCACTACTTCGAGATTTTGCGCGACCCATTCTACCGGGGCGCGCTGGCACATTCGCTGGGACTGAGCGCAGCCGTTGCCTCGGCGGCAACACTAGCCTCTCTCCTTCCGGCTTGGCTTTTCGCATTTCACGAGTTCCACGGGAAGTCCGCGATGCGGGCCGCCTTCACGCTTCCCATGTCGCTTTCAGGCATCATGATTGGATTCTTCGCGATCATCATGGTTGGGCGGATCGGCATCGTGCCGAGCTTGCTCTTTCGGCTAACCGGCCATGCGTTTCTTTCCGGAGCAGCCTATCAGATGACAGGACTGGTGCTCGCCTACCTCTACTTCGAAATTCCGCGCGGCATGCTCACGCTCGAAGCTTCGTTGCGGCAGTTCGACCGCCGGATCGGAGCGGCTGCGCGGTCACTCGGCGCGAATGCATGCCAGCGCTTTTTCTGGATCATCCTGCCCCTGATCTGGCGCCCTATCGTGTCGACCTTCGGCGTCACGTTCAGCGTATCACTGGGTTCTTTCGGCGCGGCTCTTATTCTTTCAAGGCGCTTCTCACTCCTGCCGCTGGAGATGTTTCATGAATTCACAGCATACCTGCACACCGGCCTCGCGGCAGCGATGGCGTTGGTTCTCGTGACGATCGCGCTGGGCGTGAACTGCCTGACGCACTGGAACATCGGAAGACGCGTTCGATGAGGCGATTAGCCCCCGGTTTTGTCGCGCTGTACGCTGTCACGGTGGGACTGCTCATTATCATCCTTTCGCCCTTTGCCGTAGTGACGCTGGGTTCATTTTTGGATACCCGTTTTATTGGCATCTCCAGTGAAGTCTGGCCCGGGGCGCGCCCGCTAATCGATTTTAGTGGCTTCGGATATGTTTGGGGCCTGTATCACACCTCCTTCTTCTTTAGCCTCAAACTGGCCTTTCTCTCGGCGCTCCTCGCTTTGTTCATTGGCGCGCCAGGCGGTTACGCGCTCTTCGAACGAACTTTCGGGGGAGCGGGTTTGATGGAAAGCATCATCATGCTGCCGCTTTCGATGCCGGGCGTTGCCCTCTCCATCGGACTCATCCAGGCGTTTGCTATCATCCGGAATCGCTGGTGGCTGATCCTGGCGGGACACCTTTTATACACGGTGCCGTTTATGACGCGCCTCGTTATCAACTCGCTGCGGGCCGCAAACATCCCCGAGATGGAGAACTGCGCGCGCGCGCTCGGCGCGAGTTTTCCCCAGCGCTTGCGTCTCATCGTCCTCCCCACCCTGCGGCGCGCCCTGGTCACGGGTTTGCTGATCGTTTTCGCCGTATCATGGGGCGAGTTCAATGTCAGCTATCTCCTGAATACCCCTGTTAACCAGACGTATCCCGCCGCCCTTTTCGGAACATACACCAGCAATAGTTTCCAGGTGGCCAGCGCCGCGACGGTTCTCTTCCTCGCTGTGCTGGCGCCCGTGTTTATGCTCATCCAGTGGGTCGGCGCCGATCGCGCCGCGCCACCCGAGCAAGGGGCGTAGCTGTGGCTCATCTGGAGGCGCATGGCCTGTCCAAATACTATGGAGAGAAGGCTGCGCTGCGCGACTTTACCCACGCATTCTCCGAAGGAAAAATAACCGTTCTGCTGGGACCGAGCGGTTCCGGCAAAACAACGGCCCTGAATCTTTTAGCCGGCATCCTGACGGCGGATAGCGGCGCGCTGCTATTGGATGGCAAAAATATCACCGCGGCGCCACCGGAGCAGCGGGACTTTGGATTCGTTTTTCAGAACTACGTCCTGTTCCCGCACCTGACGGTGGAGGAGAATGTGGGCTTTGGGCTGCGGGTGCGTGGGGTCGCCGCCAAAGCGCGCAGGGAACGCGCGCGCGAGACGCTGGAATTGGCTCGAATAGCTCATCTCGCCGGACGGTATGTATCCCAAATTTCCGGCGGCGAGCAGCAACGCGTTGCTGTAGCCCGCGCGGTCGCTTACAGGCCTCGTGTGCTGCTGATGGATGAACCGCTTTCCGCCGTGGACGCGCGGCTGCGCGCGGAATTGCGGAACGAACTCTCAATCCTTTTGAGAAGCCTAGCGATCACAACAATTTACGTCACGCATGACCAGGAGGAGGCAATGAGCCTGGGCGACGAAATCATCGTCCTTGATAAAGGAGCCGTGGAGCAGAGCGGCCCGGCACGTGACGTATATTGCAATCCCGCCAACTCGACTGTGGCAACGCTTCTGGGCCACGCGAACGTTTTCCCAATCCGGCGCCCTGGGAACCAGGATGCCGGAGTCGCGGAGCTTCCGTTTGCCCGCCTGTCTGCATCCGGCGCGAACGGTGAACCGAATTGCCATGTGATGTTCCGTCCCGAGGATGTGGAGATTGTTCCCGAGGAACACGCGGATTTCTCGGCGGTGGTGGTTCTAGTCGAATTTCTCGGCAATCGCCTGCGCCTCCACCTGTCTGTCGATGAACATCGTATTCTTGTGGATACAAGCAATGATCTCAGAGTTGTAACAGGAGCGCGTCTGCACTGCAGGGTGAAGCCGGAAAAGATTCGCGTTTTGCCAAGTTAAGCGCGCGAAATGGACGCGAATAGTAATCAGGCAGGCATTTCCCCTATTGCGGCTCTGGAGAAAGGGACGGAGCGCATCGCTGTGTTCGGCGGAATCTACAGCAACCACGTCGCGTTGGAGGCGTTGCTCAGAGACGTCGAGGGGCGTGGCATAGAGCGTCTGTATTGCCTCGGGGATCTGGGTGGGTTCGGGCCATATCCTAACCGGGTCTTTCCGTTGCTGATCGAGAAAAAGATTCCGGTCATACGGGGTAATTACGACGATGCCATTGGCAATGAATTGGGTAATTGCCAGTGCGGTTACACTGATCCACGGGATAACTACTTCGCGCGGCTTTCTTACGATTACACTCTAAAGAATACCTCGGCCGAAAATAAGAAGTGGCTGCGGGATCTCCCTGGAGAAATTCGGCTGCGTCTCGGAGCCTTCGAGGTGCTGCTCTGCCACGGCTCCCCCCGGCGGACCAATGAGTTCCTTTGGGAATCCACCACCTCGGATGCTTTCCTCGCCGGCCTTTGTGAGGATTTCGGCGCCGATATCATCGTGGTGACACACACCGGGCTTCACTGGCACCGCGAAGTTGCAAAAGCGAAACACCTGGTGAACTGCGGCGCGATCGGCCGGCCCGCAAACGACGGCCACAAGTGGGTATATTACGGGGTTCTCACGGTTGCGGGCGAAAAGCTTTCCGTTGAGTTCATCCCGCTCGAGTACGACGCGCACAAGCTCGCTGGGGAGATGCGCGACGAGGGCCTGCCGGAGGAATTCATCCGCACCATCGAGACGGGCTGGTGGACAACGTGCCTGGAGGTGCTGCCTATCGAGGAGCGCGCCCGGGGAATTTTTTGATCAGAAGGAACGACCAGTGTCACCTGGTGAGGTGATTACCGGCGCGAGCGGCTGAAGGCGCCCATTCTTAAGCCCGTAAATCCACGCGTGCAGACTGAGGGACTGTCCGCGCTCCCACGCCTCGCGCACCGTGGTAGTTCGAGCCACATTTTCTCGCTGCTGGAGGACGTTCAGCTCGCAGAGGCGATCGACTCGGGAGCCTACTTCCAGATTCGCGAGCTCCGCGTCGTGATCCAAAGCAATGTCCTGGATGTGTAACAGCCAGGCGTCGATCAATCCGTGCTTCTTGTTGTCAATCGCAGCCCGAACACCGCCACAACCGTAGTGACCGCAAACAATTACGTGACGCACCTTGAGAACATCGACTGCGAATTGGAGAACGGAGAGGCAGTTCAAGTCGGTATGCACCACCACGTTTGCGATGTTTCGATGGACGAAAACCTCCCCCGGCATCAATCCCACAATCTGATCGGCCGAGACCCTGCTGTCTGAGCAGCCGATCCAAAAGTAATCCGGCGTCTGCTGAAGCGCGAGCTTCTCGAAGAAATCCGGTTCCCTTTCGACGATCTTATTTGCCCAGTTGACGTTGTTTTCCAGGAGTTGTTCAACGGTGTGCTTCATACCGCACTCATTTACACGCTTCCAAATCCAAGCGCGAGGGGTAATCCAAACGGCGGGGTGAGAGGATTCGAACATTCCGCCGCAGGGGCATCTATCATGCTATTTAAGAGCAACAGGTTCTAAAATTTCCATAACTTCTCTGCCTTCCAGCGGTGAAGTTATAGCCGCAATAGAGCGCATGATAACATTTTTACTGAATGAGCAAAGAATGCGTTGACAGGAAAAGCTCTGCTGTTACTTTCGCGCCTTCTTTCCGACCACAATGCCTATGAAAATAAGTCTGCCCGTTTTTGGATTCCTGGTTTTTTCCGCCTTTCTGTCTGTTTCCTCCTCCGCTCACGCGTGGAGCAATTCGCTCTACGATCCTACCAGGGCAGTCGTTGTAACGAACAACCCGCTTATCAATTTCGGCCCCAAGGCTTCCCACTTTCGCTACGATCCCCGAATGATCCGCGCCGCGGAGATCGCGGCAGAAAGAGCGCATCCTCACTCCACGCGGGAATGCTGGCGCTATGTAAAAAACGCGCTGGTGCAAGCGCAGGTGGTTGGGTCACGCCCCGGCACAGCGTATGCCAAGGAAGCAGGGAGCGAACTGCGTGAAAAATTTGGCTTCAAAGAGATCCATGTCCAAGACCCCTACGAAGCGCCGATCGGAGCTGTTCTGGTCTATGGGGGGCATGGCGCGGGGCATGTGGAAATCAGAACCGCCAATGGTTTCGTGAGCGACTTCGAGTCTCTCGTCCCTTCCAAGAGACCGCTTTTAGGCGTGTTTCTGAAGCCGTCCTAGACGGGACGCGCAGGATTCTCGGCGTTCAGCGTGGCGCGGCCAGCATTGACCTTCTCGCCGCGCGCAGGTAAAAGATGCACGTGCAAAGTCGCCTCCTCGCTCTGCTCGCCATCCTGTGTCTCGGCACGAGCTTTGGGCAGATACCGCCCTATCCCTTCCCTCCCTCCCAGGATGGGGATGTCGTTCAGAAGATTCAGTTTCCCAACGCGGATATTACCGCAGTGTTCCGCTTCTATGAAGCGCTAACCGGAAAGACCCTGCTATGGGACAGCGCGCTGCAGGGCACGCTGAACGTCGTCATCAACAAGCCTCTCACCAAGGAGGAGGCGATCAAAGTCCTTGAGACGAGTTTTCTACTGAGTGGATTCTCGCTGATTCCCGGAGATGGAAACATCGTGAAGGTAGTGGGCCTGGGAAAAAATCCGAAAGGCGCCGGAGTTCCCATCTACTCGGAGCCTGACCAGATTCCGCGGAACGACAGAGTGATCACCTATCTGTTCAAGCTGCAGTACGCGGATGCCCAGGAGCTCGCCACGATCCTGCAGTCCTATATCGGCAGCGCAATGACTACGTACAGTTCCATCGTGCCATTGTCCAAAGCGCAGATCTTGATGGTGACGGAGAGTTCGACCGTCATCAAAGGTCTGTTCCAAGTGATTTCGGAGGTGGATGTTCCGCCCGCTACAGTTGTATCTGAATTCCTTACCCTCCAGCGCGCTGAGGCGCGTGACATTCTGGAGAAGCTGCAAAAGATCTTCGAGAAACCACAGAGCGCCGGAAGCACCCCGCTGAATGTCCCCATCTTCAATCGGCAGAATCCGGAAAATCCGGGTCAGCCCGGCGGAAACCTTCCGACTTCCGTTCAGATTGGGGGAGAAACGCTTTCGGAAGGCTCGATTATCGTGGGAGCGATCAAGCTAACGGCGGATGTCCGCACCAACCGCATTCATGTGATAACGCGGCCCATAAATCTTCCCTTCATTCGCAAGCTCGTGAAAGAGTTTGACGAGGACAGCACATTCGGGGAGCCGATTGTTCGTCCGCTTAAATACGTCTCCGCGGCGGACGTGTTGAACGTGGTCGTTAAAGCGATCGCGGAGCCCGGGGAAAAAACCGAGGAAACTAGCGCGCAACAGGGCAGCGATCAGAACAGCACAGGCGCCAAGCAAAACCAAAATACAAACCAGGGTGGAGCAGGAGGAAACAACGGGACGGGCGACTCCACCGGGGCCCAAGGCTTCACAGAAGAACTGAGCGCAAAGCCTCGGGAGACCACTCCGCAAGCCGTAACGGTCGGGAGCACGAAGATCATCGCCGATAATCGCGCCAACTCGATCATCGTGCTTGGAACGAAGGAAGTAGCCGCGAAAATCTGCCGCGTCCTGGATGATCTGGATGTGCGTCCGTACCAGGTTCTCCTGAATACCGTGATTGGAGAGCTGACCCTCAGCGACGGCCAGGAGTTCGGGGTCGATTACCTGCTGCGAACCGGAGGCGGGATTCTCTCCGGCAGCAACTCCACAGGGACTACAACGAGTCGCCCTCCGGCCAGCACGGCCGCGATTTCGAGAAACACGAACGCCACCTTGCTTGATCCGTCAAGCCTGCTGACGGCTTCATCCCTTGCGGCCGCCGGCAGTGGATTCACGGCGTATATCGCTCCAGTCAACTCACTGGAAACAATCGTCCGCGCGCTCGACTCCACCCAGCGCTTTCACATCACCACCCGCCCAATGGTCTTCACCAGCAACAACCAAAAGGCCATCATCGCGTCAGGGCAGGAGATCGCTGTCCCCGTGTCGAGCCTTACTTCGTTCTCGGCAGGCGTGACTACGCCGGCCACAAGTTCATCCATCGAATTCAAGCGAGTTGCCACTCAACTGGAGGTGGTGCCGCTCATCAATTCAGATCGGGAAGTTTCGCTCGATATCCTCCAGAAGATCGACAGTGTAAACGGAAGCACGACGGTGGATAACAACCAAATCCCCACCATTCAGACGCGCTACATCAAGACAAATGTCAACGTGCCCAACAAGGCAACAGTGGTGCTGGGCGGCTTGATTACCAAGAATTACACCAACAACCAGAGTGGGCTCCCCTACCTCAGCAAGATCCCGGTGCTCGGCTGGCTGTTCAAGGATAAATCGACCTCGAAAACACGCACGGAGTTGATCATCCTCATACGCCCGGTGGTGACCGCGACACCCACCGAGACGGTGCTGAATCGGCAGCGCGAGGAGGAGCGTTTAAATCTCGAGCCCGATCTGGATTCCACGCTCACTCCGCATGGGGGCAAGGTCCGGCCGCAGCAGCGCGAAGAGTCGCCCATTTTTAGGTAGGACGGCCAGGGCATGATCTCCCAAGGACGCCAATCGCTGGTCGAGTTGTTGCGGGCGAGCGGTCTCGACGACTCGGACGCCGCGACGGAATTGGCGAGCAAGCCTGCGAATGGGATATCGTGGACGGCGGAAGTGCTGAATTCCGGCCGGGTGGACGAGCAAAAATTTACGATCCAGCTTGGGAAGCTCTTCAATACTCCAGTCGAGAGCATTACCGCCAGCGGCATTGAGCGTTCGGCTCTTTCCCAGTTGCCGAGCCGCTTCGTGTTCAAACACCACATCCTTCCGGTTCAGGCCCGAGAGGACTCTGTTCGCCTCGCGACATACGACGTTTTCAACTCCACAGCACGGCGTCTTGCAAGCCAATTGGTCACAAAGAAGATCGAGTGGGTGCTGGCGCCTCGCGCACAACTGCTGCGTGTGATCAAGGAGGTGTACGGGGTCGGCGCCGAGACCTTCGACGAAATCCTGAAGACAAACCGCACCTTCGACGCTTTCGACGAACGGAGCCAGGCCACCGATCTGAATGCCGACGATCCAGAGGCCTCCGTGGTGAAGTTTGTGAATCAGATCATCCGGGAGGCCATCATCGAACGGGCAACGGACATCCATGTGGAACCCCTCGAGGATGATCTGCGGATTCGCTACCGGATCGATGGCGTCCTCCATGAGGTGGCGGTGCCTCAACAGTTGCGTGTGCTTCAGTCTGCCATCATCTCCCGCCTGAAGGTCATGGCGCAGATGGACATCGCCGAAAAGCGGCTACCTCAGGATGGGCGCATCAATCTTCAGGCAAGCGGCGAGAACATCGATGTGCGCGTCTCGACAATTCCCACGGTAAACGGCGAAAGCATCAGCCTAAGGCTTCTGACCCGAACAGAGCAGCAGTTCGGCTTTGAACGTCTGGGGCTCAGCCCGAAACAGGAGAAGGTGGTGCGCGCGTCGCTTGCCCAGCCGAATGGCATCATCCTGGTGACCGGCCCCACCGGATGCGGAAAATCGACCTCGCTCTATTCCTTCCTGAGCAGCATCAACTCGGTGCAACGCCGCATCATCACCATCGAAGAACCCGTGGAATACAGGCTCGCTGGCGTGTCGCAGATTGATGTGAAACCGGAGATCGACCTGACCTTCGCCAATGGCCTGCGCGCGATCCTTCGGCAGGATCCCAATGTCATCATGGTTGGTGAAATTCGCGATGTAGAGACAGCCGAGATCTCCATCCGGGCGGCTATGACTGGTCACCTCGTTTTCAGCACTCTTCACACAAACGACGCGGTTGGCGGCATCACCCGCCTCCTCGACATGGGAGTCGAGCCGTTTCTCCTCTCCTCAGTGGTTCGAACCTTTATCGCTCAGAGGCTCGTGAGATGCATCTGCGCCGAATGCTCGGTACCGGTGACTTACCCGGCCGACTATTTGCGCGAGATCGGATTCCCGGCCGCTCCTGCCCACCAACTTAAACGCGGCAGCGGCTGTGACACGTGCCGACAGACGGGTTACCGGGGCCGCATGGCGATCTATGAGTTCTGCGTCGTCACGGAGGGGCTGCGCAAGCTCATCATCCAAAAAGCATCGGGCACGGAATTGAAACAGCGCGCCATACAGGATGGGATGGAGACACTCCGGCTGGATGGCTGGCGTCGCGTACTCCAAGGCAATACGTGTATTGAAGAAGTCGTGCGGGTCACGCAAGTGGACGAGATCCTGACAGAAACAACGGAAGCGGAAGCTCCGGCTGACTCCCCGCCGCCGCTCGCATGATGGCGAATTAGGACTCCGTCTGACGGAGAGCAGCGTAGGCGTCGGCAGCCTTCCGAATAGGCCTTACCGGACTTCGAAATTTAAACTCGGAAACTGCCATCCCCAGCCGATTAAGCACATTCACCGCGGCGCCTCGGAGTGAAGCTTCGGGCTCCTGGTTCAGGTAGAGGGGCTGATTTAAGACATTAGCAAGGCGCTGCACAGAAGAGGGCGAATGCTGTATCCCTCCGGAGACTATGAACTTTGGGGCAGTCCCGGCATGAGCGATGATCATCTCCGAAATCGCGGCCACACGCATGTAGCTCGCCTCGATCATCGCCTGAAGGATGTCCAGGGCAGTCGTCTTGTGTGTGATGCCGGTGATGGAGCCGCGCTTGTCTTCTTCCCACGTCGGGGCCCGCTCCGCCGACCAATATGGCTGCACAGTCAGCCCGTGCTCGGGAACCGGCCGCCGCTCCAGTTCGCGTTCGAGGTCGCCATCCAGCCTCATCTCCCGCACGCACCAGGCGCGCAGGTTGCCCGCGTTGCTTACCGCGCCTCCCACGACGAAACGCTGACGGTCCAGCCGATAACAAAACAAGCCAAAGGGAGCCTCCACCTTTTCGCCCGAATCCATCATCCGCAGAGCCGCGCTTGTTCCAACATTAAGCGCGGCGAGACCGGGCTTTGTCGCTCCGCAGCCGAGATTGCCTGCCGCGCCATCCCCGATGGCGGGGAACCATGGGATACCGCGTAACTCGGCGAATCGCGCGGATTTTCCGGCGAATGCCCCTGGAGTTTCGCTGACGGGGTTCAGCATGGCTGCGTTGATCCCGCAACGCGAAAGAAGCTCGTCATCCCATGCAAGGCTCGCAGGATTGAACAGGCCGGTGCCGCTCGCCATTGAGAAGCCACAATTTGCCGCTCCCAGCATGTCTTCGTAGAGCCATTCCGCGGGGGACACCCACTTATTCACCCCTTTGTCCCGTTTGACGCGCCTCAGCCACAGAAGCTTTGCGGGCCAGAAGGAAGAGCGCAACATGCAGCCGGTTCTGCGATGGATTTTGCGCTCCGGCATTTCGTCCCGAAGAGTTCGCGCGTCTTCCTGGCAGCGCGAATCCGCCCATGTGTAAACCGGAGTGACGGGGCGACCTGCCTGGTCGAGGCCGATGAGGCTGTGCCAAAAACAAGACGTGCCTACCGCGAGGAGCGGAGTGGCGCGCAGCACCTTGTCGGCGCGGTAGACGGCCAGCGTGCGATCAAGCGCCTCATAGAGGGCTTTGCGGAGCGCTGCTGTGGGAAGTTCAGCGCCTCCATCCTCGGTGAAGGAAAGATTGTAAGCCTGCTGAGATGTCGTTTGCACCAGCCGATCACCCGCAGCGCTGAAGAGAGCGGTTCGGAGTGAAGATGTGCCTATGTCTATGGCAAGAACGAGTGACATGGATCGAGCATGGCTGCTATACGGGCGAGATGTTGTATCGCCGGAAGCCGCGCCTCAACAAGGAGCCCTAGATGGTCTGTGAAAGAAATCCGCCATCGACCCGCAGGTCGATGCCTGTGACAAAGCTCGACGCCTCGTGGGAAGCTAAAAACACGGCTGCTCCAACCAGTTCTCTTGCTTCGCCGAAGCGCCCCATCGGAGTATGCCCCAGAATTGACCCGGCGCGAGGAGTGGGCGTGCCGTCCTCGTTGAAGAGGAGGCGGCGGTTTTGTTCCGCCGGGAAGAAGCCGGGCGTAATGGAATTTACACGCACCCCTTTGGGCGCCCATTCGCGAGCGAGAAACTGTGTAAGGTTCAACACGGCTGCCTTCGACGCGGAGTAGGCGACGACCCTTGAGAGCGGCAGATGAGCCGAGACCGAAGCGACATTAATGATGCTTCCCCTCCCCCGGCGAACCATGGCTCCTCCAATCTCCTGGCAGGGAAGCAGCGCGCCGCCAACCAGATTAAGATCAAAGTTCTCCTGCCAGTCCTCAATCGTTATCGATTCGAATGAACGGTCCGGGGTAACCGTCACCTTTGGGTCGTTACCCCCCGCGGCATTCACCAGGATGGAGGGCGCGCCGAATGAAGCTTCCACGGCCTTGTGAGCCGCTGCCAGACTGGCGGTGTCCAAGGCGTCAGCGACGAAAAACTCCGCGGTCTTCCCCTTATCGCGAATGCGGGACAGCCGACTCTCGCCTCGCTGCTTGTTCCTTCCGAAAATGGCCACGCTGGCGCCCGCCATTGCAAGCCCTTCTGCCACCGCGCCGCCCAGAGCGCCAGTCCCGCCTATGATGATCGCCACTTCTCCGCTGAGATCGAAGAGTTCCATGGAAGAGGGATTATTTGGCTTTGGCATCGGCCGAAATTTGAAGGTCTATGTCCACGTCATCGGAGACCACCTCCGCGCCTTCGATAACCTTGTTCCATTTCAGCCCAAAATCGCTGCGCTTGATCTGAGTGGTGCCTTCCCACCCAGTGGTGAGCCCTCCCTGCATCCCTTTTCCTTTGCCCAGGAACTTCACTCGCATGGTCACTTCCTTTGTCACGCCGTGAAGAGTGAGATCACCCAGAACGTCAGCCGAGTCGGCGCCGAGGATGCTTACCTTCTTGCTTTTAAACTCCAGCGTCGGGAACTTTTCGGCATCGAAGAAGTCCGCGCTCTTGAGATGCGTGTCGCGCCGCTCGACGCCGGTGTCAACGCTTCCCGCCTTTATGGTGCAGGTGACCGCGGACTTTTCGGGATGCTCGGGATCTGCCTCTATGGTTCCAGAAAACTCACTAAAATGCCCAAGGACATTGCTAAAGAGATGGCGCACCTTGAAATTCACGCTGGAGTGCATGGGATCGATCTGCAACGTCTCGGCATGAACCATTGGGCAGACGAAGAGGGAGACTAGCGCGGCACAAAAGATGGATTTCATGGAAGCAGCCTAGAATCGAAACTCTTAAAAGAGAAGGGAAAAGAGGGAAGCAACCGGGCTGTCCCGCTCACCACGCCCCTTCTTCGCAGGACACGCCGTCCCTATTTCGTCAGCACAGTTGGCGAGTTCTGTTTGCTGGCAATATTGCTATGCCTGGAATTGATGACGAAGTCGTTATTATCCCCCAGCCGCGACCAGGGACCGGGCGGGACTTCGCGGAATTCCACAAAGCGCCAATCGGTAATATCCGTAGGAGCGAGCGCAAGGTAATCTCTTACCGCGGGAGAGACGTCCAGTCCGGCTCCCCCGTTCAGATTTGGTTTCGGAAGGTCGGTGCCAAACACATACTGCCAGTGGTCGGTTCGGAAGGGGCCGCAATCGGACCACTGCGCATAGGCCACCCTGTTCCCGTGCCGAATAGCGATCCAACGATCCCGGCAGACAGACTTGCCCGGACGCTCGAATGCCTCCTTTATCCACGGAATAACCTGGAAGGATTCCGGCTTGGTAGACCCGCGGGTGACGTCGTTAAACGGAAGCGCGCAGTAGAAGGGATTTTGCCGCGGAGTAAATGCGATGGGCAGGAAGTTGCGGCGGGCATTTGGGTCTGGATTGTCGAAGCCTCCGAAGCTGCCTTCCCAGTCAGGATCCCATGAACTTGAGTGATTCGGCGTGGGGTTGTTTGGGGTAGGCCGCTCGCCCACCCAAAAGATCGTTGTTCGAATGCCGGTTTTCCAAGGGAACCGAGGCCCGCCGAAGAACCAGGAGCGGCCTGTTGTAGGAACGATGACCTGTGGCTCAATCCGCAGGAGGGCGCTTTCGCGGAGCTTCATCGCGTATCTCGCGAAATCGGCGCTGCTCTGGTAAGGCGACTGCGCAAAGACAGCGCTTGCCGCTCCAGCCAGAGCCATCAACGTTGGGAGGAGACGTGATTTCATTGGGCTTCGCGCCTTCATAAATGAAGGCCCATGCAGGGTAAAGGGATAATTCTCCGTTTGCCCGATTTTTGACGGAAGCGGCATGAAAAATACATTAATAAGTCAGGTTCGAGACGCAAGGCCGCATCAGGGTACAGAAAGCAGCAAGTGTGCCGAAATGACCTGGTCGCAGCATTGGGCCACTGGAGGCGTTAGCAGGCTAATCGGCGGACAGGACCGTGTTGCGCTCGAACTCCCGATCTTTCTCAAGATAATCCAAGGTGTAATGCAGGCCCCGGCTTTCTTTGCGCGACAACGCAGAGTCAACGATAAGGGCCGCGACCGTGACGAGGTTGCGAAGCTCAAGAAGATCAGTGGTGAGCTTAAAGTTCCAGTAGAACTCTTGAACTTCTCGCTGGAGATTTCGCAGGCGCGCGCTCGCGCGTCGCAACCGCTTATCCGTTCGGACAATGCCGACATAGTCCCACATGAGACGCCGGATTTCGTCCCAATTGTGGTAAACCACCACCAGTTCGTCCAGATCCTGCACGTTGCCACTTTGCCATTCCGGGAGTTCGACGGCGGCGCCAACCGTGAACGCCGGGATTTTCGCAGAGGCGAGACTCTCCGACGCCCGGTGCGCCATCACCATCGCCTCCAGAAGCGAGTTGCTGGCAAGCCGGTTGGCCCCATGTAAACCGGTGCATGCTACTTCGCCTATGGCATAAAGGCCCCGAAGGCTGGAAGCGCCGTTCAAGTCCGTCACGACTCCTCCACACTGGTAATGAGCCGCCGGAACCACGGGGATTGGCTGTCTGGTAATGTCGATGCCAAACTGCAGGCAGGTCTCGTAGATGTTGGGAAAACGCTCGCGCACGAACTGCGGAGGTTTTGCGGTGATGTCGAGGTAAACGCATTTTTCTCCGGTGCGCTTCATCTCCGCGTCAATCGCGCGCGCCACAACATCGCGCGGCGCCAACTCCTTGAGAGGATGGTATTTCGACATAAACTCCTTCCCCTTTCCGTCTATAAGGATGGCCCCTTCACCCCTCACGGCCTCCGAGATGAGGAAGGAGCGGGCTGTGGGATGGTAGAGGCATGTGGGATGGAATTGGATGAACTCCATGTTCGCGATCTCGGCGCCCGCCCGCCATGCCATCGCGACCCCGTCTCCCGTGGCGACGTTGGGGTTTGTTGTGTAGAGATACACCTTGCCGCAGCCACCAGTCGCAAGAATGAGGCGTGGCGCGCGAACGGTCCGAACGTCGCCGCTTTCCTCGTCCAGAATGTAAACACCCAGGCATCGGTCTTCTGTCGCATAACCCAATTTGCTGGCGGTGATGATATCCACTGCCATGTGATTCTCGAGCATGTCGATATTGGGATGCTCGCTTACGGAGCGAAGCAGCACTTCCTCGATCTCCCGTCCCGTGGTATCTCGCGAGTGCAGCACACGGCGTTTGGAGTGGCCACCCTCACGTCCAAGATCCAGCTCCTTTTCTCCGTTTTCGATGTCACGTTCATCGAAGTGGACTCCCAGCCCGATCAACTCCCGAATTTGGGACGGCCCTTCCGTGACGATCGTCCGAACGACATCGGGATCGCAGATGCCATCCCCGGCCGTGAGGGTATCCCCCACGTGCAGGTCGAAGGAGTCTTCCACGCTGGTCACGCTCGCAACACCGCCCTGGGCCCATGCGGTGTTTGAATCGGCGCTGCCTCGCTTCGTGATAATCGCCACTCGCCCGTGGCAAGCCGCTTTGCGAGCAAACGTCAATCCCGCCACTCCGCTGCCCAGAACCACGAAATCATATTCCATCATAAAGGGGAAAGGCTCGCCTTCGAATGATTCGAAACGAGCATGTTATCGATGAGCCTGGTTCGCCCAAAAAAAACGGCCATCACCACGAGACTCTGTTCCTTTGGCTGGCGCGATGGCCGCAGGGAGACGGGATCCACAACCTCGACGTAATCAATCCTGGCGAGTGACGCTCTTGCCACCATGCGCGAGACGCGGGCCCGAATGTTCCGCGCGGAAGCTCCCCGGCGCGCAAGCTCCGCCGCCGCAAGAAGGGCCTCATGGAGGACAGGGGCCTGGGCTCTCTCCGCCGCGTTCAGATATGAATTCCGGGAGCTGAGGGCGAGCCCATCTCGCTCGCGGACTGTATTCAAACCGATGATGCTAACAGGGAGATTCAGGTCTCGAACCATGCGCCGGATAATCGCGAGTTGCTGAAAATCTTTCCTGCCGAAAATTGCGGCGTCAGGAGCCATGATGTTGAGCAATTTCGTAACGACTGTGCAAACGCCGCGGAAGTGACCCGGACGAGATGAGCCACAGAGAACGGACGAAATTCCAGTCTCTTCGACATAAGTCGAAAAACCCTCTGGATACATTTCTTCCGCAGAGGGATGAAAAACCAGGTCCACTCCCATGGCACGGCAAAGGCCGCGATCAGAAACGAAAGGTCTCGGGTAAGCGGACAGGTCCTCTCCTGGACGAAACTGAGTCGGATTTACGAATATGCTGACGGCCACGGTTCCGCTCTCACCAGCCACCTTTCTCGCCTTCCTGATCAAAGCAGCGTGGCCCGCGTGAAGGGCACCCATAGTGGGCACCAGAACCAGCGGGGATGGAGCGGCGCGGCAAAACTTCCGGGTTTGCGCAACCGAATGAAAAATTTTCAAGCTGCGCGACTCTATCCGACACGGACGGACGGCAGCAAGCTCCTCCTCGATGAGCGAAGGGCCGCCTATTTAAGGCGGCACTCTAACGGAACAGCACCCTACTCTGGCTGACCCGCAAGAACTAGCTTCCCGTTATTTCTGGCGAGCGGCTCACCCTCCGAAATCGAGTCGGAGACGTCCTGTTCAATCAGGGTGATCAAGTAATTGCTGAGAGATCGCCGGTCTCTCTGGGCTTTCACTTTGGCTTTCGAAAGCAAGTCTTCAGGGCAGCGGAATGCGGTATATTTAGTCATACGGTATAAACAAGTCGCGTTGTGACGGAGCTGGGCCCCTGCGCACTATATTTTCCATAGTGATGTAAGGCAAACCCCGATTTCTGGATCATACAGCACCCTGAGCTGTTCAACAACATAAAACTTGTGAAAATCAGGAACCCTACGCGCTATTTCGGCGGAGAGATATCCAGTTCGTGGAACAGGAAAGCGAAAACGTCCGCCTGTTGAGATATCTTCTCCGAAAGGGCGGTTCCAATTCCATGTCCCGCATGCATGCTGACGCGGAGAATAACTGGCAGACCGGAGGTCGTCGCGCGCTGAAGGCGAGCGGCCATTTTATAAGAATTGTGAGGCGCCACCCGGCCGTCGTTCTGCCCAGTGGAGAGGAAGACAGCCGGATATCTCGTTCCATCCACGACGTGATGGTAGGGCGAGTAGGCATAAAGCGCGCGAAACTGCTCGGGGTCTTTAACGGTTCCAAACTCGGTGACATTAAAGGCTCCGTTGGGCTCAAGTTCAGAGCGCAGCGAATCATAGATGCCGACCGCTGACACGACGGCGCGCGCGAGTTCCGGCTTTTGAGTGAGAACGGCTCCCATGAGAAGTCCCCCGTTGCTCGCGCCCTGCAGGGCCAGCCTTGAGGACGAAGTATATTTTCGCTCGATCAAATAGCGCCCGCACGCCTCGAAATCATCAAACACGTTTTGCTTGAGCGTGAGATTGCCGGCTTTGTGCCAGTTCTCTCCAAACTCGCCTCCACCCCGGATGTTCGCTACCGCGAACACGCCGCCCGCATCCATCCAAAGACGCCGCGTAAAATCGAAGGCGGGGGAAAGGCTGATGCCATAGCCGCCATAGCCGTATAGCAACAGGGGATTGGAACCATCGAGCTTGCAGTCTTTCCGACGAAGAATGTTGATGGGGACTCGGGCGCCGTCAGGAGAGGCGGCAAATTCGCGAACAACTTCGCAATCGTCGAAATTGACAGGAGAGGCGCCAGCCAGCGCGGTTTTCGTAATCGCCCCGCTCGCAAGATCATACCGAAGCCACGCGTATGGGTTAAGGTAGCTGACGTTGCGCAAGAGTATTTTCCCCTGCCCGATCGCAAGCACTTGTTGAACAGATGAAACCGCAGGGATTGGAATGACTGTTTGCGAGCGGCCATCGAGATCGCACTTTCGGAGCCGGGAAGGGCCGCCCACCATATCGAGGACGACAAGAAAGTTCTCAGAAGGGTAGACAGACTCGACAACAGCATCGCTTTCAGGCACCACGACAAAGGCCTTGCCGAGGTCTGTGGCTCCCGCGGGCAGGCGGAGAACTTTGCCGCGAGGGGCGCCTTTTCGCGAGAGCAAGTAGACACTGTCGTCCCAGCCAAACGCGGCGCTCTTCACCTCATCGGGGAAGTCCGCGATTCGGGTCCAGGCTCCTCCCTCGCGCTGGAGGTAGAACGCATAGTCGCCCCCATCCCCATTCGACACGGACGCGCAAATCGAATGTCCGTCGTGGGAGGATTGCAGGTGAATCTCGGCAATGCGGGGTAAATCTTTGCCTAGCGAGTAAACGTCACTGCTTTCAGGACTGCCAATCCTATGAAAGTAAATCTGCTGATGAAAATTTAACTCAGCATCAGGCCGCTCGCCGGATCGCGGGAAACGGGTGTAGTAGATGCCGGTGCCATCCGCATTCCAGGCGGCGCTTCCACCCGCGGTTGGATACTGCGCGCGAGGAATACTGTCGGGAAGAGCGGAGGAATCTCCGACTCGATAGAAATGAAGAGCGCCCTCTTCTGAACCGCCATGGGACAGCGAGACGGCTGCAAGTTTGCCATCTTGTGACGGGACATACCAATCGATGGCGGTCGTTCCGGCTGTATCCAACTCATTTGGATCGAGGATGACCTTTTCAGTTTCCGGTTTATCGGCCGATTCCAGCATGACGAGGATGGGCTGCTGCTTCGGGGGCTGAAGCTTGAGCGCGAAAAGAGCGCCGCCTCTCCACGTCAGACCGAAGTAGTTTGGCGACGACGCGGCATACCATCCTTTAAGCTTCGCTTCGATCGCCGCGCGGCCTGGCAGCGCGTCGAGAAACTCGTGAGCCACCTTGTTCTGGCTCTGAACCCATGCGCGCACTTTCTCGTCCTTTGTTTTCTCGAGCCATTGGTAGTCGTCTTCGACCTGGATGCCGTGATAGGTATCCAAAACAGGCACTCTTTCCGTCTCGATTGCGCCGCGCGCGTCTAGCATCGATAACGAACAAATAAAAGGCAGTATGGAAGCATGGAGCCTGGCTGAAGATTTTAAGATTTTCATTCGGAAGCGTCTGCTTCATTCAACATGATTGAACGTGAAGAGCCAGAGCATTCCTCTCGGGAGAACGCGACCACCGCGACACCACCGAGCTACTGGCTTACCCGCTTTGCCATTCTCAGGCTGCTCGGCTTTGTCTATTTCATCGCGTTTCTCTCGCTGGCGCAACAGGTCCTGCCATTGATAGGACATGATGGGCTGCTGCCGGCAGATTCCTTTCTCATGCAGGTCGCTTCTCACTTCGGATCGAGAAGCGCCGCTTTCCTGAGGCTTCCGTCCGTGTTCTGGTTGGGAGTCTCAGACACCAGCCTCGTGGTATGCGCCTGGTGTGGAACAGCGCTTTCTCTGGCGGTGTGCCTTGGATACGCGAATTCCCTGATGATGCTGACCCTGTGGGGTCTCTACATGTCGTATGTCCACATTGGACAGGATTGGTTCTCATACGGTTGGGACATTCAGATCCTTGAAACCGGATTCCTCGGGGTTTTCCTGTGCCCACTTCTGGATGGCCGTCCTTTTCCGAGGCGATCGCCGCCGGTTGCCGTCCTTTGGTTAATGCGCTGGCTAACTTTCCGCATCATGCTTGGCGCGGGACTGATCAAGATGCGAGGCGATCCATGCTGGCGTGACCTGACATGTCTTTACTACCACTACGAGACACAGCCCCTCCCCGGGCCGCTCAGTCGAGCTTTACACTTCGCGCCGCATTGGTCCCAAAAATTAGGCGTCCTTTGGAATCATGTCATCGAACTGGCAGTTCCGTGGTTCGCCTTGGGCCCGCGAGCAGCGCGCCATGTGGCTGGGGTTCTGCTCGCCAGTTTTCAGGTAATACTGATCCTGAGCGGAAACCTGTCATTCCTAAACTGGCTGACAATCGTGCCAATTCTTGCCTGCTTTGATGATTCGTTTTTTGCAAAGATCGTCCCACGGCGGCTCAGCATGGCAGCGTCGAGCGCGGCGGAGATTGCGGAACCCTCCAGAGTTCAAGACATCAGCGCGATCCTGCTGGCGGTCACTGTGGGTCTGCTGAGCGTCATGCCAACGCTGAACCTCTTCTCGGGATCGCAATTGATGAACGCCTCTTTCGATCCCATCCATCTGGTGAATACATACGGCGCGTTCGGATCGGTCGGGAAAGAGCGGGATGAGATCATCTTCGAAGGAACGCGCGATGAGGAAGTAACGAGCCGGACACAGTGGAAGGAATATGAGTTCAAGTGCAAGCCCGGGGATCCGTTCCGCAGGCCGCCTTTTGTCACTCCTTACCATTGCCGCCTCGACTGGCAGATTTGGTTTGCGGCGATGTCCACGTTCCAGGAATACCCATGGACTCTGCATTTCGTCTGGAAGCTTCTTCACAATGACGCAGGCGTCCTGGGCCTGCTGGCTGGCAATCCCTTCCCCGGTTCTCCCCCGCGCTTTATTCGCGCGGAGCTTTACCGCTACCAGTTCGCCAAGCCGGGCAATACGGAAGGCGCATGGTGGAAGCGGGAGCGGATCGGCGAATGGCTGCCCGCTCTTTCCGCCGATGACGAGGGGTTCAAGCAGTTTCTCTCCGCCAATGGGTGGGACGCCGGACGGTGACAAGCAGGGGCTTCGGAGTGTTCGAACGCGTTTTTCGTTTCCTGCCGTCGACTATCCGCCTACTTGTAGTCCCCTCCCATGCTCGCCTATTTCCTGGATTCGTTTAGCCCCTTCATTTTTGAACTGCGCCCCGGCGTCGGGATCCGGTGGTATGGCTTTGCTTATGTGCTGGCTTTTATCTGCGGCTACGCGCTCTACCGATGGCTTGCGAAAAAGGGCTACTCGGAGCTGGCGCCAGAGCAGGTAGGCGACTTCATTACCTGGGCAGCGGTGTTCGGCGTGATGCTGGGGGGACGACTTGGCTACACGCTGTTCTATAATCTGCGGGAGACGCTGGCCGCGCCCATTACCTTCTTTTACCTGTGGCAGGGAGGGATGGCGAGCCACGGCGGCATTCTGGGGCTTGTGCTATTCACGCTGTACTACGCCAGGCGTCATCATCTCTCCTGGACAGGAATCGGTGATAATCTCGTGGTTGTCGCTCCCATAGGTCTGTTCTTCGGGAGATGCGCCAACTTTATAAACGGGGAACTCTATGGCTGGCCGTCAAAGGCGCCTTGGGCGGTACAGTTCCCGAAAGAAATGATCGAAGCGCCGGATATAGGCGAGAAGGCAGTCCGAGCTTGCGCGGAGGCGAACCTTGATCTCACCCAAACTCCCGATCCGAGATTTTTAACGCCCGATGGATTGGTGGAAGCGTCCAGGCACAATGCTCATGTCCAGGAGATTCTGCGCGGCATCTTAACGCCACGTCATCCCTCCCAGATCTATGAAGCGCTCCTGGAAGGTGTCGTGTTGTTCGCGACGCTCTGGATATTACGAGTTTACACGCGACAGCCAAGAGGCGTGCTGACCGGCGCCTTCTTCGTGCTTTACGCGCTCCTGCGGATCGTCGGCGAGGAGTTTCGCGTGCCGGACAATGGCATCCCGCTCACAGGGCCGTTTACGCGCGGGCAGTTCCTCTCGCTGTTCATGATCCTCATAGGAGCGGCTTTCATCATCTACGGAAGAATCTCAAAACAGTACAAACGCGCGCAGGCGTGTTGACGATCAGCGCAGCGCGGTTTATGGGCGAATGAACCGGCGGCCGGTGCTCGGATCTTCGACCACTGCTCCCGACGGTATGCCGCGGCAGTCAATGACATTGTGCGGCTCGTACGGGCTTTCCACCATGCCATGGCCCAGCGGACGGGCATAGGGGAGACGGTGACCCCGATAGTGGTAATTGTCATCGTAACCATCTTCCCGATGAGACTCATCGACGGCGTGACCGACCAAAGCGCCAGCGCCCGCTCCCAGAATTGCGCCTGCTGCAATATTATTGCCTCGCCCGCCGCCTAGCAGGCTACCCAAAGCGGCCCCTCCGGCGGCTCCGCTTAGGGCACCGGTGCCGGTCGCTGTCTCACAGGAAGTCAGGCAGAGGGTCGAAGGTATTGCTAATGCAAGGGCGGCGATGGCAGAGGTAATTTTCATATTAGGGTATTGGTGTGGTAGGAGTTCCTGAGCATGGACGCTTCTCACGATCTGTCTATTCAAATATCTCGATGGCCTGATTGCGGCACGATTAGCGCTACGGCTTCAGGACGACCTTCACACAGTCATCCTTCTTCTCGGAAAAAATCTGGTAGCCGCGGGGAGCTTCGCTGAGCGGGAGACGGTGCGAAATGATGTCGTCGAGCTTGATTTCACGGCGTTCCAGGTGGCCGATGAGCGTGTCAATGTGCTTCTGCGCGGGCGCCTGGCCGAAGGCCATGAAAATACCTTTGTCGAATATTTGTCCGAGCGGAAAGGCATCATAAGGAATGCCATACACGCCAAGGACGGTGACCCAGCCTCCGCGGCGCACCGCGCTGATGCACGTCTTCAAAGCCTTGATGCTGCCGATCTGGCCGTGCCAGACATTGCCGAGCTTGTCCGCAAAGCCCCGGTCTGCCTCCATCCCCACCGCATCCACGCACACGTCAGCGCCGCGCCCTTCGGTCATTTCACGGATCGCCTCGACCGGATCTGTCTCGTGAGCATTGATCGTTTCGGAGTTTGCAGTTCTACGCGCGGCCTCAAGGCGGTAGTTCTGAATATCCACGCCGATCACGCGCTTCGCGCCGCGCAGCCACGCCGATTTTTGTGCCATGAGTCCCACGGGGCCGCAGCCCATCACGGCAACGGTCTCGCCGCCTTTGACGCCCGCCCAATCGATACCGGAGTACCCGGTCGGGAAGATATCCGTCAGGAAAAGCAATTCTTCATCCGAGAAGCCTTCCGGAGCTTTGCGCGGCCCGAAGTTGGCATACGGGACGCGGACGTATTCCGCCTGCCCGCCTGAATAGCCGCCATAAAGGTCAGTGTAACCAAAAAGGGCGCCGCCTTTCTGAGTTAGAAGCCCGCCCTCAGGGCCATAGTTATCCGGGATTCGAATTCTCGCAATGGCCAGGAAGATCGTGATGGCAGAAAAAACAGGCTCCGCACGCTATGGGGAACGGAACGACCACGCGATCTCCTTTCGCAACACGGGTCACGGCGGAGCCGGTCTCCTCGACTATGCCCATGAACTCGTGTCCCAGCACCATGTCTTTTAGCTGCGGGAAGAAGCCGTTGTAGATATGCAGGTCGGACCCGCAGATGGCCGTTGACGTCACGCGAAGGACGATGTCCTCCGGATGCTCGATCTTCGGATCTGGAACATCATTCACTTCAACGCGGCCTGGGTGGTGGAAAACGAGCGCTTTCATATGGGGGAGCCTGTCGCTGGGCTGAAAGCCCACATTTGTTTAACAAGGGAAACGGCGACAACCTTGTATCTGGTTGTTCCGAATTGCCAAAATATCGAGTTCGCCGGCCTCGCGGCTCAATCGGGGAGATCGTCCCTCAGGTTAACGCAGCCGGGATGCCGCGCGGCAGCCTTACGGCACCTGGCGAATCTGGATGGTGTCGATGACCTTGTCGTGAGCAAGGACGTTGGTGATGACAACGAGCCAGCTCGTGGCGTCACACCAACTCTTGCCTTTCAACTCATTCAGCGCGTTCTCGATGGTCTGTTCCGGATCTTCGCTGAACTCCATAAGGAATGGCTCGACACCCCAAGGCAGCAGCAGTTGGCGGAAAACAGTTTCGACATCTGTGAACGCATAAATCGGGACACGACCGCGCAGAGCGGCGAGCGTATAACCGAGGAAGCCGCTGCGGGTAAACACGACGATGCCGGAGTTGCCAAGCTCCTGCGCGAGAACGATGGCAGAGCGGAGCATCTTTGACTTCGGTTCCTTGAGACGGATGACTTCGTTGATGCCACGCTTCTCGGTCGGCTCCGTGCTCTGGATGATGTTTTTCAGGACGTCCACACACTCGAGCGGATAAAGGCCGGTGGTGGTTTCCCCCGACAGCATCACGGCATCGGCTCGTTCGCGCACAGCGGTTGCCACGTCCGAAATCTCCGCGCGGGTGGGCATAGGTGCCGAGATCATCGATTCCAGCAATTGGGTGGCAATAATCACCGGCTTCCCTTCGGCCATGCATGTCTCAACGATGCGGCTTTGGACGAGCGGCAGGACGAAGTAGTCGATCTCAATCCCCAGATCGCCGCGCGCCACCATCACCGCATCCGACGCGGCGACGATGCTCTCAAGGTTGCGCAGTCCAGCCTGGTCTTCAATCTTGGCCACGATGCGCGCCTTTGAACCCAGTCCCTCAAGAAAGTTGCGGAGGGTGACGATATCCTCACTGCGGCGGACGAAAGACATTGCCACAAAATCGATGCCCGCCGTGACGCCAACCCGGATGTCGCGCTCGTCCTTTTCCGTAAGGGAGGGGAGGTTCACGTCCACACCCGGGAGATTTATGTGGCGCCGTGAGCCGAGCTTGCCGGGGGTAAGCACTTTGCACCGGACGCAGGTCTCATTTTTTTCAAGCACCTCGAAACGCATCAGACCGCTGTCCACAAGCACGGTCGCGCCCACCTTCACGTCGGCGGGGAAACCCGCGTAGTTCACATCGATCCCGCGGACAGATTCCGCCGGCTTGCTCGTATGAAATTCAAAGAATTCCCCGGCTTTCAACTCAATCGCAACGGCGACAACGCCGGTGCGGATTTCGGGGCCTTTTACATCCATCATGACAGCCACGTGACGCCCGGCGCTGGCAGATACTTCGCGAATTCGCTGGATGAGTGACGTCGTCCATTCCCCGGTGGCATGCGCCATATTGAGACGCATCACATCGACCCCGGCCCGAATCAGCTCATCAAGTTTCTCGGCGCTCTCCGTGGAAGGCCCAAGGGTCGCAATGATTTTGGTGTGTCGGTAATATCCTCGCATCTTTTTGGAATCGATTTGGTAAATTCACAACGCCGTTTTCGACGCCATGGATTCGAAGCGAGGGAGATTCGACGAACCGGCCCTCATGTAACAAGGCGCTGAGCTCCCGTAAAGGGGAAATCTGGATTTTCCCGCTCAGTAGGACTTGGCGAACACAACACGTCTTCCGCTCTTTTCTCCGCACATGACGCAAGCCCCCTCCTCAGCGGGCGCGGCGAGAGGGATGCACCGGATCGTGACTTTTAGGTCTTCCTTGATCTGGTTTTCGCATGTCTTGCCTCTCGCACCAATGCGCCTTTGCGAAGCCGCCATGCGCTCCGGTTTTTGAGGATTTTTCGGGGTGAAAAACGCATAGAACTTATCTTTTGAATCCATGGCACAGTGTTCGCATCACGCCATTCGCAGGCGCGTGAATAAAGGCCCTCTTGAATGGATTGGAGCATGCTGGAAATATTCTCCACCAGCGCTTCCGGGCTTGATTATCTCTTTTTCCTTCGCTCCCTTGTCGCGGCGGCTGACGGCGACAGTGCCACTTTGGAGATCACGCGGCCCCAACTCTACCCGGATCGGCACGCCCTTCTTGATCCACTCCCAATTTTTGACTCCGCCACCAATGTCCCGGGCATCCACTTCGACTTGCACAGGGCTTCCATGGAATGAGGCTAGCGGCAAGCAGCGCCCGGAGGCTTTCGGCGGCGGCGAGGACAGCCTCCCTGCTCTCCGGTTTGGGGCAAACCGGCAGGATGACGACATGGGTCGGCGCAATCCGCGGAGGGACGATCATCCCATCATCATCGCCATGCGTCATGATGAGCGTGCCGACGAGGCGCGTGCTTACTCCCCAACTCGTCGTCCATGCAAATTCCTGCGCACCCGCGCGCGACAGAAATTTGATTCCTGACGCGTGGGCAAAATTCTGCCCAAGGAAATGGGAGGTGCCCGCCTGGATTGCTTTGCGATCCTGAACCATCGCTTCGATTGTGAATGTCTTCAGTGCGCCAGGGAAACCGCTCGCTTTCCGATTTCTCTCCCGGGATGACTGGGATGGCCAGGTAGTCGCGGGCGAATTCTTCATAGACACCTCAGCATTTGCTCGGTTTCCCGCAGGGCCTCCGCTTCCGTCTCGTGCGCCGTATGGCCTTCCTGCCAGAGGAACTCCGTTGTGCGAAGGAACAAGACGCGGCCGCATTTCCCATCGCACGACATTGGCCCACTGATTTAAAAGGATCGGCAATCGCGATAGGATTGCACCCACTTGGCATAGGTCGCGCCGATGATCGTCTCGGATGTCGGACGCACAACAAGCGGTTCCGCCAATTCCCCAGCCGGGCGCATGCGGCCATCCGCGCCGACTTCCAGCCGGTGATGCGTAACGACGGCGCATTCTTTGCAAAGCCCTCCACATGCTGCGCCTCTTTCTCAAATAGCTGAGAGGGATGAACAGGGGAAAATAGGCATTCTTGTGTCCCGTGGCCTTGAACATCCGGTCGAGCTGGCGTTGCATCCCTTCCCATATCCCGTAACCCCAAGGCTTGATGACCATGCAGCCCCGGACGTCGGAGTTTTCCGCCAATCTCCGCCATACGGACAACCTGTTGATACCATTCCGGAAAATCTTCGTCGCGCCGGGGTGAAATCGCTGTCTTTTGTTCTGCCATAATTGTTTGAACTACTCAGTAAACTTAGATTCCAGCACGCTCCAGCATCGACACCAGGACTTTCCCTGATTCAAAGTTTTCTTGGGCAATCTCTCGTGCTGCCCGGGAATGCGCCGTGTAGTCCGAGTTGATCATTTCCACAGCTTCGGCGATCTCCTCGACGGTGGAGAAGGAAAACAAGCCCTTTTTTGCGCCGCCGTAGTATGAAGTGAATCCGGTCTCTTGCGTGATGACCGGACGCCCAGCAGCCAGGTAGCAGGCTGAACGATCACTGAACCAACCGGTGTTTAGCCGGACATACTGGTCTTTTGCAACAGTGAACTCACCTTTGGAATTCTGTAGATAACCGACATAACTATCATAGTCGATACTCATCTCCACTGGGCTCACGAAGCGCCATCGATTCCGCACAAATAATTCAAACGTCTCTTTGTCCTTGATCGTGGTGGCAAGTTCAAAAACCTCTCCCGAACGCCGCGGCGCTGCCACGAATTTCAAGAACTCCAGCGACTTGCTCCAAAGATACTTCTCGCCCCGCCATTCCATGTCTTTCAATCCGCTCGTGGACCAATTTGCGACCGTAGTAAAAATCGCGCCCTCGCGGCGGTCACGCCTTGAGCCGCCCACAAATCGGTGACAATCGGCTGGCGTGTCGGGCATCCATCTGAGACCATGCGCGGGCACGGGAAACTTTTCCGTGCCGACGTTTTCGCCAAACGTGAAAAGCGCGTGATGTTTTCCAAGGTAGTCGATTGTCGATTCGGCACCTTGATCGACTTTTATTTGTTCCACGCCAGGGTCGCTTTCGACATACAGGATCCGATTGCTCTGTAGCAAATCCTCGTTGAACTCCTGGGTGCCGCAAATATTGAGAACGGCGTCTGCCTCACGATACAGCGCAACGATGCGTCTTTTTGTCAAAGCCAGCGCAATCGTGTCCCGGAAGATATCGCGCGCAATAAGCCCCAGCGACTGCTCAAACCCAAACTGGACGCCAGCTTCGCGAGAATCCGCGCGGCATAGCTGTAGTCTTCATTGAGATCGAAAGTGATCGGGTTGTAGGCGAAGCGCGCCGAGTCCTCGATATAATAGACATCATGCCCGAGCCGCTGGAGGCCCACGATGTAATGGATGTGCTGCCAGATGACCCCGGCGATCGGGACACCCGCCCATGAAACCCATGACAACGATCTTCTTCTTGTCCATCGGCCTCGGCGGACAGACTCAAGCCAACTGCTTCACGATCACGGCGGGATTCCCGGCGACGACCACATTCTGAGGGATGCTTTTTGTTACTACCGATCCGGCCGCGACGACGGAATTCTCACCGATTGAAACGCCCTTTAGCACAATTGCGTTCATGCCAATCCAAACGTTATCAGCGATGCGGACGGGGCGCGCCTCCAACTTCGGTCGCTGCGGCCGATCCTTGAAGTAAGGCGCGAGAGCCATCGCATCGATACGGCGCTGCGCCGGAGCAAGCGGGTGAAAGTCGGAGTCCGCGATGCCGACATTCCACGAGATCAGGCAATGGGAGCCAATTTCGATGCGCTCCTCCGCCATGATCAGCGCGCCATTGAGCAACGTGTAGTCGCCAATGGAGCATGAGCCATTTTCTCCCAGCGCGAATGAGCAGCCTGCGTAGCAGGAGACATGCAGGCCCATCTCCACCGCGGGATCAACCTTGCTGCGCATCATCCGGAAAATTTGCGCTGTTTCCACATATAGTCCCTCCTTCCAGACAACATTCGGGGGGATGGGCTTGCCCCACCAGTCTTCCTGCACCCTGCGATCCGCGTTTACATTGCTCATAAGTCGCCGTGATATTCGCCGAACGGCACAGGGCCGCGTAGACGCCAGCGCGCTGGATAAGTCCTTCCCCGCTCCTTGCTCAACAACCCTGCCATTGTCGAGAACGACGATCTTCCCGATATCATGCACGGCGGCGATGCGATGGGTAATAATGAGAGTAGTCCTGTCCTTTCATTAGATCTTTGATGGTTTCCATGATGGCATGTTCGGTCGAGGCGTCTAGCGCGGACGTCGGTTCATCGAGCAAGGAGGACGGGGGCATTTTTGAGAAACGCCGCTGCGATGCCGATGCGCTGGCGCTGGCCCACACTGAGATGGCCGCCGCGTTCGCCGACCTGGCTCCGATATTGGTCCGGCATTTGCATGATGAAGTTGTGCGCCTGCGCCCGGCGCGCCGCCGCCATGATTTCTTCCTCGGTGGCATCGGGTCTGCCATAGGCGATGTTTTCGCGGATGGTGGTGGAGAACAGAAGCGTGTCTTGCAGCACAATGCTGATCTGGTCGCGCAGCGACTTCTTGGTCACCTTCGCGGACATCCTCGCCATCCAGCAAAAGTCTGCCGGCGGTGGGATCGTAGAATCTGGGCACCAGGCTAAGGAGTGTGCTTTTCCCGGCCCCGGTTCCGCCGACGAAGGCAACCGTTTCCCCTGGTTCGACCCTCACATTCACGCCTCGAAAGAATAAGACGTCCCGGTTCATAGCCGAAGGAGACGTCTTCAAACACGACGCCTCCCTTTGCCTGCCGTAGGGCGCTTCGCCCCGGGTGCGTCACTTGACCTCGTCTTCCTTGTCGAGGATCTCAAAACAGCGTTGGGCACCGGCCGCGGCCCCCTCCAGCGCCCAGGCGGTGTAAGTCAGCGGCTCCAAGAGGCTGGTAAAGCATCACGAGGTACGAAGCAAAGATCAGCAGGGTTCCCAGGCTGAGCCGGCCTTCAAGAACATGCAGCGAGCCAAGAGAATACATCAGGGCCGTTCCCACGGCCATGAGTGTGCCGATCACCAGCGCGCTGCTCACGGAAGTCATCGTAAGCTTAAGGTTTGCCTCGAGGCTCTCCTCGCGCCTGACGGCGAAACTGGTTCACTTCGAACTCCTCCCGCCCAAAGGCGTGCACCATGCGAATGGAGCTCAGCCCCTCCTGCGCGACCGCAAGCAGAGCGCTTTCCCGCTCTTGGATCGTCGTGGATTGGCTGCGGATGCGATTCGCATAGTAGTAGATGGCAATCACGATGAATGGGACGATCCCCATCGAAAGCAGAGTCAGTTGCAGATCGAGGCACCACATCACGGCGAAAGTGCTCAGAGAGGTGACAACCGAGTTCAGGATATTGCTGAATCCCTTGTTATAGATAGTCTGGATCGCCTGCGAGTCGTATGCGACGCGGAAGCTGGAGTCGCTGCTTCGGCGGCTGTCGTGAAATTTCAGGGGAAGGGACTGGAGGTAGGCATAAAGCTCGGTGCGCAGCTTGAGCAAAGCCTGCAAGCCGGCTTTCACGAAAAGCAGGCTCGTCGCGAGGTTGAGAAATCCCGCCAGGAGGTGAACCAGCACGAGAAAACCGCATAGCGCGATGATGATCTGCTCCGGGGAGGCGCTGCCGAGGTCATGCCCAAGGATGATGTGCTTCGCGCCGCGAGGCACCGGCAGCAGGTCGTCCACAATGAACTTAAACGGCCAGGGCTTTAAGAGATTGAGGCCGATCGACAGAAAGTAAGGAGTGTCGCCGTAATTGTCTCCCCTATGAACGGTTTAAAATAAACCAGGGTTCTGCGATAGACGGACATCCGAGAAGAGGGAATACGCCATGCGGCTAAATTGCAACCTCCTGATTGGGGACGGGGCTTGGCACCGCCTTCGGATTGCTATAGGGTTGCCGCCCTTTGAATCCCGTCCAATCCATGGAACGCAATAAGCTGATCGAAACCGCCCGCGACTGGCGGCGCATCCTGGCGGGCCTTCGGAATAAGCTGCTGGCCGGCATAGTGGTGGCCATCCCGATCGTCGTGACGATCTGGGTGCTGAACCTGGCCTACACGTTCATCAACGGCATCAGCGCCCCGTTTCTCGCCAACCTCGGCATAAAAAACGTTCCCGGCTCTCGGGTTCATCGTCACCCTTCTGCTCCTGCTCGCGCTCGGATTCATGGCCACGAATGTCATGGGCCAGAGGATCCTCGTCTCCGTGGAACGTCTTCTCCTCAGGGTGCCAGTGGTCGCCACCGTCTATACGGCGGTGAAGCAGGTGATAGATTCGGTGAAATCGTTCAACACCACAACGGTTTTAAGAGAGTCGTCTATGTCGAGTATCCCTTCGACGGGTTGCAGGCTCATAGGTTTTGTAACTGGCCAATTCTACGACGAGGTCCTTGGGCGCGAGATGACCGCCGTTGTGATTCCCACCGCCCCCAGCCCCATGACTGGCCTGGTCGTGGTGGTGGAATCAGATCGCGTGATCGAGACAGGCCTCGGGTCTGGAAGAAGCGATGAAACTCATCGTTTCAGCAGGCCTGGTTGCACCGAGGCGCAAAGGGGCCGCGACTCACCCCGTGTAGCTGGTTCGACGCGAAGCGCCTGGTGGAAGGGATGCAAGGCTCGCCGGATTCCGTCGCGGTGGGATGATTACAGAGGCTTCAGCAGATCGATTACCGTCACCTGCGTTTGCGCTGAGCCTTGTAGTCATACGAACGCTCATAGTCTATGGAGCCAAACAGCTCGAGGATGTCCTTTAGCCTACGGCACTGAACGTATTTCCGGAGCGAGGTTCGCCGAATCTTCACGCGCCCGAATCCGGCAGTGGCGAATGACTTACTTTTCCTCTCTCGTAGCAAAGTATTTCTCAAGCAACGCGCAAATTTCTGGAACGTAGATGGTGGCGACCTGCCACACAATGCTCAAATCGACGTTCGCGTAGTCGTGGGCAACGATATTCCGCATTCCTCGCATCTTCCGGAACGGAAGTTCGGGAACGGCTTCCCGGGTTTCACTGGTCAGATGGGAAGTGGCTTCCCCAATGATTTCGATGCGCCGGATGACAGCGTCCTGGGTGCGCGCGTCGGACTGAAAATCCCCTTCAACTCTGTCTTTCACATACGACGCGATCAGATGCGACGCTGCCAGGATATCTCGCAGCCGCCCTCGTTGATCAGCCTCCATAGATACGGACCGCCGTTGAGAGAATGTGATCGCGCGCAAGGCGGTTCGGGGATTTCTCAATCGAAGGGCGCAGTACGAAATCCACAGGGCGTCCGACTAATTCCTCGGCTTCGCCTGCCATTTCCAGCAACTGGCCGGTTGAGACTGGCAACGACTCGTCGAGTGTTACAAGCAAATCCACATCGCTGCCAGGCGTCGACCTGCCGCGCGCGGCGGAACCAAACAAATCCAATCGGCGGAGACGATGCTTCTCGCAGAATGGACGCAGGCGTTCTCCCAGTTCCACTAAAGAAAGCCCGTTATCATCTTGCCGCACCCAAAAAAGGTAACTGCTCGAAGCGGCTCTATCAAGCGTCGTTGATCTGGACGCCCCGCCGGAGTCTGATCGACCCTAAGTTACCCTCCCACGAAAAGCCTGCGGAATATGTCGGCAAATCCCGCCTTGGTCACCTGTTTTGCGGCGATGCCGATCATGGCGTTGTAGAGCCGTCCCTGTTCTTCGTCGCCCGGTATGTGCGCATGGCCATTCACTGCAAGAAACGCGAGCCCCGCCGCGATGGCAGTGCGTTTATTTCCATCCAGGAACGCCTGTGCTTCGGAAATATGAAACGCGTAAGTTGCCGCGATCTGAAATGCGTCCGCGCCGGCATAATGCCACGCGTTGCGGGCGGCAGCGACTGCTGATTCGATCAACCCAGGTTCCCGAACCCCCTCTGTCCCTCCGTATAGCTCAAGAGACCGGCGGTGCAGAACCATGACTTGCTCTCCGTGAGGAAAACGGGAGCAGCAACCTATTTTGCAAGCCTTTCGAGCAAGCCCCCATAGTTTTGAAAAACATGGTTGGCCGCCTTTTCAAACTCCCCATCGCTTGCCGGTCGGCCGGGCCGGGTGCGCCGGCGTCTTTAGATTTTCCACGAACGCTAAAACCGCCTCCCGCTCTCCAGGGACGCAGCGCCTTGATCTGTTCGATTATTTCGAGCGCACTCATTCACTGGATAATACTCGCTCCAAGCAGCGCTGGCAAATGGGGCCGCTTTAGAGGGGATGATCAATTCTCCGCCCGATAGAATCGCGGCAACCGAGGATTTTTACGTCGAGGCAGAGTCGACAATGCGCGTTAATGCGTTGGTCGCAGGTCACCCCTGGAACGCAGTGATCGTATGCTTGATTCTCGCGGCTGGCCTGAAATGCGGAAATACCGTACGCGATTAAAAATTGACCGAACACCGCGATATCGCCGAGCGGTTCACCCTTTGAGAATCTCCACCTGCCCAGACCTAGCCGAAGACCCTTACAATCTTTCTCCCCGGGCCAGTCATAAATTTGACGCCTGCCGTCGAAAGACAAATCCGGGCGTATGCAAGTGTCGATTCTCCTTGTTTGATACTCGCGCGGCTGCTCTCGTAGGAAGATGAAATATCTACCTGAACTGTCCTATCCGGAGTCTGAGAGGCCAAAGCTTGAACTCTTAGCTGAACTTTTTCGCGACTGGCATGATCATTTTGCGAAAGCAGGCTCCGCACTGTCGAAGTTGGCTGACAAGATGGTCTTCGACGGATTCTACCCTTTCTATTTCAGCCAGCCGAAACGAGTTCTCTTTATCGGGTGGGAGGCGCGTGAGATTGCAGGGTACAATTATATCCATTGCTCTACCCAGCCTATCGCGGCTTAAAACTCATCGGATCGCAGAGTCTTGACGCAAGTCTTTTCCATAGCAGGATGATGTATATTGCTTACGGTATCATGAACGGAATGCCTGCCTACAACACGCTTCCCTACGCGAGTGAGATAGGGCGCTCTTTCGGAACGGCGGGGGGCCTGAGCTTCGCGTTCATGAACATCCTCCAAGGTGAGCAACGAAAGCGGTCGTCGCGATGTGGATCGGCCTTCAATCGAAGCGGCCGTCAAGCTGTCAACGACGACGTAACTTCATTAAGAGAACAGGTGGCCATTCTGGCACCAGACATCATCATCACGATGAACGCGGAGAATTGGCTTTTCCCAATAGCGGATAATCTCGAAGAGTCTCTGTTGGGTAAACTTACGCTGATTAGCCCTCGAACCTCGGATTCGATTGCGCCTCATTGGCTACACAGCGATAGCGGTCGCTCATTGCTTATCGACACTTTTCACTTGTCTGCGAATGGGAAAAACACCGAAGAGGATTTTTATCGCCCGATCTGCGAGGCGATAAGGTGCAACTTAGGGAGCGCAGGAACATGAATGTGACATCGGCTGCGTTTGGGGTCGGAGAGCAAGGGCGGCGGGGGCCTACTTTGTGCAGATGATCTGAAGGCGGAAAAATCGGCACGCATCCACAGGAAAGGCGCTGACCTGAGCGCGGTGATCGGTCGCACGGGAAATCAGACCCAGGTCATTGCTCAAGGGGGCAAGGGAAGGCTCGCCCATCATTGCAGCTTGAACGGGGAGGCCGACTGGTTCCGCAGAACGACAGACTGTCCAGGAGCGATGACGGCGTCGTTAGCGAGCGTGCCTCCGTTGTACCACCCAAACCCAAATAATAAGTGTAAACGGTGGCTGCTGAAGTATTGATTCCCTGCACTCCGTCGAACGTCAGCACTTGGGTCTGATCCGGCAGGGAAGGAAATGCGAGATTCCGGAAATAGAGGAAAGCCGCCCAAACCGTAGAGCAACAACCGCCGCGGTCTATACAAGTCGCGGTCGGTGTCTCCTCGAACCTCCGTACGTAACCGCTATCTTCAGAAAATAGAGGGCATGAAAAACGCTTCGAGGATGGGACGTGTCACCGCCGCCCAATTCTACTTGTGCTCCCGGGCAAACCTCTTGCTCGAGTAGCTCCTCAAGCGCCGGCAAGTCTTCCTTGAATTGGTGAAAAGCTGTCGGACCTCGGGGCCGTCATTAAAGAAGGGACGTCGGACCATGTGAGGCCGTGGCATTCAATGAAATCCTCGCGGAACCATCCATGTCCCTTGGGCGGACGCACGAGCCAGTGCCGGGACTCTGTAAGTTGGCGATCCTCGAACACGGCGATTCCGGCGGCGCAGATGCTCGCCTCGGAATGGTTCACCGTTTCAAAGTCGATGCTGGTGATGTTCATCGTTTGGGAAAAGCGAAACACATAACCGCGCGTCCTATGTGGCAAAGCCGATGCGCGGACGATCCGTTGCCTCGGGTCCATTTTCAGCAAAGACCTCAGCAAGGGAGTAATCGCGAACGGAAGGCAATTTCTTGCCGAGGCTTTCAGCAAGGCGGCGCGCTTGTGGGTAATCGAGCCTTCCAAACAGGCGATGGTGGAGCAGCCGCCCAGGCCGCAAGAGCGCGGGATCGACTTCCGTCGAAGCGCAGTTCATCGTGCAAATGATCTGGAGGCGGAAGAAATCGCCCAGCATTCCATCGGAGAGATTCAGGATCGCGCTGACATGCTCAGAATTGTCGCGGCCACGGGTCATGATCGACTCTTCCGCGTCCTCGAGCATGACCACGAACTTGCGATCCATATAGTGGCGCCGCTCGCGCACCCAAAAATCTATAAAGTCTGGCCTCGACAATACGCGCATCGCCGAGGGAGGGATAAAATAGAAACGGTGCGACTCCTTTAGCGAGCACATGATATGGCGCAAGTAGGAGGTCTTGCCGGTTCCGGGCGGCCCCTCAAGGATGGAAAGGCCCAAACCGCTCTTGCCGAGCCCCTGAATGAAACTCGCGTGCCAGGTGGCAAATCCGTCGCCGTAGTAAAGATCTAGAGCGTCGTTGTCGAGAACCGTCGCCGCGGCGAGAGGCGCGGTCTCTGTATCCACACTCTCCCCAGAGAACTTGATGATCTCGAATGACCCAGCGGACGGAGCCGGAGGCTGGTTGTATTTTTCGTTGAACCATTCTACACGGCGTTCGGCTTCGTCAGGCGTGGCGGCGAAGCCCGTGATCCGAAAGTCGTCCGCGTAGAGGAAGGAACGCGGGCCAAATTGAAACGTGAGATCATCCCAGGTTTTTTTGCGTTCCTTGGGATCCAATCGGCGGATGGATCGGACGAGGTCGCGGGCATTCTCCGACACGGCTCGATCCAGATCCCAGGAACCGTGGAGTCTGCACACATGCAGAGGATCCGCTCCAAAAGCCGCCAGCACTGGAACATGCGGTCTTTCCGGGTCATCGCAAAAGGCTCTTCCGCCGGTCAGGTTGCAGAGCATGGCGACCGTGTTGGCCGGTTCCGCCTCATTGCGCATTGGCGTCTCGGTTTTTGGCCCTGGCCATGTCGGGATGATTTCGGGTGCTTTCAACATAATGGGAATTCTCTCCTTTTGATCGCGGCAAGGATGCGCCTGGCTCAGTTGCGGATCAAAGGAACAGAATGTCCCCAAACTTTGTCCCAAGTGAGAGCGAAACCTACTCTGCCTTCGGCGAAGGCGCGCGGACTGCGAATTCCGCGCGTAGTCGGGTAATCCGTTTCGGGCTTGTCGCGAGCACCCATCCCAAGCCCCTGCAAAGAAACTCGTGTTTCCGGCCCCCTTTGAGTCCGCGTCGGCAGGCTTCCTTGTCCAGACGGAGCAGTTTCTCAGCGTCTTTCTTCCTTTCAGCGCGTCCCGCGGCGAGAACGGGTCCCTGCCTTCTGGCGGCGCGGGCGCGATGGAGGTTCATCACCGCATCCCAGCGGACATCCCGCTTGTAATCAAAGGACCAGTACGCGGGTATGAAAATCATGGTGCCGTGCGGCGTGACGTTTACCGAAAGCTTCATCAGCAACGGAGTATCGCCCTGCACTCCGTAGAGGTTCCAGCGCAGACAGAAGGCGTCGAACACGGCCTGAAACCGCCCGTCTCGCTTCTTCCAGGCGACCGAGAATGGCTCTCGGAGATTGCGCTCAGCGCCCAGGGTTCTGCGGATCACACCCTTGCGGTCGCGATAGCCGTCCACATTCCATAGTTCCTTGATGCGGTTCCACTCGAGATTCAGCGCCGGGTCGGAGGCCACTGCCTTCTCCGAGGCGTCGAATTTTGCCGTCGTCGTGACCAGATCCTCGTAATGACCTCGCTGCACATCGTGTTCATGCCGGGCCACGACAGCGCGTACCTTTTCGCCCGGAGAAGCAGGCAGCACTTCCAGCAGCAGCCGCATCTCGTCATCAAACAATTTCCCGGTGGAGATTCGCGCGAGGAACGCCCGGAAAACGTCCTGAATATTGAAGGGCCAGAGGGTAATGGGGACGAACATCCAACGGTAAAGAGGTTCCAGTTCCTTCACCGCTGCATCGCCCTTAAGGCGGCGGATTTCATGGTAGCGCCTGATTTCCGGCTCGCTGTAACTCTCGCCGGTAGAATGCAAGAGAGCCGAGTCGTTTCAAATCCTCTTGCAGCCGGGACGCCATCAGGCGGCAACACTATCAACGCGGCGGTGCCCAGACAATGATTGTCACCAATCAATGACGTGGAGACGGCCCCGGCGGCATGAAATGCTGGGACGTTTCATTACCCAATGCCATGACGCTGCTTCTCACCTCAGATCTGCATAGGGACGGCACAAAGCTGCTTTGGCTGCTGGATGAGGCTCCAGCGCATGACGCGCTGTTCGTCGCAGGCGACTTGCTCGACATGTTCTCCAACGCAGATTTGCCCAGCAGGGCGTAGGCGCGCTCAAATGGCGCGAGGCCGTCCTCGAGGCCGGGAGATTTTTTGCCTGGTGCAGCGGCAGCCATGATTTCTTCATGGATGATAACACCCCTCTCTCCGGAGCATCGCCTCGCTGGATGAAAAAGGCGCCGCTCTCCGGCAACTGTGTTACGGACGGAGAGAGCCGGCTTCTCAGCGTCGGCATGGAGAGCATCGCCATTTCGAGCATTCCCTGGCCCCTTCCCAGGGGCAGGCTGTTTGTGGACGAGAAGCCGACTGCGTATGCGGACATCACGCGAGAGCTTTTGCGGGCGGGCAAAAAGCTCCGCGCGGAGGAGCGGGCGCCATGGCTGATCCTTTGTCACGAGCCGCCTGGCGGCACGCCTCTCACGGCTGGCTACACGGCCCCCGAAGCCGATTTCACGAGGCGGCTAATCGAGGCCGCCGAGCCGGATTTCTCGTTGCACGGCCACATACATGACGCGCCGACTTCCACTGGCGGATCCTGGATTTGGCGGATCGGGAAAACTGTCTGCTTTAATGCGGGGCAGTCCTGCGATGGGCGACTCCCGCGCTACATCCTCCTGCACTGGCGCGGCTACGGCGACTGGAACGCAGTATGGCACGGCGACGGGCGGATTCTGCACGCCGATTCGCGGCATTTTAGAGCGGAGCGAGATTGAACCGCGCGGGAAGTGTGACACGTGGGGTTGCAAAGAAGTGACATCTTGTCGCTTTGTGGCGTCGGGTACTTCCGGACGCCTCGGCGAGGCTTCCCTACCAGTGTTTGCTGTAGGGAACTATGACACTTGTGTCAGCAATCCCGAGATTTCGGCTGAACTTTTCCCGCGCAGTGGCGTCTAATACGTTATGCGGAACGTAGTCTAGATGGCATGGCATCCAACCTGCTTTAGGTGAGATCAGCCAGCAACCAAGGATAAATATGAACAATTCAATGAAGAAGCAGCATCGGAAATCACCACGCAGCTACAGCTTGGGAGATTTGATCATGGCTGTGAGCAGTTACAGCGAGAACAGCCGCGAGACCGTGGCGGCGGTAGCGGACCTCCTGGAGACCGGCCGAGTTCGGTTTGCCTCCAACGGCCGCAAGATTCGCGCTCGCGTCTGCTAAGCAGACCTCTGGAAGTTTTCCCTTTTTGAACGGCTGGGAGGCTCGTATCCTCCCGGCTGTGATTGAACGTTATTCGCTCCCTGCGATGCGCCGACTGTGGTCGGAGCAACGTAAATACGAACTCTGGCTCGAGATCGAGGTGCTTGCCTGCGAAGCTCTCGCCGAAGCTGGTAAAATCCCCGTGTCCGACGCGGAGGTCATCCGCGCCAAGGCGCGATTCTCGTTGCCAGAGATCGCTGAAATCGAGCTTCGCACGAATCATGATGTCATCGCGTTTCTCGAAAATGTCGCCAGCTACGTAGGCCCGGAGGCCCGTTGGATACATCACGGCCTGACGTCCTCAGACGTCCTCGATACCGCGCTCGCGGCGCAGATGAACGAGTCGTGCGGATTGTTGATCGAGGACCTCATGGATTTATGCCGCGTCGCCGCCAGGCGCGCGGTTGAATTCAAGAAGACTCCGATGATCGGGCGGAGCCATGGCATCCACGCGGAGCCGGTTACCTTCGGTCTGAAGCTGGCGCTCATGTATGATGAGTTCGGAAGAGCCATTGAGCGTCTGACGGAGGTTCGCGAGCGCGTACGAGTAGGCAAACTTAGCGGGGCGGTAGGCACACACGCGCATCTGGACCCGGGCGTGGAGAAAAGAGTATGCGAGCGGCTCGGCCTCCTGCCCGCGACCCTTTCCACACAGGTGATCCAGCGAGACCGGCACGCGGAATTCATGAGCGCGCTCGCGCTGATCGCCTCCAGCGTGGATCGATGGGCGACCGAGTTCCGGCATCTCCAGCGCACCGAAGTCCTGGAGGTGGAGGAGTATTTTCACCCGGGGCAGAAAGGAAGTTCCGCGATGCCTCACAAGCGGAACCCGATCACAGGCGAACGCCTGAGCGGACTCGCCCGCGTTATCCGCGGGAATTCGGTTGCGGCGCTGGAAAACGTCGCGCTCTGGCATGAACGCGACATCAGCCACAGCAGCGTTGAGAGGATCATCCTTCCCGACTCATGCGCCTTGGTGGACTACATGCTCGTGACGTTGAAAAAGCTGGTGGATCGCCTGCTGGTGTATCCGGAGAACATGCTGCGCAATCTGGAAAAGACCCGGGGCCTCTATTTTAGCCAATCCATACTCCTCAGCCTTACTGAAAAGGGAATGGAGCGAAAAGTGGCGTACGAGGCTGTTCAGAGAGCCGCAATGAAAACGTGGGCTGGAAGCAATACATTCCAGGAGAACTTGCGAGAAGAACCACAGATCAGTTCGCACCTTACCGCTGGGGAAATCGAGAGCCTATGCTCGCTGGACATCCACTTTAAGCATGTGGACGAAACCTTCGAGAGATTAGGTTTGTAGCACGTGATCGCGACGTCCGGCGGGGAGCCCTGCTTTCACCGGGGCGCGAGCGCGTCAGCAGTCCCGGGATCCGGCAACTCCCAATCACGCCATTTTTTCTTATACTCGGCCCAAGGCAGGAGAGCGTAGCGGGGGCGCTTGTCCGCGCGAAGCCAGGTGATCAGCCGGGTGAGATCTTCCTCGGCCATGGTTGTGCAACCTGAACTCGGGCGCGAAGGGCCGCGACGGATGTGGATAAAAATGGCGCTCCCGGCCCCCGGAATGGCGGGATCTTCGTTATGTTTCACGTCGATGAGCCAGCGGTAAGCAAAATCTTTCTGGCGCATTTTCTCCTTGGAGAACCACGGCGGCGGCGCGGCGGGGTCGATCACGACATGGCGGTTGTAATCGGGGGATCGAGGATCATCCACCCAGGCGTCAGCGTCGGTCACCTGATGATATGGATAGTCGCCACCCGGAGGAAGCGCGTGGTCATAGCCGTAGATTTCTCCCAAGGCGAACACGCCGGCTGGCGCCCGCCAGTCATGCTCTACTTTCCGGAGGCCTGGTTCATTGGTTCCATAAATGCCCCTGCCCCACGCGAGCCCGTTTTTCCCAAACAAGACCGGGATGGGACTCGAAACGGCCTTCCAGCTTCCTCCCGGGCGCTCGAAACGTTGGAGCTTGCCGGCGGAAGAACTCCACGCGGGCGCGATACTGAGGATGATTTGCTGGCACCCCGCGTCGCTTGCGCTCGAAGCGCAGGCACATAGCAGAACGAGCATCGCGAGGAAGAAGCCACAGAGGTTAGTAGCCGAAGACATGGAAACGATACTGGCGGTTTTGCGCATCATCCCCATACTACCGCGCAATAAACAATCGCCAATCACTCATTCGTTCGCTCCTCGCCTGCGGCGTTATCACCATGGCTGTCTTTGCCGTGTACTGGCCCGCTGTTCAGAACGGCTTCGTATGGGATGATACCGCGCTCGTGCTGCGCGATCCGTTTATTCGAAGCTGGCGTCTCGTTCCAGCCGGATTCGGACATTATCTGTTCACAGATGCCACCGCGTCGAACTTCTACCGCCCATTGCAGAGGCTGACTTACACGCTCGATTACGCTTTGTATGATTTCCGTCCCGCCGGATACCACCTTACAAATATTCTGCTCCAGGTCGCCGCCGCAATGGCGCTGTGGCTCTTCGCTCGAAAACTGACGGGCTTTTGGGGAAGTCGAGTCACAGAAGTTTGCGTGTTCCTCGCGTGCGTCGCGTGGGCGATCCATCCCCTGCACAGCTCGGCTGTGATCTATGTCGCGGGCCGGGCAGACCTGCTGGCAGCAGCGTTTGGTTTTTTCGGTCTTTATCTGGTCGAAACAGCGCTCACGGGAAAGCGAAAGCTGCTCTGCTGGGGCGGCGCAGCCTTGTGCCTTCTCTGCGCGATGTTGTCCAAGGAAAGCGGGGTGATTTTTCCTTTGATATCGCTCGTCCTGTTCACTGGGCGCAAATGGGCAGGGCCAAACCAGGCTGCCGAATGGCCTGTCTTTTCCGCGCGTGGCCTCCGGTGGTGGCTGACCGCTCTGTTCCTGGTGGCATCCTTTTATTGTGCTCTGCGGTTTACGGCATTAGAGATCCCGCCGCCGCCGGGACCGCGCGCGCCGATCGCGGCGCGGCCTCTCCTTGTTGCCCGGGCGTGGGCGGAGTACACGGGTCTGCTGCTACTGCCCCGGAACTTGCACATGGAGCGGGATCTGATTCCGATCTATGCAGGCGATATGCAAAAAACGGTAGCGGAAGCGCTGCTGCTGGGAGTTTCAGACGCTGCTCGGCTGCCTCCTGATCGCTGGTTTTATCCTCTGGTGTCGCTGGTCGTGGCGGGAGTTTCCGATGGCTTTCCGGCTCCTGATGGCATTCGTGGCCGCGTACCTGCCGATCAGCAACCTTTTCTCGCTTAACGCGACGGCCGCCGAACACTGGCTGTACGTTCCAAGCGCCTTTCTTCTCCTGGCGGCAGCGCTGTCTATCGAACACGCGCTGACGCGCAAACAGGTCGGGCCAGCGCCGATTTTTGCCCTCGCAGCAGGATGGATGATCTTTCTGGGCTCCCGCGCCTTCATCCGGAACGCCGACTGGCATGATGATCGACGCTTCCTGGAAAGCGCGATCCGGGATGGGGGGGATTCCGCGCGAATGCTCATCAACCTGGGTTCGCTGGAATCTTCCGAAGGGCATTTCGGGCTCGCGATTGAGGACTTCAACAGCGCACTGCGGCGGGCTCCGAACAAGCCCTTTGCCCGACTCGGGCTCGCGGCAGCCTATATACGCATGCGCGACTTTCCGCATGCCCGCGAACAACTGAACGATCTCTCCCGCGTGGCATTCGTCCGAGCTGAGTACCTGGATTACATGGCCACGCTGGAGTACCAGGAAAAGGGGGCCGACAGGCTCGACCTGCTGGAAGAAGCGGCCCGGTTGGGATCATGGGCTGCCGAGAAGCAGTATATCTCGCACCTGGCGGAGCGCGGCGACAAAATGTCCGCGATCAAGGAACTGCAAAGAGTGCTGGAGCGCGAGCCATTCCGGGCGGAGACCTGGAAGATGCTGGGGAAACTGCTCGAGCCAAACCGTCCTGACCTGGCAAAAATGGCCTACGGCCAGGCGAGCGAATACGACGCGCATGACGAAGACTCGCGAGCTGCCCTTGCTTTACTCTCGGGCGGGGTGAGATAATCGCCTCTCCCATTTATCGGGGCGGCGTTCGTCAATTTTAGCGGGACAAACAGCCGAAAACCCCCTCAAACAGGATTCTACCAACTATATGGCTGAGATCGAAAGCAATCCGCTCTGGTTTAAAGACGCCGTTATTTATCAGGTTCACGTAAAAGCGTTCTCCGACAGCAATGCTGATGGAATCGGAGATTTCCGCGGATTGATAGAAAAGCTCGACTATCTCAGCGAACTCGGGATTACCGCGCTGTGGATGCTGCCGTTTTACCCCTCTCCTCTGAAGGATGATGGATATGACATCGCGGATTACTACTCGGTAAATCCTCAATACGGGACGCTGGACGATTTTCGCGAACTGCTTGCGGAGGCGCACAAGCGGCAAATCCGAATCATCACGGAACTCGTGCTGAACCATACTTCGGATCAGAACATATGGTTCCAGAACTCACGTCGCGCGGCGCCCGGAACGCCGTGGCGGGATTATTATGTCTGGAGCGATTCGCCAGCCAGGTATGCCGACGCGCGCATTATCTTCAAGGATTTTGAGACCTCGAACTGGTCTTGGGATCCAGTAGCGAAGGCCTATTTCTGGCACCGCTTTTACTACCACCAGCCTGACTTAAACTTCGATAACCCGGCGGTGCATGAGGCGCTCTTTGCCGTCATCGATTTCTGGTTGGAGATGGGAGTCGATGGCCTCCGTCTCGACGCTGTTCCCTACCTGTATGAAAGGGAGAGCACGAATTGCGAGAACTTGCCGGAAACCCACGCTTTCCTGGTGAAGCTGCGCGCCCATATCGACAGCAAGTTCGAGGACCGGATGCTCCTGGCGGAAGCTAATCAGTGGCCAGAGGACGCAGTCGCGTATTTCGGGAAAGGCGACGAGTGCCACATGTGCTTTCACTTTCCACTCATGCCGCGGATGTTCATGGCGTTGCGGATGGAGGATCGATTTCCCATCCTGGATATCCTCGATCAAACCCCAACCATTCCGGAGGGGTGCCAATGGGCCACCTTCCTGCGGAATCACGACGAGCTGACGCTGGAAATGGTGACCGATGAGGAGCGGGATTACATGTACCGGGTATACGCGAATGATCCTCAGGCGCGCATCAACCTTGGCATCCGCCGCCGCCTGGCGCCGCTGCTGGGAAACAGCCGTCGCAATATCGAACTAATCAACACTCTCCTTTTCTCTCTCCCAGGCACTCCGATCATTTATTACGGGGACGAAATCGGGATGGGAGACAATTTCTACCTGGGGGATCGGAACGGCGTGCGCACGCCCATGCAGTGGACGGCGGATCGCAACGCCGGCTTCTCAAAAGCAAATCCTCAGCAACTCTACCTGCCTGTGGTCATCGACTCGGAATATCATTACCAGGCGCTTAACGTCGAAAATCAGGAGAAGAACCTATCATCGCTCCTCTGGTGGACGCGCAGGGGAATCGCGATGCGCAAACAATTCAAGGCGCTGGGTCGCGGCTCCATCGTTTTCCTGAGCAGCGATAATTCAAAGGTGCTGAGCTTCATAAGGCAGTTTGAGGACGAGATCATCCTGGTAGTGGTAAATCTCTCGCGGTTCGCGCAGGTGGTGGAACTCGACTTGTCCGCTTACGCCGGGAAGATTCCCACAGAGATATTCAGCCAGAACAAGTTCCCTGCCATAAAGCAGGCTCCCTACGTATTTACGCTCGGTTCACATGACCATTTTCGCCTCTTGCTGAAAGCGGATGTGGAAGCCGGCCAGTTGGAGCAGGAAGCGTACAAAGTTCCGAGTCTGAAGGGCACGGTTGACTGTCAGGATTTTGCGTCGTCTGATGGCGAAAGAGGAAGGATTGAAGAGTTGCTGCCCGCTTACCTCATGAGTTGCCGCTGGTTCCAGGGCAAGGCCCGAGGCCTGCGGAAAGCGCGGATATCCGAATGCATACCCATCCCGGCCGACGACGGGAGCAAATCCGCTGTCGCCTGCCTCCTATTCGTGGAAGCTTTCTACGCCGACTCAGGAACGGAAACATTCCTGCTGCCGGTGGCGACCGCAACTGGCGAGACAGCAGCCGATCTTAAGGGGAATTTCCCACAGGCTGTCATCGCGCAGTTTAAGAACGCAGAAGAAGAGCAGGTGCTGTTTGACGCGATCTACGATGAACGTTTCCGGGCGGCATTGCTGCGGCTAATCGCGCAGAACCGCTCAGGTCAAGGCGAGTTTGGCAAACTGGCTGGTTACCCTGGGGAACGCATCGAAGCTCTCGCTGGCGGCAAAAATGTCGCTCTTTCATCCCAGGTTCTAAAGGCGGAACAAAGCAACTCTTCGATTCTCTATGGCGACAAGCTTTTCCTCAAGCTCTACCGGAAGATCGAGGACGGAATTAATCCTGACTCTGAAGTCATCCGGTTCCTGAGCGAGAAACAGAAGTTCGCCTCGGTGCCAGCCTTTGCGGGCTCGCTGGAATATCGCCGCCGATTGAGCGAACCGAACATACTCGGGCTCCTGATTGGCTGCGTGCCCAACGAGGGAGACGCGTGGGCTTATACACTCGACTCCGTGAGCAGGTACTTCGAACGGGTGCTGCAAGTGAAGCCCGACGCTGGCCTGGTAAAACTCACGCCGAACCTGTCCGCCGCAAACCAGCTCGACCTCGGTCCACTAAAAGAACTGGTGGGGGGCATCTACCCCGAGCGAGCGGCCCAACTCGGCGCTGCGAACGGCCGAAATGCACCTCGCGCTCGCAGCGGAGCGCAACGACGCGAACTTCGCGCCTGAACCCTTTAGCACGCTCTACCAGCGATCCGCTTACCAATCGATGCGAGGCTCGGTCAGAAGGGGATTCCAGCTTCTTGAGAAGAGTCTCAAGATCATCCCCGAACAGTTTCGCCAGGAGGCAATCGACGTGCTCTCGCAGGAAAACGAAATCTTGCACCGCCAGGCAAGAATTCTGAGACGGAAGATCATCGCTTCCAAGATTCGCACTCATGGGGATTACCACCTGGGACAGGTGCTCAATACAGGCAAGGACTTCGTCATCATCGACTTTGAGGGCGAACCGCTGCGATCGCTGGGAGAACGCAAGCTGAAGCGATGCTCCTTGCGGGATGTGGCAGGCATGATGCGCTCTTTTCATTACGCGGCCTATAACGCCTTGTCGCAACAACGCGCGGTGCGCGCCGAGGACGTCCCGCTGTTGACACCCTGGGCGGAATTATGGTCTCGCTACGTAAGCGGCATATTTCTGGACGCTTATCTAGAGGCTGCGGGCTCTGCGATATTCATCCCGGATAATCGCGAGGATGTGGATGTGCTTCTGGAGGCCTACCTGCTCGACAAGGCAACCTACGAGGTCGTTTACGAGTTGAACAACCGTCCCGCCTGGGCGGTGATCCCCATTCGGGGCATTCGCGACATTCTTGGGCTTGGAGCTGTTCCCGCATAGGATACAGCCATCGACCCTTCCGGTTGGATGCGCGGGAAGCGCGCATCGCGGATTGGCAACCTTGTAATGCCCAGCCGAACTGGCTATTGAAAATAGCCACATGGAATCCGCTTCTTTCTCGCGCCATTCTGGGAACGAACAGGCGGTGAAACCTTCGCGCTCGCTCCTTGCTTCCGTTTCCTGGTGTCTCGTCGCCTTGCTAGGCGCCGGGAGCCTCGCTGTACTCGCCATCTCGCGCGGAGAACAGGTGAGCGCGCTATGGATCGTTGTTGCCTCTGTCTGTGTTTTCATGGTGGCGTGGCGCTTCCATTCAGCCTGGCTCACGGCAAAGGTTCTGACTCTTGATGAAACCCGCGCCACACCGGCGATTCTCCACGAGGACGGCAAGGATTTCGTTCCGACCAACAGATGGGTCGTATTCGGACATCATTTTGCCGCGATTGCCGGACCGGGCCCGCTGGTCGGCCCTGTCCTGGCAGCGCAGTTTGGCTTCATGCCTGGCCTGCTATGGATGTTGATAGGGGCCACACTGGGCGGGGCTGTGCATGATTGCCTTATCCTGTTCTGTTCTTTGCGCCGCAGAGGGAAGTCGCTCGGGCAGATGATGGCCGATGAAGTGGGACCTGTCGCGGGTTTCATCGCGCTCGTCAGCACGGCTGCGATTCTGGTGATCCTCCTCGCGGTTCTGGGACTTGTGGTCGTGAAGGCGCTCGCGGAAAGCGCCTGGGGTCTTTCAACCATTCTGGCCTCGATCCCTATCGCCCTCGCGATGGGACTGCTGATGCGTAAGACGCGGCTTCATGTCGGCGTCACGAGCCTGCTCGGCATTCTTGCGCTGCTGCTTTCGGTCGTCGCGGGTCAGTGGATTGCGGGAACGCCTCTCGAACGCTGGTTGACACTGGATGGCAAAACTCTGGCGGTTGGCATCATGATCTACGCCATCCTCGTCTCTTCCCTGCCCGTCTGGCTGCTTCTCGCTCCGAGGGATTACCTGTGCTCGTACATGAAGATTGGCGCGGTTGCGCTTTTGGCGCTCGCAATTGTCATCCTGGCTCCGCGATTGCAAATGCCGGCGCTGACGCGGTTTGTGGATGGCAGCGGCCCAGTGTTCGCGGGACCCGTGTTCCCTTTCTGCTTCATTACCATCGCCTGCGCGGCGGTATCGGGCTTCCACGCGCTCATCGCCTCCGGCACCACGCCAAAGCTGCTCGCCCGCGAACGCGACATCCGCTTGATCGGCTACGGAGCCATGATCACTGAGATGCTCGTCGGCATCATGGCGCTGATCGCCGCCTGCGTAATGCAGCCGGGCGAATACTTTGCCATCAACATGAAGGGGTCAGCCGCGGAAGTTACTGCCGCAGTTACCAACCTGGGCTTTCCCATAACCGAGACCCACATGGCCCAGCTTGCCGCCAGCGTCGGCGAGCATTCGATGATCGGGAGAACCGGTGGAGCGCCCACCTTCGCGTTAGGCATGGCCCACATGTTTAGCGGCATCTTCCGCAGCCAGACTGCAATGTCGCTCTGGTATCACTTCGCAATCATGTTCGAGGCTATGTTCATCCTCACCACCATTGATGCCGGCACGCGCGTCGGAAGGTTTCTCACGCAGGACCTGCTTGGAGCTTTCTGGAAACCGCTCAAACGCACCGACTGGGCTCCGGGATCAATAGTCGCGGGCGTCCTCTTCGTCGGCGCGTGGGGCTGGTTCCTGTATCAGGGCGTGGCAGACCCGTTGGGCGGGATCAATTCTTTGTGGCCGATCTTCGGGATCGCAAACCAGTTGCTTGCTGTCATCGCTCTGTGCCTGGGCACGACAGTGCTTCTCAAAATGCACGGCGCGCGGTTCATCTGGGTGCCGCTTCTGCCGCTCGCCTGGCTGCTTTCAGTAACCCTGACGGCTGGATGGATGAAGCTCTTCAGTCACAGCCCGAAGCTCGGATTCCTCAGCGCGGCCGCGGACTTTCGCGGAAAGCTGGCCAGCGGCGGCAGCCCGCTCCAAGTGGCCGCATGGCGAAGCCAGCTCCTGAACAGCCAGGTGGACGCGGCGGTCACCGCCATCTTCATACTACTTGTGCTGCTGATCGTCACCTCCTGCGCCCGCGTGTGGTGGCAGCTTCTCGCGCGAACCCGCTCGCCCTCGATGAGTGAGGATCCCTACGTCGCTGCAACGCTCACCGAGGCGGCATTCTGAGGAGCCATCGCCGTCTCTGGCCGAGGGTATTTTGCCTTATTGTCCTGGCCGGACTGCCTTTTCTTCGCGCCACCGAATCAGGGAGGCAGGACACTGTATCGATGGGCGCTCCGCCCGCGGTCACCCTCTATAGTCCAGATCCGCAGCACTTATGGAACCGTCTGTACTCCTCGCTATTTTTGCGTGTGGATGCGGGCGGCAACAGGTTTGGCCCTGATTCACTCGATGTTCTCCTCTGGACTGACACGAAACATTTACTCACCGAGCCGACTCACGGGCGCGCAATAAGAGTGTTGGAGGAATTTAACGAGACCCACGCCGAGAAGCTGATTGAGTCTCCCTTGAAGCGAGCCGTCATGCAGCGCGATCTGTGGGCGGCTTACGACTGGACAGCGCGGATTCGATATCTTGCCGGCAAGAACTCCGTTTTGGTCGCTGCGGTGAGCGAGCTTCAGTCCCGGCTGGCTGCGGTTATGAAGCGCATCGCCCTAACCAGAGAGGAGATCGCCGCGCTGCCTAACAACTACGCCGCCGCGGTCGTGGGCGGCAAGTTCCCAGCCGAACCTGACCCGTCTCATCCAGAAGCGCCTTTCCTGCCTTCATTGTTCCAGGCACAGAGCCCATGGTCCTGCCTCGGCGGCGGGGATGACCTACCGCTGGCGCTTCAGCATTCAAATGGATGCTCTCACCGCGCGGCTTTTCTCGTCTTCATACGACTGCCCGGTGGCAAGGCGACGCTGCCCGCTTACCTGGAAGCGATCAGGAAATGTGTTCCTTACATCCCGGATCCGCATCCGGCGCGTCGCCGCTTTGGGGGCTTGGAGCCGATGAAACCAAACCCCGCCATGCCACAGATTCCCGCAGGCACTATGGTCGCCCTGATTCGCCAGATGCTCCTCATCGACAATGAGGGCCGCCCGACTGCCTCGCCTCTTACGGAAAGCGCGCAACTCCGCGTCTATCGGCAGATCGTCGATGACCAGTCCGATTTCGACGGAGTACACGCGCAGTCCTTCTATGAATTCCTTATGGATCGAAAGGAACTATTCGCAAATGTTTCCGGCGGGCTGCGCGCCGTGGGAGAAGAAAACCGTGAGTTCGGATTTGGACCCGAGGTAGAGTTGACAGGCAGCGACCCCTTCGACTCTGCCCAAGCCATAGAGGCGCCACGGCCGCGCCCACTTCAGAATTGTCTCATGTGCCACCGCGCGCCTGGTGTCTATTCGGTTAACAGCATCGTTTCTCTGTTTAGTCGCAACAATCCCACGGCGTTGCAACTGCTCCATGTCACGAGCCCTGATGACGAACGGGAAAAGACCGTGAAGCATAAGTCGCAGTGGTTCCCGTTAACTGGGGCAACCCCGTTTGCGAATTCGGCCTTTGGTGGCATCTTTCCAAGTGCGAGCGACTCGTTATTTTCTGGTCTGCCTCCTGGCGGCCATGTCGATCGGGCGCGCTGAGGATTGGAAACTCTACCGCTTCGAAGGCCGGGACTACGTCTCCCTGGACAATCTGGAGTCGTTCTATTCTTTCCCCCAGCAGGTGGTGCCGATTGCGAATAAAATCGCTGTCGATTCCGGTAAATCGCAGATCGAGTTCACTTTGAACAGCCGCGAGATCAATATAAACGGCGTCACGCAGTGGCTCGGCTTTCCTTTGCGCTCCCAAGACGGGAAGATTCTGATTTCGCGCCTGGATCTAGCGAAGGTCGTTGAACCCATGCTGCGTCCAGAGATGATCCAGGGCATGCAGCCTGTGAGGAACGTGGTCCTCGATCCCGGCCATGGGGGCTATGATAAAGGCGCTCTCAGCGCCTACGGTTGCGAGAAAGATTTCAGCCTGGACGTCTGTCGCCGAGCCAAAGAGAAGCTCGAAGAGGAAGGGTTCCGCGTGTTTCTTACCCGGGACAGCGACGTATTCATTCCGCTCGAGGAAAGGCCCGTGGCCGCAAATCGAATGTCCAACTCGATCTTTGTGAGTGTTCACTTTAATTCCTCTTCTGAGAATGGCTCCGCCAGCGGCTTTGAAGTCTTTTCTCTGACGCCCCGTGGAGCGCCCTCCACGGCTGACCAAAACCTCTCCATCCGCGATCTTCGCAGTGAGCCCGGCAACCCCGTTGATGTCCAGAGCGCCGCCCTCGCCGGGAGCGTTTACCACTCGCTGCTTGGCAATATCCCGCAGGTGGATCGCGGCGTGAAGCGGGCCCGATTTGCGGTTATCCGGCTGGCGACTGTCCCCTCCATCCTCGTCGAGGGAGGTTTTCTTTCAAATCCGGGAGATGCTTTGCTCATCGCAAACGCTTCGTGGCGCGAGAAGCTGGCAGATGCCATCGTGACAGGCATAGGGAATTACAAAAGGCTTGCCGAAGAAAAGCTGCCTCCGAAACTCGTCGCGGACTACCGCCGCGCCCTGCCCAGCAGCATCACGCTCCGGGACGCCCCCACTGTTCTTACAAACGCAAAGGCAACTCCGCAGGTGATGATCTCACCGCGCGACCCTTGAACTTACGCGCCGTCCCCGCGCGCCCATTCATTGGCGAAGTGCTGAAGCTCGGTAGCATTCTTGAGGCTTAGCTTCTCCTTGATGCGAGTTCGGTAGGTATCCACTGTCGCCAAGCCCAGGCTGAGGGACGAGGCGATCTCCTTGGTTGACTTGCCCCCTCCGATCAAGCGCAAGACCTCGAGTTCGCGGTCACTCAGTTTTTCAACAGGCTGCAGACCCGCCGGGCCGCGCTTTCCACTAAAGCTTTTCAGGAACCTGGACGTCATTTCCTCGCTCAGAAAGACTTCTCCGGCGAGAACGCGCCGGATAGCCGCCATGACCTTCTCGGAAGCTTCGTCCTTTGTAATGTATCCTCGTCCTCCCGCGCGGAGAACTCGCTCCGCATAGAGGGATTCATCGTGCATGGAGAGCACAAGAACCGGCACATCCAGATTCTGTGCTTTCATATTTTTGATGAGCTCGAGCCCGCTGGAGCCCTTTAGGGAGATATCCACCACCGCTATGTCCGGCTTTGTCTCGATGACAAGGTCCAGGGCGGGCCCGATGCTTGCCGCCTGTCCGCACACCTCCATGTCCGGCTCCTGGCCGATAAGATGGGCCAGCCTCTCGCAAAAGAGAGGGTGATCCTCGACGATAGCTACTTTGATTTTTCGAACGGAAGTCTCGGACATGCTAAGCACTAATGGGGCCATCAATAATTCGGAGATCAACACCTCGCCTGGCGCAGCGACACGCAGACCCTTGTTCCGCCACCTTCTCCCGGCCCGAAAGTGATCGTGGCGCCAATCGTCCTCGCGCGGTAGCGCATGATGCTGAGACCCATGCCCTCCCCCGCCTCCGGCGTGGAACCCATGCCAACGCCATCATCTGTGATGGAGAGAACAATCTCCCCTTCCCCCGCTTCGAGCGAAATGTCAATGTGGGTGGGCTTGCCATGCTTGATCGCGTTGTTCAGAGCCTCCTGGGTGATTCGGTAAAGGTGATTTGAAGTATTGGCGTCTGGCATGGGCGGCGACGTATTGCATTCGAAAGCGCAAGGTATTTCCACCAGCCTGCTCGTGCGCGTGGTCAACTCCTGAAGCGCGGACTCGAGTCCATTATCCTCCTTGCGAATGGGAAATAAACCACGCGCCAGATTCCGCGTTTCTGTGACGCCTTTTTTGATAAGATCCTCAATGTCAGCCGCGGCAGAAATATGGGAAGATCGCTCTACTGACAAGTCTCTTCGCAAGGAGGCCGCCGCGCAAGCCACCGCCGCGAAATACTGACACAAGCCGTCGTGCAAATCCTGCCCGATCCGCTCCTGCTCGCGTTCGCTGACGCTCAGGATTTCCCGCTCCAGGCGCCTTGAGCGTTCCAGCAGCGCGATGCGCGCCCATGTCTGATCCCGCTCCGCCTTCATCGCCGCCCCTCCCGATACTATGAAAAGAAACATGCAGAGGCGCACGAGAGTCTCCCAACCCTGATGCCAGTTCACAAGATACGGATGCCCCGCCCGAGTGTCCGCCCACCACCAGACGAGGGCGCTTAGTAGAGCGAAAAAGTACGCCCATTTCCTGTCCACGAACCAAATCACGAACAAAATCGGGATCCCGTAGAACAACGTAAAACTCAGTTCGTACCCGGTGATGAAATCCAGAAAGCCGATTACGAGGAGGATCAAGAGGGCCTCCCCCAGGAGGAGCGCTTTTGGCTGCCGCCCGATGCGCGAAACAAAGTCCATGAGCAGAGGGGTATCCGCAGGTTTCGCGCCATCCCTCTTGTGGCGGGCAGACTCTACACTATCCAATTGCGCAGCGCGTACTCGCTGGATGGGGCCGTTAGCTTGATAGGATCGTTTTCCGGATAGGATTCGCGCTCGATGCCGTCCTTCAGGATTTGCGCTTTGAAGCTCACAGGGGCATCTTCCCCCACCCCCAGGTCCGCGAGCAAGAGAGTCCACACAATTGTCTCGCCCGCGACGAGCGTGTCTCGCGAAAGGTCTTTACCGCGAGGTCTCTTGATGGTGAATACCTGTCTGCCTGGAGTTGTTAGCGCCAGCGTCCGGGCGATGTAGCCAGCAGGTTGTGAGAAATGGATTGCAAGGGATATCCCGGCCCACCGCGAGAGGTCCAGCCGAAGGCACAGGCGAGTATCGTCGAAGCCGAAAAGCATCTTCTCGAGTAACCGCTCGGATCGATACATCGCGCCCTGCTCCGCGCCCGCCGTGTAGGAGCCCGCCCCAATCCAGTCGAAATAGGATCCGCCAGAACCCGTGAGCTTTGGCGAGATGAGATTCTGCGGTTGCTCATAAACCTGCGTGGATCGCGTCCGATTGATGGCCAGATCCAGATTGGCGGGTGGAACGTCCCCGCAGATGATATAAACATTCTTTAAATGCTGCCGGAATAGCTCGTCGAAGAGATCATCGTTTTCCGTGCTGAAATCCGGCCCATACCACCAAAACCAATCGCTGCCTTCAGCCGCGTAAATCTCCTGCAAGGCAGCCTCTTCCTGCTTTTTCTTCAAAGCGCCAGCGTCAAGTCGTCCCTGCAGAAACTGGCGCGTCTCACCCAGCAGGTCCCACGCTTTGTTCTCCTCCGCTTCGCCGATCCAGATATCGAAGTTGCTGCTGATCCACGAGCCGGTATGGAGGGTCGTAATCTCGCGGCGGGGAGGATGGTGCTTGAAGTAGGTCTCGATAGTGCAGCTATGCAACCGGTCAGGACTCGCCAGTATGCCTCCATAAAGCGCTTTGAGGAATGCTTCGCCTCCATCACGGAATGTTTCCCATGCATTCTCCCCGTCCAGCATCAATGGAATCAAACCCGTATCGCGGGGCACGACATCCGCGATCTGGTGGAGGTGGTGCAGAAGATGGGCGGCGGCAGCCTCAGGATCATTTTTCGCGGCCATGAACCCGATGAAATCCGAGAGCGGCTTCTCCCTGAATAGGGCGTTAACGGAAGAGCCAGCAGAGCGCACCTGCCAGCCTTGAAACAGCTCCAGGTGATCTATTCCCGAGTGCTGCCGCGTTACATCCCGCTTGAGAGAATTGAAGAGGTTTTCCTCGTCGCTGCAAAAGTATTCTATCCCAGCTTCCTGCATGAGCGGGATCAACTCTGGAGCGATGGACCCCTCCGAAGGCCAAAGCCCGCGCGGCTTTCTCCCAAATAGGGCGGCGTGCTGCTCTACGGCAAGCCGAAGGTGAGCAGCCGCGTCCTGAGGCCAATGGAAGCGCTTGGGGAACGATCTGCCCGGCAAACTCCGCTCCGCGAAGGCGGAGTCATACACCAGCGGGAGGATCGGGTGGTAGAAAGGCGTGGTCGTGAGCTCCACCTGGCCCCGGGCCTCGGCATCCGCGTATTTCCGCAGGACAAGCGCCATGATCTCCAGGTGGATGGCGAGAACCCGTCCCTTTTCCTCTTCGGTGAAGTTGCGCCCTTTCTCCCGGAGTTCGCGCAGTTCCGGATACAACCGGAAAGCAGTGTAACCGCACCATGCAAGGTTAAACCACACCTGCAGATCCAGAAACTCTTGGGTCGTAAAGTATCGAAGGCCGCGCCGCACATCATCCCGATAGAGAGTCAGCCCGCGCTTGTTGAGCAACTCCCAATAGCGGGGTTCAGGCTTAAGCAGGTTATCCCAATTGATCTTGAAGAAATTTTCGAGCAACGAAAACTTTTCGTCATCGTTCAGTTCGGCAGCAGGCTTCCGCGACCAGTCGAGCCACAGGTCCTTGATCTCGCCATCCACAAGCTCCTTGACCTGAAGCAGGAGAACCGGTGTGAGGTTAAAGTTAACCCGAATGCCGGGGAACTCCTCGATTACCGAAACCATGTCGAGATAGCCTTTGACGCAATGAAGACGCACCCAGGGCATCATCGCGGTCCTCGTCACAGGATTGACGTAGTACGGCTGGTGCATGTGCCATAGGAAAACAACGTTCGCCACACCGCATCCCTATCAGGAGACCGGAAGAAGGCAATTTCCGATTTGCAAGGAAGTCGTGACATAAAGTGCCTCAAACCTCCGGCAGACAAAAAGAAAGGCGTCCTCCCTGCTACCGGGTTTAGATTCATACCAATGCCCGCAGTTTCCCAACGCCCGATGACAATCCTTGTAGCCGATGACGACTCGCTTAGCCGGAAGCTTCTGGCGCGTCATCTTCAAGGTCGCGGGTTCGAAGTTCTTGAATGCGGCACTGGAGCTGAAGCCCTGCGGATCCTCGAAGAGATGCGAGTGTCCCTGCTTGTTCTGGACTACGAAATGCCGGGCCTGAGCGGTCCACAGGTTTGCGCTAAAATCCGGGAACAACCCCATCTGGCCCAGATACCCATCATTCTTCTGACGGCGCATGCCGGGGATGAGCACGAGGTGGAGTCGTTAGAAGCTGGGGCAAACGACTTCGTGACAAAGCCTGTGAATCTGGCCGTGCTGAAAGCCCGGATCGATACCCACCTGGGATTATTCTCAATGCGAGAGCAGCTGAAAGACCAGAATGACGAACTGGAGAAATGGCGGCGGGATCACGAGCTAGATCTGGAAGCGGCGCGGCTGACACAGCAGGCGATCCTTCCGCAGCGTGTCCCCAGCCTTGCGGGTTGGAGTTTCGCATCCACTTTCCGGCCTTTGATCCAGGTGGGAGGCGATATGTACGACTGGCTGCTCCTTTCGGACGACAGGCTGCTGCTCTGGATTTCCGACGCAACGGGTCATGGAGTAAGCGCTGCTCTCTTCACGACCCTTGCAAAGCTCCTTTTCCGCCACGCGGGCGGTGAGCATACTTCTCCTGCCGCGATCATGGACCAGGTCAATCGTGAATTTTTCGCGATTTTCAAAGGCCGCTCTTACATGACCGGCGCGTGCGTCGCCCTGCACCGCGGCTCTGGAGAAGTTACTTTTGCCGGAGCGGGGCATCCCCCTTTGCTGATCGTGCGATCGGGGGGCCTCGTCGAGGCGATGGAGTCGTATTCACCTCCTCTCGGCATCCGGAGTGATTCTTCCCAGCAGGATTCCACCGGCCAGCTCGGGCAGAACGACGCGCTGCTCCTTTACACCGACGGGCTGTACGGAACGAGCAACTCGGAGGGCGAACGGCTCACCCATGTGGAGATGGCGGAGTTGGCAAGTCCCGCGAACCAGTCCGCCGAGCAGTTTCTCGATCGTCTGGTTTCCAATATTAATGCGTGCTCAGGCGGCAACGCGTTCTCGGATGACATCGCGGCTGTGGCGGCGGTTCGTGGCTGATAGGCGGGAGTCGCGGGCAGAGTCGGTGCCCCCCTAAGGCTCTTTTCCATGTCTTCCTGCCAGCAAGCTCCCGGTCTCCCGCTGGGAAATATGCTATTCCAGCAGGAAAAACTTGCATCCCATGGCGAAAAGGAGAATATATCGGCGACCATACCCCATTACCTCGTGCTTTAAAGTATTTCCATTATGACGAAACGCCCTTTTACCTCTTTCAGGACATGCATTTCCGTGCTTTCCGGAATCAGTCTTCTTTTCACCGCCCAAGCTGCTTTGGCCGATACTGCCGCTCAGACGGCGATTAAGAAGAACCTCGGGAACCTTCTCATCACGTCACCGCAGACGCCAGACTCCGTTCTGCTTTCGGCGATCATTATGGCCGCTCAGCAGAATCCGACCATGGCTGCTGCGATCGCGTCCGCTGCCCTCACGCCGGTCTCTTCCGAAGGAAACAAGGTTCGTTTCGATAGCGCTGTTTTGTCGCCAACCATTACGTTGGACGTCCTTTCCGCTCTTCATCTTACCTCCCTTCCCGCTGTTCAGAACGTCACCACCTCGGTGATTTCCAGCCTCATCAGCAACGCGCTCCCATCCCAGATGGGGCCGACGATCGCGACGTTCGTTGGTCAGGTCACTGGCGCTGCCGCTAGTCAACTTACAAGCACTTCGGCGCGAACGAGTCTTGCCAATAGCGAAATCAGTGGATTTCAGTCAGCCGATCCTTTTGTCCAGACCGGAATCGCGCAAGCGCTTGTTCCAATCGTTCGTTCTTCCGACACCACGACGTTTGCGAACCTTCATTCCTTTGAGAATGGCATTCTCGCCGGACGCTCCGTGTTCTCAAAGGATGCGATTACACAGGGACTGGTAAAAGGCGATCCAGCCGATGCGCAGCAGATCGTTTCGTTTGCTCTTGGCGTGGACGCCACCAATCCAAATGGAATCTCAGCGGCATTTCTGCCGACATTCCTGAGCGATATCACGGTAGCCAACAGCGCTCCCCTCTCCTCACCACGCCCGGTTAGCTTTGATCAGATAAGCGGCATTCTGGTCGGCGCCATGCCCCAGTTGTCAAACCTGAATGAGATCGCCGCCGTCGCGACCCGATTCGGGCAGGATTTCGCTCAGCGCAAACTCGATGTTGGCGACATCAACCCCATCGCGGATCGTCTAGCCAACGATATCTTCATTGCAACGGCAGGTAACCAGTCGGCGCGGGACGCCGCAATTGCCGCTCTCGTTGGCACTTTGGATATCGGACTCGTTCAGCGTAATGATTTCACCGGACCCACATCGCAGTCCGCCTTCGAGCAGATGGAAACGAAGAACGCTGAGCTGGCACTCATCGAAGTTGCTGATCGCCTGGCAAAGCTCGATCCTTCGGCCGCCCCTCTCATTGCTGGGCAGGTCACCCAAATATTCAACGCTCCCGGAATGAAGTCGTCCCGCCTCGCCAACAGCCAAGCCACAGCAACGGAAATGGCGCTAATTGCCAAGCTGCTGAGCGACCTCAAACAGATCGACCCCACTCAGCAGGGGCAAATCCAAATGGCGTCGAACAATGCCCGCTCCAGTCAAACAGCTTCCCCCATCGGATTTCCAGGTTACGAGTCCGCTGACGAGAACGAGTAGACCATCGGCGAGTCTTTTGTGAAAGACCCAGAGGGCGTTCCCCTCTGGGTTTTTTATTTGTTGGAATGGGCCCACCAGGATTCGAACCTGGGACCAAGGGATTATGAGTCCCCTGCTCTAACCGCTGAGCTATAGGCCCGTAACGCCCTGACTGTAAGTCACTTGAAGCATTGCGCAAATATCGACTTTCATACGATTTCTAAACGTGTACGCAACGTCACACGGCATCTTTCTCATGAAAACCACAAAGTGGCTGGAGCAAGGACGATAGAATGTGTTGAGATAAGTTCCACCTATTTGGGGGAATGCCAACGTGAGGCATCCCTCGGAAAGTTCTGCTTCCCGCCGCTGAGCCTGACGCTACGTTTTAGCCATGGACACGGCAATCACCCATGACACGGGGCGGGAATTCCCCGAAGTAGCTCCGTGGATGAACCGGCTTTTTCCGCCCGTCGGTTTGGGCACGATCGGCGCCGCATGTCTCCTCGTTTACGGAGCGATGGACCTGTTCTTTGCGCGTTATGCCTTTTCCGCCCATCGCCTCCTGGTCGAGCCTTTTCTTTGGGGCGCGGTGATCTCGCTGGTGTGGCTTTATCTTGCGGGGATGCGCGCCCTGCAAAAACCGCATCATACGGATTTCAGAATCATCGTCTTGGTTGGAGCGTGTTCGGTACTGCTCGCCGCAGCAATACCCCCTTTCGACGCAATGGATCTCTTTGCCTACGTGAACGCCGGCTGGTTGCAGGCCCATTACGAACTTAACCCCTACGTCTCCGTGGTTGGGGATGTTCCCGGATGGCAGACGCAGCCGATCTTTTCCGCTTATTACGCGGACACTCCCTTTGTTTACGGCTTTGTATTCGCATGGGTTTGCAAGTGGATCTGCCGGTTAGGTCACGGTTCCTTGCCATTCACCATTGCCCTGTTTAAAGCTGCCTGCCTTTTCGCATTTGGCATGGCCGGCTGCCTGGTCTATGCAAGCGCCAAAGCGTTAAAGATTCCCCGCCCCGAGCTATCGCTCCATCTGTTTCTCTGGAACCCGCTCCTCCTCCTCCAGTTCATCAGCAACGCGCATAACGACGTCTTCATGACTCTGTTTCTCGTATTGGCGCTTTACCTTGTCATCATCGACCGGTGGCTTTGGGTGTTTCCGGCGCTCATGGTTAGCGTAATGATCAAGCTGATCAGTATCATCGTCGTTCCGTTCGTCGTCGTTTACTGTTTCAAGCAGAAACGCCATCGCACCGGACTTGTCGGCATCCTCATCGCCTCCGTGGGATTATTCCTGGTAAGCGCTCCCTATCTTTCCGAATTCCAACATTTCCGTTTCGCGGAAATTTCTGCCCAACTCGCCCTCACCAATGGCTCCTTATTCCAGACCCTGTCGGAAAGCTACATCCTGCTAATCCACCTCATCCCCTCGATTGCGCCCGGCCTGAAAAGCTTCCAACTCCTTGCGCAGTGGACATCGATTGCCGCATTTGCGGTAGTCTGCGCCGTCTGCTTTTATCAAGCCGCGCGCGCCGAAAAATTCTCCATTTCGGACCTGATCAGTACGTGCCTCATGCTGGCCATCCTCCTGATCTGCGTGGTAAGCGCGAAATTTTTTTCATGGTATCTCGGAATCCTGGTCCCCCTTGCGCTTTTTCTTCCGCAAGGACATTGGCTCCGGGTTATGACCATCACCCTCTCATGCTTCCACATGCTCTCCTTCACCGCGCTGGCCCACATGCATTTCTTGAATTTCTTGATCATGACCGCGATCCCAATTGCCTGGACAATCCGGACCCGCTTCCCCCCCGCTAAGGAGGCAACCGCGCACAACCCGTGACGGCTAGGCGCCGCCCGACCCGCCTACGACTTTTCTACGAACTTCCCATGTTGAACTTTCCTGCAAGTTTGAAGCGAATGGGAATTTCTATCTTCCACGAAACGCTTACTCCGTTGGCGTTGGCGGGTTGAAACTTCCATGCGTGCACCGCGCTGGCAGCCGCCCTATCGAGAACACCAAAACCCGAACTGTGAGCTATCGCGATCATTTGCGCCCTGCCTTCCGCATTCACAACCACCGTCAAGATCGTCACCCCACTGAGCTTTTGAGCGCTTGCCGCATCGGGATAAGCTGGTGGCGGGTTAAAAAGGTATCGCGGAGCGCTCGTGCCCATACCGCTTCCAGAAAACCTCTCCGCGATCCTACCGCCCTGCTGACGAGCGAGGCTTGCGCTGCGCCGTTGCGATCCGCCTTTCAGGATCGGATTCACTGCGCTCGCCATAGCCGAGTCTCTGTTCCGGCCGGGAGACGCGGGTATCACGGCACCCGGTTTATACGCTGAGTCATCCGCTGGCTCCGTCACCACTGGAGCCTGCGCCAAAATTGGGCGCGTTTCGCCCGATGGGGGTGGTGAAATGACGGCTGACGGCCCCATTGGCGATACCCCGGGAACAACGGATAACTGGAGCGCCGGGTTTATTCCTCCCGTCGCATCTGACGAAGTGCGGGGAGGCGCAAACACGCACATCGCCCCAACCAGCGCCGCATGAATAGCAATCGAGCCGCACACCGCCAAGGCTGACGCCCCTCTGATCATTGCCCCCGAAGCGACACCGGCGCATAGTGATTTTTGCCTGGGCCGAAATCGATTCCGAAAATCAGGTAAGCCTCCACACCGGGCGCGTCGTGTGTCACGCCAAACAGGGGCACCAGATCGATATGGCACCACGGAGCAGGCCGCGCTTGCAAACTGGGGCCAATCAAAAACCTGTTCTCACCCGGACTGCCGCTGGCCTTGTCGTGCTCGTATTCCATTTCGATGCCCGCGCTCAATTTTTCGTCGATGAGCGTGTAACTAAATCCCTGGCTGAAGCCCAAGGCGGTGTTTTTAGCGTGGCTTAGCTCCTGTTCGTCAATCAGATTAAAACCCCAGTGCAGCCGTGGGGTGATGTCCGTGCCAAGCAGAAGCTTGCCCTCCGCCGTGTTGGCTCCGCGATTGACTGTAGCATATTCAAAATAGAGCGTCGGATTCAGGGGAATGTGGCCCCAATCGGCGAAGGCCCACCGCACTTCAGCCGAATATTCGTCCTGGTTGGCCCGGCGATGTTCGTCAACCTTCCACGTCTCATAAAGATCGAGTTGAAACCGGTATGGCAGCCCGATCTCAACCTCCTCCTGAAAGCGCGTCTCAGCCGTGCCGTCACGGAACGAACGATGTCGTACCCATTGTTCAAACCCAACGTCACCTGGCCCTTGTTGCAGATAGACACGCGTGGTGGGAAAGCGACGCTCTCCGGTCCACTCAGGCGCTTTATAAGCCCCGGCGGGAGCGTCTTCTCCAAGTTCGGCAGCCGTAGCTGTCACCTCTGGCAAGCGCGTCACCTCGCCTTGCTCCCCATGCGCAGGCGTAAATGCAAAAAGTGCCATCACCAGCATTGTGGCGAGGGACAACGCGCGACTTGGGAAGCGAAAGAATAGGGCAGACATACAAGACACGCCTTTTAGCAGCCCGAGCCGCTTTACGCAACTTCGAACCCAAAGGCAGGCGGCGACCACTAAGCTGGAAGGGGCCGCAGTGGCTTCCGCCGGAGCCTGGATACCCTGCCGGAAAGCTGAAATTGGCGCTCAGAATTGCAAAGCTTGTTGGGCGGGGTGTGATTAGAAGTGGTGCCAGCAAAGGATCATATTTGTATTATAAATACCATAACTGTACTATTTTGAGGATGTGCGTAGATTGCTGTGTCCATGAACAAACACGGCGTGGAAGAGGCGGGACGGCGCTGGGGCCATTGCGCGCGCGATGCGGGGTGGGCGTTGGAGAGCCGCATCCACGTGGTGGCCGACGGGGCGGAGTGGATACGCCTGCAAAGCAAGGAGGTCTTTGGCAATCAAGCCGATTTCCTGGTGGACTTCTATCACGTGAGCGAGTATCTGGCCGGCGCTGCGCAAGCTTGTCGTCCCCAGGCCCCACGCGCCTGGCTGCGCACCCAACAGAGACGGCTCAAGCGCGGAGCCAGCGATCTGGTTGTGCAAGCAATGGAGCCTTACGCCGAAGCCTCCAGCGCGCCCGAAGAAGAAGCTCCGGTTCGAGCGGCGCTGCGCTATCTTTCCAACAGGCTGCAATGTCTTGATTATCCCAAGGCGCTGGCCCAGGAGTTACCCATTGCTCCGGTCTTATCGAGTCCGCTCACAGGCATGTTCTTCAAGCCCGCTTTAAACAAGCCGGAAGCGCCTGGCTGGCTCCTCACGCAGACGCCAAGGCGCAACTTCGCGTGCTGCGTGTCAACGGAGCCTGGAACTCCTTCTGGCCTCTCCGCAAGGCCGCCTGCCGTGGCACCACTTTCAATCACACCCTGTTGGGCGACCCTGTTCTGAAACTGTTTGCGCTCTCCTTCCATCGGACGTTAATTACCGGTTCGAACATGGGAAAAACACTCTTCCAGAAGGTTTGGGATGCTCACGCCGTGCGTGAGTTGCCCAACGGCCAGACGCAACTCCTCATCGGCACGCACCTCATTCACGAGGTGACGAGCCCCCAGGCTTTCGCCATGATTCGGGATCTGGGGCTCTCGGTTCCCTATCCCCATCGCACCTTCGCCACGGTCGATCACATCGTTCCCACCGATCAACGCGCGGAGCCGTTTGCCGATCCGCTTGCGGACGCGATGATCAAGGAATTGCGCAGGAACTGCGACGAGTTTGGCATCACTTATTTCGATATCCCGTCTGGCAAGCAGGGCATCGTGCATGTCGTTGGACCAGAGCAGGGAATCACGCAGCCCGGCACGACGATCGCTTGCGGCGATTCCCATACTTCCACCCACGGCGCGTTTGGAGCCATCGCGTTTGGCATTGGCACCAGCCAGGTGCGCGACGTGCTCGCCACGCAAACCATGGCGATTGGCAAGCTTAAGGTTCGCCGCATCAACGTGAACGGACAGCTTCCCGCGGGCACTTACGCAAAAGATGTGATTCTCCACATCATCCGCATGCTGGGGGTGAACGGCGGGACAGGATTTGCCTACGAATACGGCGGGGCTGTGTTTGATGGCTTCACCATGGAAGAGCGGATGACCGTCTGCAATATGTCCATCGAGGGCGGGGCGCGCGTAGGCTATGTGAATCCCGACGAGACGACGGTCGAGTATTTGCGCGGGCCGTCCTTATTGCCCGGCAGGCGCGGAGTGGGACTTGCCGCCGTCGCTCGCTGGAAGTCGTTCGCTTCTGACCCGGATTGCCAGTGACGATGACGTCATCGAATTCGATGCCGACCAAAATCGAGCCGACCGTCACGTGGGGCATAAACCCCGGCCAGGCGGTCTCAATCTCCGAACGCCTTCCGACCCCGGAGTCCACGGAGGATGACGAACAGGGCTCGCTGCAGGAGGCGCTGGAACATATGCATTTTGCCGCAGGCCAGCCGATAAAGGGAACGCCCATCCAGGTGGCATTCCTTGGGAGTTGCACCAATGGCCGTCTTTCCGATTTCAAGGAAGTCGCCCGCCATATCAGAAGGGCGGCATGTGGCTCCGGGCGTTAAGGCGATCGCCGTGCCGGGTTCCCAAGATTGTCGGCGCCATCTGCAAGGAACTCGGCATCGACCGGATCTTCAGCGACGCGGGCTTCGAATGGAGAGACGCGGGCTGCTCCATGTGCCTCGCGATGAATCCAGACAAACTCATCGGCGATCAACTCTGCGCCAGCTCAAGCAACCGGAACTTCAAAGGCCGGCAAGGCAGTCCCACCGGCCGCACTGTTCTCATGAGTCCCGTTATGGTCGCCGCGGCTGCCATCACCGGCGAAATCACCGATGCCCGGGAGTTATTCGCCAATTAGGCGACCAAGAATACCGATGGCTCTGACTAAAATTTCGCAAGTCAAAGGCGCCTGTGTCGTCATCCCGGGAGATGACGTCGATACGGACCGCATCATTCCCGCGCGTTTCATGAAATGCGTCACGTTCGACGGCCTGGGTGAATACCTCTTCTACGATGTCCGTTTCGACGAACAAGGTAATCGCAAGGAGCATCCGCTGAATGACTCCAGGTCAGCCGGAGCGACCATCCTGATAGCCGGACGAAATTTCGGATGTGGCAGCTCTCGCGAGCACGCTCCGCAGGCGATCTACCGCTATGGTTTTCGGGCCGTCCTGGCAGAAAGCTTTGCCGAAATCTTTTTTGGCAACTCCACCACTCTGGGCATTCCGTGCGTCAGCGCCTCGCGGGACGATTTGGCCGTAATCAGGACATTGGTCGAAAAAAACCCCGAGGCTTTGATGACCATCGATCTCGCTACCAACACCATACGAATCGAGGGATCTGTCTTCCGAGCCACGATCCGGGAGAGCGCTTCGAACGCGCTTTTAAATGGACGCTGGGATGCCATCGCCGAACTGCTGGAAGATCCCGAGCTTGTTTCACGCCGCGCGGCGCAACTGCCTTACATGGCAAGTCGCGCCTAGTTGCTCGCCCCGGCCACGAGTCAAGACTAATCAAGGTTTGCCTACAACGATAGCAGGCAAAGCATTATAAAGTGTGTATCGCTCCGCTTGACGGGCAGTGCAATGATTGCTGGCGTGTTGAAGAACACGCCACACTCTTCGCCCGAACTCAGGATTCCGCTCAAGCGCGTTTTCTGCCTGGATGATCATCCTGTCGTCAGGGATCATCTCAAGCTGCTCATTGAAGAGGACCCGCTGTTGACGTGCTGCGGCGAAGCAGGAAACTCCACCGACGCTTTGAGGCTCATCGGCGAACTGGCACCTGATATCATCATTTCCGATGTGTCGCTGGGCAACGGGCGCGACGGACTGGACTTTGTGAAGGACGTCACCATCCGCTTCCCGAAACTGCCGGTTCTTGTGCTGTCTATGCATGATGAGTCGCTGTACGCGGAGCGCCTTCTGCGCGCTGGCGCGCGGGGCTACATTTGCAAAACTGAGTCAACGCGAGCCATCTTGTCCGCCATTCATCAGGTGCTCGATGGCGGCATCCGCGTGAGTTCCGGGATGTCGGCCACCATGGTGCATCGCTTCCTCAGCGGAGCATTAAAAGGCCTTGGCTCGCCCATCGATAAGCTTAGCGACAGGGAACTCGAAATCTTTAGCCAGATCGGCAGAGGGCGATCCAGCCGTCAAATCGCCACCGACCTTCGCCTCGACCCCAAAACGATTGAAACGTATCGATCTCGCATCAAGGCGAAGCTAAACCTGCGCCACGCGACGGAGCTTCATCAACACGCGATGCAGTGGTTGCAGAGCGGGAACTTCCCTACCGCCAAAACGTGATTCCCCTACAAATCTTGCCGGTTCCCGCTGCGGGTTCCGTTTGATAAACCTCCTCTGCGGGCGTTCTTCAGCTTGAACAATGCATGCAGTGGTTTCGACCTGCCCCCAGTGGTTTGACGAGGCTGGCATAACCTCCGGAAGGCGGAATCGGAGGGTGGATGGGGGCAGGTCGAAAGCGGCACCTTAAAGGTTCGGCAGGAAAACCTCGACCCGGTGGCCGCCGACCGCCGGGCGCGAAATCTCCAGCCGCGCGTTGATCGCGGACGCTCTGAATTGCATGATACGCATTCCCATGCCCGGAACAGGGGAGGCTTCGATTCCGACGCCGTCATCTTCCACCGCTAATCGGACCGCTCCGTCAGTCGCTTCCAGCGCGACGCTCACCCGCCTGGGCCGGGCATGTCGAATCGCGTTGCTGATTGCCTCCTGGGCAATCCTGTAAAGATGTGTTGCCACCACATTATCCCGAATCAGCACGGAATCGTTCCCTGTAAAAACACATTCGGTCCGCGACACGGCCGCGGTTGATTCAGCAAGGTTCTTTAACGCCCAGACAAGCCCTTCTTCTTCAAGCATCACAGGGAAGAGGCTCTTCGCGAGATTCTTCCCCTGCGCGATTGCGCTGGCTATCGGCGCGAGAGCGCGGGCCGCCCGTGACGCGAGTGGGTGTGATTCTTCGCCAAGATTCTCCACCACGGACGAAAGACTCAAGTGGGCGCCAATGAGTTCCTGGCAAATGCTGTCGTGCAAATCGTGCCCGATCCGCTGCTGCTCCCTTTCGCTGATGGTAAGAATCTCGCGCTCGAGCCGCTTCTTCTCCGTTATATCCCGAACGATAGCCCACGCGCCGGTATAGCGACCGGTTCGGACGTCTCGCGCGCCGAAAAGGGTAAGACACACCTCCAGCCGGTGTCCTGCTTTTGTCATTCGAACCGTCTCCAGGGATTGTATGCGCTCGCCATCACGGATCTTATCGCGCAGTTCGCCCATTTCCCTGAACTTTTCGGGCGGCATCAACAGGGAAATATGCCGGCCCACAATCTCCTTGCAGGAATACCCGAACATCTTCTCCGCAGCCTGGTTCCATATAACCACCTCACTTTCAAGGTTGCTTCCGATCATTGCGTCGTCAGAGGATTCCACGATCGACGCGAGATGATAAATCTCCTCCTCCGCCCTCTTTCGTTCTGTGATCTCGCGTTCGTTGACAACCACTGCTTTCACACATGGATTCTCCAGAGCGTTGTGGCCGGTGGTGTCCATCCATATGTAGTGCCCCTCTTTATGGCGGGAACGATATTCCACGTGAAATGCCTGACCCGGCTGCTTCAGGATTTTTTGGAATGTATTTGCCACCAGATCAACATCCTCTGGATGCACACAGTCGAACGCGTTCCTCCCGATGGTCTCTTCAGGCGTATATCCGTAAATCCGGGTCGATGAGGGACTCGCGTAGATGATCACGCCCGAAGCATCGAGCAGCGCGATCCGATCTCTTGAATTCTCGGTGAGCGCGCGGAAGCGGCTCTCGCTATCCTGCAATATCTGCTCAGCCAGCTTCCCCTGGGTGACATCGCTCAGCAGGCCCAACCGGGCCGGCAGCCCTTCGTACAGAGTGGGCACGCTAAACACCTCCACGATCAACTCGGAGCCGTCTGCCCTTCGACCGTTTACTTCATAGTGTTCCGCAAAGACAGATTCCACCATTTCGGTCGCCAGCTTCTCGGAACTTTCCGCGACGAAGTCGATGATGCATCGCCCCACAACCTGATCCTGCGGAATTCCAAACATCCGCTCAAACGCGGAGTTCACCGTAAGCACAATGCTGTTTCTATGCACTACAATGGCGTTCGGGATCGCCTGAAGAAGATCAACGAAACTTCCCTTGATGTCCCGGGACGCGCCCACGCGCGCAGATGCTCCGGAACCCTTTGTCTCTTCCGCCACGCCGCGGATTCTGCCTTGGCTAAATCAAAGCCGCCAGATGAATCGCTTTTATGCTGGGCCGCAATGCTCAACCCGCATAGCTTTAAAGCAGCGGGCAATGGCCGGGTTGCCGCGTTCAACCAACTCTGTTAAAGCCCAACGGACACCGCGATGCCACGGGAACTTCACTCACGCTGGGAATGGCGGCTCCGCTCGAGTCCCGATGAATTATGGCCGCTGGTCACCAATACAAACCGGTTTGACTATGACGCGGGAATGCCCGCCGTCGAGCAGAGCTGGGAGCGCGCGCAGACTGGCGGAGAGCGTATACGCGCTGTCAGGAGCATGTTGGGTGGCATGCCTGTGGAATGGGAGGAGAAGCCCTTTGAATGGGTGCGGCCTCGTGTGTTCGGAGTCGAGCGCCTCTTTCGCAAGGGGCCGCTGCGCAAGCTGAGGGTTCTTGTCGAACTCACACCCATCCCCACAGGAGGGACCGTCGTCATCTATCAATCCTGGCTATCCCCATCCAGCGTCTTTTTCTCTCTCGTGCTCTCCCTGCAACTGAGGTTCTCCATGCCAGGCAAGTTTGCCGCGATCTTCCGAAGGTACGATGAACTGGCCGGCAGCGGACTGCCCATAGTCACCTTTCCCCACTCAGTGGCACTCGCGCCGGGAGCGCGGAAGCGCATAGAGGCGGCACGCGCCGCCCTCCAAGAAGCAGGAGGTGATATAGCCGACAAACTCATCCACCTCATTGAGACCGCGGACGATATGACGTTGTCGCGTTTGCGCCCCTACGCGCTCGCGGATGGCTGGCACTCTCCGCGCAACAACGCTCTCGAACTTTTGTTGAAGGCGACCCGGGCGGGTTTGCTGAACCTGCAATGGGATCTTCTTTGCCCCTTCTGCCGAGGCGCGCCGCGCAGCGCGGAGACTCTGGCAACAGTCGGCAAGCAGGTGCATTGCGACGGGTGCAACATCGATTTCGAGGTGAATTTCGAGCGCTCTGTCGAACTTACTTTCAAGCCCAACCCCGCCGTGCGGGAAGTCGTCACGCGCGAATACTGCACGGGTGGCCCAGGTGTGACTCCCCACATCGTGGCGCAACAGGTTCTGGCTCCGCGGTCTGCGCGCGATCTGACTCTTCCGCTTGAGCCGGGGCGGTACAGGATGCGGGCGGGGGACTTCCCCGGGGGCCGCTACTTCACCGCCGTTGAAGGGGGCGGAGCCGCAGACTCTTTCCATGTGTCAGCGGAGGGATGGCCACTCGACGAGCCGCTTGTGTCGCTGAAGCCTGCGCTCCGCGTGATCAATGAAACTGACAGTGAGCAAGTCATCATAATCGAACGGACAGCATGGGGTGATCAGGCCGTCACAGCGGCGGAAGTCACCGCGTTGCAGGTATTTCGCGACCTTTTCTCCGCCGAAGCCTTGCGCCCGGGCGAGCAGATTTCCGTCGGGAGCCTTGCGGTGCTCTTCACTGACCTGCGTGATTCAACCGCTCTTTACCGCGAGATTGGCGATGCCCCGGCGTTCGGCCGCGTGATGGCTCATTTCGACGTGCTGCACGACGCCGTCGCTGAGCATGGCGGCGCGGTGGTAAAGACGATCGGGGACGCCGTCATGGCAGTCTTCCGCCGCCCGGTCGGGGCTCTCAACGCCATTCTGCAAGCGCAACGCGAGTTCAGCCACGAGACGCAAGACGGACGGCCCCTGCGCCTGAAAGCAGGGATTCATTTTGGCCGCTGCATTGCCGTAACCCTCAACGAACGGCTCGATTATTTCGGTTCCACAGTGAATTTCGCCGCCCGAATCCAGCGACTCTCTTCCGGCGGGGATGTCATCCTTTCTGGAGCCGTGTTCGACGATCACGAAGTCGCTGAGATGCTTGCGCTGAGAAGCCGGGAAGTGAATACCGAGTCCTTCGGCGCGGTGATCCGGGGATTCGACAATGAGAATTTCCTGCTTACGCGAGTAGCGTTGCGAGAAAGACACAACCCCTGAATCAAGAGCGCCTCACATTTTGCGCTGTGAGCACGGAAAAGGTTTGTTACAGTCGCCAAAATGACCGACCGCTTTTCCACTGAACTCATCCAGAATCTGGAGAACGCAGGAAGGCTCGGTCTCACGAAGGCCAGGTTGATTATGGGAAAGGGACGCGCGGCGAAAGCCGCCGCTTTGCAGAGGCTGCTCGGAGCGTCTCAAGTGGCGAATCTCGGCACGGACAAAAAGCCCGTTTTCGTCCTGCGTGAATTTTATAAGCCCGCCGAAATCGCCCGCGAAGCCGTGGAGGCGAAAGCGACTGCCGGCGTCCCGCGCCTTTTCTCCAAAAGAGAGATCTCAAAAGGATGCGCGGGCGCGGTGCTGGGTTGCGTGGATGAGGCTCTGTCCGCGCTTGTCGCGGAGAGAAGATTGATCCGCCTCCAGCGCGGCAAATCGATCTACTTTCTGCATTCAGCTTCCATCGAACCACCCGCGCGTTTAGCCGCTCCCTTGGCCGCGCAGCGCGGAGGCATTCCCAACGGGGCTGAGGAAGACGCATTGCCTGAGGAACAGGTGCGGCAAGCTTACTCCGCGATCGCGCGGGAGACGGGCTTCTCCGACGTCCTCATCTCAGACTTGCAGAAACGTTCGGGTGTTTTGCTGGACTGCCTTAAACCATGGCTCATCGAGCAGAGCCGCGCCGGCGGGGTGTTGCCAACGCGCGGAGACTGGTCGCTCGCGGATTCCGAAGCCCGCGCGGCTTCTCTCACGATTAACTCCGAGCCCCATCTTCGGGTGCGCATTCGCGGCGCGGCATGAACCAGAATCCGTTCGAGGATAACGTGGTGTTCGAGCCGCGGGAGGCGAGCCGCTCGGTGCCCGGACTCAACGATCAACCTCTGGCGGCGATCATACGGCAGTTTGAGCGGCTGGAGGCGGAGCCTTACCCGAGGCGGTACCCGGTGAATCTGAAAGCCCAGCTTGTCACCTCGCCTGAACCCGGTTACGGCAAGTCGCACCTGATCGGCCGCCTCTTCCGGGCGCTCAAGGGGCGCTGCGACCCAAATTTATCTCAGGCCGTTCCAGGACCCCGGTTCGTCGTGGACTTCCATCCTGCTGAAAGTGGCGCAGGAATTGGCGCGTCCGGATGACCCAATGATCAGCGTCCGGCGATCTGTAAGGCCAACGCAACTCGATGCTTTTGCGTGCGGGGTTGTAGGCAGGCTCCTCGCCGATCTCATCGAAAAGGAGGTGGTTGGGGGTGACTACGCCAGGGAACTCGCGGTGGAATTGCGCAACGATCCACTCGTAGCGTTCGGGAATGGAGCGCCGGATCACTTCCTCTTTCCCTGGATGCGCGAGCAGTTTCCCCGATTTCTCCCTCTGTTCGTTGACCAGTTGCGGGCGTCAGACATTTTCCTCAGCGCCTCACCCTCCGTCTGGATAAAGGTGCTGCATAACTATTGCTTCGGCGACGGCGGCGGAGCGCAGCGCGACGCCTGCGTCGAGTGGCTGAAGGGCGGCGGGCTCTCCCCCCATGAAGCCGAACTGGCCGGGATCGACGAGCGGGAACTGCAACCGCCGGGCGACACAGTAGCCAGGCGTAACGCGGACGCTTTTGCCCGCCTTCAGGATTTGCTGGCGCTGGCTGGGTTCTTCCGCCCGTTCCTGTTTTGTTTCGACCAGATTGAACTCTTCACGGGCAACCCCGATCTGGTTTCCGAATTTGGCTCGGTGGTGGATGAACTGGTGACTTTCGGGTTAAATCACCTGCTCGTAGTAACCGCGAATGTTGAGCCGTGGACAGGCGTCATTCTCAAGAACTTCCAGCGAGCGTATCAGGATCGGTTCAGCGAACCCGTCGAGTTGGAAGGGATACAGCAGCCGCAAGCCAGCCTCCTTGCCCGGCAACGGATGGGAAGCAGCGGATTTCCCGAAATGGATGTAAACAGGTTCTGCGATGAGCGGTGGATGGCGGAGATTTTCGAGGCAAAGAAAGCCGACAGCGTCCGCTCGTTCCTCAGGAACTGCGGTCGCCGATACACGAGTCTGTTCGGCTCCCGCCATGCGAGCCTGCCCGAACGGACGCTGGAAGAAGCGTACCGGGAATGCGAACACGAGGCGCGCGAGCGTCCCGGCCGGCTCGACTTCGACCCCAATATCCTGATGTGGAGCGTAGGCCACGCCGCTGTGGAGAACGCTCTGCCCGGCGTCCACGTAAGATTGAAAGATCGCCGCCAGGCTTATCCCATCTGCTGGCGAACGTCCTCCAGTTCCATTGTCATGGGTTTCGAGGACTCGTCGCACGCGCTGCGCTGGGAAGCCATCCTGGCGGAGGCGGATCGCCAGGTGCGGCAGGGCGAAAAGGAACAGATTGCGTTGCGGGTCGTCTTTCTGCGCACTCCGGAACAACCCGAGATCCCAGGGCCGGGCTGGAAGATCATCGGGCCGGAGTTCGAGGCCGCTCGCGATTACTTCTCAGTGCATGTGATCGGCCATGAAGACCTCGTCTCCATCTGCGCCAGCTATGAACTCTACGCGCGTGTCATGGAGGGCAACGCGCCCTTCAGCCGCGAGGCGATGCTCGCCTTCGTTCGGACAAAGCTCAAGCCATGGTGGCAGCGCCTGCTGAAGGACCCCGCCGCCATACCTGTCATGCCGCCGTCCCTCAATGGCAGCCCGGTTGAGACGAGCCGCGCCCCCGTCATGGCATCTCCCTCCCCGGCTTGAGCGGGTTGCACTGAGATGCTGATCCAGTTGCTGCCGGAAGAAGTCGCCAGCCAGGTGGCAGCCGGCGAGGTCGTGGAGAGGCCCGCCTCGGTGGTGAAGGAACTGGTTGAAAACAGCCTCGACGCCGGCGCGACGCGAATCGAGGTGATGATCCGCCGCGGCGGCATCTCACTGATCCGGGTGACGGACGACGGCTGCGGGATGGATCGCGATGACGCGCTGCTCTGTCTCGAGAGACATGCCACAAGCAAGATTCGCACGGGCCTGGATTTGGCTTCCATCCTCACTCTCGGTTTCCGCGGCGAAGCTCTTCCCAGCATCGCGAGCGTCTCGCGCTTCCGCCTTTCCACTCGCATGCGCGACGCGATGGCCGGCACGGAAGTCATCGTCGCCGCGGGCAAGATCGAAGCGGTGCGCGATTCCGGCGAGGCCCCGGGCACGCAGATCGAGGTGCGATCCCTTTTCTACAATCTGCCCGGACGGCGGAAGTTTTTGAGAACAGAGGCGACAGAGACCAGCCACATCGAGCATCAACTCCAGTTGCAAGCATTGGGCCACCCCGCCGCCGGATTCGTGTTCATGAATGATGACAAGGTCATCTATCAGATTCCGCCAGCGACAAATCTGTTGCAACGCATCCGCGATCTCTGCGGCGGCGCCCTTGCGGAGCAATTACTGGAAGTCTCCGGCTTCGAGCATGAAGGTATTGAAATCCGGGGGTACATCGGCAAGCCGGGCGTGAGCCGTTCCTCCCGATCCCAGGAACTTGTCTTCTTGAACGGACGCGCGATCGAAAACAGCGTGATCCACTTCGCCGTGCGGGAGGGCTACCACACAGCTCTCATGAAGGGCCAGCACCCGGTGACCTTCCTCGTGATCGACATGGACCCCGCGGAGGTGGACGTAAATGTGCATCCCGCCAAGAAGGAGGTGCGATTCCGCAACCCCTCGGTCGTAAAAGAGGCGCTCGTCGAGGCGGTGCGGCGGTGCATCGAGTCCGGGCGCGGGGAATGGTCGCGCGCCTTGCATACCGCGAATACTGCTCATCAACCCGCTGAGAGCAATCTCTCCCCGTTACCGGAACGCAGTCCCAGCGAGGCGAAGAGCTTCGACACGACTCCCGCGCTGATCGATGAAAAAGAACAGGTGGCACTGCGACACGACTGGTCCTTCTTCCCACAGCAGGGATCGCCGCTCCTCGCGGCTCCGATGAGCCCGCCGCCTCCCCTCCGCCCGCGCGCGGAACCTCCCGCCAAAAAGGAGATCGAGAGCTTCAAGATATTGGGAGTATTGGGCAAGCTCTACATCCTCATGGAGAACGCGGCTGGCCTTGTGCTCGTGGATCAGCACGCGGCGCATGAGCGAATCCTCTTTGAAGAACTCAGGCGCCGCATGGAAGACCAGGGCGTTCCCTCCCAGCGCCTCCTTATCCCGCTGATGATCGAGGTCAACCCCCGCGATGGCGACTGGATCATGCAAAACATCGCGACACTGCGCAAAATGGGGATTGGCATGGAGCCTTTCGGAAAGGGAACCCACAAGATCGACAGTCTTCCCCAGTTTGTGCGGACAGGCGACCCGCTGCAATTCATCCGCGATGTGATCGATGAGCTGCGCGCCGCCAGCAGCCAGAGCTCAAAGATGCGGCTGGGCGAAGACGTCATCGCGACCACAGTTTGCCGTCACGCGGTAAAGGCGAACGACTACCTGCGCGAACCCGAACTGGTGCGACTCATCCAGGATCTTCTCGCGTGCGACCTGCCTTACTGCTGTCCGCATGGGCGGCCCACCCTCATCCAGATTTCCTATGCTGAACTCGAAAAAAAGTTCGGGCGCAAAGCATGAGATTACGAACGATCAGGCTGCATTCGCCTTTACGCCCTGAGTCCGCAGCGAAGCGCCGCGGTAGCCAAACGCAAGCAATCCCTGGGACGCGCGGCACGCCGGGCATTTCCATGGCTTCAGGGAATGCCGCGCGTAGAAAACAAGCCAGCCAAGGAGCCAGAGGCCGATAGTCCCGAGCGAAAGAGCGAGGTGGAACCGATGATCCATTCGCAACTTACGAAACAATCTCTGCCGCCCGCATCGCGGGCAGAACATTAGTCGACGCTGGGATGCCATATTCCTATCTTCCCCTGTGGTTTGATCTCCATGTTATGAAAACGATGGAAATTATACAACCCGCCGCCGGGCGCAAGCACAATCCGGCTACCAGCTCGTGTTTCCGATTCGCTCGGCGGCTTCTTCGGCATTTGCCCGGCTATTGAACGCGGATATGCGAAAATAGCCTTCTCCGCACGCGCCGAAGCCGCTGCCCGGGGTCACCACGATATTTGTTTCCGTAAGAAGCCGGTCGAATGTTTCCCAACTCGTCGCGCCGTTGGGAGTCCTGACCCAGAGGTACGGCGCATTCACGCCGCCAAACACCTCCAGTCCACCAGCGGAAACAGCCTGTCGCAGGATGGCCGCGTTTCCCATGTAATGGGCAACGAGCCCAGCAACCTCCCGCTTGCCCGCGTCTGAGTAGATCGCCTCCGCCGCTCGTTGCACTGGATAGCTGACCCCGTTCGATTTCGTGCTCCAGCGTCGTTGCCAGAGGGGATGAAGACTCCTGCTCTCTCCAGATGATGTCCGGGCGAGCAGGCTCTTGGGCAGCACGGTGAAGGCGCATCGCAATCCCGTGAAGCCGCCTTTTTTTGAAAAACTCCTGAACTCTATCGCGCATTCCCTGGCGCCGGGGATCTCGTAGATGGAGCGCGGAATCTCCGGATCTGAAATATATGCTTCGTAGGCGGCGTCGTATAACAGGATGGCGCGATGGGCCAGGGCGTAATCCACCCAGCCTTGCAGTTGGCCGCGCGTCGCGACCGCTCCCGTGGGGTTGTTCGGAAAGCAGAGGTAGATGACATCGACAGGCTCGCTTGGAACCAATGGGACAAAGCCGTTTTCGGCCCGGCATGGAAGATAGACCAACCCTTCGTAGCGGCCGGACGCGTCAGCCTCCCCCGTGTGGCCGGCCATCACGTTCGTATCGACATACACCGGGTAAACGGGATCAACCATCGCGATGCGATTTTGATTCCCCAATATGTCGAGGATGTGTCCGCAATCGCACTTCGACCCGTCTGACAGAAAAATCTCATCGTCGGCGATTTCAATCCCCCGGTCGCGATAGTCACCCCGGGCGATCGCGTTCCGGATGAACTCATGTCCCTGCTCGGGACCGTAGCCGCGGAAAGTACCAGGCGCGCCCATTTCATCCACAGCCTTGTGCAGCGCGGCGATCACCGCGGGCGGCAGTGGCTCCGTGACATCGCCTATGCCACATCTAATAACCCGCTTTGCCGCGACGGGGTCGGCCTCGCAGAACGCCGTGACCCGTCGCGCGATTTCGGGAAAAAGGTAGCCCGCCCGGAGCTTTAGATAATTGTCGTTAAGGTAAGCCATGTCTGAAAAATAGCGCGGCTGGAAGGGGCGTTGGCCCCTGTCCAGCCGCAAGAGTTTCCGCGAAGGAACTGTTTACGCTGCCGAGTAAATCTTCTCGATCTCGGCCCAGTTAATCACGTTCCACCAAGCCTTCAGGTAATCAGGGCGGCGGTTCTGATAGGTGAGGTAGTACGCGTGCTCCCAAACATCACAACCGAAAATCGGCGTGAGGCCATCCATCAAGGGATTGTCCTGATTCGGGGTGGAGACGATCTCGAGCTGGCCGCCCTTGTTCTTGATGAGCCAAACCCAGCCGCTTCCAAAACGCCCCGCGCCCGCCGCGTTGAACTTTTCTTTGAAAGCTTCAAGGCTTCCAAAGGCTAGGGCGATATCCTCCGCGAGCTTCCCGCTCGGCTCTCCACCGCCGGTCGGTGACATCAGCTTCCAGAAGAGCGAGTGATTCGCGTGACCTCCTCCGTTATTGCGCACGACGGTTCGGATATTCTCGGGAAGAGCGGAAAGGTTGCTGATGACCTCTTCGACGCTCTTGCCGTCAAACTCGGGCTTGTCTTTGAGGGCGTTATTCAGGTTCGTGACGTAGGTTTGATGATGCTTCTCGCGATGGATCTCCATCGTCTTCGCGTCAATGTGTGGTTCGAGGGCGTCTTTCGGGTAGGGTAAGGAAGGTAATTCGTAAGCCATAAGTTTAGTTCTTCAGATTCGGAGCGAGTATCAGCCCCGGTTCTGAAAATAGCAAGGGAGACGCCCCGCTCAACTCTTTGCTTTGGCCGCTTCGTCAAAGAGGGCGCGCCAATGTTCCAGCCGCTCGCGCACCCGTTTCTCGTTGCCGTTAGCCGTCGGCTCATAATAGACGCGACCCTCCGGGAGATAAGCCTGGGGAACGTAGGCCTCCTCATAGTCGTGGCTATACTTGTAGGCCGTGCCATGCCCGAGCTTCGCCGCGCTTTTGTAGTGCGAATCCCGCAGGTGCTTTGGCACCGCCAGCGTCCGGCCCTCCTTCACCTCGCGCATCGCTTTCGAGATGGCTTCATACGCGCGGTTGCTCTTTGGAGCGGTGGCGATATACACCGTGGCTTGCGCCAGCGGAATCTGCGCCTCGGGCAACCCAACAAATTCCACAGCCTGTTGCGCGGCTACCGCCACGACGAGCGCCTGCGGATCGGCCATCCCGACGTCTTCCGCCGCGCAGATGACGATCCGCCGCGCGATGAACCGTATCTCCTCCCCAGCATAAAGCATTTTCGCCAGCCAATAGATCGCCGCGTCAGGATCGGAGCCTCGCATGCTCTTGATGAACGCGCTGATCGTGTCGTAATGCTGATCCTCATCCGCGTCGTAAACCACTGCTTTGCGCTGGATGCTCTCCTCTGCGGCGGGAAGATCGAAATGGATTACTCCGTCCGGGTCCGGCGGAGTCGTTAGCACGCCGAGTTCCAGCGCGTTCAGGCATTTTCGCGCGTCGCCATCGCTCGTCTTCGCGAGGTGCTCAAGCGCTTCCTCCGTCGCCGAAATGTTGCTCCCCGGAAATCCCCGTTCCTTGTCCTGTATGGCTCGCGTCATCAGGGCGCGCAGGTTCAGCTCGCTTAGCGGCTCCAGTTGAAACACCTGGGAGCGCGAGACAAGGGGGCTGTTGATATAGAAGAAGGGATTGTGTGTCGTCGCGCCGATCAGACGCAGCACGCCGCTTTCCACATCCGGCAGCAGGACATCCTGCTGCGCTTTGTTGAACCGGTGAATCTCATCGATGAACAGGATCGTCTTTGCCCCGCTGTTTTGCAGGCGATTCAATGCCGACGCTATCACGCGCCGCATATCCGCCACCGTGCTCTCCACCCCGCTCAGCCGCTCAAATCGCGAACGGGTGCTGGCGGCTATGATCTGGGCAAGCGTCGTCTTTCCCGTCCCCGGAGGCCCAAACAGGATGACCGATGATATGCGATCCGCCTCGATGGCGCGTCGCAGCAGCTTGCCAGGCCCGAGGATGTGCTCCTGTCCCGCAAACTCCTCCAGCGTCCGCGGCCGCATCCGGGTTGCAAGCGGCACCGAGCGCGCGGCCTGCGGCTTTTCCTCCTCTGGGCTGGAGAACAAATCTGCGTTCACACCGGCAGTATAGCCAGGAATGACGCAAATCCGAATTCCAGGTTTGCCGCGCCCGCTGGCGCGTGAATCTCCTCCAAGTGGGAGAACACATAATCCCGCCGCTTTCATGGCGGAGAGATTTTGCTAGCGCCAATCCCCTTGTTCTCCGAAGTTCCGCCTTGGTTTTCCAATGAGCCACCAACGCATCGCACTCGCCTCGGCTTTTTCGCCACGCTTCCTCCCGCTGCTTGCCGAAGCAAAAGCATTCAGCGAACGGCTGGGCGCCGGGTTTAGCGTCATCTACGTGGGCCGTTATGGGCAGGAAGAGAAGGACAAGTTTGCCGGCGCTTTTGAAAGCCTGGGCCTGCCGCGCGCGCCGGAAGTTTTTCCCGGGCAGGGGGAGCCCGCGGCCGCGATCCTGCAAGCTGCCGCCGAGCACGGCGTTGATCTGATCATCGCCGGGGCGATGGAGCACGAGACCGGAAGCCGCAACTTCCTGGGCGATGTCGCGCGCACCCTGCTGCGGGACGCTCCGCTCTCGCTGCTACTGATCCCCCACCCGAGTCAGGAGCCGCGTCCCTTCCGCCGCATCGCGGTCATTGTTGACTTCTCCGATCTTGCGCGGACTGCCTTGCTGCAGGCCATCCACCTCGCGGAGCGGCACAACGCCGAAGTCATTCACGTGATCCGGATTTTCACGATCTTTTCGCAAGCCCTCGCCGACCCTGCCGAGTTCTTCAAAGGAGCCGAGAGCAAACACCGGACAATCCGCGACGAGGAGGCGCAGTTGGAAGAATTCATCTCATCGGCTGGCCGCGGCGCGACACCCATTGAAGCCCGTTGCATCGAGGGCACCACCGGCTTTGCCGCTTCCGATTACGTGCAGGGCGTGGACGCCGACCTTCTCATCGTCCCCTTAAGGGCGCCCGGCGCGACCGATCCTACGCCGCAGGGCGCGGATTGGGTGTTCAATGTCATCCCCACGACCCTGCTGGTTGTAAGGGAGTGATTGACCGGGGTTTCACATTAAAATGTGGAATTTTTCGGATCGCGCGCTATACTGAGGGGTGAAAAGGGGGCGTACTGGTTTCGACTTATTGTTGGAGATGCCGGCCGCATGTCGAGGATGACTCGTTGGCCTCGTTAAAATCCGAGTCAAAACAAATAAACGCAGATCACGAAGATCTCGCTCTCGCGGCTTAATTGACCGTGACATTCCTGGTTGAACGCCTGCTACGGCTGGGAGTGAAGGCAGCAGGCTAATTCTCCGGCGGAGTGACCGCGCTGGAGGGTGAATCGATTTCGTGGACACTCGAATGGCGGTAATGTTACGGCCCAGGGCCGCCGGTTCTAAATTAAGGACCGTATAAACATGTAGAAGCTTGCGTCGATGGCTTTAAGGACAGGGGTTCAACTCCCCTCGCCTCCAACCAAAAGTTTGGCCAGGAATGTTACGACTTTCCCGGACGCAAACGGGGCGGCTCTTCGAGGATGTCCAGCAACGCCTGCGCGCAGAATATGCGGTCGCGGCGCGCCTCGCCGACCTGCTTCACGATCCGCAGCTTTATGAGGCGGCGTACCGCCGCCGCAGCAGTGTTGTAGGCCACGCCGAGTTGGGTCTCGGCTTTGCGCGCGGTGATGAACGGATTTGTGCCGAGCAGGTCGAGCAGGCGCAGCGCCACCCCTGATCCGGCGCGGCTCACGCGCTCTCGCCATTGGTCGAGTCGTCGATTGATTCTCTCGGCGCGGCTGAGCGCGTCTTCGCTCTGCCGAGCAACGCCATTCAGAAAATAGAGCAGCCAGTCTTCCCACGCGCTTCGCTCAGTGACGGAGCGCAGTCTGTCGTAGTAATCGCGGCGGGTCGCCTCGAAGAAAGCGCTCAGGTAGAGTAGCGGCAAAGGCAGGGCGCCGCGCTGCATGAGCAGGAGCGTGATGAGCAGGCGTCCGACACGGCCGTTGCCGTCGAGGAACGGGTGAACTGGTAGTGTATCAGCGCGGTCTGGATTAGCGACGGGAGGGTTTCGTCGTGCAGGAACTTCTCTTACGCGCCCAGAATCCCGAGCATCTCCTCGTGGGGCGGCGGCACGTAGGTCGCTTGCGCCAGCGTGGAGCCAGCTGGGCCAATCCGGTTCTGTGAAAGGGGCAGTTCGGCCGGCGCGACGCGAGAGGCTGTGCCGCAAATACAATGATGAGTTCAACAGCGTCCGGCTACGCGTGTTCAACGGCAGCCATCTCACACTGCCCGCGAGCAGCCAGCAGATCATCCTTCGGCCGCACCAAAAGAACGCGATTTGGCGGATCGTGCAGAGCGACAACACGCTCCTCGCGCACGCGGTCGGCGCGGGAAAGACCTACACGATGGTCGCGGCGGGGATTGAGCTGAAGCGGCTTGGGCTGGCGACGAAGCCGATGTTCGTTGTTCCGAATCACATGCTCGCGCAGTTTTCGTCGGAGCTGCTCACGCTGTACCCGACGGCGAACATTCTGGTTGCCGGCAAGGAGGACTTCGAGGCGTCGAAGCGAGCGCGGCTTTTCAGCCGCATCGCGACGGGGAATTGGGATGGCGTCATCGTCACCCATTCGAGCTTCGAGAAAATCCCGGTATCGGTGGAGACACGCCGCGCCTTCATCGACGAGCAGCTTTACGAAATCGAACGAGCGATCCGGGAGCAGAAGGGCGAGCGAGGCACACGGCTGGTGAAGGAACTGGAGCGGGTGAAGAAGCGGCTGACGGCGAAGCTCGAATCGCTTTCCGCCGACCACAAGAAGGACAACACGCTGACCTTCGAGGAACTTGGCATCGACCGGCTCTTCATCGACGAGGCGCACAAGTTCAAGAATCTCTTCTACGTCACGAAGATGACGCGCGTTGCCGGTCTGCCGCAGACCGCTTCCGAGCGCGCATTCGATATGTTCCTCAAGGTTCAGCACATCCAGTCGAAGAACAAAGGCGGTGGCGTGGTCTTCGCGACCGGCACGCCGATTTCCAACACGATGGCGGAGATGTTCACGATGCAGCGCTACTTGCAAATGGGCGCGCTGCGGCGCAATCAACTCCAGCATTTCGATTCGTGGGCCGGCACCTTTGGCGAGACCGTGACCGCGATGGAACTCAGCCCGGATGGCAGCCGGATACCGGCTGCAGAGTCGCTTCGCGCGCTTCGTCAACGTGCCGGAGTTGATGCAGCAGTTCCGCCAGGTCGCCGATGTGCAGACCGCGGAGATGTTGAAATTGCCGGTGCCGAAGATGGAGCAAGGCGGGCCGATCACCGTCAGCGCGCCGACCACTCCCGAGTTGAAGCGCTTCGTCGATCAACTCGTGAAGCGAACCGAGAAGATCAAGAGCGGAAAGGTCGATCCACGCGACGACAACATGCTCAAGATCACGACCGAAGGCCGGAAAGCGGCGCTCGATCTCCGTCTCGTCCTTCCGCATGTCCGCGATAACCCGGACTCCAAAACCAATCTGGCCGTGGAAAAGATTCACCAGGCTGGCTCGACTCCACGCCGACAGAAAGGCGCGCAGCTCGTCTTTTGCGACATGTCCACGCCGCAGGCCGGGTGGCCGAGGCGTTCTCGGTCTATGACGACGTGCGCGCCAAGCTGCTTGCCCGCGGGATTCCCGAGCGACGAAATCGCGTTCATCCAGGACTGCAACGACGACACCGCCAAAGCCTCGCTCTTCAAAAACGTGCGCGAAGGCAAAGTGCGCGTGCTTTTCGGCAGCACGGCCAAGATGGGCGAAGGCACCAACGTGCAAAAGCGGCTCGTCGCGCTTCACCATCTCGATGCGCCGTGGCGTCCTGCCGACATCGAGCAGCGCGACGGCCGCATTCTCCGCCAGGGCAATCAGAACGAATACGTGAAGGTTTTCCGCTATGTCACCGAAGGCAGTTTCGACGCCTACATGTGGCAGACGCTGGAGACGAAATGCCGCTTCATCGCGCAGGTGATGAATGGCGACGCGACGGTGCGCCGCGCCGAGGACGTGGACGCCGCCGCGCTCACCTACGCCGAGGTGAAGGCCATCGCCTCCGGCAATCCGCTCGTCATCGAGAAAGCGCACGTCGATGCCGAAGTGATGCGGCTCACCCGGCTCAAAAAGCAGCACGCCGAAAGCCTCTACCAAATGCGCTACCGGCTGAAAGGGCTTGGGCGACAACATCCAGCGTTGTGAGCGCGAGATCGCCAGCATCCGCGAAGACCTGCGCACCCGCACCACCACCCGCGGCGACAATTTCTCGATGACGGTGCAAAAGGAAACCTTCACCGACCGCGTGAAAGCCGGTCGCGCGCTCGTCTTCCTCGCCGCCGCGATGAAGCCATTCCAATCCACCAAGGCCATCGGCGAGATCGGCGGCTTCCCCATCTCGCTGCATCGCTTCGACGAACGCGCCAACCTCGTCATCCACGGGAAAGTGCGAATACAAAGCCAACGTCAGCGACAGCCCGACCGGCACCATCTCCTCCGTCGAGCACGCTCTCGACAGCATGGCAGATCGCCTGCGCGAGCGTGAATCCGACCTCAAGCAGGCTCACAAGCAAACCGAAGACCTCACCAAGCAACTCGACCATCCCTTCGAGCACGAGGAGAAGCTGACCGTGGCCACAAAGCGGCAGCAGGAGATCGTCGCCGCTCTCGACATCACGAAGAATCAGGCATCCGCCAAGCTCGACGAAGGCGCGGAGCAATCGGTCGAATCTGTGGACGAAATCCCTCAGCAAATCATCCGTTCGAAGCGCCCGATTGCCGCCTCTTTGGCAGTGTGACAGGCGCGCGCGGTCGAAGAGAAGAAAGGCCGGGGCGCCGCGGTGGATGGGGCCGCCGGAGTCCACACACCGTTCTAAAGATCTTCCCGGAAAAAGCGCTCAGACTTGATCGCGGCGTTGAGAGTCATCCGCATCCATACGGTGTTCTCGCGCATATCCGTTGGTGGCGGGGTGGTCGTTGTAAGAATGTATTGAAACGGGAATTCGTCCGCGGAAGCCGACTCCTCCTCCATCCGCTTGGCATAGAGAAAAAAGCGCTCATAGATTACTCGGGACAAATCGGCTTCTCGCGGTCCGTCGTGAATTAAGAGCCGAGGATGAAAACCGTCGCCCTCAATACTTTGCACGAGGGCGGCGAGATCGAAAGCTAGGACGCGGATCGTGGCGAGCGCAGAGCCTTGAAGTTCGGCATTTCGCTGGATGCGGAGCGTAAGCCCTTTTTCTGTGACCGTTGCTTTGGCACTGACCTGCGGCCCCATGACAGCACGAACGACATCGCCGAAAATTTCGGAGAATTTGTCCAAGCCCGACTCGGCGTCTTTCCGTTTCTCGATAACGTCCGCTCGTCGGACTTCAAGTGTTTCCTTGGCCTTGGTCAGCCTGTCGTTCACGGCTTTCAGCGCGGCCCGTGAAAGCTGAACATTTGCGATTCGTTCGACACGAGCAGCATTCGCGGAGTATTGGCCGCGCAATGGTGCGAGGCGCGCCTTTCGATTGTTCTCAGCGCCCTTCTTCACTGCTTCGGCGCTGACAAGTTCACGATTTATTTTTGCGAGTTCATCCCGCTTCACCGAAAAATCGCACGATTGCTTTCCAAGACGGGCCTCGAGGCGCACGCGCTGTCGATCGAATGTCTTTGCCGGAGGCTCAGCAGGCGGAAGCAGCTTGCCCTGCTCCTCGACGCATTTATTGGCCACTGCCTGCGCCCAAGTATGAGGGCAAAAACCATCTGCGGCTCTTGCCGGGTTCTCACGAGCCTGATCCTGCAACTGTTGCAGGTCATCCTTTGTCGTCTCGATGTCCTTAGTCGTGTCGGCCACCGAGTTTTTCAAAGCCGCGACTTCAGAACTCAGCCCGCTCTGCAATTCGAGAGCCTTAAAACTTCCTCTTGCGCACGGTCCAGTTCTGCATCGTCGCCAAGTTTCTCAAGCTCTTCGGCAATGATTTCGCCGGCTCCGGATAGGAGTTTGCGTTTCGCCTCCAAAGCGTCGTCATCATCGTATAAGGAAAGCAAATCAGCATCCAGACGATATCTGTCCTCCTCCAGCTTGGCCATGGCAACGCGTTCTTCAGCGTCCAGTTTCTCAACGTCCTTGGTCGAAGTCTCAGCCAAAACCCACGCGGCGTGTTCCTTCGGTTCGAGCAGGCGCAAGACCGCTCGCATAAGCAAATGTTGATCGGCCATGGTCGTCTCGGGCGCATCCGCTTCGCTGAGCGCGCTGTTCCTCCAAAGGTGTATTGCTGCGAAGCGGCATTCCTGATCACGCGCAAGCCACGGTAGCATTTGGCGCCAGGCGTATCGCGGGTCGGCCGGAAGCGGCAGGCAGCACGCGGCTTCCAAAGTTTCGACGAATTGCTCGAAGCTGCCGCGCGGTTGTGGCGGTTGCTGCGTGAGGAACGTCTCGATTTCCCAACCCTTAAGCGCGAAGTGATGAAGGGACGGCACGAGTGTGCGTCCGACGAGCCAGCAGTCGGTTCCGATGAATACTTCTGCGAGAGCCCAAGCCTCCGTGAACACCGTTCGCACCGCTTCTCGTAGAGCATCAGGACCGAAGTTTCCCTCACCGAGTACGTAGCGGAGCACACGGCAAAAAGTTGTCTTGCCCGAAGAATGTCCTGCGATGCCATCCTCGTAAAGTTCAGCTGGCTCAGCGGCGTCTTCAGGAGGTGCCCATATGATGTTTAGACCTCTCTTCAGCCGAGACACGGCGTATCTCATAATCTCTGCCGTAGACGTCTTTTCCGGGTAGTAACCTTCGCAGGATGCGTAATTCTCGCACCCACATAACAGGTGTGATGACGCCGGCAGCCGGCTTCATAGGACGGCTTAGCGACAAATGCTTTTGCGTGGTCCTCATATCACTAGCATTAGCAAGTTCCGCCGCGTCTTCAGCAGGGAACCAAAGGTCGTCATCGCTCAATAGTGGCGATCGTTTCGAGATCAAGAATAAGCCGTGCGAACCGCGCATCCGCGACAACAAACGCGGTGGCATCGGGAGATTGTGTGGTAAGTCGAGTCCATGTGCTACTTCGAGCAGTCGCACCTCGAAGCCTTGCTCAGAGTGGAACATGCCAAGACGGCCCATGTGCATAAGCCGATGACTTGTGGGCGAAACTCGGCCCGAAGCACTTGCTGAGGGTTCGATTTCTTCCACGAGTTCGTAAGGGTAAGGTCGTGCTGCTTCCCAGAGGGAGAAGAGGCGTGCGTGGTCCGAGAGCAACCGGCAGGCAGCGATTAATGTTTCCAATGGCAATTCTTCCTCGACCCAATGGCTAGCAAAACGACAACAAGGTCTTCAAGATAAGCGGAACTAGAGCGTGGTGCGCGATGGCCTTCGGATATAAAGAGGGGGGTGTCATCGCTTGGCCATTCAACGCGATCGAAAGTTCCGATGCGGTGACTACGCCGGGACGGCGCGAGCCAAGGTGTGCGAGTTCCCGGGCGAGCATTTGTGGATCACGACACACATGGAAATGCCAGCGGCCCATACGACCCCAATTATTCACCGCTGATACCCAGCGTTTCGCGGCTTGGAATTTCGCTTCCTCCTGCTCGCCCATCATTCCCTTAATCTCCAAAATGAGCGTCGTGCCGTCTTTCAGACGAACGAGGAAGTCTGGGTAGAAGAGATGAGACTGACCAAAAAATTCGTAGGGAATGCCAAAGCCAAGGTGGGATGTGCCGCCGTCATCATTGCGCGCGTAGAAGACGACGTTATCCGAAGCCTCCAGCGTGAAAGAAGAGGAACGCTCCCATGTGTCGGTGTCGAGCACGACGTGATCAACGTGGCTCTTTTGTGTCGGATGGCAGGGGCGCGTCGTGTTGAACAGAACATCAGCCGTCGAGCCATGAGGATTGAACCGATTGATAACAGGTAGTAGCGGCGGTTCCCCAGCGGCTGTGTCTGGCTCGATGGCTGCCACAAGCCGGCTCCACTGCCTGGTCCGCGTAAATCTGCAGACCAAGCTCGCGGCGGTCGGTAGCTCCGCTCCATTCCACGCGCGTTCGGACGAAAGGTTCCACGATTTTCACGACCTGCGGGAAAAGCTCGTGACGAGCTTGATAGCGAAACTTCGCCCGCTTCTCTTCCTGCGTGTCGGTCAGCCGAGCAACAATCTGCCGTGCGATCTCGAAGAGGATCGTCTGAAGGTGGTGGTTCTCGTAGTAGCTGTCGCGGTTTTGCAGCTCGGTCTTAAATGAAGGGGAACCGACGTGCCCCTCCCGCACCCCGACCTGTGGCTGCACAAACACCTGCATCGGATTCTGCATCGGCCGGATGCGCACGGCTTCGACTTTCGGCAGGTCGCAGCGCACGAGGTTGCGCTTCAGCTCCAGCACGTAGCCCTCGACATTCGGGAAACGCATTTCCATCGCTGCCCGTTTCCGGCAGCGCTTTTACCTGCGTCACCGGCTTGTCGTCCGGCTCCGGTTGTTTCGAGGCGCGGCCTTTGAACGGAATCACCGAAAACGGAATGCCATAAACATCCACATATTCGGGACGCAGCATCCCCGTCGTCTGGATCGACATCGTAGCTGATGCGACGCAGCCCACGCCCGACAACCTGCTCGCACAGGAGCTGGCTGCCGAATGCGCGGAGGCCAAGGATTTGCGTCACATTATTCGCGTCCCAACCTTCCGTCAGCATCTGCACGCTCACGACACAGCGGATGTGCTCGCCGATCGTTCCAGGCTGACCCACGGATGCGATGATCTGCCGCAGCTTTTCCGCCTCCTGCTGTTTGCTGCTGCCTTCGCTAGCCTCGGCTTCCGCGAGGAGCTTTCGAGTCGATCCGCAGCGTCACCGTGCGCTCCTCGGTGTTCGCGAGTTCCGGGAAAGGCAGCCCGGCGCTGTTGAAGCGCCGGATTTTCCTCACCTTCGCTTTCTTTTTTGATCCTTCTGCTTCTGCTTCGGTCTCATCCGTCGCCTTCGCTCTGCTAACTTCCTCCTGCGTCTCACCCGAGAGCTTCTCAAAGAAAACCTGCGCCATATCCGTGTTGTCGCAGACGACAATCATCACCGGGGGCACGACGGTCTGGCCGGGCTTGGCTTCCCGCTGCTGCTGAAAGCGCTCCTGCCACTGCGAGCCGAGCGTGGACAGCGCCGGCCCTGCATAAAGCCATGCCGCATCAGGTTTTGGTTTGCCTTTGTCCATCTGCGCGGGCTGGCACTGCTTTTGATCTCGTCCCATAGCCGAAAAAACTTCGAGTCCGGGCTTCCCGCTTGCGTCGCTCACCGGCAACGCGCGGGATTTTTGTAATCCCGCTTTCAATTGCATCCACTAGGCCGAAGTCGCTGACCAGCCAGGGGAATGGCGAGCCTTCGATCCAGCCACTGCCCGCCAGGTAAAATGGCGTCGCCGACAAATCCATGCAAAACGCCACGCCCGTCGCCTGGTTGATCTTGTCGAGTCCTTCGACCCAAACTGTCGCTTCCTCCGCGTCTTCTTTGCTCGCCTCGCCAAAAACATCGGCGTTCTTTTTCCGCTTCGACTTCGCCGCGATCTCCGGCGGCGCGGGACGGTAGGCGTGGTGCGCTTCGTCATTAAGTACCAGCACTTCACCGAGGCCGTAGAGTTCCTTGAGCACGCGCCGCGCAAAGGCGTCCGGGCCTTCTTCGCCCTTGTCTACGACCGCGTAATTCTTTCCGCCTTCCGTGTGCGCAGATTCGGGCGCAAACGCGTGCCAGTTCGTAATCATCACCCGGCCTTGCAGCATTAGCGGGCGCAGTTGGCTCGGCACGATGTCGAACTTCTCATAATAGCTCTCCGCGCCGAGATCGGGCCGAAGCACTTGCAGGCGTTCCTTCACCGTCAGGTTCGGGCAGACGGCCAGGACCGCGCGAGGAAAGCGCGTGTCACCGGGCACCGCGCCGCGATTGCACAGCGTCCACGCGGTTAGCATCGCCATCACCACGGTTTTGCCGGAGCCCGTCGCCATCTTGCAGCCGTAGCGGGTAAGTTTTTCCAATCCTCTCGCAGCGGTGGGTCGGAAAGTCGCGCAACAAATTCGCCCTTCGCTGTCCGCTCCAAGGCCGATCTCGCCGGGATTCAAAAGGGCGTCGTATTGTTCTCGGCTCACGGCTGCTTTTCCGCGGCGGGTCCGTCCAGCGGCGAGTAGTTCAGTGAGATAGATCACTGTCTCTACCGCTTCGATCTGGCAGAAGAAGAAACGCCGTTTCCGATCCGGGCTGCGCCAGTGGCGAAGCAGCTTCTTCGTCGTCTGCGTGGCGTTCTCGTAATCGTTCTCCCGCCACTTCGCCACGTCCTCGCGCAGGCGATTCACGAGATCAAGCTTCTCGCTGCCGCTGTCGCCGGAGCCGATGTCCTCAAGGTCCATCTGGCCGGTCATCACTCGCTGCGTCGTCCAGAAGTATTCCGCTGGCCGCCGGCCCGGCTCACGATGCGCCTTGCCCTGCTTATCGTATTTCCAGTGCTGCTTCGGCTCGTCGTATGGCCCGTTGATGATTGGCTCCTCGACTTGAGCCTGCACCGGCAACTCCGGCTGGTTGGAGGCGGGCGGTTTCGGGACAGTGTTAGTGGTGCGCGGCATGATTACGGGTTCCTCTCACGAACGACACGTTCCGGCCCTGCGAATGCGACCAGGACACCTAATGTTTGGCACACCGAACGAACGATGTGATCCTCTAGCGGTCTGTCAGGTGCAATAAAGGTGCCCTGTTGCTGGATGCGAAGAGCAATCTCGATGGCGGGTTTGCCTAGTGCCGTGGCTAACCGCCTCTCGGAAATCCCGTGAGGAACTGTAGCGATTGCAAACCCGTTCGCGAATTCTACAAGGAGGCGAGTGTCGTTGTCCTTCTCAGGAATCTCTTCGTTAACAGGTGCAGCTTCCTCGGGCGGTCGCGACACCTCAAATTGAGCTGCGACAGTTGCTGGCTCCGCTTTCTCGCGCCAAGAAAGAGAGTCTCCCATTGCCTCCAGGAACGGAGAGGGGCTGCCGCTGTAAATGAAGCGCACTTCGTCGCGTCCGCGGGTGATCGCAACATACAAGCGCAGTGCGTCTCTCCACTGCTCGTCGTGGGGCCGACCCTTCAAGGGAAAAGCGCCGTCCTCCAGCCCCAGAATGATGATCAGGCTAAACTCAAAACCCTTGATCGTTGCAATGTCAGAGATGACAACAGCGGACGGGTCGAGGAAGTAGTCCCCGCTGAGGTCAGAAACCTTGATCCCCGGAGGGCAAGCCTGACGAATCTTGTCCAAGCTGACGGCATCGAGATTCGCCGAGGCGATACAGACTGAAAAGGACTTGTGGCCTGCACGTAGCCATCCCTGAACCTCACGCCATGCTTGCGCGACCGGGTTGCTTGCTTTGAACGCGATTGGTTTTGCTGAGTCGCGCTCTGCCAATTCTGGATCGAGCACCTTGAGCTCTGAGTCTCCGCTGGAACTTGGAGGTGGAAAGACTTTAAGCAAACGATCCGCTGCCATAAGAATTTGGCGCGAGTTGCGGTAATTCTTACGGATACTTCGCAGGACACGATCGGTCGGGCCGATCTTGGCTTTATTGAGATCCAGCTCCTTCGCATAAAGCTTTTGCGCCAAGTCGCCCGTGAGGAAGAGCCCGTTCTGCGTGTCGGTAGGAACCCGTGCAAGCAATTGCAGATCGAGGGTCGAAAAATCCTGGAACTCATCGACCAACACCGCCCGATAGCGAAACAAAGCCGGAATGCTTGCCATCTCTTCCACTGCCAGCATGGCCGCCTGACAAAGACCCATGTGGTCGAGAAAGCGGCGTCGAATCTGGTATCCCTCCCAATCGTGAAGCAGAGAGAGCACCTGTTCTCGACGTTCCGTTTGAAACTGAATTGAGCGCCCCTCCCGTTCGAAGCCATCCCGATACGCAGTATATTCCTCGTAACAGCGGAATGCACTGCGGATCAGTTCCAACTCCTCGTAGATGTAGTCGGAGAGACTAAGGGATTGATCCTGCGAATAGAGATAGACCTCAAGATTGTTGTAGTTGTCTCGTGCGGGTCCGGTGAGTTGATCGGTGAACTCGCCGAATATTCCCTTCAAAACGCGTTCATCGAGCGACTTGAAAAGGTCTTCAAGACGATCCGGCGGGGTGGCCTCAAGCAAGTTGCGAATTGCCTCACCGTGGTTCGTGTAGGTGCCAAGAAGTTCGAGGAACTTCGTCAGGTCCAAGGAGGCCAGGAGGCTCGCCAAATAGTCGTGAAAGGAGCGCACATCCACGCGCTCGTGTTCGCCGTCGACGCATAGACGCTTGATTAGATTCTCAAGAAGCCGAGCTAGGCTGCGATTTAGGGTTAGGACGAGTATCCTCTTGTCAGGGTAGCACCGTGCGAGCCGACGAGCGCGATGGACCAACACACAAGTTTTCCCCGAACCTGACACCCCGGTCAGGACGGCCTGCTTGTCGAAGTCTTCATCCACGACACGCCTCTGCCCGGGATGAAGAAAAACCATCCACTCTTCAAACCGTGTGGGGTCCTCCATGAGTTTGCGCTCTGCCTCGCTTAACGGGTTGAGATGAACGAATCTTTCTGCGTTCACCGGAAGGGCGAGCACTTCATCCGTTACAATGCTTTCAATCGGGATTGTATCGGAGGCAACGACGCGACTGCCTTGGTAAGCCTCAATCACCGCCACTGCCTCTGAATACTCACATCGCTTAACGTGATTCAGTGCCGCGATAACGGCGGAGCCGAGTGAAGCGTCTTGCGCCTGCAATTCCGCAAGCAACTCCCATTGCTCCTCCTCGGTGTGGTTTTCGTTGAGCGCAAGCAATCCGAAGCGGAATCCTGTGTCCTCTATCAGCGCCGTCCAATTAACACCGTCGATCCGCTTGAAGTAGGGTCTGTGATCAAGGGTGGGCGTTCCAGTGCGCAGATCACCCCGACTTGCTGTCTCCGGCGCGTTGATCAAAACAACCTCTTGAGTCTCAGGCTTGAATGACAGCTTGATTCCAGCGTTCTGCGACAGCCACGCCTGACACGCATCATGATTACCTACATACAGTGCGAGGCAGGTGTCTCCTTCTTGAAGTGTGATCAGGCGGAAGCCATCACCGAGATTGAACTTTACACAATTGCGAATGCGAGTTTCGCCGTGGTCAGTTGTCTGAACACCGGGAGGCAAACCCGCTTCCAAATTGTTTAAAACGACAGCAGCTTTCTTCACACGCTGGCCGTCCTGCCCGCCAAGCTCCACAAGTGCGCGGTACGCGTTCAGGTAGGATTTATATTGGACGACTCTCATTTCCTAGTCAGCGTAATTGGTGCTCCCGAGCCGATGCACCCGCATCACTTCATTCCCGCGCGGATCGATGACTTTCACGGCCACCGTCTGCCGCTCGCCGGGTTTGAAAGGCAAGCTCACGGTGCCGCTGAGTTTGTCGAACGCTCCTTCCTCAATGCTGCCTTTCAGTGCGCGGGCGAGTTTCTCCCATGCGCTCTTGTCGGGGAAGAATGCCTGGCAGATGCAGAAGACCTTGCCGTCGTAATCCGTGTCCAGGAACCACGCGGCAACCTTGCCGGCGTTCGTTGCCTCGATACTGTTCTTCACCGGGTCGTAGATGTCCACGCCTTCCATGTGGATCTGCCATTCGTCGCCGCCCGCAGGGCTCAAGGCGCGTGCGGGGCTGGCCGAAGACGGTGAAAATCTGCGCGCTCACCTGCGTCTTCTTCAGCAGGTCGCCCATCGTCACGTCGGGGCGGATTTGCGCCATGTGGACGCGCAGGTCGTTCTCCGTTTCGTTGTGAACCTGGATTTCCTCCTGCGCCATCGCGTCGAAGGAAAACGCGGCCATGACCAGATCGTCGTAGCCGCGTTTGTAGCAATGCCGGATGGCCTGCTCCACGAGATGCCGCGGCACACTGCCCAACTCCGGGCCGATGACCACGGCCGAGCTTGCGCGTCTCGCCGTTCACGATCTCGCCCTCCGCATGCAGAAAGCCGCTCTCGATCCGTGCAGGCGCTCGATCTTCACATACTTGTTGCCGAGGAAAGTGATGCCGTCGTGCCGCAGCAGGTCGAGCATCCGGTCGATGTGCGAACTGGCGTTGCCGGACGCCACAGCCTTCTCGTCTGCCGCGAAAGTCTCCAGCTCCTCAGGCGCGCCGCCGATGGGCGTCTCCGGTTCCGGGCCGTTCTCCGGCGGGCGGATGCTCTCGACGGTGAAGGGGCCGCTTACGCGCACCACACCGGGGACCTTCTCGGGCATGTCCACGAGTTCTTCCTGTTCAGCGTTGGCCTCAATGCACTCGTTCACCTCGTCCATCTTCGCCCGCCATGCGGCGCGGTAGGCGGTCAGCGCAGCTTGCAGCGGCTGCGGCCAGTCGGGGTCGGTGTCGAAAGGCACTTCCCATTCCTGCCATTGAGTCGCCCGCGCCGACGCAAAGGCGCGAAGGTCGGCGACTTGTTTGGCGGTGGGGCCGCCTTTGGCCGACTGGAAAAGCTGCGGGTCGGTGCCGGGCAGAATCCAGCGGCGTTCGTCGGCATCCGTCACGGAGCGCGCGCTTTCGCGGAGCTTCGCGAGGAGTTTGCCGGCGAGCTTCCGCCTCAGTTCGTCCCCTTCGCGGCTTTGCGACTTCGCGTGAGCCTCCAGCGCGGCGTTCAGCGCGGCGAGGCGCTCGGCGAGGATGGGCTCGTGCCGGGCAAAGATCGGGTCCAGCCCATTGTTTTGGGCGATCGATTTGAGGGTGATGTGCGGGACGGTCTTGTAGGTAGAAGCCGTGCCGCGGGTTCAGCGGCTGGTTCGGGTCCACGCCGGCTTGCGGGTCGCGGGTCTTGTAGGTCTCGAAGCAGGCGGTGAGCAACCGCTGCCGGGCGATGGCCGCGGCCACGCGCGAACTATCCACCGTGATCCACCGCCGTCCCCACTGCTCGGCCACAAACGCCGTCGTCCCACTCCCGCACGTCGGGTCCAGCACCAGGTCGCCGGGGTCGGTGGTCATCAACATGCAGCGCTGGATAATCTTTGTCGCCGTTTGGACGACATACACGCGGTCGCTCGCGCCGCCCGTGTCCTCCCAAACATTAGTTAAAGCCGATTGCCCAAAATCTGTTTTGAAGCGCCGGTATCGACATCACCGTCGCTGCAACCCGAACACGTTCTGCTTTGAGCAATCGACCGACGCCCTTCTCATTGGTCTTCCAACTATTTCCTGCGCCTGGACGAAAGACACGGCCCGCATATTGGACCTCGAATTGCTGTGTTCTTGAAAACACCGCCACCCGTTAGGTCTGCGCTAAACTCCGCGTCGTCTTCAGCTTGGATTTCGCTGAATAGATGCCGATATTTTGCGACGTGAACATCCTTCGCGAAGAACAGCACATAGTCGCAAATCGACTCTAGCATGTCGCCCTTCTGATTCGCCTTCTTCTTCACCGTGATCGAGGTGACGAAGTTCTCCGCGCCCGAATACTTCATCGATCACCGCGCGAACACGGTGGAGATTTTCATCGCTAATCTGGACGAAGATGGAGCCGGAGTCGGTGAGGAGTTCGCGGGCGAGGATGAAGCGCTGCTTGAGGTAGGCGAGGTAGGAGTGGACGCCGAGGGTCCAGGTGTCGCGGTAGGCGCGGATCATCTCCGGCTCGCGGGTGAGGTCCTCGTCCTTGTCCTTCACGTCGCGCTTGCCCACCTCGTTCTGCCAGTTGGAGGAGAATTTGATGCCGTAGGGCGGGTCGAGGTAGATCATCTGCACCTGCCCGGCGAGGCCCTCGCGGCGGGCGAGCGAGGTCATTACCTGGAGGCTGTCGCCGAGGATGAGGCGGTTCGCCCAGTCCACGTCGTATTGGTAATACGCGCGGGCTTCGCGGGCCGGGAGCTTTGGCTCGGCAAAGAAATCGCGCTGCACGTCCTCGCGCCGCACCGCGCGCAGGATGGCCTGCGCGGAGACGCGCTCGTGCAGGTGCAACGCCACGGGCTCGACCTCGAAGTGCGGCTGCTCGCGCTTGCCCGCCCACTCCAGCCACGGCTGCTCGCTCTCCAGATGCGCGGCGAGTTCGGCGGCTTCGTCCTTCGTGAGCTGGGTGCGCGTGGCCTTCTCCAGCAGCTCTCGGCAGCGGGCGATGCGCTTCATTGAACCGCAGCACCGGCGTCCGGTGCGGGTCGTAGGCAAACTTCACCTTCGGCTCCTCCGCCACGCGATCGCCCGGCGGACTGCCAGCGGGCGGCAGATTCTTACGCTTCGCGTCAGCGTACTCGAAATCGGTGATGGGGGTAGCGTCAGGCATGGCCGGATATGGATGGACCTAGCGCGAATGAGCGAAGAGCGTCGTCCGGGAATTTGCAGGCGTATAAATCACCGGCCACCAGAACGGACAATCCCGCCAATCCTGCGCAGAGGCGCCATTCTGCCGGATGAGGATAAGAACAGGCAAGTCTTGAGCGGCCTGCTTGGCGATGACTCCTTCGGTCCGCGTGGTGTCTGGAGCGTCCGCAAAGTCCGCATGCGAAGTCGATTTCACGGTGCGGGTGAGATTGCGGCCGGTGCGCACGAGGAGTAAGACATTGCCCCGTTTTTGGGTGTCCTGGCAGGACTCGCTCAGGTGTCGAAGAATTGCCTTATACTCGGGCGCATCCCAACGGTCCTCGTATCCTGGCGCGAAATCGACGAACGTCGGCCCCAGGCGGTCGATGAGGTCGAGCGCCTCGGCCAACGGCACTTCAAACGGCGGGGGCGCTTCGCCGTCTTTTGGGAACGGGCCGAGCGATTTGAGTTTGGCGTCGATACCTTCGGTAATGGGCAGCAATCGCGTCTTGTAATCCGTCTGAAAACCGACCGGCAGAATGCGCCGTTGAGGACGAAGGGTCGTGATATTGGAGGCGAGAATCTTCGCCGGACTGCACGGGACAATCACGCCCATCTGGTCGAGTTCGATGAACGTGACGTTTTGGTCGCCTCCCTGAGCGTCGATTCGCTCCCGCAGGGCCGAGTCTGCTTCGTGCATCCGCTCCATCGCCCGATAGATGTGCGGAGCCGTGTAGAAGCGGGTGACAGCGCGTCCTCCGGTGGCCGGAACCCATACATGCGGGAGTGCTGAAGCACCGTATCCTGTTGGAAGCGTTGCGGGTCGCGGCCGTAAAAGAAGCCGATGAGATTCGCGATGGTGATTCCCCGGTCAAGAATCTGGCCGCCGATGAAAATGTTCAGCGGTGTGCGCAAGCGAAGCTGGCCCTCATCGTCGAGCAACGAGCTGACCTGCGCCTCGGAGTTGACCTTGGTAATCATCAGCTCACCGCCAGTGAGAGCGATGAGCACCCGCTCCCACACTTCGTCGAACGCCGGCAGCGGCTGCTGGGCAGCGAGGATGGAGCGCGAGAGGTCATTGTAGGCGTCACGCACTAACGTCCGTAGCAGCTCGGACTTCTTCTTGGCTTCTTCTTGGAGGGTCTCATCGAAGCGAACTACGATGCTTTCCTGCCAAGAGTGCGCGCCCTTTCCGGCTTGGGTGTGAAACAAAAAGGCAAAGCGCTTCGGCCGAACTTGAGCCTGCTCATCCTGGATTCTGCGGACGCAGCCACCGACGATAAAGTTGAGCAGGGCGGAACGAAGGCCGCCGACCTTGTCGCTGGTCAAGCACTCCTCAATTTTGAACCGGCGACGGTCCTCAGCTCGCACCACAGACAGTTCGTCGGCTGAGACAGGCCTGAAGATAAATGCCGCGGGGTCCTGCTGACTCTTACTTTCCTCAAAGTAGAATCTGCCACCGACGTATGCGGTATGGACGGGAACAAGTTCGGTGAACTTGGGACGCACGGGTGCAAGATTCATCCCAGGGAGTGGTGAGTCTTCGGGCTGGAGATAGAGCGAGTAAGGCGTCGCAGTCACCTGAAGGAATGATGACGATGCCAGGTCGCGGCGCAGCCCATCGACCTGGCTGGCAATCGTGCGGAGTTGGAGTCCAATATTCTTGTCGTCCACGTAGCCGATGCTCGCGTTGTCGGCCTCGTCATCCACGATGAGGATGCGCTTGCGTGCCAGATGCGGGTAGGTGCGGAGCAACGCTTCTGCGAGGCGCTCCAGATTGTCGGTCTGTTTTTTGACGACGAATATGAGCTTCTGGTTCAGCTCGAACTGGGTCAGGCGCTCTGGAATCTCAAGGATGTCATAGACCTTTGCCTGGTCCCCCTCGATGAAATCGGCGAATTCCTTGGTCACCCGCTTATATGTTTGTTTTGCGAGTGCCTTGGTCGGCTTCGTCAGAATGACCGCGATGTCATAGTCATTATCGAAGGCGAGGGCGATAATGCCCAGGAACGTCTTGGTTTTGCCGGACTGAATTTTGCCCAGAAGCATCCCCGGCTTGCTCGCCGTTGTCTGCTCCGAGCGCAGTTTTTCCACGGTGCGTTGAATGCAGCCCTGCTCATCGGGGCCATAAACGGGAACGCCGTCGCGCATCTTCTGGCGGAATCCGCGGTAAAAGACGCCGTTCAGGTCGAGGGAGGTGGAGGCGGTTTGGGGAGCAGTGGTGGTGGCGGTCATATGTGGAGTTCCTTTTCTTTTGACCCATCTTGCCCATTTTTACATGCGCTTGCACCCTACATTTTGGCATGATACATGCGCATTCCGCATGTTTGAGGAGCTTTTCACAGAAGAGGGCCTTTCTTTGGAGAGGCTCAATGCCCTGATCCAACTCAGTGACGCTGGCAGTCTCTTAAGAGCTGCCGGAGATGATAAGGGTCGGCAGAGCCGCTACAGTCACTATTTGCGTGAACTGTCGGGGTTTTTTGGCACGAAGCTGACGACGAGAGCAGGCAAATCCATCCGGCTCACGCCGGCGGGGGAAGAGTTGGTTCGGCTCTCACGCGAGCACTTCCAAGAGTTGCTTCAGTTCCGGCGAGATGCCCGGAGCGAAGTACAGGAGTTTCGGCTTGGTGCAGGGGACAGCTTGCACCAATGGCTTGTCGTGCCGGTGGTTGGTTCTCTCCGTCGTCCCGGTCGTGCCCTCCGGTTCGTTTTGGAGGGCCTTCGCACTAACGAGATCGTCGCACGCCTTGATGAGCAGAGAATTGATTTCGGGCTGCTGCGCGCCGATGCCGTGCCCAGGGGGTTGAAATCTGAACCTGTTTGCGAAATCAAGCACGCCGTCATCGTGCCCGAACGCCTCGTACCACAACGAGGAATGCTGACGCTTAAAAACGCTTTGTTCGATTGTCCACACGCAGCTTTGGGAAGCGACGGCCAGATGAGCCAGCGGATTCAACAACTCGCTGGAGAGCTGAAAGGTCGGTTCCCTGCCGAATTGGTATGCGATTCGTTGACCCACTGCATAGCCGCTGTCCGCAGTGGCTATTTTGCGTCAATCCTCCCACTGAAAGCGTGGCTTCCCGATCCTGATATTCCATGCCATGTGGTTGAAGACGCCTTGTTGGACTGTCTCGATCAACGGGTCGTGCTGGCTTGGCATCCGCGATTGATCGAAGTGCGAGGCAATGCGGCGAGCGCTATGAAAGATAGGCTTGTTTCGGCGCTTGTGGAAAGAGGCGCGGTTACAATCTGACACTCTAATATATCGAGGTTCCAGTTACCTACTATGTTTACTTCGTCCGAGGTTTCCCGACCCGTAGCACGTCGAGGGTGCAGCCTGCGCCGTTGTCGAAGGGTGTGACGCGAGCTTCGATTTCGACGACGGGGTGACGGACGGTTTCGAGGCCGAAGCGGCGGTAGGTTTGGGCGAAGATTTCGCATTCGATAATGCCGGTGTAGTCGCAGATCGTGATGAACTTCATCTGGTCGCCGGTGACTTGATGGTGGGAGCGGTCGGCGATGATGAGGCCGCAGACGGAGACGCGCTCGCCAGGGTAACGGGCGAGGTCGCGGATGGGGCAATAGGTGTCCCAGGCGACATCGGGGAATTGTTCGAGCGGGTGGCCGGAGACCGTGAAGCTGAGGAGTTCGCTTTCGTCGCGCAAGCGCTGGGCGCGATCGGGTTCCGTGAGCGGCACTTCGGGAAGGCGGACGCGCTCGTCGCTTTGGAAGAGGTAGCCTTGAGCGTGGGGCCACTGCGCGATGTGCTGAAGGTGCCAGAACTGTGCGGTGCGCGGTTCGCCGAAGCCATCGAAAGCGCCGGCGCGGATGAGGTTCAGCATTTCGGCGCCGGTCGGACGCGTGCGCTCGTAGAAATCGCGTAGGCTGGCGAACGGCGCGCGGGCACGCTCGATCTTGTAGCGTTCGAGGAGCGCGCCGGTAATGCTTTTGATGAAGTGCAACGGGACGCGGATGGCGCGCGGGTGCTCGGCGTCGGGAGCGAAGTTCCAGCGCGCGACTTACCGGGCCGTGGCGGGTGATCTCAAGCTCGCCTACGCCCAGTTTGAGGAATTGGAAACCTTCGCCCGCTTTGGTGCGCGTCTCGACGACGACACGCGCCAGATCATCGAGCACGGAAACGCATCCGCGCCTGTCTCAAGCAGCCGCAGTTTACGCCCGTCTCCGTCCCCGCGCAGACTGGGGCAGCCGCAGAAGCGGTGGCGGAAGTCATCACCGAGCTGCCACGCGGACACGACGAACTAATCCTCCTCGTGGATGACGAGACAGCGGTGTGCGAGATCACCAAGCAGACGCTCGAAGCCTTCGGTTATCGCGTGATTCTGTCCGCCAACGGCGTCGAAGCCGTGGCCGTCTATGCTGAGCGCCGCGCGGAAATTGCCGTTGTGATTACCGACATGATGATGCCGGTGATGGACGGTCCGACGACCATCCGCATCCTGCGCCAGTTGAACCCGCAGGTTCGCGTGATCGCCGCGAGCGGACTGGCCGCCCAAGAACACGTTGCGCAAGCCACGAACCTTGGCGTGAAGCATTTCCTGGCTAAACCCTACACCGCTGAAACGCTGCTCAAGATGCTGCGAGAGACGCTGTCTTCCGAGTCATAGCATTCCCAGTCACGATGATCGCCGAGCCCGACAAAGCTTCAGCCCGCCACCATCGTTCCGCCCAGGAAGTGCTCCCGAGGCATGATTTGGGCGACGAAAGGTTTGACGGCGCCGGAGGTGCCAGCGGCGACTCGCGTCGGATAGTGAAGAAGGATAGGTAAAGGACGGCCAGCCACTGGCCGCATAGCCGCTGGCTATGGAGAGACCTCCGACGAGGTATTGGCCGGCATCGCGGCCAAGCGGTATCGTTCTCTCGGGTGCCATGCGTTCGAACTCGCAGAGCGTCTGAATTGGTCCATCCTATGAAACCTCGCACCCTCTCTCCCGCCTCTCTGCAAGCGATCCACGCCTACTGGCGCGCGGCCAACTACCTCTCGGTCGGCCAGATCTATCTTTATGCCAATCCGCTGCTCAGGCGACCGCTGACGCTCGGAGACGTGAAGCACATGCTGCTGGGCCACTGGGGCACGACGCCGGGGCAGAACTTCATCTACGCGCACCTGAACCGCGCCATTAAGAAGTACGACCTGGACATGATCTATGTCTCGGGGCCTGGTCACGGCGGACCCGCCGTCGTGGGCAATACTTATCTCGAAGGAACCTACAGCGAAATTTATCCCGAGATCAGCCAGGATGAGGCCGGGCTGCAAAAGCTCTTTCTCCAGTTCTCGTTTCCAGGTGGAATTCCGAGTCACGCCTCACCCGAGACGCCTGGCTCGATCCACGAGGGAGGCGAACTGGGCTACTCGCTTAGCCATTCCTTCGGCGCGGTCTTCGACAATCCCGAGTTGATCGTCGCGTGCGTCGTGGGCGATGGCGAAGCGGAAACGGGCCCGCTGGCCACCGCCTGGCACTCGAACAAGTTTCTCGATCCGTCGACCGACGGCGCGGTGCTTCCGATCCTGCACTTGAATGGCTACAAGATCAGCAACCCGACGATCCTGGCGCGAATCGAGCACGAGGAGTTGGAGCACTTACTCCGCGGCTATGGCTGGACGCCCTACTTCGTCGAAGGTCATGAGCCGGAGCTGATGCATGAGACCATGGCCGCGACGCTCGACCTCGCGGTGGAGCAGATCAGGGCGATTCAGCAGGACGCCCGGGTGAACGGCAACGTAACGCGGCCGCGCTGGCCCATGATCGTCCTCAAATCGCCGAAAGGCTGGACCGGCCCGAAGAAGGTCGACGGGTTGGAGATCGAAGGGACCTTCCGCGCGCATCAGGTCCCGCTTTCGGACCCGGCGACGCACCCGGAACATCTCCAGCTTTTGGAAGACTGGCTGCGCAGCTACCGGCCGGAAGAGCTCTTTGACGAGCAGGGTCGTCTGAAACCGGAACTCGCCGCGCTCGCGCCCACCGGGACGCGCCGTATGGGCTCGAATCCGCGCGCCAACGGCGGCATGCTGTTGCGCGATTTGCGGATGCCGGATTTCCGCGATTACGCGGAGGAAGTCCCGGTGCCGGGCGCCCGCGGAATCGGGGACACGCACGTGCTCGGACCTTTCCTGCGCGATGTGGCGAAGCTCAATGACCCGCAGCGAAATTTCAGGGTCTTCGGCCCCGATGAAACGCTCTCCAATGGCCTGGAGGCTCTTTTCGAGGTAACCACCCGCCAGTGGGACGCCGCCACCGCGGTCAACGACGAGTTCCTCGCGCCCGCCGGACGGGTGATGGAAATGCTCAGCGAGCACCAATGTGAGGGGTGGCTCGAAGGTTATCTTCTCACCGGTCGGCACGGTGTCTTCAATTGTTACGAGGCCTTTATTCACATCATCGGCTCGATGTTCAACCAGCACGCCAAGTGGTTGAAAGTCACCGCGGGCCTCCCGTGGCGTCGCAAAATCTCTTCGCTAAATTACCTGCTCGCCTCGCATGTCTGGCGCCAGGATCACAATGGCTTCACGCATCAGGATCCGGGCTTCCTCGACCATGTCGTCAACAAAAAGGCCGAAGTCGTGCGGGTCTATTTGCCGCCGGACGCCAATTGCCTGCTCTCGGTGATGGATCACTGCCTGCGCAGCCGGCATTACGTCAATGTGGTGATTGCGGGGAAACACCCGGCGCCGCAGTGGCTGACCATGGACGCAGCCGTCAAGCATTGCACGGAAGGGATCGGTATCTGGCAATGGGCAAGCAACGACCAGGAGGCGGAGCCGGATGTCGTCATGGCCTGCTGCGGCGACGTGCCGACGCTGGAGACGCTCGCCGCGGTCTCGATCCTGCGGGAGCATCTGCCGGAGTTGAAGATTCGGGTCGATCAACGTCGTGGATCTCATGAAATTGCAGCCGCAGAGCCGAGCATCCGCACGGGTTGAGCGATCGAGATTTCGACGGGCTTTTCACGAAGAAAAAGCCGGTGATCTTCGCCTTCCATGCCTATCCGTGGCTGATTCACCGGCTGACCTATCGGCGCACCAATCACGACAACATCCATGTCCGCGGCTACAAGGAAGAGGGGACGATCACGACGCCGTTCGATATGACGGTGATGAACGAGTCTGGACCGTTTCCATCTGGTCATGGACACCATCGACCGCGTTGTCCTCACGGGCGAGCAGGGCGTCTACCTGAAGCAACAGCTTCAGGACAAGCTCATCGAACACAAGCACTACATCCGCAAGCACGGGGAAGATTTGCCCGAGATTCGGAACTGGAAATGGACAACACCCGAAAGCCTTGCCCACGGAAAGTGAGCGCGGAGTCTCGAACGACAAACTAATGGGCAAGAATCATCACCATCATCCTCCAAAGACGGGAGGGAACAACGCTCCACCCAATCATGGCCCCTACTGGAAGCGCGCTCACACGGATTGGCGCTTCTGGATCGGCGCGCTCCTCATGTTACTGGCGATTTTCGTCTATGTAACCACGATGGATCTGGCATGGCGGCCCGGCCACAGTCCGCAACCACCTTTGCCGGCGGCACTTTAAGGAAAGTCACAACGAGCCAAACAGTTATGAGTATCACACTAGGGGAGAATGACAGTGGCAAGTTGTTGGAGGTACAGGTTCCCGAAAAATCGGCCCGCGAGGATTGGCGCGCCTCCTTCCCAAGTTCGAGGAGATGGTGAAGAAGCACGGCAAGATCCGTGTGTCGTTCGAGATGACGGATTTTCACGGCTGGGAAGCCTGCCGCGCTCTGGGATGACATCAAGTTCGACCTCAAGCATTTCTCCGACGTCGAGCGGCTGGCTATGGTCGGAGACAAGCAATGGGAGAAACAAATGAGCTCCTTCTGCCGACCGTTCACCACGGCGACAATTCGATGCTTCGATGCCGCGCAGGTCGAAAAGGCCCGCCGGTGGATCGCGGCGGCCTTAGTGAAGAGCCGGTAAAGTGCAATGGACGCCGACGCAGACCGCCGAAACCGAGGTTCCATCGTCGCCGTCCGTGGCAGCGTGGTGGACGTCAGATTCGAGGGCCCTTTGCCGTCCATCTACTCAGTCCTGCAGCCGGCGAGAAGGGAGACGTCGTCATCGAGGTGCTGAGGCCCAGCGGGATGCGCGTCATGTCCGGGGAATTGCGCTGACGCCCACCCAGGGCCTCGCCCGCGGCATGGAGGTGGAGGACACCGGCGGACCGTTGAAGGCGCCGGTCGGCAGGGGCATTCTGTCGCGCATGTTCGATGTGTTCGGCAATGCCAATCGACCGGGGAGCGCCGTTGGAGGATGTCAGTGGCGCTCGGTTCATCGGGCACCGCCGCCGCTGGCACGGCGATCCACGAAATCGGAGATCTTCGAAACGGGATCAAGGCGATCGATGTCCTTGTGCCGCTGGAGCGCGGCGGCAAGGCCGGGCTCTTCGGCGGGGCCGGCGTAGGCAAGACGGTGCTGCTCACCGAAATGATCCACAACATGGTCGGGCATCGGGAGGGCGTGAGCCTCTTTTGCGGCATTGGCGAGCGATGCCGCGAAGGCGAGGAACTTTACCGCGACATGAAGGAAGCGGGGGTGCTGCCTAACATGGTGATGCTCTTCGGTCAGATGAACGAGCCGCCGGGAGCGCGCTTCCGCGTCGGACACGCAGCGCTCACCATGGCCGAGTATTTCCGCGACGACGAGCACCGGGATGTACTGCTGCTCATCGATAACATTTTTCGCTTTATCCAGGCGGGGATGGAGGTTTCCGGCTTGATGGGGCAAATGCCGTCTCGGCTGGGTTATCAGCCGACGATGGGAACCGAATTGGCGGGCTTGGAAGAGCGCATCGCGAACACAGATACCGGCGCGATCACTTCCATCCAGGCGGTGTATGTGCCAGCGGACGATTTCACGGACCCGGCTGCGGTGCATACCTTTTCCCATCTCTCCGCCTCCATCGTGCTCTCCCGCAAACGCGCCAGCGAAGGGCTTTTCCGGCCATCGATCCGCTTCAATCCAGCTCGAAGATGGCCACACCGGGCATCATCGGTGAGCGGCACTACGCACTGGCCCAGGAAATCCGGAAGACGCTCGCCCAATATGCGGACTAAGGACATCATAGCCATGCTCGGGCTGGAGCAGCTTTCGCCGGAGGACCGGAATGTCGTCGGACGGGCGCGGCGGCTGGAGCGCTTTCTCACCCAGCCATTCTTCACCACCGAGCAGTTCACCGGGATCGAGGGCAAAGCTCGTGAGCCTCAAAGATGCGCTGGACGGCTGTGAGCGTATCCTGCACGACGAATTCAAGGACTATCCCGAGAGCGCGCTCTACATGATCGGCGCGATCGACGAGGCGAAGAAAAGGCCAGCACGGCGAAAGATGACGCCAAAGCCCGCGCCAAATCAACAGCCGGAGGTCGCCATGCATCTTAAATTCTCCTGCCCTTCGAAGTCTTCGTCGATGAGACCGACGTCACGCGGATCGTCGCGGAGACCGGCGAGGGCTCGTTCGGTCTGCTGCCGCAGCGGCTCGATTGCGTGGCGGCGCTCACGCCTGGCATCCTCACTTACGAAACCGAAGCCAAAGGCGAGGTATTTCGTCGCCGTGGACGAAGGGGTCCTGGTGAAAACCGGACCGGATGTCCTCGTCTCCGTCCGCCGCGCAATCGGCGGACGGATCTCGGTCAACTGCGCGCATCGGTGGAGAAGGAATTTCTAACGCTGGATGAACAGGAGCAGAAGCGTACGCTCGTGATGGCCAAGATGGAAAGCGGATTTCTGCGTCGCTTCGCCACTTTTCGACATGAGTGACAAGCCGCCCATCCCGAGAAGCGGAAACCCAAGTTTGTCGCGAGAGATCGGCGCCAAGGCCGCGCGTAAGCTCCGGGTGCGCGCGTCGCACGCAGGGCGTCTGGTTTGGGCTTGGGATGATCGGACTAATCGGTTGGTCGGTGGTCGGTGCCGACCTTGCTCGGCGCGGCCCTCGGCTCTGGCTGGACCAGCACCATCCGGGCAGCATTCCTGGACGCTGGCGCTGCTGATGCCGGACTGGTCTCGGCTGCTTGAATGCCTGGCACTGGGTCGCCAAGGAGGAAAAGGCGATGCGAGAGAACAGGAGGATGCAGCATGAATGAAACTTCTGGCTTGCTGCTGGCCTCTGGCGGGCATGGTGCTCGGCGGCATCTTCTTCGGCGGCCTCTGGTGGACGGTGCGCCAGGGCGTGTCTTCACCGCAGCCCGCGCTCTGGTTCTCGGCAGCTTGCTTGCTGCGGATGGGCGTTGCGCTCTGGTCGGCTTTTATTTCGTCGCGCAGGGCGAATTGGCGACGGCTGCTGGTCGTGCCTGCTGGGTTTTCATGGCGCGCGTCGCTGTCATGGTCACGCGGCTGAGCCGGTCCACGAAAGGAGGTCATCATGCACCTTAGTCCTGACGAACTGATTTTCTGGCAGCATGGCTTTTTCAAACTGAACGCCACCATTGTCTTTACGTGGGGCCTGATGCTCGTCCTCGCCGTCGGCTCGAAGCTGATCACCCGCAGGCTATCCGACGGACCACGAGCGTCTCGCGCTGGCAGAATCTGCTGGAAATCGTGGTGACGGCGATCGAGAAACAAATCAAGAGGTCGGGCCTCGACCATCCGGAAGAAGTATCTCGGCTTTCTCGGCACGCTCTTCCTCTTCGTCGCGTCGCGGCAGTCTTTGTACGGTGCTTCCCGGTTATCGAGCCGCCGACCGGCTCGCTCTCCACGACCGCGGCGCTGGCGCTCTGCGTCTTTGTGGCCGTGCCGTTCTTTGGCATCGGGACAAGGCATGCGGCGGATACCTGAAAACCTATATGGAGCCGACAGTCATCATGCTGCCGTTTAATATCATCAGCGAGCTCTCGCGGACCCTGGCGCTCGCCGTGCGCCTGTTCGGCAACATGATGAGCGGCGCGATGATCATCGCGATTTTGCTGACGATCACGCCGTTCATTTTCCCGATCGTGATGACCGCTGCTCGGCCTGCTCACCGGCATGGTGCAGGCCTATATCTTCAGCATTCTGGCGGCGGTCTATATCGCGGCGGCGACCCGCGGCCGAAAACCCGAGCCGACGCCGGCGCCGGCGTCTCGAAACACGAACTACCGAATCGAAGGACAGTATTTATGGATAGCATAACCCTCATCGCCGTCGCCTCCATCGTCACCGCCGGCCTCACCACCGGCATCGGCTGCATGTGCCCGGCGCTCGGCGAAGGCCGTTCGGTGGCGACCGCGCTTACCGCGCTGGCGCAACAGCCCGACGCCTCCGCTACCATCACGCGCACCCTTTTCGTGGGTCTGGCCATGATCGAATCGACCGCGATCTATTGTTTCGTGGTCTCGATGATTCTGATCTTTGCCAACCCGTTCTGGAATCACGTCGTCGCCGCCACGGCGGGCAAGTAGCCCATGCTCATCGACTGGTTCACCGTTGGCGCGCAGGCGCTCAACTTTCTCCTCCTCATCTGGTTGATGAAGCGGTATCTCTATAAGCCCATTCTCCACGCAATCGAGGCCCGGGAAGCGAAGATCGCCGCGGAGTTGGCGGAGGCCGAGACCAAAAAAGCGGAGGCCCAAAAACAGCGCGACGAGTTTCAATATAAGAACGAGGAGTTCGACAGAGCAACGCGCGGCGCTCTGAGCAAAGGCGACGGAGGACGCAGGGAAGGAAGGGCGTCGCCTCCTTGAGGAGGCCGCCAGAGCGGCGGACGCAGTGAGCGCGAAGCGCGCAGGACGCGCTGCGCGAAGACGCGCGGAACTTAAGCTCAGCAATCATCACGCCGGACGCAGCAGGAAGTTTTGCCATCGCGCGCAAGACACTGGCTGACCTCGCCACCGCCAGTCTCGAAGAGCGCGTGGGCGCCGTCTTCATGCGCCGCTTGCGCGATCATCGACGGCTCCGCAAAAGCTGGGCTTACCAAGGCGCTCAAGACTGCCTCCGAACCCGCGATGGTGCGCAGCGCGTTTGACTTGCCGGCTGAGCAAAGGGCGGCGATTCAAAATGCGCTCAACGAAACATTCTCTGTCGACCTGCACCTGCGCTTCGAAACCGCGCCGGATCTGATCGGCGGGATCGAACTCAGCGCGAACGGACAAAAGGTCGCGTGGAGCATTTCCGACTATCTCGAAGCTCATGGAGAAAGGCGTCGCCGAGATTCTGGGCCATTCGAAGCGGGACCAGTCACCGCGTCATGACCAGCGCGCCCGAAGACTTGAAGAGCCTCTTCGATCGTGCTTTTCGCGGGCATCGGACAGGCGAGCGCACACTTCGACGCGCCAATGCTCCCGCGTGAAGTCGGCACGATCACCAGCATCGCCACCGGCATCGCCAAAGTGTCCGGTCTGCCCGGTGTGGGTTTCGAGGAGTTGGTACAGTTTCCCGGCGGCGTCTTTGGCATCGCCTTCAATGTCGATGAAGACGAAATCGGTGTCGTCCTGCTCGGCGAGTATTCGCATCTGCACGCCGGCGATGAGGTCGACGCGAACCGGCCGGGTCATGGATGTCGCCGTCGGCGACGCTCTCCTGGGCCGTGTGATCGATCCTCTCGGCCGGCCGCTTGATGGCACGGACCGGTGGTCGCGAGCGCGCGCTTGCCCACGGAGCGCCCGTCCGCTCCCATCATGGATCGCGCGCCCGTGACGGTGCCTCTCCAGACTGGGCTCAAGGTCATTGACGCGCTCATTCCCGTCGGCCGCGGCCAGCGCGAGCTGATTCTCGGCGACCGGCAAACGGGCAAGACGGCCATCGCGCTCGACACCATCCTGAACCAGCGCGGTCAGAATGTTCTCTGTGTCTATTGCGCCATCGGCCAGCGCGCCTCGCGCCGTGGCGAAGGCGGTGGCCACTTTGCGGGAGAAGGGCGCGATGGATTACACCGTGGTCGTTGTGAGCGAGGGCAATGATCCGCCCGGCCTGGCCTACGTCGCGCCCTACGCCGCCACGAGCATCGCCGAGTACTTCATGGAGGCCGGCCGCGACGTGTTGATCGTTTACGACGATCTCACTCAGCATGCCCGCGCCTACCGCGAGCTCTCGCTCCTGCTCCGCCGCCCGCCCGGCCGCGAGGCTTTTCCCGGCGACATCTTCTATATTCACTCGCGGTTGCTGGAGCGGGCGACACATCTGAGCCGGAGCGGGCGGCGGTTCGCTGACGGCGCTGCCGATCATCGAGACCGAGGCGCAGAATATTTCCGCCTACATCCCGACCAACCTGATTTCCATCACGGATGGGCAGATCTACCTTTCGCCCTCGCTTTTTGAATTGGGAGTGCTGCCCGCGGTCGATGTCGGCAAATCCGTTTCGCGCGTCGGCGGAAAGGCGCAGCGCGCGGCTTACCGGGCGGTGGCGGGCGATCTGAAGCTCGCCTACGCGCAGTTCGAGGAACTGGAAACCTTCGCCCGCTTTGGTGCGCGACTCGACGACGACACGCGCCAGATCATCGAGCACGGGAAACGCATCCGCGCCTGTCTCAAGCAGCCGCAGTTTACGCCCGTCTCCGTCCCCGCGCAGATTGCCACCCTGCTCGCGTTGACCGCGGAGCTGTTCGACTCGGTGCCGATGGAAAAAATGACGGAGGCGGAGCAAGCCGTGCAGGAGGCGGCCAGGAAGATTTCCAAGCAAATTGCCACGCGCTTCGAGACAGCCGACAAACTGAGCGACGAAGACCGGCAAGCGATCGTCGAGATTGCGCGCCAGGCCCTGGTCCCCTTCCAACCGAAACCGACGGCGGCCCAAAGGAACACTCATGAGTGACTCAATCGCCGCTCTGCGCCGCAAGATCAGTAGTGCCGGTGATCTCCAATCCGTCGTCCGCACGATGAAGGCTTTGGCCGCGTCGAGCATCGGACAATACGAAAAATCGGTGCGCGCCCTGGGCGACTACTATCACACCGTAGAGCTGGGCTTGGGCGCCTGTCTCCGCCAGACGGCCCCCGCCGGCGCGGTCCCTCTGCCGCCCGCCGAGTCCGACGCCTCTCCAATTGGAGCCATCGTGTTCGGCTCCGACCAGGGGTTGGTCGGCCAGTTCAATGACATCGTCGCGGACTATGCGATCAAGACGCTGGCCGCGCTGTCGGGCGAAGCGCGCGTCTGGGCCGTGGGCGAGCGCGTCCACGCCCGCTTGGCGGATGCCGGCCTGTCGATGCTGGGGCTCTTCGCGGTGCCCAATTCTGTGCAGGCCATCGCGCCGCTCGTCGGTCGAATCCAGATCGAAAGCGAAGCGCGCCGCGTGGATGGTAGCTACGCCGCGTCTATGTTTTCCATAATCGCCCGCGATCCGGGGCGCTGTACGATCCGGTCGGCCAGCGGTTGTTGCCGTTGGACGCCAAATGGCAGCAAGGTCTGGCCCAAGTCGCCTGGCCGACCAAACTCCCGCCGGAAGTCCTGGGAGGCGGCGCCGCGACGCTCCGCGCCCTCATTCGTGAATACCTTTTCATCTCGCTCTTCCGGGCCTGCGCCGAATCTCTCGCCAGCGAAAACGCCAGCCGGCTCGCCGCGATGCAGCGCGCCGACAAGAACATCAACGACCTGCTCGCGACGCTCCAGGGCACCTTCCACCGCCTGCGCCAGACCTCGATCGACGAGGAACTCTTCGACGTGATCTCCGGCTACGAAGCCTTGGAAAAGACGGCGGCGCGAGGGGCGAGAAGCAGCTCGGGGGCGGTGGCGAATGAGCGAAGATCATGATCGGAATCTCGCTCTATCCAGTGCGTTTCGCGCAGATCGTTCAATATCGCGTCTGGGGTGGCCGACGCCTGGCCGACTGGCTCACCGCGCCGCTGCCGGACGACGGACCGATCGGGGAAGCGGGGCTTCTGGGCGACCGGGCGGATCATGCCAGCCCTGTTGCCATGGCCCTCTCGCGGGGCGGACCATTACGCAACTCATGGCGCAGGCTCCCGAACTGTTGCCCGGAAAGGCGTGGCGCTTTGCTCGCCTCCAGTTTTGAAAAACCCCGGTGCCGGTAGAGACGCGTCGCGGGACTTTAATCTAAAAGTAGATTTACGAGATCTAGCGCGAGGTCAACGGGCGCCATCGCGCCGAACACGCGCTGGAATGACGACTATGTAAACAATAATGGACAATAAATTTTAAGATTTTGTCCTTCAGAGAAAGTTTATCGAATTGCAACCCCAACCGGCTCAGCAACTGGCCCGCCGCGCTCCGCAATGTCGTCCGCGACGCCCTCGCAAGCAGCTTGCGGCGCTCTGCCTCGGCGATCGGTCCCCAAGCTGACTGGTAAGTCTTCCACGTCTTCAGGCATGCTTCGTCATTCATCGCTTTTTCTGCTGGTATGGTTACATCTTCGCCATCTGCTTGAGCATGAACGCCGGCGCGACCCGGCTCATCAGCTTCAGCACGTTGGCGACGCCGGGGCGGATTTCCAACTTGCCCGCCTCGATCCCGGCAATGGCTTTCTTAACCAGCGCGGTCACGTCCATCGGCTTCGGACCCTTCGTCTCCCGCGGCGTCACGCCCCGAAACAGCGCCGTCTCGGTGCCGGGCGGGGCCAGTTCGACGACCGTTACCCTCGTGTCCCGCAACTGCACGCGCAGCGACTGCGTGTACGAGTGCAAAGCGGCCTTGCTGGCGCAGTAAACCGGCGACACGGGCAGGGGAACAAAGGCCAGCCCCGAGGAAACGTTGACGATCAGCGCGCCGGGACGGGTTTTCAGATGCGGCAGGAATTGCTGAATCATCTGGAGCGGTCCGCGCAGGTTGATGTCGATCTCCCGGGTGACGTCGGCCAGATCGCGCGGCTGGTGGAGGTTCAGGCTGCGCATGATCCCGGCGTTGTTGATCAGAGTGTCCAGGGCCGGGAAACGCGCCAGGACCTCCGCATGCAGCGCGGCCACGGCGGCGGGATCGCTGACGTCGCTCTGAAAGGGGTGCGCACCGGGTAGCGCCTGCCGGCCGGCTTCGAGTTTCTCCGGGTCGCGACCCGTGAGCAGGATCGTGTTGCCGCGCGGCAGGAGCTGCCGGGCGAGTTCCAGGCCGATGCCGCTGGCCCCGCCGGTGATGAGGATCGTTTTATTCGAGAGTTTCATGGTTCGTGATCGCGTCTGGTGGATGGAGGGACGCGCTTATGTTGCCAGTCGGAAACAATGTTGTCAAAGGAAACATTCGCCGAGCTTCCTCGTCCCTCATGTAAACTGGCGCGCATGGAACCGCGCCCCCGTCCCTACCATCACGGCAACCTGCGAGAAGCGCTCCTGGATGCCGCGGAGCGCACCGTGGAGGCGGCGGGCGCGGGCCGCCTGACCCTGCGCGAACTCAGCCGGCAGTTGGGCGTCAGCCACACCTCGCCGCGCCGCCATTTCGCCGACAAGCAGGCGCTGCTCGATGCCCTCGCGCAACGCGGCTTTGAACGGTTTGGCGTCTTCATGGCCCGCGCGGCCAGGGACCGTGGCCAGAGTTTCGACGAACGGCTGACCCAACTGGCTCGCGCCCACGTCCGCTTCGCTTTGCAGCATCCGTTTCTTGTTCGGCTTGATGCTGGAGGCGAAACATCGCCCGGACCCGCCCGCCGGCTTGTTGGAGGCGAGTGAACGAGCCCTCTCGAGCGCCGCGGACATCTTCACCGCCGGCCAGCAGCGGGGCGAGGTGATTCCCGGCGATCCCGCCCGCATCGGGCTGGTCGCCTTTGCGGCGACGCAGGGACTGATCTCCGTCTCGACCAATGGTAAGTTCAAGAAAATCCCCCTGGATGCCCTGGTCGGCGAGGTCATCGAACGCCTCATCCTGGGATTACGTCCCCGCCCTTGAAGATGCCTTCCATGGCACCACTCCGGGGGCGATGGCACTGCCGGGGCGTTGCGTCGACGGTCCGAGAATGCGCGCCCTTTCGTGGATCGCAGACATCCCAGGAGGCGCTCTGTGCGATCCCCCAAGCGCGCCGTCGAGCGGTGCCGCTTCGATGGCTTGCAGGCGCTTGCGTTGCTCCGTCCCCCGCTCAATGCCAACAGTGCGATTGCGGCGCGGCCCGCGCGCGCAGGTTGTGGCCCAAGGGGCCGAGCAGGACGCGGTAGGTGAGCGCGCACCCGGTTGCGGAGTAAGCAGCCGCTACTGCCTTCGCCCCGGCCAAGTGGGTGGTCTTGTCCAGAAGGTGTCACCGCCCGCAATACCAGCACCAAAAGACGTTATCCAGCAGGTTCAGAAGGCGCGACGCCTTCATCGGGGAAAAGACCCGCGCGGGCGACTTTCGCGCTGAACCGCCAAGGCCACGCGAATCGACGATTGGAAGCGCGGCCATGATCGTAATTTGCGCTCGCGTGGCGCAGCTCAGGGCGCTATCGTAACGAGACCCCTCGGGATGATATTTTCAACTTCGCTGTTGGAGGAAGCGGGACGATTGGCGCAAGGCGCGATTGACGCGCTCTCAGCGCAGCTTTGTGTCCTGGATGAAGGAGGGACGATCCTCGCGACCAACAAAGCGTGGCGGCGCTTTGCAGAGGCAAATCCGCCCGTGGCGCAGCGATCTGACACGGGAGACAACTATCTTGTGGTGTGCGACGGCGCGCAGGGAGCCGAACGCGCGGAGGCAGCGGCATTTGCGATGGGCATTCGCGCGGTCGTGAGCGGCGAGCTGACGGAGTTCGCCCTGGAATATCCCTGCCATTCGCCAACTGAAATGCGTTGGTTTGTGGGCCGGGTCACCCGCTTCGCTGGCGAAGGTCCGATCCGGCTGGTCGTCGCGCATGAAAATATCACCGCTCGCAAGCTGGCGGAGGAGGCGTCGCAGCGGCTCGCGGCGATCGTCGCTTCGTCAGACGACGCGATCATTGGTAAGGATCTGCGGAGCATCATCACGAGCTGGAACCAGGGCGCGGAAAGCATCTTCGGCTACACGAGCGACGAGATGGTTGGGACTTCAATCCGGCGGATAATCCCCGCGGACAGGCAGCAGGAGGAGGACTTCATCATAGGCAAGATCGCGCATGGGGAGAGTGTGGAGCACTTCGAAACGCTACGGCTCACCAAGGATAGGCGTTTGATTGACATCTCGCTGACAGCGTCGCCGATCAAAGACACGACGGGGCAGGTGGCGGGCGTTTCAAAAGTGGCGCGTGATATCAGCGCGCGAAAGCGGGTCGAGGAGGAGTTGCGGCTCTTCCGCAGTCTGGTTGACCAATCGAATGACACGTTTGAAGTCGTCGACCCGGAGACGGGGCGCTTTCTCGACGTAAACGAGAAGGGCGCGGTGGATCTCCGATGCACGCGCGAGGAGTATCTGGAGCAGCGAGTGACGGATATCAATCCCGAGATGACCGACGCGCTCTGGGCGGACTTTGTGAAGAAGATTCGCTCAACCGGCGTCATCACCGGCCGCGGCACCCATCGGCGAAAGGATGGCTCAACCTTCCCCATCGAATTCAGCGCGAAGTGGGTGAGACTGGACCGGGATTATATCGTGACGGCGGTGCGCGACATCACAGACCGCCTGCGGAGTGAAGAGCGCTTCCGGCGGCTGGTCGATTCCAACGCGCAGGGGGTGATGATCCGGCGGACGAATGGCGAGATCACGGAAGCCAACGACGCGTTCCTTCAGATGGTAGGTTACACGCGCGAGGAGTTGGAGGCCGGGACGCTGAACTGGATCGCTTTGACTCCCCCTGAATTCGCCAAGCTCGATCAAAATTGCACCGAAGAGATGAAGACGAAGGGAGCGTGCGTACCCTATGAGAAAGAATATCTGCGCAAAGATGGCACACGGGTTCCGGTGTTGGAGGGCGCGGCGGCGTTTACAGACAATCCTGACGAGGGAATTTCCTTCGCTCTGGATCTGACGGAGCGCAAGAAGCTGGAGCAGCAATTCCTCCGCGCCCAGCGGATGGAGGGGATTGGCACCCTGGCCGGCGGCATCGCGCACGATCTGAATAATTCGCTGGGGCCGATTATCATGTCCCTCGATTTGCTGAAGATGAAGTTCACCGATCCGGCGAGCCAGGAATTGCTGTCCATCATCGAGATGAGCGCCCAGCGAGGGGCCGACATGGTTCGGCAGGTTCTCTCGTTTGCCCGCGGCGTGGAGGGACAGCGCATGGAAGTACAGGTCAAACATCTCCTCGGAGACATGACCAAGATCGCCCGAGATACCTTTCCGAAGGATATCGAGGTGCGGACGATGTATCCGCAAGACCTGTGGAGCGTCATCGGCGACCCCACGCAGCTCCACCAAGTGCTCCTGAACTTATGCGTGAATGCCCGGGACGCCATGCCTGCCGGCGGCGTCCTGACTCTCTCCGCGCAAAACATAACGCTTGATGCCCACTATGTGGCCATGAACGCCGAAGCTTCCCCCGGACCCCATGTTTACCTGCAGGTCGAGGACACTGGATGCGGCATGCCTCCGGAAGTTACCGCAAAAATTTTCGACCCGTTTTTTACGACCAAGGAGATTGGAAAGGGCACCGGGCTGGGACTCTCCACGTCGATGGGAATCGTCCGCAGTCACGGCGGCTTCATCCGTGTCTACAGCGAACTTGGCAAAGGGACGACGTTTAAGGTGTACTTGCCAGCAGTGACAGAGAGTTCCCCCGCCGCCGTCGCGCAGGCAACGGAGATGCCGCGCGGAAATGGCGAAGTCATTCTGGTGGTGGATGATGAGGCGTCCATACGCGACATAACCCAGCAGACGCTGGAGGCTTTTGGTTACCGCGTCCTCGTGGCTTCAGACGGCGCGGAAGCTGTGGCTGTTTACGCCCGCCGAGGGGCGGAGATCGCTGCTGTGCTCACTGACATGATGATGCCGATCATGGACGGGCCGGCAACCATCCGGGCGCTGCGGCGGATGAATCCCGCGGTGCTTATCGTCGGCGCGAGCGGGCTCTCCGCCAACGGACACGTGACGCAAGCCGCGAATCTGGGGGTGAAACATTTTCTCCCGAAGCCCTACACTGCCGGAACGCTGTTGAAGGCGCTGAAAGAGGTGCTTTCCCCCGTGCCGCAAGATTCCTCTGGCTTTCACCAAACGACCTGAAGGTGCCGGTTGCGCGGGTGATACGCGCGTCTGCGTCAACCTCTACTTCCTTCGACCCGGCCACGAGGCTGGCCGCGTCCAGAAGGCGTCGCCGCGCCCGCCGTAGTAGCCCGACAGGACATGATCCATAATCACTGAACTGCGCAGCGCGGAGTCACCCGTGCTGGCGCAGATGCCGCGTCCGAGGAGTTCATCGACAATGGTCTGGACGAGAGGCTGATGGACGTGCGGCGGGTTGGGCAGGTCAAAGGTTTGCAATCCGCCGCCGGTTTCGAGCTTCACCGGTTCGTTGCCAAAGATGGAGAGGCTGACCCGGCCCGTTGTTCCAGATAGCTCAAGGACATCATCGTTCAGCGCGCTCGCGAAGTTCCAACTTGCGGCGCCCGGGGCGCCTGACGCGGTTCGGAACGTCATCGCCACGGTGTCTTCCACATCCATGGGCGTCGCGATATTCGCGGCGGTTCCAGCCACATTGGACACGGGTCCCACAAGCAAATCGAGCAGATCCAGAAGGTGCGAGCCGAGATCGAGGAAAAGGCCGGCGCCGGCAACTTCCGCGCTCAAGCGCCAGGGCCACGCGCCTTCGCTGGCGGATTGAACAGGACTTGCAAAGCGATAGGACACGCCGGTCAGGACGCCGATGGCGTTCGCGGAGAGCAGCTCCTGAACTTTGCGGCATCGGGGCAGTTCACGGCGATAGTACGCGACATACAGCGGCAGGCCAGCGTCCCGGAAAGCGCGGATCATGACTTCACATTCAGCGGCGTTGCGCGCCATCGGTTTTTCCACGTAGGCAGGTTTGCCGGCAGCGGCGGCGAGCAAGGCGCACTCAAGGTGGGCGTTGGGCGGGGTGGCGACATAGACGGCGTCCACTTCAGGATCGTTTACGAGCGCCCGGGCGTCGTCATACCACCGGCTGACGCCATGGCGTCTGGCGTAATCAGCCGCCAGTGCCCCGTTGCGCCGCATCACCGCCACCAGCTCGGAGCCCACTGCTCGCTGGAAAGCCGGACCGCTCTTGATTTCGGTCACGTCGCCGCACCCAATGATTCCCCACCGAACAGCGCCTGTATTGTTGACCGGAGTTTTCATTGAATCCGAGAAGGGGTAACAGCCTTCCAAAGGCAATGCTGCTTCATTTGGTGGCTGATGTTCGCCTGAGTCTTGACGTTTGTCCGGCCAAAAATTCCGCGACTTCCTGAGCGGGATACGGCCAATGATGTTTAAACACCCGAAAACTAATCGTCATGCGGCGTCTCTGAACAGGAGCGCGCGCACTTAAACTCTAACAATCCAAACTCGCCATGAACACAGAAACGGCCCTTATTACCGGCGCCTCCAGCGGCATTGGTCTCCACCTTGCTCATGAGTTTGCCCGCCACGGACATCCGGTGGTTATCGTGGCTCCAGTCGCGTCCGAACTGGAAGAGGTGGCGGCGGAGTTCCGCGCAAAACATAACGTCACGGCCCGCGTCATCGCAAAAGATCTGGAGGAGCCAGATGCCGCGCAGGAAATTTTTGACGAGTTGCAGGAGGCAGGGATCGAAATCGACATCCTTGTGAACAACGCGGGTCACGGCTCACAGGGAAAATGGTGGGAGATGTCGATTGATGAAGACCTTTCGGTGATGCGGTTGAACGTGGAGGCCGTGCTGCGGCTGACGAAGTTTTTCCTCCCGCCGATGCTGCGACGCAATCGCGGGCGCATCCTTAACACGGCTTCAATGGTGGGTTTCCAGCCCGCGCCGATGCTGGCGACGTATGCCGCGAGCAAAGCCTTTGTGCTTTCGTGGAGCGAAGCGCTGGCGGTGGAGCTCGACGACACTCCGATCTCGGTAACGGCGTTATGCCCCGGCGTTACGGACACAGATTTCTTCAAAAAGGGGGACGCCGAGGGAATCCTCGGACGGCAGAGTTCCAACGTGATGTCACCGCAGGACGTCGCGAAGGCTGGCTACGACGCCATGATCGCGGGAGAGTTGTTCGTAGTCCCAGGAACTCTTAACAAGATCATGACTGCTGCCCGGCGCATCCTGCCTGTGACGACACAGGCGAAGATCAACGAGAAAGTGAACTCGGATGTTCCGCCGGAGAAGCAAACTCATCAGCGCGGAGAAAAGGAAGAGGCAGCGCTTAGAGACTAGAGCAATCCCCACTGCTCGGGCGGTGGCGCCGCGCACATCATAAGTTCCGCGCTTGTTCACTTATCCGGACTCTGAAAGAGTCCGGGGCTATGGATTTGCTGGCCGAGCTTCGCGCGCGTTTCGGACACGTTGCCTTCCGGGAGGGGCAGGAAACAGTAATCCGCGCGCTTCTCGCGGGAGATTCCGCCTTGGCTCTCTTCCCAACCGGGGCGGGCAAGTCCCTTTGCTATCAACTACCCGCCGTGTTGCTGGAGGGAACGGCTCTGGTGGTTTCTCCGCTGATCGCGTTGATGAAGGATCAGGTGGACGCTCTGCGAGCGCGCGGGGTGGCTGCGGCGCGACTCGACTCCAGCCTCACCGCACAGGAGACGCAGCAGGTGTATGCCGGATTGCGAGCTGGAAAACTGAAGCTGCTGTATGTGGCCCCGGAACGGTTGTCGGGGGAAGCGTTCCTGGATCGGCTGCGCCAGGCGAGAATCTCCATGGTGGCGATCGATGAAGCACATTGCATTTCCGAATGGGGACATAATTTCCGGCCGGATTACCTGCGCCTGGCCCGGGTGGCGGACGAACTGAAACTGCTTCCGGTGCTGGCGCTAACCGCGACGGCGACTCCCGAGGTGGCGCGGGATATCTGCAGGGCCTTCCACATCGCGGATAGCCGGCACGTGCAGACTTCATTTCGGAGGAGCAACCTTCATCTGCGCGTTACTCCCTGCGCGGCGGCTGATCGGCTCGGGCTGCTGACTCGCCGACTGGGGAATGCCAAAACGCGTCCCGCAGTGGTGTATGTAACCTTCCAGAAGACGGCCGCGGAAGTAGCCGCTCACCTCGTCACGGCAGGCCTCCGCGCTCGCGCGTATCACGCCGGGATGGATGCCGAGGAGCGATCGGCAACGCAGGAGAGCTTCATGCGCGGCGAGTGCGAGGTCATCGTCGCAACCATCGCTTTCGGCATGGGGATTGATAAGGCGGACATTCGCAGCGTCATCCATTTCAATCTGCCCAAGACGCTCGAGAATTATCAGCAGGAAATTGGACGCGCTGGTCGTGACGGACAACCTGCGTTTTGCGAACTGCTCGCTTGCGCCGATGACGCGATCCCGCTTGAGAATTTCACCCTTGGCGATACACCGGAACTGCCCGCCCTTGAGGCGCTGGTCCGACGGATGCTAGGCGCGGGGAAGGAGTTCCACGTGAGCCGCTACGACCTCAGCCAGGAGACGGATATCCGCCCCCTCGTGGTCGAGACAGTGATCACCTATCTGGAACTTGAAGGCTTCCTGCAACCGACTCGAACATTCTACGAAAGCACCCAGGTTCAGTTTCTCCGTCCCGATGAAGCCATCCTCCAAGGCCACACCGAAGAGCGGCGGCGCTTCCTGGCCAATCTGTTACAGGCGGGGAAACGCGGTCCCAAGTATCTGACGCTGGAGTTCGAAGAAGCGGCGCGCGTTCTCGGTGAACCGCGGGAGCGGATCGTTAAGGCGCTGGCGTGGCTGGAGGAGACAGGCGCGATCTCGCAGAAACCGGCTGGCCTGCGAAATGGCTTCCGATTATGTGAACGCGCTGGGGACGCCAGTCCGGAGGAAGTATCCCTCCGCATCGCGAAGCTGTTCGCGACGCGGGAAGAGCGAGACCTGCAGCGGATGACCGGGTTCCTGGAATTCGCGAGCGCCCCAGGTTGCATAACCCGGCGGCTCCTGGCCTACTTCGGAGAGAAACTCGAAGAGGCAAACTGCGGGCACTGCCACTATTGCCGGACAGGCCAGCCTGCCGCGCGGGTTACCCTGCCCTCCTCGCCGTTAAAACCTTTTACGGAGGCGGATGCCGACGAGATTCGCGGGATCATCTTTGAGGAGAATCCGGCGCTGGCAAGCCCGCGAGCGCTCACGCGCTTTTTCTGCGGTCTCACAAGCCCGGCGACCACCCGAGCTAAATTAACGCGACGCCCCGAGTTCGGACGCTGGGCCGCCGTGCCCTTCAGAAACGTGCTGTCCCAAGTGGAAACGTGCTGGGAGTGACGTTTCGCAAATTGGCTCTCTCGCGCTTCCGCGCGGCAAATTGCCACCACCGGAATTTAAGGTTGAGATAAGCGCGGATCTCTTCATTTTGAGGTTCAGTTCAAATTCCAAAAATCTCCACCATGCCAAACACCATCATCCATCCCTACCTCATATTCGGCGGCAGATGTGAAGAAGCGGTCGAATTTTACCGCGATAATCTGGGCGCTGAAGTCACCATGATGATGCCGTTTAAAGAAACTCCCGATCCGATTCCCCCGATAAGGTTCCGCCCGACTGGGAGGAAAAGATCATGCACGCTTCCTTTAAGATCGGGGAGAGCGTTATCATGGCCTCGGAGCGGATGCGACAGCGACGGCAAATTCAGTGGCTTCTCACTATCGCTCGCGCTGCCCGAAGAAGGATCGGCCAAGAGCGCGCTTCGCCGCATTGAGCGAAGGCGGGAAGGTTGAAATGCCGCTCGGCAAGACGTTTTGGTCGCCATGTTTCGGGATGGTGACGGATCGGTTTGGCGTGGATTGGATGGTCACGATTCTTCCGTGAGCGGCTTGCGTTGCGAGATGGCGCGCCGAGAACCCGCGTCCGGGGAGACACCTATTTCCATAAATCGTTTGGCGCGATGCCAGGCTGGCCGGGCGGCTTCGACAAGAACATTGTGCCGGGGAGCAGCGGGAGACAGAGGCTCCAGATCCTGCGTGATTTCCCAAAAGAAGTATCCCCTGCATACCGGCTTGATTCGCCCATGCGGCTTTCGAGCGCAACGGACTGCTCATCATCATAGGAAATGAGTTCGCTGGCATCTGCGTTCCGCAGCCACGGAACACCTGCGTCCTTTGACCAATGCCGGTTCCAACCGGCCGAAAGAAGGGCCGCGATGTCGTTGAACGCGATGTCGGGATGCGAGCTTCGGGCCGAAGCGGCGTTTGGCCCCAACCGCTGGTCGCAAACCCGTGGCCAAAGCAGGGAATGCCAATCAGAATTTTGTCTTTCGGAAAGTTCTTGCTTGCCAGCACTCCACAAATTTTTGAAATGAATAGGCATTCCCATCGATCAGCGTCCGCGGTGGTCTCATGCAGAGGGGAGTTGAATCCGGCGTGGCTGAACGTGCCCGTTCTCCTGCTTCCACGGGCCATGCAGGTCATAGCTCATGATCTGGATGAAGTTGACAAGGGGCGCGAGTTTGGCGCCATCAAAAGACTCCGTGTCTTCGCCGATGGCCGGCACAGCCATCGTGAGAAGCGCCGACGCGATTCGTGCTCCGCAGAGCCCCACGCAGAATCGTGACAAACAGGACAAGGTTTTCCTTGTCTCCAGGGCTCGGGAATTCCCAGTCCACATCAACGCCGTCGTATCTGTTGTCAGCGACGACTTCGGCTAATTGACTGAACGCATTTCCGCATCCTCGCCGGATTCTTCGCCAGCGCGCTGAAAGCGGGACCACTCCCCTCGCCTCCCAGCCCCAGGAGGACTTTCACGCCAGCGGCATGTGCGGCGCTCGGTAAGGGACGTCGCTCGGGAGGTTGCCGTCCGCGCGGAGAGTTCCATCGTATTGATGGTGGCAAACGCGTGCACCAAATGAGTGAAAAGCCGGAAGTTGATTTTCTCTGGAGGAAGACCGGTATTCCAGCATGGGTAGTAGCCAAGCACAGTCGGTGGCCTACGGCGGCTTCGCTCATGCAGAAGAAGCAGAAGAAGGAGACGTCTGAGAGCGAGAGAAAAGGACCTTAGTCGCGGATCAGTTGGGCGCCATGCGGACAGCGACGGGAAGCGAGCGCGCTGACCCCGCGCTCCCCAAGCCTTCCACGACGCGCCATGTGTTCGAATGCCAAGTAGATGACGGGGGTCGTGTATAGCGTCAGAAACTGAGAGACAATGAGGCCTCCGACCACGCTGATGCCAAGAGGCTGGCGAAGTTCCGAGCCGGTGCCAAGACCAAGCGCAAGGGGAACAGCGCCGAACAGTGCGGCCATGGTTGTCATCATGATCGGGCCGAAACCGGATGACGCAGGCTTTGTAGATGGCCTCCTCCGGAGTGAGATTGTCGCTGCGCTCAGCTTCGAGCGCGAAATCGATCATCATGATCGCGTTCTTTTTCACGATGCCCATGAGAAGGATGATGCCGATGAAGGAGACCAGCGAGAGATCGACGCCTGCAATCATCAGGGCGAGCAGACGCTCCGACTCCGGCTGAGGGGAGCGTGGAGAGAATGGTGATGGGATGGATGAGGCTCTCGTAGAGAATCGCCGAGGACGATATAGACGGTGACGAGCGCGGCGAGCGAGAAGGATCGGGGTGCTGGACAGGGAAGATTGAAAGACCTGCGCGGTTCCCTGGAAGCTGCGGATGATGTCGCCCGGCATCTTCATCTCATGCGCGGCGTTGGTGACGAGATCGGTCGCGTTGCCTAGCGAAATCCCGGGAGCAGAGGTTGAAGGAGAGGGTCACAGCCGGGAACTGCCCCTGGTGATTGACGGAGAGAAAAGCGTTCGAGATGGAGAATTTCGGGAAACCGAGGAAAGCGGCACCTGACGTCCGTTTGTCGATTTGACGATAGATTTTCTGAAGGCGAAGGATCGGAAAGATAATTCGGATCGACCTCCATCACGACGTGATGCTGATTGTAACGTTCGTAGATGGTCGAGACCTGGCGCTGGCCAAAGGCGTCGTATAGCGTGTTATCAATGGCCTCGACAGTGATGCCCAGCCTTGCGGCGGCGTCACGATCCACTTCGACATTTGCCTGCAGACCTCCGGTTTGCTGGTCGCTGTTGACATCTCTTAGCTCCGGCATCTTGCGCAGCTTCTCCACGAGACGCGGCGCCCAGAGGTTCAAGTTATCAAGACTGCCGCTTTGCAGTGCATACTGAAACTGCGCCTTGCTGGCGCGGCCACCAACGCGGATGTCCTGCACTGACTGGAGGAACAGGTTGATCCCGGGAACCCTTTTGCAAGCTGGTGTCGAAGACGGTCAACGATTTGATCGGCGCCCACCTTCCGTTCGCACGCGGCTTTAAGGAGACAAACATCCGTGCCATTGTTGACGGTGGAACCACCGCCGCCACCGCCCGCGAAGGAGCCGATGGTATCAACCGCCGGATCGGCAATAACGATGCGGGCTACCTGAGTCTGCAGCTTCGCCATGGCTTGAAACGAGATGTCCTGCGACGCTTCCGTCGTGCCCATCAGCATGCCTGTATCCTGCTGGGGGAAGAGCCCTTTCGGAGCCAGACGGTAGAGCCAGATGGTCGCGCAAAAAGTAGCGACGGCCACCAGTAGCATGAAGGATCTGATGCCGAAGCACCCACTTAAGGCCGGAGGCGTAGTGACCGAGCAGCCAATCGAACGCCCGCTCGCTCATCCGGTAAAACAGGCCTGGAGGAGGTTGCGATGATTCCGCTTTAAGGAACCGCGAGCACATCATGGGTGTGAGGGTGAGAGAGATGACGCCCGAGACAAGAATCGCGGCGCTCAGCGTGACCGCGAATTCATGGAAAAGGCGTCCGATCAGACCGCCCATGAACAGCAGCGGGATGAATACGGCTACAAGGGAGAGACTGATGGAAACCACCGTAAATCCGATTTGCCTGCGCGCCTTTCAAGGCAGCCTCAAAGGGGGACAGGCCCTGCTCGACAAAGCGGAAGACGTTTTCGATAACAACAATCGCGTCGTCCACCACGAATCCAACGGAAACCGTGACAGCCATCAGCGAAAGATTGTCCAGGCTGTAGTGACACAGGTACATCACTCCGAAGGTGCCAGCCAGCGCCAGAGGCACGGTTACGCACGCGATCAAGGTCGGCCAGAACCTTCGCAGAAAGAGGAAAATCACCATCACCACGAGGGCAATGCTAAGAAGGAGGGAGAACTGCACATCCTGCACCGAGGAGCGAATGGTGAGGGTGCGGTCGCTAAGTATCTTGATGTTAACGCTTGGAGGAATCCACTTCTCCGCCTGCGGAAGCGCGGCCTTGATACGATCGACCGTCTCGATGACATTCGCGTCCGGTTGTTTGAAAATGATGAGGAGAACCGCCGGTTCGATTCCCGACCAGCCCGCGACCAGCGTGTTCTCGACGCCATCGCGGATATTTCCCAGGGACTTCAAGGAAGATTGGACGCCGTTCTTCTGGGCAAGGATGAGTTTACTTATAGTCCTTTGGCACGCTGAGCTGATCGTTGCTATAGATGGCATATGAAGCTGAATCATTATCCACGCTGCCTTTCGGAGAGTCGACATTTACCTGGCTGAGGAAGGCGCGCACATCCTCGAGGCCTATGCCTGTCGACGCCAGCGCGGACGGGTTTACCGGACGCGAACCGCCGATTTGCGCCTCCGCTGATATCACCTGGCTGACACCTTGTATCTGGCTAAGCCGCTGCGCGACGATTTCATCGGCATACTGGTAGATCTTCGTCGTCTCCTGGGACTTTGACGTCATTGCCAGCACCATGATGGGGGCGTCGGCGGGATTTACCTTCCGGTAGGTTGGCGGGCCCGGAAGATTGATCGGGAGTTCAGCGGCGGCGGCTGCAATCGCGGCCTGCACGTCCCGCGCCGCGCCATCCACGGCGCGACTGAGATCAAACTGCACCGTCACAGAGCAACCGCCCAGTGTGCTGGCAGAGGTAAGCTCGGAAACCCCGGCGATCTGGCTGAGGCGGCGCTCCAACGGGGCAGCCAGGGAGGTGGCTACCGTCGCGGCGTCGGCTCCGGGCAGGGACGCGCTTACGGTGATCATGGCGAAATCCACACGCGGCAGTGGCGCTATGGGGAGGAAGTGGTAAGCCACCCCGCCCAGGATCAACAATCCTATCGAGAGAAGGAACGTGCCCGCCGGTCGCCGAATGAAGGGCTCCGAGATGCTCATGCAGCAGGCAAAGCGCCGCCTGCGACCGGCAGCGAGGCTTCCTTGCGCCGGCGGCCCTGAACCAAGAGCCAAGCCGATCCATGTAAAGATAGATGACTGGAGTGGTGTAGAGAGTGATGAATTGGGAGAGAAGCAAACCGCCCACAATCGAAATGCCAAGCGGACGCCGCAACTCCGAGCCTGCGCCACTTTCCAGCGCCAGGGGCAGCGCGCCTAAAAGAGCTGCCATCGTGGTCATCATGATCGGACGGAAGCGCAGCAGGCAGGCTTGATAGATGGATTCCTCCGGTGGGAGGCCTTCGTTGCGTTCCGCGTCCAAAGCGAAGTCGATCATCATGATGGCGTTCTTCTTCACTATGCCGATCAGGAGAATGATCCCGATCAAAGCAACAAGGGACATATCCGTATGGCAAATCATCAGCGCCAGCAGCGCTCCAACGCCTGCCGAGGGAAGGCTGGAGAGGATTGTGATCGGGTGGATGTAGCTTTCATAGAGCACTCCAAGCACGATGTAGATGACCACCACCGCCGCCAGGATGAGGAATGGCTCGCTCGCGAGAGAAGATCGAAATTCTGCGGCGCTTCCTGAAAACGAGGTGACCACTGTTTCAGGCAACCCGATATCGGCTTGCGCCTGCTGAATCGCGGTAACGGCCTCTCCAAGAGAGCTGCGGGAATTGAGATTAAACGAAAGGGTGATCGCCGGGAATTGCCCTTCGTGCAGGATCGAAAGGGGGGCGGTGACTGTCCGCAGGCGCGAGAAAAGCGCTGAGAGGCACCATCTGGCCCGTGGAGGATTTCACGTAGATTCGTTTCAGGGAGTCAGGAGTGAGTTGGAACCCAGGCTGCACTTCAAGCACCACCCGGTATTGATTCAACTGCGTGAAGATGATGGATACCTGGCGCTGCCCAAAAGCGTCGTAGAGGGTATCGTCAATGGCCTGCGTCACCACATTCAGGCGCTGGGCCTGCTCACGATCCACGTCCACGCTGATCTGCAGACCATCAGCCTGCTGGTCGCTCGCGACGTCCGCCAGTTGCGGGAGGGAACGCAGGCGCGCCAACAGCTTCGGAGCCCATTGGCCGAGTTCCACCTCATCCGCATCCTCCAGCGTGTATTGGTATTGTGTACCGGCTGACCCTGCTGTCTATCTGCACATCCTGCACCGCTTGCATAAAGAGGGAGATGCCCTGGATGTTGCTGGTCGCTTGTCGCAAGCGCTCGATAACCTGGGAAGCGGACGAGGAACGCTGTTGCCCGAGGTTTGAGCGCAATCGCAAGGCGTCCCGAATTCACCGTAGCATTCACCGAGCCGCCTCCTACGAACGGATGAGACGCTGGCGACATCCGTGATCTTTTGCCACGATATCCACAATGGCGTGCTGGCGCGCAACCATCGCCTTGAAGGAGATTGACTGCGCGGAATCCGTGACACCCGTGATGATGCCTGTGTCCTGCTGGGGCAGCAGCCCCTTCGGAATGATGATGTAGAGCCAAATCGTGGCCACGAGACCGGCTACCGCGACCATGAGAGTGAAGAACTGATGCCGCAACACCCACTTCAGTCCCTGCTCGTATGCCCGAAGCAGCGCCTCGAACATCCCTTCCGTCGACATGGTAGAAGCGCCCATGGGCTTGCCCCGTCTCTGGCTTGAAAGCCGCGCACACATCATCGGAGTAAGGGTCAGGGAAACCACCGCCGACGCGACAACGGAAATGCTCAGCGTGATCGCGAATTCGCGAAAGAGACGCCCGACGATTCCGGTCATGAAAAGAAGGGGAATGAAACACGGCGATGAGAGAGACACTAAGAGAAATCACAGTGAAGCCGATCTGCTTTGCGCCTTTCAGCGCGGCAGCCATGGGCGGCTCACCCATCTCAATGAAGCGGACGATATTCTCGATCATCACGATGGCATCATCGACGACAAAGCCGGTGGAGATGGTGAGCGCCATGAGCGACAGATTATCGAGACTGAAGCCGATGAGTTTCATCACGCCAAACGTTCCTATGACCGCAAGAGGCAGCGCGACACTGGGGATGACGGTCGCCCAAAACTTGCGCAGAAAGATGAATATGACCATGACGACAAGCACACCGTAAGCACGAGCGTGAATTGCACATCGGACACGGAGGCGCGGATCGTCTCGGTCCGATCTGTGAGCACCGCGACTTTCACGGAAGGCGGGAGGCGAGAGGCCGAATTTAGGCAGCAGCGCTTTCACACGATCCGCCGTCTCGATAATATTTGCTCCGGGTTGTCTCTGGATATCCAGTATGACAGCAGGCTGGGAACCGACCCACCCGGCAAGCCGCGTATTCTCGACATCGTCCATGACATTTCCCACGTCCCGGAGCCGTGATGGGCGCTCCATTTTTGAAGGCAATGACCATGCCGCCATATTCAGTCGCGGAGAATAGCTGATCGTTCGCGCCAATCGCATAGGATTGTCTGTTCCCGTCAAAGCTTCCTTTGGGTGCGTTGATGTTATTTTGACCAAGCACGGCGCGGATGTCCTCCAATGCCGATCCCAACGAGGCGATGGCTCCGGGATTGATTTGCACCCGAACCGCCGGCTTTTGATTACCCTCGATGGACACGAGGCCAACACCCGTGACTTCGCTGAGTTTTTGCGCCAGAACCGTATCCGCGAGATCATTCACTTTCTCCAGCGGCAGTGCATCGGAACTGAGCATCAGCGACAGGATCGGGCTGTCCGCCGGGTTTACTTTGTTGTAGATCGGCGGGATTGGGCATCTTCGGCAGAACGCCACCGGCGGCATTGATCGCTGCCTGCACGTCCTGGGCGGCGGCATCGATATCACGATCAAGCACAAACTGCAGTGTGATGGCGCTGCTTCCAAAGGAACTAATCGACGTCATGCCGGAGAGTCCGCTGATCTGGCCAAATTGCCGCTCCAGAGGCGTGGTGACCGAGGAGGCCATGACGTCCGGACTTGCGCCGGGATATTGCGCCGTGATCTGAATCGTGGGGAAGTCAACCGGCGGCAGAGCCGAAATCGGCAGAAGCAGATAGCCCAATGTTCCAAGGAGGATGACTCCCGCCATGAGGAGCGAAGTCGCGACCGGACGCCGAATAAAAGGCTCGGAGATGCTCATGTTCAGAAGGCGGAAGGCGCTTTGCTGGTGGACGGGCGGCTACTTGCCGCTGACATCCCGCTTCCCTTTATCAGGCGCGGCGACTTTCACATGGGAACCTTCCTGCAGCTTGTACTGGCCGTCCACCACCACCGTCTCCCCAGCTTGGAGGCCCTCGTCAATCAAAGCTTCCTCCCCCTCGATCTGCGCCACTTTCACCGGACGAATTGCAACCGTCTCGTCCTCATTGATCACAAAGGCGTACGCGCCGGAAGGGCCTCTCTGGACGACGGACGCCGGAACCACGAGACCCCCGCGACGGGTGTCGAGATGCAGACGGGCATTCACGAATTGGCCGGGCCAAAGTTGAAGATCGCGGTTTGGGAACGTGGCTTTCAACTCAATTGTTCCCGTCGTCGGATCGATCTGGTTATTGATGACCGTCAGGGTGCCACGATCCAGAACCGTCTTGTTGTCCCTGTCCACCGCGAGGACCTCGAGAGCCTCGCTCCCGCTGCCGGCACGCGAGTGAATCTGCGCGAGGGACTGCTCAGGCAGGGTGAATGTCACAAAGATAGGCTGGAGCGTCGTAATGACGGCGAGACCGCCCGCATCCGAAGCATGCACTATGTTTCCCTGATCCACGATCCGGATTCCGGTCCGGCCATTTATCGGAGACGTGATGGTAGTGTAACCCAGATTAACCTGGGCGATGTTAACTGCCGCGTCATCGGCCTTCACGGTGGCCTCCAACTGATTAACAAGCGCTTTCTGCGTCACGTTCTGCTGCTCGGAGATGACCTTCTTCGCGAACATTTCGGCGTCCCGCGCCAGATCCTCTCGGGCATTGGAAAGCTGCGCCTCATCCTGCCCCATTCTGGCTTTGGCCTGTTCGAACGCAGCCTTATAGGGGGCGGGATCGACTATCGCGAGCAAGTCTCCGACCTTCACATCCTGCCCCTCAGAGAAGGCTACCTTGATCAACTCCCCGTCCACGCGAGTGTGGATAGTGACCGTATTCAGCGCTTGGGCGCTGCCGACCCCGTCGAGGTATATCGGCACATCTTTACTTCCGACTTTGCCGGCGACGACTGGAACTGGAGGCGCGCCAGTCTTCTGCGCCGCGCCAGCCTGTTGATGCTGCTTCATTTTCACGAAAGCAAAAATGCCTGCGACAAGAAGTACAGCGATGACAACCCAGCGCGTCGCGGAGGATCCGCGGTGGATCACGCCGCCAGGAGAAACCACCGCGTTGCGGTTCACAAAATCGCTTTGCTCCAGCCGAACTGGCGAGGGGCGCAGTTCATCGTTCTTCAACATAGAGTATTACCATCAGGATGTTTCAAGATGAAACCTTGCCGATCGGGACAAGTTGCGGGTGATGTAAAGTGTCCCACCGTGCGAGACAAGGTTCCGCGACAAAGGATTGCGCGTCAAACGGGATGCGCATTTAACGCGAGACTCGGTGTCTGATCATCCTGTAGGATTCCACGAGAGCTATTTCTTATGATCGCGCGACTCAAAAACCTAGATTCCCATCACAGGCTGATCGTCGCGCTGGTCATCGGAGTGATGACGTTCCTGGCAACCCAGTCCCGCTTCGCGCTGCCCCCGCGTGTTATTCTTTCCTGGGACGCGGCTTGCGTCACCGTCCTCTTACTAGCCTGGGTGAGGATCGTTACGGCGGATCCAGCCCGTTCCCGGGTAACGGCAAAGCTGCAGGACTCAAGCCGCACGGTGATCTTCGGCTCTGTAATTGTCGCCGCGTGCGCGAGTCTGTTTGCCCTTGCCTTTCTCTTGGGCGCGGCAAAAGACATGAGCAAGGGCCGATTGACTGAGCATGTTGCCCTGGCTTTGGTGACTGTGGTTTGCTCCTGGTGCCTCGTGCATACAGTCTTCACGCTGCGATACGCTCATTTATTCTATAGCGCGGGCGAGGAGCCATCAGACCGTCGGGAGGGTCTCGACTTTCCCGACGAAAAAAACCCGGACTACACCGACTTTGCCTATTTCTCTTTCATCGTGGGTATGACCTGCCAGGTCTCCGATGTGCAGATAACATCGCGCGAAATCCGACGCCTCGCGCTCCTGCATGGACTCATCTCCTTCGTGTTCAATACCGTCGTCCTCGCGCTGAGCATCAACATCATTTCAGGTCTGCTCTAACGCGCGACGGGAATATTTCATAAGACCCCGCCGCGTTCTCGCGCTCGATTTTCAAGGTGTAACGCGTCTTCGACTTCCGCAGCGTCATCCTCGCGCCAAACACCGCGGACATCGTCTCCGATGTAAGCGCCCTCTCCCGCTTGCCCGCCGCAAGCACCCGCCCTTCTTTGAGTAAAAGGATGTGGGAGAAAACAGGCATGATCTCCTCCACATGGTGCGTCACGAGCACGATGGCGGGGGCGTCGGCGAAACGCCCGAGTCGTTCCACAAATTGCAAGAATTGCTCCCGGGCGAGAGGATCCAAGCCAGCGCAAGGTTCATCAAGAATGAGTAACTCCGGGGCAGCCATAAGAGCCCGACCGATCAGAACTCTCTGCCTTTCTCCCTGAGATAAGACTCTCCATGCCCGTGCATGCAGATGCTCCGCTTCCACCTCCCGCAAGATCCTTATGCCCTGCCGCTGATCCGCCTTCGAAATGCGCCCCCACAAATTCACCATTCCGAATTTCCCGCTGATGACCGTGTCCAATGCTGTCTCATCGCCCTCAATCATCTGGCGTATGGAGGAACTGACGAGTCCGATCCTGAGGCGCAGGTCTCTCCAGTCTGCCTGGCCATACTTCTGCCCAAGCACCTCGATGAATCCACCAGTTGGCATGAGGTATCCGCTCAGCGCCTTGAGTAGAGAGGTCTTTCCGGAGCCGTTGGCGCCAAGAATTACCCAGTTTTGCCCCTTAAGAACCGTCCATGATATGGACTGCAGGATCGATACGTCTCCTCGCCTGATGGAAAGACCTTGGACAGACGCGACCGGCCGCTGAGCGTCCCCCCTTCCAGAAACGACGTCCTCAGCCCGCTGCGGTCTTCGCGAAATCATCCTTTCCGGATTGAAGCAGGGCCACGAATTCGCGTAGCGCGGGAGACAGGGACCGGCTTCGCCGCAGGAGAATGCCCAAAGGCCTAACCATGGAGGGCCGTGTAATGTCCACCGCGGCAAGCGACCCTCCCGCCACTTCCGCATGAATGGTATTACGCGGCACGATGGCGATTCCGCTCTCGATTTCAACGGCCCGTTTGACGGTCTCAATGTTGTCGAACTCCATCGTTTGCACGATTTCAACCTGGTGCTCGCGCAAGTGACGATCGATCACTTTCCGTGTGGGCAAGTCCGCTTCGAAAGCGATGAACTTCTCACCCTCCAGCTCTTTGAGGTCGATGCTTCCGCGTTTCGCCAGAGGATGCGCCGGGTGGCAGATCAGGACGAGCCGATCTTCCAGGAACGGTTCGAGTCGCAACCCTTTCTTTGGAACTGGGAAGGAAACAAACCCGATATCGAAATCCCCATTCAGAACCTCGGAGTACACCTGGGCCGAGCGGCGAAACTCGACCTGGACATTCACGCTTGGAAAGCGCTTTCGAAATTCTTTAAGGTAGGGCGGAATCTCATGAAGCCCAATGCTGTAGATGGCCGCGATCTTCAACTCTCCGGCAACCACGTTCTGCAGTTCCAGCAACCGGTTGCCGAGATGATCGAAAACGCTGAGTATCTCTTTGCTCGCATCCAGGAAAACCTTGCCCTCCTCCGTGAGTGAAAAGTTCCGTCTTCCACGATCAATAAAGGTAACGTTGAATTTCGTTTCCAACGAGCGTATTTGCTGGCTCACGGCGCTCTGGGTAATCGCGTTAGTGGACGCCGCTTTTGAGAAGCTGCGCGAATCGGCAAGGTCACAAAAAATCTTGAAAGTCTCTATTTGCATCGGCCTACCAGCCTGAATCGAAACTGACTCCTCACTCTGCGTCCCTTTCCATGTCACAAATACAAGCGGCCCTCCAACGAGTGAACCAAGAAATCGGCCGCGCAATCGTTGAGGCAGGACGCGCGACTTCCGATGTCGAGCTAATCGCGGTATCCAAATCGCATCCGCCTTCTGCCGTTCAAGAAGCCATCGACGCGGGACACCTTCTCTTTGGAGAAAGCCGCATCCAGGAGGCAAAGGCGAAGATTCCGGCGCTCTCGGCCCGCGCCCGCTGGCACTTCATAGGCCACCTCCAAAAGAATAAAATAAGACAGGCGCTGCCACTGTTTGACCTGTTCCACGGAATCGATTCGCTGGAACTAGCCCGTGACATGAACAGGGTGGCTAAGGAACTTGGCCTTTTTCCCAGGATACTTCTGGAGGTCAACGTCGCCACGGAACCCACCAAGTTCGGGTTTGCTCCCGACGACGTGAGGCGCGATCTGGTGGAGATTCTGAAGCTGGATCGAATCCAAGTAGACGGACTCATGACGATCGCGCCGGTAGCAGACAAACCGGACGCTTCACTCCGCTTTTTTTCGATGCTTCATGATCTCCGCGATGAATTGCAGGCGGCGGCAGGGGTGCCGCTCAAGCACCTTTCGATGGGGATGAGCCAGGACTATCCCGGAGCAATCAAGGCAGGCGCCACTTTGGTGCGGGTCGGCACCGCGATCTTCGGGGAAAGATAGCCAGCGCCCAGAAGAACTCAGACGGCGGCTTCGGCGCAGATCTCCCCGAAGATGTCGGGGTAATGCTTGTGCATGCAACGGGTGCAAATTCCGTGACTGGTATCCGATGCCACGCGTTCGCTGAGATATCGTTCTATGCTGTGCCAATTGCCTGTCTCATCCCGAATGGCTTTGCAGTGGGAACAAATCGGCAACAGGCTTCTGAGCATTTTTGTTTCGACGAGCGCCTCCGCGAGCTGCTCCGAAACGAGGCGCAGTTCCATCTGGGATACGACCTGCCGTGACAACGCCGCTAGGGCGGCTTCCTGGCCGGGGCTGAGGGCGCGCGGCTTTCGATCGATCACGCACAACGAACCGAGCGCGTTGCCCGCGCCATCCAGCAGCGGGGCGCCGGCATAAAAACGTATATTTGGCTCCGATGTGACCAGCGGATTTGCGGAGAACCGGACATCACGAGTGGCGTCTTCCACCACCATCACTTTTTCCTGAAGGATAGTATGCGCGCAGAATGCCTGCTCCCGGGGAGTCTCGCTGTTGGTGATTCCAACTTTGGACTTGAACCATTGACGCTTTTCATCAATCAAGGCGATTATCGCGATCGGCGTTTCGCATATGAACGCGGCGACGTTCGTGAAATCGTCGAATGCCTGTTCGGCTTGTGTGTCCATGATCCGATACCGGCGCAGGGCTTTCAGGCGCGACGCCTCGCTCTTTTCGCGGACCGGATTCATCGGGAGAGAGATCATCTTAGAAATGGGAAAGCATGAAGCGGGCCACTCCACTTCTCGCGAGACGCCAGTCGAGAACTCCGGAGCAGTTTTCGGAATAGCTTGACTTGCTTTCCCGGCGATTCTCGAATGGATCGTGTATAATATACCATGCCACTACCCCTTCCTGTGATCCTCCTCATCGCCGCGGTTGTGCTCTTGCTCTCCGGGTTGCGTGTCGCGCAAGAATACCAACGAGGCGTCGTCTTTCGCCTGGGGCGCTATTCAGGCATGCGAGGGCCGGGTCTCTACTGGATCATCCCCCTTGGCATCGAACGCTCGGTGACGATTGACATTCGTATTACCACAGTCTCCGCAGAGCAGCAGGAAACGATCACCCGCGACAGCGTCACGATCAAAGTGAACGCCGTTCTCTGGTATCGGATCAGCGATCCTGAAAAGTCGGTGATCGCGGTGACTAACGCGCACTCCTCGATTTATCAACTGGCGTTGACCAGCCTGCGTAACATCATAGGCCAGCACGACTTGGATGAAGTGCTTCAGGAGCGTGACAAAATTAACACGCTTCTGCGGCAGGGCGTCGCCGGCAGCACCAGCGCGTGGGGGCTGGAGGTGGACCGCTTCGAGATGAAAGACGTGGAGCTGCCGGAGGCCATGCAACAGGTCATGGCAATGCAAGCGGAAGCGATCCGGGAAAAACGCGGCGCGGATTATCAAGGCCGAGGCTGAGTTCGAAGCATCTCAAAAGCTGGCTGCGGCTTCGCAGCAGATGGCTGGTAATCCGGCGGCGCTTGAACTGCGAAGGATGCAGATGATTTCCGAGGTCGGCGCGGAGAACAACAGCACGACCGTCATAATGATCCCATCCGACTTCGTGAACATGGCGAAGAGCCTTAGCGAATACGTCAAGGAACAGTCCGATAGAAAAACCAGTGACGCATAGCCAGCCCGCTTGCGAGGGTCACCGCTGTTGTGTTCATCTCATGAGGCAAGGGCCGCTAAATATCCAGGTGATCGGGACGGAGCTCGCCATCCTTTGGACTGACAAAGGGGAGAGCTACATCAATCTGGAAAAGCTGCGGCGGGCGTGCCCCTGCGCGGGATGTGGCGGGGAACCTGACGTCATGGGGCATGTCATACGTCCGAAAGTCACTTACTCCGGCAGCAGCTTCCAGATTCAAAGCTACGAAATCGTCGGTGGCTACGCGATCCAGCCCGTGTGGAAGGATGGCCACGCCACGGGACTCTATTCTTTCGACAGCCTTCGAAGCCTTGCGGAGCATACTCCATGAATCAAAAGGGCAAGATCGCGTTGATGCTCTTCTTCTTCGCCATCTGCGCCACGGCCGCGTTCATCACCTACGATGCCGGGTTGAAGCCGGTTCCCGCAAAGCCGCTGGATCTCTACTCGGTGGTGTATAATCAATTCACCGCGTTACAAACCTCCAACTTCGCGCGCGCCTATCGAAACGCCTCAACGGGGATGCAGGAGAAGTTCAACGTCGAGCAATTCGAGGGCATGGTTCGCCTGGATTACTCGCCCCTGCTGGCAGCCAATCGCCTGGAATTCGGGGTCGCGGAATGCGAAGGACACCATGCGGTTGTTCAGGCGTATCTTGTCAGTATGGATGGAGCCATCACTCCCTGCATCTACAGCCTCGTGAACGAAGGCGAAGGCTGGAAGATCGATGGAGCGCGCCTGCTCCGGCGCATTCCCAAAGGAGAACGGCCCGGCGCCACCCGGGTGTGACCGCTTCTACTCTGGAATCGATTCTCCCCGGATGAGGTCTTCGAAAGACTGCCGGGCTCGAATGACATCGGCCTTCGCGCCGCGCACCAGCACCTCGGGAGGGAAAGGCCGGGAATTGTAGTTGGAAGCCATCGAAAAACCATACGCGCCGGCGCTCATGAGCGCGACAATATCCCCTTCCGCCAGCACTGGAACTTCCCTGTCCTTGGCGAAGAAATCGCCGCTTTCGCAGATCGGGCCCTACCACATCCACCTTCTCAGTCGCGGCCGAGTCAGGCTCGACAAGCGGGACAACCTCATGGAAGCCTTCGTAGAGAGCAGGACGGATGAGGTCGTTCATGCCGGAGTCAACGATCACGAATTTTTTACTGGCTGTTGGCTTGATGTACAAGACCCGGGTGAGCAAGACGCCCGCATTCCCCACCATGAAGCGCCCCGGCTCGAAAAGAATTCGCACTCCGAGCCCCGTTAGCAGCGGCGCGATCGCCGCGGCGTAGGCCTCGATTGTGAGCGCCTTTCCAGCGCCTGTTGCCTCTTCGCGCCACCAGCCGCTGTCGCCGCTCGCCAGCGAGGGATCATAGACAATCCCAATGCCTCCTCCCACGCTGAAGAATTCAATCCCAAACCTGCGACGTAATTCCCCCACAAGGGGCAGCATTTTCGAAATCGCCTCCGCGAATGGTTTCGGGCTGGTGATCTGGGACCCGATGTGAACCTGCACACCCCGGATGCAAATGTTCGCCATCTGCGCGGCTGTTTCATAGACCTCCAGCGCCCGCTCGATTCCGATGCCGAACTTGTTCTCGCTCTTGCCTGTCGAGATGTATTTATGCGTGCCCGCCGAAACATCCGGATTCACGCGAAGGGCGACGGGCGCGCGACGCCCCAGTGATCGCGCGATGCCATCGATGCGGCGCAGCTCACTTTCCGACTCGACATTGAAACTCAAAATCTCGTGCCGCAAAGCGAAGCGGATTTCGTCGTCGGTCTTCCCGACGCCTGCGAAGGTGCAGGACTCTGTCTTCCCGCCCGCTTTCTTGACCCGCGAAAGTTCTCCCCCCGATACGATGTCGAATCCCGCGTTCTCCCGGGCGAGAAGGTTTAATATGGCAATGTTGGAGTTTGCCTTCACCGCGTAGCAGATAAGATGATCCACCTCGGAGAACGCCGCATGGAGGCGGCGGTAGTGATCAAGGATGGTCGCGGCGCTGTAAACGTAAACGGGTGTTCCCGCTTCCCTGGCAACCACTTCCAAGTTTACGTCTTCACAAAACAGCCGGTTTTTTTTATATCGAAAGGAATGCACGGTGCCTGTTTTGAAACCGGGCGCTGCTCCGCGCAAGGAATTTCTCAACGCTCTCCGACGGCGACAAATCTCCAAAAATGCTTTCCAACGCGCGGGCTGTCATATACCCGTTCTCATGTACGAGCGGCTGTTGTGTTAGATTGGAGCAGCCAGGAACACTGAAGACCCATGAAGAAACTCGAAGCCATCATCAAACCGTTCAAACTTGAAGAAGTGAAGGAAGCTCTCGCTGAACTGGGCGTCGAGGGGATGACCGTGACGGAGGTCAAGGGCTTCGGACGGCAGAAGGGACATACCGAAATCTACCGGGGAAGCGAATACACGGTGGATTTCCTGCCGAAGGTGAAGATCGAGGTCGTGCTCGCGGACGAGATCGCGGATCGAGCCGTGGCGACCATCGTAAACGCGGCGAAGACCGGAAAAATCGGCGATGGCAAAGTGTTCGTCCTTCCCGGTTGAACACGCCGTTCGGATACGCACCGAAGAGACTGGCGATAAAGCGGTCGTAGAGCCAGAACCCCGCAGTTCTGTCAGGCCTCCACCAGGAGGCGGCCGGGGTCTTCGATGCATTCTTTTACCCGGATCAGAAAGGTCACGGCCTCCTTGCCGTCAACGACCCGATGGTCGTAGCTCAGAGCAAGGTACATCATTGGCCGAATCACCACCTGCCCATTCAGCGCTATGGGGCGTTGCTGGATTTTATGCATGCCGAGGATTCCGCTCTGCGGCGGATTCAGGATGGGAGTGCTCAGCAGAGATCCGTAAACGCCTCCGTTTGAGATGGTGAATACTCCCCCTTGCAGATCTTCGAGCTTTATCCTGCCTTCCCGAGCTTTGACCGCGTATTCGACCAGTTCCTTTTCAATGGTCACAAAGCTCTTCTGATCCGCGTCGCGGATCACGGGAACAATCAATCCACGCTCCGTTCCCACGGCGACTCCTATGTCATAGTAGTTGTTCTGAATAAAGTCCTCGCCATCCATGAGACCGTTGACGCTGGGCACTGCCTTCAACGCGGAAACGGCGGCCTTAATGAAAAAGGACATGAATCCCAGCTTCACGCCGTGCTGCTTCTGAAAACTTTCCTGGATCCGAGAGCGCAAATCACTGACGCCGGTCATGTCGCACTCGTTGAACGTGGTTAGGATCGCGGCGTTGTGCTGCGCCATCACAAGCTGCGTCGCGATCTTACGCCGCAATGGCGACAGCTTTTTGCGGACCGTCCGGGCGTCGGCGGATCGCTGAATCGCGAGAGGTTCCACCGCCTGCTGGCGAGGAACCGTCAAAATCTTTGGCAGAGCAGGCGCCGGAGTTGCAGGTTGGACGCCTGGCGCTATCGGCGCGCTCGCCGGAGGCGCGGCCTCAGGGGTTTTGTTCGGGGGGGCCGTTTCGGGGCTATCCGCTTTTCTGCTCTCCATCGGCGCGACACTCGCCGTTTCTTCAATCGATGCGACTACTTCACCGATCTTCACCTCACGCCCCTCTTCAACGATGATCTTTAGCGTTCCAGCGCCTTCGGCGGCGATCTCAGAAGCGACCTTGTCCGTCTCCAACGTCAGCAATAAGTCACCAACCGCGACGCTTTCGCCATCCTGCTTGTGCCAGACAGAAATTGTCCCGCTTGTAATAGACTCCCCGACCGCGGGAATTTTTACTTCAAGGCTCATCTCAATGATGGGAACAGAGCGAGTGGAGTGATTCCAGAATAAATGTCCAAAAAATGTGTCAGTTCTGAGCGGCAGGCTGCGTTGCTCCGCCCGAATCGAGATTCAGGTTAAACGCGTCCTCGATGATGAGCGTTTGCTCCCGCTTATGCAGGGCGAGCGAGCCGACAGCGGGGCTCGAACTCGCATTGCGGCCCGCATAAATGATTACTGGAGCCAGCAGTCTATTCAAAGAAGGCACGATCGAAGTCCAGGCGCCCATGTTCTGCGACTCCTCCTGGCACCAGACGAATTTCTTCACATTTGGGTAGACGCGCCACGGCCCCTGCCAGCGCCTTCTCGTTTAGCGGATAAAGTTGCTCCACGCGGATAATCGCGGCGGACGTGATGTTGTTCGCGGACCGGAACTTCTCCAGATCGTAGTACACCTTGCCGGAGCAGAGAATGACACGATCCACGGCATCGGGGCTTGCAACCGAAGTATCCTGCAAGACATCCTTGAACGTGCCGCTTGTAAAGTCGCGCGGCGCTTGAGACCGCATACTCCGCCCGCAACAGGCTTTTCGGGGCCATCGTAATCAAAGGCTTGCGGAACTTCCGCTTCATCTGTCTGCGGAGGAGGTGGAAATACTGCGCGGGGGTCGTGGGATTGCAGACCTGGATGTTATTCTCCGCGCACAATTGCAAAAAACGCTCGATCCGGCCACTGGAATGTTCCGGGCCTTGTCCCTCATATCCATGCGGCAGAAGTAGAACGATGCCGCTCGGGTCGCTGCCATTTTGATTCGGCGGATACAATAAACTGGTCGATGATGACCTGAGCGCCATTGGCGAAGTCTCCAAACTGCGCCTCCCAGACGCACAGCATCTCCGGAAATCCAATCGAGTAGCCGTAGTCAAATCCCAATACAGCCGCTTCGGAAAGCAGGCTGTTGTAGACACAGAATCGCGCCTGGTCTGGAGAAAGATTCTGGAGCGGGATATACCGCTCCTGCGTCTCGGCGTCGAACAGCGCGGAGTGCCTGTGACTGAAAGTGCCACGGCTGCTGTCCTGCCCCGACAGACGTACCGGCGTCCCCTCAAGAAGCAAAGCTCCGAACGCGAGCGCCTCGGCAAATCCCCAATCGAAAGGCCCTCCCTCCCGGAAGATTTGCATCCTCCTGTCGATCATCATTTTCTTTACCTTCGGCAGCACATTGAAGTTGCTCGGGATCGTCGTGAGCCGGGTAACGATTTTCTCCATCAACTCGGGAGTAATCTCCGTGGCTACTTCGGCGTGTGAATAGGGCGGCTGGAATACGGCATTGGATCCACTGAAGCGCGTCTTCTTGCTTGTGGAAGCGTCGGATTCCGCCCTTTTTACTTCGGCGAGCGCTGTTTCCATTCTTGACTTCGAATTCTTTTTCGAGGCTTTGCGCATCCTCGTCAGTCAGAACACCGGAGGCGACAAGGCTCGCGCGGAAGAGTGTCGCTACGGAAGGATGTGTTTTTATTTCCGTGTACAAGCGAAGGCTGTGTGAAGATCGGTTCATCACCTTCGTTATGCCCATGCCGTCGATAGCAATAGAGATCAATCGAGCACATCGCGCCGGAATTCCTGCCTGAACTCGAAAGCGAGGCGCGTCGCAAAAAACACCGCCAACGGGTCATCGCCATTAACGTGGAAGATCGGCGCTTCAATCATCTTCGCGACATCCGTCGCATAGTTCGAAGAACGCGCGTCAGCGGGAAGAGTCGTGAACCCGATTTGATTATTTACGATCACATGGATCGTGCCGCCGGTGCGATAGCCCTTTAGCTGCGAAAGGTTCAGCACCTCCGCCACAATCCCCTGGCCGGCGAAGGCCGCGTCTCCGTGGAGCAGGAGCGGCATCACTTTCTTGCGTTCCACCGAATCGTTCCGCACGCGCTGACGCGCTCGCGCCATCCCCTCCACCACCGGATCGACCGCTTCCAGATGACTCGGATTGGATGTGAGCCTTATCTCAACCATCTCCCCGCTCTCTGTAGCGCGCGTGCTGACATAGCCCAGGTGATACTTCACGTCTCCATCTCCGCCGACCAGTTCCGGGATGAAGTTCTCGGAGAACTCGGCAAAGATCACTTCGAGCGATTTATCAAGGAAGTTGGCGAGCACATTTAAGCGACCCCGGTGAGCCATTCCCATGTCGAGTTCCTCCACGCCCAACCGCGGGCAGTCCTGGAAGATGGTATCCAGAACAACCATGAGAGATTCCGCGCCTTCAAGGCCGAACCGCTTTTGTCCCACATACTTTATGTGAAGAAAGTGTTCAAAGCTTTCGGCCTTCATCAACTCACGCAGCATGCGTCGCTGAACCCGGGGTTCTACAGCACTGCGGGCTTCAAACCGTTCCACCAGCCATGAGCGGGCGCGGTCATCCTGAATGTGCCTGAACTCAAACCCGATGGTCCCGGTGTAGAACTCCTTCAAGAGACTTATCATCTCACGCAACTTCATTTTGCGACCGCCTTGGAAGAACTTCGAGCAAACCGTCTTCTCCAAGTCACCCTCCTTGAAACCGAAATGTTCGGGATCCAGGAGTGGCTGCTGAAGCGTGACCTTGGCCAACGGGTCGAGATGCGCGACGGTATGGCCCAGCTTCCGGTACGCATAGACAATCGCGTCTACCTCGGACTGGAAATGATCGGCGCTTTCCGGCGCGCTGCCCGCCTGCACCGCTCCAAGTTCGAAACCCTCGAAAAAAGCGGACCATGTGGCGTCAACCGACGCGGGATCACTACGCCACCTAGCGTAGTTCTCGTCCAATAGGCCGGCGTTCGTGCTGAAAGCGAGAGGCGTTCTCATATCAATGAACCTGAAGCATGCGAGCGGGAGGGAACGGACTTGGTCTGAACAAAGGACCGTGGCTTCTCTTTACCACTGTGCTCTTTGGAAGACCTAAAAAAATGCCGGACGCAGCGCGCCGGTCAAAGACCGTCATTGACCGAAGTTTAATGGTTTTTCCCCGCCATTCAAGCGGTGTCGCTGGCGGCCCGATGGGCGGGGCAGAAATGCGCTGCCGCTGCTTTAGCCTTTTTTTTCCAGACCGCTATAGGCAGGTTGCTCAACATGAAGCTTGTGGCACCCGCGAAAATCAATCTCTCCCTGGCGATATTGGGAAGGCGCGATGACGGGTTCCACCAGATCCGGACGTTGATCGTCCCCATCTCGCTCAGCGACACAATCGAGATGGAACTCACAGACAGCCCCGGAATCCGATTTACCTGCGACGCGCCGGATCTTCCGACGGACAGCACAAATCTTGTCGTCCGGGCGGCCATGCTTTTCTGCGAACGCGCGAGCCGCTCCGCCGGCATATCCATCCACCTGGAAAAACGGATACCGCACGGCGCCGGATTGGGAGGGGGGAGCAGTGATGCCGCGACCGTTCTCCTCGGGCTGAACACCCTGCTCGATACCGGTTTCGCGGACGCGGAACTGGCAGGCATGGCGGCGGAGATCGGTTCGGATGTTCCTTTTTTCATCTACCGCTCAGCGGCGTTCTGTGAGGGACGCGGGGAACGCGTCCACCCTCAGGTCATTGCCCGGCGACTGCGCCTGCTGTTGCTTAAACCACCATTTGGCGTCCCTACTCCGTGGGCATATTCCCGTTGGCGGGACTCCAGGGAAATCGCCGGCGTTCCCTATTCTCCGCAACCAGCGGGATCCCTCTCGCTCTTTAATGATCTCGAACGTCCTGTTTACGAGAAGTATCCATTCCTCGCGCTTCTGAAGCAGTGGTTGATGGGACAACCGGAATGCGAGGCCGCGTTAATGTCGGGTTCCGGCTCAACCATGTTCGCCGTCCTTGGAGAGAACGCCGATTCCGCTGATCTCTCCGCGCGGGCTACTCTCGAATTTGGACCGACGCTATGGCAATGCGCGTGCGAATCGGCTTCCGACCTCCGCCAGGTTAATTCCGGCACGACGCCACAAATCCGGGATGCGCCGCAATCAGCTTCATTGCGCGCTCTACCAGGGTTCTTCCGGGTTCCATCCGATGCCACGGTGAAGCCCCGGAGGGATGAGGCAGGGGGATAACGTCAAAGTCTCTCCCGCAGAGATTGACAGGGATAATCTGCCCGACCACATCGACAATCCTGGTAAATTCCACAAAGCGACTCATCGCCAGCCTGCCCACGGGTATGACAAGCGACGGCTGCAATATCTCAATCTCAGCCTGAAGCCAGAGGGAGCAGTTCCCGACTTCTTCCGGGCTGGGAACACGATCCCCGCCCGCGGCAGTCTTCCCAGGGAAACAGCGGCACACCGCGGCCATATAGACCGAAGAACGAAATCGGTCTTCATCAATCCCGCAGAACCGCTGGAACCAGCCAAACAGAGTCTTCCCCGCTGTCCAGGCGAAAGGGCGGCCAGCGATCGGCTCCCTGCTACCCGGCGCTTGTCCAACGAGCAATACTTTGCTCACTACCGCGCCTCCCGATACAACAGGTTTGAGCATCCGGGGACATGAGTCGCAGGCGCGCAACCTCGTCACATGGCTTGCAAGGCGGTCTTGAGTGGTAACGCGCACCGCTTGAGCTTAGCCGAGTAGAGTTCCCGCTTCCAAAGGGTGTCCCAGCAGAAAATTGCCGGCGGACATCCTCTTCTTCCCCTCCAACTGCACTTGCCGGAGCAACACAGATCCTTGCCCCGCCCCCACCAGGATCCCCTTGCAGCCAGTCTCCAGAACTCTGCCGGGATCACCCGATGTCCGGTTGATTCGAATAGCTCCAAAGAGTTTTAGCATTCTGGGGTTGCCTGTCCTGTCGTTGAACAGCGTATGCGCTCCGGGCCACGGAGTCATGGCGCGGATCATCCTCTCTACGACACCTGAGGGAGCCGTCCAGTCCACACGGCCGCTCTGTCGGGTAAGCTTTGCCGCGTATGTGGCAAGGGCCGAATCCTGCGTCCGACGCGCCGCTTTTCCTTCACACAGCAGGATAAGCGCGGACTCCACTGCTTCTGGAGCAAGCCGGGCGAGCCGGTCGTGCAATGAACCTGCCGTTTCGCGACGCCGGATTGGGATCTTGTGCTGAGATAATATGTCGCCGGTATCCAGCCCCTCATCCATATACATCACCGTAATGCCAGTACCAACGGTCGCCTGCGGCGATGGCCGCCTGGATCGGCGCGGCGCCGCGGTGACGCGGGAGCAGGGATGCATGCAAGTTGAGGCACGCAGTCGGGGGCATGCGGAGCAAATCGCCCGGTAGAATTTGGCCATAGGCCATCACCACGATGACGTCGAGGCCGCATGCCGCGAATCAGTTCGACCGCAGACAAATCCCGTATCCGGTTCGGCTGAAAAACGGGCAAGCCAAACTTTATAGCCGCTTCCTTGATTGGCGAAGCAAGAAGAGCCTGTGACCGGCCAGCCGGCTTGTCGGGTTGCGTCACGACTCCGACTACATGATGAGCAGGGGAAGCACTGAGACCGCTCAGCACAGGCAGACCAATGTCCCCGGTGCCGATATAGACAATCCGCATCCCGGGCTTTTAGGGAAGGACAAGGCCAGCGCGGGCGCTGCTCTGGCGGCGCGCGACATGGCTTGCCCTAATACTTCTCGCCGGCTGTCACTTCTTTTTGCCCAAGCGAGGACGCGCAGCCTGTGCAAAGATAATCATAGATTTCTTTGCTCGGCAAAATCAGGAGGAGCCGTTCACGAACAGGCATAGCCGCCTTGCACTTATTGCAATACAAGGAGGATGCCCGAAGATTTTCAAATTGTCGCGCGCTCATGGCGAATTGGCATTGTAGAGTAAAATGGTGGAAAACAAAGTCCGAATATCTCCATACGGGCTCCCGATTTCCATACCCGCGACTTCCGCGAGAACGGAATCTACGAGTAATCTTGGGAGGTCGCCCCCCGGCGCCCGAACAACCCGAACGGATGCGGAGAGCGGAGCCCATATTTCAGGATCAGTAGGGCCAAATAGAAGAACGCAAGGGGCTTGAACGCCCGCCGCGATGTGTGAAACTCCGCTGTCGTGTCCGATAAAGAGAGCGCATCTCTCGATTACCGCCGCGAGGCGGGGCAGCGGCAGATCCTTCAGGGACATCGGAGGGTGTCTCGCTAAGGCAGCCTCGATCGTCGCGAGACGCGCGTGATCCGCTTCACCGCCGAGCAACAGCAGACGCAGGTGAGGCCATTCGTCCGCCATGCGCGCGCACAGCGAAATCCAGTTCTCGACAGACCAGTTTTTTCGCTCGCCACCGCTTCCCGGGTGGATCGCGACAAATGGATCATAACCTTCCAGAGCAGTCTGGGCGAAGGCGCGATCCTCGCTGTTCGGATAGAGCCTTGCCACAGCGTCGTCGAGGTAAAGCGCGAGCGCCTGTAACGGCCTGGCAAGCTGATAGCAAGCATGCTCTGAATCATCCATTATCGGCGATCCAGTGATCAGGTTCTCCACTCCGCGCGCGCGCAGGTTTTTCTCGAAAATAGCGTCTGGATCGTAGAGGTAACTGACGATCTGCTGGAAGCTCGCGAAATACTCCGCAAGCTCCCCGTCCAAATCGCCTCCAGGCACAAAGAAACCCGCAAGAGGGCCGTATTCAATGGATCGGGACGCGTCCGCGTAATAGCGTCTGGTCGGCAAGGGCGACGATATGCTGGTAGCCCAGAATCTCCATATGCGCCTGGGGAAACTCTCCCTGAGCAACCTAATCGCAGGCAGGGTCAGAACAAAATCGCCTATAGCGCCGCCGCGGATGATGAGAATGCGGGGCACTCTCCCCATGAGACTATCCGAAAATCGAGATCACCTTGGCGCAAGGGCGCGACTAACAGAGGTAGGCGACCCGGGATTGCTATTTATGCCGGGAAAGGCGCTCCCGCTCTCCCAAGACTGCGGCCTATTCCAAGGCAATGGGCTTACGCGTTCCTGTCCATCAGCGGATTTCTGCTCGTCCGCGCAGGCGCCCGCCATGAGCGCGGCGCAAAGCAAAGACAACATGCCTAACATCGCAGAAGACGCGAGGTCATCATTCAGCGACTCTCTGGCCCGCCATATATGACGCGATCGCCCGGCATGATGCCGCGCCCCCTTTGATGCCGCGGAAGGAACGACATCCGCGACTGAAGTGGTGGGTTCGACAGAGGTTACTTTCAGCTTGGCGATCATCGAGGATCCCCGTTTCACCAACAGACTGGCATTCATCGCGACACCCTGCCGGTCGCCAATGGAGACAATCACGAAATTCCAGGTGGGCTGCACGGCAAGAACCTGGCCTTCCAACTGACGGGCGTTCGCCTGCATCGAATTTTTCTGAGCGGCCGCGACCATCTTGTCCATGCGGCGCTGCATATCGGCGTTCTGCTCTGTCAGCTTCTTGTTGATCTGTTCATCTTCCTGCTCTTTCTTCGTGAGTTCATCCATCTTCGCCATGTCGACAGCAGGCGCGGTCGCCGTCGTGCCCGTGCCGCTTGTAGTGGCCATCGAGGCGATCTTTTCGTTCAAGGCTTTGATCTGGGCGTCACTGTCATCCGCCTTTTTCTGGAGATCGGCTTTCTCGGCGTTTGCCTTGTCAGCAGCAGCCTGGGCATCTTTCGCAGCGCTTTCGGTTGCAGTTTCTTTTTCGGTAAGCGAAGCCACTTGGGTCTGCGCATCCTTTAACTCTTTTTGGGTCTTCGCGACTTGTCCACCGGCCATGGCGATCTGCGCCTCATCCTGCTTCGCCTTCGTCGCAGCGTCACTTATTTTGGTTTTCGTCAGGAAGCCGAGGACGGCGGAGCCGAGCATGCATACAATCGCGAGGCCGAGGAGGATTTTAGCCATTTTTATAGGAATCTACTTTTAATACTTTCTGAGGGGAGCGGCACCGTGGTGTCGGCTGACGCGGTCTTACAGGGTTTTTCTTTTATCGTGAGCTGGCAACTGATTGCAAGCGCATTTGTCTCTTTTTAAAATAAGTTGTTCAATCCGCTTTTTCAAGCATACTCACGACTCCGCCAGGGGCTATGGACTGCGGGCGGGCAAACCCCGCCAGGGCAGGAATGCAGCAACGGTAGCTCGACTCTCTTTGCCGTAGTTCTCTGGCGGCTTTCCTTTTTGAGCCGCTTCGCCGGGAGCAGGTTCGATCACCTGCCCCTTTACATCCGTCATCGTTTGCGCCATATTTCGCGCCCTCATGTTGACCGCCACCATCTATACCCTCCTTGGATTCCACGTGCTTGTTTGTCTTCTCATGGCGCTTGTGGTTCTCATGCAGCGACCCAAAAACGAAGGACTGGGCGCCGCGTTTGGCGGGGGCATGACGGAGAACCTGTTCGGAGCGCAGACTACCAGTGTGCTGGCGAACTTCACGCGCTGGCTGGGCGGTGTGTTCTTCCTCCTCACCCTTACGTTGTCCGTTCTCTACGCGAAGCAATCCACAACCACCAAGAGCGCCATCCAGCAAAGGCTGATGCTGACGCCAAAGCCGCCTGCAGTAGTGTCGCTTCCTTCCCCGATGCCAGCCGCCCCGGCCATGAGCCCAGCAACGCCAGCTCTCCGGAGTTCGGTTCCACTCGCGCCTGCCATCAAGCCAGACGCAATGCCAACCCCGGGCGCAAAGTAGTCCGGGGCCGGACTGCGTCTCGCCTTTCGTGACGCCCAAAATCCGCGTCGGAACAGCGAGTTGGGCCGATCCGGGGTTCATTAAGGACTGGTATCCCGCGCGGCTCGCGGCGCGCGAGCGCCTGGCTTACTACTCCTCCCGCTTCGATTTTGTGGAGGTTAACTCCTCTTTTTATGCGATCCCGCCGCGTCATCTGGTTGAGCAGTGGGAACGCGCCACTCCCAAGGGATTTCTATTCGATCTGAAGCTGCACAAACTACTTTCCCGCCATGCCTGCACTGCCGCGCTTCTTCCGGCGGACCTCAGGCCCGCTTCCTCTTCTCCAAAGGATCGCGCGCCACTCACCGCGGAACTGGAGATCGCCGTGGCTCGGAAGTTTCTTGAGGCCGTGGAGCCGCTCGAACAAGCCTCGAAACTTGGCGTTCTGCTGTTGCAAATGTCGCCCGCGTTCTCACCGCGCCACCATACTCTCGAAGAGCTGACGCCCTTGCTAGGGTGTTTCAGGCGGGGAGGAGTCGCGGTCGAGCTGCGGAACCACGGCTGGGTCTCGGAGCGACAAATCCTGGCGACGTCGGATTATTTTTCCGGCCACGGCGTCACGCTGGTGTCGGTGGACGCTCCGGAGAGCGAGCACTTCACGGTCATGCCTTCGCGCGACATCATCACCAATCCCTCCCTCTCCTATGTACGATTGCACGGGCGCAACGAAAAGGCGTTCATCTCCGGCAAGAGCGTGGCCGAAAGGTTCGACTACGACTACTCAGACGACGAATTGAGCGAAGTCGCGGGCCGTGTGGGCCTCCTCTCGCAACAAACAGAGGAGGTGCATGTGGTTTTCAATAACAACAGATCCGACCTCGCCCCGCGCGCGGCGGAGAAGTTCCGACGGTTGCTGGGACAAGGTCCGGTTTCGTCCGGAGAGCGCCCGCATGGACAGCGCGACTTGCGGTTTTAGCGGGTTGCCGCTTTGGAGATTAGCGCGCCACAGTTTTCCGAAAGACGCTATACTGACGCTTTAACACTCTTATCCCGGATGGACGAAACCCTTGTCACAAAGCTTGTTGAGACTCCAGACACCGCGTTTGATATTTCACTGCGGCCTCCGATGTTCGCGGAGTTTGCGGGGCAGTCAAAGCTTAAGGAGCAACTCGAGTTGGTGGTGGAAGCGGCCAGGCAGCGGGGAGACGTCCTCGATCACATCCTTCTGAACGGGCCGCCGGGACTGGGTAAAACGACGCTTGCTTACATCATCGCGGCTGCCATGGGGGTAAACATCAAAAGCACCAGCGGCCCCATGATCGAGAAAGCGGGCGATTTGGCGGGCCTCCTCACCTCCCTCGAGCGCGGGGACGTGCTCTTCATAGATGAGATTCACCGTCTGCAGCCGACGATAGAAGAGTATCTATATCCTGCCATGGAGGACTTTAAACTGGATATCATCATCGACCAGGGGCCCAGGGCGCGAAGCATCCAACTTAATCTTCCGAAGTTCACCCTTATCGGGGCGACAACCCGCACCGGAATGATCAGTTCTCCTCTGAGGTCGCGGTTTGGCATGAATAGCCGGCTCGACTACTACTCCCCGGAAGACCTTCAAATCATCGTCAAGCGCAGCGCTGGTTTGATCGGCCTGAACATTGATGACGAGGGGTCATACGAGATCGCCTCAAGGGCGCGCGGCACCCCCCGGATTGCGAATACCCTGCTCAAATGGACGAGGGATTACGCGCAGGTGAAGGCCGGCAACAACGTGAGCAGGGAAGTAGCGAATCAAGCTTTGCTCATGAAGGAGATAGATCAGGACGGCTGCGACGGGATGGATCGCCGCCTCCTGGAGACTCTCATCTACAGGTTTTCTGGTGGTCCCGTTGGACTCGGCTCACTGGCCGTCGCGGTTGGCGAAGACGCGGCCACCATCGAAGATGTGAACGAACCCTACCTTATCATGCAAGGCTACATGCAACGAACCGGCCAGGGCAGAGTGGCAATGCCCCTCGCTTATACGAAACTTGGCCTCAAGCCACCCACGAATCAGCCGGAACTATTTGGATGACCCGCATTTCGATCAGCCTGGACGATTTGCCGAGATCCTCGATGGGCTTACATTCCGGAAACTCTCGTTCGGCGTTGTGACAGCGGTCTATCCACATCCTGAACTGCCAGCGGAAGTGCCAGTCATGGTCCTTCCGAACGGGCTCATTTTTCCTCATACCCTCGTTCCTCTCCATATCTTCGAGGAGCGCTACCGGGAGATGCTCGCGTACGCGCTTGAGCGTCACCGCATGTTCTGCATAGCGCTCCAGCGTCCGGGGGTTGAACAGGCCTCGGAATACGAGGACTTCTTTCACGTCACTGGCCTGGGATTGATACGGGCATGCGTCGGAAGGGATGACGGGACATCAAACCTCGTCCTCCAAGGAATTGCCCGGGTACGTCTTACCCAGTTCGTGCAGCAGGCTCCTTTTCTGGTCGCCGAGATCGCCCCGCTACCTTCCGAAGTGCCAAATGTGATTGAAGCGGAGGCGCTTGGCGCCAAGGTGCTCGAGCTGTGCGAGCAGATCCGGTTGAAGGGTGTGCAGATCCCTGCCTCGCTTGGAGAGCAGCCATCTCACCTTTCAGACCCGGAAGTTATCTGCGACAAAGTTGCAAGCCTTCTAGTCAATGACCCGTTTTACAAGCAGGCGATTCTAGAGCAGCCCATCGTCACGACACGGCTGCGCATGCTGCTACGCCATCTCGGCGAACTCTAGCCGAAGTCAGTTCGACCCGTGGACCACATCCACTGGCTTTTCCTTCTTCTGCAACGCCCGGCGGAGCTTCAGCAGAGCGATATTCTGCAACTGCCGAATGCGCTCGCGGGTGACGCCGAACTTCTTCCCGACTTCTTCCAAAGTCTTCGGCTTGCCGCCATCGAGTCCAAACCTTGAGAAAATAATCTTCTTCTCTCGTTCATCTAGGACATCGAGCAAGTCGCCCACCTCGCTGCGCAGGTTTTTGTCCCTGAGCATCTCGAAAGGCGTCTGAGCTTCTTCATCTCCGACAATTTCACCGAACTCCGTCGAGTCATCATCGCTGATCGGCGCGTCAAGAGAGGCAGGACGGATCGACACGGTCTTGAGCTGGGAAACCTTCCCACTGGAGATTCCGATCTCCTCGGCCAACTCCTCATCGGTTGGCTCGCGTCCCAGTTCCTCGCTCATCTGAAGCGAAACCCTGCGCATCTTGGAAATCTTGTCCACCAGATGCACCGGCAAGCGGATCGTCTTGCTTTGATTTGCCAAGGCGCGCTTGATCGACTGCTTGATCCACCAAGCGGCGTACGTGCTCAGTTTTCCACCTTTCGCGGGATCAAAGCGCTCGACGGCCTTCATCAAGCCGATGTTGCCCTCGGAGATCAAGTCCAAGAGGGGAAGTCCCAGATTGGCGTAATCATGCGCAATCTTCACGACAAGACGGAGATTCGAGCGGATCATCAGCGCGCGCGCCTCTTTGTCCCCTTTTTTGATCTTCGCCGCGAGGCGAATCTCGTCGTCTGGCGTCAAGAGAGGGATCTGCCCAATCTCACGCAGGTAGATTTTTATTCCTGAGTCTGTGTCTTCCGCACCCATAAAATTAGTTCGTCGCCTTTGGATTCCGGCATTCGCGACGTGTCATCAATCTAGATACGAAAGCGAGATGCAAACTGGATTGTATGTATATTGTATTGTCCTCAAAAATAATTAACAACGTTAATCATTAACCGATTTTGACATCGAGCCGGGTAGTTTGTTCAAAAGTTTCACCTTGGAAAGACAATTCGTAAAGAATCTCTGAAAGTGCGTCCAAATCGGGCCGCCGGATGCTTCTGGATGCGCACCCTGCCAAAAAAGTATTTTTGTCCGCACTTGGGGAAGCGTTGCGGCACCCGCCTCTCCGCAGTGTTTAGATCTGCTCGGGCTAAGCCGGGTGCGGAGTCCCAACCGCGTCCCTACGCGGCACGAAACCTTTTCGCCCAGACCACCATAGGACGATAGGCGCGGCAATAAAGATGGACGAGTAGGTTCCAACTACGATCCCGATGAGGATCGCAAACGCAAAGTCGTGGAGAACAGGGCCTCCAAACAGGAAGAGCGCCGCGACAGAGAGAAGAGTAACACCACTTGTGAGAATGGTTCTGCTCAGCGTCTCGTTGATCGAGGCGTTCATGATCGCCTGGATGGATCCCTTCCGGCCTGACCTCATGCCTTCGCGAATCCTGTCGTAGACGACGATGGTGTCGTTAATGGAATATCCCGCGATTGTGAGGATGGCGCCCACCATTACGAGCGAAAGCTCCCTGCCACATATCGCAAAAACGCCGGTCGTGATGATGACATCGTGGAAAAGCGCAACAAGCGCGCCGAGCGCAAATGAGAACTCGAATCGCACCGTCACGTAGAGGAGGATGCCCAACGCGCCCAAACCGAGCGCAATGAGAGAGTTTTGCGCCAATTCCTTGCCGACGAGCTTCCCTACCTTATCGCGCTTGGTCACGATCAGCCTTGCGTCCGGCAGCGCCTTGGCGAGTTGAGCCTCCACCTTGTCACCGGTATCGATGGGGCTGCGGATGCTGATGTAGTCTTTGTTCACTGCCGCGTCGTGCTCGGCCTGGATCGGACTATCTCCCAGCCCTACCGGTTCAAGCGCCTTGCGCACATCAGCAGGCGATACGGTGTGGCCGGTTGCCTCGAGTGTGAGGAGATCGCCGCCTTTGAAATCAATGCCAAAGTTCCTTTCACCCCGCAGCGCGAACCCCGCGATACTCACAACGATTACTGTGAGGGATATGCCGATCCAGAGGAACCGCTTTCCCATGAAGTCGAAATTTTTGCTGGAAATAAGGTGAAGCATCGACACGCGCTTGAGGATCCCTGCCTTAAGAGCCCAGCTAAAGCACGTTCGCGTCACCACCATCGCGGAGAACACGGACGCTATAATTCCCACCGTGAGCGTGACAGCAAAGCCCTTCACCGCGCCGCTTGCCTTCCAGAAAAGGATGGCTGCTGTGATGAGCGTGGTAGCGTTCGCGTCGAAAATCGCGCTGAAGGCCTTATTGTACGCGGCATCAATCGCCGTTGGCAGCGACTTGTCGAGCGCCAGTTCTTCCCGCAGACGCTCATAGATCAATACATTGGCATCCACCGCCATGCCGATCGTGAGGATGATGCCGGCTATGCCGGGGAGGGTCAGCACAAAATTGAAAAGACACATCGTTCCAAAGAGGAGGACGATATTCGTCACCAATCCAAAAACGGCTACGACACCGGCAAACCGGTAGTAGGCCATAACGAAAAGCAAAACGAGAACCAACCCGCCGATGCCAGCAACGATGCCGCTCCGTATGGAATCTGATCCCAGCGTTGCCGAAGTGCTCCGCGTTTCGTCAATCTTGACTGGTGTCTGAAGCGGATTCTCCAGCACACTCGCGAGATTCCGAGCTTCCTGCTCCGAGAATTGCCCGGTGATCGTCGGTCTACCATCGTAAATCGCCTGTTTAATGTTGGGCGCGGACTGCACCGCGCCGTCGAGCACAATTGCCAGACGCTCCCCTTGATGCGCCTCGGTAAGTTTCCCAAACTGATCAGTTCCTTTTCCGTTCAACTGGAAAGCGATTCCCCACCCTTGGGCGTCGTAAAAAGGCCGGGACTCCGACACGTCCTCGCCTCCCATCTCCGCCTTCTTTTTAACGAGGAGGCGAGTCTCCACAGGCTTCCCGTCCGTGGGTCTCCTTATACTTTTCGATCGCATACCCTGGCGGTATAAAACCCGCGCCCGCGTCGATCTGGGCCAACTTTTCTTCAGAAGAGGGATACACCAGCTTGAACTCCAGCTTCGCCACTTTCTGCAGTTGGTCCTGCGCTTCCCTCATCTTGGCCTCGTCCAGGCCAGGTATCTGAACCAATATCCTGTCGCTCCCCTGCGGGGTGATCACGGGCTCGCTGACGCCGAATTTATCTATCCGGTTGCGGATCACTTCGACCGCCTGATCCAGCGAACTCGTGGAAATTTCCTTATCCCCTTCCTTTACCAGCCGGACAAGGAACTCCGTGCCGCCCTGAAGGTCGAGACCCAGGCGAATCTTTTGCTGTGGGGGATAGATCGAATCGATGCAGAACGCTATAAGCAAGATCGTAAGAACCGTCCCGAGATTGCGCTTCCGGTTGGAAAAATCGGTGGCAAAATACCATCCGAGCAAGATCAGGAGGACGAGGCCCAGGATGAACGTCCCGATGGGAGGAAGCATGGCTTTTAGGAGACGACCGCTTCGCCTTCAGAACGTTTTGAGACCGTGCCGATGCTCGCCTTGTCCACTTCCATCTTCATATTGTCCGCAACCTTCAGGATAACGGTGGTCTCTTTAACGTTAGAGATCATGCCGTGAATGCCGCCACAAGCCACCACCTTGTCACCGGTCTTCAATGTGGAAACTAGAGCCTGGTGCTCCTTTTGCTTCTTCTGCTGCGGACGGATCATGAGGAAGTAAAAGATCGCTCCGATGCACAAGAAAGGCACCAGCATCGTAGGTCCTCCCCCCTGTGGCGAGGAACCCGCGGTGGATGCTTGCGCTAGGAAAAACACTGGATCGTAAGTCATTAGAATAGGGAGTCGAATGGGTCTCTGGAAAAATGGGAAGGTAACTTATGCTGGCAATCCGCTTTTAGTCCAAAGAATTTCTTCTCTACTGAATTACTACAGTTTTACTTGACCTTCCCTCCGCTATGCGTGATCACTCCGAGCGTGGACGACAAAAAGCGCTTCCTTAAATCCTTCTTGCTGGAGCTGGTGGTCTACGGAGCATTTGTCTCCGCGTACTTCATTCTGGTTCTCCACTACCTGAGTGGATGGATCAAAGGCATCTTCGATCAGCCGAACAAAACAACCTACGCGATTGTTTCGGTAGGATTGATGATATGCCAGGGATTGGTCCTGGAGATCGTAACGTCCGCCCTTCTGAAATTCATACGCGACCGTACGAGCTGACAACGTTATGGACTTTCTGATCTCAGGCACGCATATCAGTCCGTACTACCTTGTCACCATAGGGTTTTTCATCGGTGTCCTGGGAGGATTTTTCGGCGTGGGCGGGAGTTTTCTGGCAGGCCCCGCCCTCTTCGTGGCCGGAGTGCCGTGGAATTTCGTTGTCGGAACGGATCTGGCGCACATCGTCGGAAAATCCATCGTCGCTGCCAAAAAACACCGTGCTTTGGGCAATATCGACTTTAAGCTGGGCTGGATCATGGTCATTGGCACGATCAGCGGTGTTGAAGCGGGAGCGGACACCATACAATACCTGAAACGCAACGCGCACATCGACATCGTTGTAGGTGTCGCGTACGTAGTGATCCTGGGGAGCATTTCCGCCTTCATGGCATGGGAAGGATGGAGAACCCTCAAGATGCAGCGGGAAACATCCGGCGCGAACTCGGAAGCCGAGGACGCCACCGCGTTTGCCCACGTTGCCCGGTGGGTGCAGCGATTCCACCTGCCGCCGATGGTCAGCCTGCCTATTTCAGGAATCGAGCGGATATCCGTCTGGGCCATTATCCTGATCTCCCTGATCGGCGGATTCTTCAGCGGCTTCCTCGGCGGCGGCGCGGGCTACATCCGCATGCCCTCCATGGTGTACGTCCTCGGGATCCCGACGCACATCGCTGTTGGCACGGATCTTTTTGAAATCATCATCTCGGCGAGCTATGGCACGCTGACACACGCCATGAAGGGCAACGTAGACATAATGATAGCCCTCCTCATGCATACCGGCGCGGCAATCGGCGCGCAAATCGGCGCTATCTCGACCCAGTATTTCGGTGGCCCGAAAATCCGTCTGGCTTTTGTGCCCCTGCCCATCATAGGCGCTGTCATAGTCATCTATGGACTCTTCCACGGCCATAAAGTCTGACACGCTCCGGTTTCTGCTCTGCAGCGATGGCCATGCCCAGGCGGAGCGGGCCATGCGGTTCATAGCCCCAATCGCCGGAGCCTGTCACGCGGAAGTAACCCTTCTGGGGATCGTGGAGGATCGTAAAGATGAAGGGCCGCTGCGGGAAGCCTTGCAGCGGGGAGTCGTTCTCTTTCGCGAGCGGCAGATCGAGGCGGAGGTCATTACGAAAGCAGGCGACCCAGTGGATGAAATCCGCAAACGGACGGAGCAGCTCCAGTACAACATCGTCATCGTGGGCGCGGAACGCAAAGGGGAAGGAGCGCCCTCATGGATGTCCGAGAAAGCCTACCGGTTGATCAAGCTTACGAGGCCGCCGGTTCTGGTATTCATCGGCGAACGGGTCACCCTTGAAAGGATCCTCGTTTGCAGCGGTGGAGGGCGCTATATACATAAAGCAGTGGAACTGATCAGCCGCCTCGCGCGCGCTCCAGGCATGGAAGTCACCCTTCTCCATGTGATGGCCGAGCCGCCGGCCATGTACGCGAACCTTACCCGCCAGGAAGAGGACGTCGCGCGTCTCCTCTCCTCCAATTCCGTTCTCGGGCAAAATCTGGTCCGGGAGAAAAAGGCTTTGGAAGCGAAGGGGGTAAAAACGACTGTCCGGCTGAGACACGGGCTTGTTGCCACCGAAATCTCCCGCGAAGTTCGCGAAGGGGGCTACGACATGGTTGTGGCCGGTTCCGCGCCCGGCGATGGACCCATCCGCAACTATGTGATGGGTGACGTGACCTCGGAAATCGTGAACCATGCGGCTTGTCCCGTGCTCGTCGTACGCGGTGATCCCAAGGTCAAAACGCGAAACTTTTTCGCGAGACTATTTGGGTCATAGTCCGCCGCAGATTCCCTTTGAAAGCAGCCGCCCTCGTCCCCAGCCCGCTCAACCCCAGCTGGCTCATCCCAAAAGGCTGGGAAAACATTCTGGGCATCAATATCGGCTACCGCCTTGGCAATTCAGTCCTGCATCTATGGCGCGTCCAGTTCAACCGCCATGTGCGGCTTTCCGACCCAGCCGAGGTGCAGTCCCATGCGCACCACCAGCTCCTTTTCTATCAACGCGGCGGCGGCCAGATGGTGACGAACGGCCATGTCCATGCCGTTGAGAAGGGCAGTATATTCTTTGTCCCCGCGACCTGCCGCCACAGCTTTCGCAGCGATTCCGCCGAAGCCGCGGTTTGCCTGGCCATTGATTTCAGCGTGGACGAGGCCGCCTATGCGTCCATCGGACTCGGCGGCCTGCCTTCCGAGTCGGAAGTCGCGATTCTCCTTAGCCTCTTGCACACGGAAACGGTGAAACCCTTCCAGATCGGCGCGTACCAGCAGGGCCTTCTCGGACAGTGCATCGACGACATCCTCCGGGAGAACGAGGGTCGGGAAGCGGGGTTCGCCTCGATGATCCAGTCGCACCTGCTTCGCCTCATTGCCCTCTGCTTGCGGGTGACAAGGAGAGCGCAAGGCTTTGGCGAACACTTTCGCCACACCGCGTGGCGTTACTCGCTTCTGACGGAGCGCGTCAACGCCATCCTTCGAGAACACGCCTTCCGCGACCCGGAGATCACACTGGGTGAGTGCGCCAAGATCTGCGGCACCAGCAGAAACCATCTAAACCGCATCCTCAAGAAGCAGACGGGCAGGACATTCCACCAGCTCCTGCTGAGCCGCCGACTCGAGAAAGCGCAGCGCCTGCTGAAACAAGGCGAACTGAACTGCACCGAAGTCGCTTTCGAAAGCGGCTTCAAGGACAGCAACTATTTTTCCCGTGTCTTTCGAAAGAGCTTCGGCTACCCCCCATCGAAGGGCATGAAGGCCTGAACGCGTGATATTTCGATGCTGAACCCCGGCTTTCTTTTCGCGCATGGCGCGGGGGCGGGGTCTGGGCATCACTGGATGCAAGCGTGGAAACGCCGGCTGGAGACAATCGGCCCAGTGTTTCTCTTCGACTACCCCTACATCACGTCGCGTCGGGGCCGACCGGATCCGATGCCCTCCCTCGTAAATGCCCACCGCGCGGCCTTGCGGCATGCGCAATCTTCTCACACCGGTCCGGTCGTCCTCGCGGGGAAGAGCCTCGGCTCGCGCGTGGGCTGTCATCTAGCGCTGGAAGAACCGGTTCCGGCGCTCATCTGCTTTGGCTACCCGCTCCTGGGGGGAGGCGATCCGTCCAAAGCGCGAGACCGCGCGCTTCTCAGTCTGGAGCGGCCCGTGTTATTCCTGCAAGGCACCCGAGACAAGCTCTGCCCGCTCCCGCTCCTGGAGTCTATCCTTCCACGCATGAAAACCACTACACAACTCCACATCGTGGAAACCGGCGATCATTCCCTGGTTGCCACAAAAACACGTCTGAAGATGAGAGGCGAGAGCCAGGAAGACGTGGATGCTCGCGTCATAGACGCAATCACTGCCTTCATCGGAGGACTTCCGTGAAACCACGTGTCAGGGTTGCCCTCGCCATTCTCTGCTGCATGGCAGGCACCGCTCCGGGACAGGATGCAGGGATGTTCAAAGGCAGCGCCGATCTCGCCAAGTGGAAACTTGTCTGGAGCGACGAGTTCAACTACCAGGGCGCTCCAGATCCTGCTAAGTGGGGCATGGAAGAGGGGTTCATCAGAAACAACGAACCACAATTCTACACCCGCGGCCGCTTGGAAAACGCGCGGGTTGAGAATGGCAGCCTCATCATAGAAGCGCGTAAGGAGCCATTCAGAAACCCGGGGTTTGGCCCCGTTTCATCGGCGAAGGCAGCTCCGCGTTCCCATCAGGAATTTGCGAAATTCACCTCCGCCAGCCTCACCACGCAAGACAAGGCATCATGGCTTTATGGACGCTTCGAAATTCGCGCAAAAATGCCTGTGGCGCGCGGCACGTGGCCAGCCTTTTGGACGTTGGGCGAGAACATCTCGCGAGTCTCATGGCCCGCGTGTGGCGAGATCGACATCATGGAATTCTGGGGCAGGATGCCGCGCTCAGTCACCTCAACCGCGCATTACAGACAGGCGGGAAAGCACCAGAGCGATGGCGGCAAACTGGAAAGCGCGGAACCCCTCAACACATTTCACGTTTACGCCCTGGAGTGGTTCCCCGACCACATGGATTTCTTCTACGACGGCGTCCGGTATCACACCGTCGCCCTCTCGAAAATGGACGACAACGGCCAGAACGCGTTCCGAAAGCCCCACTTCATCATTCTAAACCTCGCTCTCGAGAACAAAGGCTTGGACGAGGCCTCCCTCCCTCAGTGCCTCGTCGTTGATTACGTCCGCATCTATCAGACTCGAAGCACGCAGTGAAACAACATTTCCCGGGTTAGTTAGAGTCACCCCGGAATCCAGCCTTGAGGTCGCGGCCGGATTCTGAGAGCCTTTGGTGAATTACTTTTTTTCCAAGAAACTCAATGGCTGTCCTAACGATTAAAATACCTGACTCCCAAGAGGTCACGCATGAGCTGACAGGGGACACTGTAACCGTGGGGCGCATCGCGGAAAACGCCTTACAGATAAAGCATGACACCGTTTCCAGCCGTCACGCCCGGTTCATTCTGACCAACGGTCACTACAAGATCGAGGATCTCGATTCGACCAACGGCACTTTCGTAAACGGCTCGAAGGTAAAGGTTGCTTACCTGCGGGACGCCGACAAGCTCACGCTGGGCGATGTCGAGTGCGTCATCAGCACCCAGCAGCAGGCGGCGATCGCCACGCGCCCGGCGGAGGGAAGCGCCCAGCCGTCTGAAGCGGTCAACCTTGCCAGGAAGCGGGAAGCCGACCTCTCCAACAAGCTGGACGAAGCAACTAAACTCGCGGAAAGCGAGGCAAAGTCCCATGCCGCCGCGCGCGAGCAGATGGCGGAACTTGCCCGCCAACTCGCGGAGCAGAAGGAATTTTCCTCCCCCCGCGCTCCTGCCGCTGAAACCAGCGCTCCCGCCGCCGAAGCCCGGGCGGCCGCCCTGGCGGAAGAACTCCAGACGACGAAGGAGAGCCTGGCAGAAGCCATCGGGAAGCTGGCCGCCGTGGAGAGAAGCTCAGCGGACTTGCGCGGACTGCATCAGTCCGCGGTTTCAGAACGTGACGATCTTGCGCGCTCTCTTGAGGAGCACAAGCGCCTGCTCGCCGATGCGGGGTCAGGGAAGGATGCGCTGCTGGAGACCGCCACAAGGCTTGAATCATCGGAAGAGACGATCCGGCGTTTGACGGAAGAACTCGAATCTGCCAGGAGCCGTGAATCGGATCTCCGGACACGCCTCGACGAGGCAGCCAGCGCAGCGGAGGAAGCAGCAAGAGCCCATGAGGCCACGCTCGCGGAAAAGCAGGGACTCTCCGCGAAAGCGGAACACCATGAGAGACTGCTTGCCACCGCAAGTGAGCAATCGATCCAAGCTGAGTTGGTCGCCGCGCAACTGGCTGAGACGCAGAAGCAAAAGGACCTGATCCAGAAAGATCGAGATACTGGGCGCGCCTGGAATCAGGAACTTCAGACCAAGATCGAGGAGGAGCGCAAGAACTCCGCTTCCATAACGCTGCAGCGGGACGGCCTGCAACAGAAGCTCACGCAAACCGGGGCGCAATTGAACGAGATTCAAAAGCAGCTCGATACACTCGGCAAGGAGCGCGACACGCTGCGTTTCAAGAACCAAGAGATACAGGGGAAGCTGGACGAGCAGCGCAAGCAGGCCGATCTCCTTTCCGGCCAGCGAGAAGCCACGCTGCAAAAACACAACGAGGCGCAGTCGCGCCTGGCTGACACCCAGAAGCAACTGGAATCCACCGCAAGAGATCGCGACGGGCTTCGCGCCAAAAACCAGGAACACGCGCTCAAGCTGGAGGAGCAGCGGAGACAAATCTCGCTCCTCACCACGCAACGCGAGGGCGGGTTGCAGAGAAGCGATCAACTGCTCTCGCAGACCGCCGATCTGCAAAGACAGCTCGACGCGGTAAGCAAGGAACGCGACTCCCTGCGTAGCAAAAACCAGGAGCTTGGCCGCAAGGCGGAGGAGCAATCGCGCCAGGCGAATTCTTCCACAGGGCAGGCGGGAGATCTGCAACGGAAGCTAAGTCTCGCGGAAGCCCGCGTCGCTGAGCTGGAGCAAAAGGCGGACACTTTAGGAGGAGAACGCGATGCGCTGCATTCTGAAAAGAAGCAGATGGCCGAGCTCTCCGCTGAACTTCAGAAAGCGCGCGACCAAGCCAAGGACGCGCTGGAGAAGCTAAATGCCGATCTGGAAGAGGCTCGGAACCAGATCGCCGCGCAGAAAGGCGATTCAGAACAAGCAGCCGCCCGCCTGGCCGTTTTAGAGAGGGATTTGTCCGACGCGCGCGCCGAGCTTATCCAGAAGGACGCCAGGATCGCCACCTTGCAGAACGACGTGACCGGTCAGAAACCGAAAGAAGCGGGCGCGGTTTCCCCTCTTCCCCCGCTGGCGCGGCCAAAGCCGCCCGCGTGGTTCGTCACGAGGATGGAGCAACTCAAGAAAGAGCTTGCCGCGCCCGAAGAGAAGCCAGCGGACGCCCGCTAGCCTAAAACACGTATCCTTCTTCGCCGTGATCGAGGATATCGAGGCCCTGCCGCTCCAATTCACGCGGCGGCCGCAGACCGACGGTCAGGCGGACAATGAACCCAGCCGCGAAGGAACCCGCGACGGTGAGCAGGATTGTCAACGCCACAGCCTTCAGCTGCTCCATCCACAACGTTCTCCCGACCAGATCACCCATGCTCGACGCGATGCGGGGATTTACACTGGTGGTTGCGAGAATGCCGGTGAGAATCGCGCCGACCGTGCCTCCTACGGCGTGTATGCCGAAAGTATCCAGAGCGTCATCATAACCAAAACGCGCCTTTAGCTTCACAACGGCCAGAAACGGCACTATCCCGGCGATCACCCCGATCAGGACCGCGCCAGTGGAGTTCACGTATCCGCAGGCGGGGGTTATCACGACGAGACCGGCAACCGCGCCGGAACAGAATCCGAGGACACTCGGCTTGCCCTTGGTCGCATATTCAACCATCGCCCACACGAAGGACCCCACGGCAGCGGCCAGCGTGGTTGTCATGAAGGCGTTGGAGGCGACGCCATCGGCCCCCAAAGCGCTCCCGGCGTTGAACCCATACCAGCCCACCCAGAGCATTCCCGTTCCGACCATGCATAGCACCAGGCTGTGCGGAGCCATATGCTCCTTCCTGAATCCGAGCCTCGGCCCCACCAGTATGCAGAGAACGAGCGCCGACCATCCGGAGGTCATGTGAACCACAGTGCCGCCCGCGAAATCAAGCGCCTTCACCCGGGCGCCGGGATTTAGCGCTCCGTTTAACAGCCCATCCGCCGACCACACCATGTGAGCCATCGGGAAATAAACGAAGAACATCCATAGAGTCACGAAGAGAAGAACCGCGGAGTACTTCATCCTCTCCGCCACGGCTCCCATGATGAGAGCCGGAGTAAGAATGGCAAACATCAGCTCGTACATGCAGTAAACATTGTGCGAGACCCAGAAGGAGTAGGGTGGATGCGGATCGGAATCCACCCCCCGAAGAAACGCATACTTCAGCCCGCCCAAAAAGGGGTTTCCCGGCGCAAACGCGAGGCTGTAACCAACCGCCCACCAGAGGATCGTCACCAACCCCGCAATTCCGAAGCACTGGGCAAGCACCGAGAGCACATTCGTCCTGCGCACCAACCCGCCATAGAAGAGCGCAAGGCCGGGTAGCGTCATGAAAAGAACAAGCGCTGTAGAAATCATCATCCACGCGTTGTGACCAGGACCAGGCCCAGCGATGTTTGTTGTGACACCGGCCTTTGTGAAGTCCGCGCCACGTGGCCCATTATTCATATAGGCTTCCAGATCGCGCAGGCGTTGTTCCGTGGAAGGCGCGGCGTATACAGGCGACGGGCTGTCCGCCGCGCTGGCGCGACAGAGCGCGATTGCAAAGAGAGTGACAAGGATGATGCGATTCATGGAATTAGGCGTTCGGGGCACGGATTGTCGCGCCATCAAGCAGTTTGGCAAGTCAAAGCGTTCGCGTCGCCTGCTGCCGTTGGCAAATCCCAATTGACGCGCGCCGGATGCCATTATTCCACACAGGGAACCGCTCTCAGGAATCGGCGATGAGCACCGCCGCGGAATGGCAGAGAACCTGCGCCTAAGTTTTCACACCTTCGGCGCCTCGGGCATCTCTGGGACGTTCTCTTTGATACACTTGACCACAGCGGCAAGGCTGACGGGCTTCGCAAGAAACTTGAATCCGCCAATCAACGCGCCAGGGGTGACCTCCTGCGGAGACACAATCGCAGTGAGAAAAACGATAGGCGTGTCTTTCAGGGCAGGATCAGCCTGAATCTGGGAAGCAACGCCTCCGCCGTCCATCTTGGGCATCACGATATCGAGCAGGATGAGGTGCGGTTTGAAAGAACGGGCGGTCTCATACCCGAGCGACGCGTCGTTTTGCTCTTGCACGCTGTAGTTGCCGGTCTTTTCCAGCGTCAACTTCAGGAGCCGGGTGAAACCCGACTCATCGTCGATCACTAGAATGCGTGTTTTTTCCATAAACTTAAGCTTTGAACATGATCGTGACCCGCGCGCCGCCCTCGGGGCGGTTTTTAATATCGATGGTTCCGCTGTGCAAGTCGATTATAGTCTTCGTGACCGTCAAGCCAAGCCCCGTCCCCTGCCCCGTAGGCTTCGTCGTGAAGAAGGGATCGTAAAGTTTGCTCAGTTTGTCGCTGGCGATCCCGGTGCCGGTGTCATCGACCTCCGCCACCACCACGGTATCACCCACGCGGAAGTTTTCGGTCCGGGTGTCACCAATATTCTGTCCTACTCCCGTGAGTTGCTTGGCATAGCTCCTTACGGTGAGAATCCCGCTCCCCGACATCGCGTGGATCGCGTTTGTGAAGACGTTCACAAACACCTGTCCCACTTTTACATCGTCCAACTTCAGCAATGGGAGCGCCGGGTCCAACTCCCGCTCTACCGTCATACCGCCACCCATTTCGCCGCGGACGAGAGTGAGTGATTGCTCGATGACCGCATTCAGGCTGCCTGTCTTCACCTCCAAGTTCTTCGGAGCCGAGAAGTCCAGCAGACCGCGCACGACATTGTCTGCTCTTTTAACAGCCGCAAGGATGTCGTTCAAGACAGTGGCAGCGCTTTCGCGCTCGATTGAATCCTGGTTCAGCAGGTACTCCACTCCCATAGTGATAATCGCCAACGGGTTCTTGACCTCATGCGCGACACCCGCGGCAAGCCGGCCAATGGACTTCATCTTCTCGGCTTCGATGAGCTGCAGTTGCACTGAGCGCAGCTCCTCGTGCGCGCGCTTCAGATCACTGACGGCCCTTAGGAGATCCTGCTGGCTTCTGGAGAGCTCCGCATTCGCCTCTCTCAGTTGCTCCTGCGCGATGCGCTGCTCGGTGATATCGCGTCCGATGCATACCATCCCCGTTGGCCGGTTCTGAGCGTCTTTCAGAGGGACCTTGGTCGTAGAAACCCATCGCCTTCGCCCATCCGCGCTCACGCTAGGCTCCTCTCGATTCAGCAGGGCGTTGCCAGACGCGATGATGGCCTGATCATCCGCATGGTATTGAGTAGCGATCTCCGGCGGAAAAAAGTCGAACACTGTTTTCCCAACAATATTCTCCTCGCTTTGCGCCCTGAGCAGACGCATGTGAGCCGCGTTGTCGATCACGTAATGACCCGCCGCGTCCTTCGCGTAAATATAGTCAGGCAGATTGTCCAACAGGTTGCGGAGGAGATTCCGCTCGCGCGCGAACGCCTCGTCCGTTCGATGCCGCTCCACGGCATAACGCATAGCGCGAAGCAGCAGATGACTGTCGATCTGGCCTTTGACGAGATAATCCTGCGCCCCAGCGTGCATCGTGTAGATGGCGAGTTCCTCGTCGTCCAGGCCACTCAGGATGATAATGGGAAATCGACTGGGATGCGCCCTCGCCCGCTTGAAGGTTTCGATGCCTGAGCAGTCCGGCAGAGTGAGATCCAGCAGGATAAGGTCAATTGCCTCCGAATCCAACTTCTGCAGGCCTTCGGCGAGTGTCTGCGCGATCCATTTCACCTTGAACGCGCTCCTGGACGCCTCCACCATCGCGTCCAAAAGACGCGCGTCGATCGGATTGTCCTCTATAAGGAGAACCGTGAGTTCCTGGAGCGTGGGAACAATCATCGAGCCTGGCCTTGGGGCGCTTCGACGACGTTCCTGCGGGGAACTGTTTTGAAAAGCGCCTCGCGCAACGAACCAAGAGTAAAGGGCTTGCTCACAACGAGATCAACCCCAAATGGCTGCTCGCCCGCTCCGCTCATAAGATCACCGAACCCCGTCAAAAGAACGACCGGCATCCGAGGATCGAGCTTTTTGATGTGCGAAGCCAGCTGATCCCCGTTCATCTCCGGCATCGCGCGGTCGGTGAGCACCACGTCGTACGATCCGGATTGGAATTTCTCCAAACCTTCCCGCCCATTCCCGGCAGTGTCGACGACGTGCCCATCCTCATGCAGGTATACAGTGACTACTTCACGCACGAGGGGGTCATCTTCCACAACGAGCACCCGCAGGGGCGCCGAAATCGTGCCAACCGCCGCGCCGCGCGGCGGAGCCTTCTCTTCCTTCTTCACCGGAAGCGAGATCGTGATCGTCGTGCCCGTGCCGAGCTGGCTTTCGATTTTGATGTCTCCCTCGTGCCGTCTGACGATCCCATAAACGATTCCAAGCCCCAGACCGGTGCCGTGTTGCTCCTTTGTCGAGAAGAAAGGTTCCAAACAGCGCGAACGAACTTCCTCTGACATTCCCATGCCGGTATCCGAGACTTGTATGCATGCGCAGTTGCTGTCGGAATAAGCTCGGACGGTGATGGTACCATCCATCGTAAATGCGTCCACGGCGTTGAAGATGACGTTTGTCACCATCTCCCGAAGCTCTCCTTCGTTGCCCATGATGGCGGGCACTTCCCGGAGATCTGTCTCCATTTTGATGTAGATGCCATTGGCCTGCGCCAGATCCTTCCACTGAGGCCGGGTGAATGAGATAGCCTGCTCGATAATGTCATGCAATGACACCGCTTCGGAAACTTCCGCCTCCTCGCGATAGCGATAAAACTCCCGCAAACGGCTCACGACCTTCGCGCTATCGCGAGCCGCGGAATTGATCATCCTCAGGTAGTTATCCGCGCGTTCGGTGTCCTGAAGTGTCTCAGGATGCATTATGAGCAGTTCGCTGAATCCCATGATGGGGGCCAAAGCATTATTAAAATCGTGCGCGATGCCGCTAGCCATCCTGCCCAGCGCGTGCAGGCGCTCGCGTTGGATAATGTGCTGTTGAGTGGCCTTGATCTGGTTCAACGCCTCGGCAAGCTGCCCATTGCTCTCCCGCAATGCGTCTTCTGCTCTCTTCCGCTCATTTATCTCCCTTTTCAGATCGCTGTTGGACTTCTGCAACTCCGCTGTCCGTTCCGCCACTCGCTTCTCAAGCTCATGATGCGCTTTGGTAAGCTCCTGCTGGGAACGCTGCCGCTCGATCGCATACTGCATCGAGCGAACCAGCCAATGTTTGTCCACGTGGCCTTTGACCAGGTAGTCTTGGGCCCCCCTGTTCACCGTGTTCACGGCAAGCGCTTCATCATCCAAGCCGCTCAGAACGATGATGGGCACTTCATTGGCGTGAGCAAACACCCGAGTGAATGTTTCCAGGCCCTCGCTATCGGGAAGGCTAAAATCCAGCAGGATCAGCCGGATGTCCCCTTGATAGAGACGCTCCAGTCCCGCTGCCAATGTCTCGACCGCAAACAGCTTGAAGTGACCCGCGCGCGACTCGGCGAGCATCTGCTGAAGCAGTGCGGAATGCTGGAGGTTGTCCTCAATTAGAAGAACGTTGACCGCGCTATCACTCATACAGAACTGCATCGGGAACCTGGGGCCGGATCGCGCTTTCTCGCGCGCAAGCCCTTGAGCCAAAGTGATAAAGTAGCATCTTTTTCAACCCATCAAAGCGCCGGCTACGCTCTGGCCCTTCCCATGAGGAAAGGTGGCCCACCACGAGCGCTATGCAGGGCTTGCTCCCAGCGTATGAGCCACTTCCATGCCGACGAGGCACACGTCATCCGTAAATTGTCTGTCTTCCGCGTAGAGCGCGCACCTCCGCCAGCGTCCCGTCGAATAAAGCGCCTGTGGGGAGTTGCATATGCCTGCGAACGGACTCGTGCAATGCCGCCTGATCAAAGAAATCCCCATTTTCGGCTTCCACCTCATACAACCCATCCGTGAACAGCATGATCAGGTCGCGAGGAGCAAGATTAGCTTCGTACGTGGTATAAGCGCATCGCTCAAACATTCCAAGCGCTGGCCCGGGGCGGCACCCTGCCAATCCGGAGAGCGCTTGCACCACCCCCTCGTCTCGCCGGATGTGCAGAGCTGGCGGATGGCCCGCGTTCGAATACCACATACGTCCGGAGGAGACATCGGCGACTACGTAGAACGCGGTAGCGAACATCGGGGTGCGGGTTCTCTTCAGTATCGAGATAAGAGCGCGGTTTATCTGTGTGAGGAATGTTCCGGGTTCAGACGCCACATCGAGCAGTTCTTCGATGAGAGCCCGCTGGATCGCCGTCACGAGCGCCGCCCTGACGCCATGTCCCATCACGTCGCAGATGAAGACGCCCGCCGCCGTTTCCGAGATCGGCAAAATATGGAAGAAATCTCCGCCAACCGCAGTGGTGGGAAGGTACCGGGCGTAAAAGTGCAAGGCGCTCTCAGCCGTATCGGCCTTGCGCGGGAAGCTCGGGTACTGCTGCGGGAGAAACGCCTGCTGAATCTCCCTTGCCATATGCAGATCCTCCTCGTGCTGGGCGTTCTTTTCCCTTAACTCCTGATTGTAGCGGGCAGCCTCTTCCTCCGCGCGCTTGCGGGCTGTGATATCCCGCCCAATGCCTACCAGCCCAATGATCTGCCCATCGCGGTTTCTCAGGGGCAGCTTGCTGGTGGCCAGCCATCGCTTTTTGCCGTTGTTCTCGGACGCCGCCTCTTCGCGGCCGAGGATCGCCGTGCCCTCCTTTATGACAGCGTCATCATCCGCATGGAACCGCATCGCCACTTCCCTGGGGAAAAAATCGAAGGCTGTCCTCCCAACCACCTCCTCCATCCTTTCCGCCTTGAGAGATTTTGAATGGGCGACGTTATCCAGCATGTATCTTCCCTCGCTGTCCTTCACGTAGATCGCATCCGGGAGATTATCGATGACGCTTCTTAGCAGATTCCGCTCCTCGGCAAGGGCGTTATCGGCCTCCACGCGCTTGATCGCGTACCGAATCGCGCGGACGATAAGCGGTGTATCTACCTCGCCTTTCACCAGGTAATCCTGGGCGCCCGCCTCAACGGTTTCCACCGCCAGCGACTCATCATTGAGTCCGCTCAGCACAATTATGGGAACCCCCGGCGCGGCGGCGTGCAGCGCAACGAACGTCTGGATGCCACTGCTGTCGGGAAGCGAGAGGTCGCACAGGATCACGTCGATGCGCGGTCCTTCGTTGCGCGGAGGCTGTTCCATTCGCAGCTTTGCCGAAGCGAGGTCAGGCGCCTGTTCCACTTCGAAATCGGTTTTTGACTGCCGCAAAGCCTCCTTCAGAAGCAGCACATCGCCGGGGTTATCTTCGACCAGCAGCACACGGATGGAAGTCATCACTGAATTCTTCATCGAGGGAACCTTCTACGGAGCACCCACGCGCCCGCATGACAAACATACTACCATTTCAGGGGAATCGGCCAAGGCGGGAAATCAGCCTTCTATGATGGCCCTTATCTTTTGCGCAAGGTCAGCAGGCGTAAAGGGCTTTTGAAGAAAGGCGGCCCCCGCCTGAAGCCCATACTGCTGAAATACCACCTCTTTAACATACCCTGAGGTGAACAGAACCTTGGATGTCGCGCCGTTTTCGCTCATCCAGTCCGCGAGTTCGCGACCGCCGCCGCTGGGAAGTACGACATCCGCGAACAGGAGATCGATCTTCGATCCGTTCAAGTTCCTGATGATGGCGCGCGCCTTATCGCCATCTTCCGCTTCCATCACGCTATAACCCAACTTGCGCAATATCTGCGCTGTGAGGCTACGCACCGTGGCTTCATCTTCCACGAGCAGGATGGTCTCGTTGCCTCGCGGCAGGCGGCTTGCCTGCTCGGTCTTGGCGAAATGCACCCCTTGTTCCGTGACACGCGGAAGAAGAATCTGGAAGCAACTCCCACTGCCAAGGACGCTCTCTACTACTATATACCCGCCGCTTTGCTTTACGATGCCGTAGCAGGTCGCGAGGCCAAGGCCCGTGCCATGACCCTTTTCTTTGGTCGTGAAAAAAGGCTCAAAGAGATGTTTCCTCACCTCTTCTGTCATCCCCGAACCGGTGTCGCTGATGGATAGCTTAACGTAATCACCCGACGGCACGCCCTGGCTTTTGCAGATGGGATCCTCTTCGCGGCAGATGGCATTGGAAGTTTGGATAGTGATGACGCCTCCACGCGGCATTGCATCCCGGGCATTCACCGCAAGATTCAGGATGACCTGGTCGAGCTGCGCCGAGTCCGCTTTCACACGGCCCGCGTTCTTGTCGGGCAGCGTCACTATCTGAATATCTTCACCAATGAGGCGCCTCAGCATCTTCTGTATGCTGCTGACCGCGTCGTTGAGATTCAGCACTTTCAGTTGAAGTGACTGCCTTCGGCTGAATGCGAGCAACTGATGGGTTAGCGACGCCGCGAATTCGGCGGCCTTGCGGATTTCGGACAAATTTCTGTACATCGAATGCCCAGAACTGATCTGCCCCAGCAGAAGATCACTGTATCCGAGAATAGCTGTCAGAATGTTGTTGAAATCGTGCGCCACCCCGCCCGCCAGGCGTCCAATCGCCTCCATCTTCTGCGACTGGAGCAGTTGGTCCTCGAGCCTTTTTCGCTCGGTGATATCGCGGGCAATGGAGGAGATGCCGGTGATTTCGCCCTGTTCATTGCGAATAGGGGATTCAGTCACCGAAACCGCGATGCGGGATCCGTCTTTGCGCAGCCGGACCGTTTCGAAATTGGTGAGGCTCTCTCCCTGCTTCACCGCCGCAAGCGTCTGCGGAAGTTCGTCGAGCCGCTCAGGTGGAACCATGATGTAGACATGCCTCCCCAGGGCCTCTTCCGCCGTGTAGCCGTAGAGGCGAGCCGCGGCGCTGTTCCAACTGACAATGATGCCATCCAGCGTTTTGCCGACGATGGCGTCGTTCGAAGACTCGACCACCGCCGCCAGTTCAGATCGCGTCCGCTCCGCGCGGCGCCGATCCGTAATATCCCGGAGGTAAGCGGTAAACATCGGGCGCCTGTGCAATTTGATGCGGCTGAGAGCCACCTCCATCGGCATCTCGCTTTGATCCGCCCGGCGGGCGATGAGTTCCATTCGACGTCCAAGAGGCAGGCTTTCCTCCGCCGCGGGCGCTGGCAGCATCGCCGCTCGATAGCTGCCCCGAACGGCGGGTGGGAAGATCATCTCAAACAAGTCCTTCGACAGGGCAAATGAACGCGGAAAGCCAAACGCCCTCTCGGCGGCTGGATTGAACTCCACGATTTTCCCCTCTTCATCGAAAGTAATGATGCAGTCAAGCGCCGACTCCAGGATCGCCGCTTTGCGGGCGTCGCTCTCGCGGAGCGCCTCCAGGCCTCGCTTTCGGTCGATCAAATGCCCCAACTGAACACCGATTGCGGCGAGCATCTGCAGCAACTCGGGATCAGCGTTGGAAACTTGCGGACTGTAAAACTCCAACACATGAAGAACCTCCTGACCAACTTTGACTGGCACCCCGAAGGCCGCGCGCATGCCATTGCTCACAGCTATGGCCGCATTCACGAAGGCGTTGTTTTTTTCGATATTGGCGATCCAGTCCGGCTCGCCCGTTTGCCATACCCCGCCCGCGAGACCTGCTCCAGGTGGCACGATCATGCCTGATGTCGCCGCCTCAAACTCCTCGATGTCGATATTGGGGCGGTGCCAAATCTCCACGCAGTGAAGAACGTTGGCTTCAGAATCAACATCCCACACCGTGCCCATATCCCACTCGAGTATCTCGCAGATCGCCTGAAGGATCTTGGGCCGCGCTTCCGCAACCGTAGCCGCCTCCGCCAGAATGCGGGTCGTTGTGTAAAGGAGGTTCCGCCGGCGCTCAGCCAGCCACCGCTGTGTTATGTCCTCAACGCTTCCCTCTATGTAGATGAGATCTCCGTCTGGCCCACGCACCCCCCGGACATTCTGCGAGATCCACATGGAACGTCCGTCCTTTCGAAACACCTCCGCGACAAAACCGGAAACAATGTGGTGCCGCTGGACAGCCTGCATCAAGTCCTGCCAGCGGTTGCCCGACACATAAGATTTCTCGGCCATCTTCCATTCCGCGACGACTTCCTCCGGACTTTGGAACCCCAGCATGCGCGCGAGCGCTTGGTTTGCGGTTATAAGCTCGCCGCCAGGCTCGGACTGAAATATTCCCTCGATGGCGTTGTCGAAGATTGCCCTGTACTTGTTCTCAGCCTGCCGCACCTGACCCAGCAGCGCCTCCCGCTCCGACACGTAATCGCGAAGCCTCTTCAGAACACGGAAGGACCCATAGCCACCTCCGACGACCAAGAGCGCGAAAACAGCGTATTGGAGTTCTCCGACCCCGCGTTCGCTGCCCGGTTTCGCCACCCGCACCCGGGTGAGAGAAACCCATAGCCCCAAGCTCAGAAGGAAGAGCACGACATAAGCTCCGAAGACAAGCGTCGTCAAAAAGCTCCGCTTAAGGGCGGGATCCTTCGAGAATCCGAACCTGCCTGGGATGGAAGCCGTATTCACGTTCGGAAGGAGCGGACAAAGCGGGATGTTTCGCCCCTCTTCGCAAGCCTGCTTTGATGGTCACCCGGGTGACCGCGAAGGTCAACTCTTATCGAAGCTATACTTCCCCGGACCGAGCAAAACCAACGAGTAGCTTGCAAGAAGAGGGGCACAAACTGCAACTGCAAATACAGCGCCCAGATGGTGCCCGGCGTGGATGAAAGCGCTGACCGTCAGAACAATCGCCAGAACAAGGCAGACGACGCGAAAAAAAAGCCCTATAAAGAGCAGTATCCCCGCCGCAAGCTCGGAGAAAGCGACCACCGCGCCCAAGAATTCCAGATGGCTGCCGATGTGGAGGAAGTGAGCGGCAGGAGCAGCAGCCGCGCGCCATCTCCCAGCTCCGCCAGCAACAACCGGGAAGGCCGCCGCCACAAGCAGGGCGCCCACAGCCACCCGCAGGAGCAGCAGTCCGAATTCACGATGCTTGTTGAGAGAGGACAGGATCATTTCGGAAAAGTAAACGTAGCTGGCGCTGCCAAGTCAAAGATTTCCACCGGCCTTGCCGCAGAGGATGATCTCCGACTCGCTGGGGACCGTCTCTTTTAGACGGCTTGTGTTTTTCCACCAAACCGATACCTAATCTTTGGATGCCTTCGAGCGCCCCCGCCGCTTCTTCCACCTGCCAGCTCACCTTCTGGGGAGTCCGGGGTTCGATCCCCAGCCCCGGCCCGGACACGGTGCTGACGGGCGGTAACACTTCGTGCGTCGAGGTTCGGGCGGATGGTGAAATCATCATCCTGGACGCGGGGACGGGCATCCGCGCGCTCGGTCTGGCACTCGCCGCGGAGTTCGGAGACCAGCCCATTGACCTCACGCTGCTCATTTCGCATACCCACTGGGATCACATACAGGGATTCCCTTTCTTCCTTCCCGCTTACGACGCGCGAAACAAAGTCAGCATACTTGGTTACGAAGGCGCCAGGATCGGTCTCGCGACGACTCTGGCAGGGCAGATGGAAAGCCCTTACTTTCCGATCGCGCTGCAAGAGATGCCCGGCAATATCGTGATAGAAGAGTTGAGAGACCTCTCCTTTTCCATCGGCAAGGTCAAGGCTACCGCGTGGTTTATGAACCACCCCGGCATCGCTGTAGGATACAGGCTTGCGACCAGTGGAGGTTCCATCGCGTATGTTCCCGATAACGAGCCGTTTGGACGGCACGGCGTTTCTCACGAACCTCCTGAACCCAACGACTCGGCGCATACGATGGACCGCAAGCTCATTGAATTCATCGAGGGTTCCGACGTGCTGATAATCGATTCCCAGTATGACGAGTCGGAATACAGCAAGCATGTCGGTTGGGGACATGGCTGTGTCAGCGATGTGGTGGAACTCGCCATCGCGGCCAGCGTCAAACATCTTTTTCTCTTCCATCATGACCCTGCCAATGACGACCGCTCCATTGCCGCGATGGTGGAAGGCGCGCGAGCGCTGGCCGCAACCCTCGGGGCGAACTTAAAGATCGACGCCGCGCGCGAAGGGACCACGATCCACCTGCCGGAGCTTCCTACCGCTACCGCGCCGTGAGGATCACGATTAACTGCCCCTTGCCGCACAAGGGTCCTCGTATGAAAACCGGGCTTTCCAAACCCAGGCGGGCGTCCGTCTCAGCTCGCAAGTCCCTGCCCTGATAAACCTGGAGGTGTAGCAGATACCCTGGATTTGCCTTCCGGGCGGAAGTCACCCGAACGGCAAACTTCTTGGTCGCCAACATCCACCTTTCGACGGGTTCATCCATCTTTTCGGCATGCTGGCTCAGGAGATCGAACTGATTGTAACCGAAAATGTTCCGCAATTTGCCATGCAATCGCGCGATCTCCGGGGCTGTCTCCGCGGGCTGTTGAGCGTTTGAGGCGAAGACAATCCCGCTCCATATCGAGTCGGCGCCGCGCGCGATCACTCCAGAGAAACAGCCGGCCATCAGAAGAACGGCTATGCTTCGCCTCATCACTTCAGATCAGCCGTTTCCGGGAGGTAATCGAGTCCGTCCAGCCACACAACGCTCACATCATCCTTTTTGGAATGGAAGGCGCTGACGGTTACACCGGGGTCCGACGGGCGAGTTCCCGAAAGTTGCGCCATATACCCTCCGCTCGACGCCCCCGTTTCCTGGGGCCCGATGGGGATCAAAAAGTGGAACAGAACTGCTGCTGCTACGGCGCTGCACGCGCCCGCCCAGGCGAACCATGAAAGACCACCCTTTTTTCCACGCGGAAGCGCCGATGCCGGCGACTCCAAGGCGCGAATCCGCTCAAGAAGCTGATGGTTGAAAAAATCGCCCCCGTCGAAACTGGGAGGAGCCGGGCAAGTCCTCAGCAAATCGCCGAGCCTTATCGCGTCCTGCTTGTCCCTCGCGCAATCGGTTCGGAGCTCTGCTTCGAACGAGAGCTTCTCGCTCTCCTCCAGTTCGCCGTCCACCCACGCGGTAAATCTCTCTTCAAATGGATTCATAAACATCTTTCAACAGCGTCTGCAGCTTTTTACGGGCATAAAAAAGACGCGACATCACCGTCCCAATCGAACATTCCAGAGCGTCGGCAATCTCCTGATACTGGAGTCCCTCCAACTCTTTCATGACAATGACGGCACGATGTTCGGGGCTGAGCTTTGAGATGGCGGCATCTATGCGCTTGCGGATTTCGGCCTGCTCGATCTTTTCGGAAGGAAGCGGATCGGCCTTCGGGACTGTAAATGAGCCTGGCTCAGCCGACGCGATGGAAACAGTGTCATCGAACTCGGACGTTCCCTCGATCTGCTTCTTGCGCAGCCAATCGATCGTGACGTTAGTCATGATGCGGTAGAGCCAGGTGTAGAACGAAGATTGTCCACGGAAACGGGCTATGGACTTCCATGCTTTCAAAAAGCCGTCCTGCGCAAGATCCCAGGCGTCCTGCTCGTTGCGCACCATGTTGTAGATCATTCCGTAAGCTTTGTTTCTATACCGGGTTACAAGTTCGTTAAAGGCCTCCAGATCCCCCTTCTGGCATTGCGCCACGAGATCTGCATCCTCCTTCTCCAAGGCAGGCTCTTCCTTTCCTGACATCAGTTAGACGTAATGATCCGTCTGTTATTCGAAAGAACTTTTCGGCGCGGCCAAATCATGCCGCTGGTCCAAACCGCCGCCGCCATTCGGATCGGAACTCGCCCATCAACGCGATGATTCCATCACGGATTTGAAACAGCCGGTGGCATAGAGAGGAATACCGTTCTGGATCAAGTCCCACCTCGGTCTTCATCTGCAAGGCCGCATCCAGGGAATTGGTCACCGCCTTCAAGGCGCGCTTGAGATAGGCGATTGTCATGCCGATCTCGTCCACATCATCATCGCTTAGCGCCGCCGCGAGCTTCGCGCTCGCGATCGCCGTCTGAGTCGCGAGCTTTACCGACGCCGGATGGTTTTGCAATTCCCCGAGATCGTCAAACAGTCTGTCGATCCACACAGTCAGCCCAAATGAAGCCCGGTATAGCGGATGCATCTCAAATGTCTCACCGGTTTCTTGGGCGCTCTCCTCCGCATTTCCCTCGTCCCCCGGCGTCTTTTCCATCTCGTCATCGAACAAGGAATCCACGCTTTCGGCCCAGTCGCGACCATCATCATCGAGCAGATGATACCAGCCCATTTCACGCGCGATGATGAGATCCCTGTTGGGGTCGTCGATGTATTTTTCCAGCAGTTCCATATAGCGCTCCGTTTTGCGATCCTGCTGCTGAAGGAACCGCTCCCAATCATACTCATCCCAGATCTTTTCAGGCTCCTGGTCCATCTGGCACTCCTTAGCCCGGCTGCATCTGTTCCGCAAAAGATTTATCTCGCTGCGCCTGGAGGCGGAGCTGGCCGCATGCAGCGTCAATATCGTGCCCCTTCTCCCGCCGAATCGTCGCGGATACGCCCGCGTCGCGCAGAATGGCGAGAAACTCTTCCTGAGTCCGTTCGGATGGGCGCTCCCATTGCAGGCCATCGACCGCGTTACAGGGGATAAGATTCACTTTCGCGCCGAGCCGGGCCGCATGGCGAGCCAGTTCGCGCGCCTGTTCAGTAGAGTCGTTGACACCCAAAATCAGGATGTACTCGAAGGTTATCCGCTGCTTTTTCCGTTCGGCGTAATAGGCGCACGCCTCCAGTAGCGCCGCTACACCATACTTGCGGTTCACCGGCATTATCTTTTCCCGGACTGTATCCGTGGCCCCATGGAGTGATACCGCGAGCCGGATCTGCAAAGGCTGCTCGGCAAGCGCGCGGATTTGAGGAACCAGGCCGCTCGTCGAAACGGTGATGTGTCGCGCCCCTAATCCTATGCCCCACTCCGCGTTGATAATTGAGATCGCTCGCATCACATTGCCAAAGTTGGCCAGCGGCTCGCCCATGCCCATGAATACGAGATTATTGATCCGCTCCCCCTCGGTGCATTCAATCGCCAGTATCTGCTCCACGATTTCTGAAGCATCCAGATTCCGGCTAAATCCATCCAGTCCGCTCGCGCAAAACTTGCATCCGTAGGCGCAGCCCACCTGAGTGGAGACACACAAAGTCCTGCGATCCGAGTCTGATCCATAAAGCGCAGGCGACGCGGGGATCAGGACGGCTTCAATGAGGCTTCCATCGCCCAACTGGAGCAGAAACTTTCTCGTGGTGTCCGCAGAGCCCAATTTGCGCGCAACCGTGGGACCATCAAAGGCGAAATCCGCAGCCAGACGCCCGCGCAACCCAGCGGGTAGATCTGTCATCTTCTCAAAGGAATTTACGCGCTTCTCATAAAGCCATTTTAATACCTGCCGGGCGCGATACGCTGGTTCCCCCATCTGTGTGAATGCAGCTTCGAGTTGCGCCAATCCAAGCGATCTGATCTGAAGACGCGGTGAGGAGATCATCGGTTGTTATTTTCGCCTGCTTTCTCCTCACGCGCATCCGATTCTTTGAACGAACAGCGGCATCTCAATGACAAACAATAGGAACTGACGACTTCAACCTGAACGGACAGAATATATGACCACCGAGGAACGCGACCTGATCACTGGACTATTCACTCGACTGCGCAGCGCGGATTCCGGCGCAAAGGATGCCGAGGCCGAACAATTGATCCGGCAACAGATCGATGCTCTGCCAAGCGCGCCGTATCTATTGACCCAAACCCTTTTCGTTCAGGAACATGCCTTGCAGAATGCGCAGGCGCGGATCGCAGCCCTCGAGCGGCAGGCAGCGGATGCCACCGCCTCCGCAGCCGCTGCCCGGCCGCAGCCCAGCTTCCTTTCGGGACTGTTTCACCACGATGCCACTCCCACCCCTCCCCCGCCATTGCGACCGCCGGCCCCATCTCCGTTTGCATCCACATTGACAATGCCCTCCAGCGGCGGCGGGGGCTTCCTTCGAGGAGCTCTTGCGACGGCGGCGGGGGTCGCGGGAGGCTCGTTGCTATTCGAGGGCATCGAGAACCTCCTTGGTCACCGCCCAGGTGCCTTTGCGTCAGGCTTGGGAGGCTTTGGAGGGTTCGGCTCCCAATCTCAATACCCGGAAAATGTAGAGGTCGTTAACAATTACTACGATGGCGCGCCCGGCGGCGGCGGGGGTGCCCAGGACCCCGGTATGCGGGTTTCTGAAGATTTGCCTATGGATCAACCGGTTAATGATCCAGCCTACGATGATTCCTCCTCCTTTTCTGATCCGACACCCTCCGATTCCGGCACTGATTTTGACCCCGGGAGCGGAGGCGGTGACTCGCTCGTCTGAGCAGTCCCTTCCTGTCATTCAGCGAGGAAAGTCGGATCCACGGCGCCTTTGGACGCGCGCAATAAGGCGCGTGTCCGGCGTTGAATCCGCGCCCGTCTCCTGCTAGTTTTCCGCGTACCCATGAAGCGGGTTTTTAACGCGACCGAGCCGGAATTAATGGATCGCCCGCAGCCTGTCTCGAAAGAGCTGGGCGTCTGTCTGCAGAATCTGGCCAGGCTCAACCGTTACTTCGGTTCACACCTGCTCATTCGCAAATTCCTTCGAAAATGGCTGGAACCGGGCGGGAGCTACCGCATTCTGGATCTAGCCACCGGGTACGCCGATATCCCGAGAATGATTGTCTCCTGGGCAAGGCCCCGTGGGATCACAGTCAGTATCGAGGCTGTGGACAGCCACCCGTCCACTTTGGAGATCGCCCGCCAGCACAGTGGCGACTATCCCGAGATTACCTTTACCCAGGCGGATGCCCGCAGGTTCACATCGAGCCGCACATTCGACGTTGTTTGTTGCTCCCTCGCTCTTCATCACTTTAGCGAAGAAGACGCAGTGGTACTGCTTGCTCGCATGCGCGAACTCTCCCACGACAAAGTGCTTGCAGCCGATCTGGAGCGGAATGCGTTCACCATGGCATGCGTCCATTTCGTTACCGCGTGGCGGTTCTGCGACCCGATGACGAAGGCAGATGGGCGCGCCTCCGCGAAGCGGGCTTTCTCTTACTCAGAATTGGCCGCCCTGGCTACAAGCGCTGGCTGGGAGGACTTCTGCCAAAGTCGCTTTCTCCCCGCCCGGCAGGCTGTGTGGATTGGCGGGCTTGAGGAAGGGGCGCCCCTCGATATCTGCCTTTCGCAATCGGATCTTGCGCCTGGATGATGTGACCCTATGCCCCAGCCTTTGTCTCATGATGGCTGCCGGTTGTTCTAGGCACCCCAGCGTTTCCGTGCTACCGTTTCTGCGATGTCGGATGCTGCATTGTCAGGAGAAGCCAGGCGCCTGCTCCTGGTGGACGATGATCAGACTGTTTGCGAAACGATGGCCCGGATGCTGTCGCTGGATGGTCACACCGCCGAACTCGCCGCTGGCGGAGAAGAAGCCCTGGATAAGTTCGCTCCAGGCAAGTTCGACCTGGTAATCCTGGATCTGGAAATGCCGGGGATGCAAGGGGACGAACTCGCCGCAGAGATCCGCAAAAGAGCCCCCAGCCAGCCAATTGTCCTCGTGACCGCCTACGGCGAGATGCTCAACGCGATGAAAGAGTGTCCGCCTTGCGTCGACCTCGTTTTGGGAAAACCCTTCGGTTTCGAGACGCTGAGAGTGGCTCTTGAGAAGGTTCCAAAGCGTTCATAAGCTAAGGATGCCACGCCGGCAGGGCGATGCTGAATGTTGCTCCGGAGCCGGGGGCGCTACGGCAGGCGACCACTCCATTCATCGCCTCGATCATCCGCTTTACGATAGAGAGTCCCAGTCCCGTTGAGGGTTCGTTCCCGGTTGGTCGCGGACCCAACCGGGCGAATTTTTCGAAAAGATGCTGCTGGTCTGCCTTGCTCAGCCCGGGCCCTTCATCCTCTACTTCGAGCACCACTCGCTCTCCGCTCCTTAGAATCCGGATTCGCACCTGTTTCCCCGGTGGCGAGTATTTGATGGCGTTCGAAACCAGGTTCTCGATGACCTGGAATGTCGCCCTGGCATCCGCGCAGACCACCGCCTCTTCCGGCGGTTCGAACAGGATGGAGATAGTCTTGCGACCAGCTACATTCCTAAAAGTCGAAACAATCTGCCTGCTGAGTTCGACAAGGTCCAGCGGCTGGAGGTCAAAGGGAAATTTTCCCTCTTCTATGGCATTGATATCCAGCAGATTGCCTATGAGCTCCAGCATCCGGCGCGAGGTTACGATTATCTCCTCCGCGTCCGCTCGCGTCGTCTTCTCGTCGCCCGGAGAGTCGCGCATCAGAGTGGCAAGGCCTGTGATTGCCTGCAGAGGCGTTTTCAAGTCATGCGCCGCAATGCTGAGAAACTCGGATTTTTCGACGTTAAGCTTCAGTAATTGTTGCAGGGCCATCGAGAGATCACCCAGCGCCTCACTCATTTTGTTGAATGCGCGCTCCCTGCCGATTTCGAACAAGACGCCAAGCACGCACATGAAGATGGGCAAACCCAAAAAGCCCGCGGCGCTCACGAGAGGCTGGAGCGAGCCCGGATAGCGCATGGGAACTGCGATGTTCAGATATTCAAAGCGCGCGAAGACAAGTATGATGGAGAAGCAGATCGCCGCCCATATGATGCCGGCACGCTTCCCGACGAGCAGAAGCGCGCAGAGAGGCACCCCGGCGAGCCACGCGACCGCATGGCCCCGCAAGCCGCCCTCTATCGCTGAAAGGATGGTAAACCCGACTGTCAGGATAAAAGCATCCGCGTTGCCGGCGAGATCCACCCGGGCGGTTTGCCGCAGCATCCATGGCACCGCCGCGACGCAGATACTGCATACACCGATAACCGCGGCACCCCAGTAATGCCCGATGGCAATATAGAAAATCGCATAGAGCAGCCCGAACACAGCTCCAAGGGTGCCGAAACCAACGATCAGCTTCGCGTGGCGTGTGCTATCCGCATTCTGCCAAAGCGTGAAGGGAATGAAGAACGCAAACAGTCCCATCTCCTCCGGCTGGGACCGCCTCCGGTCTTTGGCGGGGGCATCCCCATCGGGGGGGGGGCTCCACAGCTCCATCATCTAAGGTAGGAATGGGCATTATCGTTCAACCTCGCGGTCTACCACGTTCCCTGGCCAGCATTAAACACGCTGGAAAGACGTACGTTCGCACGCAATGCCGCAATTTCCAAGGGTTCCGCTCTCAAAGCTCCGTGTCGTTCTACCGATGCCGTCATTGAGATTGCGCGCCGGTGCTGTACAGATAGTCCAGTATGAAAATACTTCTGGGCATTTGCATACTGCTCATCATCACGACGCTTTGCGCTGCATTCTTGATGGAACGTAGCAGGATCGAGGCGAGACTCGTCGCAAAAGACGCCCTTGGGGCTGTGGAGTCGGTTTTCCATGTGACTCCGACAGTCAGCATTACATCCTCCGTCGCAACTCAGATCAGTTCAGAGATCCTGGAACTTTCCACCCTGGACAAGCAGTTCCAGCAGAAATATACCTTCGAGGAATCGTTTCTGGGCAGCACGAAGACGCTCGTCCTCAACGGTGACTACTCCGTGAAGGCCGGGTTTGATCTGCGGGACAGATTCGCCATACAAGTGGATCAAAAAAGCGGGGCCATAGTGGCGGATTTTCCCTCCCCAAAGATCCTCTCCGTGGAACTTAAAAATCTCTCGGTAACAGAAGACCAGGATGGCTGGTGGAATAAACTGCAGCGCGAAGATCGCGCGGCGGCAGTGAACGGAATGACCGCTGCCGCCCGGCGAAGCGCTCTCCAGAGCGATATCCTCCGAGAGGCTCAGAATGCCGCGAAACACCGGTTGGAAACTTACGCGACGCCCGGGAAGCTGCGGTGGCAGATTACCTTCCGGGCAACACACGGCAATCCGCTGCCGCAATAAGGAGCCAGCTAGTCCGCTCGGACGAGCGGTACTGGCACGCGGACGATCCGTCGCACTCTGTCCACCGTCACACCTAGAATTGCGTTGGTCAGAAAGCCGTGGCCGTGCGTGGTCATTGCAAGAAGCTCGCAGCAGCGCTCCTCTGCCCAGCGGGCGATCTCCGCGGCTGGATCACCATACGCGAGGCTTGCCTCCACCGCGATGCCTAATGCGGCGACGCGCTCCTCTACGGCAGCGAGATATTCCCTGTCCCTCAATACCTCGATGCTCACTGCATCCGGGCCGAACCACCGCGCGGCCCAACCGTCCGCGACGTGGAGAAGTACCAGAGTGCTGCCGAAAGCCCGAGCCAGCTCGATCACATGCTCCAGCAGAGCGTTGTCACCTTCGGTGGCGTCCAGCGCCACAAGGATTCGGTTGTACATGGTTCCTAACCGGGCGAGAAGACAGCCATGGCACTGCGCCACGCGTCCGGCAACCCGTAGATGTCCAGCGCTGTGATGAGCAGACACGATGCCCAGCACGCGCCCGCTAAAAACCAACCGTTTCGATACGATCCCATCACGCGCTTGGAACAAGTGAACCAGAGCAGCGGGAACATCGCCAGCGGAAGCTGTATCGCCAGTACGACCTGGCTCAAGTTGAGAAGATCATTAACCCCCTTTTCTCCGCGCAAGCCGATCAATACGACAGCCGGGATGATCGCTACAGCGCGAGTAATTATTCGCCGCGCCCAGGGCCGTATCTTCCAGTCCATGAACCCTTCCATAACGACCTGCCCGGCCAGGGTGCCTGTGATCGTGCTGCTCTGGCCGCTGGCAAGCAGCGCGAGCGCGAAGAGAGTGCTGGCAACCGCCGCCCCCAGCAGCGGGGCCAGGGTGAGATAAGCTACCTGTATCCAATCGGCGTTCAGCCCGAAGGCGATCACTCTTCCGCCCGGCAGGGTGACGCTCTCCTTGCCATGAAAAACCAGCGCCGCAAGCACAAGGATTGCGGCATTCACAAAAAACGCGACGGATAGCGCCAGCACAGAATCGAGCGTGTTAAAGCGAATTGCCCGCCGCATGGATCGGTCATCCACGCGCAACTGGCGCGACTGCACGAGCGCGGAATGCAGGTAGAGGTTATGCGGCATCACCGTCGCCCCGATGATCCCGATTGCCACGTAAATCATGTCCTTGCTGTGGAAGAAAGCGCTGAGGCGGGGAGCAATCAAAGCGGCCCCGAGTTCGCCGGGATTCGGGGTGGTGTGCGGCAGGATAAATACCTCCACAAAGTAACAAAGCGCCACCGTCGAGACGAGCGCGAAAATCACGCACTCTATGAGCCGCATGCCGATCCTCTGCAGCGAGAGCAGCAGCAAGACGTCGAAAGCCGTGATCCCGACGCCCGCGAGGAGCGAAATGCGAGGAAACAGCAGGTGGATGGCTACCGCGCTCCCAAGAACCTCCGCGAGGTCGCAAGCGGCAATGGCGATCTCGCAACTAATATAGTTAGGCCACCGCGTCCAGGCAGGAAGATACTCGCGGCAACACTGCGCCAAATCCTTCCCAGTCACCACACCGAGCCGAGCCGATGCTACTTGCAGGAAGATGGCCATGGCGCTGGCGAGCGCCACAATCCACAAGAGGCCGTACTTAAATTGTGCCCCGGCGCTCAGATCGGTGGACCAGTTCCCCGGGTCCATATACCCGACGCTCACGAGGAGGGCGGGGCCTGCAAAGGCGAGGTAGTGCTTCCACGAACTCGCCGAATCGGGCGGTATGCGCACCGTCCCGTTCAAACCAGCGAGGGAGGATGAGCGGCGTCGAACGGCGTTCAATGCCGGTCGCGCTAAGTTAGGCATACCTAAGTATATTGCCCTATGCTAGTTTTCCTGTCAACATCGAAAATAATTGTGTTCGCCAAGTGTTTCCGCTACTCTCCTCCCATGCCGGCCAAGTCTCCGCCCCTCGGCCATTCTTCCGCTGTTGAGGATTACCTTGAGCGCATCCTCGGACTCATCAATTCCAAGGGCTACGCCCGGGTGGTCGACATCGCGTCAAGTCTGAAAATCTCACAGGCCAGCGTGACCAACATGGTGCAGAGGCTCGACGGCGAGGGCTTGCTCAAGTATGAGAAATACAGGGGCCTTGTCCTCACCACCGCTGGTGAAACCCTCGCGAGGAACATCACTCACAGGCACCATCTTCTTACCGACTTTCTCAAGTTGCTTGGAATAGATGACCAGGTCATCTATCATGACGTGGAAGGAATGGAGCATCACATCAGCACGGAGACACTGCGCGCCATAGAAGCGCTGACTCAGTTGCTCCAGAAGCAGCCCCGCCTCCTCACCCAGATTCAAAAGCAGACCCATGCGCATTAAGCAGATCGATCACGCAGGCTGGGAGAATAACCTTCATCTCGCCAATGACCATGTGGAGCTGATCATCAGCCTGGATGTGGGGCCGCGGATTCTTTCCTACTCGGTTCCAGGCGGTAAAAACGTTCTTAAAAATTACCCCGAGCAACTAGGGAAAACGGGCGAGAGCGAGTGGATGATCCGCGGTGGGCACCGTTTCTGGATCGCGCCGGAGGATGAGGCACTGAGCTACGTTCCAGACAACGTCGCGGTAAAACACACGTTGCGGGAACCGAATGGCGTTCTGCTCGAGAACGCCTCCGCGGAGCCTCACCGCATAAAAAAGGAGTTGGAGGTCTCGCTCGCCGCCCACAGTTCTGAAGTCACTGTCCTGCATCGCGCGACCAACGAGGGCTCAAGCCCGATCACGATCGCAACCTGGGGACTTACGGTCATGGCACAGGGAGGACTTGAGATCATCCCGCTGCCGCCACTTGGACAACACCCACGCGACCTGCTGCCGAACCGTCTGATGATTGCATGGCCCTATACGGATTTCTCGGATCCGCGCTGGCGTTTCGGCTGGCGTTTCATCACTCTTCGCCAGACTACGGACGGCGCTCCCACAAAATTAGGCCTCGCGCACAAGGAGCGATGGATCGGTTATCTCACGCGGGATGCCCTTTTCCTCAAAACCTTCGGCTTCGACGAATCGGGGGTCTATCCGGATCAAGGCTGTAACTTCGAGACGTTTACCAATCCTGAGATGCTCGAAATCGAATCTTTAAGCCCTTTACGCGCGCTAAACCCGGGAGAATCCGTCTCTCACACTGAGAAGTGGCATCTTTTCGGTGGCATCTCGGAGCCAGACTCTCTGAAAGAGGCTGATCTCGCGGGATGGATCGAACCGTTCTTGAAAGATGCGGGGCTCTGATTCATTTCTCTTTCATGTCACAGCGCATCGTTCGGGGAATCTTGCTCATTATCTCAGCCGCCTTGTTGGGATGCGCGAACGAGGAGTTCGAGGGCATTCAATCCGCTCGGCTTGCCATGTCGGAGAGCATCAAAAGCGAACAACCCGGGGACTATTTTATCGGGAGGCGCTACTTCAAGCAGGACTATAAATTCTGGGGCTATCTCCGCCGGCCCGGCCAACCTTGGAGCACGGCAAAGCTCGTGATGTTGAACGAACAGGAGAAGCTCGCGCCGGACAGGCAGATGGGAACTCTGGGCAGTGACAACAATTACGAATACACCATATATGGTCATTTCTCCGGCCAGACCGTCTATGAACCGGCGAGCAATGGCTTCTATCCCGAATTCATCCTCGCTGGCTACGAAGTTCGTTCCGTTTCTCCGCCTTCCATCTTCCGCGACCCCGCCGCCGCTGGAGACCCCGCGCGGCGCGTCATCGCTTCTCCTTACTAGCCAATCAATATGAGCCAGGCAAAGACCAGCGCGGGTCGCATGGAAAACATCGTGAGCCTCTGCAAACGCAGAGGATTCATCTTCCAATCCAGCGAAATCTACGGCGGGCTCAATGGTTGCTGGGATTACGGCCCTCTCGGCGTGGAGCTCAAGCGCAACCTGAAGGACTACTGGTGGAGGCGCATGACGCGCGAGCGCGACGACATTGTAGGTCTTGACGGTTCCATACTAATGAACCGCCAGGTTTGGAAGGCCAGCGGGCACGAAGACACGTTCAGCGATCCCATGGTGGACTGCCGCAACTGCAAGGCGCGTCACCGCGCGGACCAATTGCCGGATAAGGCAGGGGAGAAATACTGTCCGAGCTGCGGCAGCCGTGACCTCACAGAGCCGCGCGCGTTCAACCTCATGTTCAAGACCTACGTGGGAGCCACGGAGGATGAGAGCGCCATCACCTATCTCCGCCCAGAGACCGCGCAGGCGATCTTCGTGCAGTTCAAGAACGTGCTCGAGACCTGCCGCAAAAAACTGCCGTTTGGCATTGCCCAGATCGGCAAGGCGTTCCGGAACGAGATAAATCCCCGCAACTTTACCTTCCGTTCACGTGAGTTTGAACAAATGGAACTCGAGTATTTCTGCAAGCCGGAGCAAGGCACAGAGCTGCTCGCTTACTGGCTTGAGGAAAGGCTCAAGTTTTATGAGGAAATTGGCATTCCGCGCGCCAGGCTGCATGTTCTCGATGTGCCCGCCGCGGACCGCGCCTTTTACTCGAAGGGCACCTACGACATTGAGTATGAGTTTCCTTTTGGAATCCAGGAGCTTGAGGGCGTCGCCTATAGGACAGATTACGACCTCACGCAGCATCAAAAGGGGAGTGGCAAGCCGATGGATTACTTCGACGAGGAGACGAAGCAGCGCTTCATTCCCCACGTCATCGAGCCAAGCGCGGGCGTGGATCGCACCGTCCTTGCTCTCATTTGCAACGCGTTTGACGAAGAAACCGTCACGGATGAAAAGGGCAAGGCGGAGACCCGCACGGTTCTGCGATTCCACCCGCGTATCGCGCCCGTCAAGTGCGGCATATTCCCACTCCTGAAGAACAATCCCGCGCTGGTCGAGAAGGCCCGCGAGGTTGCGGGGCTTCTCCGTCCGCACATGCTCTGCTTCTACGATGAAAGCGGAGCGATTGGCCGCCGTTACCGTCGACAGGATGAAGCAGGCACACCCTTTGGTGTTACGATCGACTTCGACACAATCGGCGAGAATGGGCCGGAACTCGCCGACACCGTTACCCTGCGCCACCGCGACAGCATGAAGCAGGAACGCCTGCCCATCTCAGAAGTTTTGGCAAGGCTTCTGCCAGAGATACATTAGCCTCCAGAGATCCGCTTCGCAGATCCTATAACAGGATTGACGCCACGGAGTCTCTGCGGCAAATTGCATCATCGTCCCTCCTGACTCGCCTCTGGCGATGTCGTGCCAGCGATTTACCAGGCAGATAGTTCCCGCTCCATAAGGGGAATGTGGAGGCGCGATTCAGTGGAAGCGCGCTACTAATTTCTCAAATGAGTGAAATATCCCAAAGAACGCCGAGTGAGATAGACCCAAAAAAGCCCCGCGCGAAATTCTCGTGGAGCCGCTTTGGTGGAAAATTCCTGGTCATCAGTGTTCTGGTTCATCTCATTTTTCTTTCAGGCGCCGGCTACCTCGTAGTGCAGTCGTTCATAGCTCGGCACAAGCCGAACTTCCATCCAGGGCCGCAAGCTCCAAACGCGGTGGCAAAGTTGGTGGAACACCGGGTACAGCTTAAGAAGGATGCTAACATGAGCGCGCCTCAGATGGCCAAACGCATCACCGTGGCGAACAATCTGGGGAGGATCAACCTGCCAGAGATGCCCGAAATGCCGACCCAGACCGACGACGTCAAACCGATGAAAATGTCGGGCAAGGAAATGGGCATGGGGATGGGCCCTGGCACAGGAGGCGGTGGCGGGGGCCCTGGCGGCGGTGGAGGATCTGGATTCACTCTGCCAAAAATCATGGCAGACCGATGCAGCACGGAAGGACGGCTCAAAGAAATTCAGGAAAACGGAGGCGACCCCAGAAGCGAAGCCGTCATTCAGACCGCGTTGCGCTGGCTGCAAAAGAGTCAAAATTCAGATGGCTCGTGGGGCTCAAGTTACAAAGGCGGCCACACTGGACTCGCGTTGCTCGCGTTTCTTGGCCATTGCGAAAAACCTTCGTCGGGCGAATTCGGCCCAACCGTCAAAAACGCAATCGACCGGCTCGTTGAGGAAGGCACCACGGGAGATGGAAATTTGGCGTTTGGCGATAAATCGAAGGACTTTCCTTATTCGCATGCCATTGCGGCATACGCGCTGGGTGAAGCATATATCCTGACGCACGATGCTCGCATACCTGCCATTCTGACGAAGGCGATCGGCATTATTGTGAAAGGGCAAAGGGGTGACGGCGGCTGGTCTTATTCGTATGACACAGGCGGTTCCGCGAAGCCGGATAACTCGGTTACATGCTGGCAGATTCAAGCTTTGAAGACGGCTCATTACAGCGGCCTTAACCTGAACGGAGTTGACGCCGCTCTCGACAGGTCGATGAAGTTCCTTTCCAATATGCAGGGGGACAACGGAATTTTTGGCTACAACAAACCTGGTGAGGGCGGCGGTCACGATATGACCGGCGGCAGTGTATTCTGTCTATTAATTTGGAATCATATCAAAGACGGCGCTGTTCGGGATGGATTGAAAGTTCTGAAGGAAGGCCCGCTCAAACAGAAGAAGGCGCCGCCAAAGCCGAACTATGAATATGGCGATGCGAATCTTTATGCCTGGTATTACAACACCCAAGCCTGCTTCCAGGCTGGCGGATACCATTGGACTTGGTGGAATCGCCAATTCGCAAGCCAGGTCATAGACCACCAGAAGCCTGATGGCAGTTGGCCGCCAGTGGGCAAAAAGGCTAAAGCATACGAAGACAGCAAGGGTGTCGATGCTCCGGTTTTCCGGACAACTCTTTGTATTCTGATGCTGGAAGTGTACTACCGCTACCTTTCGACTTCCAAATCCGAGGGCGTCGCCCAGTAGCCCTTAGCTCCTTTTCGACTGCGCGGTTCCCTTCCCGCTCTCGTTGAAGCCTGCGACACGGAAACCGTCCCCGCAAAGAATGACGCTGCCACTCATCCTCTCCCGGCATGCAGTTTGAAGATCCCCACCTTTACATTAATCGGGAGTTAAGCTGGCTCGAGTTCAACCAGCGCGTTCTGGATGAAGCTTGGGACGAGTCCAACCCGCTGCTGGAACGCGTCAAATTCCTCTGCATCGTCAGCGCCAATCTTGACGAATTCTTCGAGATACGGGTTGCTGGACTGCAGCAGCAAAAACAAACCAGTCTCTCGGAAATCGGGCCAGATGGTCTGGACGCCACACAAATTCTTCACGCTATCGCCCTGCGTGTCCGAAGATTGGTCGAGGATCAATATCGTTGCTGGAATGAGCAACTGGCGCCGGCGCTGGAGGGCCACTCCATCCGGTTTCTACACTACCCGAACGTCTCGGAGGAGGACCACGCCTACCTGACCGCCTATTTCACCAAATCGGTCTTTCCGGTTTTGACGCCCCTGGCGATTGATCCAGTCCATCCTTTCCCGCAGCTTCTCAACAAGAGCCTGAATGTTGTCGCCGAGCTGGATGCCGGAGACACGCCAATCAAATTCGCAGTTGTCCAGGTGCCACGCATTCTCGCAAGGGTCGTTCCTCTTCCCCGCCCCAAGGGGGTGAACGACTTTGTTTTCCTCGGCAACATCGTGCAACATCACGCCGCTTCCCTCTTCCGCGGTGTCCGTGTCGCGGGTGTCCACCAATTCCGCGTAACGCGGAACAGCAATCTTTATTTCGATGAGGAAGAATCGCATAACCTGCTCCGAGCCATCGAAACCGAGCTGCGCAAGATTGCTCGCGGCAACGCCGTGCGGCTGGAAGTCCAGCCTGACTGCCCCGAAGCGACCATCTCAAGGCTGGTCGAGACATTCTCCCTTACGCCCGAAGAGGTGTTCTCGGTAAGCGGTCCCATCAATTTCCCAAGGCTGTTCCCTGTGATCCAGGAACTGGACATGCCGCAACTGAAGTTCCGCCCATTCAAGCCGCGGCTCGTCATCGAAGATGGTGAAGAAAGCATTTTTACTGAGATCAAGAAGAAGGACGTGCTCCTGCACCATCCTTTTGACCAGTTCAAGACGGTTGTCGATTTAATAGCGCAGGCCGCGGTGGATGATGATGTCCTCGCGATCAAGCAGACCCTGTATCGCACCAGCGGCGATTCGCCCCTCATCCCGGCTCTCATGGAAGCCGCCCAGAACGGCAAGCAGGTCACCGTTGTGATCGAATTGAAAGCGCGATTTGATGAAGCGGCGAACGTCAAATGGGCGCGCATGCTCCAGGAAGCGGGCGTGCATGTGGTTTACGGCGTGCCAGGCCTGAAGGTGCATGCGAAGATGGCTCTGGTTGTCCGCCGCGAAGGCGATCTAATACAGCGCTACGCCCACTTGGGCACCGGCAACTACAACTCCGCGACTGCCCGCCTTTATACCGATCTGGGTCTGCTGACAGCGGATGATGATCTCACAAACGACTGCGCGGAGCTGTTTAATATCCTCACAGGGGTTTCGATCTTCCCCGGCCTCAAGAAGCTGCTCGTCGCTCCCTTCACACTCCACACCACATTCCTCCATCTGATAGAAACGGAAATAGAAAACGCCGCGGCGGGAAAAGCGTCCGGCATCTCCGCGAAGACCAACGCGCTTGTGGAACAAGAAATAATTGGCGCGTTCTACCGGGCCTCGTCTGCTGGCGTGCCGATTCGCCTGCTGGTCCGGGGGGTTTGCTGCTTGCGACCAGGTGTTCCCGGCATCAGTGAAAACATCGAGGCCCGCAGCGTCGTGGGACGCTTCCTGGAACACAGCCGGATCTACCGCTTTGAGAACGGCGGCAACCCGCTCATCTATTTGGCGAGCGCCGACCTTATGCCCCGCAACTTCTTCCGCAGGGTGGAAACATGTTTTCCAGTCGAAGATCAGGCGGCAAAGGACCGCGTTTCCGGAATCTTCGACCTCTACTGGCAAGACAGCGTGAAAGCCAGGTCGCTGGGGAGCGATGGCGCCTATAGAAGGGTCTCGCGCCGCGATCCAAGCTTCAATGTGCAGGAATTTTTGACTCCGACGCCTCCATCGGCAACGAAAGTGCCGTCCTGATCCGATGTAACGGGTATGAATGCTTCCTCTCCCAAGCGCATCGCCTCTGAGCTGGCCGTCCTGCCTGTCAGCATAGTTAACGTCTATTTCGTCGGCCGACCCGGCGGTAAGTGGGTTTTGGTGGACACCGGGCTGCCGGGCAGAACCCGCGAAGTGCTGGCGGCTGCCGAGGCTCGCTACGGCGCCGAGTCGCGCCCGGAAGCAATCCTGCTCACGCATGGTCATTTTGACCACTCTGGATCAGCATTGGCGCTCTCGCTGCATTGGGATGTGCCAGTTTATGCGCACCGGATGGAAATCCCATTCCTTACTGGCCTCTCCCTTTATCCTCCCCGGGATCCCACAGTCGGCGGGGCGATCGCCTTTCTCTCCCGGTTCATGCCCTCGCGCGGAGCCAGCCTGGCAGGGCGCATACACTCATTGCACGAGGGTTCCGTGCCGGGCCTTCCAGATTGGGAATGGCATTTCACTCCAGGCCACTCCCCTGGGCATGTATCCTATTTTCGCCCTTCTGATAAGACGCTTATTGCGGGAGATGCCTTTGCCAGCATGGACATGGACTCCTGGATTGGATTCGTGACGAAGTCCCCGCGCCTCAGCCGGGCCGGGAGCCCCTTCAACTATGACTGGGACGCGTCGGCAAACTCCGTTCGAAAGCTCGCCGCGCTGGAGCCTGAACTCGTCGCTTGCGGTCACGGCCATCCCATCGCGCCACGCGGCCTTGCCCTGTTTTCCAGACGCTACACCCGGCCAGCTTACGGACGCTATATTCGCGAGCCAGCGCGCGTCGATGAGCGTGGTGTATCCTATCTTCCCCCCCGCGTCTCCGATCCACTTGCCTGGGCTTTGGCGGGAGCTTGCCTCACCTTGGCGGCGGGTGCTGGACTCTGGCTCGCCTTCGCGCCGGCCGGCTCGCTCCTAATCCACTCTCTACCGGCCTCGGAGGACCAGTTGCTCTGGCGGTACGGGCACTTCGCGCCTCCGCGTCACGGCGGTGAATCTCTCAGGAAACTTTGCATTGAGCAGTGACGCATGGCTGGATACCCTCTCCATCCTTCCCATGAGTTCAAATATTGAAACCCATCTCACCGAAAAACGTGTCTTCAAACCTTCCAAAGCCTTCGCAAAACGCGCTCGCATCAGCAGCATTGCCGAATACGAAAAGCGCTATGCCCGTTCCATCAAAAAGCCGGATAAATTTTGGGCTGAAGAAGCCGAGGAACTGACTTGGCGCGAACCCTGGACGCAGAGTACTCCAGTGGAAGGCCCCTAACGCGAAGTGGTTTGTCGGGGGTAAACTGAACGCGTCGGAGAACTGTCTCGACCGGCATCTGCACGGTCGCAACCGGAACAAGGCTGCCATCATCTGGGAGGGCGAGCCGGGAGAGAAACGGACCTTAACCTACCGGCAACTGCACCGCGAGGTATGCAAATTCGCGAACGTGCTGGAGCGGCCAAGGTCAAAAAAGGCGACTGCGTCGTCATCTATATGCCGATGATGCCGGAAGCGGCCATCGCCATGCTGGCGTGCGCGCGGATCGGAGCGGTTCATTCGGTCATTTTCGGCGGATTCAGCTCGAAAGCATCAAGGATCGCGTCAACGACAGCAAAGCCGTCGCGATCATCACCGCGGATGGCGGCTACCGCCGCGGCAGCGATCGTGCCACTGAAGAGCAACGTCGATCGAGGCGCTGAAGGAACGCCGAGGTCGCAAAGGGTCATCGTCTTTCGACGCGCCAGCAACGAGATGTCCACATCGTGGAGGGGCGCGACTTGTGGTGGCACGAAGAGGTGGCGAAACGTCGCCGCTGACGCACAACGCCGAGCCGCTGGAGAGCGAGCACCCGCTCTTCATTCTCTATACCAGCGGCTCCACCGGCAAACCGAAGGGCGTGCTGCACACCACCGGCGGCTACCTGCTCGGGCGCGTACTGACCACGAACTACGTTTTCGATCTGAAGGAAGAGGATGTCTACTGGTGCACGGCGGACATCGGTTGGGTCACCGGGCACAGCTACGTCGTTTACGGCCCGCTCGCCAATGGCGCGACCGTCGTTGATGTACGAAGGCGCGCCGAACTGGCCGGAGCCGGACCGGTTCTGGCAGATCATCGATGAGTACGGGATCACGATTCTCTACACCGCGCCCACGGCGATTCGCGCGTTCATGCAATGGGGCGACGCATGGCCTGACGAAGCACGATCTCTCCTCGCTGCGCCTGCTGGGCTCCGTCGGCGAACCGATCAATCCCGAGGCGTGGATGTGGTATCACAAGCATGATCGGCGGAGAGCGTTGCCCAATCGTCGACACGTGGTGGCAGACCGAGACCGGCGCGATCATGATCACGCCGCTTCCAGGCGCCATCGCCTACGAAGCCCGGCTCGCGCACGCTGCCGTTCTTCGGCGTGGATGCCGAGATCGTCGATGAGCATGGCAATGAAGTCGCCCAAACGTCGGCGGCAAGCTCGTCCTACGCAGCCGTGGCCTTCCATGCTGCGCAGCTCTACGGCGACAAGGATCGTTACAAAAAACAATATTGGAGCGAAATCCCGGGCTGTTATTTCGCGGGCGACGGCGCGCGCCGCGACAAGGATGGTTATTTCTGGATCGTGGGCCGCATCGACGATGTGCTCAACGTTTCCGGTCACCGCATCGGCACCGGCCGAAGTGGAAAGCGCGCTCGTCTCGCACCCCACCGTCGCGGAAGCCGCGGTCGTGGGGCGCCCGGACGAAATCAAGGGTCAGGGCGGTCGTCGCGTTTGTGACCCTGAAGAGCGGCGTTATTCCCAACCCCAACCTGCGCGATGAACTGCGCCAGCATGTCGGTCGGGCGATCGGCCCCATTGCCAAGCCGGATGATATCCGTTTCGCCGACGCCCTGCCAAAGACGAGAAGCGGCAAAATCATGCGCCGGCTCTTGAAAGAAATCGCGGCCGGAAATACCGTGACAGGTGACACCACGACCCTTGAGGATCTGAGTGTTTTGGCGAAGCTAGGCAGTAACGAAGATTGAAAATGCGTTCCGCGTCCGGAATGAAATCTGAGCGCAGCCTTGAGATTGACCACTGATTAGAAGCTGCTTAAGCCAGGTTTCCCATGCCTCCAGAAAGACTTGCTGAGTTGGAAGGAGGTGTTCAAAAGCTTCAGCTCCGTCCGCCCGCCCGTTGGACGCGCTCCGCCCTTCGCGTCATCAGTATCACCGCGCTCTGGATTGCAATAGGAGGCGCTGTTGTCTTGATCCTGAGCCATGCGATTTCATCGCTCATCGGGTTGCAGCCGCCTTTTCCGCTGAAGTCCGGCATTCCGCTGATCGCCATCGGAACCTCTTACATCAGCCTTATGCTTACGCTTCCGCGCCGCCCCGGTCAGATGCTTGTAGGCGTTCTCATGGGACTGGCCTTTGTGCTGTGGGGTCTCGAACAGTTCCTCGTCAATCGAGCGCTGATTTGCTTCATCGACGACTGTGTCGCGTTCCTTTTCATAACGGATTTAAGCATCATCATCCGGCAGAATCACAGACAACAGACGCTGCAAAATACCGAGTCCTAAACGCGCATTTTGTAAGCGGCTCCCTGACTCAAGCAACCAACCGGCTAAAAAGCGCGGCTAGTCCCGCGAAGATGCCGCCGAGGAGAGCTATCGAGGCCAAACCGATGAGGAGACCCGCGGTAATCATCGCTCCATCCCGCTCCGCGAGGCCAAGGGCGATGATGAAGATCGATATGGCCAGAGGCATGTTTGTTCCTGGGATGGGCAAAGCCATAAACGCCGCCAGAAGCAGGATAAACGCTCCCAGAAATTTCTTCGCCGGCTCGCTGGTCATCCATTTCCAACGCGGTTTCACAGCGCTCGGCTCATTTTCTCCAGAGCCGGAAGGATTGCGCGGATTGCCCCGGCAAGCGCCTTCCGCGGCACAGATCGCTTGAGCAGCCAGGGGGGCAGGGTGATCTCCTTTTTACCCATCATCATCTGCGCGGAGATAATCCCTGTGGGGATCACGACGATCGCGGAAACACCCGGTATCGGGATCGGTAGCACCTCAGGGATCGAAAAAGCCATCAACGTGGTGCCAAACGATGTAGTGCCGAGCGATCCCAGGATCTTCTCAACCGTGAAATTCTTGTCCTGATTCTCGTTCAGCAAAGCTCGCAGAAGCTCGGAAGTGCGGATGACCTTGGAAGGCTGCGCCGCAACTTTTGGCTTTGCCCGCGCTCTCGCCCTGGGCTTTGCGGGCTTGCGAACAGGCCCCTTCCGAGAGATTTCACCAACACCCAAGGCTATTGAAGCAGCGGCAGCCGTCATCAGAGCTTGACCCTACTCTCCATGCGACTGTTCTCAAGCCAGAATTGACTCTGGAGGCAAAGGCCGGGACTCTCTACCAATCCGTATGAAAGAAAAGATTAGTGAATTTAAAATTGACCGTCCACTGACCGACGGACGCCGCGCGAAGATCGATGAATTCATCAAAAAGAATGCCAGTCGCATCGACCGTCCATTCACTCATTCCTGGGCGGATGAAATTCTCACGCTGGAAAGCTCGCCGGTGCGCTGGGACTTTATTTTCCACAAGGATCGACTCGAGGTGATTGGGAGCGGACCTCTCTGGGCCAAACTCCTCTTCACAGAGAAGCGAAGAACGCTCCTTGACGACATGATCCGGCAGTTGCTCCAGGAAGCAGGCTTTTTTACCGCCGCCAGCAAGGGCGGACCGGAAAAACCACGCGTTCGCGCAAAGCCAGCATAATTCGGCTCAAATTGCGGGGTATCACTTCGAACGAAGCGGATTGGCGCTTCCTTTGACCCGTCTCGGATGTTAAATAAGCGAAGCGATGCCGACGCTGAAAGCCATCCCCCTTCCCGCTCCTCGTCAGCCTCGCGTAACGCCTGAGGTAAATAGGCTGACTCCCGGCGATCACCCCGCGCACGACTGGTATCGCTTCGTTCTCTCCTACCCGCCTCATCTCGTTCGGACTTACATCGAGCGCTTTGAACTCTCCGCGCGCAATCTTGTTCTCGACCCGTTTTGTGGAACCGGGACAACAATTGTGGAGTGCAAAAAAAATGGAATCCCAAGCGCAGGTCTGGAGGCTCATCCGTTCTCGCATCTCGCGAGCGCCACGAAGATAGACTGGAGCCCAGATCCGTCCGTATTGGAGCGCCAGGCCAAACGTGTTGCGGACGCCACGCTGAAGGCATTGGATGCGGACGGTATTGTTGATGATCCCCAGCCGCTGCTTCTAAACGAGAGGCCTGTTCGCTCCTCGCGTAAACTTTCCCCCGAGCAGGAGAAACTACTCCTTACAAACTCCATTAGCGCGCTGCCGCTCCACAAGACGCTCGTGTTGCTTGACGCCATCCGCGCCATCGCGGAGACGTCAATGCAACCCCACATGCTTCTGGCACTCGGGAAGGCCCTCATCGGTCCAATAGGGAATCTCCACTTCGGACCGGAGGTAGGAGTAGGCCCTCAAAAAGCAGATGCCGCCGTAGTTACTCCCTGGCTAAGTGGCGTAAACCGAATGGCTGAGGACATCCGCACACTAGCGCCCAAATCAAAGGTGCCATCAGTAGCCCATCACGTTGATTCTCGTGAAATCCCCACAAGCATCAGTCCGAATTCCATCGATGCGGTCATCACTTCCCCGCCTTACCCCAATGAGAAGGACTACACCCGGATGACCCGCTTGGAAACCGTGATCCTCGGCTACGTGACTTCGAAGCAAGAATTGCAGCGACTGAAGCGCACTTTGGTTCGGTCCAATACGCGAGGAGTTTATAAGAGCGACACCGACGATCAATGGGTCACGCGCCATCCCGAAATCCAGCGGTTGGCTGCCGCAATAGAAGCCAGGAGGCTTGAACTGGGAAAGACAAGCGGATTTGAGCGCTTATACGCCCGTGTCACGAAACTTTATTTTGGCGGAATGGCTCGTCATCTATCGGACCTGCGGAGATTTCTGAAACCAGGCGCTCGCCTCGCGTATGTTGTGGGGGATCAGGCCTCATACTTGAGGATCATGATCCGAACCGGTCAGATACTCGGCTCCATCGCCGAAGAGCTAGGCTACGAGGTTACTGCGCTCGATCTTTTCCGCACTAGAATTTCCACAGCCACGGGCGAACACTTACGTGAGGAAGTCCTTGTTCTCCGATGGCCGAAACCCTGAAGTCCGTGGCTGCTAACAGGTATACACAGATCCTGGAGCGGATATTCTTTGCCCACTACACGGCAGAAAGCAGTGAAGTTGGGTTCAGGAGAGAGGAGATGGCTGCGGTCGCAAAGGAGATCGGGATAGAACTGCCCAAAAACCTTGGCGATCTGATCTACAGCTTCCGGTCAAGAACAGTTCTTCCCAAGTCCATCACGGAAAAGGCACCTGCTGGCAAGCACTGGATCATCCGGTCCGCCGGCAAGGCAAAGTATCAGTTCGTGCTTGTCGGCGAGTGGGCGGTTTCGCCGAATCCAATTCTTTCTGAAATCAAAATACCGGATGCTACCCCCGGAGTGATCGAGAAATACGCCCTTAGCGACGAACAGGCGTTGCTGGCAAAGCTTCGATATAACCGCTTAATCGATATATTTACGGGCCTTACATGCTACTCACTGCAGAATCATTTGCGCACATCGGTCGCCGCCATGGGTCAGGTGGAGACCGACGAAATATATATATCGGCATTGATCGACGGGGATCCCACTACGTGCTTCCTGTTCAGGCTAAAGGCGGGCGGGATAAGATGAGCATGGTGCAAATCGAACAGGACTTCGCGTTGTGCAACGAAAAATTCAAAAGCCTCACATGCCGCGCGATCGGAGCGCAATTTACTGCTAACGATGTAATAGCTCTGTTCGAATTCGAATCCGGTGAGAAGGGCATCACGCTGGCGAACGAGAGACATTATCGCCTCGCCAACCCGCAAGATATAACGGCAGACGATCTGAAGAGCTACGCTATCCAGCGCGAACTACCATGAACCCGCTGGAAGAATACAATAAGAAGCGCGATTTCACGCGCACTGGAGAACCGAAGGCGGCGAAGAAGAAGCGTTCAGGCGAACCTCTGTTCGTCATTCAAAAGCACGAGGCAAGCCGGTTGCATTACGACTTCCGCCTGGAAATGGAGGGCGTGCTGAAATCGTGGGCCGTTCCGAAGGGGATTCCTTATGGCAAGGGCGACAAAAAACTCGCCGTGCATGTTGAGGATCACCCTTTCGACTATGCGGGTTTCGAAGGGATCATCCCGAAAGGGAACTACGGCGCCGGCACGGTAATGGTGTGGGATACCGGCACGTATGAGAATCTGGGAGGCAACCCGGTAAAGGACTTGGAGGAAGGTCGGCTGCACATCCTTCTCCATGGCAAAAAACTCGAGGGCGAATGGGCGCTCGTGAAAATGCAGCGCGAGGAGAACCAATGGTTACTTCTCAAAAGCGGAGAGGATGCCCCGCCTCTCTCCGCCAAACACGATGACGAATCTGTTCTCAGCGGGCGCACGATGAAACAAATCGCCGCCGCCAAGGACGCCGAGTGGATTTCAAATCGTGGTTCGGCCGCGGACGCCAGAGCCGAAAAGAAAAAATCTGCTTCGACCCCCCGTAAGGCCGCTCCCGTCAAAGCCAAGATCGCGTTGCCATCGGGTCTCCCCCATGCCCCCGCGGCGTTCTCGCCTCCCATGCAGGCGAGACTCATCGAAAAGCCTCCAACGGCAGGCGACTGGATTTATGAACTGAAGTTCGACGGCTTTAGAGTGGTCGCCGTGAAGTCAGCAACGGGGGTGGAATTGATCTCTCGAAGTGGCAACTCCCTGACAAGCCGGTTTCGCGAGATCGCGGACGCTGTGAACGCCCTTAAGCTCACGCAAGGCGCGCTGGATGGCGAGATTGTCGCCCTCGATGAAGAAGGCAAACCCTCTTTTCAGCTCCTCCAGTCCTCTGAAACGGATACAACCCGCCCTCCGATCTGTTACTATGTGTTCGACGCGCTCAACATTGAAGGTCGCGACACGCGCGCTCTCCCCCTGACCGAGCGGAAAAGATTGTTGGAAGATGTTCTCCGAGACCCGCCGGACGGCTTGCGATACTCGGGCGCAATCCAAGGCGATCCCCATGAGCTGCTAGCCGAAATCAGCCGTCGGGGCCTGGAGGGCCTCATCGCTAAGAAGAGCGGCTCGCTTTATGAGACCGGGCAGCGAAGCGGCGCGTGGGTAAAGCTTAAGTGCGTGAACGAAGAAGAGTTCGTCATCGGCGGCTATACGCCTCCGGACGGAACGAGACAGTATTTCGGCGCGTTGATCATCGGATTTTTCGAAAAGGGGAAGTTACTTTTTACAGGCAAGGTTGGCACGGGGTTCAGCAGCGCAACACTCAAGACCCTGCACGGAACCTTGCAGCCGATTCGCGCTGAGCGCTGCCCATTTGCAAACCTACCCACCAAAAGCGGTGGCAAGTGGGGACAAGGCATCACAGCAGCGGAGATGAGACGCTGCGCATGGGTAAAGCCGGAACTGGTCTGCCAGGTGAAGTTCGCCATGTGGACCCGGGACGGCAAACTCCGCCAACCCGTTTACCTGGGTTTGCGCGAGGATAAGAAGGCGGCGGACGTAATCCGTGAACTGCCCGGCGCCGTTTGAGCGATTTAGCGGCAAGTCGATTTAAGCAGCCCTGCTTCCGGTCTTCACTTCCCGAAACGAGCCGAGCGCAAACAGGCCGGCAGCCACGCAGATGCAACTATCCGCAACGTTGAACGCCGGCCACGGCGGGATGGGCAGCGTCCAAAACCGAACCAGCAGGAAATCAATCACATGACCGTAAAGCAGCCGATCCGTGAGGTTTCCGAGGATGCCAGCGACGAGCAGCGCCAAGGCCACCCGCCCGGTGGGCTCCCTGAAAAGCCCCCTCCACGACGCTATCACCAGCCCTGCCAGGGTGAGGATTGAAATCACTATGAATACCTGGTTGCTATGCCCCGAGGAGAAGAAGCTGAACGCGGCCCCCGTATTGGTGTAGTCCACCAAGTCGAACAGGTTGGGAATGACGACGCGCGCGGAGTCGAGGTCCAGGTGGCGCGAAATGAACCATTTGGTGCTTTGATCCAGCAGGTATAACGGCAGCGTCACCAGCAGCCAGAAGCTCGGCGAAGCAGCGTAAAGACGCCGCGCCGCGCCAGGCTCATTCATTTGCGGCGCTCCCCGCTTTTGCCCTCGCTCCCGAGACTACATCCGCGCACCTCTCGCAAAGATCAGGAAAAAGTTCATCGCTCCCGACGTAGTGACGATGCCGCCAGCAACGCTCGCACTTCCTGTAATGGCTGCTGGAAAGCACGGCTCGATCTTCATCGCCCGCCATTACCTTCAGCTCGCTGAGGATGAAAAACTCCTCCGCTTCGCCGAGACGCGAACTGACAAAATCAAGCAACGCCGAATCCCTTATCTCCAGGCTTACCGACGCCTCGAGCGCGTTTCCGATGACTTTCTCCTGCCGGGCTCGCTCGACCGCCTGGCCGATCAGGGCGCGGAGCTTGAGGAGCGATTCGAACTGCTCATCGAGAGCCAAGTCGCGCAGGGCCTCCTCGGGCTCGGGCAGCCGTTCCAGATGGATCGACCCCGCTCTCCCAAACGCCTGCCAGGCCTCCTCCGCCGTAAACGCGAGAATGGGAGCGAGGAGCCGCGCCAGCGAGTCGAATACAATGCGCATCGCGGTCTGCGCCGAACGGCGGCGCGCTGACCCGGCCGCATCGCAGTACATGCGATCCTTTGTTATATCCACGTAGAGGCTGCTTAGATCGACCGCGCAGAATTGATTGAGGGCGTGATACACCTTGTGAAACTCGTACTTCTCGTATCCTTCGCGGCACACCGAGATTACTTCCTGCAGCCGGCTAAGTATCCACCGATCAATCAGAGTCAGAGACTCGCGCGCCACTGCCTCGCGCTCGGGATCGAACCCGTGCAAATTTCCCAGTAGGATGCGGAGCGTGTTCCGAATGCGCCGGTAGGTGTCTGACAGGCGGGTGAACATCTCCTCGGAGAAAGGCACGTCGTCCGCGAAATTGACGCTGCTGACCCATAGGCGCACGATATCCGCGCCGTGTTTGCCCACAAAATACCCGGCGTCCATCGGTTTTTGATAAGCGGCTGACTTTGAAATCTTTTTCCCATCGAGATCCACCACGAAGCCGTGCGTGATGCAGGTCTTGTAAGGAGCTTCTTCACCCAGCGCGACAGCAGTGGTGAGCGAAGAGTTAAACCAGCCGCGATGTTGATCTGTCGCTTCTATATAAACATCGGCGGGGGCGCGCAGCGCGGGGTTCCCGCGCAACACAGCCTGATGGCTGAGACCTGAGTCTATCCACACGTCCAAGGTGTCACCGCGCCGCTTGGTTCCCGCCGGGAGCCCCAGCGCTTCCGCCATCGTGGCGTCGTCCATCTCAAACCATACGTTGGTGCCGCGAGTCTGAACCAGATCGGCAAACTTCCTGATCCAGGCCGCGTTGAGGATTGGCTTTCCTTCCGGCGTGTAGAAGACAGGCAGCGGCACACCCCAGCTTCGCTGGCGGGAGATAACCCAATCCGGCCGCGATTCAATCGTGGAGTAGATCCGGTTCCGTCCCCACTGCGGAAACCATGCCACCTTGTCCACCGCGGAGAGCGCGTCCGCCCGCAACGCGTCGATCCGGATGAAAAATTGATCGACCGCGCGAAAGACCACGGGTGTCTTGGAGCGCCAGCAATACGGGTAAGAATGTGTATAAGGATGCTCGCCTAACAGAGCGCCTTTTTCCCGCAAGCAGATTCACGATCAGCGGATTGGCATCGAGAACGTATTTACCCACGACCTCCGCCACCCCGCATTCGTCCGTGAATCGTCCGTGGTCATCCACCGGCGAAAGAACAGCCAGCTTGTTCCGCATGCCCGCGGCATAATCGTCAGCTCCATGGCCCGGCGCGATATGCACATTCCCGGTGCCGCTCTCCAGGGTGACAAAATCGGCGAGGATTATCCGTGATCGCCTATCGAGAAAAGGGTGCTGCGTTTCAACTCCCTCAAATTCGGCGCCCGTGCCTGCCATTAGAGCCGGTTCGTCGGTCGCCAGCCATCCCGTCGCGCTTTCAAAAGCGGAAACCCGCGCTTCAGCCAAGAGGATGTAATCAGCCTGTCCACTTGCCGCATGCCGGAACTGCCGCGCCACATAGCGATGCCTGGGATGAACGGCGATTGCCAAATTCGCCGGCAACGTCCATGGAGTGGTGGTCCAGATCGCCACGCTGGCTTTCCCGGCGAGAGGGCCGGACACAACCGGGAACCTCACAAAGATCGCCGGATCCGTTCGCTCCTGATACTCCACTTCCGCCTCAGCAAGCGCCGTCTGGGCGCCAGTGCTCCAGAAGACGGGTTTCTTGCTTTCATACACAAGATCACGGTCAACAAAGGTTGCAAACGCTCGCAGCATGTCCGCTTCGTACGCGGGATCAAGTGTGAGGTAAGGCCGATCCCAATCGGCGAGCACGCCCAGGCGTTTGAACTGCAGCCGTTGTATATCGACGTATTTCCGCGCGTACTCCTCGGATTTGCGCCGCACCTCTATCGGCGGCAGTTTTCCGGCTTCCTTGACGACGCGATATTCAATTGGAAGGCCGTGACAATCCCACCCAGGGACAAACGGCGCGCGAAATCCGCTCATCGCGCGGGATTTAACGATCATATCCTTCAGGATCTTATTCAGAGCGGTGCCCATATGCACGTCACCGTTCGCGAACGGAGGGCCATCATGCATCACGAACAGCGGCGCGCCGCTTCGAGCCTGTTGTATTTGCTCGTACAGCTTTTCCGCTTCCCATCGCGCGAGCATCTCCGGCTCCCGCTTCACCAGATCCGCCTTCATCGGGAAGTCAGTCCGCGGCAGGTTGAGTGTATCTTTATAGTTGCTGCTCATCGTCTCGTGCCCGCTGTTCTCGCGCCGGGTTTATTAAGTAGACGCGACAGCGTCGTCCAGCCAGACAAGCAGTTGCTCGATCGTTTCGTCCGTCTCGTCACCCATATTGGAAATCCGGAACGTTTTCCCCTTCAACTTCCCGTAACCTCCGTCCACCACGCAGTGATACTTCTTTTTCAAAACCTGAATCATTGCTGCTACATCGATGTCGCGGTTGTTCGCCACGCACGTCAGCGTTTTTGAACGATAGCCGGCAGGGGCGAAGAATTCGAAACCGTTGCGCTCCACCCAGCCATGCACCAGCGCGTTCAGGCGGGCGTGCCGGGCGTGGCGTTCGGTCACGCCTTCCGCAAAGATGTCATCAAGCTTCGACTGCAAGGCATAAACATGAGAGATCGTTGGCGTACTCGGCGTCATATCGCTCTCCTGGTTCTTCTTGAACTCCAGAAAATCGAAGTAGTAGCCGCGATCCTTGCTTTCCGCGGCGCGCGCGAACGCCTTTTCGGAAACCGAGAACAGAGCAAGCCCTGGTGGCAAAGCCAAAGCTTTTTGACTGCCGGTGAGAAGAACATCGATACCGAGCGCATCCATCGCTATGGGCTGCGCGGAAAAGGAGGAGACGGTGTCCACAATAAAAAGCGTCTCGGGATGGCGAGCCATGACCGCGGCAATCCCTGGAAGCGGGTTTAAAACACCGGTGGATGTCTCATTGTGGATGAGAGTAACCGCGTCAAAGCCACCACCCGCGAGTCTTTCTTCCAGCATTTCGGGCAGGATGGGGGTTCCCCACTCCACCTGCAGAGCTTCCGCCGTTTTGCCACACCGCTTGCTCACATCCAACCACTTGTCCGAAAACGCTCCGCACATACAGTTCAGCACGCGATGTGGCACAAGATTGCGAATGGATGCCTCCATCACTCCCCACGCGGAAGAGGTTGAAAGAAAGACAGGCTGTTTGGTCTCAAAGAGCTGCTGCAGGCGGGGATGGATCGCGGCATACAGCGCCTTGAAATCGTTGCTCCGATGTCCAATCATCGGGCTGCAGAATGCCGCGAACGTCTTCTGCGAGACTTCTACAGGACCGGGAATGAATAGCTTGGTATGGGGAGTCATTTATTTAAGAGTTTGATTAGAGCCATGCCCGGCATGCAGCGGTGCTGGAACCCGCGGGGGATTGGCAATGTTCAGAAAGCGCGCCTCTCGGGCAAGTTATTAGTTCACTCTTCCCAGATGAAATGTTCCAGCCGCAACTGCTTCGCTCTCGCGCGGGCTTCTTCCGCGCGGGGGCCTTCCAGGGCCGCCATCTTCTGATAGAGCCCTATGGCGGACTTCCACCGTTTTCCTTCTTCCATCAGCCTGCCTGCTTCAAAACCAGATTTGTAATACCAGAAGTAGTCTGGCTCCTCACCTGAGGCGTTCGGAAGCTGCAGCACGTCGTAAAACACCGCGGCGGCCTCGTCTGGGTTTTTCTGACCTTCCAGACACTTCCCCTTCATATAAAGCGCCCGGTTGCGCCAGTATGTGGTGACGTCAATCTGGGACGAGAGAGTGTCGAACACCGCGATCGCCTTTGAAAAATTGGTTGAGTCCACCGCGCCCATCGCGAACAGATCGTCCCCCTTGCCACACAAGCTGGTAAAGCGCAGTTCAGGCTCCGGTTGCGACTCCAGAATACTGTCGTAGAGAGTGATGGCGTCACTTTCCTTTCCAAGTCCACTGCACGCGCTGGCCTGCTGCTGCCGGGCGTACAGCTTAAGATGACCATTCATTCTGGCCACCTCGTCGAACAGGAGGATCGCCTGGTCAGGGTTCATGCTCTTCAAAGCGGATTGACCGGCCAAATATAAAGCTCCTTCCGCAAATCTCGAATCCGGCTCCTGGCGCGCCACCAACTCGAATTGATTTCGCGCATTGGAAAAATCCTCTTTGCGGAAGTAAATCTGGCCCAGCTTCATTCGGGCGTCTGCCACGAGCGGAGAGGACGCCCGCCTCTGGATGAACGATTCACATGCCGCAATGACCTTTGCTTCGTCCCGCTTCTCCGCGGAATCCGCCGCGCAGATCGCGAGGTATTCCGCCTGCTCAAGAGCCCCCTCGTCTGCCGGGGAACTGAACGCCGCGCGTATATAGCCGCTCGCGGTTTCGATGCGGTTCGCCAGAAGTGCCATCTCACCCAGAGCGACCCGCGCCTCGCCCACCCTCGGATGATCGGGAAAGTCTCTTATGAAGACCGAAAGCGTTTTCTCCGCGCGCGGATCGCCCGAGCGCGCCTGAAGCAAGCCTTCCTCCAGAACGAGCTCACGCCTCAATTCGCTTTCCGGGTAGCGGCTGCTGAACCCCTTGTATTCCTCAAGAAACTGGTCGTAAGCGCCAAGATTGCCCCAGGAGAGAGCCGAGTTAAAAGTCGCTCTCTCCCGCAAGCGGTCACAATGCAGTCCCGCCGCCCGGAACAGGAACGCCGCTTCCTTAAACTCGCGGCGCTGAAACCTGGCAGTCGCGGCGGCAAATTCACTCTCACCCATTATCGCGCCATCCCCCGCGAGCTTGATGGCCGCCTCGAACATCTGGAGCGCTTCCGCCGTTCGTCTGGACGCCAGCAGGGCCTGCCCTCGTATCAACATCGCGCGCGCGATGAGGGGATCATTCGGACACGAGCGGATGAATTCTTCGACAGGTTTCAGCACAGCGTCGTAATCCTTGTTCTGGAGCAGCAGTTTCGCAAGGTAGAGACGCGCGAGCGACGCGCGGCGCGACGGCTCTTTTCCCGCCCAGCCTTTATAGTCCGCGGCAGATGGAGAGTCGCTTGTCTCTTGAAGGAGGCTGAGCTTGCGGAAAGCCAGCGCGAGATGCGGACTGTCCGGGTGCTCCTGTATGAAGGCCGTCAGTATGTCCTGGGCCCCATCAATATCCCCGCGGGCGCACCGCGCGTCCGCTATCCCGAGGATGGTATTGACCAGAAGGTTTTCCGGCATGTTGTCCGATCCAGAAAGCAACGCCTGCATCTCTGCGGCGGCCTTGCCCGGGCGCGCTTTCACCTGGACTCTGCCGCGCAAGTATTCCGCCCAATTCATGTCGACCGGCGAAGTCGCGGATACGTTCTCCAAAGTTGCCAGAGCTTTGTCCCCCTGGCCCGCCTCAACCTCGATCTCCGCCGCTGTCAGGGAAGCCCTGCCTCGGAGAGATGGCTCGTTTGCAAGAGAGTCCAGCAAGGAAATTGCTTCGGAGCCCCGGCCAATCATACGCAATGCCTCAGCTTCCCCAAACCGGGCCGCGAGGCGCAAGTCCAGCCCGTCTCTATCCAGTCCGGCAAACAGGGGCAGCGCTTCCTTCCATCGATTTGACGCGGCAAGGGCCCGGGCGCGCAAAAGATCGAACCTCGGTTCGTTATTTGGTTCCTCCGCCAGCGTTGCGAGCGCGTCGGCGGGTCGTGATGCTGCCAATTCGGACTCACAGAGCTTTGCGCGGGAATCGGATCGCTCCTGCAGGGACAAGCCGGCTGTTAACAGGTGATCGCGGAGCTTCTGGATTGCCACATCCGGCACGCCTTCATCCAAGGCGCGGAGCGCGGCGGAGGGCAGCGCCGCGCTGCAGGTGGCCGCGCCCCAGATACAAAGCATGGTGGCGCGGGCGAGCCAGCGCGGGAACACTGTGAGCAGCTTCCTCCAGTTCATTACTGGTTTCCCTTCACAAAAACCTTTTCAGATAACGTCCCGTGAAGCTTCCTTCAAGCGCCGCGATTTCTTCCGGTGTGCCCTGCCCCACGATCTTGCCGCCGCCGTCTCCTCCCTCTGGCCCCATATCAAGCACCCAGTCAGCACACTTGATGACCTCTATGTTGTGCTCGATCACGATAAGCGTATTCCCCGCGTCACGCAGTTTCATGAGCACTTCCAGCAATTTATGCACATCAGCAAAATGCAACCCGGTGGTCGGTTCATCCAGGATGTAAACTGTGCGCCCGGTAGCCCGTTTGGCAAGCTCGGCGGCCAGCTTCACCCGCTGCGCCTCCCCGCCCGACAAGGTGGTGGCGGATTGTCCCAGTCTCACATAGCCCAGCCCCACATCCTCCAATGCCACAAGCCGATCCGCGATCGCCGGGATCGGGCGAAAAAAACGCGCGGCCTCGTCTACATTCATCTCCAGCACGTCGGCGATATTTCTGCCTTTATAGGTGATTTCCAGCGTTTCTCTGTTGTACCGCCTGCCTCGGCATACCTCGCATTCAACATAAACGTCCGCCAGGAAGTGCATCTCGATCTTGATCGATCCATCGCCTTCACAGTTCTCGCACCGCCCGCCTTTGACGTTGAAACTGAAACGACCCGCGTCGTAGCCCCTGATCCGCGCCCCCGGCAACTGGCTGAATGCCTGACGGATGGGAGTGAAAGCGCCGGTGTATGTCACGGGGTTGGAACGCGGAGTCCGCCCGATCGGGCTTTGATCGATTACTATCACCTTATCGATCTGCTCCAGGCCGAGTATCGCCTCGTGCGCGCCGGGCCGGTCTTTAGACCGGTAAAAATGACGAAACAAAGCGCGGCGCAGAATGTCATCAACCAGAGTGGATTTGCCGCTGCCCGAGACGCCAGTCACACAGGTGAAGCACCCCAGAGGGAACGATGCCGTCACTTTGCGCAGGTTGTTTTCCGCCGCTCCTGTTACGGTGAGCCACCCTAAGCCTCCATTACTGGCGCGAGTCAACGGCCGGTGCGCTTTCGGCGGGACGCGTTCCTTCGGCGTCGGTATGCGCAGCCGGCCTGAGATGTATTGCCCCGTAAGAGAGTTCTCCGACTTCAGGATGTCTTCGACGGACCCTTGCGCCACCAGGTAGCCGCCGCGAACGCCCGCTCCCGGCCCGAGATCGAGTATATGGTCGGCGGCGCGGATCGTGTCTTCATCATGCTCAACAACGATCACCGAATTCCCAGAATCCCTTAATCGCCGCAGCGTGCCGATCAGCCGGTCGTTGTCCCGCTGGTGCAGGCCGATGCTCGGCTCGTCCAGCACATACATCACGCCGGCAAGACCGGAGCCGATCTGCGTCGCCAGCCGGATCCTCTGAAACTCTCCTCCTGAAAGCGTGCCGCTCTCGCGATCAAGGCTCAGATAGCCAAGACCCACCTCCACCAGGAAACTGAGCCGCGCCGAAATTTCCCGCGTGACCTGCGCCACAATCAGGGCCTGTTGATCCGAGAGCTTGAGTTCCTCCACATACTGTCTCGCCTGCTGGATCGTCAGGTGGCAAAGCGCGCGGATATTCAGCGATTGTCCCCCGCGCGAGGTCAGGGTCACCGCAAGGATCTCCGGGCGCAGCCGCGCGCCATTGCATGCGGCGCATGTTTTGGGACTCATGAACGCCCTTATGCGATTTCGCGTGAACTCGCTTTTCGTCTCTTCGTAAAGACGTTGCATCTGTGGCGCCAGCCCTTCAAATACCTTGCTCGCCTTGGTTTCTCCCCCTTTGCGTCCCCAAGTCATCTCGATGGGCTTCGCGCCGGTCCCGGAGCAAAGCGCCTGCTTGAATGCTTCTGGAAGCTCCGCATATGGAACTTCCATGGAGACTTTGAAGTGCCTTGCGAGCGAGCTGCGCAGTCCGGCATAGTATTGCTGCATGCGCTTGGTGCCTTTGTTCCAAGGCAGGATCGCGCCTTCTGCCAGAGACTTCGTTGTGTCCGGGATCATCAGATCGCAATCCAGAACCAGCTCGGTTCCCAACCCGTGGCAGACAGGGCAGGCGCCCAGGTGGCTGTTGAATGAAAAATGCTTGGGGGTGAGCTGTGGCATCACGAACTCAGTCTCGGGATTGCAGTAATCAGTGGAGAATTTCAGTTCTGCCCACGCCTCCGGTTCCTCAGGCTTCGCGCGAAGAACGATGACGCGGCTGCCGCCCCACTTAAGCGCGGTATCCACAGAGTCTGCCAGTCGACCGCGCATCCCCTCCCGGATCACAAGCCGATCCACGACCAGTTCAATGTCGTGGCACTTCGTCTTGTGCAGGCGGATCGGCTCTGGTCTCCCCAGCTCGACGATCTCCCCATCTATGCGCGCCCGCACGAAGCCCTCCCGCTTGATTTTGTCCAGCACGTCCCGGAATTCTCCCGCTTGGCCACGCACGACAGGCGCCAGCAGGATGATCTTTGACTCAGGCGCGTAGCCCAGTATCTGATCCACGATCTGCTGCGGCGTTTGTTTAAAAATAGCCTGTCCTGTGTTGGGATCGTGCGGCTGTCCCACCGACGCGTATAAGAGGCGCAGGTAGTCGTATATCTCCGTCGTGGTCGCGATGGTGGATCGTGGATTCGCGCCGGAGTTGCGCTGCTCTATGGCGATCGCGGGCGAAAGTCCCTCGATGTAATCGACATCCGGCTTTTGCATCTGATCCAGGAACTGCCGGGCGTATGCCGAGAGACTCTCAACGTACTTCCGCTGTCCCTCCGCGTACAAGGTGTCGAACGCGAGCGATGACTTCCCGGACCCGCTAAGACCGGTCATCACCACCAGCTTCTCGCGGGGAATCTCCAGCGTCAGATTCTTCAGGTTGTGCTGGCGCGCCCCAACGATTTTTATGATTGAGGCCCGGGTATTCACAAATGTCGAACACCCAATAAACCACGAACTACCGCTCAGTTCAAAGGGCCCGGCGCAAGCTGCGAGGCGGGAAGCGCTTCCTCCTCGATCTCTTTCCACCACATGTGGAACAGCCGCTCCATTGCCTCCCGAGGATCCTCAACCACGAGAGCCTCCTTGATCTTCGTCGCGTACATGTCGAAGGAGAGAGGCGGCACACGATTGACTGGGCGCAGCCGGATGGGCGTTCCCACCAGGCGGCTGAGATATGCTTTCGCGCCCTCAACATCAAGAAACGTCTGCATGGAATCACGCCTCGCCTCGCGCAGCAGCACATGCTCAGGCTCGTGCTCACGCAGCACATTGAAGATGACTTCGCTCGACCACTGCAACTTCCTCACCGGCTTGCTGCTCCCGAAGAAATTGCGATAAACCATCAAGCCAGTCTGGGCAGCATTCCTGAAGTGGAATTTGAGCATTTCCGACCGCGCCAGCGCCTTATGGAACTCGACTTCGAAATCGTCCGGCGCAAACAGGATCGGAATTTCCTCGGCGGTAAAAAACTGCTTCGCCGGAACAGTGAGAACGAACCCGTAATCATGCGGAGTGGCTACGGCGTTGCCGCCGCGCAACCGGCTCAGGCGCGCTGTCACTACCCGCGCAAGAGCATCGTTCGCCGCGCGTCCGATCACGGAATGTATAAAGTAATGCCGGGCGTGGGAGTCGCCGTCCGCGAATTCCTCGATGAGGAGGAAGTCAGAGGTCGGTATTTCCGACAACTGCGCTTGCGCCGCGTACATCCGGCGTATGATCGAGGCATTTGCCTCTCCGCAATCCAGCCTCGTTGCAATCCACGACGCGGTGTCTTTTTCGGATTGCGCCTCCAGCACGACCCGCAGCTCACCTCTGAAGCGAGTGATTTCTTCAGCCAGATTACTGGACAAAGGCATCTTATTCGCGTTCCAGCGCGGCACCGTCGGGAGCCGACCCTCTGCCCGGCTTACAAAGACCTCCATGACACCATGCCGGTCCAGTTGCACCGGGCGACCTCCGATCATGAATACATCGCCCGGCTTCAAATGCCGGATAAAGCTCTCCTCCACCGATCCCAAACTCCTGGTTTTCAACCTGACATGGACCACTCCCACGTTTGGGATAACCCCTATATTCTGCAAGAAATCCCGTTGCACCCTTCCCCGCCTTGTCTGGAAACCCTCGTCGTCCAGCTCGATCTTCCCGAAGGTGTCCGCGTATTGCGCGCGGAGGGCTTTGCCCCCGCCTGCAAGGTAATCCAGCACATCGTCAAAATCTTTTTGGGACAGGTCCCGATATGGGTACGCGCCCCGCGCAAGCTCCAGCGCCTCGTCCCGGCCCCATCGCCTGTCGCACCCCATGCTCACCAAATGTTGGGCCAGAACATCCAGCGGGGATTGTGGCAGCCGCACCCGATCGAGCAGCCGTCTCCGGGCCAGGAGCACCGTGGCGCAAGCTTCCACAAGGTCGCTCATGTTCGTCGCCATAAGAACGCCGCGGCTTACCGTGTGTATGTTGTGTCCAGCCCGTCCGGTCCGCTGCAGGGCCCGGCTCACCCCTTTGGGCGTAGAGAGCATCACCACTAAATCGACGGAGCCTATATCGATACCCAGCTCAAGACTCGTAGAGCAGACGACGGCCCGCAGCTCGCCCCTTTTCAATCGGTCTTCCACCTCTAGGCGCAGGTCACGATCCAATGACGCGTGGTGGCATTCCACCTGGTCCGCCAGTTTGGGCAGCGCCTGTCTCAGCCAATACGTTGCCGACTCCGCGCCGGAGCGCGTATTGGTAAACACAAGCGTCGTCCTCTTCGCCTTCACAAGATTGCCAAGCTCCCTGATCAAGCGATGGCCGGTGTACCCAGCCGCCGGGTAAGGATCCTTGCGCAGAGGAGTGTGGACGCTCAGCTCGATCTGCTTGGAGGAAGAGGCATCCACCACCTCGCAACGCCCATGCGTCCCCGCAAGGAACTGCGCCACCTCCTGGATCGGCGAGACTGTGGCGGAAAGCCCTATGCGCTGCAACCGGCTCCCGCCCCCTTCTCTGCCTGACAGTCCCTCCAATCGCTGGAGACTCAGGCTCAGGTGAGCGCCTCGCTTGCTTTCGGCAAACGCGTGTATCTCGTCCACGATCAGCCATCGCGTACCCGCCAGCAGCGGCAACCATCGTGGCTGGCTCAGAAGCACGCACAGGCTTTCCGGCGTGGTGAGAAGGATATGAGGCGGCCTGCTGAACTGCCTCTGTCGTCTTGAGGATGGGGTATCGCCAGAGCGGAGTTCGACGCGGATAGGCCCCTTTTCGCCAAGGATCTCGCGCAAAGGCTCATTGAGATTCTTCTCCAGATCATACGCCAGCGCCCGCAATGGAGAAACATAGACGCACTGGATTCCCTCCCGCAGATTACCCTTGGAACTCAGCCGCTCCAGTTCATCCAGCACCGAGAGAAACGCCGCGAATGTCTTGCCCGTTCCCGTCGGCGACGCGATCAGAACATTGTCTCCCGCGGCGATGATGGGCCATGCGGCCTCCTGCGCCGGCGTTGGCTTTTTATATCTTTTTTTGAACCAGTCGAATACCGGCGCGCCTGCCTTAAACTGCATATTCACGGCCAACCTACACCCTGCGGCATCCAATTCCCTGAAAACAGTCTTTGCCATCGAAGCCGCCGCCATTTATAAAGCGGCGAGCTATGAAAAAGGAGAACGCGCCTCAGGGAAAACAAGCGGCCAATCTTCGAGCATCGCTCGTTGGAAAAAAATTGCTCGTCGCGAATCGCAGTGAAATCGCTATTCGCGTGTTCCGCGCGGCCACGGAACTCGATCTGCGCACGGTCGCCATCTACGCGGCGGAAGACCGGCTTTCCATCCATCGCTTCAAAGCGGATGAGGCCTACCAGGTTGGGGAAGGCAAAGGCCCTGTCGGCGCTTATCTTGACATCGAGGGCATCGTAGCCCTCGCGAAGGAGAAAGGGGTGGACATGATCCACCCCGGCTACGGCTTCCTTTCGGAGAATGCGCGGTTTGCTTCTGCTTGCCGCGAAGCCGGGATCACTTTCATCGGGCCCTCTCCCGAATTCTGGATCTCATGGGCGACAAGGTGGCCGCCCGCGCCCTAGCCCTGAAACTCAATGTGCCCACATTGCCCGGAACGGAAAACCCGATTACCGCGCGAGACGAAGCGTTGAATATCGCCGAGAAAATAGGGTTTCCTCTCATCATCAAAGCCGCTTTTGGAGGCGGTGGACGCGGCATGCGAGTCGTTCAGAAGGGCGCCGATCTCGTGGCTCTTCTAGATGAAGCGCGCAACGAAGCTGAAAGAGCTTTTGGAAATCCCGCGGTGTTTCTCGAGAAATTCATCCGCCGGGCAAAACACATAGAGGTTCAAATCCTGGGCGACCAGCATGGGAATGTGCTGCACCTTCATGAGCGCGATTGCTCCGTGCAACGCAGGCACCAGAAGGTCGTGGAGATAGCTCCTTCTGTTAACCTCGACGATACCCTCCGCCACGCGCTCTGCGATGCCGCCGCCAGGATGGCGCGGGAAATTGGCTACAACAATGCCGGAACCGTCGAGTTCCTGTTCGATATGGACAGCCAGGAGTGGTTCTTCATCGAGATGAACCCCCGCGTGCAGGTCGAGCATACTGTCACCGAAGTGATCACGGGCATCGACATCGTGAAATCGCAGATCCTCATCGCGAACGGCGCGACGCTCGAGGAGATCGGCCTTCCAACTCAGGACAAAGTTCCCCGCCTCGGTGTCGCGATCCAATGCCGGGTCACGACCGAAGACCCGGAGAACAAATTCATGCCGAACTACGGGAAGATCATCACTTTCCGCACGGCCTCCGGCTTCGGCATTCGGCTGGATGCTGGCATGGGATATACCGGCAGCGTCGTTACTCCTTTTTACGATTCCCTGTTGGTAAAGATCACGGCTTGGGGACAGACCTTCGAGGAGGCCATGCAGCGCATGCACAGGGCTCTGCAGGAATTTCGCGTGCGGGGCGTGAAGACCAACATACCCTTTCTCGACAATGTCATCACAAACGACATTTTCCGCGCTGGGCTCGCGACAACCACCCTCATCGATACCACTCCTGGCTTGTTCGTTCTCAAGCCGCGCCGGGATCGCGCGACCAAGCTGCTGGCCTTTCTGGGCGACGTGATCGTGAATGGCAATCCGCAGACGAAAGGGCATCCTACTCCCCCGCATCTCGAGGCTGTGCCGCCACCCGCTTACAATCGCACACAGTCGCCACCGCCCGGCACTCGCCAGTTACTCCTCGAGCTTGGCCCAAAAAAGTTCGCCGAGTGGACGCTAAAGCAGGAACGGCTCCTGGTAACGGACACCACCTTCCGCGACGCTCACCAGTCTCTTCTGGCCACCCGCCTTCGGACTTACGATATGCTCGCCGCCGCCGACGCAGTGGCCCGTCGCACCCCCGGCCTGTTCAGTCTCGAAATGTGGGGAGGCGCTACGTTCGATACCTCCATGCGCTTCCTCCATGAAGATCCTTGGGGCCGCTTGCGCGCGTTGCGGCAGAAGGTGCCCAATATCTGTTTCCAGATGCTTCTTCGCGGCTCCAACGCTGTTGGCTATTCCACTTATCCGCCAAATGTCGTGGCGGGGTTTGTGAAACATGCCGCGTCCCAGGGCATCGACATCTTCCGCGTTTTCGACTCCCTCAATTCCCTTCCGAATCTAAAGGCTGCCATGGAGGCGATCCAGGCTACTCACGGCATCTGTGAAGCCGCGATCTGTTACACCGGAGACATCCTCGACCCCGCTCGCACAAAATACTCGCTGAAATATTACGTCGCCATGGCGAAGGAGCTTGCCCGCATGGGAGCGCATTTCCTTGCGATCAAGGACATGGCGGGGCTCTGTCGTCCATACGCGGCTTCCGCTCTGGTCCGCGCGCTCAAGCAGGAAGTGGGGCTGCCGATCCATTTCCATACCCATGATACCAGCGGTATAAACGCGGCTTCAGTATTGCAGGCCAGCGAAGGCGGCGTCGATGTTGTTGACCTCGCGATCGCTTCCATGTCCGGCTCGACGAGTCAGCCGAACCTCAACTCCATTGTCGCCGCGCTTCAACACACCCCTCGGGATACCGGCCTTGACCTCAGCGCGCTTAACGAGTTCGCCGATTACTGGGAGCAGGTACGCGCTTTCTATGAGCCCTTTGACACCGCGCCGAACAGCGGCACCGCTGAAGTGTACGAACACGAGATGCCGGGTGGCCAATACACCAACCTCAAGGAACAGGCTGCCGCCATGGGACTCGGAGCCCGCTGGCGCGAGATCGCCCGCTGCTACGCCGACGTTAACCTGATGCTCGGCGACATCGTTAAAGTCACGCCGAGCAGCAAAGTCGTCGGCGATCTTACGATGTTCCTCATCACGCGAGGCATCAAGCCCGCTGATGTTGTAAACCTCACTCCCGAGACTTCCTTCCCTGAGTCCGCCGTGGATATGCTCTCCGGCGGTCTTGGCGAGCCGATGGGTGGATGGCCCAAGAATGTTGTGAATGCCATCGTCGGCAAGCAGAAGGCGAAGGCGCAAAAACTCCCGAAGATCGACCTCACAGCCACGAAAGCGGAACTGGCGTTGAAACTAAAACGCGAAACCAACGAGGACGATCTTTACAGCCACCTGATGTATCCGCAGGTGTTTGCCGAGTTTGCCAAATTTGCGCGCGACTACAGCGATGTATCCGTGCTGCCCACCCCTGCTTTCTTTTATGGCCTGAAACCGGGCGAGGAAATTTCCGTGGATATCGAGGAGGGCAAAACCCTTTTCATCAAGTTGATCAACACTGGCGCGCCGGATAAGGACGGGCGCCGCGTGATCTCCTACGAGCTGAACGGCATGCCTCGCGAATCAAGTGTTCAGGATAAGTCCGTCGCCCCAAAAGTGAAAGCGCGCCCAAAGGCGAACGCGTCGAACCCGAAGGAGGTAGGCGCTCCCATCCCGGGGATGGTCACAGCGCTCCCTTTGGGAATCGGCAGCAAAGTCACGAAAGGCGACAAGATCGTGACCCTCGAAGCCATGAAGATGCAAACGACTCTTTACGCTCCGGCGGACGGCGTGCTGGACGAACTCCTGGTGCAAGTAGGAGACTCTGTCGAAAGCGACGATCTCCTGGCGCGCCTTCGTTAGTTCGCGCGCCACGCGCGAATGACTGTCCGCGCAGGGCTAATAGTGTCCCTTGTTGTAGTCCAGTATCGCTGCAGTGTCGATTATCCTATCGCCGAAGATGCGTTTGGCGCGAGCGGCGAAATCCGGCGTTTTCTGGCTCACGATGCGCGCGGCGCCAGGAATGATCCGACCAATAATAATTCCACGTTTCGTTAGCTGAACTTCCTCTCCGCCCGAAAACCATGCCTCGACGCGGGGAAAATTATAGCGCAAATCGCTGATGGTCGCTGACTTCATGCGATGCAATCTAAAGCGTCACAACAATGTTGTCCTGTGCTTAAAATCCGAAATCCAATATTGGCAGCCCGTCCAGTTCCAACTTGAGTTCGGGCAGTGGATTCACCCTGTATTCCGAGCTCAAGCGCACCCGAAGCCGCGGCCCTTCCTGCCTAACGAAGTCCAGATGAACATCCCGGGGGCCGGGGAAACGTCGTATGGCTGCTTGCAAAATCAGGAGATCGTTCTCGCTCATCCTATCCATTCGCAATGCCATGAGTATGGGCTCCGCGCGGACTCCACGTTTTAGCGCGCTTATCTCGGACGCGACAACCCGTGGCGTCTCGTCCCGTTTGTCCAAGCGTCCGGTGATGGCAACGGCGCGGCCTTTTTCAAGAAACGACGCGCATTTCGTAAACGTCTCATTCCAAACGGGCACCTCCACAGCGCCGGTGAGATCTTCCAGAACGAGCACTGCAAACGGCTTGCTATCCTTTTTTGTGAATTTTTTCTCGACCGAGATAAGGGCGCCGGCCACCTGTACCTGTAGCGCGATCGTCCATCTCTCCCAACGCCTGCACCGCGACATATTTGCCGCTCTCCAGCAGGGGCCGGTATTCATCCAAGGGGTGGCCGGTCACATAGAAACCGAGCAACTCCTTCTCGTAAGCAAGCTGCTCGTCTACAGGCCACGGTGGAACTGGCGGAGCCAAATTCCGACGCGTGGGAGTCGAAGGCGCGGCGATGGCATCGAACAACGAGACCTGTCCCGCTTCGCGATCCCGATGCGCCGAGGCGGCTGTCGAAAGGGCTGAATCTATCGCCGCAAAAAGGGACGCCCGATCCGTCCCGGTGAAATCGAACGCGCCGCATTTTACGAGGCTCTCCAAAACCTTCTTGTTTATCCGGCGGGGATCGAGCCGTGAGCAAAAATCTTCCAGCGACTGATATGCGCCGTTCTTCCGGCGCTCTTCCACAGCGGCTTCCATTGCCAGTTCTCCCACGTTTTTCACGCCGGCAAGGCCAAATCGAATCCCTGTTTTTTCCCGCGAGACCTCAGGCGCGAACTTCAGCGCGCTCCGGTTTACATCCGGCGGCAATATCTCGATGCCCATTCGCTTGCACTCCGCCACAAAGATGGAAATTTTGTCGGTGTTGTTGATCTCGTTGCTCAGCAGCGCGGCCATGAACTCCACGGGGTAGTTCGCCTTCAGGAAAGCGGTCTGGTAGCTGATGAACCCGTACGCTGCGCTATGGCTTTTGTTGAACCCATACCCCGCAAACTTCTCCAGCAGGTCGAAGATGGAGTTTGCCTTCTTCTCGGCGATATTGTTCGTCTTTTCGCAGCCAGCGATAAAGGTGGCGCGCTCCTTCGCCATCTTTTCCTTGTCCTTCTTCCCCATGGCCCGTCGCAGCAGATCGGCCTGCGCGAGGCTGTAACCGGCGAGAGCGCTCGCCGCCGCCATCACCTGCTCCTGGTAGATCATGATTCCGAACGTTTCCGCGCACACTTTTTCCAGTAGCGGATGCTCGTATTTAATCTTTGTCTCGCCCTTCTTCCGATTGATGTAGTCCGGAATCAGATCCATTGGCCCGGGCCGATACAACGCAATCAGCGCAATGATGTCTTCGATCTTCTGGATGTCGAATTTCCGGCAGAGATTTACCATGCCACCGGATTCCAGCTGGAAAACACCGATCGTCTCGCCCCTGTTTAGAAGAGCAAAGGAAGGCTGATCATCGAACGGCAGGTCGCGCGCCGAGAACTCCGGGACCTTCTCGCGGATGAGCAGTTCGGCATCCTGAATTACCGTCAATGTCTTCAAGCCCAAAAAATCCATTTTCAGCAATCCCAGGTCCGTGAGCGGCCCCATGGAAAATTGGCTGATTACATCCCCGTCCGGCCCCTTTGAAAGGTCGGATCGCGACAGCGGCACATACTCTGAAAGATCGCGATCGCCGATCAGCACTCCCGCCGCATGAACCCCCGCCTGCCGCGACAAGCCCTCCAGAGTGGTGGCGTACCCCCACAGTTGCGCCGTCGCCGGCTCCGTCTGGATGGCCTTCTTCAAATCCGGGTTCTTCTCTGCCGCCTTCTTGAGATCGATGTTCAACTCGTTGGGGATCATCTTCGCCAGCCGATCCCCATCCCCGTAGCTCAGGCCCATTACGCGGCCTACATCCCGTATCACGCTTTTCGCCCCCATCGTTCCAAAGGTCACGATTTGCGCCACCGCGCGCTCCCCGTATTTGCGCCGTACATAATCGATCACTTCTCCCCGCCTGTTCTGGCAAAAGTCCACATCGATATCGGGTGGGCTTACGCGATCCGGATTTAAGAACCGTTCAAACAGCAGGCCAAATCGCAACGGATCGATATCCGTTATCCCCATCACGTAGGCCACCATCGATCCCGCCGCCGAGCCTCGTCCGGGCCCAACCGGGATCCCCTTCCTCTTGGCGTAATCAATGAAGTCCCAAACAATCAGGAAATAGCTTACGAACCCGGTCTTCTCGAGAACCGACAGCTCGTATTCGAGGCGTTGCGTCAGCTCGGGCTCCTTTTCCACCCGCTCGCCGTAACGCTCCTTGAAGCCCTTGTAACAGATTTCCCGCAACAACCCCTCCCGCGTCTGCCCCACATCCACGATATAGGCGGGATACTTAGGCTTCCCGAACTCCAGACGAAGGTTGCACCGCTCCGCGATCCGCAGCGTATTGTCGAGCGCCTCCGGGTGTTCCGCGAACAGAGCTCTCATCTCCTGCGGCGACTTGAAAAAAAGCTCGGGCACGTAATGCATCCGGCGCTCATCCGCTACGTTGGCGGCGGTGCCAATGCAGATCATCACATCGTGCGCCTCGTGGTGCGTTCGCTCCAGAAAATGCACGTCATTGGATGCCACCAGCCCGATTCCAAATTCCCGCGCGAGCGCCACCAGACCAGCGTTGCATTTGCTCTGCGCTTCGATCCCGTGCTGGTGCAACTCGAGGAAAAAATTCTCCTCTCCCAGGATGTCACGGAACTCAGCGACCGACGCTCGCGCCTTTCCCATCTGATCCCCTTGAATCGCCATATTGATCTCCCCCTTCAGACAGCCGCTTAGCCCGATCAGCCCCTTCGAATGCTTCGCAAGCAGCGCCTTGTCGATGCGCGGCTTGTAATAGTGACCCTCCAGATGCGCGAGCGAGATGAGCTTCACCAGATTGTGGTAACCCACCTCATCGGTCGCCAGCAGGGTGAAGTGGTACGCGGCATCCCGCCCCGAAGAAGCGTTACGATCCGTCATCGCGCCCGGAGCCATATAGGCTTCGCACCCGATAATCGGTTTTATTCCCGCTTTCAGCGCAGCCTGGTAGAAGTCGATGGCCCCATACAGATTCCCGTGATCGGTTATCGCCACCGCTGGCATCCCGAAAGCGACTGCCTGCCGCATCAATTGATCGATCCGAACCGCCCCATCCAGCAGAGAGAACTCCGTGTGAACGTGGAGATGAACGAACGAGTCGACGGCCATGTGGAAATGATACAATCAAACCCGCCAATTACACGGAATCAGAAGGGGTATATTCAATCCCGTGACGTTGACAACGGTCCAATTACATGGCCCTCGCCGTGCTCCTGCCGGGGAACTCGCCTCCCTTCGGCCCAACCTTCTGAGGTCGGGGCTAAGGCACGATCTCTGCAGCGGTTTTAAAATGGGTTTTGGCCACTTCATTTAGCACCCCCACCCCATGGACCGCCACGAGGTCACGGGCGACCTGCTTGACCTGCGCCGAAACTCCGCGCGGCATCACCACGCGAAAACTCCTGCCAGCCTTTTCCAACCAGTCGATGAACCGCTCGCGAGCAAGGATCGACGCGGCCGCGACCGCCAGATCGGACTCCGCTTTTGTCCTTTGTTGCAGCTCGATCTCGCGTCCCTTCGCGAGCAGCGCTGTCTGGATCAGCTTCGGGTTTGCAAATTGATCCGACAACGCTCTCGGGCAGTCGGATCTGATATCCAGCAGGTTTTCGATCACCCGGGCGTGGCCCCAGGCGAGCAGCCGGTTGAGATTGCCGATTTTGGCAAAAAGCTGGTTGTATTTCACCGGACCGATCTCCACAACGCTCGATACGGCGCCCTGCGTCTTCTTGATGACAGCCGCAAGGCTCCTGATCCGCTGATCGGATCCAATCCGTTTGCTATCCTGGATTCCCGCGTCCATGAAGCTGCGGGCGATCCCCCGATCCACATACACTCCCGCGATCACCAGCGGTCCGAAGAAGTCGCCCTTGCCGCTTTCGTCGATCCCGAAGTGCGGCGTAAACATTTCCGGCGAGTTGACTTCCTCGTACCCCAGCTTGGCCTGTCCCAAAATCTCCGGCTCCAGCCTGAACGTCACAAACTCCTCGGTATTCTTCCCTTGCACCACCACCTTCGGCCCCTTCTCGTAAACGGCGATGCTTAGCTTATCCTTCTGGGCGAAGTAGAGCGTGTAGGGACGGGCTTCAAACTCGAAATCCTCGGCCTCCAAAATCTGCCTCAACCTGGCCGCTTGCTCGATGGTGAGAGCAGAGGTGTAAAGCGACAGCTTCCTGGGCGTTCCTTCTGGCATAAGGTTTGTTCGCCTTCCCTCGTCGCATTTGCAATCATTCCGCGCCGAATGGGCAAAGATTCTCCAGCAGCCAGCCCGCCCCTTTTCAGAAGGCGATTGACCGCGTGGTTCGATGCGAACGGACGCGATCTCCCATGGCGCAGGACGCGTGACCCATACGCAATCCTCGTCTCCGAGGTCATGCTCCAACAGACGCAGGTGGCGACCGTGATTGACTATTACCTGCGCTGGATGGCTCGTTTCCCCACTGTCGTCGCCCTCGCGGCCGGCGCAGGAGCCAGACATCCTCCACGCATGGCAGGGACTTGGCTACTATTCCCGCGCCCGAAACCTCCACCGCGCCGCTCAGCGGATCGTCTCTGAACACGACGGCAAATTCCCGCGCGCGGTCCGCGAAATCCGCGCGCTCCCAGGCATCGGAGAATACACCGCAAATGCCGTCGCCACCTTCGCTTTCGAACGCCCGGTCCCGTTGCTCGAAGCAAACACGACCCGTGTTCTCTCGCGGCTGTTTGCCTTCACAAATCCCTCCGACACCGTCGAGGGGAGATCAGCATTGCGCTCCCACGCCGCCGGCCTGCTCCCCCGCGCGAACGCCTGCCGCTACAACTCCGCGCTCATGGAACTCGGCGCCCTCATCTGCGTTCCGCGCAGACCTAAATGCGACATCTGCCCCGTCCAGGCGTGGTGCCTTACCGAGGCTCCTGAGGCGCTTCCGACAAAGCGGGCGAGGATGAAAACGGTCTTGATCGAGCAGGAACGCGCGTTCATCCGCATACAAAACAACATACTCCTTGAGCAGCAAACCACCGCCCGCTGGCGCAACCTGTGGTGCCTCCCTCCGCGCTCCGGAAGCGGAACAAAGCCATGCCTGGTGTTGAAGTACACCATCACACATCACGCCGTCACCCTCTCCGTCTTCAGCGAAGAGCCGGCGCCAACGCTCGCCCCGAATCAGCGATGGATACCCATCGACTCCCTCGCCGAATACCCCATGCCGTCCCCCCACCGCCGCGCATTGAACAGCATGTTGCAAAAATAGCGGGGTGTTTGTCTCCTACTCGCTAGTTTCTTCCACCACTTCCTCCTCAGCCTGGCTGACCACCGGCGCGATCGCCTGCAAGGTTTCACCCTCTTTGAGGTTGATCAGTTTCACTCCCATCGCATTGCGCATTGTCTCCCGGATACCGTCCACGCGCGTTCGCACCATTTGCCCCTTTGTCGTAATCAACATCAGTTCGTCACTGGCTTTCACCGCGAGCGCGCCAACCACGCCCCCCGTTCTCTCGCCAGTCTTCATCGTGATAATCCCCTTGCCCCCGCGAGACTGCAGGCGGTAGTCGTCAAAGGGAGTCCTTTTCCCGATTCCGTTTTCCCCGGCGACCAGGAGCATCGCATCCAAATCCAAAATCGCGATAGCCATGACCTTGTCACCCTTCTCAGGGCGTATCCCCCACACCCCAACAGTATCACGTCCCTGATCCTTAACCTGCTCCTCGTGAAAGCGCAGGCTCATACCCTGGTGCGTGATCAAGACAATTTCGTTCTCCCCATTGGTGAGCTTCGCGTCGATGAGTTCGTCTCCATCCTCGATCTTGATCGCGATGATACCTCCTTTTCGCAGATTGCTATATTCGGAAAGGTTCGTCTTTTTAACGATGCCGGACTGAGTGGCAAATAGAATATGAAGCTCCGGATCCCATGTCCCATCGACGGCGGTAGGACCTGAACCAATCAACTTGCTCTGCACGCGGATGGTGGCCGCGATCTTCTCCTCGGAACGAAGCTCAAGCAGATTCGCTATCGACCTTCCCTTTGCGGCCCGGCCCATCTCAGGGATCTCATAAACCTTCTCGACATAGCACCGCCCCGATTTCGTGAAGAACATCAGGAAATCGTGCGTGGTCGCCGTGAAGAGGTGTTCGACGAAGTCTCCTTCCTCCTGCTCCGTGGCGCCCTCGCGCGTAGCCATGCCAATGACACCCTTACCACCTCGCCGTTGCGCCCGGAACGCGCTCACCGCTGTCCGCTTGATCGATCCGCCGTGGGTGATGCTGATGATGCACCCTTCATTGGCGATGAGATCCTCCATGTTGATCTCACCCTCATCGGGAACGATCTGCGTCAGCCTCGGCCCCGCGTATTTCTGCTGAATCTCGCGCAGCTCACTCTTGATGATCTCAAACACCCGCGACTCCTTTGCAAGGATGTCCATGAGATCCTTGATCTTCTCCAGGAGCTCCTTGTATTCCGCGACGATCTTCTCGCGCTCGAGGCCGGTAAGTTGGTAGAGGCGAAGCTCCAAAATCTGATTCGCCTGCTGCTCGCTGAACGCGTAGATGCCGTCAACCAGACGGGCCTCGTTACGGATGAGGACGCCGATCTGCTCCACCTGCCGCCGCGTAAACTCGAAGGCGAGCAGCTTTACCCGCGCCTCCTCGCGATTCGCCGACTCGCGGATGATGCGGATAAACTCATCCATGTTCGCGAGGGCAATGAGATAGCCATCCAGCGTCTCAGCGCGTTCCTCGGCCTGGCGAAGCAGAAAACGAGCGCGCCGGATCACCACCTCACGGCGGTGCTCGATGTAGCACTGAATCGCTTCCTTGAGCGAAAGCAGCTTTGGCCGACCATGATCGATCGCGAGCATCGACGCCGCGAAAGAAGACTCCAGCGCGGTGAATTTGTACAGGTTGTTGATTACAACCTTCGGTATGGCGTCGCGCTTCAGTTCGATGACAACACGCGTATTCTCATCCGACTCGTCGCGGATCGCGGTGATGTCGCCGATGATCTTCTGGTTCACCAGATCGGCGATCTTCTCGACCAGCGTCGCCCGATTGACGTTATAAGGAATCTCAGTAACGACGATTTGCTCGCGACCTCCCTTCAGCTCTTCAACTCCAGCTTTGCCGCGCACTTTGATGCTGCCCCGGCCCGTCTCCATATACTGGCGATTGCCAGCGACACCGCAGATCAGGCAGCCGGTCGGGAAGTCCGGCCCCTTAACGAACTTCATCAACTCATCCAGCGTGATCTCGGGATTATCAATTTGCGCGCAGATGCCGTCGATGATCTCGCCCAGATTATGCGGTGGCAGGTTGGTTGCCATGCCCACCGCGATGCCGGTTCCGCCATTTACCAGGAGGTTTGGGAAAGCGGCGGGGAAGACCGTCGGCTCCGTGCGAGTCTCGTCATAGTTCGGGACAAAATCCACCGTGTCCTTCTCCATGTCCTCCATCAGCGCGGCGCCCAGGTGCGTCATCCGCGCCTCGGTGTAACGCATGGCGGCTGGCGGATCGCCTTCCACCGAACCGAAGTTCCCCTGCCCGTCCACAAGCCGTCTCCCGCATGGCCCAGGATTGCGCCATGTGAACCATCGTGGGATAGATCACCGCCTCGCCATGCGGATGGTAGTTGCCGCTCGTGTCGCCGCAGATCTTCGCGCATTTACGGTGCTGCCTGTTGGGAAACAGCGAGAGATCGTGCATCGCGTAGAGAATTCTCCGTCTGCGAAGGCTTCAGGCCATCACGCGCGTCGGGAAGAGCGCGTGAGATGATGACCGACATCGAGTAGTCGAGGAAGGATCTCGACATCTCCTCGGCCACGTTGATCGGGGCTACTTTTTCGTTATTTGAATACACAGGGATTTGTTGCGGAAAATGGCGGCGACTCTTGTCGCCAGCCGCAGGGAGTTTGCTAGACATCCAGATTGCGGACGTTTAGCGCGTTATCTTCTATAAACTGCCGACGCGGCTCGACTACATCGCCCATGAGGATTGTGAACATTTTGTCGGCATCGACCGCATTATCATCATTCAGATCCACTTTCAGAAGCTTGCGCTTCTCAGGATCCATCGTGGTGCTAAAGAGTTCCTTCGCATTCATTTCCCCGAGACCTTTGAACCGCTTGATCTGCACCCCGCGCTTCCCGATCTCCTTGACAGCTTCCAGGATTTTGGGGATCGAGAAGATGGGGTGCGACAAACGCTTTCTCACCCTCTCCTTCGATGAGTTCGAAAATCGGGTGATCACTATCCGCGTAATGTTCGATCTTCAGCCCCTTTCTTGCGAGTTCACCAATTAGCTTCTGAATCGCGGATGATTCATGCAATTCAATCAGTTTGCCCCTGCCGGCGCGGGCCGTTTTTCTTATCCGGGACGGGTTCAGCGGCAGGCAAGTCCTGGCCTACTTCACGCTCGAAGAGATTCAGATCAAGGTTCTGCTCATGGAATACGCGCACCTCCGGTTCGCCGTCGAAATACCGGACGCTCTCATCGTTTCCTTCACGAATCTTCACGATGTAGGAAGGGAACTTTCCGCTCTTCGCGTCTCGCGCGGCCAGGAAGCTTTCAAAGTCGCCCACCGTGACGCCGAATGGAGTCGTTGAACTTTTCGAGCCTTTCCAGCAACTCCAGAATGTCTTCCAACTGAGTCGCGCTGAGTTCTTTCCCGTCGGCGATGATTTTTAAGCCGCACCTCTTTCGGAGCCAAACTCGATGAGCTTTTTGTTCAGGTTGAGATCGTCATCCACATACTCCTCCCGCTTCTTCCGCTTCATCTGATACAGCGGCGGCTGGGCGATATAAATCTTCCCTGCTTTAACGAGCTCTGTCATTTGGCGATAGAAGAATGTCAGCAACAAAGTCCGGATGTGAGAGCCATCCACGTCCGCATCTGTCATGATAATGATGCGCCCGTATCGCAGCTTTGCGATGTTGAATGATCCCTCCTGGTCGCCCGAGCCAATGCCGGTTCCGATTGCTGTGATCATCGTCAGGATTTCAGTATTCTGCAGCACCTTTTCCAGACGCGCTTTCTCGACATTGATCAGCTTGCCGCGGATCGGCAGGATCGCCTGGAAACGGCGATCTCGTCCCTGCTTTGCCGAGCCGCCTGCCGAGTCCCCTTCCACGATGTATAGCTCGGTAAGCTCGGGGTCGCGCTCTGAACAATCGGCCAGTTTCCCAGGCAAACCGCCACCAGTCAACGCGCTCTTGCGCACAGTCTCCCGAGCGCGCCGAGCCGCTTCTCGGGCTCGCGCCGCGAGCAGGCACTTGTCGATGATCTTCTTCGAGATGGCCGGGTTTTCGTCAAAAAAGCCCATCAGGCCTTCATACACGATCGAGTTGACGATGCCGTCGATCTCGGTGTTCACCAGCTTCACCTTTGTCTGTGATTCGAATCTCGGGTTGGGCAGCTTGACGCTGAGAACGCAGATCAGCCCTTCCCGCACGTCGTCTCCCGAGATCGCCGGATCCTTGTCCTTCAGCAGGTTGTTGGATTTCGCATACTGATTAATACTTTTCGTAAGGGCGCTCCGGAACCCTGTGAGGTGCGTGCCGCCATCAGGGTTTGAAATGGAATTCGCAAAGCACAAAATCTGATCATTGTACGACCCGGTGTATTGCAACACCACGTCGACAAACACTTCGTCTTTCTGCCGGGAAAGCACGACTGGCTTGGGATGGATGACTTCCTTGTTCTCGGCAAGTTGACGAACAAACTCCTCTATCCCGAGCTTGTAGAAAAAAACCTCTTTTTTCGGCGTCTCTGAACGCTCATCCACGAGAATGATTTCGAGGCCGGGATTCAGGAACGCAAGCTCGCGCAGCCGGCTGGCGAGCCTTTCGAATTTGAACTCCGTGGTAATCGTAAAGATGGTCGGATCGGGCAGGAACGAGATAAGCGTCCCTGTCGTCTTCTTGCTTTTCAGATCCCCCAGGACGGTCAAAGGCTGCGTCGTCTTTCCGCGCTCAAATGCCATGTGGTAAATCTTGCCATCCCGATAGACCTCCACCTTGAATGAGTCTGACAGCGCGTTTACGCATTTCGCCCCTACTCCATGCAACCCGCCGCTATATTTGTACGCTCCCTGCCCGAACTTACCCCCCGCGTGCAAGTTCGTAAGCACCAGCTCCACAGCCGGCATTTTCCACTTTGGATGCATATCAACGGGGATGCCGCGCCCATTATCGCGGACGGAGCATGAACCATCCACATGCACCGTTACCTCGATTTTGGTGCAAGAACCGGCTAGATGCTCATCAATGGAGTTATCAAGCACTTCAAATACGCAGTGATGGAGGCCCTCTCTCATCCGGGTCGCCGATATACATTCCCGGCCTTTTTCGAACGGCTTCCAGCCCCTCCAGTTTGTCAATTTTCGACGAATCGTAAGCATCGCATCGGGGACGGGAAGATCGGACATATTTTACTTCTGGACTGAGCCTAAATACTTACGAGAGAAGCCGGAGGACACAATACTTTTTCTCCCTGTAAAATGCGGTCGATCCACTATCGGTTGCGTTTCTCGGCAAAGCCACTACCTCAACCTGTTGGGTTCGATGAAAAAACTGCGCTTTTTTGTTGGCATCTTTGCGCTTGGGTTGGTGCTCTGCCTCACCGTCGTTACCAGATCTTATACTTTCCCGCGCGTTTTCGCCCATGGCGGAATTTATTTCGCGGATGGGGATTGCTACTCCCGGATGACCCGCGTCCGGGCCGTGATGGAACACCCGCTGCATCCTGCTGAGGCACCACGAATTCGAGAACTACCCCCAAGGCACCGATCCCCACACGACTTCCCCTTTCGATTATTTGATAGCGTGCTGGCCTGGATGCTCAGCCCGTTGACTCCCCGGAACCTGGATGTCGCGGGCGCCATCGTTTCTCCCCTGCTCGGCCTGGGCATGGCCGTTTTTCTCCTGTGCTGGACGACGGCAATAAAGCTCCCATTCCGAGGAGCAACTCTCTTCTTTCACGCCGTAAGTCCGATCCTTGTCCATGGCACGGCGCTCGGGCGTCCAGATCACCAGTCATTCCAGATGTTCCTGATGGCAGCCGGTCTCGGCGCGGAATGGATCATGGCGTCCAGCCCAACGCGCGGATGGGGAATAGTGAGCGGGCTCGCCTGGAGCGTTGGGCTTTGGACCTCGCTTTATGAACCGGGCGCTTTGTTCGTTGCGGTTGTTTTTCTCTACCTGCTCCTTGATCGCCGCTCATTGCTGCAGCCTCAACGCTGGGCTGGCTATGCGGTTTTCGTCGCCGTCATCATCCTCGGTCTTACAGTGGATGGCTGGTGGGCGCGCATGCCGGATGCCGCCGTCGTCCGCTACTTCCCCGCGTGGGAAAAGACGATCGGCGAGCTCGCGACAGTTGCCCCGCTCGATCCCATCCTATTCCGATGGGTGGGCTTCGGATTGGTGAGCCGCGCCGGTTCTGCTGATTCTCGCGATTCGGCGTGAAAAGAAGGTGTTGGCAATTCTCGTTTTACTGCTCGCGACTTACGCGCTCACGCTCACGCAAGTTCGATGGGGATACTTTTTCGCGCTCGTCTTCGCAATGTCGCTTCCATGGCAACTGAGCGTCTTGCCCAGGCCATGGATGGGCAGCGCCTTGTTTTTTCTATGTCTGTGGCCAGTCGCACGAGAATGGGACGACAACATGCTGCCGAATGACCGGAATCGTGGCCCTGCCGCCGAGCAGGAAGCCGACGACATCTGCTTGCGCGATATCGCAAACCATTTGAAAGCGCCAGGGAAGATGCCCGTGCTAGCTCCCTGGTGGTTCTGTCCGGCTCTGGCGTACTGGTCTGAACAACCCGCAGTCGCCGGAAGCTCACACGAAAGCCTGCCCGGCATCGTGGACACCGCCCGCTTTTATCTCACTCGAGACCCGGAAGGCGCGCTCGCCCTGGTCCGAAGCCATGGTGTAAAATGGGTGGTCGCGTACGATCCCCAGCGCGTGCTCGATACCTCGACCACTCTCCTTGGCGCAACCGCTTCACCGGAGTCGCTCGCAAATCGCCTGTATGATCGCCCTTCTTCCGCCGCGCCGTTCCTCGCGTTTGATTACGCGAACCCCTCGTTTAAGCTCTTCCGTGTCAGGGAATAGAGACTGAGTATATGTCGCCCAAAGTTGCATACGATTTCATCGTGATCGGAGGAGGGAGCGCCGGATTCGCCGCCGCGCGCGCCGCAGTGGATCTCGGCCTGGATGTCGCCGTCATTGAAGGCGGAGCGGAGGTTGGGGGACTTTGCATCCTCCATGGCTGCATGCCGAGCAAGACCATGATTGAGTCTGGAAACCGCGCTAATACGATCCGTCGCGCGGAAGAGTTCGGCCTGCACGTCGGGAGACTGGTCGTCAGCGGTGAAGAAATTCTCGACGCGAAAGCGGCGGCATGGTTGCGGAATTCGCTGAATATCGACGCAGCCAGCTCGAAAGCGGAGCCTTCGACTTCATTCGTGGGATGGCTTCGTTTTCCGGCTTCGCGATCTCAGAGTCACGCCCACTGGATGGCGGTGCCGACTTTTCCGTCAAGGCGAAGTCGTTCCTGATTGCGACAGGATCGACCACGAAGGTGCTGGATATGCCAGGCCTCTGCGAGACCGGGTTCCTTGATAGCGACGCCGTGCTGGAGAGCGCTACCAAGCCCGATCGGTGATCATCCTGGGAGGCGGCGCAACTGGGATGGAGTTCGCTCATTACTTCACGAGCGTCGGCACAAAGACGACGGTGATCCAACGAGGAGGACAGGTGCTGAAGGAACTTGACTATGGATGCAGCCGCGATTCTAGGTTAATTCGCTCTGAGAGACCAGCGGCACTTCTGCTCTTCGTGGGAACAAACATCGTGCAGCGTTGAAAATGTCGGGCGGAACGAAGCGCGTTATTTTTCAGCACGAGGGCGAGGAAATATGGGTGGAGGCGGAAGAGATCGTCTACGCGCTCGGGCGGCTACCCGCATTTGGGCCACCTGCACCTCGACAAAGCGAAGTGCAGCTTGAGCATTCGAAGCTGACAATGAACTCCCGCCAGCAGACCAATCAGGGCCACATCTTCGCGGCGGGAGACGCGGCGGGGCCTTACGAGATCGTCCACATCGGCATCCAGCAGGGCGAACTGGCTGCGCGCAATGCGCACAAAATCGTGCACAAATCCCAGGACCCGCTGGAGGAGATGGATTACGGCTCAAGCTGTTCGCCGTCTTTTCCTCGCCCGAAGCGGCCGGCGTCGGAATGACGGAGAGAGGATTTGGCGAAGGCGGAGATTCCCTACCTCGTTTCCGCATACCATTTTCGAGATCACGGAAAGTCAATCGTGATGGGGGAGACCCAAGGATTCGTGAAGTTGATCGTGGAACGGGATTCGCGCGAAATTCTTGGGGCCGCCGCCGTTGGCCCGAATGCTTCGGAACTGATCCATGAAATAGCGGTGGCGATGTATTTCCACGCGACCGCGAGCGACCTCGCGAAAGTTCCCCATTATCATCCGACTCTTAGCGAAATCTGGACCTACCCGGCGGAGGAATTGGCGGGCCATCGATGACAACTTTAAATCCAGCCATTGACAGCAAATAATCGCAGCCTAATGATCATTGGGTGTTCAACAAACCCAACCCTCCGAGAGCGGAGCCCGAGGTGCAACCGATTCCAATGCAAAGCAATCCGATCCTGCCGCGCGCAAACCCCACTACCAATATGCCCGAAGTCAGTTCCAACAAAAATATCCTTTCCAGCGACGTCGAAATCAAAGGATCGATCAAGTTCCTTAATGAGCTCATCATCGACGGAAAGATTGAAGGCGAGATCAGTTCCTCCGGCGTTTGACGGTCGGAGAAAACGCGGAGATCCGCGGGGAAATCAAGACGAAGTCAGTAACCGTTCTGGGCAAAGTGCATGGAAACATCACCGTGGACGAGCGCTGCGAATTGAAGACACGGGCGCAGCTCATCGGGCGATCTGAAGGCAGCCCGGTCTGATGATCGAGGAAGGTGCGACCTTCGTTGGAAAATCCGAGGTTACACCAAACAAGGTCGCGATGAAGCCCGAAATCGTACGCGATCCCGAGAGTTCCTCAGAAAGCGGTCGCGGCCGGGCGATAACCGCGCCAAGTGCCAAGCCAGCCCCAGAAGTCGTCAACAGCGAAGACCAGCGTTGAGTGTCCTCATTGCGGGAACCAGCAAATGGAGTCCGCCTTTGCAAAGACGACATTCTGTCGGAAATGCAGCAAGCATTTCGATCTTGAGCAGCAGCGGGAGGCGGAAGCTCCCGCGACGAAGGATGGCCTCCTAAAAAGATTCGGCACGCTCTTTGCCACAGAAACCACGCGCGGAATCCGATGTTTTGACTGCCGGGCGCAGCAAAACGTAAGCAGTTCGGCCAAGTCCAGCATCTGCCCGCAGTGCGGCGCCTATATCGATCTGCGGGATTTTAAGATTGCGACAAGCTTCGCGCGCGCCATTCAGACGCAGGGAACGGTAATCGTCACTCCCAAAGGGAGAACTGACGAGCTCAAGGGTCGCCTGTGCCGTCGCTCACGTCTTCGGAAAGATTCGCGGGAACCTCATCTGCTCAGGAACCACGCGCATAAAGTATAAGGGGAAGCTTCTTGGCAGCATTGATTCGCATCATCTCGTCGTTGAAAAGGGATCGGATGTCGAACTTGTGCGTCCCGCCAAGGTCGGAAGCGCCGAGATACATGGCAAACTGTCCGCGCGCATCACGGCTGAAGGCGTGGTGACAATCAGCAAAACGGATGCTGGAAGGAACTGTTTACGCCCGCTCCATCACCGTGGACAAGGGCGGCATTTTCCACGGCGAATTGATTATCGGCAGACACGAGCTGTCGCAGCAGGAGTTGATTCCCGCGAGGGAGCTTCCCGCGCATGCCCGCCTCGCCTTCGGGCAGGCGGGATAAGCCATTCGGAAGGCGTGGAAAATCGGGCTGGGCTACCGGTTCAGCAGCTTCGCCTCTTCCACGGCTTGCCTCGCAAAGAAGCTTTCGGGAAATTGCGCCTGTACGTTCTCATAGGCGCGACTGGGCTTCCTCGGTCTTCCCTTGGGTGCGAAGAATATTCGCCCTGCGCCATCTGTGCCACGGGCGCACTGTATCGGTCGCTGAACTGGGAGATGATCTGCTGGTAAATATCCAGGGCTTCGGCGGACTTGCCCTGAGCCTCCAGCGTTTCTCCCAGGCTGAGATATGCGCCATCCGCCAACGGATGACTCGCATCCATCGCCATAAACTCACGAAGGACTGCCGCCGACTCCTCCAGCTTCTTCGCGCAGCGCAGTTCTTCTCCAAGCATCAGACACGCGCGTTCCCAGCTTCAACGGAGTTGGGATAAGTCAGGATAACCTCGGAACTGTTGTTCGGTCTTCGCCTGGGAAAACATCTCCTGCGCCTTGGCGGTTTTTCGCTGTTCTCCCATCTGGTAAAAACCGAAGATCAGAGCGGCAGCAGCAATAATGGCGGCATACAAAACGATCTTCGCTCTTGTGCTGCTCCCAGAAAACCATCGGGTCGAAACCATGCTCTGGGATAATCTCTAAGGGGGTGGACATAGGGCGGGTAACGTTTCAAACGTTGGAGCAAAAAACAAGGTCTTAATTTCTGATACGCCAGAAATAGCCAGGCGCGATGCCTGCCGATACCCCCTAGTATAGCTGCGTCGGCTGTCCCGTGCTCTCAAGCACGGAGTGCCAGAGCTCGCTCTTCGCGTCCAGCTTGCGCCGTCCCTGGGTAACAAGCGCGATGGGGAGGTGAACGAACGTTCCGTGCCAGCGGCCCACAACCATCCCGGTCTTGCCCGCCATCGCGGCATGCACCGCGTTCTGAGCAAGCCTGGAGCAGTAAACATTGTCCTGCGGCGAAGCGGGAATGCTGCGGATGGTATAGCTCGGATCAATGTATTTCAAGGTAACCGCCGTATTCCTCTCCTTGAAAAATTCTGTGATGCTGTCCTTTAGAAGCAGCCCGATATCGCCCATTTTCTTGTTGCCGGACGCGTCCGTGCCCGTCGAATCCATGAGGTGCTGCCCCGCGCCTTCCGCGACGACGATGACAGCATGCTTTCGCTGCGCGACGCGATAGCGGAGAGCCTCAAGCAAGCCACGCGCGCCGTGCAGTTCGAAGGGAACTTCAGGGACCAGGACGAAGTTTACTTCGTTGCAGGCAAGGCTGGCGAAAGCGGCGATGAAACCTGAGTCGCGGCCCATCAGCTTCACAAGTCCTATTCCATTCATGACCCCGATCGCCTCAGTGTGCGCGCAATCCAGCGCGTTCACCGCCTCCGCGAACGCCGATTCGAACCCAAAGCTCTTGTCCAGGAACATGATGTCATTGTCGATCGTCTTTGGGATGCCCACCACAGCCTTGCGCAAACCTCGATTACGAATCTCAAGGGTCAAATCTCCTGCTCCTCTCAACGTCCCATCCCCGCCGACCACAAAGAAAAGATCGATCCCCATTTCCTCAAGGGTATCAACCATATCCGAAGCGCTTTGTGGCCCGCGCGAGGAGCCAAGAATCGTCCCGCCCAACGTGTGGATATTGGAAACCGACTCCGGGCGCAGGTTCATCGGGATATGACCATAGCTGGGAATCAGCCCCTCGTAACCATACCGGAACCCGTAGATGGTGCTGACGTGATACCGATGGAATAGCGCCATGACCAAGGCGCGGATAACATCGTTTAATCCCGGACAAAGGCCCCCGCAGGTGACGATTGCCGCTGTGGCGCGCGAGCCGTTGAAGAATACTTTCTCGCGGGGTCCCGCCTGCTCGAAGGTGATTGGCTCCCGGCCTTGGGCGGCGCATTCATGATAAGCCGCGAGAGAGTCATCCCAAAGAACGCGATCCGCATCGGTACGGAATCTCACCTCCTCCTGGCCCGCGCGAGCGAGCGGAGAACGGATGGCACACTCACCCAGCGATGGAATGGCAGTTTCGATCACCGGGAGTTCGTGATATTCGGGAAGGCACTTCAAAGCAAGAAGAAGATGTGGAGCATCCCAAACCCTTCGCAAAAATGGTTTTGCGTAGTGGCGCGGCTGCCTGACAGAATGGAAGCAGTCCCTTCACTTGTCCCAATACAATGACGAAATCTGAAATCATCGAACGCATCATCAATCCTGGCATCGTCGCGGTAATCCGCGCCGATTCATCGGAACAGCTCGTGGCGGTAACTCAGGCTCTTTACGAGGGCGGTGTGACGGGCATGGAAATTACAATGACAACGCCAAATGCCCTTCAGGTCATCAGCGAAGTCAGCAAGAAGATGGGATCGAAAATCCTGATGGGGGTCGGCACTGTGCTCGATACAGAGACGTGCCGCGCGGCAATCCTCGCGGGCGCGGAGTTCGTGGTGACGCCCGTGACAAGGCCAGAAGTGATCCGGCTTTGCAACCGCTACGGGAAGCCCATCGCGAGCGGCGCGTACACGCCCACGGAAGCTCTCCTCGCGCATGAATCAGGCGCCGATTTTATCAAGATCTTCCCGGCGGATCAGCTGGGGCCGACCTATATCAAAAACGTTCTTGCGCCCCTGCCGATGCTGCGAATCATCCCGACTGGGGGCGTGAGCGTCGAGACCGCCGCAAGCTTCATCAATGCGGGGTGCGCGGCTCTTGCCGCTGGATCGAGCCTTGTGAGCAAAGAGATACTAAAGAACAGCGACTGGAAAAAACTTACCGCGACCGCCGCGGCATTTGTCGAAGCCGTGAAAAAAGCCCGCGGGCTCTAGAGCGCTACCGACTGAGCTGCACGCCCGACAATTGCTCCCCGTTCCCGGAGGCAAAGTCGTCCTGAGAAAACATACTAAACATCAACCAAACCACCATTCCAAACGCCGCAATGGTGAGAAGTGCCAGGACGGTATGACCAAAGCGTCCCATCTTACTCCCAAGCTGAGTTTTCCCGGGGGACACAAGATACCGGCAGGAGGGGAAGCTGCTGGGGGGCTTCGAACGTCATGACAGGGGATAGACTCTAAAAAACCCCGGTCGCTTGCAATTGAAAAAGAAAACTTTGTACCGAATGCCGCTACAAACACAAAACGGCGTCAGGATTTCTCCTGACGCCGTTGCGTTGCTTCTATCGATGAAAGAGCCGCTACTGACGGTCTGTCGTATCAACCTTGTAGTAACGGGAAACCTTGTCAGGGGCCATCGGCGTGCCAGGCGCTGGGTAATCGGCGGCGTTCTGACGGTAGGAGGTCGGGACAACGCGGATGGCGCCCTTTGCATTGTTGCGCCAGCCATTCGGATCCGCGAATTCGTTGCCTGAGTGGTGAACCCCCGTGACCTGGTCCTCCAGACCGGTGCCATATCCTTGGTCGAGGATGGTCGGTGTGACAAACACGAGAAGGTTGCGCTTCGTGCGGGTGTTAAGATGCTCCTGGAAAGCATATCCTACAAACGGGAGGTCACCGAGGATAGGCACCTTGTTGGTCGTCTTGATTGTCTCGTCCTGAACAAGACCGCCTATCGCCAGAGTGTCGCCACTCTTGATGAGAACGTTGGAATCCAGCGTGCGCTTGTCAATGATCGGGCTGGAGACCGTCGCGCCCGCAAAGTTGAAAGTCTCATCGCCAACCTTGTTGCTGATTTCGGGCTGCACGCTCAGTGTAATGAACCTGTCCTTGTTGATGATTGGCGTCACCACGAGTGTGTTGCCAAACTCCTTGTCCTGGAATCCCCCGAACACCGCCGTGGCTGTCTGCTCGTTAAAATTCAACTGTGGGACGGGTTGATTCTCGGTGATCTTGATTGTTGCCTTCTGGCCGTTCGCTGTGACGACACGGGGATTGGCGAGGAACTGCGCGTCTGAATCTTCATTCAGCAAGCGAAGGGTCACCGCCATGGATGGCACGTCCAGGATGGCAAGCTGACCCCCGATGGCGTTGAAGAACCCTTTGCCTAAAGTCCCACTTCGCAGAAAGTCCTGCGACTGTAGCACTTCCGTTCTGCGTGTTGATGGCGGGCACGGCTGTCAGAACATTAGGACCTCCTGGGGTCGCGGGTATTCCGAAGGTTGCAGGGGTGCTGGCGCCATACTTGATGGTCTGAGGAGTTGAGGAACTGCCAAAAACGCCACCCCAGTTAACACCGTAGCTTTGCTTGGGGTTCGCGGTTACTTCCACCAGCCGGGCCTCGATCATCACCTGCTTGGTCGGCATGTCGATGGTCTTCAGGAACATCATCACGTTTGCAAGATTTGACTTCGTCTCCCGGAAGAAGACGGTGTTCGTGCGGCTGTCCATCTGGGGGTCGGCGCCACTCTGGAGTTGCGTCTTCAAGAGCGGAGCAGCTTTGTCTACCATCGCATAGCTGAATGTGTAGAAGGCGCTATCTGTGGGTTCCTTCAGCTTTTCTTCCTGCGTCTTTACATAGTAGACGCCATCGGTCTGCTCAACGATCAGGCCCTTGGAGTTGCAGATGATCTTGATAGTCTCCAATGGGGTTTTGTTCTCCAGCCGCATCGTGACCGTTCCCACGATCTTTTCGCTGACAACGAGGTCAACCTTGGCCTGGCGCGCCAGGAGACGCAGGACTTGCGCGATGTCATCTCCTTGGAATTCGTTTAGTGATCTGCCGGAGGCGGCGAGCGTGGTCAGAGCCGGCGCGGATGCGGCAGGTGAAGATCCCGGGGCGCCCGGCTGCGCGCTGGAGGCGACGACTGGGTCAATCGGGGCGGGCTGCTCAGGAGTAGCTCCTGTGCCGGTTGTGGCGGCGACCGCCGCGGCGGGCGGAGAGACGGGCGCAACAGTGAAAGAAGGGGATGCCGAGGCCGCGGGAGGAGCGGGGGAAACGGCGGCTGGCGTAGTCTCTTGGGCTTGAGCCGTCGAGAGAGCGCACAAGGCAATGATGATAGGATAGGATTTGTGCATGGTAGCTTTCCGATTTCTGGGTTATGAGCCTAGAAAGCAGGAAACAGACCAGCCTACGGAAATTTGAGAGTCTCGCTTGCGGCTCTGGTGGCTGCAATAAAGTCCGCCATGGATCGCCAGTCCTTCAGCCCTGGCCCGGACTCCACACCAGAAGCGACATCCACGGCATAGGGATGGAATCTTTGGACAAGAGCGGCAACATTGCCGGGGCGCAAGCCGCCCGAAAGGATCAATCGAATGTGTGGGTGCCGCTTCACAAGTCTCTCGACAAGCGACGTGTCAATCAACTCTCCCGTTCCGCCGAATCCACGGGGAGTGAACGAATCCACGAGAATCGCGCCGGCCGAAAACTCTTCCAAGAGGTCAACCGAGGCCGCATTTTCGAGCGCGATGGCTTTGATGAATGGAACTCCGCGATCAGCCAAAGCACGGCAAAACGCTGGAGACTCGTCTCCGTGCAGTTGAATGAGATCGATGAATGATAGGGCGGAGATGGACTCCACCTGAGCTAACGTGGAATTCACAACGACAGCAACCTTCGTCACCAAAGGCGCAACGCGCGACAGCCATGCCGATTCACGCTCGAGATCGATATAGCGTTTCGAACCGGGCCATGTATTGAATCCAAGCGCGTCTGCTCCCAACGCCACTGCCGCATCCGCATCCGCCCTGTTGGTGATCCCGCAAATCTTTACCCGCGTTCGAAGCGGCAGGTCAGGAAGCGTCATTGAGAGTGAGCGCCGGGCTGGCGATCCGCTCCGGGGAAGACAAGATTCGGGACATCCCTGACAAGCCGCACCAAACCATCCTGCCATTTCGCGCGGACTTGCAGCATATAGGGATCGTCTTCTTCCAGGCGGTAGCGGTACTTGATTTCGAACGAATCTTTTTCGTAACAGAACACGTCAAAAGGAGTGCCGACAGAAACATTGCTTTTCATGGTCGCCTCCAAGGAGAGGACGCCAAACTTTACCGCTTCAATGAGAGACGTGTCGTAAGCGAACCCGCGATCCAAAAGCGGTTTTCCGTATTTGAACTCACCAATTTGCAGAAAGGGAGAATCATGATCCGCGTGCATGGCGTTACCTTGCGGATAGACGCGAAATATTTGGGGTGACGAGCCAATGATCTGGCCTCCCATTAGGAAATTCACGTCGAAGTTGTAGCCATCCTTCTCAAGCGCATCACGATCAAGCGCCGCGACTTCGCGAACCTTCATCCCGAGGTAGCGGGCAGTTTCGTAGAGGCTGATCTGGTTCAATAGATGCGGGATGGCAGGATCTGATTCCGCGCGAAGTGTCTCCTCCTCAACATGAGCTATAACGGCTTGGGAGAGCGAGAGATTGCCTGAGGTCATCAGGCAAAGGATGCGCTCGCCGGGCTTTCCATAAATGCGAAGCTTGGGGTGGATGGTGATGTTATCCATGCCCGCGCTCGTGCGCGAGTCGGAGACAAAGACAAGACCCTCCCGGCAGAGAAGGCTGAGGCAGTAAGTCATCGACGAAAGAAGATCGACTTAGGTAACGGAAACGCCTCAAACATCAATGACCCTGCCGCTTACATTCTTGATTTGGTCATGGTGGGTAAGTATCCGCACCCTTCCGTCACTTCCCCGGAAAAAAGCGCTAAGCAACCAACTCACCAGTGAGATGATGAGGGAGCCGAAGAAAGCCGCGTGAAAGCTGTCGACGAAAAATCCGGGAACCAGACCCGCAACCAGATAGAGCATCAGCGCGTTTACGATGAGGATGAAAAATCCCAGTGTGAGGAGAATGAGAGGCAAACTCAGGAGCAGAAGAACGGGGCGGATAAGGGCGTTTACGATACCAAGAAAAAGGGCGGCAAGCGCCAGCGAGGCAATCCCCGAAGCGTGGATGCCGGGAAGCTGGGCAGCGACAAGAACCGCCACCGTGGTGATGACCCATCGTGTTACAAAAGCTTTCATTTTGAAACAATTCTCTCTTTTCGATTTACTGACGAGTTCAAAGCGGTATTATCCGCCAAAAATCTGACATCACATGGGGAAAAAGAAAGATTCATCCAAGAAGGTCGACGTAAAGACGGAGGAAATCGCGGAGGCGGTTCCGAAGAGCAAGGCTAAGAAGGTCGGTTCCAAGGAGGCCCCGGCCGACGGCTCCTGCCCCCGCTCCGGTGACCGGCAAGGCGTCGAAAACGGCAAAGAAGCCAGTGGCGACGAAAGCTGCATTCTCAATCGCTGACATCTCACTGCGCGCTTATTTCATTTCGGAAAAAAGACGGCAGCACGGAATTCATGGTACTGAACACCAAGACTGGGTGGAGGCCGAACGACAGTTGAAAGCCGAGCAGAAAAAAAAGGCGACTGCCAAACGCGCCAAGTAGGGCGCCTTCTCCCGCTCAGCAAAATTGCGAGACCCTCTCTAGCAGCCGTTCGATACTGAAGGGCTTCGCAAGAAGGCCCCGCACACCTGGCTGACGCAGCAACTCCTGCGCTCTCTTCTGAGAGGCGTTGCCAGACATCAGGATCAGAGGGGGCAGCTTGTGGCCAGCAGGGGCGGCGATGCCATGCACCTTGGCAAGGAGTGAGTATAATAGAGCTCCGTCAATCGATGGCATCGAGAAGTCGAAAATGAGAAGATCGTATTGCTTCTTGAGAACGAGCTCAAACGCGTACTCGGGGTTTGGTGTTGTATCCACCTCGTAGTGAAGCAGAGCACTGAGCGATTCGCGCAGGAGCCGAAGAATGGAAACATCATCATCGACCACGAGGATCTTCTTACCGGGAGTAGCCACAGGTTCCCGATTAGGGAAATGAGCGCAGGCTGGCAAGGGTAAAGCGCGAAAAGATGGAGGCTGGACAAGCCGCCGGGCTCGGGCAGTTTACAAAGATGGAACGGAACCTTTTCGACGACCTGCGAGCAGCTCTGAAAGAACGTCTGTTGGTGATCGGCGACAAGGAGGCGCGGGAATCCAATCCGACCGCGCATCTTGAGCGGCTGAAGACGGCATCGCAGGCGATATCGAAGCTTCAGGCGGAATTGCCCAAAGACGCCGACGCGCGGCTACGGCACTACCTGGATCGATGCAGCTACGACAAAGCGCTCGAATGGATCGACGCTTACCGCGAGTAGAGCTCGACGACGAGTTGCTCGTTGACGATCGGCTGAATCTCGTCCCGGGATGGGATGTGAGCAACCTGTCCGGAGAACTGATCCTTGTTCAAGGTCAGCCAGTCAGGCACCGGTGTGATCTGAGTCAACTCGAGGTATTTTGAGGCCAGCCTTCTTGAACCCGGCTTCTCCTTGACTACGATCGTATCGCCGACTCTTACATTGTAGGAGGAAACGTTCACCTTGCGTCCGTTCACAGTGACATGCCCGTGGGAAACCATCTGGCGGGCGGCGCTGCGCGAGTTGGCAAAACCGAGCCGAAAAACGACGTTATCGAGCCGCGTTTCCAAGAGCTGGAGGAGCGTCTCACCAGTAACACCACGGCGATGCAACGCGGTCTGAAAATAGCGGCGGAACTGGCGCTCCAGAAGGCCATATTGGTAGCGAAGCTTCTGCTTCTCCGCGAGCGCGAGCGCGTAGTCGGACAGCTTGCGGCGCGACCCCTTGGGGCCATGCATGCCTGGGCCGTAATTCTTGCGCTCAAGAGCCTTGGAAGGCCCAAAGATGGGAACTCCGTACCTGCGGCTGATCTTTGTTTTGGGGCCAGTATAGCGTGCCATATTCTTTTCTTTGGGTCAGACTCTTCGTTGTTTGGGCGGGCGGCACCCGTTATGAGGCACAGGGGTGACATCGCGAATGACAGTAATGTCGAGGCCGATTGCCTGGAGGGCGCGGACGGCAGATTCCCTGCCAGCTCCTGGACCCTTCACTCGCACTTCCACTTCCTTAAGACCATGGCCCATCGCCTGGCGACAGGCATCCTGCGCAACCATCTGAGCCGCGTAAGCGGTGCTTTTCCGCGACCCTTTGAAACCGACTTTGCCCGCGCTCGACCAACCGATGACACCGCCGTTTTGGTCGGTGATCGTGACGATTGTATTATTAAAGGTCGCCAGAACGTGAGCAATGCCGCTATGCACATTCTTGCTGCCCTTCGCCTTGATGATCTTCAGTGGCTCCAAACCGCCATCCAAGGAAAGGTTTTCCTTTTTTGGCTCTTCAGGAGCGGCCGCTTCCTTTTTGGCCTTGGCAGCTTTCGGAGCAGCGGGTTTTGGAGTCTCGACCGTGGCCGCGACAGGAGCGGCTTCTACGGCGGGCGCTTCCGGGGCTGCTGACGAGGGAGCCGCTTCCGCTTGAGTATCCGCCGCCACCTCAACGTTGGCGGGAGCCGGAGCTGGCGCCACTGTTTCCGTCTCGGCGGAGGCAGCAGGTTTCTTGGATTTGGATTTTTCGGGCATAAGCTTAGGGCCTAGACTTTTCCTGTCTTCGCATCCTTGTTGCGGACGACGCCAACAGTCTTGCGCGGTCCTTTGCGCGTCCGGGCATTTGTCGAAGTTCTCTGTCCGCGAACCGGAAGGCTGCGCCGATGGCGTATGCCGCGGTAGCAGTTGATGGCCTGGAGACGCTTGAGGTTGCCCTGGAGATCGCGGCGAAGATCGCCTTCGATAAGGATCTTGCTCGCGGTGATCATCTGAATGATCTGATTGAGCTGCTCGGGAGAGAGATCCTTCGCCCGCATATTTGGGTCGATGTTCACGCGCTCCAAAATGCCTTTCGCAGTGCTGGGTCCAATTCCATAAATATATGGAAGTGACGCTTCGATTCGCTTGTCGCCTGGTATCTCAACTCCTAATAAACGCGGCATAATCTTATCCTTGTCTCTGCTTGTGACGGGCATTCTTGCAAATGACGCGGACGACATTGCCGCGCTTTACAATCTTGCAATCTTCGCAAAGTCTTTTCACTGAGGCTCTTACTTTCATGTTTTTTACAATGGCCGGAACCTGATCCGGCCTTTCGGAAATTTGTGGGGAATCATCTGTAGCATAAGTTTAAAGTCTGGCAAGAAACGAATGGAGGAATGGACAAATTACCTTGAGATCGCCTTCTCACGCCATGTCAGAATTTCCGGCTCGAGTTTCGTGACCAAAACCGTGTGTTCGAAATGTGAGGAAGGCTGTTGGTCCGCGCTGACGACGGTCCATCCATCACTCAGGATTTTTACAGCGCTGGCGCCCATGTTTACCATCGGTTCAATGGCGAGCACCATTCCCGCCTTCAAACGAGGACCGCTGCCGCGCTTCCCGTAATTTGGAATCTGTGGTTCCTCGTGAAGCTTGCGCCCGACGCCATGACCCACGAATTCGCGCACTACGCTATATCCATTTGCAACAACCTCTTCCTCGATAGAGGCGCAGAGATCGCCCAGACGGCGCCCTTCGCAGGCGTGGGTAATGGCAATCCGCAGAGCTTCTTGGGTGACCGTGAGCAAGCGCTGCACTTTGGGATCGATGACACCCACAGGCACCGTGGTCGCGGTATCACCCACCCAACCGTCCTGAATCACCCCTATGTCCAGCTTCACTATGTCTCCATACTGGATCTTTCGCCGGCCACCGATCCCGTGAACGACCTCTTCATTGATGGAAATACAGATATTCCCGGGAAATCCGCGATAGCCCAGAAAGGCGCTTTTGCATCGCGATTCAGCCATGAACGTGGCGGCAGCCTCATCCACCTCTCCGGTAGTGACCCCGGGACAGACTACGCTGGAAACACGCTCTAGAATGGCGCTCGCGGTCTGGCACGAAGCGCGCATCTTCTCGACTTCACGCTCTGACTTGATCGGGATCATTCTCTCGTAAGAACGTTGGAGAACAGGTTAAAGACGGCGTCAGGAGACTGATCGGCCTCAATAACATCCAGGAGGCCGGCTTTGCGGTAGTGGTCGAGAACAGGTTCATTTTTCTCGCTAAACTCCCGCATGCGAACCTGCAAGGCATCGGCATTATCATCCGGTCGACGAGCCAGCACGTCCCCACAGCGCGGGCATGGGGAACCCTGTCCGCTTACCTGCCAGCCGACAGCAACTACGTTACCGCACGCCACGCACACCAAGCGACGCTCGATTCTCCGGCGAACGGTATCAGCGCCGACGGAAAGGAAAACCGCCGCATTAATGGGCAAATTGGGAGGCGCCAGCAACTCATCCAGGGCAACGGCCTGATTAATTGATCTCGGGAAACCGTCAAACAGGAAACACCCGTCGTTCCTCGCTAGCCATTTCCTGACAACCTCAATGACGAGTTCGTCAGGCGCGAGAAAGCCGGCGGCTGTGAAAGCAGCCGCTTCCAACCCCAGCTTTGTTCCAGCTCGCTTCTCTTCGCGAAGGATGGCGCCGGGTGAAGCGGACTCGATGTGAAAAGCGTTCTTGATCATCTCCGCTTGGGTGCCCTTGCCCGACGCGGGCGGCCCCAGTAGAACGACCCGGGTTTTTAGCGCCGATCTCAATGCGGGCGATTGGCGATAAATATCACCATGGCGCTCACCAGAACCACCGCGATGCCCACATAAAGCCAAAGCAACGCGCCCTGCTGCACCGCCTCGCCTCGTCCCGCCGGTGTCCTGTCAAACCTGCCGCGCAGACGACCTTTCCTGAGAAATCCATCATAATGCCGCTGAATCAAATGAGTTTCGACCTGGCGCATCGTGTCCAGCATGACACCCACGATGATGAGAAGACTCGTGCCGCCAAAGAACTGAGCCGTGATATATGGGATGCCCATCTTTTGAGAAAGCATCTGCGGAAGAATCGCTATGAAGGTGAGAAAGATTGCGCCAGCGAAGGTGAGGCGCGTCATGGTAAAGTCCAGGAAGTCGGCGGTGGGTTTGCCAGGACGGAACCCGGGGATGTAACCGCCGTATTTCTTAAGATCCTCGGCGATCTGCCCAGGCTGGAACTGTGTCGCCACCCAAAAGTAACTGAAGAAGAAGATCATGCCGCCGAAAAGAACGTAATGCACATAGCCGGTCGTCATGGCGGCGGCGATCTTCTGCGCGGGAGCGTAATTTTTAAAGGCCATCTGCGCGATGGTTGTCGGAAAGATGAGAAGCGCCTGCGCAAAGATGATGGGCATCACGCCCGCGTAATTGACCTTCAACGGCATGTACTGGGTCTGACCGCCATACACTTTGCGACCGACGACCCGCTTCGCGTACTGCACGGTGATCTTTCGCTGGGCCTGGGTCACACAAATGACCGCAGCTATGACGAAGACAAGAAAGGCCACCATGAAAACCAGCACGATAGGACTGACCGCGTTCCCCTGCCCTCCGGAAGGAACAAAAGTCCGCCAAGCCTGGATGAGCGCGGCAGGAAGACGGGCCACAATCCCGACCGTGATGATGAGTGAGATTCCGTTACCGATGCCCCGGTCGGTTATTTGATCGCCAAGCCACATCAGGAAAAGGGTTCCAGCCGTGAGCGTCAGAACGGTAAGGATTCGAAAGGCCGTTCCGGGATCGGCGACGAGCGGGATACCCATTCTGGCAATGGTATCGGTGATGCCTGGCAGAAACGGATTCTTGTTGGGGTTCTCAAACGAGAGAGCCAGCAGATACCCTTGGAATATGCAGAGCGCCACGGTCGCGTACCGTGTGTATTGCATGATCTTCTGGCGTCCGCCGTCTTCCTTGGCCATCTTTGCCAACTGGGGAATCACCGCCGTCAACAACTGCAGCATGATGGACGCGCTGATGTACGGCATGATGCCGAGCGAAAAGACTGCGCAATTTTCGAGAGCGCCTCCGCTGAAGATGTTGAACAGAGCCGCTACGCTGCCCCCGGATTCCCTGTTAACAGCGGAAAGAAACCAATGCTGAATGACGGTTGCGTTAACCCCGGGACAGGAGATCGCGGCTCCAATGCGCACGACCACCAGGATCGCAAGAGTAAAGAGCACCCGATTGCGAAGTTCGGGAATCTTGAATGTATTCGTGAAGGCTGAAATCATGGAAAGTCCAATGTGGCAGCCGCTACAAAGCGTCGCCGCTGGAATACACGGCGGCGGCGCGGCAAAGCCTCTACGCTGATTTAACGGTGATAGCTCCTCCGGCTTTCTCGATCTTCTCGCGAGCCGCCGCGCTGACTTTATCAGCCGTAATGGAGAGCTTCTTGCTAAGATCGCCGTTGCCGAGAATCTTGATGCCGTCAAAACGGCCACGAATCAGCTTCTTCTCCCGGAGCGCCTTTTCGTCCACGACAGCGCCTTCATCAAAGATATCCAGAGACTCCAGATTCACCAAAGCGTAGCGGGTCTTGAAGGCGGCGTTGTTAAAACCCCGCTTGGGAAGACGACGAATCAGCGGCATCTGACCGCCTTCAAAACCGAGCCGAATACTGCCGCCCGAGCGGGCCTTCTGGCCCTTGTGGCCTTTACCGCTTGTTTTGCCGTGACCGGAGCTTTCGCCGCAGCCGAGACGTTTGACCCTGTGCTTGGCGCCGGGCCGGGGTTTTAAGGTATGAAGATTCATTCGTCAGGCTCCCTTGCCGTTACCGCGCAGCGGAATGCCGCGCAATTTAAAAATTTCGTCACGCTGACGCAACGCTCCGAGCGCCTCGATCGTCGCCTTCACGACGTTCGCATGATTGCTCGAACCGAGAGACTTTGCCAGCACGTCCTTGATGCCAGCAGCTTCGACAACGGCTCTCACCCCGCCACCGGCGATCACACCGGTGCCAGGAGAAGCAGGGCGCAATAGAACCCGTCCTCCCCCAAACTCCCCGATAACTTCGTGCGGAATGGTATTCAAATGGACGGCTACCTTTTTCATCGCCTTCTTTGCGGATTCTGATGCCTTGCGAATTGCCTCGGAGACTTCATTGGCTTTGCCGAAGCCGCAACCCACGCTGCCCTGACGATTTCCCGTCACGATAAGGGCACTGAAGCTGAAGCGGCGTCCGCCTTTGACCACTTTGGCGCAACGGTTGATGAAGACCACCTTTTCAGAGAGGTCCGATTTTGGCTTATCCGAGCCATGGTCACGTCTATGTCGATTTTCGGCCATATATTAAAAATCCAATCCGGACTCACGGGCCGCATCAGCCAGAGCCTTCACCTTGCCGTGGTAGAGAAATCCACCACGATCAAAAACCACTTTCCCGATATTCTTCTCTTTGCTGCGTTCAGCAACGAGTTTGCCAACCTTCTGCGCTGTTACCTGGTTGGCGCGGGTTGCTTTGTCCGTTTTGAAAGCCTTCTCCGTAGTGTTCGCGGAAACGAGGGTTTTACCCACGGTGTCATCCACGACTTGGGCGTAGATATTCTTGCCCGAAAAATGCACAGCGAGACGCGGCCGCTCTGTAGTGCCGGAAATACGCTTGCGAATGCGGCGGTGCCTAAGTTTGACTGAAGCGAGAGTAGCCATATTACTGAACGGTTTTGCCTTCCTTGCGGACGATCTGCTCGCCGGCGTAACGGATGCCTTTGCCTTTGTAAGGCTCGGGAGGGTAGTAGCCCCGGATATCGGCAGCGACCTGTCCCACCACTTTTTTGTCGATCCCCTCGACTTTGATCTTGGTGTTCTCGGTCACGGTGATCTTGATCTCCGGCGGGATCGGAAAGAGAACTGGATGGGAGAAACCGAGGCTGAGATTGAGATTCTTGCCTTGGACGGCAGCCTTGAAACCGACGCCCTGGATTTCGAGATCGCGCGAAAAACCATTTGAGACCCCGGCGACCATATTAGCAATGAGACTGCGAGAGAGGCCATGCAGCGCCTTCACTTGACGAGCCTCACCCGCGCGCGCCAATGAAACTTGATTGTCCTTCACGGTGGCGCTGATGCGCTTGGGCAAAGTCCAATGCAGCTTGCCTTTGGGGCCCTCGACACTTACTTCCCCCTCGCCCGATATATTCAATTTCACCTTGGGAGGGATTTCGATCAATTTATTTCCGATCCTGGACATAGAGAGAGTTCCTACCAGACGTAAGCAAGCAACTCGCCGCCCACGTTCTGTTTTTTCGCTTCCCGGCCGGTCAGAATACCGCGAGGGGTGGAGAGAATCGAAATGCCCATTCCGCCGAGAACGCGGGGGACTTCAGTTGCGCCTACATAGCGTCGCAAGCCGGGGCGGCTTACCCGCTTCAGTCCAGCGATGACAGGGACGCGATTGATGATTTTATTCGTGATTTTGATCTGGGGAACTTTGCCAACGGTCTCGAGTTCGTAACCGACGATGTAGCCTTCCTGTTGCAAGATGCGAACGATATCAGCCTTAATCCGGGAGTAGGGGACGAGGATGTCCACCTTAGCGGCGCGGCTCGCGTTACGGATACGGGTCAGAAGGTCTGCGATGGGATCGGTCAAGGCGCTCATAATAACTAGGCTGCTTCGGCGACTTTCTTCGCCTTATCGGTAAATGGCATGCCAAGTTCGCTAAGCAGGGACTTGGCTTCCTCGTTGGTTTTCGCCGAGGTGACAATGGTGACATCAAAGCCGATATTGCGCTTGATTTTGTCGAGTTCGACTTCCGGGAAAATGGACTGATCAACCACGCCAAGCGTGTAGTTGCCGTTCCCATCAAAAGCCTTCGGGGAGACGCCACGGAAATCGCGAATCCGCGGGAGGCCAGCCTTGATGAGGCGCTCCAGAAACTCGTACATGCGAGCGCCCCGAAGGGTAACCTTCGCGCCGATCGGCTGATCTTTGCGCAGTTTGAAATTCGATATGCTCTTCTTCGCGCGTGTCTCGGCGGGCTTCTGTCCCGTAACCAGCGTCATCTCCTGTTTGGCGTCCTCGAGAGCCTGCTTAACATCCGTGGCGGAACCAACGGAGGTGTTGACGACGACCTTCTGAACCTTCGGAACCTGATGCAGGTTGGTGTAACCGTGCTTTTTTTTCAAAGCAGGCACGACGCGCTCCTGATACTCTTTATGCAGTTCAACCATATCCCTTACTCGCTTTTCTTAGATTTCTTGGAAGCGGGCTTCGGAGCGGCCTCTTTTTTCTTCCCCTTATCCTTGTCCTTGGCAGCCTTCCCAGTGGGTTCGACCCTTTTCACATTTGATATATGGATAGGGCCCTCGCGCTGGATAATGCCGCCCTCGGGCTGATCCTGGGACTTCTTTTGATGCTTCTTGATCAGACGCACGCCTTCGATGACGACCCGGTTCTTCTTGGACAGCACCTGAAGGATCTTCCCAGTCGCGCCCCGGTGATTGCCGGAAATGACGATGACTTCGTCACCCTTTTTGACATGTGTCTTGAGTCGATTCATAAAACTTCAGGCGCGAGAGAAACGATCTTCATGAAGTTGCGTTCGCGAAGCTCGCGCGCAACTGGGCCGAAAATTCTGGTGCCGCGGGGATTCAGGTCTTTGTCGATAATGACGATGGCGTTGTTATCGAAGCGAAGGTAGGAACCATCACTGCGGCGAATGGGCTTGCGTGTGCGCACAACAACCGCGCGAACCACGTCCCCTTTTTTCACGGTGCCGTTGGCGGATGCCTCCTTAACGTTCGCGGTGATTACGTCACCAATGCCAGCAGAGCGCGTTGACTTGCCAATCACACCGATCATGGTGGCCATGCGGGCACCCGAGTTGTCGGCAACATCCAATCTGGAACGAATCTGAAGCATAAAAGGGAAAGGGGCGCTAAGTGTAGACTAATGCTTGATGATTTCAACTATGCGCCAGCGCTTTAATTTGCTGAGCGGTCTTGTCTCCATGATGCGCACGGTATCGCCGACCTGGACCTTGTCCTCTTCGTCGTGGGCATAATATTTCTTCACCTGCTTCACGATCTTGCCGAACTTGGCATGAGGCACGCGGGTGACGGATTCCACGATAGCGGTCTTCTTCATCGCGTGTGATACAACAAGACCCACTCGGGTCTTGCGAAGCGCGCGATGCAGCTCCTCGGTTTGGGTGGGCGCGGTAGCGGTGGCGGCAGCTTCGGTCATTTGGTCTCCCTGGCCCTGGCGCGTTGCGACAGAACGGTTTCGATACGAGCTACTTCACGGCGGATTTCACGAAAGCGACTCGGCTTTTCAAGCTGTCCGCTCTGCTGCTGAAGGCGGAGATGAAAGCTCTCCTGCCGCAGCTCGTTTTTGCGCGTGGCAAGCTCATCCACGCTCAATTCAATAATTTCTTTCATCTTCATAGAAAACCTGGATTAAGCGCCGATGTGGTGCCGCGTAAGGAACTTGGTCCTGATCGGAAGCTTGGTCGCGGCGAGCCGCAAGGACTCGCGGGCGACGGACTCGGTGACACCATCCAGTTCGAAAAGAATATTCCCTGGGCGCACGGTGGCGACCCAATATTCGGGCGCGCCTTTGCCCTTGCCCATACGGGTCTCAGGCGGGCGGGATGTAACGGATTTATCCGGGAAAATGCGGATCCACAGTTTCCCTTTGCGCTTCATGTTGCGGGTGAGAGCCACACGAGCGGCTTCGATCTGGATATTGGTGATCCACGCGCGCTCAAGGGTCTGAAGACCGAATTCGCCAAAGTCGATGCGGATGTTCCGCGAAGCGTTACCAGAGCGGCTGCCGCGCTGTGACTTCCGGTACTTGACTCGTTTGGGCATTAAAGGCATTTGAGAATCTCCTTAAGCGATTGCGGGGGCAGGGGCGGCTTGTTGCTTCTCCTCAGCGAGAACTTCCTCCGGCTTACAGATCCAGCATTTGACGCCGATCTTCCCGTAAACAGTATGAGCCTCGGCAAACCCATAGTCGATGGGGGTTCTGAGAGTATGGAGAGGGATCTTGCCTTCGCGGTACCATTCCGCGCGGGAAATTTCGGCGCCGCCCAAGCGACCCGACGAACGAATCCGGATACCCTGCGCGCCGAAGTCCATCGTTGTCTGCACGGCCTTCTTCATGGCGCGTCGGAAGGAAATACGCCGTTCGATCTGAAGGGAAACGTTTTCCGCGACGAGCTGGGCGTCGAGTTCAGGAGTCTTGATTTCCTGAATGTCGATCTTCACCTGTTTGCCCGCAGACATGCGCCCGATCTCCTCGGTCATCTTCTCGATCTCCGATCCTTTACGTCCGATGACGATTCCAGGACGGGCTGTGAAGATGGTGACGCGAATGCTGTTCCAAGCGCGCTCGATGACGATTTTCGAGACGGCAGCCAACTGAAGCTTCTTTTTAACGTACCCGCGAATCTTAAGATCGGCGTGCAGAAAGTCAGGCAACTCCTTGGGCGACGCGAACCACCTTGAACGCCAGTCGCGATTGAGCGCCAGCCTGTAACCAATAGGATTAACTTTTTGACCCATAAAATCTATTCTTCCGCAGTCTTGGTAGTCTCTGCCGTGTCCGCAGGATTCACTGTTGTTTGCTCAGGCGCGACAGGGGTTGGGGCTGGCGCCTCCTGAGGCGCCGCTGGTTTGGATGCCTTTACCGCCGCCTGTTTTGGGCGGGGAGATTTCCGGGTCGCCTTGGAGGCGAGTCGCCTCGATTCCCGCGTCACGATCTTAACTTCGTCGGTGAGAACAATGCGGATATGACTCGTCCGCTTTCTGATCGGGCCGGCGCTGCCTCTCGCCTTGGGCTGCGACCTCTTCAGGGTAGGGCCTTCGCCGATCGTTGCTTCCTTCACCACCAAGGTATCCGCGCGAAGCTCGTTGTTATTCTCCGCGTTGGCAATGGCGCTCTTCAGCGTCTTCTCAATCATCGCCGCGGCTTTCTTCGGGCTGAAGCGCACGATATCGAGCGCAGCCGCGACCGGAAGGCCTTGTATCTCGCGGGTTACCTCGCGCGCCTTGAAAGCGGAGATGCGGGCATACTTGTAAGTAGAAATAATGTGCATTGCCAATGTCCTCAGCGCGCGTCCACCCGAAGGCGGTCACCCACTCTAATTTTTTGCTTATCCGAAAGATCCTGAATCACAGCTCCGGCGATTTTCTCGCGCACATCCACGACGCGCACCAACGCGATCCTGTTGTCTCCGCGCCAGACTTGGAATGGCATGCCCATCCTGACGCCCTGAGTTGACCCCAAATTAGCGACCACGAGGGCAAACTCTTCCTTCACGCTAATGACCATACCGTCGGTCAGCGTTGCCGGCACAGGAGCTGCCTCGACGGCCTGTGGTTTTACCCCAAGCACTTCACTGGTAGCTCGCATCTGCTGCTCCACCTGCATCCGGGCATCCGCGTTGGTTGTAACGGCACTCTTCACGAAGCGGACAATTGTTTCACTCAGGCGGAGCAACTGTTCGGCGAGCCGATCTTTATCGGATTGCGCCAAACGAAGATCGCTGACCGCTTTGAGCAGGCGCTGTTCAAGCTTGCCCTTGTCGCCACCCGCATCCAACCCAAGCGCCTCCAGACGCATCTTGAGTTCACCGCACTGCCTTCGGAATACCTCCGCTTCGCTGTTGGAAATAGCAAGGCTCTCGGTTACGGCCCGCAGTTGGGCGCGCGCCTCATCCACCTGCCGATGCAGCGCCTGGTTTTCCGTAGTCACCGCGTCGAGGGTCAGCTTCGCCTCAGAAAACTCAATATCGAGATTGCCCGAGTCTTTTTGACCTGCGGCGAGCGACATTGAAGATGGAAGTGAAACAGCGAACATTGCGATTATGAGTCCACGGAGCGCAACCGGAACGGCTCTGGCTCGGGACAACATCTTGTTGTTAGACCTATTTAGTCACCTTTGCCGTGTGAGACCCGTGCTTTTTGAACACTCGGGTGGGCGAGAATTCGCCAAGCTTGTGGCCAACCATGTTTTCGGTCACGAAAACCGAATTGAAGATTTTGCCGTTATGGACCAGGAAGGTATGGCCAACGAAATCGGGCGTAATCGTCGAGCGCCGAGACCAGGTCTTGATCGGCTTCTTCGCGCCAGTTTCGATCTGCTTATCGATCTTCTCGAGCAGATGCATATCAACAAAGGGACCTTTTTTTAACGATCTACCCATAAACTACTTCTTTGCCTTGCGACGCGACACGATGAAGCGGTTGCTCGGTTTGTGTTTCCTGCGTGTTTTGAAGCCTTTGGCCAATTGACCCCACGGGCTGACAGGATGATGACGACCGCCACCACCCTTGCTCTTGCCCTGGCCGCCACCATTCGGGTGATCGACCGGATTCATTACCATGCCACGGACATGCGGACGGCGTCCGAGCCAGCGGGTGCGTCCCGCCTTGCCGCTCGATACGTTCATGTGATCGATATTGCCGACCTGTCCGATCGTGGCGTAAGCGTTCTCGTCAATGCGACGAATTTCACCGGAGGGCATTTTGACCAGAGCATAACCGGCTTCGCGGTTGTTGAGCATGGCCTGCTGCCCGGCTCTCCGCGCGACCTGACCACCCCGGCCAGCCACCAACTCGACATTGTGAATACCCGTGCCGAGAGGGATCGCCTTTAGCGGAAGAGCATTACCAAGCTTCCGGAGGCGCATTCTCACCGGCGGATACCTTGTTGCCAACTCCTAGACCAGCCGGCGCCAGGATATAGCTTTTCTCGCCGTCAGGATAAGAGATCAAAGCGATACGCGCCGAGCGGTTGGGATCATACTCGATCGCAATGACCTCAGCTACGACGTCGCGCTTGCGGCGTTTGAAGTCTACAAGGCGGTATTTCTGCTTGTGGCCACCGCCAATGTGCCTGGACGTCATCCGTCCGTAGTGGTTACGTCCGCCTGTCTTCTTGAGAGTCTCTACAAGTTTTTTCTCAGGCTTGATCTTGGTGATCTCGTCGAATTTCGGGAGCGCCTTGAAGCGCTGCACCGGGGTCAACGGTCTGAAAGTCTTGATTGCCATAATCGTTTACGCGAAGTCGATCTTCTCGCCTTCCTTTAATGTCACGATGGCCTTCTTCCAGTGAGGTCTGCGCCCAAAACTGGCCTTGCGCTTATCACGCTTCGTCTTGCCAGCGTAGTTGCAGGTGTTCACATCGATGACCTTCTTCTTAAAAAGAGCTTCGATCGCGGCCTTGATCTGAACTTTGTTCGCGCGAGGGCTCACACGGAAAACATACTTGTTATACTTCTCGGCAAGGAGGGTGCCCTTTTCAGTGAGGAGCGCCCGTTGTACTAGATCATAAGGCTCGTTCATTGGGTCCTTTCGGCCAACTGGGAGAGGCCTTTTTCAGTTATCAGGATCTTCCTGTAAGCCAGAAGCTGCTCGGTATTGACGTCGCGAGCGTTCAGCAGAAGAGCTGGCTGCACGTTACGAGCGGCGCGGAATGTGTTTAGATCGAAGGCATCGGAAAGGATCAGCACTTTTTCCTCGGGAGTGTGTCCTTTAGGAGGGAGACAAACGACTTCGTCTTCGGCTCGCTGACAAGGAATGAATCGACAAGCAGAACATCTCCCGCGGCTATGCGAGCGGTGAGAGCCTTTGCGGAGCGCGAGACGTTTCACCGATTTCGGAACCTTCTTGGAATAATCGCGAGGCTTCGGGCCGAATACGACGCCACCACCAACCCAGACCGGAGAGCCCGCGCTACCGGCGCGCGCGCGTCCGGTGCCTTTTTGACGCCAGGGCTTGCGACCTGAGCGGTTCACTTCGGCCTTCGTCTTGCAATTGGCTGATCCGCTGCGACGAGCAGCCTGAAGCGCAACGACAACGTCATGAACAGCCTGTGTGCCTTGTCCGGATTCGACCAATTCACACTTCGCCTCTTTGGCAGCTTCGATTGTTAAGAATGCGTGCGCTCATAAATCAGGCAGTGACAACCCGGATGTTTCTTTGCGGGGCGAACAACGACGTAGCTGCCGTTGGCTCCCGGCACGGCCCCAGTGACGAGGAGAACGTTATCGGACTCGCGGACCTGGAGAACCTTGAGGTTCTGGACGGTGACCCGTCTCGTCGCCCATGTGTCCGGGCATGCCCATGTTCTTCCAAACCCGGCCCGGGGTTGAGCGATTTCCGATCGCACCGTTTCGGCGATGCATCATGGAACCGTGCGAAGCGCCCTGGCCCTCGAAATTATGCTTCTTCATGACGCCTTGGAAACCTTTGCCCTTGGACTGGCCAATGACGTCCACAAACTGACCGGCCTGAAACGCGGTAACCTTGAAATCGAGCGACTCAGCAGGAGCATCCTCGGGAAGCCTAAACTCCTGAACCAGTTTCTTGGGCTCCGCGCCAGCCTTCTTGAAATGCCCCATCATTGCGCTCGGAATGCGGGACTCTTTCTGGGTGTCGAAACCCACCTGGGCCGCAGAGTAGCCGTCGTGTTCCTTCGTCTTAACCTGAAGCAAAGCGTTACCGCCAACGGCAATTACCGTCACGGCAGTCGCGTTACCCTTCGCGTCATAGACGCGAGTCATCCCAACTTTTTTACCTAAAAGGCCGAGTGTGCTCATGGTCAGATCTTTATGGTGATGTCGACACCGGCCGGGAGATTAAGCTTCTTGAGTTCATCCACTGTCTTGGCTGTGGGCTCAATGATGTCCAACAGTCGCTTGTGCGTGCGAATCTCGAATTGCTCCATTGATTTTTTGTCAACGTGCGGGGAGCGATTGACCGTAAACTTCTCGATGCGAGTGGGCAGCGGAATGGGCCCGGCAACTTTCGCGCCCGTGCGTTTGGCCGTCTCGACAATCTCCGCGGAGGATTGGTCGAGCATCCGAAAATCGAATGCTTTGAGTCTGATGCGAATTCGCTGTCCGTTAGTCATAAAAGTATAGCCGAATCAGGGATTCTTCTGGTCGAGAACGGCAGCGAGCACCTGAGCGGGAACCTGCTCGAAATGCGAAGGCTCCATTGAATAAGCGGCGCGTCCCTTGGACAGCGAACGGATGGCGGTCGCATAGCCAAACATTTCGGCGAGAGGCACCTCTGCATTACAATGGGTCGCGATTCCCTTGGTTTCGATGCTTATGATTTTACCGCGCCGACGATTTAGATCGCCGAGAATGTCACCCTGATATTCATCCGGGGTGATACATTCCACCTTCATAATGGGCTCGAGAAGGATAGGCTTTGCCTTTTTGAAGCCATCTTTCATGGCGAAAATTGCAGCCATCTTGAACGCGAGTTCGTTGGAGTCGACGTCGTGGTAAGAGCCGTCAATAATCTGAACGTCGACATCAATTACGGGATACCCTCCCACGACACCGTTCAGCACGGCCTCTTCAATACCCTTCTTGCACGCGGGAATGTATTCCTTCGGAATGGTTCCGCCGACAACCTTGTTCTCTATTGTCAGACCTTTGCCACGTTCGCTGGGGGCGACGTTCACAATAACGTGACCGTACTGTCCACGACCGCCGGATTGCTTGATCAGCTTGCCTTCGCCTGTCGCGGCCAGGGTGATTGTTTCGCGGTAAGCGATCTGAGGTTTGCCAGCGTTTGCGTCCACCTTGAACTCCCGGAACATGCGATCCCGGATAATCTCGAGATGAAGCTCGCCCATTCCGGCGATGATTGTCTGACCAGTATCCTCGTTTGTGAAGACGCGGAAGGTTGGATCTTCTTCAGCGAGACGCTGAAGGGCGTTGGACATTTTTTCCTGATCGAGCTTTGTCTTCGGCTCGATGGCCATGGAGATAACGGGGTCGGGGAAGGAAGGTGGCTCAAGAAGGATTGGATGATCCTCATCGCAGAGAGTGTCTCCCGTCGTAAGGTTCTTGATGCCGACGATTGCAGCGATGTCCCCCGCGTAACAGGTGTCGATGTCGGTGCGCTTATCCGCCTGAATCTGAATGAGGCGGCTGATGCGCTCGCGTTTGTTTGTGCGCGGATTATAAACAGTGTCGCCCTTGGAGAGGGTGCCGGAATATACGCGGAAGAAAACAAGCTTGCCTACGAACGGATCGCTCCAAAGTTTGAATGCAAGGGAACAGAAAGTGCCATTATCGTCGGTGGGCGCGTCAATCTTTTCGCCAGTATCAGGGTTCTGGCCGACGGCAGCCGGGATGTCGAGAGGGCTCGGGAGATAATCGACAACCGCGTCAATGAGGTACTGAACACCCTTATTTTTAAGAGCGGTGCCGGCGACTACCGGAACGAACTTGTTGGCGATTGTCTGGCGGCGAATGCCCGCCTTGAGAGCCTGGATCGTAATCGGCTTCTCCTCCAGGAAGAGCATTCCCACTTCCTCATCCAGATCGGCGATGACGCCGACCAGATTAGCGTAGGCCTCATCAGCCGCATCCTGCTCTTCGGCGGGAATGTCGGTGATCTGGTAGGTCGAACCAAAATCATCGCTGTCCGCGTAAAGGATGGCCTTTTTGTTGATGATATCGATCTGACCTTTGAAGGTGTCTTCCTTGCCAACCGGGAGCAAGACCGGCCACGCGTTGGCGCCGAGCTTCTTGCGCATGTCGTCGATGGCGTTCGCGAAATTTGCTCCGACGCGATCCATCTTATTAATGAAGGCAATGCGAGGAACGTTATACTTGTTGGCCTGACGCCAGACAGTCTCGGACTGTGGCTGGACTCCAGCAACAGCGTCAAAAACAGCAATGGCCCCATCCAGCACGCGAAGGGAACGCTCGACCTCAGCGGTGAAGTCCACGTGTCCGGGAGTGTCGATGATATTGATACGCTGCTTGATGCCTTCGAAAGTCTTGTAGACCCCCTCCTCGGGGCGTTGCATCCATGAACAGGTGGTCGCGGCGGAGGTGATGGTGATGCCGCGTTCGCGCTCCTGCTCCATCCAATCGGTAACTGTGGTGCCGTCATGCACCTCACCGATCTTGTGGATCATGCCGGTGTAGAAAAGGACACGCTCGGTGAGCGTCGTCTTGCCCGCGTCGATGTGAGCGGCGATCCCGATGTTACGGGTTCTCTCCAGAGGGAAGTCGCGATCTGGCGAATTCGGGTTGGACACAGGCTTGGTTTCGAGGGTGGCTGACATTTTCTCGGTTACCATCTAAAGTGAGCAAAGGCGCGATTTGCCTGCGCCATCTTGTGGGTATCGTCGCGCTTTTTGATGGCGCTCCCCTGCCCTGCCGCGGCGTCTTTGAGTTCACCGGCCAGAGCGTCCATCATGGGCACGTTTTTACGGGATTGCGCGTAATTGACGATCCAGCGCATCGCGAGGGAAATCTGCCGCGAGGACGGAACTTCCATCGGCACCTGGTAGGTGGCGCCGCCAACACGCCGGGATTTTACTTCCAGGCGGGGCTTCACGTTATCGAGCGCCTTGTGGAGAGTTTCGAGAGGATCAACGGCATCAGTGCCCTGGCGGGACTTCTCGATGGCGGTATAGACGATGCGCTCCGCGAGCGACTTTTTACCGTCCTGCATGACGGTGCTGATGAGTTGAGCCACAACAGGGCTGCCGTAACGGCCATCCAGCTTGGCGATCTTCTTATAAACTTTGCGTCTGCGAGACATACGTTTTTACTTTTTCTTCTTTTTGTCGCCCGCATCCGCTGCGGCGCCGGGCTTGGGACGCTTCGCTCCGTATTTGGAACGGCTCCGGCGGCGGCCGTCTACTCCAAGACTGTCGAGGGTGCCTCTAACTATATGGTACCGCACTCCCGGGAGATCCTTTACGCGTCCGCCGCGAACGAGGACGATGGAATGCTCCTGCAAATTGTGACCCTCACCCGGAATGTAGGCGATGACTTCCTGGCCATTCGTCAAACGAACCTTGGCGACTTTGCGGAGCGCGGAGTTGGGCTTCTTTGGAGTCCGGGTCATGACCTGGACGCAAACGCCACGCCGCTGCGGGCAGTTATTGAGCGCCGGTGATTTGGATTTCACCGTCACTTTCTTGCGTCCTTTTCGAACAAGTTGATTGATCGTGGGCATTAAATAAGTTTCTCGCTGGTTCCTTTGAGTCCCGCGTCCGGGAAAAAACCGCCCCGTGGGCGTGAGTCCCACCGGATGCGGGGAGGCGAACTATAGGAAAAACGAAGGGCTGCGCAAGTTTAATTTAAAATAAACGCATGGGGGAATTTTTAACCACGATGGTACCGATTGGCACGGGATGGGGACGGAGGGAGATGGAAGGCAGGGCGAATTCGTCACTGTGACGAATTTGGAAGCGGTCGGTTGGATTCCGGATTTTAAGGCGGAGGCGCAGAGACGAGGATTTTTAGCCACAGATTTCACGGATTTACGCAGATTGGAGAAAGAGGGATGGGGTCGGGGGGATTTCAAATTCGTCACTGTGACGAATTTGGAGGCGGTGGGAGAAACGGGTTGGATTCCGATCTCTAACCACTGATGGCACTGATTTACGCGGATGGGGGGAGGAGAAGATTTTGACGCGGAGGGGAGAAAGGGGAACAAGATGGGATTTTTAAGCCACAGATTTCACGGATTTACGCAGATTGGAGAAAGGCGAAGTGCAACTTCGAAGACAATGGCGCTCCCAAGCGCAACTTGGGAACGAGGGGCGGGGGGGCGGAAAAGAGGGAGGGGAGTCAGGACAAATTCGTCATTGTGACGAATTTGGGAGCGGCGGGGGAGACGGGATTCGGTGGATTGGGAGAAGGCATTGAGGTTTGAGCGCCATACTTTTTCCTCATTGCCTGGTCGTGACGCTCGAAGGCTTCGAGGAGTCTTTGGTGAAGAGGATGAGACTCGAGGCGCGGCAGTTTCAGACCAAATTCGTCACTGTGACGAATTTGAGGGTTTGCGGGACTTTGAATGACAGGCGCGGGTCCGGCAGCAGGCAGCTCGCCGAGCTGAGGGGCGGAATCTGGCAGGGCGTCTTCCTGCGCTTCCGCTTTACGGACCCAATCCGCTTTTGCCTTCTCCATGGCAGCGCCGAAGTTGCAGAGTTCAGCATGGGAGTAGGAATGCATGTCCGCAAGAACGCGCCTGGAGATCGATTTCAACACCCGGTTTGTTCGACGCGTAGCGAAATCAAGTCTGCGGCGGCGCCTGACCGGCAGCGCCGCCAGGCACCGGTAGGCTTCGGAAAGGGTGAATGTGAAGGAGTTATTGAGTTTGCTCTCGAAGGAGGCGCGGCGGAGGTAAAGTTCGACGTAACGCTCGGCGGTTCGAACGGAGAAAATGAACCTTGTTCTTACGTAAGGGAGCCATTCACCCTGTTGAAAATGCGGCCTGATTTCGACGAGGCGCTGGCCGATGAGGATGGCATCCTGGACGGAGCGTTTCGCGCGGGTGAAAAGATCGGCGTGCAAGGCGTTGATTTCATCGGCGTACTGCTCGACGGGGATGGAACTCTGCGGATCTGAATGGGTAATAGAAACGCAATTGGACATAATTCGCTCGGGTGAAAGTTAAGGATGGCAGGGTGACGTCCACCTGTCAAGGTGTTTTTGGATTTTGGGAGGGAGCGGCAACGAGGGTGGTTGATCGCGGGACCGACGCATCGGCGAAGCTTCCGTGCCTCCAGCGGGTTTGCGGATGGGGAGGGGCATCTGCAGGGCATTTGTCAAACGCCCCTCCCGGATGCCTCGGCGAGGCTCTCTATCCAACGCGGGCGCCGCGATGCCGGGACCGACAGCCCAAATATTTCGGGAGGACGCTAAAAGTCCCCATAAAGCTTTTTCAGGGCGCGCAAGTCCTGAGCCTTTAATTTGTCAAAAGAGGACGCCATCACATCTGGAGCATTATAGACAGCCAGCTTCCGGCGCGCCCCGAACGTCGCCACGATAATCAGCGTGCCATTCCACCCTCCCTCGAACTTGACGGGATTATCGGGGCCGCTCACGGTCGTGAGATTGATGTACAAATAACTAAAGTGTGGATCGTCCTTGAAAATCGCGACGCTGATGCCCGCTATGCACTTTGCTTTGAGAACGCTAAGAATGACTTTTTCTACGTCGGGGGGGAGGCGTAACAGTGGATTCAGAGCGCTGTAAGGCATCAACTCGCCGGAACTCCGTTCGAAGCTCGCTTGCTCGTCAAGCGAGTTAAAGTTACTCTGGACGCGCTGAAGCGCTCTCCGCTTGGCCTAAGAGAGCGAAGCAGGCCAGCGCGAGGCAGGCGGAAGAATGGGAAGGCATTGTTCTATTCAAAGAGATGGGTCGAGAAGCCGTTGACATTCAAGATGAGGTTAAAGTCCTTCGTATTTGGTGAATGGACTTCGCCGATGAGGGTGTTTTCCCAACCAGGGTTTGGCGAATGGCCGCTGTATTGGTCGATTGCGTTCATCAGGTGACCGGCCTCGTGTGCTACGACCAGATCCGTAGAGTTGACGGAGCGTTTCGCGCGGGCGAAAAGATCAGCGTGCAAGGCGTTGATTTCATCGGCGTACTGCTCGACGGGGATGGAACTCTGCGGATCTGAATGGGTAATAGAAACGCAATTGGACATAATTCGCTCGGGTGAAAGTTAAGGATGGCAGGGTGACGCCCACCTGTCAAGGTGTTTTTGGATTTTGGGAGGGAGCGGCAACGAGGGTGGTTGATCGCGGGACCGACGCATCGGCGAGGCTTCCTTGCCTCCAGCGGGTTTGCGGATGGGGAGGGGCATCTGCAGGGCATTTGTCAAACGCCCCTCCCGGATGCCTCGGCGAGGCTCTCTATCCAACGCGGGCGCCGCGATGCCGGGACCGATAGCCTAAATATTCCGGGAGGACGCTAAAAGTCCCCATAAAGCTTCTGCATGTCCCGCAAGTCCTCCGCCTTGAACTTGTCAAAGGTGGGTGCAATTATCTTGTCAGTCTCATAAACCGCCAGCTTCCTATGTTCGCCGAAGGTCGCGGCGATGATCAAGGAGCCATTCCAACCTCCCTCGAACTTGACGGGATTATCGGGCGGCTCACGGTAGTGAGGGTGACATACAAGTAGCTAAAGTGCAGATCGCTTTTGAAGATCGCGAGGCTGATGCCCGCTATGCACTTTGCTTTGAGAACGCTAAGAATGACTTTTTCTACGTCGGGGGGGAGGCGTAACAGTGGATTCAGAGCGCTGTAAGGCATCAACTCGCCGGAACTCCGTTCGAAGCTCGCTTGCTCGTCAAGCGAGTTAAATAACTCTGGACGCGCTGAAGCGCTCTCCGCTTGGCCTAAGAGAGCGAAGCAGGCCAGCGCGAGGCAGGCGGAAGAATGGGAAGGCATTGTTCTATTCAAAGAGATGGGTCGAGAAGCCGTTGACATTCAAGATGAGGTTAAAGTCCTTCGTATTTGGTGAATGGACTTCGCCGATGAGGGTGTTTTCCCAACCAGGGTTTGGCGAATGGCCGCTGTATTGGTCGATTGCGTTCATCAGGTGACCGGCCTCGTGTGCTACGACCAGATCCGTAGAGTTGACGGAGCGTTTCGCGCGGGCGAAAAGATCAGCGTGCAAGGCGTTGATTTCATCGGCGTACTGCTCGACGGGGATGGAACTCTGCGGATCTGAATGGGTAATAGAAACGCAGTTGGACATAATTCGCTCGGGTGAAAGTTAAGGATGGCAGGGTGACGTCCACCTGTCAAGGTGTTTTTGGATTTTGGGAGGAGCGGCAACGAGGGTGGTTGATCGCGGGACCGACGCATCGGCGAGGCTTCCTTGCCTCCAGCGGGTTTGCGGATGGGGAGGGGCATCTGCAGGGCATTTGTCAAACGCCCCTCCCGGATGCCTCGGCGAGGCTCTCTATCCAACGCGGGCGCCGCGATGCCGGGACCGATAGCCTAAATATTTCGGGAGGACGCTAAAAGTCCCCATAAAGCTTTTTCAGGGCGCGCAAGTCCTGGGCCTTTAATTTGTCAAAAGAGGACGCCATCACATCTGGAGCATTATAGACAGCCAGCTTCCGGCGCGCCCCGAACGTCGCCACGATAATCAGCGTGCCATTCCACCCTCCCTCGAACTTGACGGGATTATCGGGGCCGCTCACGGTTCCACAGCGCGAACCGATGCGCGAAATGGGCGCCGGCGGAAAAACCGAAGATGAGGATCCTGCCGACGGTGAACTTCTCCTTGCCGGCAATTTGCTGGATTGCTGCCAGTGTCTCCCCGCCACTCCCTAGAGCCGGGTAGTAATAACCCCTCCCCTCGCGGATTTCGTCCGGTGTCGTATGAAAGCTCGGGGAAACTAAGACCACCCGTTGCTGGTCGGCAAACCGCGTCCACGCTTCCTGGCTCAGAAACATCCTCCCGTCTCCGTTAAAGCCCGGCACCAAAAGCAGGAGACCGACCGAGCCTTGGGGCTCTTTTCCTGCGTGCAGCTTCTCCGGGAAGCGGTAGAAAAAGCTGACCCGGCCACTTGCCCCCGGAGTCGGGGAGACAGGCGCTTCCTGGATCGATCCGGCCAGCCCGTTCCCCTCGCCTACGATCACAGCAAGCAGCGCAAGCGTCACCCGTCGAAGAACCGATATCAACATAACCCGCCTGACCTTACTGGCTGCAGACGGAGACGATCCTACCCGCGAGCGATATGAGTACGCGCCTTTAGCTTTGGTTTAAACACTGCCCAAAGCAATGTGTCCCCTACCGCTCTAACAACCTGAAGCGAGGCCCATACTTTTTCGAGAAATAGTCGAACTCAGCAAGCCCCTGATAGGCACCGCCCGCATATCCGACGCTTCTTCCTGTTAGTGACAGGACTTCACCGGGGCCTCTCTCCAATGGGTACAGTATCTTACAGCGTCTCGGGTTAGTCGCTTTAGGGATCGTCCATCCGCCAAAACGCGGAGATGTGGAAACGTCGCCTTCCTCAGGAACATTAAAGTAATACCGGTTAAATACATAAATTTTTCCCCATGCATCGTCTCTCGCATCATTTGGATGGCTCGCATTTAACAGCTTCCATTTTTCCTGACTTCTTGAAAGAAAGCCCTGCACGAAGCGTCTCGCGTCTTCCTCTCGCACCGGTCTGAACTTCCTTATAATCGCCATCAATTTCGGTCCTTGTGCGGTTATGTTGGTTTCCATCATTCCGTTCCAAGAGGGCGCCGCATCCAATTCGTTACTCAAATGTTTAACGGGATCGCCAGCTAACTGGCCCCTGCCCGGATTACCGGTAACCAAAAGGATGATGACAACCGTACTAAAAACAAATCGACAGTTCATTCGCGCCGTTCCTTAATTCACTCCCAGGTCATCGTCAGCACGTGATTATAGGTATTGCGATCAGTCCAAACATCAGGCTCTGTAGTGGTGGAATTGAGGTCGAGAGCATTGAACACATACGCCCCCAGCGCCTTGCTATATGGCTTCCCGGTATAGCGTATATCCTCCGGCGCGAGCGTGGTTACGCGGAGCTTGCCGTTCATTTCGGGCGCTTCCGTCGAAGCCGCATGCGCGGCGGTTGCTCCTAGGGCGGCGAGCCCCAGGAGAATGGCGATGATGTGTTTCATTGTTTTCATGGTGTCTTTCCTGTTTGCGGCTGGAGGCTCGTTTGTGATGGAAAACCGGCGCCTCCAGCGGCGCGGGCTTTCCGGGTTGTGGCGCAACCGTCCTCGGTTTGCCAAAAGCTGTCAGCGGAGTGATCCGCAATTCGGTGTCGGACACGACGGCAAGCGTCGTCCCAAGCAGGTCGTTTATATCGTAGCTTGTGTGTCCATCCTTGATTCTGGCGATGCAGGAGCCGCCATTTACGTGGGGTTCGATCACGTCGTATTCTCCATTCACATAAATGAGGGCGAGGCCGTCCCAGAGATAATCCTCCACTGTTTCCGGAGGGCGGCCCGGGCTCTTCACGACTTGCCCGATAGCAAGCTGTCCGTCGGGCCAGTACTCGAAGGTGTTCGAGGAGCCGTCCGGTTGCGTGATCGCAAGAGCCTTGTCGAGGTAGCCGTAGCGATGCACCGCCTTTTGCTGCCCAACTGAACTTCTCCTTGCCGGCAATTTGCTGGATTGCCGCCAGTGTCTCCGCGCCACTCCCAAGAGCCGGGTAGTAATAACCCCTGCCCGCGCGAATTTCGTCCACGGTCGTATGAAAGCTCGGGGAAACTAACACCACCCCTTGCTGGTCGGCAAACCGCGTCCCCGCTTCCTGGCTCAGAAACTTCCTCCCGTCTCCGTTAAAGCCCGGCACCAAAAGCAGGACACTGACCGACGTCCCCGGTTCCCTTCCGCGCGCTTTCTCCTGAAAGCGATAGTAAAAGTCCACCTGCCCACGAGCATCCGGACGCACGGCTACGGGGGCCTCCCGCGTCTCTCCGGCCAGCCCATTCCTCCCGCATGCAATGAGAACTAGCAGCGTGAAAAGTGGCGCTCTCCGTAGAAGCGATATCAACACGATGAGCCTGACCACGCCCTGACGTTTGACCCCTTTATAAGTGGCCTTTATTTGTCAAAAGAATATTGCACCCCAACTCTCAAGAGTTGCAACGTGGTGATTCGCATTACCTCCTTTGCGGCTAGAGGGATAATCGGCGCAATTACCGTGTCGCCCCCGACATATGAAGCGCTACCGTCCTCCATGATATTTAGAATGGATGAGGTGTTCTCATTCACAGTCAGCTTGTCTCTCTCAAAATACTCGAATAAAAACTTGGGCATTTTTCCCCCGACCGCAGGTACTTGGTGCGCCAAAACGATCTTCTCACCCATTTTCAGCCGCGCCATAATTTTTTGGTCATTGTTAATCGTTATTATCAAAAAGCACGGCCTAGTACCGCAATTCTTGATATAGGCTCCATACTCCATTAACTCGTTCCCGCCGCCGCGCTCCTTCTTTTCGAGCGCAGAAGATTCTGATCCCTTTAGCGGCACAACGCATGCAATGATCTGAGCGCAGACCAAAGCAAACCACAGTATCGTTCTCATCCACGTTATTACTCGAACCATTCCAGAGCCGCAACGGCACTGTAAACTCCCTTTGATCCCAGCTTATTTTCTTCCGACCCACTTCCACCAGCACTTTCATCAGCTGGTCTCCATGTTCCATCACTGTCTAGCTCCATTCTACGAGTGGCAACCCTAAAGTTAGCTTGTGCAATCAAGATGTCTACCTGCCAAGAAGAATTGGGAACTCCATCCTTCTTCGCCGTCACTGCACCTCCCAAACTGTTGCCTTGCGCCTCCGTATAAGCAGCACCAAATGTAATCGTCTTACTGAAGCCGAGGCTGGCCCCAAACGTCGTTGTCTGTGTAATACCTACAGAACCTGTAAATTGTAAACTTTGTCCAACATCCCCGGCAGCCCCTACTCCGGTGTCAACCCACCCCATATATTGCAACAGGTACTCGTATTGGGTTCCCTGCTGCCCGTTGTAATTTGCATCAGGCACCGTGTTGCCGACTACCCAACCGACGTCATCTGGCAGCGGGGGCTGGCCCTGACTTGTTATGAGACCTGTGCTATCACAGTCATTGATGGGACGTGAGGTGTATGCGCGATTATTTACCCCGTCTGGGAACCCAGATGGATCCGCCGTCGTCCAGCGGCTCAACTGAGGATCGTACTCACGAGCATTGAACACATACGCTCCCAGCGCCTTGCTATAAGGCTTGCCGGTATAGCGTATATCCTCCGGCGCGAGCGTGGTTACGCGGAGCCTGCCGTTATTTCGGCGTCTCCGCATGCGCGGCGGTTGCTCCTAGGGCGGCGAGCCCCAGGAGAATGGCGATGATGTGTTTCATTGTTTTCATGGTGTCTTTCCTGTTTGCGGCTGGAGGCTTGTTTGTGATGGAAAGCCCGGCGCCTCCAGCGGCGCGGGCTTTCCGGGTTGTGGCGCAACCGACCTCGGTTTGCCAAAGGCTGTCAGCGGAGTGATCCGTAATTCGGTGTCGGACACGACGGCAAGCGTCGTCCCAAGCAGGTCGTTTATATCGTAGCTTGTGTGTCCATCCTTGATTCTGGCGATGCAGGAACCGCCATTTACGTGGGGTTCGATCACGTCGTACTCTCCACTCACATAGATAAGGGCGAGGCCGTCCCAGAGATAATCCTCCACTGTTTCCGGAGGGCGGCCCGGGCTCTTCACGACTTGCCCGAACGCAAGCTGTCCGTCGGGCCAGTACTCGAAGGTGTTCGAGGAGCCGTCCGGTTGCGTGATCGCAAGAGCCTTGTCGAGGTAGCCGTAGCGATGCACCGCCTTTTGCTGCCCAACTGAACTTCTCCTTGTCGGCAATTTGCTGGATAGCCGCCAGTGTCTCCGAGCCACTCCCGAGAGCCGGGTAGTAATAACCCCTCCCCTCGCGGATTTCGTCCGGTGTCGTATGAAAGCTCGGCGAGACTAACACCGCCCCTTGCTGGTCGGCAAACTGCGTCCACGCTTCCTGGCTTAGAAACATCCTTCCGTCTCCGTTGAAGCCCGGAACCAGAAGCAGGACACTGACCGACGTCCGCGGGTCCCTTCCGCGCGCTTTCTCCGGGAAGCGATAGAAAAAGTCCACCTGTCCACCCGCATCCGAGCGCACGGCTACGCGCACCTCCCGCGTTTCTCCAGACAGCCCATTCCTCCCGCATGCAATGAAGACCAACAGGCCAAGAATTCTTACTGTTCGCGCCACTTGCTGCACATAGTCTCCTCGTCTGCCTACCTCTCATGAGAGTACGCGCTCGTCGATCCGGCAAAAAGAAGGGTGTCGCCCATCGCCGCTAGCGAACCACCTGAACCCTTACGGATCATTGCGAGATGAGCCTCCTGACGAGAGGGTAGATCACTGGCTCCTGATGAGCTCTGTGGAGTATACCCACAGATTGCCAAGTCTTGTTTTAAACCCCACGGTCATCCCTCGCGGATAGGGGCCGAGCTGCTCACCGCTCCTGCTAATGGAGGTTTGCATATACGGCATCAACGCGTCGGAGGCGCGGGCGCAGGATATGCCTTCCACATTCTTGCCTGGCCCTTCAGCTCTTCAATCTTCTGCCTCTCCGCGTCCCCCTTCAATCCGAATGAAATACAGAAGAAATGCCACTCTTCGTCGGTGATCTTCCCCAGCGCTTCGGCTACCTTCAGCTTATCCTTGCCCAGATAATTATCTCCGAATGTTTCGCCGTTCTCGCCATCGTGGCTAAACGCCATGAAACACAGGAGCACGAACCGAAACTTTTCGGGAAAGCTCAAGGAGCGGATCTCAGACATCACCTTCCCGTAATTGGCGTTTTCCATGACATCTGGTTGCACTTCCGCAACCACCGAGGAAATGTGGGGATAGCGGGATGAATATAGCTTCCCGAGATACATTTGGAAAAAGAGAATATCCGCCTTTGGAATCCGTACCTTCACGTAGGTTACGCCAGGCTCAGCGGCAAGCGCTCCGCTGAACGCGATGAGCAGCGCAATCGATACAACAACTCCTCTGAGACGCGCGCTTGCTTTCATTCGCATGTGCTGGTTCACTCAGAAACCGTTAATGTCCCAATGAAGAATTCATGAAATATCTCTGGGTCGTTTATGTCTTTTCGATATGGGCTGGCCTTCTGATTGATATAAGTCTTCCCTTCGGACGGCGAATAGGTGAGGTCCGCCGCGATCTGCGATAGGTCAGAAGCCGATCCCACGATGCAGCCTTGAGTCTGGGTCGAGGTTCCAACATGGATCCGGAAGGCAAACCTTCCCGCATACGGGCCGTTGTCCCAAGAATCATCCAGTTTTTGATTGTCGTTGGGGTCTAACAGACTGTTGAACAAGCCGAGTTTTCGAGAGTCGCCAAACGGAATGGAAAATGAGAAAGTTTGGGACGAATCGCTAGTAAGGGCTGGGATTTGTGATTTGTTGCGACGTAGGCCTGTTGGTTCTGCAAGGATGCTCCATAGCAGAGCACAAAGGCGCACAACAGCCCCCCTTCCGGCGGCAATCCACTGCTTGGGAGTGCCAATTCCGTGAACGGCGCGCAGCAACTGCGATAAATTGTAAAACGCCGCCGCCATCTTGTGACGTTTGCTAACAGACTGTTGAACAAGCCGAGTTTTCGAGAGTCGCCAAACGGAATGGAAAATGAGAAAGTTTGGGACGAATCGCGAGCCTAAGGGCTGGGATCTGTGATTTGTTGCGACGTAGGCCTGTTGGTTCTGCAAGGATGCTCCATAGCAGAGCACAAAGGCGCACAACAGCCCCCCTTCCGGCTGCAATCCACTGCTTGGGAGTGCCAATTCCGTGAACGGTGCGCAGCAACTGCGATAAATTGTAAAACGCCGCCGCCATCTTGTGACGTTTGCTAAGGTTCTCGCGGCCCCGCAACGTGGCTCGCCGCAGCCCGCCGCAATCCAGAACGTGCTCAAAGCTTCGCTCAATATGCTGGCCTCGTCTGCGCAGCAGGCTCTTTCCGGATTTGCTCTTCACCGCGCATCGCGCGCTTCGCAGCACGGCGCGCTTGGAGTCAGGCAGGTCCCCGCAACGCCGGTTGCGATGCGGGTCAGTGATGACAGTCCTTATCGCGCACTCTTGCAAGTCCCCCACTTCATCGACCGCGAAATACCCCTTGTCCGCCGTGATGCTGACGCCGGGCTTCTTGATCTTAATCGCCGGGATTATCGTGTGCAGCGTCGCCACTGCGTCCAAAACCTTTCCGCTCAAGTCCTCCGTGTCGGCCTGATCGCCTAGCATGATCTCTGCCTGCACGATGATCCCGGTGTCCAAGTCCACCGTGTGTTCGGGCTTGTAGGTCATGTCCGTCGCGCCGTCCTTGGTCTTGCCCACCTTCGCGTCAGGGTCGTGCGGGTTCACCCAATCCTTGTTACTTGTCTTGCGCCCCGGGCGCTTCATGTCAAAGCGGCGAACCGCTGCCGCGTCTTGCTCGTCCACTCCGGCGTCTTTGGCCAGGCGCTTCACATACTCCCAGTAAGCCTCTTCCGTGTTGCGGCTGACGAGGCTCCGCAGGCTGGCGTTGGCCTCAATCACGCTGCTGTCTATCCCCAGATTGCGACCTTTCAGTAGCCCTTGGGTGCGGATCGCCTCCAGGATCAATTCGAACACCCCTTGGTAAATATCCACTCCGAGGCGCTGCCGGATCACCGTCAGGCTCGAATGCTCAGGCGTTGGCTCGCTCAGGCTGTATCCCAGAAAGCCGCGGGCGCTCAACGAATCGGCGCAGCGCGACGAGATCGCACGCTCGCTTTCCAACCCCTCGAAGAAGCCGACCATCAGCATCTTTAGATAGACAACCGGATCAATGCCCGGCCGCCCTCCCTTGGATACGTCTGCATAAGCGGGCTTGCACAATTCATATACCCTCTCAGCAAAGCCGATCTCTTCCAACTTTCGGTCTACAAGCTCATAGAAGCGGCTGGCGTCGCCTTCGGCAACTGGCTCGTCGCTATCCAGAACTCCGACTGCTTTTCTTTCTTCCGTCGTTGTTCAAACACGACTCCATTTTTACACCAAGCACCCGTTGCAAAACGAGGCGTTTTTCAACAGTCTCCTAAGGTTCTCGCGGCCCCGCAACATGGCTCGCCGCAGCCCGCCGCAATCCAGAACGTGCTCAAAGCTTCGCTCAATATGCTGGCCTCGTCTGCGCAGCAGGCTCTTTCCGGATTCGCTCTTCACCGCGCATCGCGCGCGTCGAAGCACGGCGAGCTTGGTTTCGGGCAGGTTCTCGCGTCGCCGGTTGCGCTGCGGGTCAGTGATGACAGTCCTTATCGCGCACTCTTGCATGTCCCCAACTTCATCGAGCGCGAAATACCCCTTGTCCGCCGTGATGCTAACACCCGGCTTGTTGATCTCAACCGCCGGTATCATCGTGTGCAGCGTCGCCACGGCCTCCAAAACCTTCCCGCTCAAGTCCTCCGTATCGGCCTGATCGCCCGGCATGATCTCCGCCTGCACGATGATCCCGGTGTCCAAGTCCACCGTATGTTCGGGCTTGTAGGTCATGTCCGTTGCACCGTCCTTGGTCTTGCCCACCTTCGCGTCGGGGTCGTGCGGATTGACCCACTCCTTGTTGCTTGTCTTACGCCCCGGGCGCTTCATGTCAAAGCGGCGAACCGCCGCCGGGTCTTGCTCGTCCACTCCAGCGTCTTTGGCCAGGCGTTTGACATACTCCCAGTAAGCCTCCTCCGTGTTGCGATTGACCAGGCTCCGCAGGCTGGCGTTGGCCTCGATCACGCTGCTGTCTATCCCCAGATTGCGCCCCTTCAGGAGCCCTTGGGCGCGCATCGCTTTCAGTATTAACTCAAACACCCCTTGGTAAATATCCGTTCCAAGGCGCTGCCGGATCACCGTTAGGCTCGAATGCTCCGGAGTCGGCTCGCTCAAGCTGTATCCCAGGAAGCTGCGCACGCTCAGAGAGACGGCGCATCGCGACGCGATCGCCCGCTCGCTTTCCAACCCCTCGAAGAAGCCGACCATCAGCATCTTGAGATAGACCACCGGATCAATGCCCTGGCCGCCCTCCCTCGGATACGCCTGCATAAGCGGGCTTGCACAATTCATATACCCTCTCAGCAAAGCCGATCTCTTCCAACTTTCGGTCTACAAGCTCATAGAAGCGGCTTGGCGTCGCCTTCGGCAACTGGCTCGTCGCTATCCAGAACTCCGACTGCTTTTCTTTCTTCCGTCGTTGTTCAAACACGACTCCATTTTTACACCAAGCACCCGTTGCAAAACGAGGCGTTTTCAACAGTGCTAAGATGAACGCGGGCGAGCCGTTTATGCCCTTAAGCTCGGTATAAATTGCATAGGAACCCACGGGTATAGGCCCCTTGTTGTTATCTTTCATGTGAGAAGGAATATCATCGCCTGAGTGGAGGTCTGTCCAAGGGGTGTTGGTACCGATGGTTAGTGTTTTCTTCGTTATGTTGTAGGTAGCGTCTACATCAAGGCCGACCGGGTCCAGTTCGCTGGTGGGAGTCGAGCTGTAGCGTTAATTATTTGCCCCATCGGGAAACCCGCTCGGATCCGCCGTCGTCCAGCGGTTCCATGTTTCCCGCCGCGTCGTACCAAGGGCCGTTACTCTGGGGAAGTGACATTTGTCAGGCGATCGTACAGCATCGTGAACGGCCATGGAAGCGGTGTCAAGGATTGGGATGAGGCACGTTGAAGCTCCGACCAGCGCTATCCAGTCGCTTGTTCTTCCCTCTTCCTTGGCGTTCTTTGCGCCTTGGCGTGAGGTCTCTTCTTCTTTGCCTTTTCCGAGGGATGGGTAACAGAGGGAAAATCCTCACGCAAAGCCGCAAAGTTCGCAAAGGAAGACGAAGAAGTGGTGCTCAGAGTGACGTCTTCCCACGAGCGCAGGGCACGCGCTCATGCGCGGGACGAAGACCCTTGGCGTGACGCCACTTCATCTCACCGGTTTCGCGCGTCACAGCGTGATTTCTTCCTCTGGCAGGCCGTTGGCCACTCGCTTGATGCCTTGTTTCAGAAGGAATTCGCCGAAATTTATCAGCAGGCCGAGTTTCCGCCCACTCAATCGCAAGTGTGTAAGCAACTGTTTCCCGTGGATCGGTAACAAGCTGCCAATTGATTTTAACTCCACGATCACCAGGCCCTCGACTAGCAGGTCAGCGCGGAAGCCTTCGTCGAAGGTGATCCCTTCGTAGTTGATCGGAATCGGCACTTCACGATCCACCTTGAGACCCCGCGCGCAGTTCATGCGCGAGAACAACGGAGTAAACGGTTTCGAGCAATCCTGGGCCGAGCCTGGAATGGACCTGGATGGCCGCGTCAACCACAACCGTTGCGATATTGTTCTCGTTCACTGGATTCAAAACGATGCGGGCATGCCCCTCCTCCCTTCTTCCTTTGCGTTCTTTGCGCCTTGGCGTGAGGCCTCTTCTTCTTACTTCACTCCCGCGCAATGCTCCCCCAGAGAAGCAATGAGGAATTCTCACGCAAAACCGCAAAGCTCGCAAAGGAAAACAAAGACGATCGAGTGGGCACCCTACGAGCAGGACCCTTATGCCGGGCTCGGGATATCGTTGGATTTCAGCGGTTTGCCAGCCCTTGCGGAAGGTAGTACATGGGGAATCGTCCAGATGGAAAGTACAAACGGAGCTCCAGTCAAAACACAATGGACATTAGACGACGGCGCGAGTCCAACTTCCCCGCTTGTTCCTGGTATATCCAGCAGCAGCAATAGTCTCACCTACGGCGACTCTCCCAACAGGCAAATCACGGAAGCGACGAATGGAACCGTGGTCTCGTGGGAGGCGCAGACATTCCTTGTTCAACTCTACAGTGATAAAGATACAAAAATCGTTAATTTTTATGACGGCGTCGACTGGAAGTGGAAGCTGGAATGAGACTCTACATTGCCAACCGTGTCCCGGATGTTGTAATACGCTTGGTGACGCGGTTCAGAAGCCAAATGGTTATGGCCGTGATATCTCTCGCCTGTCATGCGGCGCCTATTCCGAAAACTTCCACCGCGACCCTGGACGGAGCGACGGTTAGCCTTGAGGTAAAACCACAAAGATGGGTTATTCCGTCCCTCAAAGAACGCGACGATATCACGTTCGCTGTCAAGATTACCAATACGTCAGATAGGCAAAAGAGAATTGCAAATTGGTTTAACATGTCCCCGCTTCTCAAAACAAAAGGCGGACCACTGTTAGAGGAACTGGGCGGCGCGGATAATAACCCGCCCCCAACGCTACGAAATTACCCAATCGTGGCTCCAGGAACCTCTCTCCAACTGCGGAAGGGCGGCGCCTTGTTCTGGCAAGACGGAAAGCTGACATTTTGCTTTTGGGATGGCGGGATATTTCATTATTACTACAACCTGAGACCGGGTCACTATCAGTTCGCCTTGAGATACGAAATGTCCCTCTCGGCGCACGATGAAGGGATGGCAAGGAATCAGTACATGAGAAAGATTCTCGGAACTCAGGCGAAGGAATTACTTGTCGGGGTGGCAACGACTTCCTTCTCTGACATAGAAGTCACCTCGATGGAGCACAGATAAAGAAGTGCTCAGAATGACCGGCTCTTGAAATGGAGACGCGGTGCATTGTCACAACTCAAATGGCGGCAGTAGGCAACGTTTTCAAGAATACGATATACGATAAAGCGAAAACGTATGACATCACGAGTTCAGACGGGTCGTCTTCAAAGGAGAGTTCCTCTTAGGCACTCTCAATGTGACGGAGTAGTTATGCAGAGCTACCTGTTGGCGTGCTGTTTAGTCGTCTTCGCTGCGTTCCCTTTGACCGCGGGGGCCAAACATGTCTCTGCGTCCTCTACCCAATCGGATTGGGAATCCATATTCGCGCAGGAGTATTCTAATTGGTTTCTTCAGAGCAGCCAGGGGGGGCTCATAAGCGCCCTGGGGGAAGGCGGTTCGGCTACGCGGCATCTCTGGCCCAGCCTACGAGCAGCAGCTGAGAAGTTACCTGTCGCGCAGAAAGCGCGCCTGGTCGTTTCAATGGGGCTGGGACTGCCATTCGACGGAGAGTCGGCGGAATGCTTCGGTGACTTTCTCGGGTCGGATAACAAGGAAGTCGCGAAAAGGCTTCAGACGCTCGACGACGAGGATCTTCAGGAGTTCTGTCGTTCGATGGGCTACCTTTCCGATATCAACGATGATCGCGTTGCTTTTCTGAAGAGGAAACTCTCATCTTGGGCGAACGGCGTTGTTTACACTGTTGGAAGTCCCAAAGGTAATAGCGAAGACGCTCGAATGGCGCCGGGGGCCTCGGAATGCGAGTCAGTGTTCATGGAGTTCTATAACCGCTGCTTCTATAAAAGCGCCGGATCGAGGCTCCGGAGGGTCTTGGGCCTGGATGAAGCGAGATCGAGCATCAGCGTGTCCACGCTCGCCGGGCGGACGCGCGGGCTTCCAGTCGAACAAAAGTGCCGCCTGACGCTGCTCCTCTGGCTGGCCCTTCCTTTGGATCTGGAGCTAAAGGAACATTACGGCGCGTTTCTCGGAGACGAAAAGGCGCGGGTAGGACAAAGGTTGGGACGGCTAAGCGTCACCGTGATCGGCAGAATTTGCGCCGCGATGGGCTATCCAAAGGAACGGGGGTCGGCTTTACTGCGTTACGCAAGAAATTGGAGCTGCAAGTGACCCGCCGCGTTCTTGAAGCGGTCCCCTCTAAGAGACTGTTGAAGACTGGGGCATGCCGCGCGAGAGCAATTTGGGGCGTATGGCAAGGCGCGAGCGACGCGCATACCCGCTGCGGTCTGTAAGGAGCGAGCAACGCTGGCAACCCCACGAGCGAATTCGACCCGATGGGACTATTCTACGGTGGCTCCAGCTACGGGCCTTTCAAGTACGGAGCAGGAAGTTCAATAACGGACGAGGCTGCATGGAATTTAGGCAAGAGCCCGGTAGGAACATTCTTGGTTGGTATAGGAACTCTCGGTCATAAGGCTATGAGCGTTGCGGATGGTTCAGCCGGCCTGACGCAGTGGACGCTGACAAGCGACGAAGATCAGACTGCAAAGAGTCTGAGCGATTCAAACGGAACGTATAACAACAAAAGCGATCCGAGCGATCCGTTAAATGGCGAAAGTATTAAGGACTACGTTTCGGGCAATCTGGATCGCAGTTTCGATGGGACCCGTGACGGAAGCGGAAACTATTCCCTTTCGGCAAATTTCTTGCAGGCGCAGGGAACTGATGGGTATTGGGCGTTTGGAAACTCAGTCCTCAGCTTCTCGGGGGAGTATAGCATTACGAACGGAAATCTTGGCTGGAACGCAACTATCAGCCTTTCGGATACCTTCACTTTTTCTCCCTATAAAGATCTCTCGGGAAGCTGGACCTCTGCCACCGGAACCTCTTACAGACTCCAAGACAGTGGCTTCATTAACCCCTTTAGCACGTCGGCGACCTGGAATGAGTTGTTTACGACTCGTACAGAGTGAGACTGCGAAGAAGCGAGGCAGCTCGCGGATTCTGGGGTGCTTCCTGTGACTCGAGGGCTGCGATCTCTGATTGCCCAGCATCCATGAGAAGGCTGGCAGTTATTTCAACTCTGTGTATTCTATTAACCGCGGTCCTGTGTCTGTTGACCCCGGTGGGCGCAAGTGTATTCCGGGCCGTAGGGTTACGACAAATGCTTCCCTTCGCTCCGCTGGTCAAGGAGTTCCCGTCCCGCGATGGGAAAGTTATTCTGATAATTGCCTACGGTGATTTCGATGTTGAAATCTTCGCCCGGAAGCGGGCCGCAGAGTCCGTGGTTTACGTTTACTCCATAGCCTACGGACACGAAAAGGGCATGTTCCCCCTGGTGTTAAGCGCGGACGAGAGAAATCTTCTTCTCCTGCGCCCGAGCTCCACGGGTATCTCCTCAAGCCTCGTTGCGGGCGGCATCTCGTTGTCGACGGGCGCGTCCTGGCTGGCCTCAGACTATGACGAGAGTCGGAGGAACGCATCAGTGGATTCCATCGTGCGTCGGTTCGGAGGATGCGGCGAGTTAATGCTGGACCAACCAAAGTTCTCCGAGGGCTTTATGCGGGCAACAGCGGTAGACTACTTTACAGCGTCCATTTTGACGGCCGCCAAGAAGCGATCTTTGGGCCGGTAGCCCGTGGCGATTCGCGGACACCGATGCCGGCAAATAAACATGATGCTGAGGCACTAAGAATGCGCGGACAGGGCTGTCCGGCTAAAGGATGGAAGTGGCGTTTCGCCCCCGCGAAGGAAGAGAAGCAGATTTGGGGGATGCTACTGACGAGGGGTTTAGGTGAAGAGCTTGCGTAGAGGGACGGACGGCTCGGCGAGGCGGTGGGAAATGGCTTGTGAGCATGGCGGACGTCTCGCGGGACGGACGCCTCGGCGAGGCATTCCTATCCTGCATGCGATACGCAATCGTCTCCGAAGTTGCACTTCGTCCCGCTCTCTCCGCTCTCCCCCCTCTCCGGGCCTCTGCGTCTCGGCGTTTAAAATCCCCCTCTTCCGTCACACGCCTGGCGGTCTTCGCGCGCGCCCCTCCCCCAGGCTTCCCCGCCCTCTGCGGGAATTGTGTTCACTAAGTGTTTGTAACTGTGTGTATGTGTTTGTAACCGCACCCATTGTGTTCTTTTTGCTTTTCCCTTGCGGTAGGCGTAAACCTACTCGCATGAACAAAACATATCGGGTTAAAAGAGTGGCGGCGGGATTCTCTCTCGCTGGTGGTATTTGGAATCGCGGGCGCTCACGGCGGTGAAGCGGATCATCCGCTCATGAACGGCAAGCTCCGGGTCACGACGTTATCGCCCGAGGAGATACGCTATACCGGCAAACCTTATAGCAAGGCGCTGGGCGCGTATGTATTCAATGCGCGTCGCTTACGACGCGACGACCAGCCGATGGACCGACTTCAGATCCGAGCGGGTTTCCGGATGGGGCGAATGGGCACATCTACGCTGCCGTGCCGACATCTCAATTCGACAAAAGCGGCCAGAACATAGGTTATACGTATAGAAATGGGGTGGCGTATGGGGTTGGAACTAACTATCGCGGGGTCGTCGGTGACATAGCGTACTGGAACGGTGCTGAGGCGGCCGCTTTGGGCGGGATTGCGGCCGAGGCACTACAACACGCGGAAATCGGTGATGTGAGCAGCGGCAACTGGCACTTATCTTCTGATGAAGCTGATCGCGTAAAGACGTCCAACCTATTTCAGAACAAGATTCATCAGGTGATTCAGAATTATCTGGGTAAGCACTTGAGCCAAGGCGATGATGATCTTTCCGTGCCGATGGGCAAAAAGGCTTTTTCAATAACCGACCCACTTCTGTACACCGCCTTCCACAGCCTCGACTTTAGCGTCGACGGAACGGCAACGTTCGACGGCCAAAATAAGTGGACCTTCGATGGAACTGTACTTCTCACCAAATGGTGGTCGTTTTCTAATTATTCCGGCACAACGCAGCACATGTGGAATAGAGTCGGCTCTCGGTTACAGACCAACGGCTGGATCGCCCCTTATTTTGTAACCGGACAGTTTGACGATAAGTGGAAAGAATAGTGGCAAGTTTCGACTTCCGCAGGAAGCTGTATTCCATGGGATTGGGCGTTCTCCTGTGTGTCGCGATCTTGCGGTTTGGAAAATCAGAAGCCATAATAGAAGTAGACCAGACAATCGGGTTGGTTTGCCCTATTCTGACGACCTATGGGCGATTGAATTTCGCAATAAGCAAGAGAAGCCCTTTTCTGACAAGAATGTGTCTCGCAGAAGGAGCAGATCCCAATGGACGGGGGTTGGAGCTCGATACCCCGCTCATGGAGGCGTGTCAGGATGAAGAGGACTTTGATATCGTAGCCTTACTCATCGAGGGAGGAGCTGATCCAAACCTGCAGGATGTTGATGGGTATACCGCCCTTATGTTTGCAACCAGTGCTTCGTCCACAAGGACGGTGAAACTGCTTCTGGACCACGGGGCGAACATCAGCTTGAAAGTGCATGGCAAAGATCCAAGGGGCGAAGGTGAAGACGAAGGATATACGGCGCTCCTGTTTGCATGTCGGAATGGGGATGTCGACATAGTGAAACTCTTGATGGAGCGAGGCGCAAATCCAGGTGAGACAAATCGCCGCGGACTTGATGCTCTAGAGATTGCGCGAAGAGCGGAGAGCAGGAAGGTCGTTACGTATTTAGAACAGCTCTCGTCCTCCGAGAAGGATTGAGAGCGCGTTTCGAAGCCAATGATCTTACGCCCGTTGCGCACATTCCTCATCCACTCGTCGCTTTTCATTCTCACTTCCCATGCGCATTCGGAAACCATACAACTTGGGCGGATTGTTCAACACGTGGAGGACGCCCAGCGGCACGGAGTCTGTCGTGTGTATATTCTGAGTTTCGGCGAGCCTTCCAAGCCCGCGTTCTTCGGCGAAATGGATGCGCAGAACTTTGGGGACTTCTTGGTGGAAGAGTCCATGACTAGAGGTTCATGGAACATCGCATTTTCATTTGATATATGTAAACGAGGCTCACAGGTGGACGACCCCGCAAATCGCTCATGAACGGGAAGCTCCGGGTCACGACCTTGTCTCCGGAGGAGATACGATATACGGGCAAGCCCTATAGCAGGGCCCTTGGCGCGTATGTGTTCAATGCCCGCGCTTATGATGCGGCAACGAGCCGATGGACCACGCCAGACCCGAGCGGGTTTCCGGACGGGGTGAATAACCGTGTTTATGCGGCGACGCCCACTTTCCAGATGGATGCAGACGGTCTGATCGTTATTGGGATTTACGGAATGGGGAATATGCAAGGCAACGACACGCAAGGAAACGCTGATATGGACGCAATCGCGAGTTCAACAAAAGCTACGATGTACTTCCGTGATCAGAAGTCCGCGATGAAGAAAGCCATAGCTGCAGCAAGAAAAAGCGATCCAAAGACGCCCGTAATCATCTATGGTTACAGCCGCGGCGGGGTGGCTGCCGTCGAAGTGGCGAAGCAATTAAAGGATGTAGCAGGTTCCTGCTGTATAGACCTGCTCGGTACTCATCGACGCTGTTCGAGTGCTGGGGAATCCTTCTCTGACAGTCCCGGACAACGTCGATAAGGAGTTCAACTATTATCAGAAAAATGGCGGCCCATTTGCCGGGACGGCGATCACCAATCCGAGCGCGGACTACGGTAACACCGACGTATCAGCCACCGCCGGAATGACGCACAACACAATAGTTGGCGACCAAAAGCAGACAGTTGTCACAGAAATCAACAGCGCCAACCACGAACGCTCAAGCAGCTGCGAATGAAAAGGCGCGCGCGATCCAAGATCTTTGCCGCGCTATTTACCTTGTTCTGTTGCGGGTGCGCGCATGAAGCAACACGGGAGGTTTCGGGCATGCTGCGATACAGCAAAGGCCGAAGGCCTGCCGCGGGCATTCCCTTGCAACTGGAGTTTTCGAAAACCTATCCGAACATCTTGGCGGCCTTTTATATGCCTTCGCCCACGGTTCTCGCGCGCGCGGTCACCGCTTCAAACGGGCATTTCGATTTCAAGGTACATTGCGATGGAATCCTCGTCATAACGCCGCAAGTCTATAAGCACTGGCCGCTGTTCCGCGTGGAAGATTTGACCGACAAGACTCTCCCAGGGCATGCCGAGACGCCGAAACGGTTCCGCGCGGGATACCCAGGGCAAGGAGGGTAGGTTTGCAGGACGGACGCCCTGGCTTTGAAGACTGTTGAAGAGTTGGGGCGTATCGCGTTGATTCCGCCTTGTGACTTGTCCCAGGCGCAGAGGGGGTATACCCGCTGCTCGCCCTCCCCTCGAACCGCCTCGATTCCCAACCTCCTCCGGGCGGTGTCTGCGGCAGTGTTCGGTCTTTTGACCCTATCCGCGTGCCAGACTATTCACCGCGAAATCTCAGGCGTTTTGCTCTCCAGCGCGGGGATGGAAAGGGCCGCAAACGTGCCACTCAAAGTAGAGGCATCACGGACTTATCCCACTTTCATGGCGGCGTTTATAATGCCTCTCCGCCGGTGGTCGGTGTCATGCGCACCGACTCACAGGGTCGATTTGAGGTAAATGTGAGAACTGCGCGTTTTCTTGTGCTAACGACCCAGAACTATAGAGACGTTGGGTTGTATCGGGTAGTCCAACTTAGAGATGTCCATCCCTCGGCAAAGGTTGATCTGCGCGAGGGGCGCTCCGTCGTTTATGAGGGCGCTTTCCTGGGGGAGACGAACAAAAAGACAGGAATACCAGCGGCAACAGAATGAAAAGGCGTGGCGCCCCAACCAGGCTGATCCCGAATGCAGCGCGCTCGAAGCCTCAGCCTGGAAAGCAGGCCACCGCGGTGATGAGTACCCGTGGCAAAAGGCGGAAAAACGCCGTTTGCTCTGACTTATCCACCGGGATAATCGGCCGCCTATAAATGGAGATGCGCGAGACTTCTCCGCCGATTCCTCGTCGAAACTCTGCCTGTCCGCACATAAGTGACAAAGCGGGGGGCAGGTGGACCAAGCGGAGATGGCTTCAGCGGCATACTGTCGACAGTAACACCCTTGGGTAGATGCCACTGCGAGGCAACAAACCCTCCATCACGCGCCAACGCGGGAATTGCGTTCCCTATGTGTTTCTAACTGTTCCCTATGTGTCTCAAAGCGTACCTATTCTGTTCTCTTTGCTTTTCCTTTGCGGCACGCGTAAACCTGCACGCATGAACAAAAACAGATCGCTTAAGAGTGTGGCGGCCGCTTTTCTGTCGCTGCTGGTGTTTGGGATCGCGGGCGCCCGCGGTGGAGACGCGGATCACCCGCTCATGAACGGGAAGCTCCGGGTAACGACCTTGTCTCTGGAGGAGATTCGATATACGGGCAAGCCCTATAGCAAGGCGCTGGGAGCGTATGTATTCAATGCGCGCGCTTACGACGCGACGACGAGTCGCTGGACGACGCAGGATCCGAGCGGGTTCCCCGATGGAGCGAATAACCGTGTTTACTGTTCTTCGCCGCTTACGAATGTGGACAGCGTCGGACTGCTTGTAACAGCCGTTTACGCGATAAACGCCAAGACGCTTACGATTGACGGAAAAGTTTACGACAAGTGCTCCTCTGGAGACAATAAGTATGACAATCGCAATAAGGAAAAAGGTCCGATTCCAACTGGGAAGTATACAATCTACTCGTGGGGGGACGGGGCAAATCGTGGCACCAATCAGGCATTCATCCTTGACTACAACGATAATAAGCCCCAAAATGACATGATTGATAGTGGCGACGCGGCCGGAAGATAGGGCTTCCGAATTCATCAATCGGGAGAATCACTCGGCTGTATCGCCTCGAGTTCAATCGACGCTATCGCCTCACAAATCTACTCAACCAGCTACTCTCAAACGCTTTACAAGATCGATCAATTTACCGCCAAAATTCCAGACGCGGAGATATTTTGGGAATGGAAACTCGGAACGTTGAAGGTGACGGAATGAGATTTTTTGACCGAGTCACGCCTCGCCTCAGATCAAGAGCGCCTAGGATTGCGCTCCTCGCCTTCACGTTGTGTATTGGCGCGCTCGCATCGGGCGTGGAAAGAAAAGCGCCTCCCGTGGACGGTGACACAGTCTTCATAAAATTTTTCGCGCGAGGATTGCTTGGCGGACCGGCTTGTCGCGCGATCTTGCTCGCGGGACGGAAGGAGCCCGTTAGCGCAAAGGATTGCAACGACGAGAGGCAGTCGCTCATGAGACTGGTGAGGGGCTTGCCTCTCGCGGAGAAATGCAGGTTTGCTCTGATGTCGTTGCTGTCCCTAAACCTGGATGGCGATGGGGCGGAGATGTTTGGGCAGAACTACCTGGGAGCGGATCAGCACGCAGTTGGCGTCGCGCTTAATCGCATCCCCGACCGCGAACTGATGAACACGTGGCCGTATCAGAGATGCAAGGATCCCGCGCGAATTGGCTTGTTCAGGGTACTCGTCAAGGACTGGATTGCGCACTAACCGCCGATTGGGCTTCCGCATTTCTCGTTGATGGTTCACGGCACCCAACACCGCTAATCCCTCTGATTAACAGAATGGACTATGGCGCGCGTATTTCACGGTTTGGGGCGGAGAAGGGTTTCCACCGCGGATTACACGGAGCTTTGCGGATTGGGAGATTTCAATGCCAAGACGCTGATACAGAAGGGGGAGTTGGGGAGTGAGGAGGGGAAGAGAAGTATGCCCGGGTTTGCCTCCCGCGGTACAACTGCGATGGCTATACGTTCGCCGGTGGGGGCTATTGGATTCAACCGTCAACGTACCCGCTATCCTGAAGGGAGATGGATACAGGCAGATAACAGGACTTGACGATACCAAGGCGAAAATCGCGGTGTGGGGAAACGGTGACCACTCGGCACTGGTGACCGGATTGGCACAGGATCACAGTGTGAATCAGGTTACGGGAAAGGCGGGCATAGATCCCGGTTTGAATACGACAACTCCAGAGGAGCAGTGGAAGACGGGAACCCCGGTTTACTATGAATAAGCTGTTACGATTCGGGCTGGCGTTATTTATCGGGGTTTCCGCCAACGCGGAAATCACCTTTCAGCCGGGGGCACCGGAGTTCAAGGCCGCGATTACCGCGCAAGTTGATCTAATCCTGAGGATAGACGCCTCCGGTCACTGCAAGCTCCAGCTCTCGAACCATTCGAACGAGGTTGCGCGGGTCGGTGGAGGATGGTGGCTTCTGATGCGAAAGAATCCCTTCAAGGTGCCTGGAGCTATTTCCATCCAAGCGCGGGATCGACAAAAGAGAGTCATCTCAATCAGCGCGAGTAACGCTGATGGCTGGTTCAGCCCCGCCGCATATTCGTCCGAAGCAGCATTGGGCGATCCCGCGCAGACTCTCAACATAGGCGCTGAAGGAGCCGCGGAGTTCCCATTCGAACTTAGTGATTGGATCCCATCGCTGAAGACGTGGACAAAGGAAGCGTGGATGAGAAGAGAGTGCGCTGACCCATGTGAATACCGGTTCCGGAGTTTAGGCACTCGAGAAAGCGGCGGTCGTTACGCTCCGGCCCTTCTTATTGAAACTCCGTGGTTGCCGTGGGCGTCTCCACCTGCTGCGGGTAAGTGAAATGCGTCGCTTCTCTGGGTCGTGGATCACGCAAGGACGCGAAGCAGGGTCCAACGCCAACGACGAAGACGTGGTGCCTTCATTGAGATAGAACGATCAAACGCGGCTCGAGCTGCGACTCGATGCCTCGTGGCCAAGGGCAGAGCTCGCAGACGAAGACGAGTGGCGCTCACGCACGGGCGCGTGATTCCCTCCCCCACGCTTCCCCTGCAGAGGCGGGAATTGTGTTTCCTTTGTGTTTTTAACTGTACCGTAAGTGTTTAAAACCGCACCAATTCTGTTTTTTTTGCTTTTCCCTTGCGCTTGGCGTAAACCTGCACGCATGAACCAAAAACAGATCGGTTAAGAGTGTGGCGGCCGCTTTTCTGTCGCTGCTGGTGTTTGGGATCGCGGGCGCTCAGGGCGGTGAAACGGATCACCCGCTGATGAACGGGAAGCTCCGGGTCACGACGTTATCGCCGGAGGAGATTCGATATACGGGCAAGCCCTATAGCAAGGCTCTCGGAGGATATGTATTCAATGCGCGCGCTTATGACGCTGCGACGAGCCGCTGGACCACCCCTGATCCGAGCGGGTTTCCAGATGGGGCTAATAATCGAAGGTATGTTACTGATCCGACCCGACAGGCCGACCCGACTGGACTTTACACGATCGTCGCTAGCGACGACACGCCGGACCCCGCGACTGCTGATTATAATTCGAACGAGCACACCGTCACCGCGAACGATATCACCCCCATCAACGCTGTAGGCTGGAGACTCTTTGGCTGGACTATCACACCGGACGCGGGGTCGGGTAGCGGTGCTCAGATTACGTTAAACGTAACTTCGTACACCGCGTTGAACGGCGTCACCTCCGGTTCTCCAACTCTAGGGGCTCAGTTAAGCATCAGCAACTGCTCTAACCTGCCAGCCCTTTCGAATGGGCAGGAGTTCGGGTGGATGCAGGTTGTGACCACCAATGATAAAGATGGAGGCGGAACACTTCCAGCGACGATCTCTTATCTCGACAACGCTCAGTCCGGCTCGGCCCTGTATGGTGGCACCCAGTCCGTCACTGGCGCAAATCCGAGTTTTTATGACCGGTCAAGTAGGGGTGTTTCCGATGCTTCCCAAAATAACGTTACGTGGAAAGGGAGCCTATACTTGGTGGAGACTGACGGTTTTACGGAGGCAACGGTGTTAGGCGGGATCAGCTGGGGTTACACCATAGAATGACTCGTCTGCAAGCTGTCGCCCTCCTGTTGCTCGCGGGATGCTCCTCTTCTTCTGCAGAAGGGGGCGTTAATGTAAGAACTACATTCGACTTCCCGCGGACAGTCGATATCCCGCAGATGGGTTTCACGCGCGAAGGGGTGCGCGTGGCTCTTGGCGTCTTAACCATACAAAACGCAAGCAGTGCGCCTATCCTTTGTTTTCGTCGAGCCGTCGCTTTGCAGATGACTGATAGTGTCGGCAAAGTCTTCGGGGTCACTCACGCTTCGGATTATTTTCGTCCCAATGCGCCCGACGATTTTGTCCGAATCCCGCCAGCGGGCAACGCGTCTTTCCCTTTGGAGGTCAAGGTCTCTCACCGGCTGGGAGATAAAATCATTCTGTGGGGCCGGGAGCTGTCAGGCTGGTGGCAGATAAATGATCTCAAGTTCGGGAAATATCGCGTTTCCGCCGTGTACGAAGTAGAGCAGAGGCCAGAGACGTTTGATGTGAAGGCGCTGCCTCCGGATCAGAGGCAGAGCCTGTATAGGGGCCCGCTGGAAAGCCCGTCTGTCAATTGTTTGCTCGAGCCGAAACACGGGAATGAGACAACGGAACGCGGAGAAACCCCGCAAATGAATGACATTTGCCCTTCTTCCTCGGGTTCATCGAGCTCGGCAGAGAAAATGGCTGCCGGGTCGGGAGGAATCTCATGCGATTTAAAAGTAGATCCAAAGGTTTGGGTTTCCCCCGCTTTGAGGAAGACGACGGCTATCACGTTCATCCTGGCGCTAAAGAATCTCACGGAGAAACAAACTCGTCCCATGAATTGGGAAAGTGTTACCCCGCTCCTGATGACGGAAGCCGGGAAAGCGGTGAAAGAAATCGATGGTTCGAATCCCAAACCGTACCTCAGGAACTGGAACTATCCGGTGGCTCACCCGGGAGAGGTGATGACAATGCGGACTACAGGGTATCTCGGATGGGAGGACGGGCGGCTCACCTTCAGCTTTTGGGACGGCGGTTTCGTGCACTACTTTTACGATGTCAAACCCGGCAAATACAAGATTGCTTTACGGTATTCGGTGTTCTCGCCGCCCCCTGAAGACGGAGCAAGGACGGGCGATTACACGAGGCAGACGCTGAGCGGCCCACTCAAAAAGCTATTGCTGTGCGAGGCAACTACCGCTGTCACAGAGATCGAAATCCGGTAGCGCAGGGTTGGGCGCATCCAGTGCCGATAACATATTCGCCAAAATATTCAGACGGTACGTCCTGCTGCGAATGAAGTTTGCATTCAAAGTCTGTTTGTTCGCTCGGATGCTTTCGCCCCAGGGGATTGCGCGGCTTGTGCTCTTCCTGTGTTTGGGGCTTGAGGATTGTCTCGCAGCTCCATCGTTTGAAGGTAAGTCCGAACCCGAAATTCGGCAGTACATCTTGAAAATAGCTCCCATTGGTTCTTCTGCGAAGGCAGTTCTGGCAGCTATGAAGGATCATCTTCAACTGTTAGGCGTTCTGCAAACTAACTATGACACGATAGACCGGAGGAATCCGAGAGCGATTGTTCATGTTGATGGTCGAATCGAGGTTTTGCTGGGAACTGAACATCCAAACCCGGGATCCCCGGTGTATGACGAAATTATCTGCCGCTGGGATTTCAACAAGAAGCTGATTCTTCAAGATGTGAGCGCCGTGAGGCAGCCCACCGGCCCGTAATCCGCGCGAACGCGATATATCTCTTCCTTCCCTCTCCCAGGTAGATTGCGCACGCGCTTCTTCTTTACTTGAAGTTACTGCTCAACGCGCGAGACAATGTTGACGGTTCGGATGCGATCCCAAAACGGATCAGAAGACATGGATTACCCCCAATTCGAAAATGGCTACGGAGACATGGTCATCTTCGAGTCGAAGAAAACCCACGGGAAACGATCTGGCTCCCCAAAATGGGGAGAGCGTCATCCCGCTCCTGTTGAAAAGACGACAAGTCCGTAATAAGCTGGGATGGCGACGCCACCGTCGATCCTGGAGCAGTCCAGCGCCTGCCGCTTCGTTCATCAATGAATCCTAGGCTGATCTTACGCCCGCTGCGCGCTTTTCTCACCACCCGTTGCTTTGTCTTGCCAAGCACTCTGAACGTCACTGAATAGCTCCATTATGCAAGTCATATCCCTTCGTTACACGACCGTCTTCGCCTTCCTTTTTCTCCCTTGGCTCTGCCTGCGGGCCTCCGACAGTTCCGCGAACGTCGCAAAAGATCTTACCATCGACATTCCCAGATGCGATAGGGTGTTCAATGCTTCATATATGGGAATGATGTATGCCGGGAAGAGCGCGCCGCGCGTCTCCGCCATATTTAAGAGGGTGGCTCCCGATCCCTATCCGAGCGATGAAGGAGCGCACGACCGAATCTGCGCGGCGGTGCGCTCTTTTAGCATCCCGGAAAAGTGCAGGTTCGGGGTCTTGTCCCTTCTTGCATTCCGGCTTGACGGCGAGCGTTCCGAGAACTTCGGTTCCGACTACTTCGGCGCCGACCAAAAGAGGGTTGGACAGGAATTGAGCAAGATTACAGATGTCGAATGGGAATTCTTGTGCAAGGCCAGAGGGGTCCCGGTGGCGGACAAGATTGACGCCATCCACAGCCAAATAAAGCTGATGTTAAGGAATTAAGAATTAAGAATGCGCGGACAGGGCTGTCGGGCTATAGGATGGAAGTGGCGTTTCGCCCCCGCGAAGGAAGAGAAGCAGGTTTGGGGGATGCTACTGACGAGGGGTTTAGGTGAAGAGCTTGCGTAGAGGGACGGACGCCTCGGGGAGGCGGTGGGAAATGGCTTGTGAGCATGGCGTCCGTCCCGCGGGACGGACGCCTCGGCGAGGCATCCCTATCCTGCATGCGATACGCAATCGTCTCCGAAGTTGCATTTCGTCCCGCTCTCTCCGCTCTCCCCCTCCGGACCTCTGCGTCTCGGCGTTTAAAATCCCCCTCTTCCGTTACACGCCTGGCGGTCTTCGCGGGCGCCCCTCCCCCAAGCTTCCCCGCCCTCTGCGGGAATTGTGTTCACTAAGTGTTTGTAAGCGCACCCATTCTGCTCTTTTTGCTTTTCCCTTGCGCTTGGCGTAAACCTGCTCGCATGAACAAAAACAGATCGGCTACGAGTGTGGCGGCCGCTTCTCTGTCGCTGCTGGTGTTTGGGATCGCGGGCGCTCAGGGCGGTGAAACGGATCACCCGCTCATGAACGGGAAGCTCCGGGTCACGACCTTGTCTCCGGAGGAGATTCGATATACGGGCAAGCCCTATAGCAAGGCTTTCGGAGGGTATGTATTCAATGCGCGCGCGTACGATCCGACGACGAGCCGCTGGACGACGCAGGATCCGAGCGGGTTTCCAGATGGAGCAAAATAACTTCGTGTTTTGTTGCAACTGCATTCTAAACGCACTCGATCCGGACGGCTGTACCGTTTCCTGGATTGAGGAGGAAAGTACGTATTCCCCGAATACTACCTATTCACGACTTCCCGCCACCAACTTTTTTTGGGATATCAGCCATAATGGCACCATCGTCAACGAAGGCTCGTTTACAGGCACCTTTAAACAGATGTACGATAATTCTGGTACCGATGGCTTTGTAACGTGGAGAGGCCTCAACTCATCGAACTTCGGTCAAGTCTACGGACTAGATCTGGTCTCCCAGGATGGGTCGAACAACTGGTCTAAAAATGGCTGGACAGTCAGCGCTGGTTTTTTGGAAAACGCCGGGGTTCACGATGCAGATCTAGAAACAGTTAATTCTAGAATCAATCCTCTAGGGGCGGCAACAACCCGCAATACCCTACGAGGTCTTTCAACGTATTTATACCAAACCCTCGTTAACGATAAGGCCGACTACAATGGAGACTTATATTACGAGTAGGGAATGGCTGCTAATCGTTGGATTATTCGCGCTGTCCCCCTTGACGAGTTGGTCTGCTGAGACGGAGGAGCCTGCGCTTACGTGGCGATCTCCGCAGGGACAATATGAAATGGTTCACTGTCCCGCTCTTTGGCTGGTTGCCCACAATGAGCGGTGCCCCGAATGCCCGTATGTTTATGTCTTAACGCATCGCAGCGTTGTTGTGTGGACGGGTATGTCATTTGTCGATGAGTCCGCACACGCTTTCAAAGTTATTTGGTCTCCCCGCCTGGACTTTGTGTTGGTTCTCGACCGGCCGGAACGCGGCGAATGCTACCTAAATGTTATTGCATTAAAGCCCGGGTACATTTCGAGAGCCCCAAGCATTCAAAATGTTGTAAGAGACGCGTTCAAAGCCTCTGAAGATACGGATGATCGTGTTGCCGCAAAGCAGTGGTTCGGGCGGTGGACTTGGGTTTCGCGCGCCGTTGCGAGAGGGGAGTTATATTGTTCGAAGCGGTCGAGCTATAAGATCACCTTGGAATACAACGCGGGCCCGGTGTCTGAAGGGCTTAGGGTGCTAGAGACAAAGATATTAAAGACGGGGCCTCAATAGGGGCAGCGGTTGTTTACTCTTATTTTTCTAGCCAGTCGGACAACCTTGCGCACACAGCTATGAATCACGCGGATGACACGACGCCTGGAGACTGGACCCTCTCTTCCGGTGAAGTAGATGCAATGAAGGAGAACACCGCCTACTCCACTCTGGGCGATTTTATTCTAAAGGCATTTACAAAGAAATTCAAAGACACGACACAGCAAGGAGACGCGATTAAGTATAGCACATCCAGGAAGAATGTCTCATTTTAAGAATATGCCCGATGAGAATGGAGGAAACGACGCGTACTATGGCATCGGAAGTGCTAGGTTTTGGTCGGACGGCACAGTGGCGGTCGCCAACACTGACGGAACCTACGAAGCGACCTACAGCGCTAATATCACCATGTACAAGTTCTGGGACTTCACGAACGATTCCCACTGGTACAGCCCCACTGCGGCGGGATTAAGGCTACAGAACCATGGTTACGTAGAGCCTTTCAACGTTAACGCATATTACAAAGAGACTTATATCGTGGACTGGAAGGAATAGCTTCGTGAAGCTTGCCGTGCTTGCCGCTGCCCTGGCGACATGCGTGTTTTCCTCCACCAAAGTCTGGGAGGCATGGTGCAGAAGCGTTCGGCAAACTACTTCGCCCGTCTCCCTGACGGAAGCCAGGAAGTTTTGCCGAATACCGCTTCCAGATAGCGCTAGGAATATACAAGTCGCCGTGTTTTCCGATTGGGAGAATTACCAATGCTTTGTTCGGTTCGAAGATTCCAGCCCTGAATGCGCGCGCGCAATTGAACCGGTCTTCCGTTCTCATGCAAAGGATATGAAGTGGAAATATGCGGCCCCGAAGATCAAGGTCATAACAGAAGCGCCGGTTCTTGATGTCACACCGCAGGGTTCCCTGCGCGTCGATTGGTTCGACATCGCAAATATCAAGCACGGGATCACGGCAGGCTGGCAACCGCAGGTATGGGTTGACAATGACCGTGGCGCCTTCTACTTCTGTCTAACGGACTAAATCTGCTCAGATCGATCTGCATCTGCGGGTCTTCGGGCGATCCGGCGAGCTTTCCTTTCCCCCACGTCATTGAGTAGCTCCATTATGCAAGTCATAGCCCTTCGTTACGCGACTGCCTCGGCCTTCCTTCTTCTCCCTTGGCTCTGCCTGCGGGCCTCCGACAGTTCCGCGAACGTCGCAAAAGATCTTACCATCGACATTCCCCGATGCGATAGGGTATTCAATGCTCTCATACATGGAAATGATGTATGCCGAGGTAGCGCGTCCCCCACGTATCCGCCATATTTAAGAGGGTGGCCCCCGACCCCTACCCGAGCGATGAAGGCCCACTGACCGCATCTTCGCAGCGATGCGCTCCTTTAGCATCCCGGAAAAGTGCAGATTCGCGATTCTGTCCCTTCTTGCATTCAGGCTTGATGGTGAGGGTTCCGAGAACTTCGGTTCCAACTACTTCGGCGCCGACCAAAAGAGGGTTGGAGAGGAATTGAGCAAGATTACAGATGTCGAATGGGAATTCCTGTGCCAGGCCAGAGGCGTCCCTGTGGCTGACAAGATTGACGCCATCCACCGCCAAATAAAGACGATGTTAGGGAATTAAGAATGCGCGGACAGGGCTGTCCGGGTATACTCAACAAGCTACTCTCAAACGCTTTACAAGATTGATCAACATGGGACGTCCATAGATCCGCCGGAAACATTCTGGGAGTGGAAACTCGGGTCGTTGAAGGTCACGGAGTAGATATATGTCGCCGACAACGCGTCAATACCTAGTGAAAGTTCCTTTGGCGGTATTGTTCTTTTTGCTGACGGGGGGATGCGCATGGGCATCAGGCGCGGAAGCGAATGCCGCGTTTGCGCATGCTGACACAGTCTGCATGAGATTATTCATGCAGGAATTCGTGGGCGGCTCGATTTCGCGCGAGATCATGCAAGCCGGACGAGGGATCCCCGCCGAGGTAAAGACAGATCACGGCGAAAAAGAGTCGCTCATGAGACTGGTGAGAGCCTTGCCTCTCGCGGAGAAGTGCAGATTTGCTTTGATGTCGTTGCTGTCCCTAAACCTGGATGGCGATGGGGCGGAGATGTTTGGGCATGACTACCTTGGATCGGATCAGCACGCCGTTGGCGTCGCGCTTAATCGCATCCCCGACCACGAACTGATGAACACGTGGCCGTATCAGAGATGCAAGGATCCCGCGCGGATTCGCTTGTTCAGGGCACTTGTCAACGACTGGATTGCACACTAACCGCCGATTGGGCTTCCGCATTTCTCGTGGATGGTTCACGGCACCCGACACCCAACACTGCTAATCCCTCTGATTAAACAGAATGGACTATGGCGCGCGTATTTCACGGTTTGGGGCGGAGAAGGGTTTTCACCGCGGATTACACGGAGCTTTGCGGATTGGGAGATTTCAATGCCAAGACGCTGATACAGAAGGGGGAGTTGTGGAGTGAGGAGGAGAAGAGCAGTATGCCTGGGTTTGCCTCCCGCGGTCCCGCTCTGCGGGAACACAAACGCCCTGCAAGATTTGCCTTCGGCTCTGGGGGTGTGTCACTGACGATGGTTTTGGGAGGGGAGTTTGCGTTTAGACGGACGGACGCCTCGGCGAGGCATCCCTATCCTGCATGCGATACGCAATCGTCTCCGAAGTTGCACTTCGTCCCGCTCTCTCCGCTCTCCCCCTCCCGGGCCTCTGCGTCTCGGCGTTTAAAATCCCCCTCTTCCGTTACACGCCTGGCGGTCTTCGCGGGCGCCCCTCCCCCAAGCTTCGCCGCCCTCTGCGGGAATTGTGTTCACTAAGTGTTTGTAAGTGTGCGTATGTGTTTGTAAGCGCACCCATTCTGCTCTTTTTGCTTTTCCCTTGCGCTTGGCGTAAACCTGCTCGCATGAACAAAAACAGATCGGTTAAGAGTGTGGCTGCGGCTTTTCTGTCGCTGCTGGTGTTTGGGATCGCGGACGCCCGCGGAGGAGACGCGGATCACCCGCTCATGAACGGGAAGCTCCGAGTCACGACGTTATCGCCGGAGGAGATTCGATATACGGGCAAGCCCTATAGCAAGGCCCTTGGCGCGTATGTGTTCAATGCGCGCGCCTATGATGCGACGACGAGCCGATGGACCACGCCGGATCCGAGCGGGTTTCCGGATGGGGCGAATGGGCGTGTTTACGCGCCGGTTCCAACAGGCGACTTTGATTTCGGAGGTTGCTACGCAGTTAAGAATTCGTCTGGGGTTGGAAATTCCTGGATTCAGATGTCCAATGTCGCGAGCGACTCACTGAACTCGATTGCGGGGAAAGAGGTCTACCATGGAGATCAAGGAGATCCTAATCGGCGGCCAGACCCTCTTGATGGCCAGTGCGCAACGGGGGCCCAGTTTCTCTGCGGAACAATCGCGGGACACCTGCACGACTCCCCGCTCACGGGCACATGGGCGCCCGGACTGCTGGTTCAAGGCCACAAGATTCAGGCAGGAACGATGATTGCAGCCGGGTGGGACTCGAACGGGGTGTATGAAAGCAACCTGTCGGGAAATCATACCGCTATTTACCTGAGCCAAAATTCGAGCGGGGTAACAGTGTTTGACCAGTATGCTGGCACCAAACTGGGCAAGTCCACCTGGGCCTGGAATAAATTCGGCATAGGCATTGCTTCATGGGCCGTCGTGACAACGACGATTCAGGATGATCCCAACCGAAGCGTGAGTTTCCTAGAGTGAGCGCGCGCTATAAAGCTCCCTTCCTGATCTGGCTAAGCTTCGCGTGCCTCTGGTCATCCGAAGCGATTGCGGGAAAAGAGGTTCCCGGTTCTCCCCGCGAAATCGCGCGGAGGATGTTCCATACAGGCTGGTATAACCGCTTGCAACCGAACGGATTCTCCTTGTCCTTGGAGGAAGCGATGCCGCTGCTTTCCCCAACCCTCGCAGCGGAGGTGAAAGACTGGTATAAGGCGCGTGACCACCTTTATTCAGCGGGGCCTGACCCGGGGGGTAATTTTGACCCTCTCGTCCAGAGCTACTGGCTTGTAACCAGTGTAAAGATCGACAAGGCTAAGGTCGTCGCAGATCATGCAACAGTGGTCGTTCACCTGAAACGGTCCTCGCAGGGGATGTTTGGCACGGAGAGAAGCCAATGCAGGTTTGTCCTGGTAGATGGGCGATGGCTTCTCGAAGATATCATCTTTGCGCGCATGATCGTGAATCCCATTATGAAGAAATCGTCTTCGGCAACTTTGGTTCTCTCGCAAGAGCTTCGAACTCAGGTCGCTCATTTTTATTCGGATTATGATCTGGCGTTACAGCAAAAGAAGAGAATGAAAGAGATGGGAATGAGGGACGATGCAGCGGGCAGGTGATGGGAGACGGCTTCAACCGGTATATACTGTGGAGGGTGCCACCCTGGGCTCAATTCGCCGCAAGGCAACAAACCCGCCATCACCCGCGTAAAGCATAAAAACCTCCCCCTTCCTTCGCGTGCCTTGCCTCTTTGCGTGAGCCCCTCCCCGACGCGTCCGGCCCTACATGGGAATTACATGAAGGCGCTTCGTGAGGCGGGCCTCCGACACTTCCGCGAACGTTGCAAAAGATCTTACCATCGACATTCCCCGATGCGATCGGTGCGATACCAATTGGCTATTACGCCATTTACACACGGGGGCAAGGCGGCCAATATTTCGACACGGGTTTCACTGCGTTCATCTTAGATCCGAACGATGGGACAAAACTTAACGACGTTTGAGATGGCGGGCCGTCCGATGGGCGCTACAGTTTTAGAATTCATGAGGGAGCGCAATCGGATAGAAAAGGCTGCATCGTCTCGCCCGCGGGGGAGATGCAAGCGATTATAAACGCTCTGACCTATTCGTCCAGTGAACACACCACAACCATAACCCAACATTCCCCGGCCATACCCGACCCAGTAACCTTTCACGAATATTTCATTGGAACTCTCCATGTTACTGAATAGCCCATTGATACGAACACAGGGCGTTCATGGGTTAATCGCTTGGTTACCTACGGCGATAGTGAGTCTTGTACTCGGAATCTGTCCGCGCTGTTGCCATGCGACAGAAGGGGGCGTCACATCTGGCGTAGCGCAGGCTCGGCAGATCACAATCCCGGAATGCGATCGGGTTTTTTACGCTCTTTACGTTCACTTCATGTATCTAAATGATGTTCCGCATATTGCCCCATTGTTCAGAAAGGTGTCTCCAGACCCGATGCCTGAACGCGAGGACACGCATGACAGAATCGCTGCCCAGGTGCGCTCTTTTACTATCCCGGAAAAGTGCAGGTTCGCGGTGTTATTTTTGCTGGCCTTCGATCTGGATGGCGAGAATGCGGAGACGTTTGGCGATACCTATTTGGGCTCGGACAAACAGAAGGTCGCCGCAAAACTGGACGAAGTGACGGATAAGGAGTGGATTTATCTGAGCAAATCGAGACGGGTTCCTGTCCACGACAAAGTGGAATTCATCAAGCGGCAAATAACGCTCTGGAAACGATAAGCGTCCACGATCATGCGGAAGCCGAACTATAGCGCGAAGGTAACCTGTTCAGGTCAGTTGCTTTTTTTGAGCACAGGCAAGTGAACTCGCTCCTACAGGTCGCGCGGCATTCGGTCTCATCCCTCTTCGCTTTCCGCGCCAGAACCGATATCCAAGGAAGGCGTTTCACAGCGTCGTGAGTCGGTAGCGCTGCTTGCTGCTCTTGGGACTGTCCGGCTGCGTCCTCTCAATGACTTCAGCGCGCAAGGCGGGGGGTAGAATCGCCTGTCGGAAATGCTCTCGGTCTCTCATGCCGAGCGCGGCCGAGAGTTCGCCACGGGGCGTTTCTCCTTCTGGCACGCTCAAGAGTTTCGCGACTTCCGGGGTGAAGAACCTGAGCGTGCACCCGGAACCGCCTTCGGCGCTCATTTCCTTCGGCTCTGGGAGAATCAGTCCCGCTTTGGGGGAATACAAAGGCATTACAAGATCTGGCCTTCGGCTTTGGGGGTGTGTCACTGACGATGGTTTTGGGAGGGGATTTGCGTTTAGACGGACGGACGCCTCGGCGAGGCATCCCCACCTGGGCGGGTTCGCTGCGACGGGGGCTTGGCGGATGGGGGGGCACTGGGCGGAGCCGCGAGAAGGAAGGCTGGGCGCGCGTCGGGCAGAGCTTCGAGAAGGGGGGCGGCGGAGGACGCGACGGAGGTTGTTGGTGGGGGAAGGGTGAGTCGCGCGACGGACGGACGCCTCGGCGAGCATCCCACGGGCATCCTGCTATCCGTTGGCGGTGTTTTAGGGCGCCAACATTATGACGATTCGGGTCGAGGAAGAGGAACCAACGCGCTCAATCTACCTAACGGAATGCTTTCGCTTTTCCAGGGACGCCTGCGAGCGCGCGCCGTTTCCAAAGTTTACCTAAAGTTCATTAAATTCTCCTTATATCATGCGGGGTTTCGGTGGAATTGGAGTGACTTATGCCGCGACTTGTTCCGGGAGTGGGCCGCCATCAATGCTCAGACCAAGGCTCGCCGCGGTGACCCGCCCGGTCGCGATCCGCCATAGATCGACCGCCAAGCGGCGCGCCAAGGCCACAATGGCTTTCTTGCGCCGCGAGGGCTCAGGCGCGGCCAGCACCGGCCCCCATTTCTGCACCGCCCGATAATGCGGCTGAAAGCGGCTCGTCCGCCACGCCAGCTCGACCATGAGCTGGCGCAGTCGTGGATTGCCGTGCTTGGTGATCGATCCCATTCGGCGGCTCGCTCCAGAAGAACTTTCACTCGGGCACAGCCCAAAGTAGTTGCCCACCTGGCGCAGGATTCTTAAAGCGTCCTTGCTCTACAAGTTCCCGCCGCAGCAATTCGTAGGTCAACTCGCCTTGCCCAAAGAAGAGACCCTCAGGCGCGGCGGCCTTTAACTCCTTCTCCAGGCGGCCTGATTGTTCCTCGGCCAATTCCAGCAGCTTCTTCCATACCTCCAGATGCTCAATCACCCCAGGCGCCATTCGCTCTTTGATCTTCTGCCATAGCGCGCCGCTCCACCAACGCCCGGTGACAGGCATCTGCCGGGCCAAAAGCAGGCTGCGCCCCATCGCTTGCATGCGCCGGATCTCTTTGCGCAATTGCTGCCGCAATCGACCTTGTGCCCGTTCCTGCTCTTGTTCGGGCGTGGGAATATGCACCACCGAGAGCGCCCGCTTATGCCCGCACAGATAGTCGCTCAGCCGCCGGCACATCACCTGCGCGTCGCTCTGGTCGTTGACTTGCCGCTTGCCCTGCTTGTCCCAATTCTGGGGCGCTATGACCAGCGCGTTCGCCCCCATCTTTTGCATGCGCCGCGCTGGCTCATAGCCAAAGCAGCCAGCTTCGTAGCACACCACCACTGCGCCGGCTCCCGCGATTTGCTTACCCAGCCACGCGTAAAACTTCTCCGGGCTAAACTTCTGCGCGGGCTGCGGCGCGCTGTATTCGATCTGTCTGACCACCCGAAAACTTTTCAGGTGCATGTCGATCGCGATCTTGATGAGGGAGGGTTTTGGTTCTATTTTTGGTTGCTGTTTAGTATTCATGGGTTGTCTGACGGTTGCGCCTTCGCGCTCGTTCAGGCAACCCATGTCATCTACCTGGATCTGGCCTTGCGGCGTTTGGAAGAATCAGTCCCGCTTTGCGGGAACACACATGCACTACAGTTCTTTTAGGAATCGGCGTTTGACACAAACGCCCTACAGGGTTTGGGATTGGCCGCCGTGATCAACCATCTTTACGTTCATATTCCGTTCTGTCCGAAGCTGTGTCCGTATTGCAGCTTCTACAGCGAGGTGTCTGATGCTTCGCAGACGAGGCGGTTTCTTGACGCGCTTTTGCTGGAGATTGAGGAGGCAACGCGGCATGGCAAGCTGACTCCGCGAACGATCTTTTTTGGCGGGGGCACTCCAAGCGCTCTGTCTGTCTCCCAGCTCGCGTATCTGCTGGAGGGGATGCGGGCCCGCCTGGATCTAAGCGGGCTGGAGGAGTGGACGCTCGAGATGAACCCGGCCACTGTCTCGAAGGAGAAGGCGCGGCTGTTGACGGAACTGGGGGTAAACCGGATCAGCATGGGAGTGCAATCGTGGGACGAGAGAATCCTCCAGGTGCTGGGCCGCGCGCACACTGGGGCGCAGGCGGAACGCTCGTACGGGATCCTGCGAGAGGCTGGGTTTGAGAATATCAACCTGGATCTGATGTTCGCGATCCCGACCCAGACGACCGAGCAGTGGCTGGGTTCACTGCGGAAGACGGTAGCGATGGCTCCTGAACATATCTCTGCTTATTGCCTGACCTATGAGGAGGATACGGAATATTTCGACAAGCTGACCGCGGGTGAATTTACGCAGGATGAGAATGTGGACGCGGACCTTTTTGAACTGACAATGGATACTCTGAGCGAGGGCGGCTACGAGCAGTATGAGATTTCGAATTACGCGAGGGAAGGCAAAGACTGCCAGCACAACCTCGCCTACTGGACCGGGGCAGATTACGTGGGAATAGGGCCGAGCGCGTTCTCGACTGTGGGGAGCCGGCGCTGGCAGAATATACCGAACGCGAAGGAATACGCGGATCGGATTTTCGCGTCTGAATCGCCGGCTTCTTTCGAAGAGGTCGTTAATGAGTCCACGCGTCTGGCGGAAAAAATCGCGTTCGCGCTGCGAACAAACCGGGGTGTCCCGGTCGCGCTGGTGGGGCCGTGGCGGGAGGAGATCGCAAATTTTGAGGAACTCGGATTGGTGAATGTGAGCGATCAGCGATTACTGCTGACAAGGCAGGGTAGGATGCTGGCCGACTCCGTCGCGGAGGTCTTTGTCTAGGAGAAAGTTCGATGTAATCGTGGTCGGGGGAGGGCCAGCCGGCTCGACATGCGCGGCGTTCTGCGCGGAGGCGGGACTTAACACCCTGCTCATCGAACGCAGCGTGTTCCCACGGGATAAGGTGTGCGGCGATTGCCTGAACCCAGCGGCTTGGGGAGTGCTGGACCGGTTGGGGGTGTCCGGACGGTTGCTGGACCGGCAGCACGCCCGCCTGGACAGTGTGGAGTTCGTTGGGTTGGGCGGCCAGACGCTGCGCATCGCGCTTTCAGAGAAGGGCGTGGGCGAGATCGCGATCAAGCGCAGCCTGTTCGACCATATCCTGTTGTTGAAAGCGGCTGAGCGCGGCGCCGAGGTAAGGGAGGGTTTGGCGGTGTCATCCGTGGAACGCGGCTGGTCGGTCACAGCGGGAGGGGAGACATTCGAAAGCGAAGTGCTGGTGGCCGGAGATGGCCGCAACTCCACGGTGACAAGGCTCGCGGGAGTGCTGCCCGCGGCGAAGAGGGATCGCATCTCCCTGCAAACCCACTATTTGCCGAAGGCAGCCCCGGCGCGAGGTGTCGCTCTCGAATTCATGCGCGGAGGCTATTGTGGATACTGCGATGTGGGGGGCGGCGAAATGAACCTTTGCATGGTGGGGCGCGCAACCCAGGCGCCAGCGATGAGGGAGTGGGCGCGGCAGCGTTTCGGCGTGCCGACGACACAAGTCTGGCGTACGATCGCGCCACTGGCCCGCGCCCCTGTCGCGCCGGTGCCGGAGGCCGGATTGATCCTCGTGGGCGACGCTGCTCGTGTGCTGGAGCCTTTCACCGGCGAGGGCATATTCTACGCCCTTTCTTCAGGAGAACTCGCCGCGCGCAGCATCATCAGAAAGGCGATTACTGGCAGCGGGGATCGTTTTTTCGGTGACTACCGGAAGTCCCACGCGAAGCTCTATTCAGGGCGGCTGTGGATCAACCGGATCGCAAGGGAAGCGGTATTGCATCCTGTCCTCGGGAGCCTGGCGGTGAATGCCTTCAGGCTGAGGCCAGCATTTCTTCGGCACTTGACCGGCAGAGTTCTTGGGGCGGCTTTGGTTGAATAGCACAGGTTCCGCAGTCGGGGCAGTCTCAGTTTTGAGCACCGATGGCGCGGGGCGTGCTTTTAACAGGGTATGCTTCGTCAATACTGGAAACCTGTTTCAGCGATAACAGCACTCGCCTTTGCAGCGGGAGCTACTTTTGTTTTTTCGGGCGAAAGGCACCACGCCTCCCTGGCCGGGCCGGTGACCCTTGAACATCTGCGGGCGGGCATACGGCCAATGGAAGCCTACTCGCGGGCACAGTCCGTCGACTTTGCGAGCGCGGTGGCTGACAAAAGCCTCACAGCGGAATTTAAGGGCAACGGACGGGAGAAGATGGTGGCGCTTTTCTCGAATAACACTCTGAAACGGGCTCGCTTCCACCTGAAAGAAGGGCAAATATTTCAGTCTGGGAACAGTTGCGTGGTCCTCCTTTACCCGTGCGAGTTTGAGCTAGGCGGAGGAGAAAGCTGCTCCAGGGAATTGCAAACCGCGGCGGCCCGATCCGCAAACAGCATGGGACCGGCCGACTACCGGCTCGCCAGCTACACTCTCGGGAACCTCGACGCGCTGGTTGCAGCGCTTCAGAACCGGCAGGACGCGTCCGAAGGAGCGATCCAAACTGCAATCCTGGCGTTGACCGAGAATCTGCCGGTAGCGGCTTTCGCCAAATTCCCGGAGCCGGGAAGTGATCTGCCGACAAAATTCGACACAAGCGCGTTCAAGGTGGAAGTCGCAGACATTGTGTCGGCGCTGGCGCTGCTGCGTGAGATCGGATGCCCGGAGGATCAGATCGCGCTTTCGATTGACCCCCAACTGAAGATCGAAGCAATGATCGACCCGCTGGCGCACGCGGTAGCAATGCAATACTACAAAATTCCGGCTCAAGCGGAGTGGGATTACTGGAAGCACGAGCTGCTGCAAGGGGAAGAAGGGACACGCCACTACGCGCTGTATGGCATAGCCCGGTTTTTTCCCGGGGTAGCCCTGGATATGCTGCCGCGCTGGGCGCGAGAGAGCCGAACGAGCGAGGTCTTCCGCGTGTCCGCAGTGCAGGCGCTGGCGTTAACAGGCCGTCCGGAGGCGCTTTCGGCGCTGCGACAGATCGAGCATGAGTTGAACGGACGCGGAGCGCTGGGCCTCGCCGCGCGCAACGCGGCGGATGTGCTTGACGCGAAGCTCGCCAGCGCGGGGACGAGCGGGCGCCGGCTGGCAATCGCCTTCAGAAGCCAGGCAGGATTGCCTCCGCAGATGTAGGAGCCGGGCTGGCCTGGAGCCGGCATTTGCACTCCTGAAGGTAGGACTCGTCGATCTCGAAACCTATAAAGCGCTCTACACCGCATTCGCGGGCGGCCAAGGCCGAGTTCCCTATGCCGAGGAAGGGATCCAGCATCACCATGCCAGGCCTGAGGCCGTGAAGCTTCAGACATTGTGAAGCGAGAGACACCGGGAATGTCGCGGGGTGAGGTCTTTCGGCTGCGCGGCTCTTTATCGTTTTGTAGGGGATGAACCAGTTATTGCCGCGACAACGCAGATCGCGCCCGCCTGTATGCCCCCACCGGGCGATGTTGCTTTTGTCAGAATAAGGCACCCCAACGGCGAGACGATCCAGTTTGACAGCGCCTGTCTTCGTAAAGTGAAAAATGAACTCATGACAATCGGTCAGGAATCTTTCGGACTGGATGGGCTTGAAATGGCCGGCCGAAATCTGATTGCCATCCTTTGTGGCTACGCTGATGGATTTGATCCAGTGAATCGTATTCTGAAGGACAAAGAGCGGGCGGAAAGCGCTTACAATCTCGTGGGGGAGCATGGGGCTGGCCGGCGAGGACCCGATGTTGAGGAAAAAGGAGCCCGTTTCGGAGAGGAGCCTTTTTAGCTGCGCGCCCCACTGGCAGCACCAATCCAGAAAGTCCACGCGCTGAGCAGAGTCCCGGTATGTGCTGTACACGATGTCCAGATTGTACGGCGGAGATGTTACAACGACATCCACGCACCCATCCGGGTAAAGACGCATCCCCTCAAGACAATCTCCGTGATGCAATTCGAACCGAGTAGAAGTCAGAGCGCCACCGGATGGCTCCTCCTTGGGGGCTGCCTGTGACGCCGCAGAGTGCCTGAATGAAACGACGCTCTCCACATCCGTCGCATTTCTCATTTTTTTTCGCATAAGATTCCGCGTATCGTTCGCAGACGTATGGCCGTACAATTTAAGGATTACTATGAAACGCTCGGGGTCGCCAAGAATTCGACCGGAGACGAGCTCAAAAAGGCATTCCGGAAGCTGGCTCGCCAGCATCATCCCGATGTCTCAAAGGACAAAAAGGGGGCGGAAGCGAAGTTCAAAGAGATCAACGAGGCTTACGAAGTTTTAGGCGATCCGGAGAAGCGGAAGAAATACGATACGCTCGGCGCGGACTGGGAACGAGGTGGGCCGCAGCCAGCGCACCCCGGCATGTCGGGATTTCCGCCACAGCGCGGAGGGCGGCCTGGCGGAAACCAGGGAGTCGAATTCGAATTCGGCGGGACGGGGTTCAGCGACTTCTTTGAGCAGTTCTTTGGAGGCGGAGGAGGGCGCCAGGCCAGCCCATTCGGGCCAGGCTTTTCCACCCAGGCCCGCGAGCGCCCGGGCAGCGATGTGGAAGCCGATATCCTGGTGACGATCGAGGAAGCGATCACGGGATCGCGGCGCAAAATATCGCTGCGCCGAACCGGGAAGTCGAAAGTGGAGACTTACGAAGTGAACATCCCGGCGGGGGTGCGTGAAGGACAACGCATCCGACTGGCCGGTCAGGGAGAGGCGGGGCAGAATGGGGCACTCTCGGGCGATCTTTTTCTTCGGGTGCATTTTGCTCAACATCCCGATTTTCAAGTACAGGGGACTGACCTTATCCATGAACTGGCGCTCGCGCCCTGGCAGGCGGTGCTTGGATGCCAGGCGCAGGTGCCGACAGTGGAAGGCGAGGTGCGGCTGAAAATACCGGCTGGCACCCAGCATGGGCAGCGGTTCAGGTTGAAACAGCGCGGCCTGCCGCACGGGAAGAGCCGCGGGGAACTCTATGTGGACGTCCAGATCGCCCTTCCGAAGGAATTGAACGACAAGGAGCGAGCGCTCTGGGAGCAGCTCGCGGCGGAATCGCGCAACCCCGCGGTTTAGTCCATGCAACCCTGAAGAACGGGACGGCGCGGAGCGGAAAGCCGGTTGATAAACCCCGGCAACTCTGGCAGAACGTTTCGATGACGAATGACAACCTGGCCCGTTTGCGCGATGCCGTCCGTGATGTGCATGACTTCCCAATTCCCGGGATAGTATTCAAGGACATCACCCCCGTCCTCGCGGACGGCGAGTTGTTCCGGATCGCTGTGGGAGGTTTCATCGAAGCCTGCGAAGGCCGGGATGTCCGGAAGATTGTGGGGATCGACGCGCGCGGTTTTCTGTTTGGCGCGGCGGTGGCGCACCACATGGGTCTTGGTTTCGTGCCTGTGCGCAAGAAGGGGAAGCTGCCGTATACGACGAAGTCGGTCGCTTACAAGCTGGAGTATGGCGAGGCGATCGTGGAGATGCATGTGGACGCGATCCAGCCCGGGGAAAAAGTAATCCTCATCGACGATCTACTGGCAACGGGCGGAACATCGGCGGCTGCGGCAAAGTTGATAGAGAGGATGGGCGGAGAGTTGCTCGAAGCGCAGTTCCTCATCGAACTGGAGTTCCTGAAAGGGGCTGCCATTTTGGAAGGCATCCCTCACAAAAGTTTTCTCAAGTTTTAGGCAACTTGGGATATGGCTCGGCACTGTTCCGCAACAGCGCGGGTATGGTTCTAGCTTATGCAAAGGCGAGATGCCTGCCTTTGTATCGAAGATTCCGCCTGTAAAGAGGTTAAGAGACTGGCTCGCAAGCGACGATTTCTTCAATGGAAGGGTCATAGGTTCGTCGCTCGCGGGCTTTTTTGGCCTCACTCTGGTCGCAGCCACAGTGCTGTTCTCGACATTGCGAGACCATCGTCACGACAACGCCCGAGGGCGGACGCTGGACATCCTGAGAGTGGCGAACAAGGTCGAAAATGAACTGAACACACTGGAAACCGGCCACAGGGGATTCCTGCTAACCGGGGACAGCCATTATTTGCAGCCATACGAGTCGAGGAAATCGGCGCTCCTGTCCCGACTGGACGAGTTGATGAGCCTGGTGATGGAGGACCCGAAGCAAAGGGAGCGAGTGCCCCTAATGAGAAAGAATATGGAGGAGTGGCTTGCCAAAACGGTGGAACCCGAACTGGACAGTCACCGATCAAAGCCGCAGGGGGAGATCGGCGATCTAACACCGGGAGAGCTATCGCGGTCCGCGCTGGGCAACGCGTTGCTTGATCTGGCAAGAAAATCCCTCGAAGCCTTGCAGTTGGATGAAGAAGAGTCGCTGCGTTCCGTCACGGAAGCCGAGCAGTTTGCGAACTCCTCGTTCCAGGTGCTGGTGTACGCGCCCAAGATCGAGAGCGTGATTTCAGAAATGGAGAAAGCCCAGTGGGGCTACCTGCTCACAGGACAAAGCAGCTTCCTGGAGACATACAAGCATGCGCAGAGTGAGTTTGGAGTAATCCATGGGCATTTGGCCGTGCTGCTGGGCGGCAACGCGCCGCAGTCCGCGATGCTGGCCAAGATAAAGAGCGGAGTCGAGCGGTGGCAGGCGGAAGCGGCGCTGCCAGAGATAGCGGCGCGGCAGCAGCGAGGGGATGTAGTGGCGGCGGTCGCCCATACAAACGGGAAGGGAATCATGGATCAGGTGCATGGCGCAGTCGGGGATTTCGAACGTTCCGAGTCCGACCTGTACAAGAAGATCAGCTTTAGCGCGCGGATGGATCACATGATCAAGGACGGCGGCTTCGCGGCTGTATGCGTGCTCGCGATGGTGTTCCTTGCCGGATCCAGCTTCTACAGCTTCGCGGCGTACCGGAAGCATCTGCTCAAGATCGCCTCGGCGGAGGCGCAGACCAGGTCGATTATCGAAGCCACGATGGATGGCGTTATCACGATGGACGTCCAAGGACTGGTGCAATCCATGAATCCCGCAGCGGAGAAGATGTTTGGGTACAAGGCAGCGGAGATCGTCGGCAAGGCGGTTGGCAAGTTGATCCCACAGCGCCTGTTCATGCACGACATGGCCAATCTGGGAAGGGGCACGATCATGGCCGTGGGCAATCGGCAAAACTATTACCCGTTCCCTATCGAAATTTCGCTGAGCGAGATGAAGGTATCGGGAAGGAGGCAATACGTCGCGCTGATCCGTGACGTAACCGAGCGCAAACGTTCGGAGGAGACTTTGCGCCATATCGGTCTTGGCGTATCGGCGACGACGGGCGAGGAGTTTGTGAGATCTTTGGTGAAACAGCTTTCGAAGGCATTGCAGAGCGATTTTGCCTTCATCATCGAAGTGATGCGAGCAGGAGGAGAGAATACGTGTTCGATGTTGATCGCGGAGCACGGGAACATTCGGCGCAAAGCGAACTACAAAATCTCCAACACGATATACGACGAAGTCCTGAAGAAAGGTTTCCGAGCATACGCGAGCGAAATCAGGGACAAGTTCCCGAACGACGAGTTGTTAAATGAGCTAAAGGCGGAAAGCTTTGTCGCGATGCCTCTTTCCGACCATAACGGGCGGCCGATCGGCGTAATGGGCGTCCTGGACACAAAGCCGATGGAGGACATGCAGATCGCTGAGTCCACGCTGCAGATCTTCGCGGCGCGGGCCGGAGCGGAAATTGAGCGGAAGCGTTTCGAAGAAGACCTCGCGGCTGAGAAGGAACGCCTAGCGGTGACGCTGAGGTCAATTGGGGATGGCTTCATCACCACGGACGTTTCCGGCAAGATATTGATGCTAAACAATGTGGCGGAAAAGCTGACCGGGTGGAGCCAGGATCAGGCGCTGGGGCAGCCTCTCGTCGCCGTCTTCAACCTCATCAATGAGAGAACACGCAGACCCAGTCAGAATGCTGTTGAGCGCATCATTGAAACCGGCTCGGTGGTGGGGAACGCAAGCCACGCCATCATTGTGTCGCGGGACGGGAGCGAAAGGTTGATCGAGAACAGCGCGTCTCCGATCCGGGACAAAGCAAATCGCAAAGTGGGCGTCGTTCTGGTATTCCGGGACGTCACGGAGAAGTATCGCGCGGAAGAAGAGCGGCAGAAGGCGGAGAAGCTGGAATCGCTGGGTGTGGCGGCAGGCGGCATCGCGCATGACTTCAACAACCTGCTCACGGCGATCATCGGGAATCTTTCACTCTCGCTGACCACGCTTTCTCCCGAGGAGGACATGCATGGGCGGCTGGCCTCCGCCAAGAAAGCGGCTCTAAGGGCGCAGGATCTCGCGCAGCAGCTCCTGACATTTGCAAAGGGGGGCGCGCCCCTCAAGAAGACCGCCTCTATCAGCAAGCTGATAAGGGACACGGTGACATCCTCGGTGAACGCGGCGAACGTCCGGTTGGATATCGAAATGCCGACAGACCTGTGGGCTGTAGAAATCGATGCCGGCCAGATTTCACAGGTCATTGGGAACGTCACCCAAAACGCGCAGGAGGCGATGCCAGCGGGCGGGACAGTGACAGTCGTGTGCGAGAATTTCCACCTGCCCGCCGAGATCGCCGCTTTGGAGCCGCTACGCGTGGGGAACTACATCAAGATCACAGTGCAGGACGAAGGTATTGGAATACCGGAAGAGTACATCAAAAAGATTTTCGATCCTTATTTCACCACCAAGCCCAAGGCGAGCGGTCTCGGTCTCGCCACTTCCTACTCGATTATCAAGAACCACGACGGACTTCTTACAGTAGAGTCAAAGGCCGGGTGTGGATCGACCTTCAGGATTTACCTGCCGGCTTCGGACAAGGAGTTTCAAGCCGCCTCCCGCAGCAGCGCAACCGTCGACGAGTCTTATATTGGCAAGGGCCGGATCCTCGTGATCGACGATGAAGAAGCCATCTGCGCGCTTGTGAGTTGCGCGCTTACTCCGATGGGCTTTGACGTCACGGAAACGAACGACGGCGCCGAAGCCATCAAAGTGTATCAAGAGGCGCGCGACTGTGGAGAACCCTTCATCGCGGTGATATCGGATTTGACCATTCCCGGCGGAATGGGAGGCCAGGAAGCAATCAAGCGGCTCCGCGAGATCGAACCTTCCATCAAAGCCATCGTCTCCAGCGGCTACGCCATGGATCCGGTGATGAGCCGCTACCAGGAGTATGGCTTCTGCCGCTGTCTCGCAAAGCCCTACGAGATTTCTGATTTGTGCCGCATCGTGCAGGAGGTCGTCACGTCAAACAACGAGACGATGGTATATCACGACTTCGCCCACAGCCAGCTCGTCTAGCCGAAACCGGCTCAGGGAATCAGCGCACGGGACAGGCCGCCGCGCTTCATCTCGCGACTGACGTAGAGCACATCGGCGTACTCGCAGGAGAAAGGGCTGCGCCAGTGCCGCGGGTCGTAGAAAGCAAACAATTCGAATCCGCGAGCCTGCATGAAGGCGTGGATCTCGGGAAAGAACGTGTGGCCCTTGTCCGCGGCGTCGAAGCCAGCCTCCGAATAGATAAGATCGACACGCCTCTCGCGCAGCATCCGTTCCGCCCCTGCCAACACTTGAAGTTCGAAGCCTTCCACATCGATTTTCAACAGGTCGATCCCGTCTAACTTCTGCTCCTCGCAGAATGAGTCGATGGTACGGATTAGCACCCGTTCTTTCCGGGATGCCGTTTCGGAGGCGGAAGCTGGCCGCATTAGCGAGTTTTCCCCCGCGTTACCATGGACGAAGATTTCGTAATCGCCGGCATGGTCACCCATGCCATGGTTGAACGCTCGCACCTTTGGAAATCCGACCGCGGCAGTGGACAGGGCGGAAAACGTCGAGGCCACAGGCTCGAAGCAGTAAATGCCGGCGCTGGGAAACGCCTTGGCGAAATAGCTCATCGATTGCCCGAAATTTGCCCCCACATCAAAAACCACATCGACCACGCGCCCGCACCGCAGCTTCCCGATGTCCACGGCCATGTCCACTCCGAGGGGCAAAGAAGCATGGGAATAGAAGCGGCAGCCGAACCGATCAAGAAACCCCTGCCCTCGCGAGCCGACGACGCGGAGAATGTCTTTTATCAAGTTCTTGAACCGTCTGGAATTCACAAGGGACGCTTGCTGAGAAGGCATCTCGGATTTCGGAGATTTTGCAGATCGCGAGAATACAGCGCTTCGCCTTCGAGCGAAGCCAAATCTCCGAACGTCCGAGACTCAGAGAGCTTATGAACCAAACTCCGGGGCGCCGACCGGCCTGCTCAGGCTGCCAGGGAGGGCGCCGGGGCCGGAGGGATGTGCCCTTCGCGGCGCATAACATTATAAACGGCGCGGCGGAGTGAATCCTGAAAAACAGGTTTTGCGAGAAGCGTATCCACGTGATGAGCGGCGCCCTGCATGACAAGGGGGACACCGGTGTAGCCGGTCACCAAGAGCACTGGGAAGCGCCTGTTGCCCTTCTTAGCCTCTTCAGCGAGCTGCGTGCCATTCATCCCAGGCATGCCGTAATCGGTTACCAGGAGATCAAATTCCTCAGCCTCCAGCAGGTGAATGGCTGCGTGAGCATTATTGGCCATTACAACTTCATGACCATCCGCTCGGAGGTAGTTCGCCATGACATCCCGGCTTACTCCGTCATCGTCCACGACCAGTATCCGGAGAGGTCCGGCAAGCGCAGATGAGGGAGCGGAGACGACCGGTGAAGAGGAAGTTTGCGCGGGCAGGCGTATCCGAAATGTAGCGCCGCTGCCTACTTTGCTGTCGATCTCGAGACCGCCATCGTGGCGCTTCACGGCGCCGAACACCAGAGAGAGGCCCAGACCCGTTCCTTTATCCCCTTTCGTGGAAAAGAAAGGCTCGAGACATCGCGCGCGAATTTCCTCCGTCATGCCGACGCCCGTGTCCGCGACCTCCCAGATGACATGGGAATCGTCAGAACGGGTGCGGATGGTGATGGTGCCACCACCGGTCATCGCATCCACAGCGTTAAAGATCAGATTGGTGGCAACTTCCCTCATCTCGCCCGGGTCGCACTGGATGGAAGGGACTCTTTCCAAATCCAGGTCGATGTCGATGGTGCGACCTTCCACCATGGCTTGGTCCTTCCATTTGGGCTTCGTAAGGCGGACGCTTTCCTCGATAATCGCATTCAGGTTCGCGGAGGTGAATACATCCCCCTCGTCGCGAGGCCGGTAGAAATCGCGGAGCCTGCTCACAACGTTGGCAGCATCCCGGCCAGCGGTGTTCATAATCCTGAGATAATCGAGGACGAGATGCTGATCACCGAGCAGCTTTGGATCGCCAATGAGGAGGTCGCTGTAACCGACGACAGACATTAGCGAATTATTGAAGTCATGCACAACGCCACCTGCCATCTCGCCAAAGGCGCGCAGCCGTTCGAGTTGCAAAGCCTGCCGCTGGCTGTGTTTTAGTTCGGAAAGAGCGGAGGCTAGTTCATGGGTGCGGATGGAAACGAGATCCTCCAAGCCCCGATTCTGCTCCTGGAGTTCCAAATAGAGGAACCTGGTATGAAGCAGGTTGCGGATGCGCATTAACATTTCGGAAGGATCGAAAGGCTTGTTCAGCATGTCGGTCGCGCCGGCAGCGAGGGCTCGGCGCTTGTTCTGCGAGCTCGAGTCGCCGGAAAGCGCGAGAACCGGAAGGCAGAACTCGTGGGGAAGGATCGCCTTAAGGCGCTCCATGATCTGGAACCCATCCATGCCTGACATGAAGAGATCCAACAGGATCAGGTCGGGCTGAAATTCTTCAATGTTATCGAAAGTATCGAGGGGATCGTTGATCGCCCGGACATGATTAAAGCCGAAGCGGCTAAGAAAATTTGTAAGGAGGCAGGTGCTTGCCACCTCGTCATCGACGACGAGAATACGCGCGCTCTTCAGCCTCGCTTCCCTCATGCGGGCTGGCGCAACAGATCCTCGATAAGTTCCACCAGCGCGAGGGGATCGGGGGGTTTTGACATATACCGGCTATTTCCTCGAGTGACAAACTTGTCGCCGGTCTCGCTGCGGGGAAGGAGGCCTGTGAGGAAAACCACAGGGACATTGGAAAGCAGGGAGTCGGCCCTGGCTTCACAAGCCACGTCGCCCCCGTCTTTACCGGGCATATCAACATCGAGCAACATGATGTCTGGACGGAAAGTCCGCGCGGTGGCAACAGCGGAGCGACTTCTATTTTCGACCATCACCTCGAAGCATCCGGTCTTCTCCAGCATGGTCTGGACAAGGCGGGAACAGTTCGGATCATCATCCACAATCAGCACTTTTTTTTGATCCATGGCCTCTTCCAAGCACAATCCATGCGCGAAAACTGGCGAGAGGAGATTTCGCCGATACCGATGGGTGGACTGAAGCTTTTACACGCGGAGTAATTTGGGGCAATATAGCCGCCTTGAAAGGTTTTCTCATGGCTGGGTCCTCCTGCGTCCCGTCACGTTTGCGCGGATGGCTGTTCCGTTGCATGGTTTTGACAGGCCTTTGCGGCGCCTTGCATGCAGGCGCGGAGATCAAGGCTCCGGAAAGCGGCGTACCGGTACCGATGCCCGCAAGCATACAGGTGAAAAGAGGCGCGTCAGTGGAGATACCGTTGCGCATCTACGGGAGCCGCGAGGAAGCGGCACGTTTCCGAATCCGCAAACTTCCCCAGGATGGAAGTTTGTCCGCTCCCAAGATGACGTCTCGGGATGAGGCTGTCGTCACCTATAAGAAGTTCCGGGCGTGACAGCATCGATCACGATTCGTTCACGTACGCGGCGGCAACGAGCGCGGGCGTTTCGGCCGCTGCCACCATCGATATCGCGATCACGGATGATCCTCCAATCTTTGCGGTGCCTGGAACGGTGGATTTTGGAGAAGTGATCATCGGCTCATCGGCGCGACGGGAAATCCGAATAGAGAATCGAGGCTCGGGAACCTTGAGCGGAACTCTTGAGACAGACAAACCATGGAGCCACGAGGCGGGTGAGTATCGACTGAGCGGGGGAGCAAGGCGGGATATGTGGGTCGAGTTCGCTCCAGATAAAGAAGGGAAATTCACTGGGCAAGCTCGTTTCCCCGGCCAACCGGAGCGTTTTACCGATCTTCAGGGAACGGGGAAGGCCCCGTTCAGCGTTTTCCCCCCGCAACTCCAACTCACCGTGGATGAGGCCTCACGCGTGAGGAGCGGCTCTTTCACGGTCACCAACCAGACCGGCGCCGAGAAGGCCGTAGGTGTGAAACTGCCGGGGCGTCTGGCCGGCGTGAAGGAGTTGCTGCTGGCGGCGAACGCGAGGATGCTCGTCACAGTTACTACAAAAGCGGAAGATCTCGCCGCCCTGGACGAGCCCATCCACCTTTCCACCCGGGGCTACGGGCTTGATCTGGAAGCGCGCGCCCCGGTGGTGAAGGCCATTCTTCGGACGACGCCGGAAGCGCTTTCTTTCAGTGAGACCAGCGCCGGAGACAAAGCGGAAGCAGTTCTGGTGGTCGAGAATGTCGGCGGTGAAAATGCTCCCGTGCATCTCGCGGCGGCGGCGCCTTTCAGCATCGCGGCGGATGACCAATCGTTCGTCCTCCCGCCCGGGCAGAGTAAATCCGCGAAGGTGACGTTTGAGTCGCGCGAGCCCGGGAATTACAGGGACTGGGTCATCGTCAGGACAGCGGATGAAGAAACGCGCGTCTCAGCGGCTGGGGTATCTTCGGCCGCCGGCACGAGTGCTCTCCCTTTTAAGGAAGCCACCGCTGTAACGGAAGAAGCGGAATCCGGTCAGCCTGTGTCCACCGCATCCCCGGTGAAACAAGTCCGCCTGATAAATGTAAGCGGAAATTCCTGCGAACTGGCGTGGGATGTGCCGGGCGGCAGCGTCGCCGGGTACGAGGCGCGCATGCGAAGCCTCTCGCTGGACGCGGAACGCAACCTGCGGATCGACTGGGTGCCGCTGAAAAAAGTCTCGTTTTCAAAGTCGAAAGGGGAAGCGCGGGCGCGCATCAAAGGGCTGGAAGATGGCCGACGATATACGTTGCGCATCATCGCGCTGGATACCTTGGGACGTCCGGCGGATCCCTCCCCGGATTTCGTATTTACCACGAAAGAGGGATCGTGGCCTCACGTGACCCTGATGCAGGCGCTCCTGCTTGCCCTTGGGGCGCTGGCTTTTGGAATCGCGCGCGAACGATTCTTTCCGAGACGGTGAGGCAGGCGGGCTCAGCGTGGTTGCGCGTTGCGATCGCGGTTTGTCGTGGAAGAGAGGCTGTAATCGGCTAGTTTCCGCTGTGGCTACGGAACATGAAACGATCGCGGCTGGCGTTGTCGGCCATCTACAGGCGAACGGCTTTGTGGCGTATTTCGCCGGAGGCTGTGTCCGGGATTCCTTGCTGGGGAAGGAGCCAAGCGATTACGACATCGCGACCAGCGCGACCCCGGAGCAAGTCCAGTCCTTGTTTTCGCGAACGGTGGCGGTGGGCGCGCAGTTTGGTGTTGTCTGCGTCATGGAAGGCGGATTCGAATTTCAGGTAGCCTCGTTCCGGGCCGATGGAGTCTACGTTGATGGGCGCCGCCCGGTTGAAGTCACGTTCTCCACGCCGCGGCAGGATGCTGAGCGGCGGGATTTTACCATCAATGGTCTTTTCAAAGACCCTCTGACTGGAGAGATCATGGATTACGTCGGCGGCCGCGCGGATCTCGAACGAAGGGTGATTCGAGCAATCGGCAACCCGTGGGACAGATTTCAAGAGGATCGGCTGAGGCTGTTAAGAGTGGTAAGGTTCGCTGCCAGTCTCGGTTTCTCCATCGATCCAGAAACATGGAAGGCAGCACGAGACTGCGCTCGCGAGATAAAGGTCGTAAGCCCCGAACGCATCCGGGACGAACTGACGCGCATCTTTGTTTCACCCACCCGGGCGCGCGGGTTCGATCTTCTGGATGAGAGCGGGTTGATGGGAGTGCTCCTCCCGGAAATCACCGCTCTGAAAAATTGCGAACAGCCGCCGCAATTCCATCCGGAGGGAGACGTGTTTGTACACACCCGGAAGATGCTCGGGCTGCTCCCAGCGGAAACGTCGGTGGCGCTGGTGTTTTCAGTGCTCTTCCACGACATCGGCAAGCCGCCCACGTTTAGCTACGATGAGACGGATCAAAGGATCCGCTTCAGCGGCCACGACAGGCTGGGCGCGATAATGACACGGAGGGTCATGGAGAGGCTGCGTTTCTCGCGCGCCGAGATCGACGCGACCTGCGAAGCGGTCGAAAATCACATGGTTTTCAAGGATGTCCGGAACATGCGCGTTTCGAAGTTGAAGCGATTCATGTCGCGGCCGTACTTCGAGGACGAGATGGCCTTGCACAAGGTGGACTGCGAGGGCAGCCACGGAATGCTGGACAACTATGATTTTCTCTTGAAGAAGAAGGATGAATTCGCTAACGAGCCTTTAATCCCGCCGCCTTTGATAACGGGTCATGACCTCCTGCAACTCGGATGGAAGCCTGGCCCGCTCATTGGGAAGGCGCTTGAAGCCGCGCAGACACGCCAACTGGAAGGGCTGCTGGCAGGGCATGACGAGGCGCTGGAGTGGGTGACGGGGGCCTTTGGTCCCGATTCGAGCCGCGGGCGGCGCGCCGAGGCGGAAGAAATGAAACAACAATGATCAATATCGACAAGCCGCTGGATTCAGAATCGTTCGCAATTGGCGCACTCTCACGCCCCGCCACTCCCACCGAACACAACGACCCCGTCAATTCGCGCATATTGGCGATATCGGAGGACAAGATACAGGGATTCGTCCGCGATCCCTTCACAGAAATCGCGGCGAAGAGCGGCGTCGATGTGGATACTGTGATCGAGCGCATCCGGGCGATGCTTGTTGCTGGGACCATCCGCCGGGTGCGTCAGACGCTGGTAGCCACAAATCTCGCGGAAGGCGCGCTGGTGGCGTGGAAGATCGCGGAACAAGGGTTGAACGCTGCGTTCGACTACATGTTCCAGCAGGATCCTTTTTCCGGGCATGTCGTCCTCCGCTCGACGGACGCGGCCACCGCCGGATCGGAGTATCGGCTCTGGACGACCGTAAAAGTGCCGGCCGGATACTCGCTGGAGAAACACTGTGAACTGCTGCGGGGCAGAGTGGGAGCGGAACGTTTCCGGCTGATGCCCGCGAAGGGCATCTTCACGCTCGGGGTGGGGCACGTCCGCCGCCAGTCGCTGGAGCCGGGAAGCCGAGCCGACGACGCTGGCAGAAATGCTCGAGACCGGCGCGGCGCGGCTGACGAATTGCAATGGAAAGTGCTGCTCGCTCTCAAGCGCGAGTTCACGCCGGACGAGATCGGACCCGCGCCGTGGACGCGCCGCGCTGATGAAGCGGGGGTGCCGCTCCATATTTTCTTCGAGGTGGCGGAAGGTCTGTCGGCAATGAAGGTGATCGGGCGGTTCTCGACCTTCCTGGAACATGTGAAGCCCTCGACGGGCGGGGTGAGAGTCACGCGCTTTAACGGGCTTTTCCACTGGGCGGTACCCGCTGGGCGCGAGAGAGAAGCGGGCGCCGAGGTGGGTCGGCATCACATCCTGACGCATTGCTATTGGCGGGAAGCAGGCGCGGACTTCAAAAATGTGAACATCATGGCTGTCGCCCATGGGACTGAGAAGGAGCGCCTGCTGGAGCACAAAGCCGCCATAGACCGGCACCTTGTTGACTGTGGGATCCCTGTTTCCTATACGAATGTGTTCTGGGGGGGGCGGAGCGAGATCAAACCCTCCGAGATATCGCCTGTCGTCTATGACCAATGGATCAGGGAAAGCTCTGCCGCATAATACCTGTCCATGGCGAACACAGCGCAAGCGCGCGCAGGCACTGATTGGACCCGAAGCGCTTCCCGCAGAATCCCCTTGTTGTTGATAGGGGCAGCGCTGGCAGTGGCGCTCATAGCCTGCTCTTTCCTTTTTGACGACGCGGTCGGGGCGTTCTTCAAGCTGCATCAAAACGCTGCCAATGACCACCTCGCGTCATTTTTCAACAAGTGGGGCGACTTCCCGCCTTTGATCATAATGGGACTGGCGGGACTTGCTTACGGCTCGGCGCGGCGGGACCGAAGGCTGACGCAAATCTTTCTAGCCATGGTTATGTCCTGCCTGCTTGCAGGGGCGATTGCTGACACGACCCGCTTTGTCACCGGCAGGGCGAGACCTGGCGCCGACGTCTCACAAGGCTTCCACGGGATCGTGGTTGACGGCGACATGCTGCATCACAAGAACAAATATCGATCCTTCCCGTCCGCGCATACGTCCTGCGCGATTGGATTCACTGGGGTGCTTCTGTTCGCATGGTGGCCGGTCGGGCTGATTGCAGTCCTGGGCGGCTGCGCTGTCGGTTGCGCCCGCCTGTATGTGGGGGCTCACCACATTTCCGACGTCGTCACCGGTGGAGTAGTCGGCATGGCAAGCGCCTATTGGGCCTGGCATTGGCTTGCGTCCCATCCCGGATGGGTGGACGCGGCATGCCGCCGACGTTCCGGGGATGAACCGCCAATCGGTTCAGCGCGAAAAGATTAAAGACCCCTAGAACGGGATGTCGTCGTCTTCGGCGTCGAGATCGGGATCAGCTGCGGGCTTCGGCGGCGGAGTGGTCGCTCTGCCTGATGGGCGGCTTGAGGAGGTCGAAGGGCCGCCCTCGCCCATGTCACCACCGGCGCCAGGCTTCGCGCCCATAAGTTGCATGCCTTCGCCGACTACCTTAAGCTTGCTGCGTTTCTGGCCTGACTGCTTGTCATCCCACGTATCGAGCTGGAGTCTGCCTTCGATGAAGACGGGCCTTCCCTTTTTGAGGTATTCGCCGGCGATCTCAGCCAGGCGGCCCCAGAGCGTGACATCAACAAAGGTGGTCTCATCGCGTTTTTCACCATTCTCCGCGGCGAAGGTGCGGTTAATCGCCATGCCGAGTTCGGCAACAGCGGTTCCCTTGGGAGTATATCGAACCTCGGGATCGCGGGTGAGGTTCCCCATGAGCATGACTCTGTTAAAATTCGCCATGCGCGAACGATATTAGGCTTCCGATTTCTTTGCGACAGTTTTCGCGGCGAGACGCTGAAAGTGCTGGCGATAAACGTCCGGGTCGAGCTTCAGCTTTGTGCGGAGACGCTCCAGAAGAGGAGGGTCGGCCTGGAAGATGAAGTTCACGAAGAAACCTGAATCCAAAGGACCGGGCGAATAGGAAAACTGACGCTTCTCCATTTTCTGAACCTGCTCCACCTCAGCTCCTTCTTTCTTGAAGTCAGCCTCAAGACGCTCAATCATTTCACGGACATTCTCGTCATTTCCTTTTATATTCAAGACCAGCAATCCTTCGTATCGATTTTTCATGGGCTGGCAGACTAGTTGAATTTATTCATCGCCGCAACTATTCCATTTTCGCGAGCGAACCGTATCGCCACGACAGCGCGATCCAGCGCCTCATCAAGCACAACTGCTTCCTCGGGATCGAACCGCCCCAGGACGTGTCCGATCATCTCTCCGCTGCCCTCGGGAGCGCCAATCCCGATTCGGAGACGGCTGATCTCCTGGGTTCCCAACATGTCGATGATCGATCTGAGGCCGTTATGGCCCCCAGAGGAGCCTGAAGGGCGCAGACGGAGTTTGCCCAATGGAATGGCGACATCGTCCAGGACGATGAAGACTTCTGACGGCTCAACTTTATAATAACGCGCAACGGCAGAAACGGGTTCGCCGCTTCGGTTCATAAAGCTCGTCGGCTTGCAAAAAATCACCCCTTCGGCCGCGGCAACCTCGGCCCCCCATTCCCTGGAGTTCCGGAACTGGGCGCCCTCCGCTTTGGCGAGCCTTTCCACCGCCATGAATCCGGCGTTGTGCCGGGTGAGCGCGTATTCCTTGCCGGGATTCCCCAAGCCCACGATCAAGCGGAACACACCGCGCTACTTGCCCTTGTCGTCTCCCGCGTCGTCCTTCTTCTCCTTTATGACTTCGGGAGAAGCAGGGCCTTCAGCAGCAGGCGCCTCTTCGACCGTTGGGGCCGACACGAGGAATACGGTCAACTCGCCATCATCAACCGCGGTAACGCCAGCGGGTAGTTTGATGTCCTTGACGTGGATGGAGTCGCCGACATTCAGGTTTGAGACATCGACGGTGATGATCTCGGGAAGGTCGCGCGGAAGGCATTCGATCTCGAGCGACCGAACGCTCTGTTCGAGAATGCCCCCAAAATTGCGAACACCGTTCGGCTCGCCGACTGGTTCGACCGGGATGTCGGCCTCAATGGTTTCATCCATCGAAACGGCGTGGAAATCGACGTGCAGTATCTCGCCGCCGATGGGGTGATGCTGCACCTCCTGAATGAGAGCCATCTTGCTGGATTTCTCGCCGCCATCCTCGATCTCGAGATCAACCAAGACATTCTCACCGGCGACATGGCCGAGGAGGTTCCGGATATCGCGAGCGGAGATCTGGAGGTTCTGGGGCTGCTGCCTGGCCCCATAAATCACTGCTGGGACAACGCCGTCCTGTTTGAGTTTATTGACGGCGGTGCGACCGACGAGGGTGCGTGTTTGGGCCGTGAGTTTTACTTGTTTTGCCATATAATTAAGATTTTTCCTTCGAGTCGCCGATCTCAAAAAGGGAACTCACGGATTCATCATTATGAATGCGTTTGATGCCCTCGCCAAGTAATTCCGCGATGGAGACCACTTTTATTCGGGAGCCATCCCCCGCGCGGACGGGGACGCTATTGGTGGTGATAAGCTCGGTGATATGGGAATCCTTGAGGCGCTGGATTGCCAATTCCGTGAGGACGGCATGCGATACACCCGCATAGATGGTGGTGGCTCCATGCTTCTTCAGGATGTTCGCGGCGCTCGTCAAAGTGCCGGCGGTTTCGGTGAGATCATCCACGATGATGACCTGTTTGCCCTCCACGTCGCCGATAACATAAAGGGCGTCGGTCTCCGTGGCGCTCTTGCGGCGCTTCGCGACGATGGCGAGGTTCGCGCCAAGCGCCTGCGAATAGGCGGAAGCCATTTTCAGCCCTCCGACATCCGGGGAAACCACTGTTGTTTCAGCGCCTTGGAACTTTGAGCGAAGGTACTGGATCAGGACAGGAAGAGCGTAGAGGTGATCCACGGGGATGTCGAAAAAACCCGCCACCTGCTGGGCGTGGAGATCGACTGTCAGCACCCTGTGGACACCCGCCGCAACGAGAAGGTTCGCGATCAACTTCGCGGTGATGGGAACACGAGGCTGATCCTTGCGATCCTGTCTTGCATAGCCGAAGAACGGGATGACGGCGGTGATCCTCGCGGCGCTGGCTCGCCGCGCCGCGTCCACCATGATGAGAAGTTCCATCAGGTTCTGGTTGCTTGGCGGGCATGTGGGTTGAACGATGAATATGTCGCGCCCCCGGACGTTTTCGTTGATCTTGACGAAGGTTTCGCCATCTGGAAACGAACTCACCGTCGCTTTCCCAAGGGGGACGCCTATGGAGTCGCAAATCTCCTGGGCAAGAGTGGGATGGGCGGAGCCGGTGAAAACCTTCATCTCAGAGTTGTTCCGGTGCATGTTAGGAGTCTGGCGGCGGTTGTGTCACGAAACCGCAGTTGCAAACGAATTCGGCTCGATCAGGAGCGGCAGAGTAGGAAGCAACAGACGCCATGACAAACTATTTGTCACAGAAATGTAACGGAGCAACGCGCCCGGTGGTGAGATGCCATGGCGCGCCAGACCGGTACCCGCCTCCGGCGCGGAGTTTGTTCCCTCCGCGACCAAGGCGATTTTACGGAAACAGTGACGACTTACAGGCCGTTCGCCTTGGCGGGCGCGCCCTGCTGCTCGGAGGAACCGATTTGGACGCCTGCCTTGCGCATGATCGCCATCTGCTCCGTCAAAGCGCTCTTGAGGGATTCCAGCGCCTTCTGCTGCTCGGCGATGGTTGCTTTCATGTCGCGCACCTCGCGGTGTTCCTTTAGGAACTCGTTCAGCAGCATCGCGTTTACAGCTTCATACCGGACCGTGTAAACCTTGCCATCCTGGTCGCGGGCGACGAGGTCGGGATCGACTTTGGCGACCTCCTCGGCAACAAGGCCGAACTGGGGAACGCCTTGCGCGTCGAACTCGGGCTTGTAACGGAAAGTTACCGGACGAAGGGAGAGGAGGGCCTCGCTTGAGTCGCGCATATCCCGGATGTCGGACTTGAAACGCGCGGAAGAATTGAGCGTGCCAAGCTGCCCGTTGGAATTTACGTAAACCGCCACTCCGCTGGGAACGGTTTTCCCAGCGATGCCCGCGATGAAGGTGGCTGTCTGCTGATTGCCAATCCGCACAACGTTGCTGTCCGAGGCGAGACCCGGCGCGCCGATCTCGATGTTGTTGCTGCCGGTGGTGATTGCCGAACCTGCTTCATCCCCGAGGCCGGTGTTGTAGCTCCCGGTGGTCGTGTTGACGAGCGCATGATGACCGAAGGCTGTATTCTGACTGCCCGTCGTATTATTGAACAGGGATGAATACCCGGCAGCGGTATTCTTGAAACCACCGCTGTTTTCAAAGAGAGCATAGTCTCCGGACCCCGTGTTGTAACTGCCCGCCCCGCTGTAGTACATCGCGAAATTGCCGGTGGCGACATTCTCAGTGCCCGTGGTGTTTTTGTAGAGAGCGTAATACCCGGTCGCGATATTGTAGTTACCGGTATTGTTCAGACCGAGGGAGAAACAACCCGAGGCAGTGTTGTAACTCCCCGTCGAATTTCCATAAAGGGCGGAATATCCGGTTGCGGTGTTTACGATTCCAGTTGTATTAAAAACGAGAGCGCCGACCCCTGTTGCGACGTTGTTTTGCCCAACAGAGTTGTTTTGGAGCGCGTAAGCCCCCGTGGCCACGTTGTTGAATCCCGAGGTATTATTCGACAGCGAGTAGTAGCCAGCCGCGGTATTATACCCGCCGGAGGTGTTCGTGTAGAGGGCGCCGTGGCCGGTAGCGACATTGAAGCTCCCAGACTGGTTTTCGAAGAGCGAAAAAGCGCCTTCAGCTACGTTATCGGATCCATTCACGTTATTCTCGAGAGCGTCAAAGCCGACCGCGCAATTATACTGCCCCACTGTGTTGCTGAATAAAGAGTAATCACCGCTTGCGGTGTTAAAGGAACCAGTTGAATTCAACCCAAGTGCCAGTGTGCCAATGGCAGAGTTATAAAACCCGGTCGTGTTGGACTCGAGAGTTTCGAAGCCAGCGGCAGTGTTGAAAGAGCCAGATGTATTTGATTCGAGCGAAAAAGCGCCGTCCGCAGTGTTCTGAATGCCGGTGGTGTTGGCGGACAGGGCGTAGGGTCCCGTGGCGACATTGAGCGCAGTTTGAGCGTTTGCTTCATGCGCAAGGCCGACGAGCGCAAGGGCCACGCCCGTGACAAGAACGAAGCCGCCGTTAGCAATCCGGTTTTGTGATTTTTTCGCTTTCATTTAGTCAGTCTCCTGGGTGCTCTGCATTCGGGGGTATTGCAACCAAACCGTTGTGGTTCGCAACTTCGTCCAAAATGCCTCGCGCGAGCTTCTCCTGTAAAGAGCAAACCGTGACCGAGAAGAAATATTACAATTATCAGACTGCACGGCCCGGACGCGGCAGAAGGCGTCAGACGGCGTCGCTTAGTAGCGCGAGGGGCGAACGCGCTCGATTCTGTCGGCTTATGAGCAATCCGGCGCCTATGGTGACCGACAGCATGATGAAGATCGATGAGATAATGAGAACGATAGGGATGTCGAAATGCACCTTAAATACAAAGATTGCCAGCGCCTGCGCGGCAGCTATGGAAAGACAGATACCAGTAAGAACGGCAAACATCCCTAATAGGGCGAACTCCACCACCATGATTTTGAAGACTTGGGAAGTCGTGGCCCCGAGCACACGCAGCAAAGCTTCCTCCCTTGCCCTTTCATAGCGGCTCGAGAAAAGCGCGGCAGCCAGAATCATCACCCCCGTGGCTAAAGTGAACAACGAGAGGAAGCGAATGACGAAAGCTACTTTGGTGAGCATGGCAGTCACTGAGGCGAGGATAGTTGCTATATCGAGAATGGAAACGCCCGGGAACTGCTTCACGACTTCACGCTGGATGGAAGCCGATTGCGCCGTATCGGCGGCCCTTGGTGAGCACGATGTAGGTGGTGGGAGCATCTTCGAGGACACCCAGCGGGAATATGACGAAGAAGTTTGTCCGGAACTTTTTCCAGTCAACCACGCGGATACTGCCAACGACCGTCTTAACTTCTACTCCCTGAACGTCAAAGGTTAGCAAGTCGCCGACGGTGACATTGAGATCCTCAGCGATGCCTTTTTCAAGGGACACCGGAACTGGCCCGCCGCCCTGCTTCCAAGACCCGGTAAAGACGCCGCGCTCCAGTGTTTCAGTGGCGGAAAGCCTGTCACGATAGCTGGAGCGATAGTCACGATTCAGAACCCATTCCTTGATGTGACTTGCCGGGTCTTTGCGGATCGAAGCCACGGGCAAGCCCTTGATATCGGCAATACGCATGGGAACCATCGGCACGTGATCCATGACCGGGGCGTGGAGTCGGGTGAGGAGAGCGCTCAGCGGTTCCCATTGTTCGATGCCGACATCGAAGAGGATCATGTTTGCGACTCCGTCCTGCTGGAGTTGAAAACTTCCCAACAGCATGCGCTGGGCGAATGTTGTCGTAAGAACCAGGGCGGTTCCCAGGCCCAGCGAAAGCATGAGGAGCGTGGTTCTGTTGCCGGGACGGTGCAGATTCGCAAGGCCCTGGCGCCATACATAGGGACCGCCCGCGCTGAGGTACCGGCGCGCCACCGCGATGATCGCGCCGGACACCAGGAGCAGCACAGCGAGCATCACGGCGAGGCCGCCAGCCAGTGACAACCCGAATTTCCATCCTCCGCATTGAAATACGGCAAAGGCCGTGACCCCCGCGGCGATCAGGAGGTAAAAGAACCAGCGAGCGCGATCTTTTTTACCGGGGTCCAAGGCAGCCTCCCGCAGCACCACAAGGGGCGAGACATGCCTCAGGGAGCGCAGCGGCACGACAGCGAAGAGGGAACAAAGGGCGACCCCGGCCCCGAGTCCGGAAAGCACGGATGGGAGCGAAAAAGCAAAAGCGATTTTGACGGGGAGGAAATCGCCAAAAACCGATGGGAGGATCGCCTGAACGCCCAGTCCGCAAAGGGCGCCAAGGGATGAGCCGACAACGCCTAGGGCGACAGCCTGGATGAGATAGACCGCGAGAGCCTGGGAGGATGAACAGCCGAGGCAGCGAAGAAGACCTACGGAACGAACCCGGGAGCGGATGTGCAGGTGAATGGCTCCGGCGACGGCGGTGGCTCCCAACAAGAGCGCGATGAAGCCGCTGAGATTCAGAAAGCGGTAGAGGTTTTCCATTTCTTGACCGAGGTCCTTCTTGCGTTTCGCCACGGTGTCACAGGTAAAACCGCGCGCCTCCAAGGCCTGCGCCGCGGGAAGGAGACGCTTCGGGTCCACGATCTTCAGGTAGGCGCGATAGGAAGCGAGGCTGCCCTGCCGCAGAAGACGCATGGCTTCCAGTTTTGCGAAGGGGATATAGACGCGGGGCGCGAAGGACGAGAAGGCGAAAGCCTCGCCCGGGAGCTTTGGCGAGCGGTCCCGCAATCCGGAGACTTTCATCGCCGAGCCTGATCTCGCCGCCTTTCGCCTCGCCAAACTGCAACAGCAGGCTTTCATCCACAATCGCGCCCTCTCCCGCGCGGAACGCCTTGTCGGAGAGGGCGGGCTCCAATTTTCCATAGAAAGGGAAACCGCCTTCGATGGCGCGGATTTGAACCAGCCTGCTGCCCCCGGCGCGCGGGAAAGATGCCATCGAGACAAAGCGAACCTCGAAGGCCGCCGAATCACTCATGGAGATCGCGAGCGCCCGATCGCTGGGACTGAAAGGCCTGGAGGACTGCGCGACCACATCGGCGCCTACCAGCATCCTGGCCTGCTCATCGACGGTCTTCCGCAACGCGGCGCTGAAAGAACCCATCGCCACGAGCGCGGCGACCCCCACTGCCACCGCCCCGGCAAATAGCGTTAGCCGGGCGCGACTCCTCCCGCTGTCGCGCCACGCCATCCGCCACGTCCAGCCATCGCCAAGCGCGGCGAAGAGCCCGCGCGCCGCATGCTGCTCCATCCTCATGGGCGCGGCCCACTCAGGATTTCACGGTAGAGCGCGACGTAGTCGTCCACCATCCGCTGGAAGCTGAAGCGGTCCATCGCGCGGGCGCGCACCCGGTGACGATCCAACTCCAGAGCGCGGGGCACGAGCGCCGCCAGTTCTCCAGCCGAGGGCGCGTGAAACCCTGTGATCCCCTGCTCTATCACCTCACCAACCGCGCCGAGGCCGCATGCGACGACTGGAGTTCCGCAGGCCATCGCCTCGATCATTACCAGGCCAAAAGGCTCCGCCCATTGCACCGGGAAAAGCAGGGCGGCAGCGCCTCGCAGCAGTTCGTTCTTCTGAGCATGATTGACTGGTCCCAGGTAGCGGACTGTTTTGCCATCAATCAGCGGCTTCACTCCGGTCTCGAAATACTCCGTTTCCTCAGCGTCCTGGGGCCTGCCCGCGAGGAGGATTGGCATCCCAATCTCCCGGGCAATATGGATGGCATCGATGGGATTTTTGTCGAAGGACATGCGCCCGAGGAATGCCAGGTACGCCCCTTTCTCAAAAGAGGGTTCAAACGCGGCGAAGTCGCACCCGTTATAGATGACCGGAATTTGCCGCGAAAGTCCTCCGGAGATGGAGTCCACCTGATACTGGCTGATGGCGGACAGCGCCACGGAAGGAAAGTGGCGCGCAACCCACTGGTCATCCTCCGAGAGGTAGGTATGGAAGGTGAATAGAGAGCCTGGAGCGAGCGATCCCAAGGGCGCCCACTGAGCGCCGATGTGGAAGTGGAGAATATCGAACTCAGCCGCCATCCCGATGGCGCTGGCGATGGCGGCGTTGGCGTAATACTCGTAGGTGGAGGCGGTTCCTTCCGTCATCAACTCCAGGACACTGCGGGCACAAACAGGATGCAGTTTGGCGGTTGTGAGCGAATCTCCCGATGAAAAGAGGGTCACGTCGTGGCCGCGCCGGACGAGTTCCTCGCAAAGCAGATGGACTACGAGTTCAATGCCGCCATAGGTCGCCGGCGGTATGCTTGTCCAGAGGGGGGCGATCTGCGCGATGCGCAATTGTTTCATGAGGGTGTCAGAAAAGGGCGCGGGAGCGCGATACTTCTTGCCGTGCTTCGCCGATGTATGCGAATGGCTTGTTCACTTCCATGAAGCCGCTCTTTCTCCGTTTCATCCTGCTATTCTGCGTCGCTATTGTTCCAGGGTTCGCCCAGGAGCCAACTCCGGGCGCATCCAGCACTCCGTTTACGCCCGCAACTCCTCCCGATCAAGCGGCGTCGCCGGTTTCAAGCCCTTCGCCTGCCAGTGGATCGCCGGGCATCTCCATCCCCTCCCCGTCTCCCGCCGTAGAAGCGACCCCGCCGACGAGCGCTGGAACGCCCGGCGAGGAGCAAAAGGTGGCTCGCGCAGAGCCGGCAGGCGCGCAGGAAATCCTGACACGCCTTCAGATTTTCCTGGATCAGCAGAACTTTTGCCCGGGCAAGATCGACGGGCGCGGCGGCGAGTTCACTACCAAAGGGTTAATCCACTATCAGCGTTCGCACGGTTTGCCCGAGACAGGAAAGGTGGACGCCTCGATTCCCCTGGACTCCGTGTATCCCATCTACACCACTTACGCACTGACCGCGGCGGATATGAAGAGCGTCGGAAGGGTGCCCGCCAAACCTTCCGAACAGGCAAAGCTGAAATACATGGCGTATCGGTCGGTCGTGGAGTTCCTGGAGGAGAGATTCCATTCGGATCCGAATTTTCTGCGCAAGCTGAACCCGAAAGTGAAGATGGATTCGTTGAAGGTTGGCGATGTCGTGCGAGTTCCCAACGTCGCTCCGTTTAAACTGGAGGATCTCCGCGAGATCGGCCACATGCCAGATCGTCCAGAGTTTCTGAACCGCACCGTCCTGGTGAGTCCCAAGGAGAAGATGCTGGATGTTTACGATGACAAGAAGCTGATCGCCGCATTTCCGATTACGCCCGGATCAACCCACCTGCCGGCGCCTCCCGGGGTGTGGATGGTAGTAGGGATCGCCGAACTCCCCTGGTTTCGCTGGGATGAGATGATGCTGAACCACGGACAGCGGAGTGCGAACTTCTTCAATATCCCGGCAGGCCCTCGGAACCCGGTGGGAGTGATCTGGATCGGCCTTGATCGGCGGGGCATCGGCTTGCACGGCACCAGCACCCCGGAGACCATAGGGCGATCCGGCAGCCACGGCTGCATACGCCTGGCGAATTGGGACGCGGTCCGGCTCGCGAATATGCTCACGAATAAGATCACGGTGACTATTGAGTAGCGGAACCTCGGCTAGAGGAAGATCAAGCGAGCGGATCGCAATAGAAGCGCGCCGAAACTGTCCAGAACATACCATATCGGCGTCGCCGCCCTTCGCATATACGGGGTCACACATGTCAAATGTTGAGACACGACCCCGATGATTCAACGCCTACCATGCGCTGCAGCGAACCGCTCCGGTTGTCATGGCGGCTGCTTCCTGCCTCGCCTTTTTTACCAAGCAGCCAGCGCGCCAGTCTCCGCGGTCGGTGAGCTTGAGGCCGTTAGGCGTATCTGCGCTTGCTCTTAAATCCTCGAGCGGTATTCTTCCGATATGAGCACCGTTTTCGACATTGAGAGCGCCGTTCAGAAGCTCTCTCGCAACGATTTGACCACGTTCCGCGATTGGTTCCTCGGCTTCGACGCCGCCGTATGGGACAAACAGTTCGAGGTGACTAACAGCCGGACGCCTCGACGCCCTCGCCGACGAGCCCATCCGCGACTTGCGCGAAGGCCGCTGTACGGATTTGTGAGACACCGCGCAAACCCAAAGTTTTTGAAGTTCTACGAGCAACTACACAAGGAGATTCAGGAGCTTGCCGACGCGAACTACGAACTCCTCAAGAATGACCCTCGTCATCCATCGCTGCACTTCAAGAAGGTTGGGCGGATGCCCGCCATGCTCGGGCCGCGCCAGCCACGCCCGCCGCTGAGCCCGGGTCCGTTAGGGCCGCTTCGCTCTCTTGCCTCACATCCACTCGCATGACTGACCGGAATCTACGCCCACTCTTCCGATTGATCGCGCTGGTGCTTGTTACCGTGGCGATAGCGTCGTTTATGCATTATTCCGACGCCAAAAGCCTCGCCCGGATCGATTCCATGTCACCAGAGGCTTTTGTCGCTTACGAGCGTCATCTGCACGGACATTCTGACCTTTTTCACTACATCGCCATTTTTGTCGGAGGGGGCTTGTTCCTTGGTAGCATCGAAATGATCGTGTATCTTTTCAGCCTCTGCGTCCCATTTCGCAAGCCATCAGCCTAACAAGGCGCTCCAGCGAACAGAGGCTGGCGGCGCGTCCTCTTCGCATTTATAGTCGGTCCTCGCCAGCCTCTTCCGCTGAGCATGGACTCGTTAGGCCAATGACACCGCCCACTTGCTATATGTGCGATGCACCCGCCACCAGCCGCGAGCATGTTCCACCGAAGTGCATCTTTCCGGCTCCT
>CAWHEP010000009.1:0-413787 GCA_963828525.1 uncultured Verrucomicrobiae bacterium
GTGTTGTGTGACGCCTCGGTCACGTATTGCTATTGACCCCTCGAGGCAACCTCTTGTCCACTCCAGCCAAAAGGCTCAATCTGCGACGAGCGCCAGATCCATGGAAGCAGCCCAGATGACGTCAGTGCGGCCGCCCCGTGCCAAAACCGGAGACGACGAAGCAGGACACAGATTAGAAGCGCGAGCCGTTGAGACGCGACTGCCGCCCAAAGGGATGTACGAGATATTCTTTAATCCACGTTGAGAGAGATGTGCCATCTTCGCCAGAAATGGGTAAAACTCGTTGCCGAGATAGGGATTATGGAAGTTCTCCATCAAGCGGAAACCAATTATCCTTGCAAGGCCGATGGCCATGTCCGTGTAGCCGGAAAAGTCGAAATAAATTTGAAGCGTAAAACAGGCCAAGCCAATCCAGCCTTGAACAGTGGAAACGCCGCCGCCCGGTCGGCCAAATACCTCATCGGCAATGGGCGCGAGCGCATCGGCAATCAGCACCTTCTTTGCGAGTCCCTCCACAAATCGCAGAAGCCCGTCCCGGACATCCTCGTAGCAGCGCGAGGGTTGATCCAGTTGAGCGGCTATGTCGTGATACTTGATGATCGGTCCCGCAAGAAGTTTCGGGAATAAGAGGACGTAAGTCATGTAGCGCCAAAGAGACGCCGCAGGGCGACTAACGCCCCGATGGAGATCCACCAGGTAAGTAATTTTCTCGAATACGATGAATGAAACTCCGAGGGGCAGGGTGATCGCCGGAAGCGGGATTAGATGAAAATGATGGCTGGCGAGCGCAACATTGATGGTTCTAACGGCGAAGACCGTGTATTTCGCGTAGACCAGCAGGCCGAGGTTGGTTATCACGCCAACCGCGAGCGACCACTTGCCAAATGGCTGTCCCCTCGAAATGGCAAAGCCCAGCAGCCAGTCGAGAATCGTCGAAGCCAGGACGACCCACAGAAATCTCGGCTCACTCCACCCGTAGAAGAAGAGGCTACCCGCGAGCAGCACGACACGTCTCGCGGGCTGAAACCAGTAGAGAACGAAAAAGACAGGGAGGAAGCCGAAAAGGAAGACGGGCGTGGAAAACAGCATGCTTGGCTAATTACGCCGCCCTCCCCGGGCGATGTTTGATGAGCACGCGATCATACAAATCGGATTGTCCGTGGCAACGGCGAATCAGCGTTTCTATCGACTTCCCCCGGGGTCGCTGCCCTTGTAATCGGGACGCAGTGCCGCTAATCTTCGCGCTTGATGCCTCCCGCAGATCTTACCACCGGTTCTCCTGATCAAGACGTCGAGGCCATCAATGAACTGGGAGCTGTGTGCGGCAGGATGCGCTCTGAACTCGCCCGGGTCATAGTCGGGCAGGATGAAGTCATCGAGCGACTGTTGACCTGCATCTTCGCGCGAGGCCACGGCCTCCTCGTCGGAGTGCCGGGTTTGGCAAAGACCCTTCTGGTCCACTCGCTGGCGGAAGCGATGTCCCTCGACTTCAGCCGCATCCAGTTCACTCCGGACCTGATGCCGTCTGACATCACGGGAACGGATATCCTGCAAGAGACCGACCAGCCCGGCCGCCGGCAGTTTGAGTATGTGAGGGGGCCGATCTTCGCCAATATCGTGCTTGCCGATGAAATCAACCGCGCTCCTCCCAAAACGCAGTCCGCATTGCTTGAGGCGATGCAGGAGCACAGGGTGACTGCCGGTGGACATATTTACCGCCTGCCTGCCCCGTTTTTTGTTTTGGCGACGCAAAACCCTGTCGAGCAGGAGGGCACATATCCACTGCCAGAGGCGCAACTGGATCGCTTCATGTTCCTGATACAGGTGGATTATCCCTCCTTCGCCGAGGAACGCCGCATAGCGCGAGAAACGACGGGAAGCGCTTCTCTCGAGATTGCAAAGACGATCTCCGCCGAGCAGTTGATCTCCTTTCAGGAACTGATACGGCGCGTGCCGGTGCCGGAACATCTCTACGATTTCGTTGTTGAACTAGTCCGCCGCTCGCGTCCGACATCTGAGGTGGCGCCCGAGTGGATCAAGAGCTTGGTGACTTGGGGCGCCGGGCCTCGCGCCGTGCAGTATCTCATCATCGGGGCCAAAGCTCGGGCGGCTCTTCAAGGCAGCTACCTCGCTCGTATGGAAGATGTGGAAGCTCTTGCTGAACCGGTTCTTGTTCACCGCATCCTGACGAACTTCCACGCTGAGTCGGAGGGGATCACAAGCCGCGAAATCATCCGCCGTCTGATTGAGGAGATGCGAGCGGAGCAAGCCTAGGGGTCGCCCAATCAAGACGCCTCAACTCGTTGACCCTGCCGCGCTCGCAAGGCTGACTCGAGCGCAGCTGTCCGCCCGGCTGCCAATGTCTGGCAGCATGTCGGGCCGTCACAAGAGTCCGCATCGCGGGTCGAGTGTCGAATTTGCCGAATACCGTAAATACGCTCCGGGGGACGATATCCGCCTTCTGGATTGGCGGGTCTACGCGCGCACGGATCGGTTTTACTTGAAGGAATTTGAGGCGGACACTAATCTTCGCGCCTACTTCGTCCTGGATGGGAGCGCCTCCATGGGCTTCGCTGGCGCGGGAAAAAGCAAGCTTGCCGTCGCGCGGCGTCTGGCAGCGACCCTGGCTTATCTTCTCGTCCAACAAGGCGACGCGGTCGGGTTCGCCGGCGTCTCAGAGACAGGTCCAGCTGACATTCCCGCGCGGCGCAACGCAGCGCACCTTGGGAACCTCTTCTCCGCGCTGAACGCGCTGCGGCCAGCGGGAAAGACTGATCTTGTCGCTGCCCTGCACAAGCTGGCGGAGAAGATTCCACGCCGGTCGCTGGTCATTCTGTTTTCGGATTGCTTCGCTGAAGTGGAAGCCCTTCTACAATGCTTCCAGCATCTGCGGTTTCGAAGGCACGATCTCGTTGTTTTCCATTTGCTTGATCGCGCCGAGCTTGAGTTCCGATTCGCCCGACCCACCCGCTTCGTGGACTTGGAAAGCCCTTTTACTCTCCTCGCGGAGCCAGAGAACATCAGGCAGCGTTACCTCGCAGAACTCCGCCGCTTTCTGGATCGACTGAAAACGGGATGCCGCGAATTTAAAACAGAGTATCGCCAGGTGGTAACCGATGAGGATTACGAGAAGGTGATCGCGGCATTCCTGATCGAACGCGCGCGCAAAAAGTAGGCGCCTGGTGTGGTTGGAGATCGGGGTAACGCGCATTGCGCCGCCCACAAGCGAATCCTTCTACAACGGGATCGTTCCAATATTATGCCAACGAAACACACTATTCTCGCAACTGCCCTTCTCCTAACAACGCTGCCTTTGTTCGCCCAGGATTCGATCGTGGATAAAGTCGAGCGTAGCACCGCGAAAGCCGCGGAGAAGACAAAGGAAGCCGCCGAGGAGGTGGGAGACAAAACCAAGGACGCAGCGCGCGCCATTGGCCATAAAAGCCGGGAGGTCTGGAGAAAAGCGAAAGCGTCCATGAGCGAGGACCGGGGAACTTACCGGCAGGGAGCGAGAGAGAAGCTCGATGACCTGGACTCACAACTCGCCGTTTTGAAGAGCCGCAAGGCTGAAGCAGCCGATCCGAGGGCATTTGGCCAGACGTTGGACACCCTAAGCGAGCAGCGTGATACAGCGGAACACGAATTGGCGCAATTGGATACAGCGACTAACAAGGAGGATTACGCATCAGACCGGAGGCGCCTGAATGACACTGTGAATACCCTTGAGGATAATCTGGCGGACGCGCGGAAGCAGTTGCCTTGATCTGCTACGGAAGTCCCGCCAGCAGTTCATCACAAGTAGCGGCTCTCTGAATTAATTCGTTCAGGTTTCGCATTTCAGCGTTGGCAAACGCACGATTTAAATCCGCCCGCTTGGTGGAGCCATTCGAGGAAAACACGATCTCGTCCCACTGCAGGGAGGCAATCTCCCGATTGAACTTGGCTACCGCTCGCCCGCGGAAGAACGCCCGGGTCGTTGTCGGTGGGTGGAATATTGCGTGTTTTATCTCCTGCTCCGTCACGACGCGCCTCATCGCACCGGACCTCATCAACTCATAATAAAGACCCTGCTCAGGCGAGATATTGTGGTACTCGAGATCGATAGCCTGCAGCCAGGGATCGCCCCAGTCCAGTTTCTCGCTTTCTCGGAAGGTATTCAGCAGGAACTTCTTTGCGACCCAATCAATCCGATCCCTGCAGCCTGAGTGATCGCTGGCAAGGTCGTTTAGAACCTGCGCCCACTCTTCCAAGAGCCAGGTTGTGTCTTCATCTTGCGCGCAATGCTTCGTCGCGGCGTCGAGGTAAAGACGCTGGACATCGACGGCTGACAGCTCCCTGCCGTCCTCCAGCTTCACAAGCCACGAAAATGTTTGATCGTGGCTGATTGATTTCGCCGCTTCCACCGGATTGGCGAGCGCGAGCGTAGGCGTCTTATTCTGTTCAATCAGGTCCAGGACCAGCGCGGTCGTTCCGACCTTTAGCGCTGTCGCGTACTCGCTCATGTTCGCATCCCCGGCAATCACATGGAAACGGCGGAAAAGGCTCGGGTCCGCATGGGGCTCATCCCGGGTGTTAACCAAGGGCCTCTTGTTCATTGTGTCGATGCTCGCCAGCACGCTGAAAAAGTCCGCCCGCTGCGAAATCTGAAACACACCTGGCTTGCCGGCCGCCCCTTCTCCCTCGATGCCCATCTTGCCCGCTCCGGCAAAAATCTGGCGTGTCACCAAAAAGGGAACAATGCCGCTCACGACGCGCGCCCACGGCACATCCCGGCGCATGAGGTAGTTGTCATGGCAGCCATAACTGTGGCCGACGAAGTCCGTGTTATTCTTGTAGAGCCTCACCTCCCTGCCAGATTCAGCGAGTTTCGCATTGCGCCTCCGGGCGCATTCCCAAAGAATGCGTTCCCCGGCCTTGTCCTGCGCAATGAGTTCAGAAAGCGTCGCGCATTCCGGCGTCGAGTATTCCGGATGGGCGTGGTCGTTGTAAAACCGAGCTCCGTTGCTGAGGACAAGGTCGCTCTTTATTTCCTCGAAGCTTAGCGGCCTGCTTTTGTCGATCTCGTAATAGGCGGACTCGTCTGTGTCTTGCATCAATTCCGGCGCGCGGAATCCACGCGCGTCCTGATGCGGGTCCTCGAGTTCATAGTCCCACTTCATCGATGCCCCGTGTTCGGTATAACGACGGACGATCTCGATGGACTCCTGCACCACATCCACGCTATCGACGCCGTCCACCGTGATTCCATACTCCGTCTCGATGCCGAATACCCGGTTCATACAGGTTCCTCGCGAGCGCTGACCACCGTCAAATCACGGCTCCACGAGGAGGCGGGCTTTTTCGAGGGGCGGACAGGAGATACCTTGACCACATTTTCGGAGTCATAATCGATCAATTTCAGCCAGTCTTCCGTGATGTCGGTCGGGGGGAAAATATCGTTCTCTGAGTACTCTGCTTCGAGTGAGAGACGCAGATCGCTCTCGCTTATCCCTTCCTCCTGAGTTGTCGCGATCGCTCGCTTGATTGCGAGACCCTTGGCCCTCTCGACAACCGAAGCGATCAAGGCGCCGCTTACCAGATCGCCCCGGTAAAGCAGATCCTTGCGCCCGCTGCGCAGCATAACTTCCAGAAAACGATTCTCATCCCTCCGCGCGAACTGCGTCTCCGTAGCGCTCGCCACCAAAGATTCGATGGCTCCCTCAACACTTCCGCATTTCTTCACAAGCTCCGGATCGTATGGCAGATCCCTGCCAAGATATATCTTGTAAATCTCTTTTGCCGCCTCCTTATCCGGACGGTTCACCTTGATCTTACGATCTATTCGTCCCGGACGGAGAATGGCCGGGTCGATAAGGTCCGCGCGGTTGGACGCGAGAATGATTACCACCTCGTTCAACGAGTCAATTCCATCCATTTCCGTGCAGAACATCGGGACCAGCGTGGAAAGGATGTTCGAGTATCTGGAGGATCGACGGGTGCCAAGGATGCTTTCCGCCTCATCGATGAACAGATAGGGCATAAAGCCCTCCCGTCGCTTTTCGCGCGCTGTCGCAAAGATTTCGCGCACCATGCGCTCAGATTCTCCCACCCACATATTGAGTATCTCTGGCCCTTTTATGTGCATGAAGTATTCCCGCATCTCCTCGCCGGTCTCCTCCTTGAGTTTGGCGGTGAGATTATAGGCTGTAGCCTTGCCGATGAGCGTCTTGCCGCAACCGGGCGGGCCGTAGAGTAAAAAGCCTTTGGGGGTCGCGTGCTGGAAGCGCGCAAACAACTCGGGGTGCAAGAGAGGCAGCTCGATGGCATCCTGTATGGCTCGCAAGGCTTCCTGCTGCCCGCCGACCTTCTGCCACGGGAGCTCGGGAACGGTCTCCAAGAAATAGTCTTCGCTGCGCGGCCGCGCGAGCGCTTCGATAGCCACTCTATAGTTCGAGTCCACGCGTACTTCGTCGCCAGCTTTCAGCTTACCCTTCATAAGGTCACTGCTCCGCTGCAACACCAGGGATTGCGCCCCGTGTTCCGTTCCCACCCGCAGGCGGTCAGCGCCGAGCAACTCGGCGACCTTGGTGACCGGTCCGCTCGTCTCGTAACCCAAATCGCCCACAATCACATAGGCCTCATTTACAAGAACGCGCGTCCCCTTTTTCAGCCGTCCAAGGTTTATTCGAGGATCCACGTTGCAATAATAATCCGAACCGCCCACCACAATCTGCGCGGTCTCTTTGCCCTGGCTACCCAAAAAGGTTCCGATCCGGTTTGCTGGAGAGGTCACCTTTTTGATGATCTGATCCATTTTTTCGATGGTTTGGCGGGCCTCTCCCACCATGTCCTCCTGCTCCGCTACCATCGCCCGAGCGCTAAGCAGCGCCCGCCGATGCAGATCATCCAGGCCATCGCTCGAGAGAATGCGATCCAGAAGCTCGATGGCGGAGATGCCGTCGTCAGGGAAGGATTCAAGAGACGAGTCTTCCTGCATCTGAGAGTGTAATGCCGTCAGCGGCGCGCTGCAAATTCGCGGAGGTATTCAGCATCTGTGCGTGTAAAATCACGCGGTATTGGTTTAAATCGATCTGTGAAGACACCCCTCAAAATAGGCTTCCTCGGCAGTGGAAAAATGGCGACGGCTTTGGTGGGAGGGGTTGTGAAGGGGTTTCCGGCGGATGATGTCACTGTCGCGGATCGCCTGCCCCAAGCAGCCAAAGAATTGGCTGGAAAGTTCGGGGTTCATCACGCGGCGACAAACGCCGAACTTTTTCTCCAATCCGATGTGATCGTAGTTTGCGTTAAACCGGGGGACGCTCTTGACGCGATCGCATCTCTCCACGCCGAGTCGGCCGGCAAACTGCTCATCTCCATCGTTGCGGGCCTCCCGCTAGCCCGCCTGGAACTCGCGGCAGGCCCCGGTTCACGCGTCATAAGAGTGATGCCAAACACACCCGCTTTGATCCATAAGGGCGCGGCAGCTTACGCGCTCGGCGCCCGCGCGCTGCCGGAGGACGCCCGCGTCGTCGAGGAGATCTTTTCGTCGGTGGGAACGATCTTCGCTGTGAAAGAGACACTCCTCGACGCTGTCACCGGCCTGAGCGGCAGCGGACCCGCGTTTGTGTATGTAGTAGTGGAAGCGCTCGCGGATGCTGGCGTTCTGATGGGTCTTCCTCGGGATCTGTCACTGCAGCTCGCCGCGCAGACTCTCGTGGGAGCGGGAGAGATGGTTCTTCAGACGGGATTACACCCCGCCGAACTGAAGGACATGGTTGCGAGCCCAGGAGGCACAACCATCGCCGGCCTTGAAGCTCTGGAGCGGGCGGGAACTCGCGCCGGAATTCTGGGCGCCGTGAGGGCTGCGACAGAGCGTTCAAGAGAACTTGGCAATGGATAAAGTTCCGCTCCTCGCATGCTTCTTCCTGAGCGTGTGCGACCTTGCCGCGCAGGCTCCGCGCTCATCGCCCGCCCCGGTCGCCCCGCTTGCTCCTGAAGCGAAACGCGCCGTCGAGAGCGGCCTCATGGCTTTCAATCGGGGAGACTTCCAGAACGCGAGAACGCAGTTTCTACTATTTCTCAAATTGATGCCCGATAATCCCACTGGTCTGGTCAATCTAGGCATAGCCGATTATCGCCTGAAGGATATGGCTGAAGCGGAAAAAGTTCTTCGGAGAGCTGTGCGAGCGCAGCCGGACGCGGCCGCAGCCTGGCTTGCATTGGGAGTCATCTACTATGAACAAGACAAGCTGGATGCCGCCCTCGCGGAGCTGAGCCAGGCTGTTTACCTCGATCCGAAGAACGCTCGCGCCCATAACTACCTCGGGGCGGCAATAGGCAAACGAGGATGGAACTCTGGCGCGGAGCAGGAACTCGAAACCGCCATTCAACTGGACCCAAGGTATGCCGAGGCGCACTTCAATCTCGCTCTATTCTCCCTTCAGCGCTCACCACCCGCGACCGAACTCGCGCGCCGGCATTACCAGAAATCCCTGGATTTGGGCGGCTCCCCTGACCCGCTAATCGAGAAAGAGTTGGCGGGACAGGCAAGCGCCTCGCCTTAGCGCCCGAGCTCGCCTATTCCTTGTCGAACTGAAGGGCGAGTTGGAGCTGTTCTATCGCGACGTCACAGGCGCGCAATGCCGCATCGCGATGACCGCCGAAATCATGATTCGCGCGCTGCATCCGATTCTTGGCCACTTCGAGCGCGTGGAGCGCATGATGAAGTTCAGGATGTCGCTCCCGCCCCGGCTCCGCATGGAGGTTGGGAACGAACGCGAAGGGCAGCATTCCAGCGGAGACAAGAACAGCGGCGACGAATTTTTTCATATTTGTGGGGGACAATGGTGAAAACACCGCGACGCGCCCGGGGTTGCGGCCCATGGCAGATTATATTCCGGCGCCGCTGCTCTTCTCGGGTTGAGCAGCTTTCGCGGGCTTCAGCACCACCGCTGCATGGCCTGGCAGGACCCAACCTTCGTCTGTATCCATCGGCGGGGTTCCCGCTCCGCCGTAGGAGGGGTGCTCGCTGGACCACATCATTTCCCAAACGCAGCCCTCTACTGGGGCAAGCAGCGGTTCGGGCGATGGCCTGACCTGCGCCTGAGTGCCGAAGTTCACCACCAGCAGGCGGTCATCGTCTGCCTCTCCAAAGAAACGCAGGACAAACGATCGTTCACCCAGGACTGCTCCATCCACTCCACCTTGTCGTGGAGAGTGAAAAATCGGGTCGCTGCGGCGCAATGCCAGCAGATCCTGGTAAAGAGTGTATATGCCCCGGTTTTTTTCGCGGTCAGCAAAATCGAGCTTGCAGCGCTCAAATGTCTCTTCCCTGTGAGGCCCCGGCAGAATACTCTTGGCATCTTCATCCAGGCACTTGATCCCAGGGAACTGCTCCAGGAACTCGCGACGTCCCTCCGCGACCAAAAGCGCAAGCTCTGGATTGTGATCAGCGAAATAAAGGAACGGGCTGGATGCCGAAAACTCCTGACCTTGAAATATCATCGGCGTGTTGGGACCGAGCAAGAGCAAGGCCGTCATGGCGCGCAAGGGTCCCGCCCCGGTGACTTCGTGGCACCTTTGACCACAAAGCGAGTTAGCCACTTGGTCGTGATTCTGGATGAACGTCACGAATGACGCCGGGTGCAGACGCAAACTCGCTGTGCCGCGCCGCGCTCGCTGCCACTGGTAGCGCTGCCCCTGATAGAGAAAGCCGTACTTTGCCGCGGACACGAACTCCTGCGGCGAACCGAAATAGTCCGTATAATATGCTTCGCGCCGACCGGTGAGGGTGACGACGGCAGCGTGATGAAAGTCGTCATTCCAAACCGCATCCGCGCCAAAGCCGCCGCTGTCGCGAGGTTTCACCAGCCGTGTCTCCTGCGGTTCATTCTCCGCGACGATGAACGTGTCTTTGCCCTTGGCGCTTGCCCGGACCCGATCCGATATCTGTCCTATGATGTGGTCGGGACTGCTATCGAAGATCGATTGAGTCGCATCAAGCCGAAGACCGTCCAGATGAAATTCGTCCATCCAATATCCCGCGTTTGAAAGAAAGAACTCTCGAACGGGGGCGCAATTCTCGCCGTCAAAGTTCAAAGCCGCGCCCCAGTCCGTTTTATATTTGTCGGTGAAGTAGTCCGCCGAAAACTCGTTCAGAAAATTTCCGTCAGGGCCTATGTGATTGTAAACGACGTCGAGGATCACACCGACGCCGACAGCGTGTGCTTCATTCACGAAGGAGCGGAAATCATCCGGTTTCCCGTATAGTCGCGTTGGAGCGAAGAGATTTACTCCATCGTAGCCCCAGCCGAATCTTCCGGGGAAGTCTCCGACCGGCATCACCTCGAGTAGAGTAACTCCAAGGCGGGACAACTCCGCCAGTTCCCTCGCGGCCGCTCCCCAAGTGCCCTCACGCGTGAACGTGCCGATATGCATCTCGTACAGAACCTGCCCTTCTTTTCCCGCGCCCTTCCAGTGCTCATCCGTCCAGAGGAACTGATTGAAATCTACAACTTGGGACCACCCATGCGGCCCTTCCGGTTGAAATCTCGAAACGGGATCCGGAAACTCTCCGCTCTCAAGAATGAACTTGTACTTTGTTCCCGCCGCTGCTTCGCCAACCAAACCGGAATGATATCCGTTCCCCTCTGCCGCGAGGGGAATGTGTTTGGACTGCCCCTCGAGGGCGATGCTCACCCGGAGAGACTTGGGCGCCCATACGCGAAAATGCACCCCACCGTTCGGATTGATCTCCGCGCCAACCGGCAGGCGCCTGCGCGCAGCGTTCACTAGATCAGGGTCTTCAACCGCTCCTTGATGAATGTTTGACATGGTTCCGGATAGCTTCCTCAATGTTCGTGCGAGCCGCGCCGGCAGAGCTTGTTTTTTCGCAACTCTGGCGTCAGGGGTTACGAAGATCGCCGCCGTAGAGACGCTCAAATCACGGCATTCGCAGCTAGGGCAGAGCGGCCAACGCTGCTCTCGAAAGGTCGCCGTTAAGACGGATCTGCTGGCCAGCGTTAAACGAAAGAACAACAACCTTCCCAGCATATCGAACGCGGCAAGTGGCCGCCCGCCTGGCCCGCAGGGTGGCCGAAACCAACCGTGAATTCCCCCATTCGCAGCTAACCACATAACCTCCCTTTGCGCACAGACCTTGAAATCTCCCAACTGGCCAGGACGAAGGAAGGGCCGGAAGCAGTTCGATCTCGTCGGGTCGCGACTGCATGAGCATCTCCTGGATCCCGGAGGCGGCTCCAAAGTTTCCATCGATCTGAAACGGAGGGCAGCTGTCAAACAAGTTCGGGTAACTCCGTTCCGGGGAAAGCAGATAGGCAAGGCATTTATGAGCGCGGTCTCCGTTATCCAAGTGCGCCCAGAGGTTGATCTTCCACGCAAGGCTCCAGCCCGTCGCGAGATCTCCACGCAGGTTCAGTGTCTGCGCGGCGGCAGCCGCAAGCTCCGGAGTTTCACGCGCGCTGATTTGGCTGCCGGGAAATAGTCCCCATACATGGGACACGTGGCGATGCGTAGGTTCTTCATCGGCGAAATCAATGGGCCATTCCTGAAGCCTATTCTGTTTGCCGATTTCGTATGGTCGAAGGCGCGCGACCTTGTCTTTCAACTCGTCGCGAAATGCCTTATCCACCCCGAGCCGCTCCGAGGCAAGAATACAGTTGGTAAATAAATCCCGTACGAGGGCAATGTCCATCGTAGGACCTGGTATGAGCGAGGCGCTGCTCCTGTGACCAGCGGCATCTATGTAGAGGAATTTGTTCTCCGGAGAAGTTCCAATGGGCGTGACCAGGTGGCCGTGGTCGTCCTGGACGAGCCACGCCGCCATGAACTCCGCAGCTCCCTTCATCACGGGATAAGCTTTGCTTCGCAGAAACCCATCGTCGCCCGTGAACTGGTAGTGCGTCCAAAGGTGCTGGCACAACCAAGGGCCAGCCATGTCCCAAAAGGCAGGGCCAGAGTCGCCATCCACTGGCTGGGCGTCCCTCCAGATAGTTGTGTTGTGATGCGCGACCCAACCCGGCAGGCCATACATGTCATGCGCCACTTTGCGCCCGTTAACCGACAGTTCACCTATCATCCGCATGAGCGGTTCACTGCATTCCGTGAGGTTCGCCACCTCCACGGGCCAGTAGTTCATTTCAAGATTTATGTTGAGAGTGTAGGCTCCGGCCCACGGTGGCACGACGTGAGGATTCCACATTCCTTGGAGATTCAGCGGCTGTTCCCCGGATCGGGAGCCAGCGATAAGCAGATACCGCCCAAATTGATAATACAGCGACGCGAGAGCCTCGTCCCCTCCCCCCGCGTACCGCTTGATCCGCTCTGGCGTTGCCATGGCGCTTTGCTCCGTGGCTGGAGCGACATTCAATGCGACGCGGTCGAAAAGCGCATGATAGTCTTTGGTATGCTCCTCTTTGAATTGATCGAATGACTTGTTCGCGGCGTCATTCAGAATCGCTATCGGTTCCGCAGTCTCGTCTTTTCCGTCGCGTGATGGACTTTTATCGAATCCGTTGAAGCTCGAGCCGCTTGCCAATATCAACACCGCGTCCGCAGCCCCCTGGATACTAAGGCTGTCCTTGTCGGATGAACACTTCCCATCCGTGCTCTCCACGATGAGCCGCGCGGCGAACCTTGTGCCTCTTCCGCCAATTTTGTCCCCATACATCACAGCCGTCGCGCCGGGGAGCAGGTGGCCCTCTTTGTCATAGAGTTCCGGGTACTTCCATGTCTCTCCGTTATGTTCGACTGTCGTGAGAGACCGCCGCAACGCCAGCCCTGGCGTCTTTCCCTTTAGTTCCAGAGTATCATGGCCGACGATGGCGGAGACCGCCGTTGGATGAGGCGAATCCATCCGGAGGGTGAGATTCAGCGCCCCGGGCCGGGATGCGTGAAGATGGATGACAATGGCGCGAGCCGGATGGCTTGCAAAAACTTCCCGGGTAAAGGTGACGCCATCCTGCTCATAAGTGACGCGGGATATTGCATCCGAGATGTCCAGTTCTCTGGCATACTTTTTCACCTCACCGCTTCCATGAAAATCCATGCGAAGATCGCCCAAGGGCTCATAGCAATTTTGAGCGCGTCCAAGCCAATGCTTGGTAACCCACTTATGCACTTCGGCGTATTTACCTTCGCGCAGCCACTGCCTTACCTGGCCTAGATCTTTTGCGACATCGAGAGGCAGGTCGCGATCTCCAGGTTCTCCAGAATACAGAGTGTTGTCGTTTATTTGCAGATCTTCACTGGGGACGCCCCCGAAGATCATCGCGCCAAGCCTGCCGTTGCCGATTGGCACTGCCTCGTTCCAATCGGCCGCCGGTTTATCAAACCAGATCTTGAGTGGATCGTCAGCCGATGCCGTCGCTGAGAACAGCGCGCAAAATACAAGGGTCGCGACCATCCTGCGCGTGTTTCTCTTCATATTACCTCGGATTCATCACGGTTACGCCCATAAGCCCTACGATCACTTCGTCCGAAAGAGTCTCCAAGGTGACGCTTTTCAGAGCGACGCCAGGCCGCAATTTCCAGCTTAGCGCGACTGCCCGGCAGTTGGTTCCGAGTTGGAGAGTCGTCGGCGGTGTCTTGGGCAAAGCGAATCCGTCCCGCTGATAATCATAATCCACTCCGCTAAACGGGCACAGCGTCCAGAAATTAAAAGGCGGCACAATCTCCAGTTTTTCCACAACACCATCCGCGTATTTCATCAGCAAGTCCGCATTCGCGATCCGGACCTCCATAGGGTTTGTGGTCCCGCAAAGGAGGAACCAGATTGCATCGCCAGCCTTCTCGACGGGAACATCGACGCGCTTCGGCCAATTGTCCCAACTTGAGGTGAACGCGATGTTCTTTCCCCCGCCAGGCCAGGAGAATGGCACCCCGTCGCCGGTGGAGATGTCTCCATGGGAATCAGTTTTGACGTTTTCCAGTTTGATGGCCGGAGCCTTATGCGCTCCTTTTCCTCCGGACATTTGCCACGTGGAGTATCCGTCTGTAGCGAGCCGCAGTGAGCAAGTATTTGGCCGCGGCGAGAGATATTGTTGCTCATAGATTGTTCGGATGTCTCCGTTCAGAACGGAGTCCAGGTGGATGTTCTCCCACTTGGCGCCTGCGGGCACTCGAACCTGAGTTTTGGCGGCCGCCGCGAGATCAGCAGCGGCGTCGGTGACATGAATCTTGAATATACGCCATTGCTGCTCTTCGCCAACCTGGGCCAGGGCTAGCACCATGTGATCGCCAGCGTTGGCGGTAACAGTCCCGGTGAGCACTCCATTATCGACCTTGGCGGATTTCAAAATGCCCTGCGGGTCGTGGAAATCAACAATCTTACCGTCATCGGCAGCGAGCGTCAGGGAGCCACCGGTATTGGCCGCGAGTTGCTTTGATGGGTAGGTCGCAAGCTTATCCTCGCAGGTTACGTTAACGTCCACTGCCCCGCTTGATGGCACATCGATCTTTACGATGCTGCGGCCAAACCCTGGCGACACCTGCCATTTCACAGGCTTCCCATCGACCTCAACCGAAGCCACCTTTTTTGTCGAAACGGGTATTTGCACCTCCATCGCGCAAGGTTGGACCAGAGTTACTTTGCAACGGGTGACAGCGCCGTCCAAAGTGTAGCTAAGCGACATGTCAGGCGTAGTAATTGAGGTGTTCTTCCAGTCACTGGGGAATTGTGGCGCCACGGTCACAAGGCCGTTGGGGTAGTCTGGACGGTAGCCAAACACTCCTTCGACGACGGCGCGCGCCATCATGCTGTTGCAATCATTGAAATCCGTTCCGCCTGAGGGGTGACCCATATCGCCCGGCACAGGCCCGAACATCGCCTGCTGCGGAAATGTTCCCCTCAGCACCTTCCAGCCATCGTCGGGCAGACCCGTCTGAAAATACGCAAGAGCGAGCTGGTAATTATCTCCAGACCACATCTCACGGACGGACCATATCGAAGGCACCCAATTAGAGGGCCAGCACTGTTCACCCCCATAAGGAAGCTTTATCCGCTCCAATTCCGTCTCAGTATATTGGAGGGACTCCGCCGACTGCTCCGCGTCCAGAAGTCCAGCATCGATGGGGCAGAAAATTCCGTAGAGCCAGCAACTCTCGTGAACGCGCTTCAATCCGATCTGCTCCCGATAGGCGCCCGGATGACCGCGTTCGGGGATCCAAAGCAGGTCGAAAAAACCCTTTCTGATGCGTTCCACCGCGGCTGTGTGCAGCTTCACGCCTGCGTCATCCCCTGCCCGCCGCGCCAACTCCAACGCCGTGCGCTCGGCGCGATAGGCATACGCCGTCTCCTCGGAGGTTCCGCCCCCATTGTACCATTGATCGTCGGTGGGCCAGGTATTCGCGTAGCTCTCGTAAATGCCAAGCCCGGACGGATCAAAGCAGTCCTTTATATATTCGCAATCCAGATCAAGCGAAGGGCGGAGCAATTTTTCCAATTCCGCGTCACCTGTCCAACGCCAGGCGTGCTGGATCTGATCGAAAAACTGGCTTTGCATATCGTAGTGGTGGGGATGGTCAAGATCGACGCGGCCTTTGCCAAACATTCGTGAATCCGCGGCCTGGCTAGTAAGCAGCGTGTCGGGATTTGCCCTTGGGGTCTTGTAGTCCGACGATGTGATCTGCTTGGCAATACACGTCCTGGCCTGGGTCTTCACGTTGTCGTGCCATCCAAATACCGTTGCTCCAAAAATAGTGCGCCAGCCCAGCAGCGCTGTGCTCCAACGCATACCTGAATGCGTGTAGATGCCTTCTCTGAAGAGCGCGTCTTCCACATTAACGGAGGCTCCCACAGCCGCGTCAAACCATGGATCAGGAGTGCTGACGACAACCTGCTTTTCTATGGCTAATTCCCGCGCCATTCCGGCGGCAAATTCCTGCTCGGCTGTTTTGCCCGTCCCGTCACCTCGCAAGGAAAAGTAGATGTCGCGCTTCGAGGCAAGCGCCACAGTCCCGCACGCGATCGGCAGCTTCTCCCCATAACTCGCCTGCAACGCGACTGGATCACGCCACGCGTTCGCATCCGCGACGACAATCTTGGCGTTTTCGCTGGACCGTCCGAAGCCGGCTGGGGCGTCCTTGCCTTTTGCCGAACGGATGATCCATGAGCTTCCCGAGACTTCCACCGCGTTCTCAGCGCAGTCGGTCGGAACGAAACCCCGATTGATGAAAGGGCTCTTCTGACTTGTCACATCGTATGTCCAAAGGATGCTTTGGGCGCCCACGACGGACGCGCCACTTGCCCACACCAGCTTATCGCCAGGATGTATGTCCTCAACGCTGACACGAGCCGCAAGACCGGGGCCCTCCGAGGTCGGCAATACTTCCACACGGACTGTGGTAGTTCCCCACGAGACATCTTTCACGTCCCACTCCATCCTGCCGGGGCGATATTTTGAGGTGACATCGGAAGCATCCAGAAGCCATTTTCCTTTTCCGTCCCTCACGAGAGCAAACATCATGTTCCCGAAGATAATCTTCTTGTCTCCAACCTGGCAGTAGGGCTTGTCCCCGCTGAGGACGATTGCGTAGATGTGGCTGCAATAAAGAGGCCTGTTGTTATAGTGCTGCCCATTGTGGCCAACAAAGGCGTCGCCATCGACGGTGTAGTTAGGGGTTTCCATCTTGCCAAGATCCACGCGCCCTTGCCTGCCGGCAAAAGCGGGGCTTATCAATGACACCATAGATGCGACAACCGCGGCGATCCGGAGCATTTTTGAGGGGGGGATGAGCATGAGTCTTTCTACTTACTGTTGCCTGACGTTGAACCGATATTCGATTGTTTTGCTATACACGTCCCCCGGACGAAGAACAGCGGAGGGAAACTCGCGATGATTGGGTGAATCCGGAAAGCACTGCGCCTCAATCGACAGCCCGCAATAGGTTGTGTAAGGCACGTCGCCTTTGCCTATCAGAGTTCCATCAAACATATTCCCTGTGTAAAACTGGGCTCCGGGCTGATCTGTATAAACTTTTACATCGCGTCCGCTGGCCGGGTCGTAGATTTCTCCGGCTTCGAACAAACCCGGATCAGCCGGCTTGTTAAGCACATAATTTATGTCATAGCCCGGAGGGTTGTTCGTGAACTCACGCATGTGCGTCTTTACGGGCAGCGGCTTGCGCAAGTCCCAGGGTGTTCCTTCCACCTTTCGGATTTCGCCAGTGGGCACGGAGGTCGCGTCCACAGGCGTGACGGCGTCCGCGTTGATCATCACAACATCGTCCATGATCGTTCCGTTCCCTGGCCCTGATAAGTTGAACAGTGTGTGGTTGGAAAGGTTTACCACAGTAGGCTTATCCGTCGAAGCGCGATATTCGACCTTCAGTATATTGTCGTCTGTCAGGGTGAAGGTCACCTGGGTCTGAAGATTACCCGGGAAGCCCTCTTCTCCGTCAACGCTGAGCCGCTTGAAAGAGACGGAGGAAATCTCCTGGCTGATAATCTCTGCCTTCCAGAGCCGCCGGTTAAATCCCAGCTTTCCTCCATGCATGGTGTTCGGACCGCTATTTTTCGTGAGATGGAAAGTTTGCCCATCCAGGGTGAACTGACCGCCTCCAATTCGGTTTATATAGCGGCCCATTGTCCCAAAATTGAGCTTCGCCGACGCGTAGGTTTCTGGCTTGTCGAAACCAAGCACAATATCATCGAAATGGCCTTTCCGATTCGGTGTGAAGATATTCACGACGGTTGCCCCGTAGTCCATGATGCTGACTCTCCAACCATTTTTGTTAATCAGTGTGTAGAGGGAGACCGGCCCCTCCGCACAGTCGCCGTAGGGATGGACGCTCACCGTCGCCAAAGCGGGATTGCCAACAAGCAGGCGGAGGCAAATCAGCGCCGAGAGAATTAGCGGGAACGCGCGCTGCCGCGGCCTCAGAGGGATGGTGCTCATCTCAATTGTGTGGAGGCGGCGCGTCTTTGCCCCATATCTCGATCTCCGTGAGCGCGGCCCACCCGAGCGGATGCGCGGCTTGCTTGAAGTTTATAAGCTTGATCCATGTGACCGTCTTCTTCGGAAATGCATACTCTTGCGGATCAGTCGTTTTCAGGATGGATACATCCTGGCTGCTCCCGTCCGAGAACCGGATCGTCAAGCTCTTCCAATAGTTGTCGTGAGGGAAATCGCACCTTATAAAAAGACGCGCTTTGTCAATCTCCACCGGCCTCCCGAAATCCAGGAGGTATGTAAGGTCCTCGCGCTGGCCTCCCGCCCAAGACTCATACGGCCATGGCCCGTGGCGCTTGTTATTAGAGTTTCCGTCGATGGCGTTTCGATCAAAGAATTGGGGTTCGTCACGCGTTACGGCGCTGGCAGTCGCGTGCGGGAAAAACTGCGTTTGGCCGCGCAGGTCGAGCGGATCGAGCGCCACATTACGATACGTGGCGAGCTCCGCTTCAGGCACAAGGCGGGCCTTGATCAGATGGGAACTTCCGGCAAAAGCGCCCGGCGCATACCCTTGCGTAAGGTTTTTGCCCGAAGGGATCGCGTAAGTGATGTTCCCCCCGGGAACAAAGATCATCGCCTCGGGGACCTTGTCGTCGATCTGGACGGCAAGGTATCGCGCTCCCGTTGGAGCGCTAATGGCGATCTCATCGCCCGCTTGATAGGCAGCCCCGTAGCTGAGGCTGACGCTTTGGGGGGCGCTCTGCGAGGTCAACACCGCATGGGCCGCATTCACTACCTCGATCTTCAGGATTGGCGATGTCGCGTCTGCCGATGCCACCGAGCCATGGATCAGCATCAGCGTAAACACGATCCCTGATTGACTCATGCGGACAAAGGGATGGCCAGCCAGGAACAACCGTAAAAACTTCGGAGGGGAGTGCAAGCAAACCGAAAGTGACATCTCCGACGAGCGTTCGCCAGCCTGAAAAGCAGAACCCCGCTACTTTCTCCAGCTACTTAACTGACAGCCAGTTCCCCTGCTGAAGGCGCGCGCGCTCCCGTGTCGAGATCCATCCCCTGTTGACGAGCCATCGTGGCGAAGAGCCCTCCACCTCGCAGCAGCGACTGAAAACTACCGCGCTCCGCGATGCGCCCGCCGACCAGAACGACGATCTCGTCCATATTGACCAAGGTGGAAAGGCGATGCGCAATGCAAATTACAGTGCGATTTTCCTCCAGCCGGTCTACCGCGGCTTGCACCTCCGACTCCGCGCGGGCGTCCAGCGATGCCGTTGCTTCATCCAAAATGAGAATGGGAGCGTTGCGTATAAAAGCTCGGGCGATTGAAATCCGCTGCCGCTGTCCTCCGGAAAGCAGCACTCCCCTCTCTCCGACCCGAGTGTCATATCCCTGCGGGAGAGCCGTGATGAACTCATGCGCGTTCGCCGCGCGCGCAGCCTCTTCAATCTGGTCGCGGGTGGCGCCCAGGCGAGCGCAAGCGATGTTCTCCGCCACACTCTGATCAAAAATCACCACTTCCTGGCTCACCAATGCGATCAAGCTTCGCAGGCTCGCGACCGACACATCACGGAGGTTCTTCCCGTCGATTTCAATCAAACCATCCGTGGGATCGTAGAAACGAAGGAGCAGATTCACCAGCGTGCTCTTTCCCGAGCCGTTTTCGCCCACTACACCCAGCCGCCAGCCTTTCGGGATCGTCAAATCCACCTTGTCGAGAACAACTCGGGAGTCATAACCGAAACTCATGCAACGAAGATCAATTCCCGTCGTAAGCGCTGGTAAAATCTCTGCGTCGGGCTTTTCCTTCACGCTGGGTTGCTCATTGAGGATCTGTGACAGGCGATCCACTCCAAACTTCGATTCCTGAAGCATCAGATGCAGCGCGGCCAGCTTCTTGATGGGCGCGAAGAAAAGGAGCATGCCGCCCAGGAAACCAACCATCTCGGGAGTGGTTCGATGCGCGAAGAACACATAGATAATCAGCAGCCCGAGGCCAAACATGGATATCGTCTCGATGATCGGGTTTATCTGCTCGCGCGCTCGCACCGCTCGCAGCGTGGCCTCGATGAACTTGCGGGAGAGCCGTTGGAAACGGCCCGCCTGCTCTTTCTCAAGGTTCAAAGCCTTCACGACCCGAATCCCATTCAGGACTTCCACCAGCAAGCTGGACTGTGAAATGGTGCTTTGTCCCGCCTGTCCGGCGGCCCGTCGCGCTTTTCCACCCAGAGATGCCAGCGGCAGCACGCACAGCGGAATCAGAAAGACTGCTCCGACTGTAAGTTTCCAGTCGATGAGGCACAGAGTGACGCCTATGCTCAACATGGTGAAGGGTTCGGTAATGACGTCGCTGAACCCGACGCTGAGGCAGCGGTTTAGCGCGGCCGTATCGCCATTGACGCGCATCAGTAAATCTCCCATCGTGGATTTATTGAAGTAGTCCAGGGAGAGGCTGCTGAGTTTTACGAGCACGTCATACCGCAAATCGGCGACCACATGTTCGCTGACCCAGCTCATAAACCACGTGCTGAGGAACTGCGCGAGACCGCGCAGACTCATGAGCAGCGGGAGGAAAAGCAGCCCTCCGATGATCTGGCGCGTGTCATAGGGACGCCCCGCCTGGGGTAGCCACCGATCCACGAGCTTGTGAGTTGCGTTTTTCAATCGGGCTGCCGGATCATGCGACGGAGCGGATTGCTCCGCGGGAGCAGGAGTCAGACGCTCAAGAATCGTCTTGGTTCCCCAAACAAGGGTCCCGTTTGAGAGACCAAATACGAGGGAGAACCAAAAGGCGGCCGCGAACTGCAGCTTGTATCTTCGGAGATACTTCCAGCCAAAGCGGAATATGTCGGCGAGATAGATCATTGAAATTTGCCCGGAGGATCTGCCCCGAGGGACAGTGGCCATTGACCCCGGCGGGTAGTCATCGGCGAGTCTTTGCCTCCAATCGCCATCGAAAGCGATACTTTTTTAGGAGATTGCGCTTGAAAGCCATTCTCCGCTAGCGTGATGAATTGACACCCGCGAGTTCCGAACCATAAAGGATGGCAACAAACGTTTTAATGATCGCCGGAGATGTGTCGGGCGATCTCCACACGGCGCGTCTCGCTAAAAAACTCCTCGAACGCCAGCCGGACTGGACCTTGCACGCGCTGGGGGGCCCTCATCTGAGAGCGGCCGTCGCCAAATCGCCGGGATCCTCCTTCCTCGGTGACACGAGCGGCTGCAGCGCCATCGGCATCCTCGCGGCGAGCAGGATCTACATCCGCTGCAAGGTCCTCGGTCGCAGGGTTTATGACTTCCTGGAAAGGCAGCGCGTGGACGCCATCGTTTTGTGCGATTGGGGGGGATTCAACGGCAGGCTCCTGCCGAACATATCCAGGCTCGGAATACCTATCCTGTACTATTTCCCGCCTCGCTCCTGGCAGAGGACGGGCGCCGCGGGCTTGGGCATCGCGCGGTTCGTCACCCGAGTCGCGACCCCCTTTCAGTGGTCGGCGGAGCGGCTCAGGGCCGCTGGCTGTCAGGCGGAGTGGGTAGGTCATCCCTCCATCGAGAGTATCCGCGAAAGGCCAAACCGCGCGGCGCTGCGCGCGGAGTTTGGCGTCAAAACAGGCGAGCCTCTCATCGCTCTCCTGCCGGGCTCGCGCCGGAGCGAGATCAAAACGCTCGCCCCGCGCCTCGCCGAAACGGCCGGGTTGCTGCGTTCCAAACGGGCGGTAAGTTTCGTCGCGGTGGTTCCAAAGGAGATGAAAGAGGAGGCCGTATCGCTCCTGCCCGCGTGGATCCCGGTTGTGACCGAGCGGGCGACCGATCTACTGTTGGCGTGCGATGCGGCGATAGTGAAGACGGGCACGGCAACCATTGAGGCGGTTCTGGCTGGCGCTCCCCAAGTGGCGATCTACGATTTCTCCCCTGTTCTTCGGCTTGAATGGTGTCTGCTCTGGGCCTGGAAAAAAATTCCCTTTGTCGCAATGCCAAATATCATTCTCCAAAGGATGGCGATACCGGAATGTCTGGGCCCCAATTGCAGACCCGGCAATATCGAGCGCGCGATCAGCACGATACTCGATGATGAACCCGCGCGCTCTCGGATGCGGCGGGATTATTCGGAAATCTGCCTCGCGCTTGGCTCCGACCTGCCCATGCCCGCAACCGAAAGAACGGCAGAGATCGTCGAGGAAATGGTTGCTGGCAGCAAGCGACCCGTTTCCGTCGATAACGCTCAGATGTCCCATCAGTGACAGGGCGTTTCCGCCGGTGAATCGCAATCGGGCGAAGCAGCTCACCGCGAGACCGGAAAAGTCGCCGTTCGCCATCCGAGCGCTGAACTTTTTCCATTACACAGTTTACGTCGCCGTGCGAGGAGCCGAAGGGTTCGCGCGCCTCCTTCCGCTAACATGGGTTTTCGCCTTGGGCTTGCTCGCTGGCGAGATCAGCCACGCCTTGTTGCGTCAGCGCCGGAACCTTGCCATCCGCAACCTGACACTCGCTTTCGGAACATCGAAAACGGGGCGCGAGCTGCGCGCCCTGGCAAGGAAGAGTTTTCGAAATCTCGGAGCCAATCTGCTCTGCAGCATCAAGACGTCCACAATGTCCCCGGCGGAAATTCTGAAAAGGATCACACTTGAGAAACCACCATCCCTGGGAGCGCCCCCGGAGGGCCAGCGCGAAGGGTGGGTGGCGATGATCAGCCACCTGGGCAATTGGGAGTTGTTGAGCGAAATGACGGCATTGTTCCCGGAATACACTTATGGCGCATTTTATCAGAAGCTTGCGAATCCTTTGGTGGATGAATACTTCCGGACGTCGCGCGCCCGAGCTGGGATTACCCTTTTCGATCGTCGGGACAGTCTCCTACGCAGCATCAACTTCCTAAAAGCAGGTGGCGTCGTGGGGGTGCTCGTTGATCAGTCGGCCGGTTACGCGGGTGTATGGATGCCGCTTTTTGGCAGAGTAGCGTCGTGCTCACCCCTCGCGGCTACCCTGGCGCTGCGAGCGCGCCTCCCGATCCTGCCAATAGCTGTTTACACCAGCGGCTTCGCGAGATGGAGACTTGTCGTATCCGAACCGCTCCCCGGAGATCACGAAGATGTTGACGAATTAACCGCAATCATCAATCGCAAGCTGGAAGAACAAATCCGGCTTTCCCCTGAAGATTGGCTTTGGGCGCATGACCGCTGGAAACCGCTCCGCCCCCACTTCCTCATGGCTCGCGACCAGCGAAGGTTTCTCTTCCCTGATGATGGCGCTCTCGTTGAGCCATTCCGCATCCTCGTTCACTCTCCAGAGAGCCTTGAAGACGCGGAGGCGTGCCTCCCTGCTGCGAAAGCTATCCAGAGGGGCAGGCCGGACGGACGGGTTACGATCCTTTGCCCGGAGTACCTCCACGGTTTCTGGCAAGCGGCAGGGTTGGAGGAGGTGATCCCCTTCGCCGACAATTCTTCTTTCTGGAACATCGGGCGGGCTCTGCGAGAAAATGGCAGGCGCTTCGATGCTGCCATTGTCTTCCCGGAATCCGCGAGCGCGGCGCTCCGCGTTTTCAGCGCCAGGATCCCCATCCGCGCCGGCTTTCGCTCCAGCCGCGCGTCGACGCTCTTTACGCAACACTTCTACGCCAAGGAGGGCCGGCCGGCGATGCTGGCCTACCTGCGGGCGGCGCTAAGCGTGGGAGCGAATATAAACCCTGAACTCGCGCAATTTTTTCCTGAAGGCGCCGCAAAGGTCTGACAATGGAAATACGCTTCATCTTCAGCGCGATCATTCCTGTGATGCTCTGCATTTTGGTAGCAGCGGGATTGACCTCCTTTACCACAGCTCGCGGGAGGATACATTTTCTGGCGCGCGCAGCTTTAGCATTGTTCATCACATTCCTGATCGCCCACGTAAACCGCTGGGCGCGCCTATGGCATGGACACGAGTTCTTCCCCAGCGGCCATGAAACATTTCTTTTGTCTGTGAGCACCTCGCTTTTCCTGCTGAGGGCGCGCTCTCTCTACCTGACGCTCCCGCTGGCTCTCGTGTATGGCATCGGGCTCGTTTACTTTGGGTATCACATCCCCATGGATGTCATCGGGGCAGCCCTGCTTTCACCTCCGGTGACTTTGCTATGCCATTCAAGGGGGAGGAATTCAAAGGACCACCCAGCTTGTCAGGCGGACCGTCCGAGCTGAGACGCTTCCATAAGTCGCGAATAGTGCCGCCTGAAAGAAATGGCCAATATGAGCAGAGTCGCGATGAGCCACACGGGAAGCCACGCCAAAGCATGGCTGAAAGCCTCGGCCGGACTCGCTCCCGCCCTTGCTGCTCGCAACGCGCACGCGAAAAGAAGGCTCACAAATCCGTATGACAGGTTGAAAGCGACCCCTTTGAAGGAGAGTGACCGTTGCCCGGTGTCTCGAATCAGCGAGTTGATTCAAATAGAATGAAACGAAATACCCCAGGAGCGACATCGCCGCGCAGATCGGGATGAGAAACAATGCTCCCCAAATCCGCCAGCGAAGAGCCAGCCCCCCAAGTCCAACGACCGTCACTACCCCAACTACAAGGAAATTCAGCCCCATCGGGAGGCGCTGCGCCAGCCTTCGCGCGGCGGGCGCGATCAAAAATCCCATCAGCCCCATGCCAGAGCTGATTAGGCCATATGCGCCCTCTGGCAGATTGATCAGGCGGAAGTAGGAACTGGCGAAGGTCATAAACAGGCGTCCGCTACTATCCATCAGCAAGCCCGCGAGGATGACAAACCGGACAAGCGGCGCGTTGTATATCCAAACTGCCGCTGTCTTCACAAGCCGCCACGGATGGTCTTCTCCGCCCGGCGAGACACGTGAATTACTGTCCTTTTCCGGGTTCCAGGATTCTCGGAATCCCGACACTACAACCAGCGCGAGCACTGCCGTAACGAGATTCAGGTAAATGGGAAAACGGAGAGTCGCCGGCTGATCGAACCGCCAGGCGACCCCCAGCGCGCGGCAGAGGGAAGACATGAAAGCTGGATCATAGACCAATCCACCGATAAGCATTGCCGCAACCATACCGGCTCCTTGCCAGCGCATGACCTGCTCCAGCACCCTCGGCCATTGCGACGCGCGCCCCGGCTCCTTGAGCGAATCGAATACGAGAGCTTCATCGGCCCCGCTCGCCATTCCCTCGGCGGTTCCGCTCAGAATGCGATTGGCAAGGCAGATCAGGAAAAGCGCCATTCCACCATTCCGGGGGGCGACGCAAAGCAGAAGCATCTCGAAGATCATCAACACCGCGGCGCCTACGATGAGTGGCTTCCTCCCGATGCGGTCTGCAAGCGCTCCGGACGGCAGGTCGACCACTACGATCGCGAGGGCCCACGCGAAGTTCAGCAACGTGTATTGCGTTGCGGTCAGCCCGAGGTCGAGGAAGAAAATCGCCAGAACCGGATAGTAAAACCGAGCGTTGAACAACACCCGGAAGATGACAAACCGCCGCCAGTTTCCCTCCGCGTCAGATGCCTCAGTCACGACCGCGCGCCACCGCCCGTGAACGCGAAAGCGAAGAAAGCAGCACACGCGATAAGGAAAAAAGCCACCACGTAATTCCACGCCAGCTTCTCTTTCAGAAAGGTCACGGCGAAGATCACGAAAACAACGAGCGTGACAGCTTCCTGTATGATCTTGAGTTGAAAACCAGAGAATTCGCCAAAACCCAGACGATTAGCGGGCACTGCAAAACAGTATTCGACGAGAGCTATCATCCACGAAACGAGAACGGCCTTCCACAGCGGCCACGCATGCCCGTACTTCAGGTGGCCATACCAGGCAAACGTCATGAAAATGTTCGAGCAAAAGAGGAGGATCACGGTGCGCATGATGGAACATGTTCCGTTTCGAACGGATTCAGAACACCAAAAATTCCCGGCGCTCCAAAAGGCGCGCAAACTCGCGCCTACAGAGTTCCACCCACGGCTTGCAGGGGTTCCATTCTGCCCGTTTCCGTAATCCAAATCGCAAGAGCCTGCGCTGGCTGTTTTAGCCTTGCTGCTGGCAGTACGAACGAAGCTTGAAAAGCGTCTCCCTTCTCCCTCATTTCCGCGTCCAGCAGCCTGATCGCCGCAAAGTCATGCACCAGCTTGCGCCCGGCATTCTCACCTCTCTGCACATCAGAGCTTACGCCCAGCGCCAGAAGCGCCGCGTGGGCCTGCAGTGATGTGTTCGGGCGCGATACGGGAACGTAAAGAACCCCTATTTCACCCGTTTCGCGCAAAGAGGCTGTCAGCACCCCAACCCGCGCAGGGCGCGTGATCGAATCCAGATTGCGCTCCCGCCATTCCTTGCCATCGAGCACGAACTCCGGCGTATAAACAGAATCGGATCCCCAGCTCGCCGCGTAAGCCCGCTGGCGTCCGGTAAAGGCAGCCGAGGCCAGCGAGTCTCTCCAACCGAGGTGATCCCAGTAGTCCACATGGAAAGCGACCGGCACGACGCTCTTCCAAAGCTGCGCGTTCGTCCGCAAAGTCGTAAACCAGCGCTCTGCGGGTGGACAACTGGAGCAGCCTTCGGAAGTATAGAGTTCCAACAGGCTCACCCTGTCCGCGCCTGTCGTGAATGTTGTGTCACTGGCGAAAGCGCCCGAAAGCCCGCTTAGAAATGCCACGAATAAAAACCCGGCTGGAAAATCGCGCATAAAAGTCTGAGCGTGAGGCTCGCTTCTTATTCCGTGGTTTACGCCGCGGGCATCCCCACGACATAATAGGGAATGAAAAGTCTGCGCGCTGGATCCGCGCTCCTGCTAATTGCGGTCGCGAGCGCGCTCATTTTCCTCGGGGCTGGCAGCGTCCTCGCAGCCGGTGAGAGGTTTTTTCTGGTACCTACACGGGACCGACAGGGAGCAAAGGCATCTACACAGGTGTTATCGATGATGAAAGTGGCGCGCTCGGGAACGTTTCTCTCGCCGCCCCGTGCGATAATCCAGGCTTTCTCGCTACGACTCGGGACGGCAAGTTCCTCTACGCCGCCGGCCAGGCGGGGGTGGCGGCATTTGCGATTCAGGCGGATGGCGCTTTGACTCCTCTCAACCACGCTCCTTCAGGCGGAACGGGCGCATGCCACATCTGGACGGACGCGACGGGCCGCGATGTGCTTGTCGCAAACTATGGCAGCGGCACCATAGCGTGTATTCAAACCAACGCGGACGGCTCTCTCTCCAGGCAAACCGCCCAGGTCAGATTTTCCGGCTCAGGGCCTGACCCGATCAGGCAGCAAAAGCCTTTCGCGCATTCGATTTACACCGATCCTTCAAATCGATTCGTCTATTCCTGTGATCTCGGAACCGACAATGTCTGGATCTTCCATTTCGACGCTAAGAACGGAACATTGACCCCTGCTGAGCCCCCCTGCGCCAAAGTTCCACCCGGCTCTGGGCCGCGTCACCTGGCGTTCCATCCGAACGGCAGGTTCGCCTATTCAATCAATGAGCTTGGCATGAGTGTGACTGCCTTCACCAGAGATACTGAGAGCGGCGCGCTTCTCCCCGGAGCAACCGTCTCAGACCTGGAGCCGAATACTCCCAGGCAGGGCGCTACCGCCGCCGAAATCTTCTGCCACCCGTCAGGCAAGTGGCTCTATTCCACGAATCGCGGCCCTGATAATATCGCGGTCTTTTCGATCGGCGAGGATGGCAAGCTCGCGCTACTCAACGATGTGCCCGCGCTTGTGAAAGTCCCACGAAGTTTCGCGATCGATCCGTCTGGACGCTGGCTTATCGCGGCGGGTCAACAGGATAATAAGGTGGCGGTTTTTGCAATCGATCCGCATACCGGCCGCCCGACGGAAACGAGCCAGAGCGCGTCGGCGCCCTCCCCGGTTTGTGTGCTGTTCGCGCCCGGCGTGGCGCGCTAGTCCAGCTTCAGAACCGAGGTTTAGGAAATTCCGATCAGAATTCCCGCGATGAACACCAGGATACCACCCACGATGACCTGAAAAGCGGCGGAAAGAAAGGGTGTGTCCATGTATCTGTTTCGGATGTAGCTGATCGCGAGCAACTCGAAGATCACCACCACAATCGCTACAGCGGTAGCTGTGCGGAAATGGGGAATGAGGTACGGCAACGTGTGTCCGATCCCTCCAGCAGCGGTCATGAACCCGCACACAACTCCCCGCATGAGAGGTTTCCCGCGTCCGGTAAGACTGCCATCATCTGAAAGGGCTTCCGCAAAGCCCATTGATATGCCAGCGCCCACACTCGCGGCCAAGCCGACGAGGAACGCGGAATGCGTGTTTTGTGTGGCAAACGCCGCCGCAAAGACAGGCGCCAGCGTGGAGACAGAGCCATCCATCAACCCCGTGAGGCCAGGTTGCACAACTTGTAAAACGAACATCCGGTGATGTGCTTTCTCCTCATCTCGTTGAGCATCAGGCGTAAGGTGTTTTTCTTCGAGGCTCGCCGCCAAAGAGATATGCCGCGCTTCCGCCAATGACAGGTCTCCAAACAGCTTGCGCGTGGAGGCATCCGTGACTTTCAGGATGGCCTGGTCGTAGAAACGCCGGGTCTCGCGTTCCATGATCTCCGCCTGCCTTCGCACCGCCTTCACGCCGAGGGGGCGAACGAGCCATAAGGGGCGGCGTGACACAAAGCCCCTCACGTCCTCTCGTCGAAGGAGCGGTATGTGATCGCCGAACCTTCGCCGATATTCGTCAATCAATTCCCGGCGATGTCCATTCTCCTCGATTTCCATCTCCTCGAAGATTTTGGCCGTTGCCGGGAAATCGGCGCGCAAGCCCTCCGCAAAATCGGCGTAGATGCGCCCATCTGTTTCCTCCAGCGAAACCGCAAGCGCGAGAATCTCCTTTTCCGAGAGGTCTTTGAAATTGCGAACCATTAGTCGCCTCCTATATACGAATGCGGGCAACTGCGCGAGCAGCATCCCGGACAGTAGCAATGGTTCTCTGCCGCGGATTGCCTAAGCGTTCACTGATAGAACCCGCGGATTTCCCTCGCAAAAGCGGAGAGTGCTTACCGAGGCGGGACTAATCTCAAGCCGATGCATGAGGCCAAGAGGAATCTCGAGGTAACGCATGAGTGCTGCTTTTATTACATCGCCGTGACTGACGATCGCGAAGACGCCTGCCGGAAGCGACACTGAGAGGCGCTCCAACTCCGTCGAAACACGCCACTGCGCTTCCGCCATTCTCTCGCCATTCGGGGGGATGGCCGTATCCCGAGCGGCGTTCCATTCGCGCCAATCCGGTCTTTCATCCAGCGTGGCGAAAGGGAGAAGCGTCCACAGCCCAAAATCGATCTCGTCCAATGCAGGAAGGATGATCGCGCTCAGCTTGTGCTTGTCAGCCAGAGGAGCCGCCGTTTCTCGCGCGCGATCCAGAGGGCCGGCATAAATGCCAGCAATCCGAGTGTCAGCGAGCCGGGCCGCCAGGCGCTCTGCCTGTAAAGCCCCGGCTGAATTCAGGTGGACACCCGGCGCGCGGCCAGAAAGGACGCGGCCGAGGTGATCAGTAGTGGCATGCCGGATGAGCAGAAATGTGATCATGAGAAGGGGCGGGCGCGTATCGCCGGATCATCCTCGAGCAGAAATCCGCGGTACTCGCCCGGCACCAAGGGCGGGCTGGTGTGGTGAGGCGCCAATCCGCGATGCTCAGGCGTAAAGCAGAAAGTCAGAGTGACATCAAAGCGGGCGAGCGCGTCCATCTGGCGATCAAACCATTCCTGCGCTCCTGGCCGGAAGCTGTCCGCCCAGCTCAAGCCAGTTCGGAGGTGACGAACACCAAGCCGGTCGAGCCAGCGGACAGCACTCTCCAGGCGGGGGTCCTGAAAGTGAAACCACTGGCAGATGCCCATCCCCTCCGTGGCTTGCTTCTCGAAATGCTTGAGCGCGAGCTTCGGTGTCCCATCTTCGCGCAAGAGTCCCATGTAAAAGTGCCGGTAATATGAGGAGCCTTCCGCTTCCCTGTGCCGGGTGGTCGCCGGCCAGTCGCGCGGAAGATCATAGAGGCTATACCAATGGATCCTGGGCGCTCTCCCCCGCAGCAACTCCGCGGTGCGCCGGAGGCCGAACTCCTGGACCTCCTCCGCTCCGAATGAGGATACACCAACCTCGCTGACCCAGATGGGAAGATCAGTGACGGCTTGAATTTCGCCCAGCTTCGCGGGCCATTCGTCAAGCCGCCAATGATTCCAATCCAGAGGGAAGCCATGGACAGCTACAGCGTCAAGCAGACCCAATACACCTCGCTCCTCAAGCCGGCGGATAAATGCGGCGTCGATCGGTGAAATACCGCCCAGGACCCGTGTCAGGCGCGGATTCTCCGCGGCAACCTGCCGCGCGGCGCCCTTGATCATCTCCGCGAAGATGTCCCATTCGGGGTCCAGGGAATAATCCCAGTGCGATTTGTTGTTAGGCTCGTTCCAGAGCATCACCGCTTCAACGGGCATAATTCAGGCTGGAAAAGGAGGTTCATGCGCGGGGGTGTCGCGCCGTCGGCAGATGTAAACTTCTTCTTCCGGATGCTGGAGTATCTGGAAACCGGCGCTCCGCAGCATTGCCTCGGAGCAGGCGAGATTTGGCACCCACCAATTCGTAGGATCGGAACAATAGGAGTGTTCGATGAAGTGCATCTTTGGAAAACCCGGTTCATCAAACACCTTGGTCTCCGTGAATGGGTAGTCGCCCTTAACGGCCGCAGGCGACTCGCTGCCGCGTTGCATCGACTGAAAGACGAGCAGGTCCCGGGAAACGTGCTTGTGGATCAAATCGAGGGCAAGCAGCGGATGGCGCAGATGGTAAAAAACTCCAAGGAAAAGCACCACATCGAACTTTTCTCCAAGCAGCGCGACGTCGTAGACAGAGAGTTTGCGGAAATCGATCTCTAATTGAAGCACCTCCGCTGCAAGTTGGCCTTGCGCCAGGTAGCGCTCATCGAAATCGATTGCAACCACACGCTCCGCGCCGCGCCGCTTCATCTCTATCGAGTAGAAGCCGGCGTTACAGCCGATATCCAGAACAGCGCGCCCACTGAGGTCAGACGGGATTGCGTCGCAAAATCGCTGCCACTTGCAGCGCGGGTAGTTCCCCAGGAAATGATATGGAGCCGTCCAGATACCATCCAGTTCGATATTATGGAACCAGTCTCCCAAGGCGCTGACGCGTTCCTGTAAAGGACGGGAGCATCCACGTGGCGCATCAGCGGGCGGCGTCACTTCGAGATCGTTCTCCTGCGGCGAGGCTGTCCATTCATCCTTATCCCGGCATCGCGAGATGCTGGTGTTCCGCGCATATCAACCACTTCTACGTCGCCGACAATAAAGGCTTCCGTAAGAGCGCGCGCTTCGTCATCCGTAAATTGCTGAGGCGGTGACTTCATGAAATAGCTGGAAGGCGCTATCAAAGCGCCGGAAACGCCGCGATCCATTGCGAGCTTCGCGCAGCGGATCGCGTCCAGCACCACGCCCGCGGAGTTCGGAGAGTCCCACACTTCCAGCTTCAACTCGCAATTGAGCGGCACATTTCCGAAAGTGGTGCCTTCCATGCGGATGTAGCACCACTTGCGATCCGTCAACCAGGGCACATAGTCACTGGGACCAACATGCACGTTGCTGGCAGCCATCGGATGCCCCAGCTGGCTCGTGACGGCTTGCGTTTTTGAAATCTTCTTCGACTCCAGCCGCTCGCGTTCGAGCATGTTCATAAAGTCGGTATTGCCGCCGAAGTTTAGTTGATAGGTATGGTCCAGCCGCACCCCGCGTTTGCGGAAGAGGTCAGTAAGCACCCGATGGACGATAGTCGCTCCTACCTGGGACTTGATGTCATCTCCGATAATCGGCAGCTTCCGCTGTTCAAATCGTTTGCGCCAGTAGGGTTGGGAAGCAATGAAAACCGGTATGCAATTTACAAAGGCGCAGCCTGCTTCCAGCACCTGCTCGACATACCACTTCGTGGCCATTTCTGAACCGACCGGCAGATAATTTACAACAACATCCGTTTTGGTACGCTTCGAGGATACCAACAATATCGTCCGTTGCTCCCCTCGCCTTTGGAATTACACCTTTGAGATACTTCCCGATGCCATCGTGAGTCATGCCGCGATGCACCTTCACTCCAAGCTCGGGCACCTTCTGGAAAAGCAGGGTATTATTGGGATCGGCGTGGATTGCTTCCGAGAGGTCTGCGCCCACTTTGTTGGCGTTGATATCAAAGGCCGCCGTAAACTCAATGTCTCGAGGATGATATCCCCCAAGATCCACGTGCATAAGCCCAGGAATAAAATCGTCCTCGCTTGCGCTTTCGTAAAAATTGACGCCCTGCACAAGTGAACTCGCGCAGTTTCCTACGCCGATGATCGCCACGCGTATCTTATTGCTCATGTAGTCGCCGCCTCCTGAAGCAGTTGTTCCCCCGCCCGCGCCGGTATGCCCAGGATCATCTCCAGTTCGGCAGCGCGGTGGGTCGCAGTGTGTTCACCCAGAACCCGCTGCCGGGCGCGCTCTCCAATCGCCCGCCGATCCAGCTCGGGCGTCTCGCGAAGGATGTCGCGCATCTCGGAAGGGGAGCGCGCGACGAGAATTTCCAGGCCAGGCCGGAAAAACGTTTCGAGGCCCGCCCAATGATCCGTGATTATCGGAATACCACAGGCGGCGGCTTCAAATAAACGGACACTGGGAGAGTAGCCAGCTCGCGCCATGGCAGCCCGCGTAACATTCAAAGTAAATGTCTGCGAATTGTAGAACGCGCGGTGCTCTGCCGGGGACAGATGGGAGAGCCGTTCTACGTTGGCCGGCCATGAGACGCAGGAGGGGTATAATGACCCTGCCACTACGAAATTCAGCTCCTGCTCGCGGCGGGCGGGTTCAAGAAGGAGTTGATCCAAGGATCCTTGCCGATCTTCGCTATACGTTCCCAAGTAGCCCAACAGCCACTTGTGCCGCCGCGTCTCCGGGTAATACACCGCCGGATCAACAGAGCAATAAAGCGTTCGCGCTTCAGGAGAGTGAAAGTCCCGTTCGATTCTTTCCAGCAGCGGGCCACCACTGAACGAAAGATAGCAGTCAAAGAGCGGCACCAATTCCGGCGACAGATACTCGCATTTCCCAGCATCGAGCCGCGCCAGTGTCTCTGGTGTGTCGATATCATAGAAGGCGGTTTTGCCGCCTGCCACCCTTGTCACCCAAGTCGCCACCTCCACCCCGTCGGGCACGAACGAGCCCACGATCACGCAATCGGCCTCCGCCACGGCATCCGTGAAGCCCGATTGAAGGTTTGCGATCGACTCATAGAATTGCAGGTCGCAGTATTCCGGGTCAGATAAATCCCTCGCGCTCGCGTACCAAGGTTGGTTGCGCTCCAGAAAAAGTATGTCGTGGCCACGCCTGGACAGCTCCAGAAGCAAGCTTCTATACGTGGTCGCGTGACCGTTTCCCCATGAGGAACTGAGTGACAGGCCAAGCACTACGATTCTCATACCAAAAGAGCGAGTTCACTTAGCGCCGCTTCCACCTTGCCCGCTCGATGCGTGTAAGTGTGCTCGGCGAGTGCCCGACGGCGGGCGGCGTCGCCGATGCGCCGCGCCCGGGCTGGAGTAAGCTCTGCCAGAAGTTCAGCCACTTCCTCACCGTTCTTCGCGACGAGGATCTCCACTTCTGGCTCGAAGAATTCACTCATACCTTCCCACGCGTCGCTCAATACACACGCGCCCGCGCCGGCTGCCTCAAATACGCGAGTCGCGGGTGAGTACCCATACCGGGCCATGCTGTCTCTCGCGATGTTGAGAACAGCAAGCGGACTTGAATTAAATCGGTTGTGATCGGCTGTGTAAACATGGCCAAGATTACGGACATTTGACGGCAGCGCCTTGTCATCCCAGCCGCTGCCACCCAGGAGGAATGAGCGTTCCGGCGCCGCGTTGGCAGCCTTGAGAAAGAACTCTTCCACCCGCGCTTCACGGTCCGGAAGCCTATTGCCGAGAAACGCCAAATCGGCGGCGAATCGCTCATCAAAGCAAGGGTAGTGCGTAGCGCAATCGAGCCCGTTATAGATTGGAACACACGCGCGCGACGCCAAGTTCCTCGTAAGCTATCGTGACGGGCGGACCGCCGCCATAGGTGAAGACCAGATCGTACCTCGGAACCAGCTTGCGGAAAGGGTCGGCAGGATCAGACCGCGCGCGATCAAGTGTCGAGGGAGCGTCAACATCCCAGAATACGACAAGCGAGTCCGGGCGACGCTGATCAAGGACAGCCTCCTCAAGCAGTTCATCGAAAACCCCGACTCCGCTCGCCTTCACCACCAAATCCGCGTCCCGCGCCGCTGCCACTTGCCGCAAAGCGGCTTCTTCCGTGTTTTCGTAAACCACCACGTCAGCCCAATAGGGCGGCATCATATCGCGGTGTTGCTGCCGCGAATAAGCGTCTGGTTCGTAGAAAGTGGTTCTGTGCCCCCGATCGTGGAGCAGCGCGGATCAGTCCCCTGTAGTATGTCGCCGCTCCATTCCAGTATGCGGACACAAGACTGGAACCAAAGAATGCAATTTTCATCAGGCGCTCAAGCAGCTTCCACGGTGAGTTGCTTTTCTTCGCTCGCGCCTTGAAGCCATTCATACAGTTTGCAAACCCCCTGCCGCGCGCCAATACGGGGTTCCCATCCGGTCGCCTTCTGAAACTTCGTGTAATCTGACACGTAATACCTTTGATCTCCTGGACGCCACTCGCCACGTCGCGCTTCAGGAGCAACTCCATGCAGCTCGCTGATAAGTCTCATCAATTCCAGCAAACTTGTGGTGTTCGCAGGGCCCCCGCCAATGTTAAATGCTTCGCCGGCAAGGGCTCTCGCGTTGGCGCGCGCAAGCAGAAGCGCATCAACCAGATCTTCCACAAAAAGGATGTCGCGCACCTGCCTGCCGTCTCCATAAAGAATGATTGGCTGCTCTTCCATGGCGCGGATGAGAAAGTGGGCGACCCACCCCTGATCTTCCGTGCCGAACTGATGGGGACCGTAAATACAGCTCATCCGGAAGACCAGCGCCGGGAGATTAAACATGCGCGCATGGTCGAGGACATATTGATCAGCGGCGCCCTTGGAGCAGCCATAAGGGCTGTAAAAATTTAACCGCGCTGCTTCGCCTATGCCTCTGCCCCGAATCGACACATCAGACGGTTCATACCTGCCGTCCTTCTCCCGCAGCGCCACTTCTTCCAAGCTGCCATACACTTTGTTCGTCGAGGTGAATACCAATGGGGGCGGTTCAGACATCCCGCGCATCGCTTCGAGCACGTTCATAGTACCTAACGCATTAACCTCAAAGTCCAGACGCGGGCGCTCGACGCTTGTCGTCACAGCCACTTGGGCGGCAAGATGAAAAACCGCCGCCGCGTTCCTAATATGCTTGCAGAGTGTCTCGTAGTCCCGGACATCAGCGACTTCGACAACGAGTTCGCTCCCGTGGCAAGAGCGCAGCCAATCGCAGTTTTTCTCGACTCCGGCGCGAGAGAGGTTGTCGTAGATGACCACCCGCTCCCCTTCCGCGAGGAGCCGATTGGCGAGATTCGCGCCTATGAAGCCGGCTCCTCCGGTGATGAGAACCGGGCGCTTCGATCTAACTCGTATCGGTGTTCTTTTTTCCATCAGACTGTGAGACCACGACTGACCAACTCGTCTGCCGCGCTTGCGACATTGTCCACCGCCGTCTGGCCTTGAAGCCATTCAGCGAGCTCTACGAGGCCTTTTTCCAGTGTGACCCGCGGCCTGTAGCCCAACACCTCCTGGGCTAGTGAAATATCCGCAAAGCAGTTCCGAATATCACCCATCCGGTTATTTCCCGTGACCTCAGCTTCGATGTGGGATTTTCCGAGGACGCGCCCCATTTTCGCGGCGACCTGGCGGACTGTGAGCGGTTCTCCACTGCCAATATTTAGAACGTGATCCGCCGCGGCGGGAACCTCCATCGCGAGCCGGCATGCCCTGACAATGTCACGAACAGACACAAAGTCCCTCTGCTGATAACCGTCCTCGTTGATGAGCGGGGGGCGATCATTCAGGAGCCGTGCCGCAAAGATCGCCAGCACTCCGGTGTAGGGATTGGACAGAGCTTGGCGAGTGCCGAATATATTGAAAAAGCGGAGCCCGACCGTAGGGATGCCGTAGGCCCTTCCAACAACCATGCACAGTCGTTCCTGGTGATATTTGGAAATCGCATACACCGATGGCAAAGCTGGGCACTTGGATTCCGGGGTGGGCACGGGCTCCAGCGCTTCGCCTCCGGCTCCCCGCACTTCCCAGTCGTGTTGCTTCAGTTGTGATAGCGGACGTTCGGCTCCCACCACCCGTTCGCCGCTGGAGTTTTTATAGAGACCTTCACCGTAGATGCTCATGCTGGACGCTACGACCAGCTTCTCGACGCGACGCTTTGCGAGCGCCTCCAGAAGAACAGCGGTTCCTAAACCGTTGGCACTGGTGTAATGCTCGATCTCATACATGCTCTGGCCGACCCCGACCGCGGCAGCCAGATGAAAAACCACGCTGACGCCGTTAAGCGCGCGCCAGACCACCTGCGGGTCTCGGATGTCTCCCCGGATGAGATCAATGTCCTCCGCAAGATACTCAGGCTTGCCAATTGCCGAGCCATGCACTTGAGGGTGCAAACAATCAAGCACCCGTACCTCGTAGCCATGATCAAGAAGCTCGTCCGCAAGGTGCGAGCCGACAAATCCCGCGCCGCCTGTGATGAGAATTTTTTTGCTCATGCTGTTTGAAAATCTTCAAAACGACAGTTCCCTGTAGTCGGTGTATTTTCGAACGGATGTTAATCTTCGGATGCATCAATGTTGCTCGCATGTGTTTGTCCTGTCACACATGCGATTACGCGAACATGCATTTTCATCTGGCAGCCCTCCTGATCGATGTGTTTAGTTCTATGCCATGACAATCCGTCCGAAATGACGAAAGCGCTGGGCGTCGATCTCGGAGATGTCAGGATTGGTATCGCGATCTCTGACGACTTGGGAATGCTGGCACATCCGCTCGAAACCATCCGCGTCGCGGACAAGCCTGAGCCCGTAGAAAGGATCGCCCAGATCACGCTGGATAAAAAGGTGGAGATTATCATCTTGGGGATGCCGAGGAACATGAACGGCACGTATGGTCCCGCCGCTGACAAGGCCAGGGCTTTTGCGGAACGCCTCCAAGCCAAGGTCAAATGCGAGGTAAAATTCTGGGACGAACGCCTTACATCGGTAGCAGCGCAAAAAGAACTGCGCGCGGGAGGCAAAAATACGAAGAACAGCCGCGCGGTGATCGATCAGGTAGCGGCGCAATTGATACTGCAAGGCTACCTCGATTCAATCGCGATGAGCTAATCAGGATGCCGAGCTTGGAGCGTTCGCGAGAACCGGCTGCCAGACTGAAATTGATCATCGCGTACGACGGGGCGCCGTTTCAAGGCTGGCAGAGCCAGGCTGGGGGCAACACGGTGCAAGACCGTCTCGAGGGGGCGTTTGAGTCCATTCTGGGGATCCCTGTCTCTGTTCAGGGATCCGGTCGCACCGACGCTGGGGCGCATGCCCTCGGCCAATGCGCTCACGCCGATGTGCCATCCACTCGCATGAATGCCGAAGGGTGGATGAGGGCGCTCAATGCGAACATGCCCCCGCAAATCCGTGTTCTCCGCTGCGCTGAAGCTTCACCAAAATTTCACGCGCGTTTCGACGCGGTTGGCAAGATTTACAAATATCGTATCTGGAATGCCAGCGCGCATATGCCTCTGGAAATCGGGCGCTCATGGCATTTCCCAAGGCCGCTGAGTCTGAAGACGCTCCAAAGCGCCGCGTCAATGCTAACCGGGACGCACGACTTTGCCCCGTTTGCTGCCAGGCGAGACAAGCGCCCCCTGGATACGGTACAGAACAATCTCGAAGATACACGTCGCTGCCACGGGTCCTCTGATAACGTTAACATTCAAGGGCAGTGGTTTTCTCTACAAGATGGTGCGCTTGATGACCGGAACAATGGTTCGATGCGCGGAAGGGCGGGCGGAGCCGCGTTGGATCGAAACACTCCTCGCTGGAGCGCTCCGAGAAGGCGCATCGGGGGTTGCAGGCGGCACGATCTTACCCTCAAAGACGAGCTTCGCGGCGCCAGCAGAGGGATTGTATCTGGCTCGGGTTCTCTACTGATCCCGGAAACAAAAAAGGCGCGAGTTCCCTCGCGCCTTTTTTTAAAACTTACCTTGCCGCTACGGGCTCAGGGGCGTTGGAGGACCGCTTGGCGGTCTTCTCGGAGGGAGGCTCGCAACCGGAGGAGTATTGGAAGGCAGGTTGGTCGGGAAACCAAGCGATCCAGGCACAAAAGGTGTTCTGGATGGCAATAGCTCCGACACCGGTGGCAGAAGACCTTTGCCGTCCTTCCCGTCGGCCAATTCCTTGCCATCGCTGGAAGACCGGGTGCTGCTGCTTCCGCTTGTGTTCTCCGCGATCGCCTCGGGCGATCCGCTGAGTTGATACGCGGTGAGCGACACATCGTCGAAGGAATTAATCTCCCGGATTGGGATGGCTTGTTTGCCATCATCAGGAGTCCAGCGAACCATCATGCTCGTGGCGCTCGTGGGTGCAAAATCGGCGCTTGCATGAGAACTGGCGCCAGTCAGCACAAGAGTTGCGATAGGGGTGAGACCGTCAAGAGACTTGAGAGGTTCAGCATCATTCGCCACCTTGATATACTGAGACTGGTTGCCGGAAGCCGCAGTGGGGGCTCCGGAGGCGGCGTCCTTCAGAAAGAACTCCAGCTTGCCTTTCGCAGATGGCGCAGTGAGAACAGAAACGCGTTGAATCCCGACGGGGGCGTCATACTTGATCACGACGCCTGCGTCTGCTGAAGGCGCCACGGAGATCGCGCTCTCAGGATTATCATCTATGACTTTCTGCCAATCGAGGAACCCCTCGCCAGCATTGCAGAACGTGACCCGGGCCTTCCCGTAGAGACTGGAAGCGTTGAAGGCGACCTGGTTATTCACATAAGGCCCAAACACCGACCGGGTATCGATTGATTCCCCCCGCTTTTCGAGAGTGAAGCTCGTGGCCGGCTTCTCACCATACAGATAGAGGCTGTACCAAGGACCGGAGTCTGTCAGATTCGTCTCGACCAGCATGTATTTTGCAAAACGGCTGAATGGCTTGTTCATCTTGACGCCGTTTATCGAGTCAACCGCGAGATTCTTCGCGAGTGGAGCCCAGCTTTTGGAAGAAGGAGGAGCGGGCTCATCCCCAGCGTAGAGGCTCACCGTGCCGGATGCGCTTTGCGTAAGTATCGCAAAATTCGTGAGCAACTCAGCCTTGGACAGCGACACAAGGTAATAGTGCTGCCCGAGCATCGGTGGCCAGCCGGTCGCGACATCATCGTCAAGCCAGGCCGCAGCAGCTTCGGTCGGCACGTAGGCCTGAGTGGCCGGATTATACAAGAACAGGTTCGAGCCGATATTCTGGCGCGCGAAGTTCTTGGGATAGACCTCCAGTTGCTTCGAGGCATCCTTCTCCTCGGAGGCCGCGAAAGCGCCAGAGGCGACTAGGAGCAGGAGCGAACTAATTAGTTTCGTCTTCATCGGTTTAGCTTTTAAGTGACTTTTGTTTCTTTGGAAATAAAATAACGCATTCGGCTCTGAGAACAGATTACAGAGCGTTCTGGTATTTCGGATGGTTATGGTAATTCGAAAATCCCAACCTGCCAAGGACTTTTTCATTTTTTCTTAGTTTTTATTCTCCCGCCCCACTACATCATCGTTCTTGTCACGCGGCGGCGCGTTGTTTAAGTAGATGCGCCGACGCTCGCACTGATTACGAAATGTCCGAAACCGAGAACGAAACGATTACCCCTCCTCAGCCGCGGCGGCCCGATCTGAGCAGCGGCGTAAAGCTTGGAGAACGGTTCATTCTGAAGGACCGCGTGGAATGGGGCGCAGACCCATTGGTTCTATTCACCGCGACAGATGAAACGACCTCGAAGGACTGTATTCTAGCCTTTCTTCCCGAAGCGGTCCTCGCGGATCCCGCCGCGTTGAAAGAATTGCGCAACCTCGCGCGTCTCAATCGCCGGTTAATACATCCGAACATTGTTCGGATCCACGAGCTGGTGGAAGAGCCACAGTGGGCCGCAATTCTGATGGATTTTGCGGAAGGTGAGAGCCTCGCGTTGGCGCGGCTCGGGAAGGAAAAGCACATCGCGCAGCCGGAAGAGGCAGGGCCCTGGATCGCGCGAATTTGTCAGACACTTCACGATGCGAGCCAAACCGGTCTCCTTCATCTGGACGTCGCGCCGGCAAACCTGATCCTTTCGAACTCTGGAGCACTGCGCGTGGCCAACTTCAGGGTCACTCGCTGCGCGCAGGATGCCGTCGCGCGAGCCGTCGGACAGGCCACAACATCTGCCGGGCGCCTGAGTCCCCAGCGCATGCAGGGAGAGGCTCCCTCGCAGGCGGACGACGTTTATTCTCTGGGAATATTGATCTTTGAGCTTTTAACCGGAGAGCTGCCTTTTGCGGGGAAAGACATCAAGAGTGAGGCGCGCGACAGCGTTCCGCCTCTGCTTTCGGAGCGCCGGAGAGAACTAGGGCCTGTCCCGGAAAGCTGGGATCGCGCGGTTGCAGCCTGCCTCGAAAAGGATCCTTCCAAACGCCCGCGCAGCGTGTTGGAAGTCGCGGAAATGCTAGAGGGCAAGATCCGCCCCGACGCCATTAGCCAAAGCGCCGGCGCCGGCGCAACGATCTCTGGTATTGGAATTCCCCCTGGCCCAGACACTCTCGCCGAAGCGGTTACCCAGACAAAGGATTCGGCCCCTGGTTCGACGAAGCATGTAGTGCTGGTTCCATCGGCTTTGACGCCGACCTCCGCGGACACGAAATCCGACCCGCCTGTTTCAAAGTCCCGCTTCCCGGGGCTCGCGATGGCGGCTGTCGCCATCCTCGCCGCGTTAATCGGCGCCGCAGTCTTTCTCTCCAACAAATCGTCTGAGCCTGCTGGTGCCTCCTCCCCCACCCCCGCTCCCCAGCATGCCCAGAGTTCGCCATCCCCGGCGATGGCTGCCCTCCCACAACCTTCCATCACGCCCCCTGTATCGGAAAAAGAGAGAGCCAGGCAGGAGCTTGAGGCCGCTCAAGCGGAAGTTTCCGAAAAATCAAAGGCGTTATTCACGGGAAAGCAGATTGCGGACGAACTTGCGAATCAGGTGAAGCCCTTGCGTGAGGAGCAGGACAGAACAGAGACAGACGCCCACGCTGCGCAGGAGGTCGCCGCGCAGAAGGCACATACCGCCGACGAGGCTAAGAAGGCCGCTGATGACACGGAGGCTAAAGCCAAGGCAGCGGCGCTTGCCGTGCCACAACTCGAGAAGGCGCTTCAGAAAGCCCAGGATTCGCTGGTAGCCCGACGTCTTGCAGCGAAGGCGGCCGGGACCACCGCGGGTGGGGATTCTTCTGAAAAACCAAACGCGGTTCTGTCTGGATCAGGAAAAATCGCTGCTCCAGGCGCAACAGCGGCGCCGGAGTCTGCCGCTTCCCCGGTGAAACTGGGAAAATCGCCTACTTTGAGCATTCTTGCAGTCAATCAGAGGCCCACAGTATCGAAGACGTTGGTCAACAGCTTGGGAATGCGTTTCGCTCCAGTCGGAAATGTGCTCTTTGGCATATGGCCTGTCAGGGTTCGCGACTTCGCGGAGTTTGCCAAAGCTTCGGGCTTCGCTTCCAGCGCCTGGAAGGATCCTGGCTTTGAACAGGCTCCGGATCACCCGGTGGTCTACGTAAGCTGGGACGACGCTATGAGCTTTTGCAAATGGCTCACGGAAAAGGAACGGAAAGATGGAACTCTCGCCGCGAACCAATACTACCGTCTCCCGACCGATCTGGAGTGGAGCAAAGGAGTCGGCCTTCAGGAAGAAGCGGGTGGCACTCCCGAATCCCATGACATGGACATAACCGGAGTATTTCCTTGGGGAACGCAGTGGCCGCCGCCGCCCCGTTCCGGCAATTACACCGGGGAAGAGACGAATTCAGAAGTTGCGATCCACGGTTACAATGATGGATACCCGTGGACGTCGCCTGTGGGAGCTTTTCCACCCAATAAACTTGGCCTCTACGACATGGGCGGCAATGTTTCCCAGTGGGTTATGGACTCGTGGAATTCAGAACAGCGGGCAAAGGTTCTACGGGGCGGCTCCTGGTATAACGGAGCCCTGCGGCTGAGCCTTCTTTCTTCCTGCCGCGTGCATGCTCCACCGGAGACCAGCACGGACAATTGGGGGTTTCGCTGTGTTGTCGCGCCACTTAAATCGGCATCCAACTAAGCGCCGATGTCTATTCGCATTCGCACATTATGCGGAAGCCAACATCGTTCGACGAGAAGTTGGGAAGATTCGAGTTCCGCGTCGTAGCGCGCAAGCTTAAAGCTCGGGACTTCCAGCTGCCGCCGCGGTAAACCCGCTTAGCGCCATTAGGCTGGCTGCGGGGATTGGTTCTCTCCTTGCCTTTATAAGGCTCAAAAAAGTCCAGGCACCACTCCCAGACGTTCCCGGCCATGTCTTCCATGCCAAACGGACTCGCGCCGCGCGGGTAGTTTCCAACAGGAGAGGTTTCCGCGTAACCATCATCTATGTCGGCCTGCCTCCAGGCGAACGTGGTGTTGCAATCCGCGAAGTTGGCCAGATCTCCCCGTTCAAGCTCTTCACCCCAAGGGTAGCTCCGCCCTTCCATTCCTCGGGCGGCGTACTCCCATTCCGCCTCGGTCGGCAGCCGGTATTTTCGCTTTTCTGTGTGGCTCAGCCATTTGCAGAACTCCATCGATTCCAGGCTGCTGACATGCACTACCGGGTAGTTGTCGCCGGCCCCTGACGCTCTTTTGGATGCGTGCCGCGGATCAAATTTTTCATACTCGGCATTGGTGATAGGAAAGCGCGACATGTAGAAGCAGCTCAGCGTCGTCTTTGAGACCGGCTGTTCATTCGGAGCGGCATCGAAGGCGGCGCTTCCCATAAAGAACGAGCCGCTTGAAACAAGCAGCATCTCTGTTCCGATGCTTGAGCGAAAGTTTGGGTATTTATTCTTTTCATTTGCCCGCGCGAGCGGCGAAACAACAGGCAGCTTTTCAATCACAGGGACTTTCGGCGGGGCTGCGGCTGCTGGCTTCTCCGGGCGCTTTAAAACCGCCGGCGCTGCTGGGGCAACCTTGGCGACACTGACGGTGTTCCCCTGTTCCAGATATTCATCGATGAGGTCTTCCGCCTGCCCTCCGGTCAGCCCGAGGCTTTCTCCCATGTTACACAGCGCGTCGCGCTGATCGTCCGTCATATCATCGTCGCCAAGATTTGTCAGTCTCAGCATCCTCCGGAATTCATCGAATGGATCCCCGCCCCCTCGAAAACCTTCGCGCCCCTGCTCCGCGGCGCCTGGCGGGGGCGACTCGGGTTTGACATACCTCTTGGAGCCCGTCTTCTCCAGTTGCTCCTCGACAATGATCTTCATCTCATCGAGTTGCAGCCCCAAGTCCTGACCTATGCGATGCAGGTTTTTTTCATCTTCCTCTGCAAGCGTGCCCGTATTCACCGTAAAGGAGAAATATTTCAGAAACTCCGTGACCGCCTTTTCCTTAATCTCAGCCCGCAGACTGGCGTCGAGACGAGCCCGAATCTCGGGATCGAGGAGGTCGGTGCGCGCCTGCGCAAGGCAACGAGGCGCTTCATCCATGCCCGCCCGCAACATCTGCGCAATCGGGTTGCTGGGCTGATTTTTGAGAGGGAGTTTTTTTTGCCACCAGATCAGCAGTTGGCGGCAATTTTCCTCTATCTGGAAACTCGTCGGGTTGCTTGAGAGATCAAGGCAGAGCCGCTCGTAAAGGTTGGCCGAATTATAGCATCTCCACCCATCCCATCTTGTTGGGCTGTCAGGCAGCGGCGAAGGCAGTGCCATGGCAGGCTTACATCACCTTTATCTGAGAGAGATCAGCGGTGGCCATCGCGATCTCGTTTGGCGATAGGCCAGTCGTGCGCGCGATGAACACCTTATTCTGCTTGCCATACGCGTCCACGGTGACCTCAAGCACCTGGTTTGCGTCATACCGATAGGTCAATTCAACAGGAGAGCCTTTCGGCAAGAAGGGTGGGAGTTCGATCTCACAAATTCCAAGAGGGGTGCATTCCCCGGGAACGGTGCTTTCACCCTCGACCACACGCACTATGGCGTTCTTCATGTTTGCCTTCGCAGTGCCAAATGAGTTTTTAGTCTCGACCGGGATAGGGGTCATTTTCTTGATCATCGGGAAGACATACTCCTCAACCTTCGAATCGTCCCAAAGGACAACGCCCAGCGTATGGGTTGTTATGTTTGTAACGCGTATCAAGGCGCCATCCGATGTTGAAAACTGCTCGCGCGTTTCGATTGGCAGCACACGTTCACCGAGCCTGTCTTCCTCAGAAAGTAACGCGAGAATTGCCTGAATCGCCGCGCCGATAGCAACAGCCTCGTCGGGGCTGACATCTTCCGCGGTTGGCACATTGGAAATGGAGCTGATCATCTCCCGGACGGCTGGCATCCGAGTCATGCCTCCCGTCAGCAGGATGCGGTCGACCTGAGGCCATTTCATCTGAGCTTCCTGCATTACGATTTCGCAGATGGCTTTGCACTTCTCCAGAAGATGACGGCTTCGGCTCTCAAACTCTTCGCGCGCGCAGTCGATCTTCACGCTCTTGCCGCTGTAGCTATGCACGATGGTGGAACGACTTCTGCCGGAGAGTTGGATTTTGCCGGTGACCGCTCTGCTGTAGAGATCCTGATAACTCTGCAAATCCAGCAAAGGATTTTGCCCATGAGTCTTGTCAAACTCCTCCGCTACCCAGTTTACGAGGACGTCATCCCAGTCCTTGCCCCCCAGCCTGTGATCACCATTGCTGGCAAGCATGCGAATGTGATGCCCCTCAATCCGCATAATGGTGACGTCGAATGTGCCCCCACCCAAATCGAATACAAAAACCGTCTGATCCGAATCCAGTTTATCCAGCCCGTACGCGAGCGCGGCGGACGTGGGCTCATTGATAATCTGGAGCACGTTCAGGCCCGCGAGCTGCCCGGCATGCAAGGTGGCGGTGCGTTCCGAATCGTTAAAGTAAGCCGGAACGGTGATGACCGCATCCGTAATGGTCTGCCCCAGATATCTCTCCGCGTCGTTCTTCAGTTTCTTTACAATGATCGCGGAGAGTTCTTCAGCGGAATAACTCTTGCCGTTGAAGTCGCGGTGAAATTCCGCTTTGCTCTTGCCCATCTCCCTCTTCACAAAATCCACGATTTTCTCGGGCTCGGCTACCGCGTTCTGCTTCGCGAGGGTGCCTACGATGGCGCTATTTCCATCAAAGAGAATGACAGACGGAGTTATGCGCTCGCTCTCAGAATTCGGGATAATCTGGGGCTTGCCGTAGGCGTCAATATGCGCCATCGCGCAAAAAGTGGTGCCGAGATCAATGCCAATCGCCTTGCGGGAGGTGGACGTCTGTGGAGAACTCATTCGGAGGGGTAAAGATTACACGAGCAGCTTGGATACCAAAGCGCTAAATCGTCATTTTTGAGAGGACGCCGGGATCTCGACAAGAAACCCTTCCTTCCACTTTTTAACGACGACTTCCTCGGGTCTCACAACCCGATCCCGCCAGGCAAACCCCGGCTTCACGCTTCGCACGATTTCACCATCTTCTTCCGGCGGATCGGCAAGCTCCACCGCGATGGCGCGTTGCTGCTTCTTATCCAGCTTGCCCGCGCAGCGATCCAGCCGCGTGACTTCCATGCGGCACATGATCTCAAGGAGATAGTCGATGGCGTGATCCACGTTCTCCGCGAGGTGCCGAAGGAATTCTGGAGAGCGCGTGTTTGCGGCGGTCGAGTCGGCGCGGGTCGCTTCTTCCTGCGCGAAGGTCGAGCGCCTGCCGGTGAATCTCTGTCATATCATCGAACAAACCCACAAGGTCACGCACGAGCGGTTTCTGCAACACCTCCAGCAAAAAACCATCCCTATAGCCTTTCAGCTCGTGGTGGAGGGCGTCGAAAAGCTGCTGGTTTATCGAAGCGCGCCGTTCCAGCGCATCCTCACGTCGCTCATGAGAGTCGGAAGTTCACTCTGAGTAGCTGCCACTTCCTCAAGCCTGTTCAAGCCTTGTTTATTTTCAGCCGTCGCCCGCGTGAGAGCCTCCAGACCCTGCACAAGAGGCCGAAGCATCTGCATCAAGGAAATCCCGCTTTCTGGCCTGCGCGGTCCTCCGCCTGGCTCTGCGCTTCGATCGTCAGCGTCTTCATCTGCCGGTCAAAATCGGTGTCGGCGATGGCATCGGGAAGTGGCATACGAACCCATAGCTCAGCGGGAATCCGCGCCAAAGTTAAAGAATTCGGCTCCGTTGATGGAGAGGACTAGTCTGTCGCGCGCGTTTAACCGCGGCGTGGCGCTCATTTGTAGAAGCGCTCAATCGCATGCAAAAGGCCGGGAATATCATGTTGCCGAGCCTCGACATCCACGCCAGTCCCAGTTCGCGCATCGTGGAGGAAGTCACAGGGCCGATGCTCGCAGTCTTTATGCCTGCTGGGAGCGGCAGTTTTAGTGCGACGAAATTCTCCACCGTGGACGAACTTGTGAAGGTCACGAGATCGGCGCCCTCTTCTTTGAAACGCAGAATGCCCCCGGCGGTGTCTTCCGTCTCCGGCAACCGTCCTGTACGCTATCGCCTCATCCACGATCGCGCCCATCGCCGTCAGCTCCCGCGACAGGACATCCCGCGTCACCTCCGCTTTTGCGAGCAGGATGCGTTGATTCTCGATGCTGCTGTCTTTTTTGAATTCGCGCACAACAGCTTCCGCTACGAATTCCTCCGGCTGTAGATCCACTTTTAAATGGAAATCCTTCACGCGTCTTGCTGTGGCCGGGCCTATCGCCGCGATGCTTACGCCACCGATTTCCCGCGCGTCATCGTAGAGCTTGTAGAACATTTCAAAAAACGCGTCGACACCGTTCGGACTGGTGAAAACAATCCAATCATACGCATGGCAGTCCTGCACCAGCCGACCGAATTCCATGAGATCCCGGGGGGCTCGATTCTGATCGTCGGCAGTTCATAAACATCCGCGCCCAATTCGCTCAATCCAGCGCTCAGAGCGCCCGGCCTGCTTTCGGGTGCGAGTCACCATATCCGCCTCCCAAACAGCGGGCGCGTTTCAAACCAGTTCAGTTTGTCGCGCAGCGTCACGACGTCGCCGAACATCAGCCACGGCCGGAGCGCGCAAACCGCGCGTTTGCCGCGATGCTTCCGATCTCCTTTAGCTGTCCCTGGATGGTCTTTTGCCGTCCCAGCGTCCCCCAGCGACCATGGCGACCGGCATGTCTCGGGTCGGCGCCATGTTCCATCAGACTTTGCGGCAATTTGCTCAATCCGTTCGGTTCCCATGAGCATCACCTTTGCGCCCGGCGATTTAGCCAGGCTCTCGTAATTGATTGCTCCCTCGCTTTTGACAGGATCTTCATGCCCTGTAAAGATAGTGACCTGCGAAGCATGCCCGCGGTGCGTGATAGGTATTCCCGCATAGGCAGGGGCCGCCAGCGCGGAACTGACACCGGGGATGATCTCGAATCCAAGACCTTCGGCAGCCAAAGCTTCCGCTTCTTCGCCCCCGCGCCCAAATAACAGCGGATCGCCTCCCTTCAGTCTACCACTATATTCCCTGCCATCGTTTTTTCCACAAGAAGCGTGTTGATCTCCTGCTGCGACATCGTGTGATTGCCCGCCTTTTTCCCGGCATAGATGCGCTCGGCGGAGGCGGCGCCCACGCGAGGATTTCCGGGTTGCAAAGGTAGTCATAAACAATAACATCGGCCCTCTCCACGCATTCCCGCGTTTTTAAGCGTGACCAGCCCGATGTCTCCTGGCCCCGCGCCGGCAAGATAGCAGATTCCCTTTCTTAGTTTTTGGTTCCATGGAGCTTCTTGAACAGGTCGTTGGCGAGTCCTTCCGGGTCGTCCAAGCGCCACAACGCGACCCCGATCAACGGAGGAGCGTTACTCCCAGAGGATCGAAGATGATCGCCTCCATTCGCAGATTGTCTCCCTGACGGGTCACCCGCGCTCCGACCGGCAAAGTACAATCGCCGTTGAGCAAGCGCAAAAATTCACGCTCGGCCCGGATGCAAAGGAATGTCTCGGCGTCGTTTATTGGGTTCAGAAGCGCGCGTGTTTCGACCGCCGCGGTGCGCGTCTGGAGAGCGATTGCGCCCTGTCCAATGGCTGGCAGCATTTCATCCGAATCTCGATAGTGAAAAACTCCACTCCCGGATTCAATCGTTCCTTGCGCTGAGGAGTAGCCGAGGCGATCCAGCCCTGCCTTGGCCAGAACCAGGGCCGACAGGTCACGCGGAGTCACGGAGTTTACGAAGCCGGGTGGGAACATTTCCCCGCGCCTCGATCACGCGCAGGTCAGGCCGAATGCGGAGAAGCTGCATCTTCCTTCGCAACTGCCCGTGCCGATGATGGCGCCCTGCCGGAGGCCATCCAGACCGCCCGGTTTTTTTGTGAAATCAGCACATCCCGCACACTGGCGCGAGGGAGAACCGCCGAGATGCAAACCAGACGGAGGCAGGCAGCCGGGAGATCTTTCAGGCTGTGAACAGCGACATCGATTCTCTCGGAAAGAAGCGCCTCCTCCAGTTCCTTTGTGAACAATCCTTTGATCCCAGCCGCACCTGCTTCAACCGCGCGGCCTTCGCTCGACTTATCTCCCGAAGTCGTGAATACCTCGCGAGGTGATCTCAATGCCCGCGTGGTGGGCGCGAAGAGCCGTCTCGACTAGACCTGTTTGCGCCAGCGCCAGCGCGCTGCCTCGTGTCCCAAGACGCAGCATCTCTTTCAAGCGCCCGGAACCCGGCACGTCCCAACACGCGCCGCTTCCACGCCGCCCATGGAGCCGCCGCCTCCGGTTAACCAACAGGAAAATTCGGTGACATGCCGCTCGATCATTTGTTCGCACACCGAAAGCTCCTGCCGCCTAATCTCGATCGATTGCCGGGCGATTGCCTGCAACGAGTCGATGTCGTAAAGAAATACACCTTCCAAATCGTTAATGGCTGGCTCGATGTCCCGGGGAACGGCGAGGTCGATGGCAAACAGGGGGCGGCCCTTCCTGATCGACATCACAGGTTCCAGCTTCTCTCGGGTAAGAATGGGGTGAGGCGCTGAGGTTGAGCTGATGACGATGTCCAGATCCCGGAACTCGCTCTCCCACTGTTCAAAGTGGATCGCCCTTCCGCCGAGTTCAGTCGCCAGCTGCGCGGCCCTGTCGTAGGAGCGATTGGAAACAAGGATACTCCGCGCGCCGCGCGAGAATAGCGACCTCGCTGTCTGCTCGCTCGCTTCTCCCGCTCCCAGGATCATCACTTTCCGAGTCTCAAGATTCCCAAAAATTTTCTCCGCGAGGTCGACAGCCACCGATCCAACAGAGACTGGCCCGCGCGTAATCGCTGTCTTTGAGCGAACCTCTTTCGCCACACGGAAGGCGCGCTGAAAAAGCTTGTTCAAGTGGCGCGCGGTTGTCCCGCCTGCCGCCGCCGCGCCATACGCTTTTTTGACCTGCCCGAATATCTCCGTCTCTCCGAGAACCATCGACTCAAGCCCGCATACAACCCGGAAAAGGTGCCGGATGCTGCCAGGTGAATCGTACTGATAGAAGTGATTGCGATCAGTCAGCGCGAATCCAAATTGTTCCGCCAGGAAGCGGATGACCCCGGCAATTCCTTCTTCCGCTCTTTCGCTCGCAACATAGAACTCCACCCGGTTGCAGGTGGAAAGAATCACCGCTTCGTTAATCGCGCACTCGCTGCCAAGCCTCGCCGTCGCTCTCGCAAGATCAGCATCCGCGACGGCGAAGTGCTCGCGCAACTCCACTTGAGCCGTGGCGTGGCTGAGTCCGAGACAAATGACGTCCATGGGAAAACTCAGCTAGAGATGACCCTGCCCCGCCATGAAGTTGATTCCCCATAACATGGACATCGTGAGGGAAAACGCGACGACCGAAAGGAGAGCTACCAGGCGCGGCCCCATCCGTTGACGCTTCTCCGCCTGAAGAATGATGCCGTAGAGCAGCCAGACGCAGAGCGAGAGTCCTTTCACCCAATCCAGCGGTCTGCCCACCGCGAAACCAGCAAGCAGTCCAACGGTGAACAAGCCAAACCCCGCGAGAAGCAGGCGGCTGTTTACGACAGCCAGATCCGTGATCGGTGGCAGATGAAAAAAGATCGAGCGGAGCCGATGAGTTTTAAGCTGCCTCTCCTGCGCCAGGTACATCACCCCCGCGACGCCAGCGAGCGCAAAAGCGCCGCAAGCCACAACAGAGAGCGCCGCGTGCAACTCAAGCCAAGGGTTGGGCTGCGGCAGCCGGATCGGCTGCGCGTCCAGGGGGGCAATCAGCGCAACGCCTTGTAAAAGGAAGACCAGCGGTGATGTAAAAACTCCCAACAGCGAGAGTCTGTAGGCGGGACCAATCAGTAGATATAACAACACGACCGACCAGCTCAGGAAGATGAGCACCTCAAACATATTCGTAAGCGGACATCGGCCAAGCGAGTGCCCGCGCCGGTATAGAAAAGCCGTCTGAAACAGGAAGCCTGCCGCAATCGCCGAGAAGTTCAGCCTCGACGGAGCGTACGTCCGAGCGCCAAGCGCGTAAATGGTATAACTGAAGCCGAGAAGAAAACAGAACGTACTGGCGGCCAGGAGGAGATGATCCATGGGAGAACCGGCATGGTAGAACGGGTGCCCTATTTTGCAACCCGGTCCAGAGGCGAGAAGGAGACTGCGGAAGGTGGAAGCGAAGCGCCGCCAAAATATCCAACGGCCCTTATTGCGGTGGCCGCAGCATCAGAATAGCCGCAACTGCCGCCGCGAACGCAACAATAGACACCGCCGCAAAAGACAAAATGCCCACCTTTACCGGGTTCTTCTTTTTCTTGGCGGTCTTGAATGGAGACGCGTTTGCAAACCCTTGGGGACGGGCGCTGGATGTCGCGACCGCGACCGGCGCCGCGCCCTGCTCCGGCAATTGGCGCGTGGGAGCGGGAGCGTCGGTGAGATAGATACCCTCAACCTGGCCAAAGCGTACAATGTCCGAGTTTTTCAGGAGAGTTTCTGTAACGCTTTCGTCGTTTACACGCGTGCCATTGGTAGAACCCAGATCCTTCAGCCGATAGTGCTTCCCATCCAGAGAAAGTTCGGCGTGGTGACTGGAAACCGACGCGTCCTCGATCTGGATGGCGTTGTCCGAAAGACGACCCACGGTGATGACATCGTCCAACAACTCATGGGACATCTGCGCGCCGTCCGGGAGTGTCAGTTCTAGCTTCGGCATGGGGCAAGCCTACCGGGGAGAGCGCGTATCATCAATCATTTTGGCGAACTGCGAGAAGAAATACTCTGCATCCCTGGGACCGGGAGCCGCCTCTGGGTGATATTGCACGCTGAACACAGGATGCTCTCGATGCCGTATCCCCTCGACAGTCTGGTCGTTGAGATTGATATGCGTCACCTCGACGCTCGGGGGAAGCGAATCCGGATCCACCGCGAACCCATGATTCTGCGCGGTGATGGCAACGCGTCCTGTTGCGATATCCTGGACAGGCTGATTGCCCCCGTGATGGCCGAACTTGAGCTTGAAAGTTTTTCCTCCGAACGCGTAGCCGAGCAGTTGATGTCCCAGACAGATGCCAAAGATGGGCTTCTTACCGATCAGTTTTCTCAGTTCAGAGTGAATATACCCCAAGGCCGCCGGGTCGCCCGGCCCGTTAGAAAGAAAAATGCCATCAGGGTTCAACGCGAGGACCTTCTCGGCAGGAGTGCCCGCAGGGACGACAGTGGTCTGAAAACCACGCTGCCGCAGGTTCCTGAGAATGTTCCGCTTTATTCCGAAATCATACGCAACGATGCCATATCGGATGTTTTCAGGTTTGCGTTCCTGTCCTTCTGGCGTCCATCTGCCACTCTCCAAGCCCTCGGTGTCCCATTCGTATTCCGACGCGGCCGTAACCTCCTTTACGTAATCCATCCCAACGACGCCCCTGGCGTCCGCAGCGAGACTAACAGCGGCATCCACAGACATGGGTTCCGTTGTCAAAATACCTTTCATGGCTCCTTTTTCGCGGAGATGACGCGTGAGCGCCCGAGTGTCCACACCCTGAATTCCCGCGATGTTCCACTCTTTCAAATAGGCATCCAACGACATTTCAGAGCGCCAACTGCTCGGCGCGTCGCATAGCTCCTCGATGATGAAGCCCTGCGCATGGGGCCGCTCGCTCTCCTGATCAGCGGTGTTTACGCCGTAGTTGCCAATCAGCGGATAAGTCATGGCGACCATTTGCCCCTTGTAAGAAGGATCGGTGAGAACCTCCTGGTAACCCGTCATGGATGTGTTGAAACACACCTCGCCCACAGCGGATTCAGTCGAACCAAAAGACAGCCCCTCGAAATACCGTCCGTCTTCAAGTGCGAGGAGAGCGCGCATGGGTGGTAGCTGTAACGTCGCGATTCGTCGAATGCAAGCGCTTGGCGGAACTCAGAGTCTTGTGGCCGGAGCCAGCTTCCGTGACAGCAGCCGATCAGAACAACGCGAGCCGCGCGGCTGCTGCCTCAATACACCTCGGCGTCTTCCGAGAATCCTGAATCTTCACGGATGGAGGCAAGACGTTTACGGGCGCCACGATCCGACTCGGGGCGATTCCAGCGTTTGAAGCAAGCGTCGAACGCAAAAGGAATAGTCGAGGCAAGACCCACCGAAAGCATCGTGATGGCAGTCACTTTTTGAACCTTCCGGCGCATGCCTCCTGCAAGCAGCAATCCAATTCCGCAACCCACAACCGCCTGTGTCAGCGCGGTGATGCTGGGGATGGCCAGGTTTTCCGCAAACTTTGTGGAAGGGGTATCCATAGATGAAACTAAGCAAAAAACCGGAAAAGCCAAAAAGAATCAAGGACGTCGTTCGTTCTTTTTCTGAACAAGCATCTTGCGCGCCCCTCAGCGATGCTTTTTCATCGAGGCATGTCTTCATCGCTATACGTCTTGATTCTTGCTGGCGGCAGCGGTGAACGCTTCTGGCCTCTCAGCCGCAAGACGAAGCCGAAGCAGTTGCTCTCGCTGCTGGCCCGGGAGACGATGCTTGAACAGACGATTTCACGGCTGGATGGACTGGTCCCCAGTGAGAATATCCTCATCCTCACGAACGCTGAGCAGGAAGCGGGCGTCAGGGCGCTCGCAACCATGTTACCCGCGGAGAACGTCGTCGCGGAGCCCGCCAAACGCGATACAGCGGCGGCGGTCGCGCTTGGCGCCGGGTGGATTGCCATGCGTGACCCGTTGGCGACGATGATCGTTTTGCCCGCTGATCATCTTATTCAGGATAGAGCGGGATTTCACCTCACGTTACGCGCGGCGGCTGCCGCGGCGGAACAGACCGGCAGCCTGGTCACCATAGGACTCAGGCCCACCTGGGCGTGTCCCGGCTTCGGCTATATTGAGCAGGGGGCCCCGGCAGTGGTTACTGGCATCGATGAAGCTCCTCCGGTTCACGAGGTGCTTCGGTTCAGAGAGAAGCCAACCGCCGACCTTGCTGAGACTTTCCTCCAGCAGGGCAATTTCCGATGGAACGCGGGAATGTTCATCTGGACCATCCCGGCCATCCTCCATGAGTTTGATCGCCATTCGCCTGACTTGGCGGAGTTCATCGGCCAGATTTCGCAGACTCGGGATCTCCACCGCATCATGGGTGAGCGCTTTGCCTTGCTGCCGAAAATCTCAGTCGATTACGCCATCATGGAGCGAGCCCGGCGCGTCCTCGTAGTGGAGGCGGCGTTCGACTGGGATGATCTCGGCAGCTGGATCGCGGTCGCCAAATACCTGGAGAAGGACAGCGCCGGCAACGCGCGTAATGGCGTGATCACGCAGATCGATTCGTCCAATAACATCGTGTACTCCAATCAGAAGGGTCACATCGCTCTCTTCGGCGCGCAAAATCTCATCGTCGTTCAAACGGAGGACGCGCTGTTGATCTGCGACCGCGCGCAGGCCGAGAGGATAAAGGAGATTGTGGGGAAGGTGCCAGAAGGGTTGAGGTAACGGCAGCAATCTCGCCTGAAAGGCAGCTTTACCCAGTTCAAGGCGGCGCGTATGGTGTGCGGGCTTTCACACTCACATGCGCCTACAGACTCTCCGCGAAGCCATCTGGATTTTCCTCGTCCTGGCGGCCTTGCTCTCGCTCAGCTTTGCTTTTCTACCCTGGCTCGCTCCGGTGTGGGCGCTCTTGATCCTCTTCAGCGTTTACTTCTTCCGCGACCCAGACCGCGCCGTTCCGTCTGATCCCGCCGCGGTTGTAGCGGCAGCGGATGGCGTGGTGGTGGACATCACCGAAGTGGTGGAACCCGAGGTTGTCAAAACAACAATGACGCGGATCTCGATCTTCCTGTCCGTGTTCGATGTGCATACAAACCGCGCGCCCGTCTCTGGAAAAGTAATCTATTCGGAAAGACACGTCGGTAAATTTCTGGATGCCCGGCATCCGGACGCCACTCGCCTGAACGAATTCAGAACGTGGGGGTTTGAGAATCCCGGCTGCGTGGTCGTCGTGCGTCAGATCACTGGAGCCATCGCTCGGCGGATCGTTGCATGGTCCAAGGTTGGGGATGCGCTTGCGAAGGGGGATCGCTTTGGCATGATCCGTTTCGGATCACGCACGGAGATCTATCTGCCACCTGACGCGCTCGTGACGGCAAAGGTAGGCGATGTGGTCAAAGGGGGAGCTACCGTAATCGCCCGGCTTTCTCTCCCATCGGAACAGAAACCGTGAGCCAGTCTACAGAGGGCGAAAATCCCAAAATATACCTCCTGCCGAACCTGATGACGGCGGGGAATCTCTTTTGCGGATTCGCCGCGACACTGCGCATCCTGCAAGGGTCGCTACTCCAGGCGGCGGGTCAATCCGCGATTGTCCTCTTCCACGATGCAATCTGGTTTATTCTGGGCGCGTGCATTTTCGATCTTCTCGATGGCCGGCTGGCGCGCCTCGGAGGCCATGAAAGCCCCTTTGGCCGGGAGTTCGATTCACTAGCCGATATCGTTTCCTTCGGTCTTGCCCCCGCCTTGCTCATCTTTCGCATTGTGTTGCGGGAGTCCCCTCACTTCGGCTGGCTGGTGGCATTCGTTTACCTGGTCTGCGGCGCGCTGCGGCTGGCGCGATTCAACTGCATCGCCGCTTCGGGCAAGCCTGGGGCGGATCGGGACTTTAAGGGGTTTCCGATTCCGGCCGCGGCGGGGGTCATCGCTTCACTCACTCTCTTTTTGCTATGGATGCGGCAGGGTGAACACGAGATCGGTCCGTGGCGTTATGCCTTGCCAGGCTTGATGCTTTTCCTTTCTTTCATGATGTTCAGCGGGTTCCGCTATCCGAGCTTTAAGGGAGTCAACTGGCGAACGCAGAGATCGATCCCGCGTTTCCTTGCCATCTGCATCATCCTCATTTTCACCGCGATGAATTACGAGTGGATGCCCGCGATCATCTTCATTGCCTATCTTCTCTACGGATTCTTGAGGCCCTCTCTTTCCTTGAAGTGGCGCCGGGAGATCGAAGAAGAACTCGGCGAAGAAGAAACGCCTGATGACGAACCCGCGAGCGATGAGTCTGCCCAGCAACCGTCGGACATAGCATTTCCAAAGGAAATTCCGCCCGAGCCGCGCCCGTGAGCGATTTCTCGCAAGACGGTCTCATCTGCACCCTCCAGTATCTCAGCAATACAAACCGCGCGGAGTTGGAAACGCGGCTGGACGCGCGCGCCAGACCGATAACCATCGTACTTCCATGCCACGCGCGCGATCTTGCCGGACCTGCGTTGGTAAATATCCTCGACGAGATCGGAAGAGCCCAATTTGTGAGCGAGGTAATTCTCACTATGAACGGCTTGGACAAAGCAGGCTTCTCCGAGGCGCTGCGCCTTGTCGCGGGATTGCCTCAGCCAAGCCGAGTGCTGTGGAATGACGGGCCTCGAATGCTGGGAATCTGGGCGGACGCAGCAACAGCCGGCCTGCGCCCGGTCAATCCGGGCAAAGGCTTCAATGTCTGGACTGCGGCTGGCCTGATCCAGGCAAGGGGACGGCCTGGCGTCGTAGTAACGCAGGACTGTGACGTGCTTTCATACAGATCGGAGATGTCTCTCCGTCTCTGTTCGGCTGTTGCCGACACGGAACTGGATTACGATTGCGCCAAAGCCTGTTACAGCCGCGTGAAAGACCGCATTTACGGGCGCGCCAGCCGTCTCTTCCTGGCTCCCCTTCTTCGCGCGTTGCTCAGGGTGGTGGGCCACCACCCGTTCCTCGATTTCCTGCTAAGTTTCCGTTATCCCCTTTCCGGAGAGTGGGCAGCGACCACGGAACTTCTCTCCGCGTTGCCGATGTATGGCGGCTGGGGTTTCGAGATCGGGATGCTGTACGAACTTTTTCACAACACCGACCCGCGGAAGATTTCGCAAGTCGATCCCGGCGGAGAGTATGACCACGCGCATCAGCCTATTCATGGAGAAGGGGGAAGGGGTCTCGCTCCCATGGCGAAAGACATTGCAACGACGCTGTTCTTCCACCTCTCCAGGGAAGGCGTCTTTATAGACGCGTCTTTCATACACGCCGTGCATCTCAGCTACGAGGCGGAAGCTCGATGGGCGCTGAAACGTTACAAGGACCTTGCCCGCATCAACAGCCTGAGCTTCGACGATGCCAGTGAGCAGCAGGCTGTGGAAGCTTTCGCGAAATCGCTTCCGAACCCGGATGATCTATGCCTTTCCGAGAGCGCGCTTCCCTCCTGGAACTCCATCGCGATCTCCCATCCTTGCCTCGCGGATGAACTCACGCGAGCGGTGGACGCCGATCAGTGTCTCGCGGCGTGAAGCGAGATCGGTTGCTGCATCTCATCCATCTCACCGGTCGCGTGATGCTTTGAAGCATACGGGTCGGGGCGCGCCACCGCAGATTAGCGTTGCGGTTATTTCCAGTCGCGACGCGCTTGATTAGCGCTCGCCATGCAAGCCATTCCGCGCTCTAATGCGCCGTCAAATGTCTGAACCAGTCATCCTCATTATTCGCGACGGGTGGGGTATAAACCCAAGCGGAGTCGCAGGCGCTGTCGCGGATGGTAACGCGACACTGCTAGCAAAGACGCCATTCCATGAGCATCTTTACGCCACCTACCCCGGAAGTGTTCTAAGCGCGAGCGGGCTGGATGTGGGTCTTCCCGCCGGACAGATGGGAAACTCTGAGGTGGGCCACCTGAACCTCGGCGCTGGGCGCGTGGTTTACCAGGACCTGACTCGCATAAACAAGGCAATCGCCGACGGGGAATTGCAGACAAACGTGGTCCTGAAAAATGCCTTCTCCCGCGCCGTGGGACGGCGTTTACACTTGATCGGCCTCGTCTCGGATGGCGGGGTGCATAGTCACCAGGAACATCTCATCGCTCTTGCGCGCGCGGCCAGCAGCGAAGGAGTCGCCGATATCCTCGTTCATGCGATTACGGACGGGCGTGATACGTCTCCCACAGGCGGCGCCGATTATCTCGCCTATGTGGAAGAGAACCTCCCCGCCGGGGCGCGCATCGCAACGCTCATCGGGCGCTACTATGCGATGGATCGGGATCGCAGATGGGAACGAACCAAGCTCTCATGGGACGCCATTGTGCTGGGAATGGGAGAGAGTTCGGAGTTGGCTCCCTCGGAGGCGCTCAGGTTAAAGTACGCCGACGGAATAACCGATGAGTTCCTTCTTCCCCTCGTTTTCTCACGCGCTGGCGAACAACGCGTCCGCGATGGCGATGTCGTGCTTTTCTTCAATTTCCGCGCGGATCGCGGACGGCAGTTATCCCAGGGTTTTCTCTATCCGGATTTTGATGGATTCGACCGGACTGTCTTCCCGGACACTTTCTATGTCACTCTTACGCAATACGACGAAAAGTACGCTTGTCCCGTAGTCTTCGACCCGCAGTCATTAGACAACATTCTTGGTGAGGTCGTGGGACGTTCCGGAAAGAAGCAATTACGCATTGCGGAGACGGAGAAGTACCCACACGTCACTTATTTTTTTAATGGCGGTATCGAGCAGCCATTCCCAGGCGAAGACCGCAAGATCATTCCCTCCCCGAAGGTGACAACATACGATCTTCTGCCTGAAATGAGCGCGGCGGCTGTTACCAATGTGGTGCTTGAGGCGCTTCCCGACTATGACCTCATCATCCTGAATTTCGCCAACCCCGATATGGTCGGCCATACAGGGGTAGTTGAGGCGGGAATACGGGCAGTCGAGACGATTGACGACCGGTCCGCCAAGTCATAACCAAGGTTCTCGCGTTAGGCGGGAAAGCGCTCGTCACAGCCGACCATGGAAACTGCGAATTTATGCGCAACCCCGATGGGTCACCAAACACGGCGCATACGACAAATCTCGTTCATTTCATCTATGTCGCGGCGGACGCTGGCGATTACGTTTGTCGCGACGGCATCCTGGCGGACGCGGCGCCCACCTTTCTCGCATTGCTCGGATTGGAGAAGCCGCAGAATATGACCGGGCGGAATCTTGTCGAACGGCGGGGGTAACAGGTCCGTAAGAGAATCGAAGCTTATTCGCGTTTTCAAACGTCTAGGGCCTTCAGTTGAAGTATGCAGGTAGCCATGCTGCTCGATTAGTCAGGAAGGCTGCTCGCGAACGGCATCGTTCCCTCCAATCAGGCGGGACTTTACCCGCTACCGGGCTCGGCATATTGCTTCTGCATCTTCCGGAAGAATCCCGAACCGCATGACAACGAACGTTATGCAAACCAGGACTTCGTGAAGTTGCTTGAGCTCAGAGAGCGGGCAGAGGGAATCGAACCCTCATGGCCAGCTTGGAAGGCTGGAACTTTACCATTAAGCTATGCCCGCGCGAATGGAACGCTGACTATCACACCGCAAGAGCACCCCTTGCAAGGCGGAATTCAACGGTTCAAGCAACCAAGGAAACAGCAGACCTAATTCGGACGCGGCGGAACTAGGACGCGACGAGACGCTTTCTCCGATTCCGGAGGAAGCCGCCGAGAGCTAGCAAGCCAGCAAAGAGGGGCAAAGCGACAGCAGTCGGCTCCGGGACGGCGGCCGGCGGGCTTCCGCCAAGGAAGCAGGTGTGAACGTGAAATCAGCGCTCAACTGTGTATTAGTAGTTGCGGCTCCAGAAGAGAACAGACAAGCCGGAATCGGGTGTGACCAAAAACTTACCGATCGCGGGTATCAAAAAGGAGACGGGGGTGCCTTGCAGGAAAAGTAGATTGGTGCGCAAAAATACCACCTCAAAAGGAGCTTCACTCATTGTAAGCGACTGGCTGATCGGCTGGGACACGCTAGACGGCTCCCACGCTAATTGTCAGCGTCCTAGTGACCGTGAAAGAAGTCTGTCCAGAAAAATCGGCGCTATCGCCTACACCCGAGTCAACGTCCCATTGATCAGTCCCACCGCATCGGCTTCATGGGTTCCATTGGTTTCATGGGGCTCATCGGTCTCATGGGTTCCATGGGCTTCATCTTGGGGAACCCTGCGCCTGAAGATTCTCCCACGTCGAGTTTCTCAGCATACGCCAAATCGGGCAATTCATCAAGAACCTCTATCTGGCTCCCTACGACATGGATGCCTTTGTCTCCATCTTTCGTCTTTATAGAATGATCAAAGCCTCATTTAGCCGGAATACCTCGGGTGCCCCTGTCGCTTCTCCGGTGTGGCAGCCCCTCGCCTGGCTCTGACGCTGGCCTTCGTCACCGCTGGCGAGGCCAACAAGGGTCTGTTCTCCTTCATGTTCCAGCCAAAGAGTTCGTCCGTGGCCCAATTCGCAGATGTAGTTCATACAGAGTTGAGTCGGAGCCGGGGCAACGAATGGATGTTGGCAGAACGACCGCGCCTAGAGTGAACGGCCCACTACCTCAGCAACCGCCCGGACACGGGTCACGAGATCGGCAAACTCTGCTGGCAGCAGCGCCTGCTCTCCATCGCTTTTGGAAAATTCGGGAGAATTATGAACCTCGACCATGAGGGCATCCGCGCCGGCGGCCACTGCCGCCAAAGTCATCGCGGGTATGTAGTCGTGGACACCCACCCCATGAGTAGGATCGACGACAACGGGCAGGTGCGTCTCAGCTTTAAGCACCGGGACTGCGTTTAGATCGAGTGTGTTGCGCGTGCTGGTTTCAAAAGTGCGTATGCCGCGCTCGCAGAGCAGCACGTTAAAGTTCCCCTCACTGAGGATGTACTCGGCGCTCATGAGAAGGTCTTTGACCGTAGCGCTCATGCCGCGCTTCAACATCACCGGAAGCTTGCTCCGGCCAACCTCTTTTAGCAGAGCGAAATTCTGCATATTGCGGGCGCCCACCTGAAGGCAGTCGGCATACTGCTCGATGACGTCGAGATCCTTTGTGTCCATGATCTCGGTAATGATCGGCAGCCCGGTCTCAGCCCTCGCTTCGGCGAGCAGCTTCAGCCCATCGACCCCCAGCCCCTGGAAGGTGTAAGGAGAGGTGCGCGGCTTGAACGCGCCTCCACGCAGTATCCCTGGCGCCCGCGGATTTTACATCCCGCGCGATCGCGGTGATCTGCTCACGGGATTCGACAGAACAGGGGCCAGACATGACCACGATCTGCTTTCCGCCGATCTCCACATCACCAATGCGCACCAACGAAGGGGTTCCCCGGAATTCATAGGAGACTAATTTGTAAGGCTTCAGCACGGGGGTCACCGAGTCAACACCGGGGATTGCGGCGAGCGGCTTCTCGCGGATGAGGTCTTCCGGCCCGATGACACCGATGACAACACGGAGAGCTCCGCGGCTGATCTCGGCCTTCAGACCCCACTCCTTTATGCGCTCCACGATGTGCTGGATCTGCTCCTCGGTAGCGTCTGTTTTAGTTATAATGATCATGGCAAGGGCATTGAAGGTAGAGAGGCATGCACGATGGGCAACTGTTTTCTCCCCAGCCGCGATTGACGTCTTCGGGGGGATGAGACCAGCGCGTTCTTTGCGGGAACACTTCACAAGTTGACTAATCTGCCGCCCTGTGATGCGATGGACCGGTGAAATCCGCCCTCCTGCTCGCAATGTTCGCCGTTCTCGCCTGTTCCTCCTGCACCACTCTCGCAAATCGGCGCGATCTATATTCTCCTCCGACGAAAAGCCTGCCGCCGAGGACCGAATCCGCGCCACAGCCGGGCGCGATCCTGCCGACTTCCTCGTAGCCGTATTCTACGACACGGGCACGGGCTCGGGGCCTGATTCCGTTCCCCCATTGAGAGAACCCCCCTCATCCGGGGTTTCCAGGCCGAGCAATTCTCTTTGCCACGGAAGAAGCTTACCTTCATCGCGCCCCCCCGCGAGGCCCTCCAATACCGCCTTGGACGCGATAAGAGAGGGGTCAAGCTTGAGTTCTTCCGCAATGTGATCCCGCGTTTTCTTCAACGCGCGGAATCGCTCTTCCTCTCCATGCGCCGGGCGAAATCGCGGTCTCCGCAGCGGTTGCGGCCAGTCGGTTTCGGGCAAGGCGAGAGCAGCCTCCGCCGCAAGATAGAAACGCCTCCGCCTGCCGCCATCGAGGTGGTGTAACCGAATCGGTTCACCTTGGGCAAAGCGATGCGCGGATTCCACCATGTCTTCGTTGCGCAGGATGTGGAATGGAGGCCTGTCCACACGCTGGGCCTCCGTCTCGCGCCATTGCCAAAGAGAGCGGAGAATGGCGGAACTTCGACCCGCAAGTTCGGCGCTGCCCGCAATCCTCCATGCATTCTCCAAATCCCGCTCCCTGTTTATGGCCGACTGCGCGACAGCTTTTTGGCAGGACTGCTCGAACCATGGCCATCTTCCAAGCTCGCGCAGCTCAGCCTCCAGGCGTTCCGCGAGCGAGAAAAGATGACAGGTGTCATTCACCGCATAATCAATCATCTTTTGCGGCAGCGGGCGTATCGCCCAATTTGCCTTCTGCGAGGACTTGACCAGAGCCAAGCCGAAAAATTCCGAGATGAGCGCAGCCAGGCTAAATGCCAAGCGCCCCGTCAGCCGCGCGGCAATCATGGTATCGAAGACAGCTCCGACGGCGTTCAGTCCCGCTTTCCGGAGGAGGCGCAGATCGAAATCAGCTCCATGGAGAATCAAGTTGCGGGAACTGATGGCGTCAAGAAACGGCTGCAGGGACACACCAGCGAGAGGATCAATCAAGACGTCGCAGCCAGGAATGCTTACCTGGATGAGACAGAGCTTTTCGAAATACGAGTGGAGGCTATCGGCCTCAGTGTCCACCGCCACTCTCGGAGCGGAGGAAAGCCGAAGCGCGAAATCGCGAAGCCCGTCAACAGAATCGATCACGGCGGGAACGAACTAGCGCAGCCCGGCAAGAAGCAGTTCAGTGTTCGTGCCGGTGGCCTGCAGGTTCTTCAGCAGAAACTGCATCGCTTCGACGGGTGGCAAAGCGGCGAGCACTTTCCGCATAAGATGGACCCGCGGCAACTCCTGAGGGTGATAAAGCAGTTCCTCCCTCCGCGTCGCGGAATTCACAATCTGGATCGCGGGGTACACACGCTGGTCGGAAAGCGACCGGTCAAGATGCAGCTCCATATTGCCCGTGCCTTTAAACTCTTCAAAGATAACCTCGTCCATTCTGCTCTCCGTGTTCACGAGAGCGGTCGCGACTATGGTGAGACTTCCGCCTTCCTCAACATTGCGGGCGGCGCCAAAGAATTTCTTGGGCTTCATCAACGCCTTTGCCTCAACTCCGCCAGACATGATCCGGCCCTTGGAAGGCTGCATGGCATTATAGCCGCGGGAGAGACGTGTAATGCTATCGAGGAGGATCACTACGTGCCTCTTTAACTCAACAAGGCGCTTTGCCCGGTCGCTGACAAGCTCCGCGACCTGAATGTGGCGGGAAGGAGTTTCATCAAAGGTCGAACTATAAATGTCAGCATCCACAGTGCGCCGAAGGTCGGTGACCTCCTCCGGACGTTCGTCGACGAGAAGCATGATGACGTGAATCTCTGGTGAGCTCGCGCGGATCGCCCTCGCGATATCCTTGAGGAGGATCGTCTTGCCCGTACGGGGCGGAGCGACGATCAGCCCGCGCTGCCCACGCCCCAGGGGGGCAATGAGATCAACCGCGCGAGCGCTTAAGGAGTTGGCGACGCGATTTTCGAGAATGATGCGCTCTGTGGGAAAGAGCGCGGTCAGGCTGTCAAAATCTTTGCCAGCCACCCAATCTCCAATCGGAATGCCCTCGATGGCGGTGACATGTTCCAGCGCCATGAACTTCTCTTTGTCCCTGGGCGCCCGAAGAAAGCCGGCAACGCGGTTCCCATTACGAAGGGAAAACCGCTTTACCTGCGCCGCGGACAAATATGCATCTTCAGGACCGGGGCGGAAGTTGTACCGGGGCCATCGGAGGAATCCATGATTCTCCGCGGAGATCTCCGCGATGCCATCCGCAAAAACCCGCGCTCCGCGTTGGACGCGCGCGCGCATGATATCGTAGATGAGGTAGTGCCTGGACCGCTCCGGATTCGGCCGCACACCCAGGGCGCCTGCTTCCTTGAGCAAATCGCTCGCGCTCATCGCGTGCAACTCATCCACGCATACTTCCGCCGGAGCGGCAGGGGCCGAGGGCGCTACGAGGGTTGCTTCATCCATATTGTTCCATCACAGAAGCGGCGAATAACGCGGCCTGCGCGGCGAGTAGAGAGAGAGAAAAGTCATTCCAGATAACTTGATGGCACTGCTTCATCTTCCATGAGAGATCAAGTTGGGCGGAAAGCATACCCGCCGCAGTCGCTTCGTCCAGTCCACGGATTCGCAGCAGACGCTCACGCTGTACGGAAGCAGAGCATGCCACGACGACCACCCGATCAAAATGCTCGAAGGCGCTGGTTTCAAAGAGAAGAGGAATATCCACGATCAAATGCGTTTCGGCCGTCCGGCTGGCACTCGCGAGTGACATCCATCGTTCACGAATCCTCGGGTGAACGATACTTTCGAGCAGCCGCCTCCGTTCCGGATTCGAAAATACCAGTTCCCGCAATCTCTTGCGATCCACCGAACCGTGCTCGGAACAGACCGCGGGGCCGAAATGCCTTCTTACTTGATCCAGCACTTCGGCATCCTGTGTCAGCAGTTGCCGGGCACAAACATCCGCGTCGAACAGTTCAGCAGTCATCAGGGAACTCAATTCGCGGACAAACGATGACTTCCCCGTCGCCACACCTCCGGTGATGCCGAGGATTGGCAAGGCGAACGCCCCCTACTTCTTGAATAGAGGCGATTCGGGCAAGACCGGAGGAGCGATAGAGTCGAGGGAAGTAGGCTCCACGACTTCTTCTTTCTCTTCGTCGTTCTGCTGAATCAGTTCTCCGGCCGGATTGATCAACCTCGCGGTCACAAAGATGATCAGGTTATCCTTGATATGCTGATCCACAGATGAGCGGAAGAGGCGTCCAACGAGCGGCAAATCGCCGAGGAGGGGAACCTTGTCGTCCACCTTCTGCACGTTCTCTTGCACCAAGCCTCCAAGAACCACAGTGGCTCCATCCCAGATTGTGACACTCGTCGTGACCTTCCGTGTGCTGAAAATCGGCTGGTTGATGACATTCTGTGTGAGGACGATGGACGCGCTTTGACCCGTCGCGGCTGCGACGACCGATCCAAGGCCAAGGGCCGCAGGATTAATAGTCTGAATAGGGCTCCCATAGTTGATGAAACCTTCGAACTCGACCACTTGGGGCACCAATGTCAGGTCGATGGTATAGCCGTCGGGGCCGACAGTGGGATCAACCTCCAGAGTGACACCTGTATTTCGCGTCTCAAACGCAGTGGGCGTAGTAGGCGTGACTGGAAACACCGCGACGACAGAAGTTCCAAGGGCATTGCCGGTACCGCCGCCGCCAAAGTTTGTGGGGATCTGGGGTGGCTCGAATTCTGTGGGGTAGCGGAATTCACGGATCACTTCGATCGTCGCGCGCTGACCGCTCTTGGTAGTGACACTTGGTGAGGACAAGAGATCCACACCCTTTTTCTGATTGAGCGCTCGGATGACAAGTTGGAACTGTGGTTGCGTAAATACACCCGCAAGACTGAAGATGGCGGGTGCCAGCGTTGTCCCTCCTGAGGCTGGTGCAAGCAGCGCGTTGATCGCGTCTGCCGTAATGGCGGCGGAGCCGCCCCTGTTGCCCGCCGTGAGCGGACTTCCGCCGATGGGGGTTGTTCCGCCTGGAGGGGTGAAGGGGAAGTCGGCCGTGTTAACAGCGCCCTGGTTCCCACTCGTGCCCCCGCCGCCGAAGATCTGATTCGCGCCACCCAAGCTGAACTGACCCAGTAATGAATCAAAGCTGAGCTCTTTCAGATTTGTCTGCTGAATCTGGATAAACTTCGACTCGATTGTGACCTGGGATGGCGACTGACTCTCTACGAGCGTGTCAATCAAATCCAAAGCCTCCTGTGTATCCCGCACGATGAGCCTGCTGCCCGCAGTAATATACACGGCACTCGCGCCCGGCGGAAATACGACGCCGTTTTGTTCAAGAAAATCGCGGGCGTTTTTACGCGCTCCGATGTTCTGACCAGCCCCTGTAGCTTCCGCGCCCCCGCCGGTTCTCGCGCCACCAGTAGCAGGCCCCAGGGAACTCACAGCCGTGTTGGTTGAAGCTTCCACGCTGATGAATCCGGGGGGCACCCTGATATTCCTTTGTCACCAAAACGTCGGTGGGCTCTGACAAAGGCACGATCGAAACCGCATAAGGCTCAACCTTGATTTTTAAATTTGCCAACCCGGTAATGTAGCGGAGAGCTTCGTAAAGCGGAATATTGGTGAGCGCTAGGGTGATACGGGCGTCGCTGGGAGAGACACTCGTCGCCGCAGGCGCGGCGGCGGGCGCAACTCCTGCCGCTTGATCAGGCGCTCCAGGTATGGCTGGAGTCGCGGGAGCTGCCGCGGCAGGGGCTGAAGAACTGCCGGGAGTCGAATCCGTCTTGAGCACGATGTTAACACCACGGCGGGTTGGGTCGGGTTCTGTCGTGTCCAGAGTGACACTCTTCTGCTTCAGAAAATCGATCGCTTCGCGCACCGTTGCATCCTGGAACTTGATGTTTGGGATGATGATGCGGTTCAGCTTGTTCACGATGGCGTCCGTGTTCTTGGAAGTGGTGGATACAGGAGGTCCAATGATTTCGTTCCGGCCATACTTGTGAACGGGTGATTCCCATGCCTTGTCCACTTCCCAAATCATACGCGAGCGATGTTCATCGTACGCCTGCCTGGCGTAGTTATCCCGGGCTAGATTGACTTGTTCTTCTCCTTTGCGCGCCGCGATATTGTACGGATCGAGGTTCAGAATCTGCTCATACCTCTTCATCGAAAGATCATAGCGACCACTGTCGTAATAGCCTTTTGCGTCGATGAACCACTGCTTCACCTGATCAACATTGCCATGAAACTTCGGAGTAATCGTTTTGTTGAAGTAATCTGGATCCTGCAGATGGGCCAGCAGCGCTTTCGCGTCGCTGCAATCAGGATCATATTGATCTTGAAGGACTTGCTTGGCGATGTTTGTCGCGTCGGCATAGCGCCCTTCCGAAATACGCTGTTCGGAAAGCTTCACGCTCGATACACAGAAGCCGTCGAGAGCGCGCTCTCGCAAGGCATGCGTCGCGGCGGACTCTGGCAGAAAATCCGCGGCGGACTTATACTGAGTCATCGCGACTTCATAGTCTTTACCCTTCATCGCCCTGTCGCCCGCGACTATGGCAGCCCGGGCTCGTTCGGCGTATCCTGCCGCCGGGCAATCTCGCTTTCAGCGGAGGATTGCACCGTCCGCGTATAACTCGCGGCGAGAGAGGAGGCGGTGGTGACGGCCACGCCAAGGAGACAAAGTGCATGAACGGAAGGCTTAATCATAGATGAAGATGGATTCTGTAAGGGGGACTCTTGGAAAAGCGGGGGTTAAGGCGCCTTTTCCGCGCCACCGGGAGCTATCTTGATTTTCTCCCCCGTTTTGGCGTTCTGAATTAGCGCTTCCGCCTCGTTTATGTCAACCAATTTATATTGAACATCTGTTTCGGGAGTCACCGAGAAGGTTTTGTTTTTCTTCACCTGGAGATCGATGTTTCCCTTCCAAAGGTATTTAAACAGCCCGTACGAGTCGGGTGAATCGATCACCTTGTCCAAGATCAGGGTAAGCTTCTCGCTGGTCTCTGTATTCTGAATGAGCAATTCGGAATCATCGATGAGGACACCATTCGGGTCGGTGTGACTCTTTTTGTCGAAGCTCAAGATCTTGAACTTCGTGCCAGCGATATCGTCTCCAATGTGCAGAAATTGACTCGGTTGTTTAACATCCAGAGTATTTATTTGAAAACTGTCGGCATCATAGGCGGCGAACTTGAGACGGAACGGTATCTTGATGAAACGGGCGAGACGCAGCTTCGTCCAGTAAGCAGGGTGTGATTTCGGATCCTGGGGATCGGTCTTCCACGTGAATTCGTCTTGGTTCGAAAAGCCATCCCCATCCGGATCATCCTCAAGCGCGGTGGGTTCAAGGGGATCGATTCCATGATCAAAAAACCACTGATTTGGAACAGGCGGATGGAATTGGATCGGTGTGGTCTTGGGATCAACCAACTGGCCATTGAAAACAATGTATGGATCGGAAACAAAGAGGGAGCCCTTTGGCGGAGGCGTCCACTGCGCGGGATTATCCAGCGCCTGGCGCGCCTTGGCGAGCGTGGAGGCATCTACGGGCGCAACGTTCCTGCTGATGCTTGACGGGTTCTTCAGATCATCAAAGACGTGCTGAAAAGCCATAACCTGGAAGATCAGGAACGCCGAGAGCGCGCAAAGCAGGAGCGCGCACGCCCCCAACGCAGCCTGATCGTAGTTCTTTTTTATCCAGTCCATTTATTCAGGTGTTCGGTGCCGGGATGACAAAATCCACTATGTCGATTCTGAGAGCGACCTTCACACTTTCAGTGCCCAAGACGAACTGGAACCGCGCCTTCTCACCAGCAGGGGCAGGAGTCGCAGCGCCGCCGGGAAGCGCGCGAGGGGGCCCTTTATCGTTCGAATTGGCAATGCGAACAGAGCGGACAACGAAAAATTGCTCCTTCGCGCTTACGACTCCATTTAGAAACCGCCGGAAACCGGGCTGAAGGGTGGTGAACTTAAGATCGAACGGGTAATAAGCAACGAGCGGCTTCTTAACAGCGGCCCCTTTCAAAGGAGCGCCTTGCTCTTGTGGGAGGGGCAGCCTGTTAATCGCGTCTACGGAAAGAACTCCCCTCGCCTCCAGCAACTGGTTCATGACGATCTCTATGGCTTTGAGCTGCCTGCCCAGCGGAGAAGCGGCTTCAGCTTTCGGGGGAACATTCCGGTAGGACTCAAATCCAAGGTAAAATCCATCCGGGAGCTTCACGCCGGCGGCAGCGGCCTTTGTGACATACTGCGCGACTGACTGTTTGAGAGCATCCTGAAATTGTACCGCGGTGATTTGCGGTTCAGGCAACTCCTGGGCAGCCAGTGTCTTGCGGAGATCATCAACTCCAGCGGCAAAGACGTCTTTCTGTTCCTTATACTTCCGCAGGTTCTGATCGTCCGGGTACGGCTGCAAACTTTGCAACCTCAGAAGCTGAGCTACCTGCCCGTTATAGGTCTCGGACACTTCCGCATAGTTTCCATAGGCGGTATATAAAAGGAATCCCAACCCGGCGATGCCTAAAAACATCGCGAGGAAAAAGGCGGCGAGGAATTTGTTATCGCGAACCCAATTCATTCAGGTTAATGGCTTTCTTGAGTTTCAGGTCGATTTCAAAGGGGTATGCCCACTCGGTGCGGGTCGGATTGGTGCGCAGCGGATTGACCTCATTCGTCTTGGTGAAATCAGCGCTGTACAACGGAGACTGCGCCAGGTTCTTCAGGAAATCATCGACCACCGCCAGACCCCGGGGATTCTGCGGATCCTCGATGTATAACCCGCGGATCCTGACCCCCACAACGGGAGGCTTCGCGCCGGCAGCAACCGAAGCGGAACCGGCTCCTCCTTCAACAGCAATGGGAGCGGCTACACCCTTCCCGCTGGCGTCCACGGACACCATCGCGGGATCAAGATTGGTGATCCAGATCAGCCGCTCCGGAAGACGAGCATTCAGATCATTTACGACGCTCGCCCAGTATTGACGGTCATCCGTGGCCACAAGGAACGGCGCTGCTTTCTCCTCAAGAGTTTTGATATCCTTATGCACGGCATCAAACTTGTCCGAGAACCGCTGCAACCCCGCGACCCGAGTCGTGAGAGAAAGCTGGGGATTAAGCGGATTATCCAACACGGCCCGTTCAACGGAGGCGGCGTGATCATAATAAAGCCAGGTCCCGAGAAGGCATAAGAGGATGCAGATACCCGAAAGGATGATGAAAGGCCGGCGCTCCGCCAAGGTATGCCCCTTGACGACACTGACAGGGAGCAGATTCAGCTCCATCGGACAGGCACTGATTGCCCTGAGACTTAGTCCCACGAGTTCGCCCAACACATGGGCGTGCTTCGCGACATCCTCGGCTGTGAGAGAACTCGCGAGCGAGACATTCCGGAACGGGGTGAAGAACTCAACAGGCAGTTGAAGTTTTTCCTGGAAGAACTCCCGCATGTAAGGAAGGCTCGCTGAACCTCCGCATAGATAGACTTGGGTCGGAGCGGCTCCCTGCTGCTGGGCGCGATAGAAGGTGATGGAACGGGAAATTTCGCCGTGAAGACGCGTCATCGTGTTGCGGATGACCTTGGAAACGCGCGCCACTTCCGGATCGGGAGGCTCCGCGTAGGATCCGCCAAGACTGACAAAGCCCGTTGTCTTCTTCCGAGCCTCGGCGGCTCCGAATGGTTCGTTGAAGTCTTTCGCGATCGCCGCCGTGATTGTAGTGCCGCCGATCTGTATGCTGCGCGTGAAAACCTTATGCGGTTCTACAAAGATGAGGTTTGTGGTTCTTGCCCCGATGTCGATGAGAAGAGCGCATCCAGACCTGTCGCTGTAGTTATAACGAAAGGCATTATAAAGCGCCATCGGCGCGACATCCACCGTGGCTGTCGCGAGCCCCGAGCCCTCAACGCAGTCGTTCAGATCATCGAGGAGATCAGACTTTATGGCGACCAGCACGACTTCGAGCTTCTTGTCGCCGGGCGCTCCTTGCACAAGCTGGTAATCCCAGACGACTTCATCGATGGGGAATGGCACATTTTGCTGTGCTTCGAAGGTGATGATCTGCTCGACCTGGCTCTCCTCAACCGGTGGCAGCTTTACGAAGCGGGTAAAGACAGATTGCCCAGAGATCGCGTAGTTGATTTTGCCGCCCTTTACACGGAGAGCGGCCATCATTTCCTGGACTGCGATCTTTGTCTGAGGAATGCGCGAGGCTTCCGCCGCCGGATCCGCCAGGAGTTCAGTCGTCCGGTATGCTGTCAACACCAAACCGCCCTTGTCACTGGTCTTAAACTCGGCAAGACCGATGGTCTGCGTCCCGAGATTAAGGCTCAGAATTCGAGTCGGCGCGGGCATGAATGTGTATCTGGGGAGTCTTGGAAAGTCCTTTAGCGGGCGCTTGTTCTAATCGCTTCGTATCGATCCCAATAAAGCGGGGCGAAAGGCGTTTCGAGTTTATTGAGAACCATTCCCTGAGTCTGCTGCATCTGCTGCCACCATTCCGCCTGCCCGGCATCCTTGAAACTTCGCTCCGCGACCAACTGGCCCTTATTCAAAATCTGAATCCCGACATTGTCCAAGGACGCGCTGGTGACAGCGTGATTCTCGAGAATGCGCGCAATCGAGCGAGGGGAGACATACATCACGGAGTAAAGTTCCCTGCCTTTCGGGATGTTGATGTGGGTCACCTCGCCGGCAAGGAGTTTGCCGCCCATCGCCACGTAATACTTAAATGTAAGCTCGTCCGTGAAGTCCACCTTGGAGAGGAATGCAACCTCGATCTCGAGCCACTGCTCGCTCTTTCCGAAGCGTTTTGTCTCGCCCCCAACCAGGGAGTATTCTGGAGTCCGCACGAAAGCCGGCGAGATTTTCGTGATCGTGTACTCGGCGGCCTGTCCAAATGCGGAAGCCGCTGACAGCACGAGGGGGAGGAAAAGAAGGGAAGCTTTGTTCATAAATGGGGGGAGTTGTTAACGCGTAATTCACTCAGCGCGAATTCGCCAGCTTTAATCGCTCGAATCTTCAACAATGGCGCTTAAACACGGGCGCGGAAGTAGTCGATGGTCGTCTTGATGCCCTCCTCAAAGGCGACCTTCGGCTCCCAGCCCAGCACGGCCTTCGCTCGGGTGATGTCCGGCTGCCGCACTTTCGGATCATCCACGGGGAGGGGCCGGTGTTCTATGACCGACGTCGTTTTGATGAGCCGGATAATTTCCTCCGCGAACTGTTTGATCGTCATCTCCCGCGGATTCCCGATGTTGACAGGGTCATGGAAGTCACTCATTGCAAGCCTGAAAATTCCGTCGATAAGATCAGACACATAACAGAAGCTGCGCGTCTGGCTCCCATCCCCGAAGATAGTCAACGGAGCTCCTGTGAGAGCCTGCCCGATGAACGCGGGAACCACCCTGCCATCATGCAAACGCATGCGCGGGCCGTACGTATTGAAGATGCGCACAATCCTCGTGTCGACACCGTGATATCGATGATAGGCCATCGTCATCGCTTCCGCGAAGCGCTTGGCCTCGTCATAAACACCGCGCGGGCCGATCGGATTCACGTTGCCCCAATAATTTTCCGTCTGGGGATGCTCCAAGGGATCGCCATACGTTTCTGAAGTCGAAGCGATGATGAAAGTGGCTTTCTTGTCCTTCGCCAAACCGAGCGTGTTGTGCGTTCCCAGAGCGCCCACCTTCAGCGTTGGAATTGGAAACTCCAGGTAATCAATCGGGCTCGCCGGAGAAGCAAAGTGAAACACAAAGTCGACCTCGCCGGGCAGAAAGATATACTGGGTAACGTCCTGTTTGATGAAACGATAATTTTCGTTCCCCGACAGGTGCTCGATGTTCGCGGCGTTCCCGGTGATGAAGTTATCGATTGCGATGACCCGGTGTCCCTCCTTAAGGAGGCGATCCGTCAGATGCGAACCTAGAAATCCGGCACCGCCCGTAACCACCGATGTGAACTGTCTGTCTAGAGGCTTTTCGCGCATAAAAATGGTGTTTGTAGCGAGTGTTCCGATCTTTTACCAGAGATTCCGAAGGTTTCGAGCGGCTACCGCGCTCCCAACCCAAAAACAACAACCGGAATTGTTTTCAGAAGAATCTTAAAATCAAGCCAGATCGACCAATTGTCGATGTATTTGAGGTCCAGCCTGACCCATTCCTGAAAATCCCTGACCTTGTTGCGTCCGCTCACCTGCCAGAGGCAAGTCATGCCGGGCTTTACACTTAGCCGCCGCCGTTGCGCGGTGTTCTCGAACTTTTCGACCTCATACACAGGAAGAGGGCGCGGACCGACGAGGCTCATGTGTCCTTGCAGGACATTGATCAACTGGGGCAACTCGTCGATGCTCGTCATCCGCAACCATCTCCCAAACGATGTGATCCGCGGGTCGTTGCCGATTTTAAATACCGGACCTGACATCTCGTTACGCTCCGCGAGCGCCATCCTCCGCATCTCGGCGTCGCTCTGCATGGAGCGCAACTTATACATCACGAACGGCTTGCCGTGACGGCCCGCGCGGCTTTGACGGAAAATCACAGGGCCAGGCGACGTGAGCTTTATGCCAATCGCGGCGGCGATGAAAAAGGGTGATGAAAGCACGAGGACAATGGCAGCGCCGACGCGATCAACGACTCCCTTTACAAAAAGAGCCCACGAAACCGCCGGAGTGGTGCGGAAAACGATCACCGGGTGCGACCCGAGAACGTCGAAGTCGGGGCGGGCGATGGACGTTTTCACAAAATCCGCGATGAGCCACGCCTCCACCCCTTCGATCTCGCACGCGGCGATCGCCTCCTGGAGGCGATTCAGGTGTCCATGGCCGCCGGCGAAGATAACGCGGCTGACAGCGTGGCGATGCAGCGCCTCAATCAGAGTCGCGACGGGTTGTGTCTCGATATCGATCTCTCCCACGATGTCCATTTCGAGCAGTTGATGCGGGGAAAAACTTTCGCGCAGCCCCTTTATGTCAAGCGGCACGCCAGCGAGAATGACGTTCTCCCGGAATCGACCGTCCCTCGCTCGCCTTTTCAGCGAGCGCATTGTCACGCGTTCTCGCAAAAGAAGGACGGAAGCGGCAAGCGGGGCAAACAGGAGCATCACAGCGCGGCTGGGCAGATCCACTCGCAGGAAAAGCACGCAACCCGCCACCAGCAAGCAGAACCAGAACCCAGCCTGGAGCATCTGGGAAAAGGACTTCAGGATGTTCTTGTGGAGGGGATGACTGTAGAATCCCTGCATTTCAAGGATGATTGGCCCAAAAGGGATGATAATAAACAGGAGCCAACGAAACTCTGAGAAAGGCTGGATTGGCCTCTCCAGGTTGAACCATTCTGTGCCTCTATACCGGAGGACGTGCGCAACCCAAAAGGCGAGCACAAGCCCCGCTCCATCCAGAACTTGCTGGAATTGCAGGTTGAATTCTTGTTTCCTACCTAACATTCTCGCAGAGGTGGAAGGTGCCGCTTGGAAGATGGAGCTTCATGAAGTTTAGCGCAGCTAATAACGTTTTATCATCTCCTCCGCTGGTTGTCGGCACAATTCACTCCGAGGGCGCCCTGAAAGTTGCCGCGAAGATAGGCAGGGGGGCTTTGGACTTCCTGGAAGTACGGGTCGACGCGTTCCAAGCGCCGTTCGATAAACTGGTGTCAGCAGTCTCAAAGCTGAAGATACCGCTGATCGTCACCGTTCGCCACCCCAAAGAGGGATGCGTGTTCCCGCTTTCCACGGCAGAGCGCTCGCGGCTCTACGCTCAATTCCTTCCACTCGCCACCCTCGTGGATGTCGAGTTGAGATCCCTACAAACGATGGGTCACATCTTGCAGTCCGCCCGGGAGGCGCAGAAGGGCATCATCCTGTCCTTTCACGATTTCGTGAAGACGCCGCGTATCGCTCAGCTTGATCGATTCGCGCGGGACGCCTCCGAAGCTGGCGCCGATCTGTTTAAAGTTGCTGCCGTCGTCAAGAAGCCACAGCAACTCTGCAGGCTGCTTGAGTTCACAGCGTCGCGCGAAGCGGGTTCCTTGAGCGTCATGGGGATGGGGACGTACGGAAAGGTCTCTCGTCTCCTGCTCGCGCAGGCGGGATCAGTCCTCAACTACGGTTACCTGGACCGCCCCCAGGTGGCAGGCCAATGGGATGCTATAGTCTTGAAGAAGCGTTTGGCGGAACTCGCCTAGGCCTGGGGAGTAGTCGCGCCAGGGTTCAAAACACGCATGACAGCAGAGTATATCTCGCTCGGTCCTAGTCCCTTACTTACGTAGCCATTCGCTCCGGCGTATCTGGCGGCCTGCATCATCTCCTCGTCGTATCCCAATCCTGTGAATATGATGATTGGCAGCTCGAAATATCGGGATCGAAGAATCGAGATGAGCGATAGCCCATCAATCTTTGGCATCCCTATGTCCAAAATCACCGCATCGCATTTGTTGCCGTCCAGCCACGCCTCAACTTTGGAACTGTCGGTGAGGGCGGCGCAGCTATGGCCTTTGCTTCGCAAATAGGTGACCAGGAAGCGGTTAAGGAGACGGTTATCGTCAACGACTAGGAAATTCATTCGGTGATCCTTCGGGTTTTGGCATCGGGCAGCATCTCCGAAGAGAGCAGAACGCGTACCATTGTTCCATCTCCTAGAGCCTGCGAGTGTCCGGCATCTCTCTGTTGGCTGCCGCATGCAAAATTGCCCGCGCCCCACGCATGGCTTGTCGCAGATCTGGAGCGGATCGCGCTAACATCTTCACCACCCACCCCCCGGTGGCAAGCCTGCTTCGCCCCAGGAAAACTCCATCGCCACTCAGCGAGGACAGCGCGGTCTCCAGTCCAGTCTCAACCATGAAGCTCGGGCCAATCGCCAGGCAATGCCCAAAATAGGACGCGGGAAATAGTGTATTGAGACCGCATAGGCTCGGTGAATCCATCGCAATTTGGCTTCGTTCGTGGAGGACCCGCACTCCCGCGTAGCTGACGTCCATTCCAAGATTGAGCCGGGCGTATCGAAAGACTTCCCCGGAAGCAACACGGCCCGGAGCCAAAGTTTCGAAATAGAGAACGTGGGCTCCGCTTTCAGCGGAGATCACCGTCTGCTGACTGAATCGCGACCCTGCTTGAGGGATCAGGATTTCCGGCAAAACTTCCATCCAACCCTCTTTTTCCACCGCAAACCGCTGCGTCAGACTGGCCTCTCCGGTTTCCATGCGGTGAATACGCTGAGCGGAAGAGCTTGTGAGGAGGAGACTCGCGCCACCGCGCACAGTGACTTGGCAATCCACGCGGTCTCCCGAAAAGAGCCCCGCCGTTGGGTTCACAACGTTCACCACCAGCAGAGCTTCCCTCCAGGACGGTTTGCTGATGTGCATCGGGGCGCTGAAGGATTGCTCGCGCAGGACGCTCCGGCCTCGATGCCCATGTTCGCAAAGGATTCGCAGATGTCCCGTCACCGGACTCGCGCGTTAAGGAACGAAAAGCGCATGCGTTCTCAGCCAGGAGAGAATTTCCGCCTTGCCCTTCTCAGACTTGAGATCACTGAAAAGGAAAGGCCTTTCCTTCCGCATGATCCGCGCATCCCTTTCCATGACGCCTAGATCCGCGCCGACGTAGGGCGCAAGATCCGTCTTGTTGATGAGCAGGAGATCGCTGAAGCGGATGGCTGGTCCTCCCTTGCGCGGAATCTTGTCTCCCTGCGCGACATCGATGACGTAGATAAAACAGTCCACGAGCTCTGGCGAGAACGTGGCTGAGAGATTGTCCCCGCCGCTTTCGATGAGGATCAAATCAAGATCCTGGTGCCGGCGGCAGAGCTCCGCGATTGCCTCCTGGTTCATGCTCGTGTCATCTCGGATGGCGGTATGGGGGCATCCTCCGGTTTCGACACCCATCACTCTATCCGCCGGAAGCGCTTCGTGACGAACGAGGAATTCCGCGTCCTCGCGCGTGTAGATATCATTCGTCACCACCCCGAGGGAGAACTCCCCCCGAAGCCATTCACAAAGCTTCAGCGCGAGCAATGTTTTGCCGGAGCCCACCGGACCGCCGATGCCGACGCGCGCCGGGCTGCTCACGAGATGAACATCCTCTCGGGCGCTACTTCATGACGCATGCTGGAAATTTCGAGCAGCGGATTGAACCAGCCGGCATCCTCTGGAGTGATTGAAAGGGAAGCTCCCGCCACGGCGTCCGCCCCAGCCAAGGCCTGGCGAAGGACGCGCTGGGAGCCGTCCTGTCCGATCCTGATAAGTTTTAAAGCAGCGCCGCACATCCCGGCAACGGTCTGGTAAAGAAAGGCGAGAAGCGTCGCTTTGAGCGGCACACCCTCAACGGCCATCTGCAAGGCAAACACAGGGATATGATGCCCCCTGGCCTTCCCCTGCCTCCGGGCGGCGTCAAAAGAAGACGCGAAATCATGGGAGGAAACATTCTTGAGCGCGAGCAGCCGCCGCACACCCATTCGCAAACTCGCTTCCCGCAGCTCACGGCAGATTTTGATTGAATCCAGGAGCCGGTCGATCTCGCAAAGGGCGTCCATGTCTCGATGCAAGACTGCGGCATGGCAAAACCTCAAGTATGGGAGCTCGAGGTTCTCCAGCGACGGCAGAACCTGGCTCTTCAGAAATCGGAGCAGGGAACCCTCATCGCTCACAAACCCCTCCTCGGCGATTTGTTCAAGCCCGCCGGAGTGAGCGTACGCGCCCGTTGGGAAAAGCGGGTCGCACCCCTGCAGGAGAAACGGCAACCAATCCGCTTCAGTGGTGGGCATGAGCGACAGCGAGCGGAATGAATACCCTGGAGGTTGGCAGGAAGGGAATGCCCTCGCGCGTGAAAAGGTTTCTGGCAGCAGGGTCATCCACTGTGAACAAAGCGTCTCCGAGAATCTCGATCGGCAGATGGAGATTACCAACCATCCAAGCCACGCTCGCGGCTTCGGCTGCGTTCCCCAGAGTGACATGGAGAACCGGCTCTGGCAGTTGGAAGACGACGTAGAACCGGTCGTTCTCTTCGAAGAACGCCTCTTCGTTTCGCAAGGGGGTTTCCAAGTCAAATCCAAACTCCCGCCCGTCTGTGGAACAGGCTCGCCAGCGCCTTTTGGCGAGCGTGCCGCGTTCCACCTGCAAATGAACTTTGCGCAAGGCCGATGTTGTTCCCGCGACCGGGCGACGGATGATCTCCATTTGGCGCCTAGAAAAGGAAATAGCGCTGCGCCATCGGAAGCACCGATGCCGGTTCACACCGGAGGATGACGCCATCCGCTTTCACGGTGTAGGTCTCGGGATCGACCTGGATGCTCGGCATCGTATCGTTCCAAAGGAGGTCTCTTTTCGTGATCTTTCTCGTATTCTGCACCGCGACCAGCCGTTTCGAAAGGTTGAGAGATTGGAGCAGTCCGTGTTGCAGGGACGCTCCACTGACGAAGGTAACGGAGGTGGAAAATTTCGCCCGACCGTGAGCGGCAAACTGGGGACGGTAGAGGGTTGGCTGCGGTGTGGGGATGGAGGCGTTCGGGTCGCCCATGTTCGCGCGAGCGATCAGTCCGCCCTTCAGGATTAATTCAGGCTTCACCCCGAAAAACGCGGGCTTCCATAGCACCATGTCAGCAAGCTTGCCCACCTCCAACGAACCCACCTCATGCGCGATGCCGTGCGTGATCGCGGGATTGATGGTGTACTTCGCGATGTAACGCAACGCCCGGAAGTTGTCCGCGGCGGAATGGATCGGAGAGGCGAGCCTGCCGAATTGCGTCTTCATCTTATGCGCGGTTTGCCATGTGCGGATAACAACTTCCCCCACCCTTCCCATCGCCTGACTGTCACTTGACATCATCGAAAACGCGCCCATGTCGTGGAGAAGATCCTCGGCGGCGATCGTCTCGGGCCGGATGCGGGATTCCGCAAAAGCGACATCCTCCGGAATTTTGGAGTCAAGGTGGTGACAGACCATCAGCATATCAAGATGCTCGTCGATGGTATTGACGGTGAAGGGACGAGTGGGGTTGGTGGAAGAAGGAAGAACATTCGACTCGCCGCAGACCCGGATAATGTCAGGGGCGTGACCGCCGCCCGCTCCCTCGGAATGGAATGTGTGGATTGCCCGGCCCTTGAACGCGCGGATGGTATCCTCGACAAAACCGGATTCGTTCAGCGTATCGGTATGGATGGCAACCTGGACATCCAACTCGTCAGCGACTGTAAGGCAGGTGTCGATGGCTGCGGGATGAGTGCCCCAGTCCTCATGCAACTTCAGACCCATCGCGCCGGCCAGCACCTGCTCACGCAGCGGCTCATGAGATGAACAGTTGCCCTTCCCCATAAACCCAAGGTTCATCGGGTATTCCTCCGCGGCTTCCAGCATCCGACGCATATTCCAGATGCCCGGTGTGCAGGTGGTCGCGTTGGTGCCGGTCGCGTTGCCAGTGCCGCCCCCCAACATCGTCGTCACGCCGCTGGAGAGGGCTTCATCGATCTGCTGGGGACAAATGAAATGGATGTGACTGTCTATCCCACCGGCGGTGACAATGCACCCTTCCGCGGCAATCACTTCGGTAGCGGCGCCGATCGTCATGGAATTCTTCAGACCGGTCACGGGATCCGGCAGCGAAGAGCCGAGGCCACTTTGTATGCCGGGGTTTCCGCCATGCCCGATACCCGCTATGCGTCCATTTTTAATCCCAATGTCGGCCTTCACCACGCCCAAAACGGCATCAAGGATCAAGGCGTTCGTGAAAATCAGGTCAAGGCACTCGGCGTCTTTTGCGGTTGGCGACTGCCCCATGCCGTCGCGGATGACCTTGCCTCCGCCAAATTTAACCTCGTTGCCATAGCCACCGCCCTCAGCAATCAAGTCCCTTTCCACTTCGATGAAAAGTTCTGTGTCCGCCAGGCGCACCTGGTCACCTTTGGTGGGACCGAACATTTCTACGTATTGCCGGCGTGTAAGTGTGAGTGGCATCGAATTTAGGCAGGTGTTTCAGGAAGCGGGCCGTTCACCAGGTTGTTTAGGCCGAACACCTCCCGCTGACCGGCGAGCGCAACCAGCTCCACATCGCGCGTGTCCCCAGGTTCAAACCGGGCCGCGGTACCGGAAGGTATGTTGAGGCGGAAACCAAGCGCGGCTCCGCGGTCAAAAACCAGCGCCGTATTCACCTCGAAGAAGTGGAAATGGCTCCCCACCTGAATTGGACGGTCCCCGGTGTTAGCCACCCGGATATCTTTCACCGTGAGGCCCACGTTTGCTTCCAGGCGGGCAGGCAACTGCGCTGGGATGATTTCGCCGGGGATCATTTTCTTTTGTGAATTATAAGTTCGTTGCCGTCAGGATCAGCCACTATCGCCATTCGGCAGACGGGTGTTTCGAATGCTCCCTGGACGAAGCGAACGGCGGCGCCATTCAGCCTCCGGAGTTCAGCTTCGAAGTCATCCACCTCGAAGGCAACAGCGCCCCCATTCCCTGCGTTTGACGCGGGATTCATATCCGTGATGACGAACGTAGCACCTCCTATGTCATACTCGATCCAACGGCCGTCACACGCCTCGTGATCAACCTTGAGCTGGAGAACGTTTTCGTAAAAACGGCGCGCCCGCGCCAGATCCCTGACGGGGTAAGCCGAAAATGCCAGTGCCGTGATCATCGAATGGGATGGTGAACGGTCACGAGTTTTGTGCCGTCAGGGAAAGTAGCTTCAACCTGCACCTCGTGGATCATATCTGGAATGCCATCCATAACGTCGCTCACCTTCAGAATAGTCGTGCCGAGGCTCATCAAATCAGCGACTGATCTTCCATCGCGCGCGCCTTCCATGATCTCATACGTGATGACCGCAACCGCTTCGGGGTAATTGAGCTTTACACCGCGAGACTGGCGGCGGCGCGCCAGGTCCGCCGCGACCACAACCATGAGTTTTTCCTGCTCTCGCGGTGTCAGGTGCATTGAGGCGTTGCTCTTAACATCAGGCGAAGTTTTTGGGAAGACGTTTTTGAACCATCCAAACGACAACCAGGCACCCGTCAGAGCGGCATTTTCCCAGCGCGTCGCGCGGCTACGAAAGCATGATTCTTGTAAGTATCACCATCGCGCATAAAATAAGAGCCCAAAGGAAGTCCTCTCATGAAAATAGCAATCATAGGTGGCGGAAATGTCGGGAGCGCTCTTGCGTCTGGATGGGCGAAGGCCGGACACGAAATCGCGTTTGGCATACGAGACCCGCATGGCGAGAAGGCGGCTCATCTCCTTGAAACACGCGCTGGCGCGCGGGTCGAGTCCAATGCCGACGCATGTCGCGACGCGGACGTAGTGGCGCTTTGCACGCCGTGGAGCGGAACGGAGGAGGCGATCCGCGATTGCGGAAGTCTGGAGGGGAAGATCGTCATAGATGTCACAAACCCCCTGAAGCCTGACATTACCGGGTTGGCATGCGGGTTTGAAACGTCAGGCGGGGAACAGGTTGCGAATTGGGCGGCAGGCGCCCATGTCTTCAAGGCCATGAACCAGATAGGCGCGGGTCTGATGGATCATCCAAAGTTTAAGACGGACATCTGTCCTGTCATGTTTGTGGCGGGCGGCGACGAAGGTAAGATCAAAGTGATGGGGCTTGTTGCTGACCTCGGTTTTGAACCGATTGACCTTGGGGGTTTGGAATACGCCCGCTTGCTGGAGCCGGTGGCGATGCTCTGGATCCATCTCGCGGTGTTCAAGGGGCTGGGGCCGAGCTTCGCGCTAGGCATGCTGCGACAGTAGGCCGGCTCAACCAGACTGCCACCGGTAAGCTCCCGGATCCTCTATCCCAATATGATCCAGAATGCGGGAGACAACCGTATCCGCTGCTTCCTCAATCGTCTTAGGCCTGCTGTAAAACGAGGGGCACGCGGGCATGATCGTGGCGCCGGCTTCGATCAGCGAAACTACATTCCTCGCATGGATGAGACTCCAAGGCGTTTCGCGCGGCACCAGGATCAGCTTTCGACGCTCCTTTAAAAAGACATCCGCGGCCCGGAGGATGGCGTTGTCGCTGGTTCCGGCGGCGATCCGCCCGATAGTACCCATGGAGCACGGAACGATGACCATCGCGTCGAAGCGGGAGGAGCCACTTGCGAAAGGGACATGCATGCTGGAATTGTCGTGCCTGACAATTCCATCTGGCACCTGTAGTTCGTCCATTTCCTCGGAGATCACCTGCTTCGCGTGTTTGCTGAGCACGAGATGGACTTCATGCTCCGTGGCATCCAGCCGGCGCAGCAGACGCTGGAGATAAATGGAACCGCTAGCCCCGCTTGAGGCGACGACAAATTTCATACGCGGCATTTGTTCCCCTATAATGCGGCGATCCCCAGAAGCAAGGGACGCCGAACAGCATTCCCTCGTTGATGGGCGGCAGAAAAGTGCGACGATTCCCTGAAATGCCCGCGCAACCCATATCGGTCCATGCCCCTGGAAGAATCGAGCTCCTCGGCAACCATACGGATTATAACGAGGGGTATGTCCTTTCCGCGGCGATTGACCTCGGCGTTACCATCACCGGCGGACGCTCTACGTCTGGATCGATCGAGATACATTCCCTCAACATGAATGTGTCTGCATCAGGGAGACCGGGTTCGCTGGCGCGGACAAAGACATGGGCTGATTATCCGTTTGGAGTCTTTGATGGGTTTGCAAAGGAGGGTTTCCCGGTCGCGGCGTTCACCGCTGAAGTCAGCGGGACCCTTCCTGCCGGCGCGGGGCTGTCGAGTTCAGCCGCCCTGGAAGTCGCGACCGCCACCTTTCTCGCGGCGCTTTACAACCTTGAAATCACGCCTCTTGACCTGGCGAAGCTGTGCCGCAAAGCAGAGAATGAATTCGTCGGCGTGAACTGCGGGCTGCTGGATCAGGTCTCCTCGGTCTTCGGACAGAAGAATCATGTGATCTTTTTGGATTGCCGGAATGAAACGGTCGAGACACTGCGTTTCCCGGAAGACATCGCCCTTCTCGTTATCCACTCCGGGGTTTCGCGCGTCCTTGTCGGCGGAGAATACAATGAGCGCCGGGAAAGATGCTTTGAAGCGGCCCGCCTTCTCGGAGCTGGCGCTTTGCGCGACGTGACGCTCTCCGACCTCGTGGCAGCGCGGTCTTTGCTCCCTTCGGTCACCTACAAACGGGCGCTTCACGTTGTCGGCGAAAACGAGCGGGTTTTGCGAGGCGTAACCTTCCTCAGAGAAGGTGACATCGCGGGATTTGGAAAGCTGATGTTCGAGTCTCATGAAAGCTCGCGGTTTAACTTTGAGAACAGTTCTCCGGAATTGGATGACCTCGTGCTGCTTGCAAGCAAGGAGGAAGCAATCATTGGCTCCCGCCTTACGGGAGGCGGCTTTGGAGGAGCCACTGTTTCGCTCATTAAGAGGGACGCCGCCGCAGCCGCCGCTCGCAACATCAAGGCGCAGTATAAAGAACGCACCGGTTACACTTGCAACACCTACGTATGCGAGATCGCCGAAGGCGCTCACCTCCTTTAATCTCGCCTCAAAAGAAGACATTTAGAGCGACACCGTGGCAAGACCTCTCCTTTCCCGCGTTGCTCTGCGCAACTGCGCGACACTACTCGTCTTCTTGAGTGTTCTCTCAAGCTCGGTCCGCGCCGATCTTGTGTTCGAGAAGAAGGAAATCGAGATCAAAGCTGGCTTGTCTGACAAGGAAGCCGTCGCGCGCTTCCATTTCAAAAACACCGGAAGCCACCCGGTGCATATTACTCGCGTCCGGACGACATGCGGCTGCACCACGGCCGCGCTGGATAAGCATGATTACGCTCCCGATGAGAAGGGGGAAATTATTGCCACCTTTGACATCGGGGATCGCATAGGCATGCATGAAAAAGGCATCATGCTTGATACGGATCAAACAACCGAGTCGGTCATTCTCCTGAATCTAAAGATTGAAATCCCCGACCTTCTGGACGTGACCCCCGGACTTGTCTACTGGCAAAAAGGGGAGAAGCCCGTACCCAAGGTCATCCTCGTCAAAGTTTTGAACGGATTTGAAGTAAAGGAGATCAAGGCCGCTTCTTCGGACCCTTCTGTCGAGACACGGATCGAAAAGGTTTCCACAGACCAATTTAAAGTTTTTGTCAGCCCCAAGGGCGCGCCCGTCCAGACCGCGGACGCCCTCATAACAGTCTCGGCCGAATACCCCGCCGGTACCCCCCGCCTTTTCTACGCCAGAGCGAAGGTCCGGTGACGAGCGGCCAACATCGCGGAGTCTTTGGCGAGGTGACCTTCCTCCTTGGGCTCGCCGCGGTATGCGCTGCGGCAGTGGCGCTATTTCATCCTGACAGGCCTCCTTGGAACCTGCCACCGCCCAGCGCGGACGAAATCTCAGTAGGGGGCGCGCTATCGCTGAAAGGGAAGCCGCTGTGGGTCGACGCGCGCTCTCAAGCCCTGTTTCAACAAGCCCATATAGCGGGGGCGCTTCTCCTCAACGAGGATCACTGGAATTCTCAACTGGGAGCAGTGATCGAACAATGGGAGCCAGGGCGGGTCGTGGTGGTTTACTGCGGCAGCCAAAGCTGCGACGCGAGCCACGCGGTGGCGGCGCGGCTTCGCCGATCCATCGGCATCGAACCCGTGTATGTGCTGCAAGGAGGCTGGGAAGCATGGCAAAACGCCAAGAAATAAAGTCACGCGTTCGCCTCGCGCTCGCGCTTTTGATTGGAGCCGTTTTCGCTTATGCGGGCGTCATGAAAGCGCGGGACCCCGCCCGATTCGCCATGGATATCGCTAACTTCGACCTTCTTACGTGGAGAGGCGCGGTATTGCTGGCCCTCTACCTTCCACCGCTGGAAATCCTGTGCGGCATGGCCCTTCTCTCTGGCAAATTGCGCCGAGGCGCTCTCGCAATTGCCTTCGTGCTGACGCTGAGTTTCCTGACAGCCCTCATCTCGGCCAAAGCGCGCGACCTCAACATCGCCTGCGGCTGTTTTGGAAGTGCCAGGCAGTCGGACCTCTCGTATGAAATCGCTGGAGATGCCGTCCTGCTGCTCTGCGTCTCTTCCTGCATCGCGCTTGAGAGGAAGGCGCGATGAATCGAGACCTGCCTTTTAAATTTCGATCGCGTAGCGCTTCATCTTTCCGTAAAGCGTGGGCCTGTGAATACCCAGTATTTGCGCCGCTTTCTTCTTGTTTCCATGGCATTGCGCCAAGGCGCGCAGGATCGCATCGCGCTCCCTGTCTTCCAGATTCAGGGGATCGGCGAGTGATGCCTTGCCAGTCAATTCCTGTAACGCCACTGGCATCTGCACTTCCCGGGGCATCTGTTTCTCGGTAATCACGTTCTCCTCCGCGAGCACGATCCCGTACTGGATCGCGTTTTGAAGCTCGCGCACGTTGCCCGGCCACGAATAGGCGCGCAGGAGTTCAAGCGCCCCCTGCGTGATCCTCGGTTCCGGGCGGTTCATCTGGGCCGCGAACTGCCTTGCGAAAAGAGTCACGAGGCTTGCGATGTCATCCTTACGATCCCGGAGGGGCGGGATTTCAATCTGGAACGTGTTGATCCGGTAATAAAGGTCTCGCCGGAGCGCTCCTTTGCTCAAAGCTTCGCCTATCGGCAGATTCGTGGCAGCGACGAGACGAAAATCAACCTTGGTTGACTTTGTGCTGCCAAGCGGTCGAAACTCCCGCTCCTGCAACACCCGTAAGAACCGCGTCTGAAGCTCGGGGGGCATCTCTCCGATCTCGTCGAGAAAAAGCGTACCTCCCGACGCCTCGTGAATCATGCCGGGAAAATCGTTCAGCGCCCCGGTGAAGGCTCCCTTCACATATCCGAAGAGTTCCGCCTCAATCATGTTCTCCGGAAAAGCGGCGCAGTTGAGTTTTATCATCGGCCCTCCGGCGCGCAGGCTCTGCTTATGGATCTCGAGCGCGGCCACTTCCTTCCCAACGCCGCTCTCCCCCGTCAGAAGGATATTAGCTTCCGATGGGGCCACGCGCGCGATCAGATCCTGAATCTCCCGCATGGGGCGGCTTTTCAACACAGGCTGAGCGCGGCTTTCAGCCTGCTCCAGCTTCTTCGACAGCGCCTCCGTCTGCGCCCTCAACGCCTTTGTTTCGCGCAATAGCGCGCTTTGCTCGGTCGCGCGCGCGATCAGCGAGAGCAGTTCCTCGACAGCGTACGGCTTGCTGATGAAATGGAATGCCCCAAGTTTTATGGAGTCTATGGCGTTCTTCAGGGAATCCTGGGCGGTGAGGATGATGACCATCGCCAGCGCAAAACGCTCCTTAATGATCGCGAGCGTTTCGAGTCCATCCTGATCCGGAAGCCCGAGATCGAGCAGAATGAGGTCGGGTTTCTCGCGTTCGATTGCAGCCAAACCAGAGCTCGCCGTATTTGCCACATGGATTTCATATCCATGTCTCTCCAGCAGCGCCTGGAGTGTCATTAAAACCGTCCGCTCGTCGTCAACGACTACGATTTTCTTTCGAGGGTTCATTCCAGCGCGAGCCCGACTTTCGTCACTACATCAAAACACTTGCGCGCGCCGCCGCCGACCCGTCTCCGCTCTCGCGAAGCGCCCGGATCGCCTGCCCCGCGTCCTGTGCCTTGCACACGAAAGTACCCGCGACGAAAACGGTGGCGCCGCTTCTCCTGCTCGCCACCGCCGTTTCGTCCGTGATGCCACCGTCCACTTCGATGGGGAATATACCCCCGTTTCGACGCTTCCATTCAGCGGCGGCGGCAACTTTCTCCAGCGTTTCAGGCATGAACTTCTGTCCTCCAAAACCAGGGCGGACGGTCATAACGAGCAGCAGATCGATCTCTCCTAAAAAAGGCAGCACCCGGTCAAAAGACGTGTCGGGGCTTATCGCAAGTCCAGCCAGCACTCCGCCTTTACGGATCCGGGCGAGCGTCGCGGATGGGTCGGGAGCCGCCTCTACGTGGATGGAGATGCAGTGGGCCATGCTCATGAAACGCTCCAGATAGTGGTCTGGGTGCGCTATCATCAGATGAACATCGATGGGCAACGTCGTATGCGCTTTCACGGCAGCGACCACCGCCGGCCCGAACGAGATGTTATCCACAAAGTTCCCATCCATAATGTCCAGGTGCAGCCAGTCGGCGCCAGCACCCTCCAGCCGGGCGGCTTCCCTCCCGAGGTCGCTGAAATCACACGCGAGAATCGACGGCGCGATGATGAGAGAAGTTTCCACTGTGCCTCCGCAATCTGCCTCAGGTGAGCAGATCCGGGTAGAACTGTTTCGCGACTTCCTCGCACTTCGCGAGAATCAGGTCGGAATTATCATAACCGAGGATTTCCTCCACCAATCGAAGACAGACCGCCATGTCGAGGCTCTGCACGGCTCGTTTCACACGAGGCACCAGCGACGCGCTCGTGCTAAACTCGTCCACACCCAGCCCTAGCAGCAACGGTGTCAGCAGTACTTCGCCCGCGATCTCGCCGCAAACACCCACCCAGCGGTTGTGAGCATGCCCCGCCTCCACAGTTCCTTTGATTAAGCGGATAATCGCCGGATGCGTTGGCTCATACAGATGGGCGATCCGTTCATTCACCCGATCAATCGCAATGGTGTATTGAATAAGATCGTTGGTGCCGAGACTGAAGAAATCCACTTCTTTGGCGATCAGGTCAGCCGAGATTGCGGCGCTTGGCACCTCGATCATCGCTCCCACCTCCATATTTTCGTTGAAAGCGATTCCCTCATGCCGCAGTTCCTGCCTGCATTCCTCCAGCACCTTATTGGCCCTCCGAAGTTCTTCGACGCCGGAAATCATCGGATACATCAGGCGCACGTTTCCCAACGCGCTCGCCCGCAGGATCGCTCGCAGTTGGAGTTTGAAGATGTCCACTCTCTCCAGGCAAAACCGAATCGCTCTCCACCCAAGGAAGGGGTTCAACTCCTCAGGCGCGTCCATCGTTCCGCTGAACTTGTCCCCACCAAGGTCCAGGGTGCGAATGATGACTGACTCGGGGTGTATCTGCTCCGCCACCGTGACATAGTTCCGATATTGTTCCTCTTCGCCAGGGAACTCCACCCGGTTGAGATAGCAAAACTCCGTCCGATACAATCCCACACCTTCGGCCCCGCTTTTCTTCACCGCCTCCACATCTGTGGGGTGCTCAATGTTTGCGGAAAGAATGATGTGCCTTCCATCCAGCGTGTTGCATGGAGTGGTTCGCAAATCGTTGAGGCGCTCCTCTACCGCGCCCTTTTTGACCTCCAACTCGCCATATTCCCAGAGTGTCTGGTCGCTGGGGTTTACGATCAGGAACCCGTTGTAGCCGTCCAGCAGCACCTGATCACCCGTCTTCAGCGTTTCGCTCGCGTCGTGCAAACCCACCACCGCCGGGATCGTCAGAGATCTCGCCATGATTGCCGTGTGCGATGTCTTGCTCCCAACGTCCGTCGCGAAGCCGAGCACAAGCGCGCGATTCAACTGCGCGGTGTCCGAAGGCGTAAGGTTGTGCGCCACGAGTATGTGCTCATGCTCGATGCTCGCGAGTGTCTTGATGGACTTGCCCATCAGGTTATGCACGACCCGGCGCGCTACATCATGAATGTCCAGCGCCCTCTCCCTGAGATAAGGATCGTCGATCTCGCTCAACGTTTTTGAATACCTATCCGCCACCTGCTGGAAGATGAACTCAACGTTGCGCTTGTCTCGCGACAGCGTCCGCAGCACCTCATCAATGAGCGTGCGGTCTTCCACCACCAGCAGATGCGCGTCAAAGATGCCCGCGTCCCGCGCCCCGATCGCCTCCGCGATTTTCTGCTGCATCTCCAGAATCTGTCCGCGTGTGGCAATCAGCGCAGTTTCAAACCTGGCAATCTCAAAGGGAATCTCCGCCTCTTCGATGCTCCGCGCGGGAGCCGCCTCCTCCTCGGTCCGGAAGACGACCACAGTGCCCCTCGCGATGCCGGGAGACACACCGACGCCGTGGTAGCGCTTTTCGCTCCGGTCCGGCTCTTCGCTCATGGCTCCGAGCGTATGGGGAAGCGAAGATTAATCTTCATCGAAGCGCTTCTGAATCAACACTTCGATCTCTTGCAGAGCTTTTTCGGCGTCGCGCCCTTCGCACGTAACCTGCAGTTTTGAACCATTTCCAGCCGCGAGCATCATCAGTCCCATGATGCTCTTCCCGTTCACTTGCTCCCCATCCTTCTCGACCCAGATGTCGGCGTCGAAGCGGCTGCAGACTTTCACGAACATTGCGGATGGCCGGGCATGCAAACCCAGCCGGTTGAGGATGGTCAACTCCTTGCTAACTTTTGCCCCTGCCTCCTCTGGTGGCTTGCGGCTCAAAAGTCCCATCAATGTTCCTTCTCCTTCGTGTTCATCTTATCTAAAAGTCGTTCATTAAAGAGCATCGCGCTGTTGTGACCCATGCCTTTCAGCTTCTGGTCCAGCGCCGCAACCTCCACCAACCGGGCAAGGTCGCGGCCCACACGCACGGGAATGGTTACATGAGGCACCAATATGCCCAAAATATCGTAAAATTCCTGCTCGAGCCCGATCCTATCAACTTCTTCCAGTTCTTGCCAATCTTTTAGTGTAACAATCAGGTCCAGTCGTTTTTCAACTCGAATGCTCCCGATGCCGAAAATGGAGGTCACATTGATGATCCCGAGGCCCCGCACCTCCATGTGAAACCGCGTCAGATCTGGGCGCGTCCCAATGAGTTCCCGTCCCTCCAGCGCGCGCAGGCGCGTGACGTCGTCGCTCACAAGGCTGTGCCCCCGCTCGATCAGACCCAAAACACACTCGCTTTTCCCTATGCCGCTCGATCCTCTCACCATCGTCCCGATCCCGAGGATGTCCACCATGCTGCCATATTCCGAACATACTGGCGCGAAATCCATCTCCAGGGCGATCGTGGCCGCGTTGATGAAGTTCATCGTGACCATCGGACTTTGAAATACCGACACCTTCGCCTGATCCGCCTCCTCCAGCAGGATTGGCGACGGGCGCGCGTTCCTGGAGATCACCACGCAGGGTATTTTTCGGGCGAAAAGGGTTCGGCAACGCTCCCGCACCTGATCTTCGGTGAGGCTGTTCAGATACGACCGCTCGGCGCTTCCGAGAACTTGTATCCGCTTTTCCGCGAAATATTCGTAGAAGCCAGAGAGCGCCAACCCCGGGCGGTTAATCGTCGGTTCTTTGATTCGCCTCCCAAAGCCCTTGTCTGACCCAAGAAGGCTCATCTGCAAGCCCTCCGAATGCCGGGCGTAAAACTCGCCAACCGTTATGCTGGGAGCGCGCGCTGGCTTCAAGAGAAGACCGGCTCGATCAAGCCGAAGTCGCCATGCTTCCGGCGGTAGAGGACATTCACTTTTTCGCTCTTTGCGTTCAGGAAAACTACAAACTGCCTGCTCGACATTTCAAGTTGCAGCACCGCCTCATCCAGGAACATCGGCTTCACGGGATATTTCTCCGTCTGGATCACCTCGGGTTCACTCTCCTCCGCCATGTCGTCCAGGCCTTCAGCGGTCACCACCTGCTCGTCTATATGCTGGACCACCCCGCGCCGCGGCCGATGCTGGCGCATGATCTTCGTCTTGTACTTGCGCATCTGTTGCGCGATCTTATTGACCGCTTCATCGATCGAAGCATAGAGATCCGCCGTTTCCGCGCTGGCCTCGATTGTGATGTGATTGCAGCAATGCAACACCACTTCCGCCATGTGCCGATATTTCTGCACATCGAGGATGACTTGAGCTTCGATAATTTTCGGATAATCCAGATGCACGCCTTCGATCTTCTTGAACGCGTAGTCTTTGATCGCGTCTGTTACCGTCACGTGACGGCCAGTGACTTTGATCGGCAGGTTTATGTTCGCTACTTGCATGTTTTGGGGGTCCTTCTGTTTGGGGTTAAAAATTCGCCCATGCTCACATCTTGAAACGTTCGCCCAGGTAGAGCTGGCGACTGATGGGATCATTGATCAGGAAATCCTTGGATCCCTCGCTCTCCACTCTTCCCTCGAAGATCAGATACGCGCGATCCACGATAGACAAAGTCTCGCGCACATTGTGGTCGGTTATCAGTATGCCCAAGCCGGAATCCCGAAGATTTGAGATAATCTGCTGCACATCATATACCGCGATGGGATCCACTCCGCTAAATGGCTCGTCGAGCATGAGCAGACTGGGTTGCGTGACGAGAGACCGCGCGATCGTCAGCCGCCGCTTCTCTCCTCCGCTGAGAGTCAGTGCTATGTTCCGGGAAAGATGCTCGATTCCGAACTGCGTAAGCAGCTCCTCACAGCGATGTTTGCGATCATGGCGATTCATCGGCCGGGTCTCAAGGATGGCCATGATGTTCTCGCGAACGGTCATTTTCCGAAATATTGATTCCTCCTGCGGCAAATATCCCATCCCCATCCGGGCGCGGCGATACATCGGAAGATCCGTCACATCCTGATCCTGGAAAAACACGCTTCCTCCATTTGGGCGCACCAAGCCCGCGATCATATAAAAACTCGTCGTCTTCCCCGCGCCATTTGGCCCAAGAAGACCCACGATCTCCCCGCGCTTGAGGTTTATGTCCACCCCATTCACCACGGCGCGCCCCCCGTAAACCTTTACCAGCTTGTCCGTGCGCAGGATGGGCGCGCCATTCAGAGCCGGAGGCAACGCGGTGGCGGAGATCATCGGCTGGCCGCGGCGGCAGGGGCGGGAGCGGGCGCCGGCGAGGGTTCAGGCGCTTGCGTGAAAGTGGTAGTGCTTGGCCCGCGCGTGCGGATCGTTCCCGCGCGATTGATAACCATCACGGTATGCTCCGAAAGAGACACATGCGTGTTCGTATCCTGCTCAATCTGAGGCCAGCCAGTCAAAGTCACGTCTCCAGTCGTGGTATCATATATCGCCTTTGCCCCTTTGCCGATGTAATGCTGCACCTTGCCGGTCTTGGGGTCCAACTTGTCCTGGATGATGACCACGCTGCCTTCAGCGATCGCCCTCTCCAGATTGCTGCTCCCGGTCGCATCCGCCGCCCCGCTGCCTTGCGAAGGTGCCGGTGAAGATGCTTTCTTGACCCCTGGAGTCACTCCCGGCTTGGCCGCAGCCGTATCTGAACTCGAACCTTGTTTCTTTAATACGGCGGTGAGAGTGTCGCAGGAAAGCGTGTAGTCAGGATCCTTTACCGCGACATTTCCCACAAAGACGGCGGTTCGATTTTGCTGACTGAATGTCACCTCCTGTGAAGCCGTGATCTGCGTGACTTTTGCTGGAGGAGGAGTCGCGGAAGCAACTTCCGCCCCGCCGAGTGTCATCTTCACAGATTCCGCGCCGAACAACCCCGCGCTACAGGCGGAACAAGCCAGCAACAGCCCGACTTGCCGCCATGCCGCCCCGCCCCTCCGCGCGTCGTTCGTGAAACGCCCGCTCACGAGCCCCCCTTCGCGCCCGCCATTTTGTCCCCATCGAATATCAACATACGAACTTTTCCGGTCAGCTTGCCCTCGCCACTCACGGTGTCATACACCGCGCCTTGCCCGCTTAGCTGAAAATCCGAGCGTGAAATTGTCACCGGCCTGTCACTCGTCACTACTCGCGTATTCAGGTCCAGCAGCGCGCTCAGCAGATTGATCTTTAACTCGGGTTCCTTCCGGCTGTTGTACGTCTGGATTTGGGCGTTAGCCATTTGCAAATGATCATTGTCCACCCGCTTCGCCGAATCGATCATGAAATACATCTGCAGACTTCCCCCTTCAAATACTGGAAATCGCAGCCCATTGGCATCCTGTCCCACTTCGATGCCTGGATCGTACTTCGGAGCATTTTTTTTCGGTGGAGCAGCGAAGCATTCCACTGCGGACAGGAATGCGAGAACCCCGGACAGGCAGCTAACGAACGATTTCATTCAGGCTCTTCAACGTTTTTAAGATGCTCGGCAACCTGGACAACGGCACCTGATTTGGACCGTCGGAGAGAGCAAGCTCAGGCTTCTCATGCGTCTCAATGAACACCCCATCGCACCCCGCCGCAACTGCCGCTCTCGCAAGGACTGGCGCGATAACACCGTCTCCGCCGCTTTTATCGCCGCCACCCCCTGGACGCTGAACCGAATGCGTCGCGTCGAACATTGTCAGGAGGCCTTCCTCGCGCATCCAATATAATGAGCGCATGTCAGCCACGAGATTATTGTAGCCAAAAGTCGTTCCACGCTCAGTGAAGAAGAACTTGTTGTTCCCTCGCTCGCGCAGTTTCTCGGCGATATTCCTCACATCCCAAGGAGCAAGAAACTGGCCCTTTTTGACATTCACAACCCGACCTGTTTCAGCCGCCGCCTGGATAAGGTCGGTTTGCCGGCACAGAAAAGCAGGTATCTGCAGAACGTCGATGAATTCACCAGCGATCTCCGCCTCCGCGACCGAATGCACGTCCGTGGTTACCGGCACATCAAGCTCCCTGCCGATCTCCCCCAATATCCTGCAGCCTTCGATAGCGCCTAATCCCCGGAACGAATGAATCGAGGTGCGGTTCGCCTTGTCATAGGAGGCCTTGAAGATGAACTGCGCTCCAGCGGCCTGGGTGATTTTCTTCAGCTTCCTCGCCAGTCGCCATACGAATTTCTCGGATTCGATGACGCACGGCCCCAGCGTGAACACCAGTTCGCCGCCTCCCATCTCCACCCCGCCAATATTCAGCGGCTTCCGCTTTGTCTTCTTCAAGCCTGCTCTCGTTTGCCTCGTTCCATCCGGTCAGTTCCCATAGCTCTTGGAGAACTTTTTCCGGCCTTCATCCGCGGCTGGCGCGGCGCCAGTCTCAATCGCGGGTGCTGGCGCGGCTTCCGAGCCTCCCGCGCTATCCACCGGCGGCGCGGACTCGGGCGCGCCCGGCTGGTCCCCCGCCTTCAACTTTTGCGACACTTCGTAGAACGTAATCTGAAGATTGCTGATCGCGTTATTCAGCACCCCCATCTCGTCGTTTGAAAGATTTCCTTTCGTCTTCCCGCGGATCATTACCAGTTGGTCGATGAACAATTTGGATAGCTCAAGGTTTACTTCCGGCTGCTCTCCCCGGGGGTTAGGAATTTGGCCCAGAAACAGCGCGGCATTCTGAGCCTGCATCATAACAAACTCTATAAAGCGCTGCGCCATCTCGCCGGAATTTGTGGAGCTTTGAACTTCTGCCATGATCTTATTTCTCCGCGGGTTGCGCCGAAGGCGCGGGTCGCACAATAGCGATCACGTTCGGCTTGTTCTCAAAATACTTGCTCGCAATACGTTTTACATCCTCAAGCGTCTCCGATTCGATCTTTGCTCGCTCGATTTTGTAGTGGTCATATCCGAGTCCATACAGTTCGTCCAGAGCGCAGGCGTAAGAGAAAGCGTCATTGCTCTGGTTTCGGATTTCCATCTGCCCGACAGATTTTTCCTTCGCTCGCGTCAGTTCCTCCGGCGTCAGTCCATCCCGGCTCAGCTTCCCAATTTCGTCCAGCAGCTCAGCCTTGACCAAATCCACTTTCTGCGGTGATGTGCCGAGGTAAAAAATAAACGGCCCATTTGTAAGCCCGGGCCCCTGACTGGCGCCAACGAAATAAGCAAGGCCCAGCTTCTCGCGTATCCTCACAAAAAACCGCGAGCCCAAGTCGCTCGAAGCCTCATCAATCAAATCGAGCGCATACCGATCCGGACTGAAAAGATCAGCCCCCAGATACCCGACCATCAGAATGGCTTGGGCCTTGTCCTTCGGTTCCTCCACGACGATCTGTCTGGCGAGTGGAACGGGGGCCGGTGGGCTAACAAGCGCCTCTTCTCCGGGGGGGAGCTTCCCGAGCGTCCTTTCGAGTTGAGCCTTCACTTCGGCGGCTTTCACGTCCCCAAAGACCGCCACTACTCCATTCCGTCCGACGGTGTGCTTCCGGTAGAACGCGAGCAACTCAGCCCGTGTCAGTTTTGCAACGCTCTCAGGAGTGCCGTTGCTCCGTAACCCGTAAGGATGTGAGCCGAACAGGCTCGAGCGCATGAGATTGCGCGCCACCGATGTCATCTCTTCCTCTTCAGCCTTTATCCCCGCGAGTTGCAGTTCTTTTTCGCGAGCGATCTCGTTCTCCGGCATCGTGGCGTTTAGTAGCACGTCCGACAGAAGCTCGAGACCTAGACCAACGTCGGGCTGCATCATTCGCACGGATACACTGAGGCTGTTGTTCCCTGCATCACTTCCAATGCTCCCGCCCACAGACTCGATCTCGTCCGCGATCTGCTCGGAGTCGCGTTTCTTCGTTCCCTTCACCATCACATGCGCCGTTAATCTCGTGATGCCATTATCAGCGGCAGTCTCAGCAAGAAGACCGGCCTTGAACACCGCCACTGCGGAAACCAGCGGCAGCCTCGGATCCTCCCTCACCAGAACCCTCATTCCATTCGAAAGCTCGAATTTCTGAATTTCGCCAGCGGAGATTGCCACGCTCTTTTCCGCCCCGGCATGAAGAGAGCCGATCGGGTTCAGCGATGTGACACTCAGATTTGAGTCCGCGAAGTAGGTCAGGAGGACGCGCTTCACATCAGCCGCCGAGACCCGCTGTATCGCCTCAAGGTAATCATGCGAAAAATTCAAGTTTCTGGTTGTGAGCCAGTTTGACCCGAGGTCCGAAGCTTTCCCGCGCATCGAAGTGAGCGACTGCAATTGGTTGTTCAGCGAGAGCTTTTTCGCTTTTTCCAGTTCCTCTTCCGTCACCCCCGTTCTCTTCGCTTCGGCAAGGATCGCCAGGATCGCTTTCTCCGCTTCTTCCCGTTTGTCGGGATCCAGAATCGCGCTCACGCCAAACAACCCGGCGTCTGAGGGGGAGTAGGCGAACGCCGAAATCGTATGCACAAGGCCCGTCTCCTCCCGCAGCCTTTTGTTAAGCCGCGAGCTTCGCCCATCCCCAAGGATCGCCGATAGAAGATCCAGGGCCGGGATGTCAGGATGGGTAATGCGGGGGATGTGCCAGGCCAGATTCAACCGCGTTAATTCTGTCGGGAACTCCTTGTGCGAATCCCGCCGCCCAAGTTGCTGCGGTTCCTCGGGGATATACACAGGCGGCAGGCTGCGCTGGGGATACTTCCCGAAGAGATGCTGCACTTGCGCATGCACGGCATCGGCATCCACATCGCCGACCACCACGAAGAATAGGTTATTTGGCACATACCGCGTCTTATAATAAGCCATCACCTCGTCGCGGGTCAGCTTATTGTAGATCGCGAGATGCCCGATCACGGGAAGCCGATAGGGATGAGTCTCGTACGCCGTCGCGAAAAGCTCCAGCGAACTCATCCGGTCTGGATTGTCGTAACCCATGGCGAACTCACGCCGGATTACCTCCTGCTCCTTCACATACTCCTCTGGAGGCAGAGTGGAATTCATCATCGCGTCGGAGAGGATCTCCAGCGCGTTTGCCGTGCCCTTGCTTGGCGTGTCTATCCAGAACACCGTCCTGTCATACGAGGTGTAGGCATTGATATAACCGCCAGTATCTTGAATTTTCTGCGCGATCTGGTTCGTTGAGCGTGTCTCAGTCCCTTTGAACAGCATGTGCTCCAGGATGTGTGAGAGCCCGGCGCCGAGATGCTTGTCCTCGTCAATGCTCCCCGTCTCGCACCACGCCTGCACACTCGTTACCGGGGCGCTGTGATCCTCCTGGACAATCAATGTCAAGCCGTCGGGCAGCGTCCACTTCCGCGCGGTCGTTCGAGGAAAGATAATCCCGTCCTTGCGTTCAGATAACGCCGCGTTCCTGGCATTTTTTGGTTCAACGGTCTGCGTGGACTCCGAGGGAGCGTCCGCGAATGTGGTGCTTAGCATAAAGGAAAAGATTGGCAGCAGGGAGCGCGCAAAGCGTCTCATGTCAGCTTGCCGGCTGGCCGCTCCCCCTTCGCGCCTTCCTCGTTCCGCAGGGGTTCATCTGGCCGAAAGGGACTCACAAAAGCGGCATGGAAATCGAATCCTTCCCTGAAATGCTCGATCGAATCTTCATCTGTCTTTCGGAAGACTCCAGCGCGAATAAGGCTGAAAACGATCTCCCCGATATCCTCGCAGCGCCGTATTCCCCAGTAAGCGAATACTGTTAACACCATCGGCCCGAACTCTTTCAACGCGAACTGCCGCACCCCATCCAGGAGCTCGTGGCCCGACACGTGCCTTGAAACGTCTTCCTTTTTCTTCCGCTGCTTTGTCGTGAAATCCAGCGCGTTTTTTATGAAAAGATAGGCTTCCCGGTCATAGCGATTATCGCTCGCAAGGATCGCGTCAACGGCTTCCGGGAATCCGACCTTCTGCATGTGAGCTAGTGTCCCGCCTCGGAAAGGGCGGTTGGAACCTTCCGCGTCGACACTCGGTAGCAATGCGCAATCGACCCCCCGACAAGCGAGGTCAGTATGAACACGACAACCAGTTGCTCCCGGACCGTCAGAGAAACCATTTGCTGGAGGAATTCAATCAGACGTCAAGCCTATGCGCGAAGCCGCCCAGCGTCAAGAGCACCCCAGCTCGCGAAGTTCGTTGGAAATCAGGCTGACTCTTCTATACCCGAGGCTGCTGCTGCGTGAGGCAGTGAAAGGCGCCAAGACCCCAGATCAACTCCCTGCAGTCAATCGGAACGATCTTCCGCGTGGGAAGGGCGTTTTTCAGCACTGCCACAGCCCAAGCGTCGTTCGTATCCGAGAATGTCGGAAGCAGCACCACCTCATTGCCGATATAAAAGTTCGCGTAGCTCGCTGGAAGCCGCTGCCCCTGGCGCACGATCTTCCCGGGCATCGGCAGGGTGAAAACGTCCAGAGGTGATCCATCCTCGGCCTGCATCTCGCGCAATTTTGCCAGGTTCTTCTGCAAGGGAAGGTGATTCGCGTCCTCGGGGTCCTCCTCAATGGCGGTGACCACCTGTTTAGGACCCACGAATCGCGTAATATCGTCCACGTGTCCGTCCGTATCATCTCCCTCAATGCCATCTCCCAGCCACAGAATGCGCTGGACGCCCAGAAAATCGGTCAGCTTCTTTTCGATGTCCTTTCGCGTGAGTTCGGGGTTTCTGTTTGGGTTGAGGAGGCAGGACTTCGTTGTCAGCAGGCTGCCCCGCCCATTCACGTCGATTGATCCACCCTCGAGTACCATGTGAGGTCGAAAGCACTGGATGCCGAGGCGCGCTGCGATATGCAAGGGAACGTCATCATCGAAATCGAACGGCGGGTATTTCCAGCCCCACGCGTTGTAATCCCAGTCCACCGCCGCCAGCCTGGGTTCCAGGTCACGCACCAGGAAGGTTGGGCCGTGGTCGCGACACCACGGTTCATTCGTCCGTATCTGAAAGAAAGAAACCGCGTCGGAGTCCACTCGCGCCTTTTCAAGATGTGACCGCGCCTCCGATTCCTGCTCCGGGTCGTTTACGTTGATGTGAACGCGCTCGCCCCCGGTGAGAGCCTTCACCATTTTGCACAGAATCGGCGGGATGGCCTCGTAGGAATCAGGAAAGCTGATCCCCTCCTTTCGTGGCCATGAGAGCCACGTTGCTTCATGAGGTTCCCATTCCGCGGGCATGCGGAAGCCCAGTTGCGCGGGCGTAAGAGCCTCGGATGCGTTCGCGTCACCGACGGGTTGTTCCGCCATATACTCTAGTCCGAAAAGCGCCGGTCGATTTGAGAATAGGCGTCGATCCTGCGATCTCGAAAGAAGGGCCAGTGCGAGCGCTGCTCTCCGACACGCGCGAGATCGATCTCCGCGATCAGGATCTCCTCCTTTTCGGCGCTTGCCCGAGCGAGCACAACGCCATCGGGCCCGCAAATGAAGCTCTGACCCCAGAAAACAATGCCTGCCCCGTCCACCGGGGTTTCATGACCGACTCGATTTACCGCTGCCACGAAGCAGCCATTGGCGATCGCGTGACTCCGCTGCATGGTCTCCCACGCGTCGTGCTGCGACTCGCCAAACCGCTCGCGCTCAGAAGGGTGCCAGCCAATCGCCGTGGGATAGAAGAGAATCTCAGCGCCCTGCAGGGCAGTCAGTCGAGCCGCCTCCGGAAACCACTGATCCCAACAGACGCACACACCCACTTTTCCGTATCCCGTGTTCCACGCGCGGAAGCCAAGATCGCCAGGCGTGAAGTAGAACTTCTCATAGTAAAGGGGGTCATCCGGGATGTGCATTTTCCGATATTTGCCAAGATACGCGCCGTCATTGTCCAGGACAGCCGCGGTATTATGATAAATGCCTGGGGCCCGCTTTTCGAACAGGGAGCTGACGATCACCACCCCATTCCGCCGAGCCGCGTCGCCCAGCGCTGCTGTCGAAGGACCTGGTATTTCCTCCGCCAGCGCGAAGTGCGCATGATCCTCGGACTGGCAGAAGTATTGGGATCGAAACAGTTCAGGCAGGCAGACCACATTTGCGCCCGACGCAGCCGCTTGCGTGATCTTCTCCAGGGCGTTCGCCATGTTCTCCTCTGGCTCTGCCGCGCAGAGCATCTGGACCAGGGCAACCGTCACTTTCGAGGGGGAATGCATGACGCGCGAATACTAGCCGAGACTTCAAATTGGGGGAACAGGAAAAATAGGAAGACCGCCGTCCACAGGTATGGCCGAGCATCCTCGAAGAGAAACTCTCAGCAGCTCGACGCGGGAGGGAATTCCCTCGCTTCCACGTTAGCACCCTCACCCCCTCAACTGCGCAGAAATGACGGTCGCGAGTTAGAATTGCAAGTGAGTGCTGCCTGGCAAGCGCCGCGATCCAAATAACATTGTCCGGGATAGGCTTCCCAGCTTTGCGTAACTCACGGCGAATCGACCCGTAATGGCTAGCAGTTTCCCCGTCGATCAAAAGAATAATGCAGTCCCGGATCAGATCCCGGAATCCACCGTGCAGCGCGCTTTTGGCGGGCGCGCTGTGTAGCCCAAACATCACTTCGCCTGACACAATTGCCGGTATCTCGATACCGGATGCCTCGGCTATGATAGCGTGAACCTGTTTCGGTGCCTTTCAGCCAATCCGACAGGGCGTTGGTTATCCAGAATCACTCCCAGTCACCGGGGAAGACGCGCTCGCACTCACGTTCGATGATCTTCTCGATAACTGCGAGCTGCGCCTTATATTTTGCGCAAAATGGGAAGGCGGAGGAATTAAATTGACGGGGATATCCGTCGCATTTGATTCCTTTCTCAAACTGCACCTCTGGAAGATCGTGTCTTGACCGCTTCTCGCCTATCGGGCGGCGATATAAGCCCTCACAAAGAGGTCACTACCCCCCCACTGCCTGGTAATGACGCACGCCAACGGCCCACATGACCCGCGCCAGAATCCACATGGCGATCAGCCATCCAGTTTGGATCATCAGACCCGTATAAAGCTCCCTGCCATGAACCCGCTCCAGGAAGATGGAAACCGGGAAAAATATTTCATATGTGAAGGGAAGCCATCTCTCAATGACCTGAACCCAGCCCGGCATGATATCGATCGGGAACATCTGCCCGCTCAAAAAATATTCGAACGAGTAGAGGATGAATACGATGGTGGAGATTTCCAATATCCAAAAAGCCATCATCGCCAAGGCATAGGCGATGAAGAACTGGATGAACGCGGCCATGGCTAGCGAGAGAGCGAAAAAGAACCATGTGATGCCCTGGTGGGGAAAGACAACCACTGCCCGAAAGTATAGAAAGACCAGCGCGACGGGGAGCAGCGTGACGAACGTGTACAGGGCGCGGCTGCTGAGGAAGAGACTGACGCGGTGGCCGAGATAATTCAGCGGCTTGGTCAGGAACGCGTTTATGAGGCCATCGCGGATTTCCGCCGCGATCTGCCATTCATCCTCGGTGGGCGTCACCATGCTGTTCACCAGCATGGTGAGCAGAAAGTAGAAGATCATTGAGGAGTAACCGTAGCCTCCGATGTCTCCCTTGCGTTCAGCGAAGATGGCTTTCCAGATGAAGACCATGCCAACGAGAGGCACAAAGCCAAACGTAGAACGCAGGAAAAAATTCCAGCGATAGACAAAGGTGTTCTGAAGCCCAATGTCAAAGACCTTGATGTACTTGGAGATGGACACTGTGAGAATCCCGAACCAGTCAGAGCGGCTCGACTGTGTTCACCCCATTGGTGATCGTCCACGCGTCAGCAAGCGGCATCCTCTTCTTCTCGTGCCCTGGCCCCCATGAATCGGAGTAGAGGATTTCGTGTTTCGCATGGTTATAGCCGATGATGAGGCGCATGTGGCCTCCAAATCCGTGGATCGGGGGATTTTCCGGCGCCAGCCCGGCAACGACGCTCCAGAGAAGCGGTATGCCCGCGTCCACATGTGTCTCGACCGCTTTCTCAAAACGGTCCGCTTCGGCAGGATTCTTCATCCGGACTTCGCGGAACAGTTCAAACTTCATCTGGCGGTAGATCGTTCCCAAGTTGCCCTCCGGCTGATAAATATCCACTTCATCCGCGACGCGGCCTTTGCGCGTGAGGCGGTTGTACTCGTTGATGTTCGTGATGAGCTTCTTTAGATCGAACGGCTCGATTACGCGCGTCTTCACGCGCAGGCGGGCCGCGAGCCTCCGGAGGGCCTCAAACATCACACGGCAATCCGTTCCCACCGTGGAACTGTTCGCGGCTTGCGCCAGCTCATTCTGATCCACCTTCTGCCCATAGTACCGCAGCACTCGTTCAACACTGGCATCCACACAATAACCTTTGGCCCCTTGGTCCACCATCGGGATGCCATCGATGCAGACATCCCCATCCGCGCTTTTTCTGACATGCGCCGGCCCTGAGAAGACTTGATCGCCCTTTGGTGGGAGGGTCTGCTCCAGAAGACCCTTTTGCCGCTCCGCCGGGGTGACTTCCAGCCTGACGAACTCCGCCCGGAACGGGATGCCTCTGGTTTTGAGTTCGCGAGTGCTGCTATATTCCAGCAGGAAACGTGAGCGCGCCGTCTGCCACACCATGCTTTCCGCCTTTACGGCGTTGGCCGCGTCCTTGCCTCGCGCAACGCCTGCGGTTCCCGTGAACCGGGTGAGCGCGTTTTCGCAGTTGCCGAGCAGCAGCGCAAAGTCATCCTTTGAGAGTTCGCCGTTATCGCCGCGATCATAGAAAAGGAAATCCAATTCCTTAAGCCGGCCCGTTTCGAAGCGCGCAAGCGCTTGGGTAATCGGGTTTTGGAAAAGCTGGAGGCCTGGCATATACGCTTGCGCGATGGCGCGCGCCGCCGAGTTCCACCGAAACCCGAGATGTCCGTACGCCGCGAGGAACTGATCCCCGCCACACTCCCATAGCGCGTCATTCTGGAGCACCTCGTCGAGAGGCGCGCGAGGTGGCGGGGGATTCCCCCGGACGCCATGGGCCCCGAGGCAGCAGATTATCACGCTCGCCAACGCGCGCGCTAAGCGGGGTCTCATCGCTCCATTGTAAACGGCTTCCGCTCAACTGTCAGCGCGGCGCGCCATAAAATTTCGGGCGACCGCTTTTCTGCTGCCGTGACACCGCGAGCGGGCATGGTATTCTGCCCGCTCTTCCCTTGATCTCCCCGACCGAAATAATCGAGCCGAATGGTTCCCCCGTCAGCTCCAGGCTCGGTAGCCTGCGCTGGTGGATCCTGGGATTGGTGTTTTCCGCGACAGTCATCAACATCCTGGATCGCCTTTCCGTTTCGGTGCTTGCGCCCGTCATTCGCGCCCAGCTTCATCTGACCAACCTCGATTACGCTGAAGTCGGAACATGGTTCCTGCTTGCCTACACTATCAGCCAGGGCCTGTCGGGAGTGATGCACGATCGCATTGGAGCTAAGCGAGGCTTCGCTGTCTCGATCACTGTTTGGTCCTCAGCCGCCCTTCTGCACGCGCTCGCTGGTGGCTTCACCAGCCTCTGCGCCTTCCGCGTTCTGCTCGGCTTGGGCGAAGGGGGAAACTGGCCGGGAGCCGTCAAGGTCATCACCAATTGGTTCCCCGCGCGCGAGCGGGCCATCGCTATCGGCATCGTAAACGGCGGATCCTCCGTCGGCGCGATGGTCGCTCCTCCCATCATCGTCTGGCTGCAATATCAATTCGGCTGGCAATCCGCTTTCCTTGCCACCGGCGCTCTCGGCTTCATCTGGCTGGCAGCGTGGCTGGCATTCTACCAGCCTAGTGATACCCATCCCCGCCTCAGCGCTGTTGAACGGAAATACATTTGCGAGAATCGCCAGTCCCTTCCTGTGATCTCATCGCAAGACACCGAGCAGGCGCCCCGCTGGATCGCCCTGCTGGGCATGCGGCGCGTCTGGGCCATCGTTCTGGCGCGCCTCTTCGTCGATCCCGTCTGGTGGTTTTACATCCTCTGGCTGCCTGAGTACCTCAACAAGTCACGCGGGATCAGCCTCCAGAGAATCGGCGCGCTCGCGTCCCTGCCATTCATCGCGGCAGGCGCGGGCGGATTATTGGGAGGCGCTCTTTCCGGTTACCTCATTGGGAAGGGCTGGGCCACGCATCGCGCCCGCAAGGCGGTGATCATCGCGGCGGCCAGCATAATGCCGAGCGGCATCCTCGCTGCTCACGCTGAGACCACTGCTGGGGCCCTGTTCTGGATCAGTGTCGTCACCTTCGGCTTCCAGGTCTGGATCAGCAACGTGCAGGTGCTTCCCAGCGACCTTTTCCCTGCCCGCAGCGTGGCTAGCGTCGCCGGACTGGGCGGAGTCGGAGCTGGCATCGGGAGCATGGCGTTCACCCTCCTCACAGGATGGGTGGTTGATCATTTCTCCTACTCACCCATCATTACCACTGCGGCGCTTTTGTGTCCCGTGGGCACCGTGGCGCTCTTCGCGCTTCTTGGCCGAATACAACCCGCCAGTGAACAACCTGTCTAACGGCGCGATTTTTTTAATGAGAATCCCCCCTCCATCCAGGAAGCCATCCTCTGTGATGAAGCTCACCTTTTGCGCTCCGCTGTTTTTGCTTCTACTCGCCACCACAGCGCTCGCCTCGGAGCTGGATCAGAGACTCGCGGCGGCTCAGCTCCTTGAAACCGCCGCTCTGGTCCACCCCGCTCCCGCTGACACCTCCAAATTTGCGCAGGTTTCGGCTGCGTATCAGAAGCTCGTGGCGGAGTATCCCTCCGAGTCCCGCGCTCATGCCGCGCGAGCCGAATGGCTGTGGTCGATCAACGAAAAAGCAAACTCCCTCAGCGAATGGCAGGCTGCGGAAAAGCTGGACCCGCGCAGCGCGCGTGTCGCGGACGCCTTGGGCGAATGCGCCCTTGCGCAAGGGGACTGGAACGCGGCCTCCGCCTGGTTCCAAAAATCCGTTTCCCTGGAGCCAGCGAACTCCGCCTTCCACTTCGACCTCGCAAACGTCTGGTTTCTCGGCCGCCATCAGATCGGACGCTCTACCGGCGCCGGTGATGGCGAAAAAAGCGCGCTCGCCGAGTTCAAACAAGCCACGACGCTGGCGCCATTTAACATCGAATACGCTCGCGCGTACGCAGAGACCTTCTACGGAATGGAAAACCCGGATTGGCGCGAGGCTTTGCAAGCGTGGAACCACTACCGGGAGATCGCCAACAGCGACAACTTCGCCTGCGTGAACATCGCGCGAATCGACATCAAACTCGATCTCCCGGGAGACGCTCGGCGGGTTCTCGGGAACGTGCGAGGTAAAGACTTCGATCCCGTCAAAGCCCATCTGCTCACCGAAATCAAGGCCCTTGAGCATTAGAATAACTTATCGATCGCAACCATTACCAGTGTCCGAAAAAATCTCAACGCCGCCATTGACTACCCAAACCAGACCCCGTAGGCTTTTCCTCCGCACGTCGGATTTACAACAACTTTCAGGAAAACAAGATTTAGTAACGCCAAGGAGTCTCATGCCAGAAGTAATTGTTCGGAAGGGTGAACCCATCGACAGAGCGCTTAAGCGCCTCAAGAATAAGCTCGATGCCGAAGGGATCATGGATGAGGTCCGCCGTCTCCGAGCCTTTGAGACCCCAAATCAGAAAGTCCGCCGCAAAGCCAAAGCCAACGCCAAGCGCGGCAAAATGAAGTTCCGCTTCAACGCTGGCGGCGGATAGTCCGCAAGGAGCCTCGCAAGGGGCAAAATTTGTGGGGCATCAGGGCAAAAACCCCCTGGGTGGGTAGGAGGGCGCGCCTCAGAGAGGCATCCTCACTTCACCAGCAGCAGCCCCGAACAGGAGCTGATCTGCGCTGGGTGACCGGAGCGCGTGGAGAAGTTCAGAACTGTGAAAACAAGGCGGCAGCCTTTGCCGTCGTAGGTGTCATCAATCGTCATTTGCTCCACTGGGACAGCGCCGCCCCCTTGTCTTTTCGTCAGTCCTTCGAGGAGTGCCTCGGTCGGAACCTGGTGGGTCACTGTGTCACTAGCTCTGGAAAGTTCCAGTTTCCCACCGTGTAGGCCGATGCGAGGTTGACGGCCATCGGTTTTGCCCTGCCATGAATTTTCGTAAAGGTTTTCGACAATGAACGCGTGGCTGAACCCTTCAAACGTGAGACCATCGCCTTGGTTCAGCGTGAAATGGTACACTGCGCTCCCGCCGTCGTCGGGAGGACCCTCCACCCCCAGGTTCCGCAGAATTTCCCCCGGCGCATTCCATCGCGTTAGCCGGGCCGCCTCAGCCGGGCGTTGCATGTCGCCAAAGATTCGTCGAACTTCCTGCTCGCCGTGCATCCCCGCGATGTAACCGATCTCCGAGCTTATCTCCTCACGCTCTTTGTCAGGGAGCAAGAGAGTCTTCTCCGCCGGGCGAACTTTGCCCGCGACCAGCAAGCCGCGCGCCTCCAGCGCCCGCGTCAAGCGCCTGGTCTGGCTGCGCAGAGAGATTGCGCCCGCGCTCAGCGGTCCGTATGCCGCCAGCGCGCAGATTACGGCCAGCGAGGCGGGCACCCATCGGATTCCGGCGCTCCTCCTGAAGATCGAAGCAAGCGCCCAAACCATTATCCAGCCACCCGCCACAATCCCTAGATGCCGCTCCTCCGTCACCCCGTAGGCGACGATTCGTTCCCGTACAGACAGCAGGAGCAACAGGGAAAGAGGCGCCAGCGCTCGTGGGAAATTCCGGCAATACCACCGCGCCCATTTCTCCTCCCCGCGCGACCGCAACGGAAACAGAAGCAGGGCTGAAAGGATGCCTACCCCGGACAGTATCAACACTGGGAGCGCCACCCATCCGTGAGGCCACGTTTTCGCCAGCGCGATCTTTAACGCGTACGCGTAGAGGATCGCCGTATAAACGGCCACCAAGGGAGCGAGCGCAAATTGCGTAAATGCCTTCAGTCCCCGCGGATGCTCCTCGTCCGCCTCCAGCGCCGCGAAGTCGCGCGGCGCTCCCGCCAGAAAGAACAGGGGATGGAAACAGCCCGCCATGATGAAATACAAGTACCCGTAGCTCTTCTCCAACTTGAGTTCGAAGAGCTTGTCCGCGCTCAACAGAGCCAATTCCAGGCCGACGGTCAGTACCCAGGCGTAAAGAGTCGCAAGAGAGAACCGCAGAAAGATCTTCCGATTGAATTGCCAGAACCCATTTCCCGCTCTCCCGGCCACATAGGGTGACACAGCCGCGAAGAAATGCAGCGCCGCCAGCAGCAAGGCCCAATGGATACCCACGATCTCGGGGCCTTCAAAAGGGCGCTTTGGAAGCGTGAAGAACCAGGGGACGAGCAACGCCAGACCCGCGACCTCCACCGGCCACCGTGTCAAGCTTGCCGCCTGTTCGCGGACCATCCTCAACGAAAAGAAAAGCGGCATCCCGAGTGCCGCCGTCATCCCGATCCGCTCCCAGAGTCCGCTCAGATCTGCATGATTACCCTCCAGCTTCGTAACCATGATGGCAGCCGTTGTCCCAAGGAACCCGCACAGCAGCATCCACGGAAACCGCCCGAATGCCGAACCCAGACCGGCGCGGATCTTCAACCCAAGCCCTGCAAAACGGGAAGGAATAGTCAGGCCTTCAGGCAACTGCGATTCCGTCCGAAACACAAGACCAAAGCGAAATACTCAGCCGAGGATGGCAAGGAGTTCGCTGGTGAAACTCCGCGCAATCTCGCGCGCGTCATTATCGCTAAAGGCGGCTCGTCTGTAGGTAAGCCCCAAAGCTACCCGCCCGTTGAGCGTCGTCGGTGTGAAGATAAGCGGCACCGGCCCCGTCGGAGACACCCGGACGTAATCACGCGGACCGCCTTTACTGCCGCTCACCTGCTGCTCGATCCAGGAACCCGTCAGATTCACATTCGAAATGCCAGCAAGTGTCGCCAGAGCCTTGTGCATGAGAAGCTCCTTCCTCCCTGGCCAATGATCCCAGACTCGGCGCGCCAAGCCGAGCCCCGAAAAGGCGCGCGATGCCGCTGAGAGTGTCTTGGCCCGCGCCGTCCGCGTCGAAATTTCACGTGCCAGTGTTTCCATCGAGCGTTCGGGCGAAGGCACTGCCACGCTGAAATAACTCAGGAAGCATCCCCCCTCGCCGCGCGCGGTTTCGTCAAGGAACCGCCGCATGTCGATCGCGACCGCCATCCCGATCTCATCGCGAGTCGCAGCGCGCCGCGCGGCGGCCGTCCTCTCCCCCAAAACCCGCGCAATCACCGCGAGAAAGATATCATTGACCGTCACGTCCCATCCCTTCGCGCGGGCATGCAGCCCCACGGCGTCCACTCCGACATCAGCCGCGCGAAGAAACCCGCAATGGACGTTAGCCGGGTTGTTAAGCCAGACTCGGAAAGCGCGCCGGTTTGCCATCAGCAACCGCGCGCACTCCACCGCGCCAAGGAACCAGCGATGCGAAAAGGCTGACCGCGGATTCCGGAACCGCAGTGGAGGCAGAGCGGCCCCGTCGGGGTGGATGAACCGCAGCAAACAACGCCGCATCCATTGCCGGATGCTGTATCCATCCACCAACCAGTGGTCGAACATGGTCCCGAACCAGTGCGAGCCATCCAGAGCGTCCAGCAGGAAGAATCGAAGCGGCGGAGCGGTTGATTCGAAAGGGAGATTAAGCTGGTCGCTAATCGCTCCCTCCAGATCGCCGTTGTATATTTCCATCGGCAGGATCACCGGCGGCTCGCAGGGAAACCCGAAATCCGTCTCGCTCCATACCGCGCGAAGCGCGTCGTTCCACCGCGCCACATCCAGCGGGCAGGAGACCCTCATCGCGTCGCCCGCGTTATAGGCCCCCATCTTTGCCCAGCTTTTCATCAAGCGCTGGAACTCGTTCAAGCGAAGAAGACTCATGCGCCTTTTCTCACCTGCTCATACAGCGCCAGGAATTCGCTCGTCTGCCGATCAAAGGAATGTCCAAGCGCCAACTGCCGCGCCGTCGCCCCCATGCGTCCCCGTAGATCACCGTCCAGCAACTGCCGCATCCGCTCCGTGAGTTCTTCCACATTGTCAGGGGCGCTCAATACAAAACCATCCTGTCCATCCGCCATCAGCTCCGAAGCGCCATTGAAGCGGCTGGTGATAACCGGGATGCCGATCGCCTGCGCCTCCAGGGTTACCAGACTGCATGGGTCATACCACGTCGGATGCGCGAACACATCCGCCGCCGCGTAAAGAGAAATCGGATCTTCCACGACGCCCGGAAACTGGATTTCCCGCGCGCATCCCAGGCTCGCGGCGAGCTTCCGGAACCGCTCTGTTCTACCCGCGCCGGCAATGACAGCGCGAACCTTATAGCCGGCCTTGGAAAGCCGCCCGACTGCTCGTATGAAGGTGTCCGCGTTCTTCAGCAGGAGATTGTGCGCCAGCATCAGGAACAGAGTCTCATCCCGCAGGCCTAGCCGCTCCCGCGCCTCCTTCCGGCGCTCCGCGCGCGCGCCGGGCGAAAACCGCGCCGTATCGGCCCCGTTATAGATGAGGCGCATCCTGCTCGCGGGCAGCTGATGGTATTCCTCGAAATGACGCCGCGCCATGTTTGACACGGCGACGATGAGCATCCCCGGTTGCGCGTGCTGCCGTTTCTCCAGTTCCGCCATTTCGCGATAACGCTTCTCGCGCCAGAAGCGAATCTGCCTCCACTTCGGGATGCGCATCAGGTTGTGCTCCCACAGCGCAACCGTCGATCCTCCATGGGGATGCAGGATGTCCGCCCGCCAGCCAGCGCCCATGTCATGTACGACGTCGAAACTTTGCGTCCGGAGATACTCCTCAAACGCGGCAGCGCGGCCCAACCGAGAACGCGGCTTGTCGAGACGGTGAAGCATGATTCCCCTCTCCGCCCCCGATGCCTCAAACGCGACCACATGCGGCTCATGACCTCGAGCAACCAATTGCCTCGCGAACTGCCATGTCCAATGTTCCAATCCCCCTTTGCGGGGATCGAACTTCTCGAGGACCAGCGCGACTCTCAATTTCCTGGGATTCTCCGCGGCAAACTCATTTCGCCTTACCCCATAGAACAAGCTGAACAGCCTTGCCAGTCGGCAGATTAAAACCATTCGCCGTTGCGACTGTCCACGCCGGATCGCAGACGGTCTGGCGGGCGATCTTCTCCGGCATCACGCAGCATCTCGGCCCCGGTTGTTTCATGAACGCGACAATCTCGTCCGGGCCGAGCCTTTGCACCCACCGCCGTGTCCACGCGCGAAAATACCACACGAGGCTCGGTTCGTCGAAGTCCACCGCTGCCACTTCCATTTGCGGCGTCGCAAACGGAGCGCAGGCCGCCGCGATGCGCGAAACGGGCAGAAGATGCCCGTACGTCGGCGCCAGGATGAAACAGCAGGCGAGCACCACAGCGCACATGCCGCCCGCCAGCAAGAAAGGCGTCCGGCCGCGCCGAAGCTGACCCGCGCACAGGATCGCCAGCAATGGCACCGCGGGCAGCGTGTAGTGGGGAAGCTTTGTGCCCAGCGGCGTGAACACGGCAAACGTCAGTATTATGCCGCCAAGGAGGTAACGCTCGGCCATCCCCCGGTTTTCCTTGCTCCAGAAGCGCGCAATCAACGCCGGGAGATAGATCGACCAGGGGAAGAAGCTGCCAAAGATCGTCACAAAGTAGAAAGGAAGCAGGACGAAATACGACACCAGGCCCCGCGCGCCGTGCCCTTCCAATGCGGTGAATGAGCGCGCCACAACGTGTTTGCCGATGCCGACGCGAAAGAACTCCCCGCGCGTTTCCATCAGCGCGGGGATTCCCCAGAGCGCGATGATCGCGATCATCATCGGCAAACCCAGGTGAAACTTCATTAAGCGATTCTTGCCGGCATTGCCTGGGTACAGCAACACAGTCCCAATCGGCAGCAATGCCACCGGGCCTTTCGCCAGAAAACCAAACGCGAGCGCCACGTAGAACACAAGCCACCAGCCGGCTCGCCTGGCTTGCCCTTCGCGCAACTCCCACCCTGCCCAGGAAGCCAGCGCCACAAAGAAGACCATGCACAGATCGGCGACCGCCATCCGGGCATGGATCAACACATCCGCTGAAAGCGTAAAAATAATGGCCGCCCACAACCCCGCGCGACGGTCATAAAGTCGCGAACCAAAGCCAAAGACCACCAAGGCCGTCAGAGTCGCCGCGATGGCGGAAGGGAGCCTCGCCGCAAATTCATTTTCGCCAAAAACCGAGTAGCAAACCGTCTGTGCCCAGTAAACGAGCGGCGGCTTATCCAGCCGCATCTCATGATTAAAGTAAGGGACGACATAATCGCCCCTTTCTCTCATCTCCCTCGAGGCCTCAGCAAACCGAGGTTCATCCCGATCCATCAGCGAGAGATTCCACGATCCCACCGTGTGCATAGCCAGGCAGAACACGGCAAGTAAAAGCGGGGTGAACCTGTGTTCGGCTAACCTTGAACTGTTCATTTCACTGGACTGAGTGTTTATCCTATTTGCCTCGCTTAACTCTGCCTTCCCGGCTTAGCGTAAATTCGATGAGAATCGAGCCATCATCTCTCAAATCGCCGGAAATGGTGAAGGAGTCACGGATTGAGCGCGTCTCAACCTGCAGCCGCGCTTTCTCTCGCGATATCACGTCGTGCCTTCTGGTCTGATCCAGGCGCCTGCGGGCAATCTCTCGCCGGATAAGCCGCACTCCCTGGAGCGAACGGCGCATCTGCTCTGGAGGATTCTCATTGGCGTTATCATCGCGCGCGGTCTGATATGGCCGCATAGAAATAACTGCTTCCTCGAGCACTACAGGCCAGCCGGACTGAACTGGCTTTGGAGTCGCGACCTCTACGAAGCCACCGCGGATACGTGCAGGTACAGCCCTCTCATACATGCGCTTCTCGTTCCGTTTAGCGCCCTGCCCGAGCGGATCGGGTCAACTTTGTGGCGACTGGCAGAATGTTTTTCCGTTTATTGGGCTCTCCTTTGGTGGTTGCGGACACTCTGTCCTCCCTTCTCAAGCGCCAGAACGCGCGGATTGATTTTGCTGGCAGCTTTGCCGATCGCAATAGGCAGCCTGAACAACGGGCAATCGAATGGCTTCATGATCGCGGGCATGCTGTGGGGTGTCGCCGCGGCAAGCGAAGAGCGCTGGCTCCTCGCCGCCTTCTCGGTCGCGTTTGCGACGTCTTTTAAAATCTATCCGGTCGCTTTGGCGCTGCTGCTCATGCTCCACGCTCCCCGGGCCTTTACTCCCCGCTTTCTGCTGGCAATCGTTGTGTGCGCCGTTCTGCCATTCTTCTTTCAAAGTCCCTCCTATGTCACCCATCAGTATGCTCGCTGGTTTCAGAATTTGAACGTGGATGACCGCTCGGCCTGGCCTCTAAGCGAATCGTATCGGGACGCATGGCTGCTCACGAGGCGCTATGGACCGGCAATGAGCCATCTTGCGTACCAATGGTTGCAACTCGCGGCCGCGCTGGTCATCGCCATTGCCTGCTTCGCGATCCGCGCCAATCGCCGGGAAAATTCGCTCAACATCACCTTGGGCCTCGCCGTTTGCTGGATGACGGCGTTTGGCCCAGCCACCGAATCGCCTACTTACATCCTGCTTGCCCCTACTTTGGGATGGTTGCTGGCCTCCGCATGGGCGGGTCCATTGCCGCGCTGGACGCGCGTTCCCGCGACCCTCAGCGCCCTTCTTTTTTACACAACGGCCATCGCCACAGCCACACCGGCTGGCAGGACGGTCCTCATGCTCGGCACGCAACCAGTCGGCGCGCTGCTGATTCTCGGCACTCTCCTGATTTTGAGCAGACGCGACTCGCGCGGCGATTCAACTTGCAATGCGCAGAATCCCATCGCCTAAAGGGGAATGGCGATAGGAGCAGAAGCAAAAACGACGGCCCGCGCGGGCGGGCCGTCGCTTCTGTTGTTATAATCTGCCGGACTCTCCGACAAACTACGGCGCGGAAACCGTCGCCGGAGCCGAGACCCCGGTGACATTTACGGCGGTCACCTGGTAGTAGTAGGTGGTGGTCGCGCTGAGGTTTTTGTCAGTGTAACCACTCTCGCCAGTCACGTTTACGTACTCGCCGGGGAAGCTGAACTGCCCGGATTGGGTGGATCGGTAGATGACATAACCTGTCGCGTCGGACACGGGCGACCAGCTCAGCGCGATGCTTGTGCCACCGGTAAGCCGGACGGCTGCCAGCAACCCGGGGGCCGAAGACGGGGCGGCGTTCAATGGAATAGCTTGTACCGAGGCAGACGCGCCGCTCGTCCCGCCTGCGCTGATCGCTTTCACGGAGTAGCTGTATGTCTTTCCGTCCGACGGGGTGGTATCCGTATAGGTCAGGCTTTTGACGTAGTCATTGAGGATGTTTGTCCTCAGCGTTATCTCGTTTCCGGTGCCGTTGTCATACAGCGTCGAGCGAGAGACGCTATAGTAATTGGCGCCAGGCGAGGCGGACCATCCGATCGCCACGCTATGATGCCCGCTGCTCGTGACAGCTAGGCCCGTAGGAGCGGCGGGGGCGCTGGAGGAAATGCCGCCGGAAGGCATGGCCCCGGCGCTTTGCGGAGAATTCGCGCTCGTGCCAGATGGGTTGTAGGATTGCACTACGTAGTAATAGGTAGTGCCGTTCACCGCTGTTTTATCCGTGAACGTCTCGGTTCCCTGGTCGCCACCGCTGACCGGGCCGAGAACATCGCCCAATGAAACATACCCGCTCCCGGAAGTGGTGGAGCGCGAGTAATAGTACCGGGTCGCGCCTGGCACGACAGGCCAGGAGAGCAGGTTGCGATTGTTGCCCGGATAAACGGTGAGACTGGCGGGTGGCGGCGGAACGTAGCCCGATAACTCCAGCCGGAGATAGTCCAGCATGAGATATTGAGTCAGCCCCGTGGCGTTCATGTTGATCGTGAGGGTGTTCTGCCCAGCGCGCAGCATCGTAGCCGGGAAGGTGATTCGCTCATCGGAGAATGGGCCGTGGTCGCTGAAATGTATGCTGCTGTCATCCTGGTAGGCCGGGTTGTAACCGGTGGCCGTAAGCGCCACAGGAGCGGAAGTTACTCCGCTCGCGGTGCCAAGGTTTGCTCCGTTGACACTCAAAACAACGTTCCCGCCATCATCCCCGGCGCATCCCAGGTAGATCGACGCCTGCGCGCCCGCCGCGGGCGTGGTCGCCAGATTGAACGTGATGGCGCCAGTCGCTGACTGGAAGCTTCCGGAAGTAGTTGGCAGTGAAGGCAGGACATAATTCCAGTCCTCCGCCCAGCGGCTTTGGCCGACCGTGTAGTTCATCCCGTTCGGGAAGTCCAAGGGGAACAACACCTGCATGCCCCAGACTCCGGTGGGGAAGCCCAGCTTCGGTTGCAGCTCCGGCGACCAGAAATCCTCGCCATGCCGGAACTCGTCCGCCTTGCGATCTGGATAACCAAGTTCAAACACAGTGGAGCCCACACGATTCGCGGTCCACGTGAACGTTCCGAGGTTGGTTGTGCCTCCGGCGGTGACGGAAACCGCGAAGGGAGTGGACGGAACATCGAGTTCCAATGGAGGGTTGCCTCCGGATTGATTCTGCGAGAGGAACGTGCCAGCAATGCCCTTTCCATACGCCCACAATGTATAGTTTGAACCCGCGATCACGTTCGGAAGCGTAAAGTTTCCGCCGGAGTCAGTCTGCGTCCAATACTGATAGGGCTTGAGCCACTTTTGAAAATCATAGGTGGCGGTGCTGGTAGCAGGCTGTTCCTCGATGCCAACCCAAGTTCCCGCTACGGTAGGATTATGATCCCCCGCGTCGGAAAGGTTGATCTTTCCGGTGACCGTGCCCCGCCCGGCGGCGAGGGTATAATTCGGGTTTGAAAACCAGCTATAAGGCCATGCGGCCGCTTCTGCTTGATACTGAGCGTTGGCGTCATCGAAGAGCGCTTGCGCGGCCTGGGTTGGATCGGTAATCGTGTTTGAGACGTTATTACAGTAGATGAACCAAGGTCCGCAGGTCTTCGTCCAAATTTCTCCGGCTGCCAGGTTGCCGTCGGATCCCATTCCGAGTTCTCCCGTGAGAATCGAGTTGTTTAGCAGATTGAAAATGTATGAGCCGACATCCCGCTTCATCGGACCGCCGTCGCTAAACGTCAGATTGGTCATCATCCACTTGCCGATGTTTAGTCCGCCTGCGCCCACGCTGCTCCAGCCCCATGCCTTCTGATCCGCGTGATCCTGGGCATAAATGAACTTGTCATCAAATTTACCCGCCGCGCCACCGTTCAGATCCACGGAGATCTCATGCGGCGCGTTTGGGACGTTAACGCTGCTGTGACTGGTGGGCAGCAGGCCCACAAAGAAGTTGCGGGTGTCATCGGCGCTCAGCCAATTGTAGAGCTGCGCGACTCTTGTGATGACGCCGAAGGCCGTCACGCCGAAAGGCCCATCCTGCGCCCGATGGGTCATGATGGCTGTCGAGTAAAAGCCTGGCGAACCTCGCATCATTGAGAAATGGGTTTCCATTATCCCATTGGTGCCGGTGGCGCTCACCAGCTTCGCGTCGGCAAAATCACCGCCATTGCTAGCGGGATCAACCGCGAGGGTGTAGGTGTAGGTCGCGCTGCCATTCGTGGTGCCCAGGAAAAATCCCCCGTAGTAATATTGCCCAGTGCCGGCCAGCGTCTCCACCGTCTGGTTTGTCCCGCTGTTGTTGAACGTATATTTCAGGGAGTCCAAGCGGGACTGGGTTTTCTCCAAAATAATGGACACAACACCGTTGGCCATCGTCACGGTGCCATTGCCGTTGTCAGTCACTGTCACGTTGGGCCCAGTGCCGTTCCCGCCGCCGGCAATATTTGCAAGCGCTGGTTTCGGGATGGACAGCATTACGATAGGAAGCAGTACTGCCACGCGAAGTACGCGAGGGAGCACAACACTACGCCGGCCTGTACGGCCGCTTTCGACTTTGTTCATGTTTTAGGGGGAGGGGGGTGAACGCCCAGAAGAACGGAATGTTCAACCGAGCAGGCGCATTTAATGGGTCGCGCGGAAATAAGTAAAGTATGTATTAAATATTTCTATCACAATCACTGGCGCCCGTCTGGAAGAGTGTTCACTCCGTTTGCGATGAGAGCTTCCTCGCTTCTACGCCGTCGCAACATAAACAGTCCAGCCACCCATAGGATCAACGTTCCGTAGAGGGAAATACCAAGGTCCTTCAGAATTTCGCATCCCGGCAGCATGCCGATGATGTTTGCGAGGAGATGCGCCATGAACAAAACGAAACATCGGCGACCCACGTTGGGAAAGGCATGCCGTTCCCACCCATCAGCGACCATCGCCATTACGAGAGGCAGGGCAAACACATAGTAATGGGTGTGCGACACCGGGCTGATGGGTATCATGATGGTCGCGAGACAGCCGAAGAAAAGCAGTTCAGTGATCGTGCTGCCAGAGCGCGAAAACCCGCCACACGCCAGCGTCGCAAGAGTGCAGACGGCGGCAAGCAGGACGTGCGTCCGGCTCACCCACGGAGCGATTTGCCGAGGCCTCCCGCCCGGGGGCGGGAATGGGTAGAGGGTATTATGCAGTATGACTTTGAAAGCCTGGTTGTCGGTTCCGTTTGCGTCCAGGATTTCACTGGCGCGGGACGCGTCCGCGCCGCCCGCCAGCGCAGGCGAGAGAAAGACATCCACAAAGTGGCGGTCTTCCTGGGCTGCGCGCCGCGCGCCATCCGCCAAAAGAGGGATTATCCCGAGACATAGCACCGTACCGCAAATGGCCCCACCGACACAGCGCCAGTCCTTTCTCCACAGTGGATAAAGGATCATGTAGCCAGGGAAGAGTTTTATGCTTGCCGCTACCCCAAGAAGCGCGCCCGGCAGCCACGCCCGGCGAGAGAATAGCAAAGCCGCCATTCCGCAGAAGAGCATCAGGACTGTAAGATTTGTCTGTCCTCTTGAAAGAGTTCGCCCGATGGAGGGCAGACAAACGAGGATCGGAATCATTCGCAACGACCACCACCGCGCGCATCCCACCGGCATCGCGCGGACCGACGGATCCGGAGACGTTTTCTCCAGAGAGGCTGCCAATACATGCGCGCCGATCGCCATGCTCGCGACGCCCAATATATACCAGGCTGCAACCGAGATCGGATACGGGATCATCCCCGTCCGGTCTGCGCCGGGAGGCGGGTTCGCAAACGGGCGGATGAGGATGGCAAGGAACGGCGGATAGTTATAATGCCATCCGTTTGTCTCGGTGACGTCATAGATGTCCAACCCCTTGCTCTCGGCCCAAGCTGCGCGGAAGTAGCAATCCGCATCCGTCATTCGCCTTCTCAAAAAGGCCGAACGGTATTCCACGATGCCCCCGAAAAGGAACACCACGCACAAAAATGCCCATAGTCCGGCGCGCTGCCATTTGGTCGGCCAGCGAACCAAGCCGGAAGGATCCATGCTATCGCGTCGAGGCCCTGATGCGGGGTACCGGGAAGTGAAAATAATCGCTGAAATTCGTGACGTGAACTCCCCGGCTGGCTAGCAGCGCGGACAACTCGGTGCTAGTCAGCGCGTCCATCTCATCGCGGTGTTTGTATCCCCAGTCATAGGCCTTTTCAACCGCTGGTTCTTCGCGCGGATGGCAGCATATCTCCGTCAATCCTTCTGGGAGCGCTTTGATCCTTGCCGCCATGCTGGCGGTATTCCACGTCCCGGCATCGGCCATTCCCAGGAAATTGTCGGACCAGAGCATGTGATCATGCGCGAGCCTGCTTTTGCTTAAGCGACAAACCAGGGAGAGCGCCGCGCGAGGAAGCCAGCGCCGCATCGGCCCCCGGAAGAGGCTCAGGAACGCCCCGCGCTCATCCGGCAGCCGCACTGCGGGAATACCATGCTCCTTCGCGAGGCGCGTGACGATCTCGAGTATGGCTGGCAAGACATGGAGGTGCTGGTGGCTGTCAATGTGAGTTATACGCAGCCCCGCCTCCCGAACCTTGGATAGTTGCGCGCGGAACTCCGCTTCGATCTCGGCTACAGCGATTCTGCCCGTGACATACCGCCGCAAAAACATCCCGTAGCTTGCGTGAAGCCGACCGTCAGGGCCAGTCAGCGTGGGAACCTGGGAGGCATCACTTACCGGAGTGCCATCCACGAGAGAAAAGTGCAGGCCTAGATCGAGTGAAGGATTGTTGCGCGCGTACTCGGCAGCCTCCTCGAAGGCATCGCCGGTGCATATAAGGCTCGCCGCCCGCACCAGGCCGTCCTGGTGACTCGCCATGACCCCCCGGTTTATACTGGCGCACAGGCCAAAATCATCGGCATTGAAGATGACCTCCCTTCGCACTTGCTTCTCCTTTGCCCGGCTCGCGCGTCGATAACGAATCAGTTCCGCGAGCAGCTTTGGGATCACACGGGGCCCGCCGATAGTGGAGACGCCTGCCTGGCGGAGTTGGTAGACGAATCCCGCCTCGCGGATGCGATAACCACGGCGTCGCGCTTCCAAAATCATCTCCGCGTCGATGAAGGATCCTTCGGACTGCAGCGGCGTCTCAACCAACTCGCGCTTGAAGAGTTTGAAGGCAAAGTTGGCATCCCGCACTCTTAGCCCGAACACGGCGCGAAGCAGGAGATTGTAGCAGAGCGACTGCGCGTCTCGGAATTTGTTTTCAGCGCCGCCGATCCGGTAGCCGATCACCATGTCCAATTCGCTCGGAGCGCCACGCAGAAATTCCTCCACATCGTCAAACGCCACTGGAATATCCGAATCCATGTAGAGGATGTAGTCCATTTTGGCAGCGGCGAAGCCCGTTTTCAACGCGCCCCCCAGCTTTCTGTTCCTGCTGTGGCGGATCACTCGCAACTCGGGAATCGTGGACTTCAGACTTTCAACCAGTTCGCCACTGCCGTCCGTGCTGCAATCATCCACGACGATGATCTCGAACTCCGACAGGGTACGCGCCGCGATCTCGCGCGTTGATCGCGTCATCTTCTCGATGTTCCCAATTTCGTTGTACATCGGGTAAACAAAAGAGAGTCTCATTGCTGTGGAATCGTGTAGCCGCCCGGCGGCGCAACAGCAAGCCAAGTTAATCGCCGCCGCCATGAGGCTGCGCGGCGCAGGTTCAGCTTATTCCCTTAACGGGTCCCTGGTCGCGAGGATGATCCCGAGAAGGGCCAGAAGACAAAACGTCACTGGGTGATAGCTCTCAAGGACAAGGGACGCGTCGTGCCCAATGATCGAGCGATTCCCGAGAATGAGCGTGAAAGCGACGCACCCTATAATCACCTTGCACCAAGGCTGCATCCGCCCGCGATAAACGCCCCGACGCAGGATGAAATAAAGCGCGGGGATTGCCGCCACGCAGTGCTGGCCCCAAGTGATGGGAGAGTAGAGCAGACCCAAGAGCGACACACCCCCACACTGCCACGCCGTGTCCATGCGACCTTCAACATTCGCGCCCCCCGCAAATCGCCACACCACAAAAACTAAAAGCAACAGCAGCGCCCCTTTGATGAGAGCGCCCGCGACGTTCGGGGGTAACGAAAGGAAGTCTACATAGGCGGCCGAATTTACGCGCCCGGGGTGACCCTCTGGCAGGCGAGTGAGATAGCGCGCCAGCACGGGCCGTAGCGATTTGTTCTGCAATTCCTCTGGGCCCAGGATGCCGACGGCCGGATCCGGCTGCGTCACGCCACGCGCGACCGTTCCCAGCCATGCCTTCATCTCGACAGTGTAGGACGATCCCCGGATGGCTGGCGCAAGCGTGAAGAGAACAGCGAAAAGCGCCGCCGCAATCGCGAATTTCCACTGCTGCTTCCAGGCAAAATAGAGAATAAAAAGCGCTGGCGTGCATTTCAGGGCTGTCGCAAAACCAAGGCTCAATCCGCCCAGCACCGGCTTGCCTTTAAACCAGAGATAGATGGCGCCCCATGTGAGGCCGAGAAGAATGAGGTTCTGCCCCCCGTCATCGAAGTCCCGGAGAACAAAGCGGCTCATAATCAGCAGCGCGCCAGCAGCCACCCAAAACGCGCGCTCCGGCGAAAGCGCGAACGCGCGTCTGGAGAGCAAACTCAGCACCCGCAGCACTATCAACAAAGCGCAGGTTCCAAGCAGGAAGAAAATCGGCTTTGCAACACGCAGCGGCAGCAGGGAAAGCGGAGCGCTCGCCATCGCGAAGAAAGGCGGATAAGGGAGATCAAGCCCGTTGGCATACAATGGTTCGCCAAGGCGGAATCTCCGACCCAGTTCCCAGTGGATCGAGAAATCCCCCCGCGGTTTCAGCATCGTGGAAATCCATTGCGCCAGGAGGAACGCGCTTCCAATGGAGATGGCGACCCACTGCCGCCAATCTGATAGATGTTTGCCGTCTGGCCCGGATTTCTCCATACATCCAGACATGCCCGACTCGATGGGAATGACAAGACCCGAAATGAATCAAGCGCGGCTGAGCGGAGGCGACTGGGGCTGGCTTCTGACGCTGGGGGTGATCACCAGCGCCATTTGCATGGCTGAGGCGCGCTTGCTCAGCGCCACTTTCGACGAGCCTGTTTACATCCGCTGTGGTCTCGAGCATTGGTTTACCGGCAGCTACAAACAACTGATGAGGCTGGGCACCATGCCTTTGCCAGCCGACGCGCAGACACTGCCTATTTACCTTTTGGAACGACTGCGTGGCGCCACGCTTGATTTTTCCACCTCACTACGATGGGCGCGCGCTGGTTCGCTGCTGTTTTGGTGGGCCCTCCTGTTCTATGCGATGCGCTCTGGCCGCGCACTTGGGGGTATCTGGGGCGGGAGGCTCGCCGCAACCCTCATCGCCTCTGAGCCGGTGCTGCTCGGCCACGCTGGTCTCGCCACCACAGATATAGCCGTGACCGCGTGTCTGCTCGCTCTCGGTTGCGAGTTTGAAGCGCATCGCGGAAGCAGGTGGGCGCTCCGGGTGGCGCTTCCGGCCCTCCTGTATGGCCTCTCGATACTGGCGAAAGCCTCCGGGCTTGTTTTCGGTCCTGTTTGCCTCCTGGTGATTCATCTGCAACGCCGAGTTCTTCGAAGGGAAGCGGAATCCATTAGCCAGATGGAAGATCTCACGGGCTTTGTGAGGAGGGACGGTCTGCAGATCGTCGCCATCGGACTGGCATTCGTGTTTGTCTATTGCGGGAGTGATCTGACCCGTGAGCCGACATTCGTGGATTGGGCGCGATCGCTGCCGGCCGGATTCTGGCACGAAGTGATGACCAGGATCGCAAACCATCTCCTTATCTTTACAAACGCCGGAGAGGGTCTCGCGCAGCAGATCAAACATAATATCCGCGGCGCCGACACGTATCTCCTGGGCGCCGAATACCAACGCGGTGTCTGGTTCTATTTTCCCCTGGCGCTTTCCATGAAGGCAAGCGTTACGATGCTGACGACGCCCTTCGCGATTCTGTTTACGCGCCCGCGCTCACTGCTCAATTGGCCCTGCGTGGTCGCGGCTGCCCTCCTGCTCTACAGCCTCACCTGCCGCGTGCAGATCGGCATCCGATTCATGTTCCCTTTGTTTGCTTTTGCAAGTGTTGGGCTTGGCGCGGCATTCGCGGCGGCGTTCCAAAGCGCCAGCGCTCAGGCTCGGGCCGGGATGCTCGCGTTGCTGCTCGCCGGATTTGCCATGACAGCATTTGAGGCATTCAGGATTTGGCCCGAGGAGATCTGCTATACAAATCCATTTTGGGGAGGAACGGAGGGAGCGTATCGGCTGCTGAGTGATTCCAACTACGATTGGGGCCAAGGTCTGGAAGACCTGCGGCGCTGGCAGCGGCGCCACTCGCCCGGGATCGTGGATGTCTGGTATTTCGGAACCGATCCGTCAGTGGCAATCCCGCCGCTTCGCGAGTTGCCATTGCATCGAATAGGCGCGTCAATCGAAGAGGCTGTAAAAGGCCGGGTCGTAGCGGTCAGCGCAACGCTGCTATATGGCGCGTACTCTCAGGGAGCCGGGTCGGAGGCGGTTTCTTTCTTCCGCGCGCGCAAACCAAGTGATCGGACGATGACGTTTTTCATCTTTGATTTCAGGAGCCCGATCCCGCCTCAATAATCAAGGTCATACATCCGGCGAAGCAGAGCGCGCAGCGGCTCCGCGTAGTTATCGCGCGTGATGCCTGAAGCGGTTTCGCTTGCCACCTCGCCTTCATTTTTTTTCAACCGCGTGGAATACCACGCGTGGAAAACACCCGCCGAAATTGTCGGGAACGAGGGATTACCAACCGAGAACGCTTTCGCGAATTGAAGCGGATGAGGAAGAACATCCAGCCCCTCGCTGAGGATGCGAATGGTGGATTCCTCCCCCGTATCCGTGTCGCGGCCAGGCAGTTTCCTCAGCACGACGCGAGTGCCCAAGTCCGACTTCATAAAGGCCATGAAGTGGGGGTGTATATACCAGCCATGTGGATTGTCGCGCCGCGGCGTGTGGAATTGAGCCCCCGCAAGCCTGCACTTCTCGTCAAGCCGATCCGCCGTAAGGCGCAGCCAGTCCTCTGAAATCGGGTGAGCGTCCGAGTCCAGAAGTACGATTCGGTCAAAGACCGCCTTCTCGATCCCAGACTCCGCCGCTTCCCCGTGCGAGTGCTTCCGCCGCCACTGCCGTTTTATCACGATATCAACATCCGGTTGGGCGCGCAGCCACTCAACGGTGCCGTCCCGGCTCCCGCGATCCACCACGATGATCTGGTAATCCCGCTGACCGACAAAGGCCCGGGTTTTTTCGACGAGCAACCGCGTGTAAAAGAAACTGTCGTAAGCAACGGTGACAACAGTAACAGGCGGCATCGACATGTATTAAAGACCGGAGGGCGCGCGGTGAGCGCACGCGAACACCCGGATGGCGCGAAGCGGCTGTTGATGCCTCTCAACCTGGTAGAAGGCGACTTGCGAAATCGAGCTGAACGATTTGCAAATACTGGCTGGCGGAAAGCTCTCGCGATCCGTGACGTAGAGAGCGTCTCCATCTCCAAGCGCGCCCGGATTGGGACTGGAGTAGTAACTCGGCCAGAAGGAATACTGGCTGTCCGGCTCCGGAGTCTCAGGCGTATACACAGGAGGAGCCCACGGCTTCACCGGGGAGGAGAGCGGAAGCGAAAAGGCGATCTCCGAAGCCGCGCCATAGTTATTGGCGATGAGAAAAGGCCTTCTGCCTGAAGCATCAGCGAAGTGGTCGCGCAAGTTTCCGACTGCATGCGAAATAGTTTCCCAACCCCTCAGCCGGGCGCTCGGATCCATGCCATACGGATACGACGCGGCGAGTCGCCCCGGCAGCAGCGCCCTGGGTCCTGCCGTCAACCTCCAGGCGGCGTCCATATCCGAGATGGCGAGCCCCATGCAGATTCCAATGGCCAACGCCATCACAGCGAATCCTCCCAAGCTTTTTCTCTCGCGCGCGGCATTGTGCCACACCGCCACGGTAAAGATGCCAAGACTGATGAACGCTGGGGCGGTCCAGTTCGGCTGACCGGCCTTCCGTAACGACAGCACCACATACAGAATTGCCAGGGGCAATCCAAACCAGAGGAGAAATGGAGTTGCGTCCCCGTTCCGGACTTCGTTCCTTCCAGCCCAGAGGGCAATCAGCAAGCCCGCGAATATGAGAGGCGAATAAACCGCAAAATGAGCCCCAATAAAGGAAAGCGCCTCCAAAGGCCGTATCGTGAAAGGGGTGTCCAGGTGCCCTCGCGCTCTTAGATGCAACATTGTGACCCAACCGTGCCGGGCGTTCCATAGCAACGGTGGGAGGGCACAGGCCGAGAAGGCGAGGAGCATCGACCAGAAGCCAGTCCGAGCCAACTCACGACGGTAATTCTTTGTAAACGCCAAAAGCAGAAGCACGGACAGCAACTCCATGGCGTTGGTGTATTTGCACAAGAAACCAAAACCGATCAGAAGCCCGGTGACGGGCCAGTAGAAGCTGAATCGCCCTGTTCTTTCAAGGGCAAGCCAGAATGTCCAAAGTGCCGCAGCCCAGAAAAATATTGATAACGGATCGATCGTCATCAACACGCTCCCAACCTGAAAGATAGGCGTGGCGTTTAATAGAATAACGGCCCAGATGGCGATACTTTCGCTAGATACAACACCCCACCCCGGAAACACGCGCCGAGTCAGGAAGAAGACGAACCCGCTCGTGCCGAAAGAAAGAAGGGGACTAAAGAAGCGGATGCCAAAAGGGTTGTCGCCAAAAAGCATCGTCCCGGCGCGGATTGCAAGCGCTACTCCGGGTCCCTTGCTGAAATAGCAAATAGCGAGATTTTTCGACCACAAGAGATAGTAAGCTTCATCCGGGGCGAGCGGGAGCGCGCTTGCAAGAAGCCAGCGCAGGATCGTCAGCGCCGCGAGGAACAGCAGAAGCCAGCGTGAAGGTTTCAAGCAGGCGCCGGGGTATGGCAGATCCGCTGCTCAAGACGCATTTTGATTCCGTATTTGGCTCGAAGCGTCAGTTGCGGTTGCAAAGCGATTCTCTGGCTCGGAAGAGTCATCGCGCGATATCGCCGCGCCAGGGTGGCAAGGCACAGAACGCCTTCGGCCTTTGCGAAGGACTCTCCGAGACAGGAACGCGATCCCGCGGAAAAAGGGAAATATGAGAACTTCGGGCGAGCCGCCCTGGATTCCGCCGTCCAGCGATCAGGGTCGAAGCGCGAAGGATCAGGAAAGAACCGCGGATCGCGTTGCGTGACATATGGCGAGACAATGACGATCGCTCCGGCGGGCAGATCAAAGCCTCCAACGCGACAGTTCTCGACTGCTCGCCGCCCAACGGCCCAAAGGGGCGGGTATAATCGCAGGGCTTCCGCGAAAATCATCTCTGTATAAACAAGCCGTGGATAATCTTCCATGCGCGGCTCCCGACCCGCTGGTATCCGGTCCACCTCTTCGTGGAAGCGCGCCTCAACTTGGGGATGCAGGGAGAGCAAATACCAGCTCCACGCGAGGGCGTTTGCGGTTGTTTCATGCCCAGCGAGAAAGATCGTCATCACCTCATCACGAATCTGCCGGTCTGTCATTCGCGTCTGCTCTTCTTCCCCGGCCCTCAGAAGCATGGAAAGAAGATCACCGGCGTCTTGCCCACTCTTTCGCCGATTTTCGATAATGCGGAAAATTGTCGCATCGAGCCGGGCGCATGCCCTCTCGAAATCGGGCCGGTCAGCTTCTGGAAGAGTGGATTTTTCAAACTGATCAAGAATTTCGCCCAACGCGATACGCACCTCCTCGGCGTCGGAATCCACATTCGCGCCAAAAAGCGCGCGCGCCACGATGTTCATGGCGAGCCAGTTCATCTCCGCGCACATATCGACTGTTTGGCCGGGATGCCAGCGTTCGCGCAACTGGATCGACATCTCCACCATCGTCGCCGCGTAGCCCGCGACGCGCTGGCCGTGGAACGCCGGTTGTGATAGGCGGCGCTGCTGCATGTGAAAGGCTCCCTCGCTGACGAACAAGCCTTCCCCAAGCACCTCCCGGATTCGATCCACGGCAAACCACTTGGTGAAATTCCGTTCCTGGACAACGAGTACCTCCTTTATGAGGTCGGGCGAATTCAGGAAATAATACGTACTTTCCGGGCCGAGTTTGAAGTGGACGATGTCGCCGTAATCCGCAGCGAGTCGGGTAAAAAAGCCGAGCGGGTCGCGCCGCATCGCAATCAGCAGGGAAGCCGCCGAGGATTCGTCCGGCCCTGGTGGCAGCGCGGCGGCGTTCACTTCGAGACAGCCTCCGCGGCCAACGAGGCTTTTTTATACCACTGGCCTCCCAGGATCGCGCCGAGCAATTGTCCGGCGCTTTCGCTCCAATCAATGATTGGCATTTCCCCGGGCTGAGGCACCGCGCCAGCCTGACGCAGCTTCATCCAATCGGTGACCGCCCGCGCCGCCGCCTCGGGCGACTCGCCGGAAAAGTACCAGGCATGCTCTCCCGCGACTTCATGGAAAACAGGGAGATCTCGGGCGATGATCGGCACCCCGTGGCGGGCGGCTTCGACGAGAGGCAACCCGAATCCTTCGCCTCGGGAAGCCGCGATCAGGGCCGTCGCTCCCTTGTAGGCGTCGGTGAGTAAGCGGTCCGATGGCGCTTCAAGCCAGAAGACGCGTTTGCCGAGCAGCGGGTGTGCCCTGAGCCTGGCGGCGAAGGCCTCCATGCTGTGGCCGTACTTGCCCACGATCACCAGATTGTGGGAAAAACCGCTGCTCCATAGCGACTCGAACGCTGCCAGCATCTGGCCGTGACCTTTGCGGGGTTCGATCGTCGACACCATCAGAAAATAAGGCTGCATGACTGCGGGTTCGTTTGATGACACCTCGCTTTTCAGCTCCTTAAACTCTCCGGCCTCGATATCCGATCCGAGATGAAAATACCCGATGTTCGGGGGGCGCTCGACCCGCGCCTGGTCGAGCCAGACCGCGAGTTCATCCGCCACAGCTCGTGAAATGCAAACCAATCCATCCGCGAGAGCCGCCAGCGAAGCGAGCCACGGGGTAAAAGGCTTCTTCACGCATTCAGGGAAGCAATCCGGCAATGTCGCGGGCAGCAAGTCGTAGATGAGAAAATACATCTTCACTCCGCGATTTCGCATCTTTGCCAGATAGACGCTCATGAAAGGAACGATCTCGATCCCCCAATCGAGACTCAGCAGAATATCTTGCGGGCCCGTCTCCAGCGGGTCATCGGGCAGCGTCACGTCTCGCAGCGAAAGGAACTCGCATGTGAACTTCCGGGCGTAATAGTAGCGTCCTTCGCTGGCATACACCGGCTCGACCCGAAAGCCGTCCGGCGGGGACGTGAGTAGCCGCTTAAGGATGGCATGCTGCACCCGCTGGATGCCCGTGCCAAGGTTTCGCTGCGCCAGCTCCGTCACATCGACAATCATCTGGCGGGCGGCCCCCATCGGATGGGCGTTCGCCGCGATGCTTTCAGCGAGCTGGCACCAATCCGACTCCTCGGGACTGCAAGATGGCTGATCCTGTAAACGCCCGAGCGCCTCGGAGAGAATAGGCAGCAGACTATGACGACCGGCTAAAGCAAACTTTTCAACGGCATCATGGTAGGCGCTAGCGCACGCCGCGAGGCCAAGGCTTGTCGCGACATAGTGACGGGAATTTGTCCGCAGGATCGCCGCCGCTGCCTCGTCACCGCGTAAATGCTCCAGCGCGCCAGCAAGCTGCTCGTTGGTAAAAGCGTCGTCGAGGCGCAGGACAACCTCCTCGGGGAGTTCCGAGAGGGAGCCGTGCGCGTTTACTATGGATGGCACTCCATGGCTCAGGCAATCGAGGATGGCTCCGGAGCTCTCGCCTCGGGAACAGGTCCGAAGCTGCACGGCGCAATCGCAGGCTGCGAGATACAACTGGTAAATATCATCTTCCACGTATCCCGTGATGCGGATGCGGTCTCGCGTCCCTCTTCGAGAAATTTCCCGCGCAAGCTCCTCGCCGTAAGCGTCGCCGGCGTTGCTCCCCACAAAAACGAGTTTGCCCGCGGGATCGTCCGCCAGTGCTGAACTCAGCCACGCTTGAACGATGCGCAACGAGCACTTGGTGAAATCGATATGGCCGAATGAGCACACCACCCAATTCCCCGGCGCGAAGCCAAGTCGCTCTCGCGCCCGCGCGCGCTGTCCCGGCTTGGCCTCGGCGCGCAGGTGGGGAATGATAGCCCAGTCGCGCGAGGTCCCCTCCCCATACCAGGCATCCGCCAGTGACGCGGCATGTTTTGAATGGACGATAATGCCGGTGGCCCACTCCAGCGGGCGCCTGTTGCATGGGAACTCGCGGATTGCCTCCGCGCGGTTCCCCTCCCGGCTCTCCAGCAATGCCGTATAGCCGTGCGAATGGTAGAGGCTCGAATCCCAGAGGGAAGGCGATTCGCCCGAGAGTTGCGCCCACGCGAATAGAGAGCTTAGAAAAAAATCGTGAAGCGCCACGACGCCGGGATGGCGCTCCAGCAAGGCCAACATGTATTTGTGGAAAGGTGAATTCCCTAAAGAGTAGATAATTCGGTCAAACCCGCGCGCGTTCAGATCGAACCAATCGGCCGTTCTTAATGGAAAGTTGGCCAACGTTGCGGAGTCTGCCACCCCCGACTGGTCGGTGATGACCTCGATCTCATAGTACTTCGCCAGCCAGGGCAGCAGATCCGCGCTATATCGCGCAACGCCAGAGCGCTCAGGGGGCAGCGGAGAGACATATGCCAGCCGGGGCTTTGAGCGGGCTCTGGAACCAACGGCCACCGGGTTCGAGCCGCGCCACTCGCAAGCCTGCTCCATTGCCGAAAGAGCAAGTCGCGCGCTCTCCCGCCAGGAAAACGTTCCGCTCCTTTGCAAGCCATGCTCTCTCAACTCAGCGCGAAACCCTTCGTCGCATAAAACCTCGCTGAGCTTGCTCGCGATGGACTCTACCTTGAAAGGGTCAAATAACGCATCCTGGCGTCCGATCACTTCCGGGATGCTAGTCGCGTTGGAACCGACCGTTGGCGCGCCGCAGGACATGGCCTCCAGCACAGGCAGACCGAACCCTTCCTCTAACGAGGGGAACACGAAGCAGGCGCAAATATTATAGAGACGCGCAAGCTCTTCATCGCTGACGTATCCCGTGAATAAGACAGCGCCGGCACGAAGACCCAGGCGCCTTAATAACGAATCCAGTTGTTCCCGATGATCAACCGCTACATCGCCAACAATCGCCAGTTGATATCCAGCCTGCGCATTGTCTGGCAACGCGGCGAACGCCTCAATCAGCCGAGATACATTTTTTCTCGGCTCCGCGCCTCCGGTGTACATGACGAAAGGATGCTTAAGGGCGAATTTTTTCCGCAGCGAAGCACTCTGCTCATCCGTGATCGAAGTCTCACGGAACATGGTGTCAGCCGCGCATGGGACGGTATGGATTTTTGCGGGGTCGAGGCCTAGCAGATCGATAGCCTGCCTCCTTGTATAATCAGAAATGGCCAGGATCCCCGACGCGTTGTTGAGCTGACTGATCTTTCGCAAGTAGCGCCGACGCCACGACGCTTCGGTGAAGTAAAGATCCTGGTCCTTGAAAGGAATGAGATCGTGAAGCGTGACGGAATGCGCGACTCCCCGGTTGTCCTCTGGAATGGACGTCAGCGCATCGTCGATTGTTCCCTCGAAGAGGCTCGAGATGTGAATAACGTCGGGCCTAAGGGAGCAGAGGTAATCCTCCCGCAATATCTCGCCAGCTCTTTCCCGCCAGAAGACAGCCTCATGCGGCAACTGAAACTTCTTTGGCGCGTCCCACACCGCGAAGCGGCTGGCAGGCAGCAGTGTCGCAAAATCCTTTTTGATGCCCTGGACCTGCTCCGGAAAAAGATTGCTGAGCGCCAGATGAATCTCGTGCCGGCCGCTGTCGCGGCACATGGCGAGCGCAAGCTCCCGGGCCTGCCGCCCGATGCCTCGTTTACGGCTGTCTGTCTGGCAGCATTGCAGATCGATTACGATCCGCATTACCGCCTTCGCCTTGATAGCTGATCGCCGCCCTCTGTCCGCCGCAGGATTTGGTATACGCGCTCGCCAGCCGCCGTTAGCCGGTGACGCGGCTCCTGCGCGCCCAACTCCGCGTCGGAGCCGGGATGTGTTCGCAATCTTCCCACATTCTCTTCCAGCCGGTCAAGACGCTGCGCCATCTGCTTATTCAGATCCAGTTGGAGACGCATCGCTCCAATCAAATACTTATTCAAGGCGCCCTGATTGCGAAATCGATTCTGCAGCCAGAGCATAATGCTGTTTCGACGCGGCTCTGGCTGGTCCAAACGAACCGGTTTTCCATGTTGCTTCCGAAGCGCTTGCTTCAATTCTTCTTCGATTTTGGCAAGGAGCTGCGAACTGGCAAGCCAGGCGCTCTTCGTATCGGACGCCCCAGTTAGGGTTGCTTGTCCGTGATCGTCGGGGCTTGGGATTGGCTTCATTGGCGGATTTGCGCGTCAGCTTTCCCAATATCGTTGACCCTGGCAAGGATCTCCGCCCGGGCGCGTTCTGGATCGAGAGTCTGGCGAATGTCGCGGGCGGCGCGGCATCCCATCGCGGCGCTTTCTTCCCTGTTATCAAAGACCCAGCGCATCTGCTCCGCCGCTTCATTCCCGTCTGGTTCCGCCCAGAAACTGCCCGCCTCATACGGACCGGACGTTTCTTCAAGCATCACCATCTTGTATCCGATGAGCCGGCTGTTCCCCGCATTCATGTAATCGAGATTGCCTGAATAGCCCGTGGCAATCACCGGTTTCCCAAGATACATCGAGCGCGCCATTCCAAGCCCAAGCCCTTCGGAGCGGTGTAGCGAGACATAGCAATCCGCGGATGCGAATAGCGAGCCGACCATTGGACCTGGCAGATGAGCCTCCGCGAACAACACATCGCGGCCCTCCGCCATCGCGCGCAGACGCTGGCTTCCCATGCGGTCATGCTCCCAATTTATGGACTTCAACACAAGCGTGACCTTTTCAGCGGGATGAAACGCCTGGAGAAAAGCCTTTATGACTCCTTCAGGGTTTTTTCGGGCAGTGGTGCTGAGGAAATCGAAGTTAAAAAGAAATACAAAACTATCCTCCCGCAGACCGAACGCCGCGCGATCTCGAGCGCTTTCTTCGACCCGCAGCGGATATGTCACCTTCCTGACGGGTATCGGAGAGACCTTGGACAAGGCGTCCCGGATGAAACCGGTCGGCACCCAAATTTCATCGTAGTAGTCAAACGCGGAATGCCAGCGGGCTGGGAAATGCTCCTGCTCCCAATACCACAGGCCGATATTGTGCCGTCCATCGAAGAAGCCGTGTCCCATGTCGCGAGCAAACCTCCGCGAGTAGTCAAAGGAGAAGGTCATGAGGTTTACGCGGTAGGGATTCTTCGTTCCGAGCCTTGTAAACGAGGCATCGCTGTTGCTGTGCATCCTGCTGTGAACGTTGATGAAAGCGCAAGGGAGGCCGGTCTCCTCGATCGCCAGGCACATAGCGCGCGACGAGTCGCCGATGCCGTATTCTCCTTTCATAAACCCGGCGACATTGATCCCCAGCGGCAGTTTCTTTCGCGACCTGACCCCCATCGGCAAACGCGGCTTCAGGTGCCTGTGGAAAAGCCGGGTCTGTTTCACATACGCCTCATAGACCACGCGCGTCGTTTGCCTGCGGTAGCGCTCAAATCCCCTGTGTTTCCCCAGCGCAACCTGAATTTCCGGGGTTACTTTCACCCCCAGCTTGCGGGAGCGTTTTGCTATGCGGTGCAGCGCGTCGTTCCTGAGATACCGCTTCATCCAGGGCCGTATGCGGACGTACTGCTTGTCGAGATACTCGCCCACGAGAGTATAGTTCTCCATCGCCGGTTGCATGGAGGTTCGATCCTTTTCTGTCTGCTGCCGCCCATGCGAGCGGAACGCGCATAGCGCCTCCGGCACATACCCAAAGCAACCGAGTTCAAGCACGTGGAACCACATTTCCAGGTCGGCCATCACAAAGTATTCAGTGCTGAAGCCGCGGCTGGACCGATCCCGGCGCAGCATTACGGCGCTCGGCCCTCCGATCAGGTTTCGTTGCTCCCGCAGGCAGCGCGTTATGACGCTCGTTCCCGAGATCGGGCGCGTCTCTTCAAAACACGACCACGTTTCGAGAAAGTTGCCCGCTTCATCCACGATCCGCCGGGCGGAAGAAACCAGACTGATCGCCGGGTTGCCTTCCATTACCGCGGCCATCTTCTCCAGCGCTGTCCTCTCGCAAAGGAAATCATCCGCGTGCAGCAGCTTCACGTACTCTCCCTTCGCGAGGGCCAGTCCCGCGTTGCGGTTGCCAATCATCCCGAGATTCCGGGCATTTTGATGGACCGTTACTCGCGAATCCAGCCGCGCGTACCGCTGCGCCGCTTCAAAAGAATCGTCCGTCGAGCAATCGTCCGAAATGATGACCTCTATGTCCGATAGGCTCTGTTCCAGCACCGACTCCACTGCCTGCGAGAGGAATCTCCCATAGTTGTAAACGTCGATGCACACACTCACCATTGGGAGTAGTCATATTTAGGGGAGATCGAAAGGCAAGCCTTTCGGGCGACGTGTCGCGCGCTACCTGGCGGGAGAACCCGCGGGTGTCGTGATCATTGGGCTGCCATTGATTTTCACGTTTTCCTCTCGAAGATCCTCTACATTACGGATTACGACCGCCGGATCCGTTACGGTGAGAGCGATGTTCTTCAGCGTGAGGCCCCGGATCGAACTGGCAGCGGTAGCTTCAATCCGGCCAAAGCTTGTGGTGCTGCCGGTGATGTTTTCCATGCTGACGTTCTCAACCTGCTGCTTTGGGGCGGCCTGCCCTTTCAGATCGAAGTATTGCGTCCATGCCAGCATATTAACCATGCTTCCCCGACCTGATATTGAGACATCGTGAACGTGTATGTCGGAATAATGTTGGGGGGTGTCGAGGCGGAGCTTTAGGCGAAGGATGCAGTTCTGGGGGCAAGACCCATCCATCTGGCAGTGGTCCATGACGACATCACGGACATAGCAGGCTTCGCTGCCCAACGTGAGCGCTCCGTAGCCGAGACCGAAGATGCAATCGGAGATGCGGACATGCTCCACGGCGGGGCTATCCTTATCATTCTCAGCGAACGGGCCTTTAGTGCCCTTCAGCGCGATATTATCGTCCGACACGGAGATGTGGCAGGCGTGGATCGTTACGCGCTGGCAACTGTCCACATCGATCCCATCGGTGCTAGGAGCGCCCAGCGGAGAGCGGATGTCCACCTTCTCCACCGTGACATCCTGGCAACGGTAAAGGTGCATATTCCAAAACCCCGAGTCTCGCAGGGAAACACCGGTTATTGAGATATCGTTCGAATTCTGTATGAACAGATTGCGCGGGCGTTCCACGTCGAGATTCTTGGTTTTCTTGTCCGCGTTGCGGCGCGTATGGAAGGCGTCCCAAAAGGGTTTCCCTCCCCCTTGTATGGCGCCGGCGCCCGTAATCCGGAGATGATCGCATTTATCGGCGTTCACGAGGGCCGGACGCCACACTTGGGTATGTCCCTCGACGCGAGTGGGCATCGACGGGTAATCCTGAATATTGGTCGAGCCCAACAGCACCGCGCCCTCATCAAGATGCAGGTTCACCCCCGGCTTCAGGAAAACCGCGCCGCTTAAGAATTTTCCGGCGGGAATGACCAAGTACCGCCACTCTCTTTAGCGAGCTGATCAATCCCTTTTTGGATGCTGGTGGTATCTAAAGTCGCGCCGTCGCCAATCGCGCCCGTTTTAAGGATCGACAGGGTTGCACTTCCAGAAGGAGCGGTAGCCTCATCCGCCCAGGCAGCCGTCGCAGAGAGGGACACGAGAACGCGCAGCAGACAAATCAACCGCAGGGGAGCCATAGGTTGCGACTAGGGAGCTGCGCAGTACTTGTCGAGAAGGGGCTGGATGGCATCTGCCCAAATTTGATAACCCTTCTCGTTTGGATGAAGGGAATCGGGAAAGATATCCTTGCCGAGTTTGCCGTCAGGACGGAGGAATTTCTCGCCGAAGTCCAGGTAAACCACTTTGTCCGTGCCCAGCTTCGCGAGCAGCTCGTTGGTGGCCTTCACCTTCAGCCGAAATGGGTCTGTGGGTTCCTGCGAGCGCGGGAATATGGCCTGAAGGAGAATGACAGCGTCCGGACAACGCTTCTGGTATTCAGCAATGATCGCGCTGACACCCCCGGCGATCTGCTCAGGAGTGCTGGTTTCCTTCATATTGTTGGTGCCAATCATCAAGGCAATGAGTTTGGGATGCATCCCCTCCGCCTGGCCGTGGGCGAGACGCCATAGGACGCTTTGGGTCACATCTCCGCTGATCGCGAAATCGATTGGATGATATTTGGTGAACCGCGCTGTCCATATCGCGAGCCCTCTCTTTTGCCAAAAATCGGTGATCGAGTCTCCGTCGAAGATCACTCCGACTGATCCCGCCATCTCTTTGCCGCGCGCGATATTCTCGAGCGCCCGCTTCTCCCAGCCAGCACCGCGGGTATCCGGCGCGTTCGGCGGCACCTTCACCTTAACGGAACTGACCAGCACCGGCGCCCTTTTTTGCGGGACAGGCGATGGAGCGGGCGTGGTCTGGACAACTGTAGCAGTCTGGGCAAGCGCGAGGCTGAGCGGCAGGAGTAAAACGAGAGACAGGAGTGTTTTCATATGGACTACAAACGCGCGGCGGAGGGGTTTGATCGGGACGGGCGGGAAGGATCACAATGGGGCGCGCTCCCGTCCTGCGTCAAGACTGTCGGTGGAACAAAGGATATCCCTCGCCCAGCATAGCCTCGCGTTTCGCTCACCCTACGATCTCCAGCAAGCAGCCTTTGAGATACTCCGTCTCCGGAAGGTTCATCAGCACCGGATGGTCGCTCGACTGGTGAAATTCGTGAATCCGCCGCGCCGATTTTTTCGCGTCAACCAGCGCGTCGCCAATCATCTCGTCAAAAATTTGCCGCGTGATGTGATGCGAGCAGGAAAACGTCGCCAGTAATCCTCCCGGGCCCAGGAGCTTCAAGGCACGAAGATGTATCTCTTTGTAGCCGCGCAACGCGTCGTTCAGATTTTCCCGGGACTTGGTGAAGGAAGGCGGGTCGAGAATGATGAGATCAAACCGGCCTTGCTCCGCCTTCAGGAAATCGAACACGTTTGCTTCGACCGCCCGAACCTTCATCCCGTTTCTCCGGAGGTTCGCGTCGATAGCCCGCACCCCGTCGCTGCTGATCTCCACCGCCGTGACCTCGGCCGCGCCAGCTTTCGCGCAAAAAAGCGCAAACGCCCCTTGATTTGCAAAGCAGTCCAGAACCTTGCGTCCTCGCGAGAAGGCGGCCACCTCCCGATAGTTCGACACTTGATCCAGATAGAAGCCCGTCTTCTGCCCGCGCAGGGGATCGATCGCGAAGGAAACTCCATCGAGCAGGATTTCAGTAACCATCGGTTCTCCGTAGGCGGCTCCGATGACGGGTTCCATGCCTTCCGCCCGGCGGATGGGAGCATCGTTGCGTTCCGCGATGAACTTAGGGCGCGCCACTTCGACCAGCGCATCCACAATCATCGCCTTTCGCTGATCCATGGCGAGCGTGAGCGTCTGTAAAACCAGCAGATCACCATACCGATCCACAACGACCCCTGGCAGCCCATCACTCTCGCTCCAGATCATTCGGCACAGCCGCTCATCGATCCCGCGCCTGCGGCGGTATTCAATCGCTCGTTCGATCCTCCGCTTAAAGAACTCCGCGTCGAGTCCCTGCCGATGCCGCGAGAACCGGCGGGCAACGATCTGGGAGCTCGCATTGTAGATGGCGCTCCCGAGCAGCCGATCCCTGCCGTCCTTCAGCGAAACCACATCACCGTTAGCCGGGTCGCCAAACGCCTTGAGGACGTCGCTGGCGTACACCCACTCATGTCCATGGAGGATTCGAGAGCGGGGCTTGATTATGAGGCCGGACAAAGGGTTAGTTCGTGTTGTTATGAGGCAGACAAATGAACAGAAGCCATCACCGCCATGTCACACCCGCGCCGACGAATGAAACTCCGCCGCTTCTCCCCTGCTCTTTTCTCGATATTAACTCTGTCAGTGGCGAGCGCAAACAGAACCAGCGCCACGGATCTCGCAAAGGGGGGACTGGCGCGGGAGCTTGATAACGCCTTCGTATCCACCTACGAGAAAGTCGCCCCGGCGGTGGTTGTGATCGATGGTGAACGCAGCCAGGCTGACCCAAATGACGCGGAGAGCTTCCTTCCGCAAGATCCGGGCGCCCTGAGACAATTCGCCCTGCCGCGCCCCCCGGATCGCAGCGAGGCTTCCGGATTCATCGTTCGGCAGGATGGCTACATCCTCACCAACAACCATGCAGTCGCGGGATGCCGCTCGCTGACGGTCAAGCTGAAGGATGGCCGGGTGCTCAAGGGCAAAGTAGTCGGCACAGATGAGAAGACAGATGTGGCGGTCCTGAAGGTCGATGCGGTGAACCTGCCCTGCGTTGAGTTTGGTGACAGCGATTCGCTTCGGGTCGGCCAGTTGATCGGAGCCATCGGCGCGCCCTTCAACCTCGATTTCACCTTCACGGTTGGCTGGGTGAGCGCCAAGGGCCGAACCCAGCTCACGAGGGAGACGACTTTTGAGGATTACATTCAGACGAACGCTTTCATCAATCCAGGTGACAGCGGCTCCCCGCTCTTTGATCTCGACGGGAAGGTCGTCGGGATGAACACGCTTATCAATGGGCTGGGACGGGGGCTTTCCTTTGCGGTGCCGTCCAATCTTTGCAAGCGTGTTGAAACTGAGATCATTGCAACCGGCCGGATCGTCTATCCCTGGCTGGGGATTACGCTGGTGGATAGGGAAAAAAGCGCGGCCTTCCTCGATCAGATGCCGTCGTTCGACCGGGGAGTCGCGGTTCAGACCATCGAAGCCGGCACTCCCGCGTATCGCAGTGATCTCCGACCCGCGGATGTCATCACTCGCGTGGACGGCATCCCGGTGGCGAATGGACGCGACCTTCAGCAGCAGATTCTTAGCAAGAAAGTCGGCCAAACAGTGGAACTCGCCATCCTTCGGAATACGAAGCTTCTGAAGGTCTCCGTGACCACAGCAGAGATGCCCGCGGATACTCGGAAACCAGAGAAGGCCGCGCCGCCAAAAGAAGCCGCGCCGAATACCTCACCCTATTCTGGAATGCAATTCCAGGACGCCACCCCGGAACTCGCGACCGAGATGAAATTCAACACGCCCTCAGGAGCGGTGGTGACGGATGTGCAAGCCGACAGCCCAGCGGCCACAGCGGGCCTCCGCCGCAAGGATGTCATCACCGAGCTTGACGGGACGCCTGTCTCCACCGCGGCAATCTGCAAGGAACTTTTCGATCTGCATGACGGGGGGAAGCCGATGCTTGTGCTGATAGACCGCGCTGGGCAGAAAACCTTCGCCGTGCTTAAAGCGACGGGAAAGTAAGCGGTCTACTCCTCGATCTTCGGCACCTTCGGCGCTCTCAGCCGGTGCGGTTCGTGAAAACCCGATCCCACGAGTGGCCGGCAGTAGCTGTAGAAGGCGTCGGTAACACCGTTTCCCTCCTCGTTGATGAACGCCTCCGGCATCACACGAGTCTTGCCAGCCACATTTTTCAGCGGCACCAAGTCGTAGCTGACGCTGTAGTTCAGCACAGGGCGGCGGATGACGATCGAGCCGTTCACGTTATCCCACATCGCGTATTGCACCGCGATCTCCCCTACTTCCCGGGCCTCATGCGCGTCCCGATCCGACACCACTCCGACAAATGAACGCTGCAAGTATCCGAAGGTGTCAGACCTCACTCGCTTGATCTTTAGCTTCTCTTTCACCAGTCCCGCCAGCAAGTCGCCCAATTGGCCGCTCCCCGAAAGTTGGACATTCCCGTGCGCGTCACGCTCCACGGAATCATTCAGCTTCAGCGCGACAGCCGTGCCGGTTTCATCCTGCACGCCTTCCGAGACGGCAACAATGCAGGAACCCCTCTCGCGATAGACGCGATCTACATCGGCCAAAAACCGGTCGGTGGAGAATGGCCGCTCGGGCACATATATCAGGTGCGGTCCTTCATCGATGTACTTTTGGGCAAGCCGGGAAGACGCCGTGAGGAAACCCGCGTGCCTGCCCATCACCACGCCGATCAGAACCCCGGCCAGCGCTCGATTATCCAGGTTAAGACCCATGAACGCCTGCGACACAAAGCGCGCCGCGGAGCCGAACCCGGGGCAATGGTCGTTTTCAGCGAGGTCATTATCGATCGTCTTGGGAATATGGACCGCCCGGAAGTCGTATCCGATCGCCTCCGCCTGCTCGTTGACGATACGCACCGTATCCGAGGAGTCGTTCCCGCCGACGTAGAAGAAGTATCTTATGTCGTGTTTGCGCATCACCTTGAACATGCGCGCGCAGTATTCCTCGTCAGGCTTATCGCGGGTGGACAGCAGCGCGGAGGAAGGCGTCGCGGCCACGCGTTCCAGGTTGTGCGTAGTCTCGCGGGTGAGATCGATGAAGTCTTCCTTCACGATGCCACTGACCCCGTGGATGGCGCCATAGACGGACTTCACCTGGGCAAACTTCCGAGCTTCCAGGGTGACACCCACGATGCTTTGGTTAATAACGGCAGTGGGGCCCCCGCCTTGCGCGACAAGGACGTTTCCTTCTAGACGACTCATGCCAGCGAAACTAGCGAGTCTCCCTTTTTTGGCAATGACTTTGCGCGGGCGCTCGGCAAAGAGGCGGTCAACCCTGAAGCGGATCGTCGAAAGGACGTCCCGCAGCAGTCTTACTGCGCTGCTGGTGGTATGCTGCCATCCCCACTTTGCGGCGGGGAGGCGCCGCCGCGGCCGGCGCCACGCTGGCGTCAGTTTGCAGCGCGGGCATTGAGCCGTTTGGCTCCACGGTGCCCTGGGGGACTTTGCTATGCGTTATTCTCTGCTGGCGCTGCCTCGAAGATTTTTCGACATACCGCTCATACTCCCTCTCCCTTCTGGTCTGGGACGATTGAAAGAGGGAGCACGCCGGGAGCAAAAGCGCGCACGCCAGGAACACCAGGCCAATTCTTGAGCAAATCATAACGGAGATGAATTTATCGCAGCAGCTCCGCGGGAAAGCGAACGTCCTTTTGCTGCCGCAATATCTTTCCCTCGCGTCTTACAAGATCTACCGAAGGTTTGCGCGGATCCCACACCCGCGGATTTGGCAGCAGCCCGGCCAGCAAGGCGATCTGCTCGCGTCCAAGCTTCTCCGGAGCCAATCCATAATAGAACAGCGACGCCGCGCGCACTCCGTAGATGCCATCTCCCATCTCGACCACGTTCGCGTAGAGTTCCAGAATCCGCTTTTTCGACAGTATGGCCTCCATTAACAACGTGTAATACGCCTCCAGCCCCTTGCGAATCCATGAGCGCCCTTCCCAGAGGAAAACGGAGCGAGCGCATTGCATTGTGATTGTCGAGGCGCCCCTCGCCGGCTTTCCACGCCGCTCCGCTTCATTCATATCTTTGCGAATTTCCCGCCAGTCAAAGCCATGATGGACGAAAAAACGCTGATCTTCCGCGATCCAGACGTCCTTCAGGTATTCCACCGGGATGTCGCGGAGAGGCACCCAGTCATACAGCATCCGCCTGGGACGGTGAGCCGAAAACTGCGCCGCCGCGCGCCGCAGAAGCATCAAAGTGGTAACAGGCGGATCGATGAACCGCGTCGCGAGAACCTCCACCATCGGCGTGATGAGGATGCAAACCGCCGCGATCCCGAGCCACCCTGCAAAGGAGCGCCCCTTCTTACTTCGCGGCTTCACGACAGAAAAACTCCTTTTTGCGGGGTGTCGCGGCAACCTCTCGGTTCATAGCCCAGAGGCACGGAAAAAGCTCCACATCGAAACGACCGCTCCTATGAAACAGGCGCGTTCCCAGAGCTAATCTCCACTCCCGACTGATGATTGTTAATAAAAGGTTCAAAAAGGATGACATGCTTCCTCCTCAGGATTACTCTTGCGCGATGGCAGACCAGGCACCACTCGTTCAGGAAGGGTCCCGAACCACCCCGGATTTGGACATCAAAAGCATCCTGCTGCTCGATGATGACATCGACCTGGCTGACACGTTGAAGTTGTTGCTTGAAAGCCACAACTACATTGTGACCACCGCAAGGAACGGCGTTGAGGGGTTGCATGAAGTGATGGCGCTCGATTTCGATCTGATCATGTGTGACATGATGATGCCGGCCATGCCCGGCGATATGTTTTTCCGCGCGGTTGAACGCATCAAGCCGTATCTCTGCAGGCGCTTCATCTTCCTCACCGGCCATGCTGATAAGCCGAAGGTCAGCGAATTTCTGCGCAGCATCGGAGCATTGGTTCTTTACAAACCAGTCACCACCGATGAGCTCATCCAGACGATCTCCTTCGTCCTCAAGCGTGAAGAGCGCAACCCGTCGCGCGACAACCCCTGACCACCGCCCCGGTGTCACATGTCCACCGATCTTAGGAGCGGCCTCCACGCCTTTCTGCTGGCAAATTCCGTCTGCCGCGGCGACTTCACTCTGGCTTCCGGCGTCAAAAGCGATCTTTACATCGATGCCAGGGTGACCACGCTGGATGGGGAAATGGCGCTAGCCATTGGCAAAATCGGCTTCGAAATGATCAACGACTTCGCGGCCTCCGAAGAAACGAGAATTGACAGCGTTGGAGGGTTGACCATGGGCGCGGATCCCATTGCTCTCGCGATCGGGATTGCTTCCGCGCTCGCTGCCTGCGAACCTCCGTTAAAGGTGTTCTCAGTGCGGAAGAAGACGAAGGAGCACGGCAGGCGGAAGATGATTGAAGGCAACTTCAAACCGGGAGACACGGTGGTCATCATCGAAGACGTCATCACCTCCGGAGGTTCGGCTCTCCAAGCGATAGAGGCGGTCGAAAATGAGGGCGGCACAGTCGCTTGCGTTCTTTCCCTAATAGACCGGCAGGAGGGAGGGCGTCAGTCCATCGAAGCGCTCGGCTATAAAGTACGCGCCCTCTTTACGCGTGAAGATCTGCTGGGGCCACCTTCAAAGCTTCTCTAAGAGGCTGTCGCGCGGCTGCCTCGCTTCCTCATAGTTTCTTAAACGTTGAAACGAAACTCGAGGACATCGCCGTCCTTCACGACGTATTCCTTTCCTTCGATACGTAACTTTCCCACTTCCCGCGCCTTGGCAAACGAACCGAGACGGATGAGTTCGTCAAAGTGGATTGTCTCGGCGGCTATGAAGCCCCGCTCGAAGTCCGAATGGATGACCCCAGCGGCAGCCGGAGCCTTATCGCCCGCGCGGATCGTCCACGCTCGCGACTCCGTCTCCCCGGTTGTGAGATAAGTTCGCAATCCCAGCAGGTGATATACCGCCTGGATGAGAGCATCTACTCCGCTGCTGGTAACACCCAGTCCGGCAAGGTATTCCGCAGATTCGGCGGGGGCGAGATCGATCAATTCACTCTCGATCTGCGCGCTGATGACAATCGCTTCAGTTGCTAGATGGGCGCGGACATAATCCCGGACCGCCTTCACATGGCGAGCGGATGGGCTTGCCTCCAGTCCCGCGAGGTCTGACTCGGCCACGTTGCAGGCGAAGATGGTGGGCTTCGAGGTCAGCAGAAAAAAGTCTTTCGCAATTCGCTGCTCTTCCTCGGACAACTCCGCGATCCCCGCGGGCTTTCCGGAGTCCAGATGGGGCAGCAGTTTCTCAATGACGGCAATATCAGCTTTAGCAGCCTTGTCGCCCGCCTTGGCTGACTTCTGCAATCTGTCCTTCCGTTTCTGCAAAGTCGCCAAATCGCATAGCACGAGTTCCGTCGTGATGACTTCGATGTCACGAACGGGATCGACCGATCCATTGACATGATGCACATCCGCGTCTTCGAAGCAGCGCACGACCTGGACAATCGCGTTCACCTCACGGATGTGGCTGAGGAATTGATTGCCCAGCCCCTCCCCTTGACTCGCCCCCCGCACCAGACCCGCGATATCGACGAACTCGATGGCGGCGGGAACCACCTTTCGGGAATGTGAAAACTTCGCGAGAGAGTCAAGCCGCGCGTCGGGAACAGTCACTACACCTACATTCGGATCGATGGTGCAGAACGGGTAGTTCGCCGCCGCCGCCTTCCGTGTGCGGGTTACCGCATTGAACAGGGTGGATTTTCCGACGTTGGGCAGCCCAACAATGCCAGCGCTTAACATGGCGGCAATGTTAAGCGAAGCCCCGCCACCCCGCACGGGAAAAATGAGCGCGGAATGCACCTCCCCGAATCCTGGGCATTTGCGCCTTGCGGCTGCGCCCGTTTTGTGAGAGGGAAGAATGTAAGGGGGCGGCGAAAAGTAATGGTTCTAATAATTGACGACGATCCCAGTGTGCGGATCCTGACCGAGCGCCTGGTCAAGAATTTTGGGTTCGCCTCTCTCACGGCGAGCGATGGCGAGGAGGGTCTCCGTAAATTCGAGGAAAATGCCGAAAAAATCCTTGTGGTTGTGCTCGACATGACGATGCCGTCACTGGATGGAGAGGAAACGTGCGCCAGGCTGCGGCAAATCAGGCCCGATATCCGGATTTTGTTCACGAGCGGATACGAGAAGAAGAAGAGCATGTCCGAGGATGGCGGTCTCACTGATTTCCTCCCCAAACCTTTTACGATCAAGGAATTGCAGGACAAACTGGCAAAGCTTACCGGTCCGCCCTCGAATCCGCAGAGCAGCTAGCCGCTCTCAAAACTGCCAGCGCGGCGGGCAGTCCTTGACGGATGTTTGAGCAGGGCGTTAAGGTGTCAGGAAGGCATGGAATATGCGCGCTGGGCTTTAATGGATGATTGAATCGTTTCTGAGTCGTTTTAAAGCGAAACGGACTGAAGAGCCGTCGCCGGAAGCAGCCCCCGTCCCCGAGCCGCCCAAAAATGACGACGCCGGGAAGGTGGAAACCGCGCAAACTGGTTCTCTCCTGGACGGGATAACCAAGGACAAGGCGGAATCGCGTAACGCTGGCCCGACATCGTCCAAGATGCCGCCCGCGTGGCATTCACGCGCGAACGTTCCGGCTGGCAAACCCGGCGATGCTGTTGACCCCGCGAAAAAACAGTCCGAACCGCCCGCAAAGATCGCTCTGGAAGTAGGCGACTTCCTGCACCGCATCCCTCCGCACCTTCTCAAACCGGGTCCGCACGATCTCTCCCAGAAGATCTTCTTCAAGGTGAGCGAGCTCTCAGCCAGCATTGCTGAAGGAAAGGCTACCATCGCGCTATCGGAGATCGCGAGGCTTTGTCCCGAAATTTTCCAGCGTCCCATCACGCCAGCCGATGAGGCGGAGATATTCTTCCCGTGGCACAAACTTGCCGAGAGGGTGCGTTCCCAGCGCTCTGTGAATGAACCACGCGCGGCAGCGGCGAAGCTGCCCCGGCGCGAGCCCGCTTTCCCAGCCTTCCCTGCGGGGGGCAACGCCGCCCAAAGGAAATCCGAGCCTGCGGAAACAGTTCCCGCGCCAGATTCGACGGATGCGGATGAAAGCAAGGTCGAGGCAAAGCTCACGAAACAACCCTGGTTCAAGAGTCCTTCTCCACAAGAACCGGTCGCCAAGGATCCCCCCCTTCGAACGGCAAAAGAGATGCCCTCCGGCGCGGTCACGGCTCTGCCGGCTCCCGCGCCCCTGCGTCTTTCGACCACGGAAGGCGACATTTCCCCCATAGGGGCCGTGACCACGCTTCCTGAACAGGAACGTCCCGCGGAAGCTCTCCTTCTTTCGCCGCTTCCCTCCGCCGTCTCTGATCCCGAGGCGCAGAGAAAGCAGACCGGTTTAATCGAGCAGCAGCGGTTCACTGTAATCAAGGAGCGTGACGAAGCGAGATCGCTGCTCGCTGAAAACGCAAGTTTGCATAAGCGGCAGGTTGATTCGTTGCAGAAAGATCTGGGTTCCGCGTTCGCGGAGCGGGACAGAGTCGCCATGGAACTGGCCCAACTGCGCGACTCCCAGCGCAGACAGGCCGAGACCCTCGCGCAGGAGCGCGACGCGGCGGTTCGCGAGCGGGATCGTCTCGCCGCCCAGATTGCAAAAGATAAAGGGGCCAGAACCCAGGAGATGCTCCTCCTCGCCCAAGAGCGTGATGGCGCTGTGAAGCTGAAGGACGAAGTGTCAGAGACTTTGCAAACGCAGATCAGTTCGCTCTCGCAGGAGCGCGATCATCTCGCGACGGAAAGGGATAAGATCTCATCCGAACTGGAAGGGGCTCGGCAAAATCTCAAAGAGCAGTCGCAGGGCGCCGCAACCAAGAAGGCGGAAACCAGCGCCGCCGAGGCCGCAGCGGCCGGCGATCTTATTGCATCCCTCATGCGGGAACGGGACAAGGCCCTTGCCGCTCTGCTCCCGGTCGAGAAGCAAATTGATTCGCTGAAGGAAGAGATGAAAGCGCTCGCCGCGTCTTCCGAGAGCCAGCGCGAAAAGCTGGAAAAGGAGCGGGACGCGGCTCTGAACCAGATCGCTCGCGCGCGTGAGGCAAGAAGCCAGGAACTCGATGCCCTCAAAAGGAAACACGACACCGCGATCAACGCGCGTGAGCAAAAGATTGCCAGTCTTGATCGGGATCTCCAGTCACACAGGGGGCAGCTTGAAGCCGTTTCCAGCGAACGCGACGAGGCGGCCAAGGAACGCGCGGAAGCGGTCTCTCGCCTCGGCGCGGGGGATGATGATCACAAGAGAGAAGCGGAAGAAAAACTCGCCGCGATGCGCGCGGAGCTGGAGAGCCTGAAGAAGGAGCGCGATAAATCAAGCGCCGAACTCGTGGCGTTGAGACATTCCAGCGCGTCGGAGTTGAAGAACCTCCGCGGGGCGCATGAGGAAGCGATAGGCAAGCTGGCCGCGCATCAACGCTCGGCTGAACAACTCCTTAGCGACAAAGAGGCAGCCGTTGCCAGCCTGGCCGCAATGGCGCTCGCGGCCAGGGAACTCGAGGAAAAATCGGCGGCAAAAGATGCCGCGCTGTCGGAAATGACCACTCTGACGGAGCAGGTTGCAGCGCTACGAGAAGAGCGCGCCGCTTTGGCGGCCACCCTGGCCGAAGCGCAAGGAACTTTGCGCGCCACTGCCACAGAGCGGGATCAGGCGATGAAGGAACGCGAGGAAGCCGTATCGCGCCTAGCCGCCATGGCGCTCGCGACCAAGGAACTCGAGGAAAAATCGGCCGCAAAAGATGCCGCGCTGTCGGAGATGACCACTCTGACGGAGCAGGTTGCAGCGATGCGGGAAGAGCGCGCGGCTTTGGAGGCCACCCTGGCCGAAGCGCAAGGAACCTTGCGCGCCACTGCCACAGAGCGGGATCAGGCGATGAAGGAACGCGAGGAAGCCGTATCGCGGCTCGGCGCGGCCGAGGAGGATTACAAGAAGGAAGCGGAGGCAAAGCTCACCGCCATGGGCGTAGAGCTGGAGGGCCTTCGGAAAGAATTGGATGCCGCGCGAACGGAAGCCCTGCGGGTCAAAGAGGCTGGCGCTTCGGAGGTGGCCGCTCTGCGAAAGGCGCATGCCGATGTCGGCGGCAGCCTCGTCGAGCACCAGAAGAGAGCGGCGCGCCTCCTGGGCGAAAAGGAAGCGGCGCTTGGCAGCCTGGCTGTGCTCACCGCGACAGCCAAGGAACTCCAGGAAAAGCTGCATGCGACCCAAACCGGCGGACAGACACTCTCGGCAGAACGTGACGCGGCGATTCGCGAACGGGACGCAGCGGTCTCCGCTCTCGCGGCGGAGGAGAATCACAAAAAAGAAATCCTGGCGGAACTTGACGCGGCGCGCCTACAGGTCGCCGCTCGTGAAAAAGAACGGGAGGAGTCAGAGCGCTCAAGGCAGGCCTTGGCCAAGGAATTGGGAGATCTGCGGAACGCCCACGAGGAACTCGGGGTAAAGATGGTCGAGCACCAGAAGAGAGCGGCAAATCTTCTCGAGGAGAAGAACAATGCTTCCGCGAGTCTTGCCGCGCTCACAATCGCGTCCCAGGAAAACGAAGCGAAGGCAGCCGCAAGAGATCGGGCGCACGCGGAGAAGATCGCTATCCACTCTCGGGAACACGCCGCGCTCTCCGCCAGACTGGAGGAAGCGCGCGGCAGCCTCCAGGCGGTGACCAGCGAACGGGATGAACACGCGGCGGCGGTCGCGAAGCTTCGCGAAGAGAGCGCGATCCTGGCGAAGAACAGCGCGGAATTGACTTCAAACCTCGCGGAAAGACACGCGGCGTTTGCCGCGCTCTCAAGCGACCACCAAAACGCCGTGAAAGAACTCGCGGTCGCTCGAAAAAGCTCTGACGATCTCGCCGCTGAGAAGAACCGAATCGAAGCGCGCGCGGCGGATTTGGAGAAGGCGGCGGCTGAGATGGCGCTGGCGAAAGCCGGCAGTGACAGTGAAGTGGCCGCGTTAAAGAAGGAGCGGGAAGACGTGGCGAGCCAGCACTCCGCCACCGCGGCCCTTCTCGCGGCGAAGGAGAAAGAAGCCGTCGAGCTTCGGAACTCTGCTGATAGGGCATTGGCAGATCTCAACGCCGCCCGGAAGGAGCGCGACGAAATTGCCGACGAAAAAGCCGCGTTACAATCCAGACTCGTTGAAAGGGAGCTGGCTATTGTCGAACTCTCCAAGTCGGGAGAGAAAGGCGCGAAGGAACTTGCCGCTTTGCAAAAGGAGCGGGAGGAAATAGCCAGAAGCCGGGCTCTGTTGTCCGGCCAGCTTGCCGAACGCGACAAACTCCTGGCCGAGCGCATCAAGGCGCACAACGAGCTTTCCAAGGCCAGCGAATCATGGGTGGGGGACCTTGCCTCGGCGCGCAAGCACCGCGATGACGCGTTGAAGGAGAAATCGGCGACCCTCGCGAAGTTGACGGATAAGGAGAAGGCTTTCGCGGAGCTAACCAAGACCCTGGAGAGAAACGCGAAAGAGCTGGCTTTCCTCAAAAAGGAACGGGACGAAGTCATAAAGGATCGCAACGCGACGGCCGGGCGGCTCGCGGAGCGGGACAGGACGATCTCCGGCATGACAGAGTCCCGAGAGAAAGCCGTCGCAGCCGCCAAAGCTTCTCTTTCAAAGGAACGGGACGATCTCAAAATCCGGCTCGAACAAGCGGAAGCCGCGCACCGCAAGGCGATCGAGACGGCGAACCAGGAGCGCGACGCAAGTCTCAAGGCCCACGCCGATATCTCCGACGACGCGGCGCGGGCAAAAGAAGCGCACGCCCAGGAAAAGGCGAAGGTTCTTGGCGACGTCGAGGAGGTCATTTTGCAGCGTAACAAGATCACAACCAAGCTGGAAGAGACGACTGCCGCGGCGGAGAAGCTCCGCGAGGAGCGCGACCAGCTTGCCCGGCAGCAAGCCTCCTTCGAGGAAGTGAAAGCGCGCGCTGCCCGCCTCGAGCGGGAACGCGACAGCCTTCGCCTGCACGTCACGGAAGTCACTTCAGAACTGGAGGCGGTAGCGGCTGAAAGAGACCAGGCATTCGACGCCGCCCAAAAGGCCCTTGAGTCCAAGCGCAGCCAGATGGAGGTCTTCGGAGGCAATTACCGCAAAGTCAGCCAGGAGAAACAGCTAACGCTGGAGCAAATGGCGGCGGCGGCTCAGGAGCACAGGGCAACAACTGCCGCCCTTCAGGAACAGCACGGCAGTCAGATTGCCACGCTGCGCGCCGAACTGGAATCCTTGCGCGCTGAACTGAAGCGCCAGGGAGACGACGCGGCAGCGGCGCGCCGGCAACTCTCCGACAAAGACAAGGCGCTGCGGGATGCCGCGGACACGGCCGCCAGCCTGCAGAAGCAAGTCGACGCGCTTGCCCACCAACGCGACTCCCTCGCTGCCGAGAAAGAGGAGTTGCTCACGCTGCCCCGCATACGCCCGACGGCCACGCCGCCACCGCCGCTGAACCTCGGCTCCTGATTCTCCTGGCGTCACATAGGTCGGCGAATGGTTAAATCAGTCATCGAATACGAGGGACGCTTGCATTGCAGGGCGACACACGGCCCCTCCGGCACTGTCATCAACACAGATGCTCCAGTGGATAACCACGGTTTGGGAGAGGCATTTTCTCCCACAGACCTGGTTGCCGCGGCATTGGGAACATGCATGGCCACAATCATGGGCATTTACGCCAGCCAGCACTCAATTGATCTCGCTGGCATGAAGATCGAGGTGGCCAAAGAAATGAGCGTGGAGGCTCCGAGGCGCATCCGACGGATTTCGACAGAGGTGTGGCTCCCCATCGAAAAGGCTGTTGATCCAGACGGTCTCCTTGAGGCGCCGCGCTCGCCTGCCCCGTTCACCAAAGTCTCGACCCGGCAATGGAAAAGCCCGTCACCTTCCACTGGAAAACCCCGGAGGGCTAGCCGCCGTATGCTGCCCGTTTAATCTTTCAGACGTCTCCTTGCTTGCAGGTCCCGGCAAGGGAGAGATTCCGCACCAAAGCGGCAAATTGAGCGACGCGCTTTTCTTCCCTCTCGTCAGGTCCGTAGCGTAGCGCGATATACTCGTCTCGAATTTGCTCGATGGCTGTGCTCTTCGCGGGGAATCGGGCCAAGGGCGCGCCGGGAAAACTCCAGCGGACCCTCCCACCCCTCGCGCGCCAATCCGGAGTCGGCGAGACGCTGGCAGAATCCCTGATAGATGAGGCTTACCTTGTCTCGCCGCGCGCGGGATCGCAGGTGCATCCAACCCGCCAGCAAGTGAAGCACAAAGGCGATGCCGATAGCGCAATGAAAGATCAGCCAGAGATTTCGAGTGTCCTCCAAGCCAGCCAGCGTCAAAAAGCCGCGCTGGCTTTGCCCATCGTAACCAAGGACGCGCAGGTTCCACTGATAGTTCGCGGTGTCCCATACCAGTTGGGCTTCGCGCAGTATTTCCCGCAAACCCACCGCGCTGGCCGAGGATGTGTTTCGCGCGTTGATAGTCGCGGCTGCGGAAGCCGATTCCAGGAAGGACTCAAGGCCGGAACTGACCCTCTCCGGCGCGACGACGGTGGTGGGATCCACATGAAGCCATCCGCGGCCTTTCATCCAAACCTCGCACCACGCGTGCGCGTCGCTCTGCCGCACAATTACATATCCGCCCAGGCTGTTATACTGGCCACCCAGGTAACCCAGGACTACGCGTGATGGAATGTTGGCCGCCCGCATGAGGGTGGCGAAAGCGGCTGCATAGTGTTCGCAAAAGCCGAATTTCCGGTGGAAGAGGAACTCGTCCAGAGAATCGTCTTTGTACCCGCCAGGGGAGAGCGTATAGACAAACCGCTCTTTACGAAAGAAGCGCAGCGCCGCGCTGACGATGTCGCGCTCCGACGCGTTCCCCTGCAGCCACGAGCCGACAAGTTGCTTCACCTCGGGACTCAGCGGAGGTGTTGAGAGCGCAAGTTTGAGGATGCGGGGCGAAAGGACTGTTTGGTGATTCTCGGAACGGGATGTCACGTCATAGCACAGCGGCGTGACGATGGGCTTCGGGCTTTCGAGGACTCCGCCCGCCCGGTAGATGAACGATTTGGCGGGCTCCGGGCGATCCAGCGCGAAAAGCCATTTACCCCCTTGTGGCTCGATCGTGATGCGCTGCATGATCAGCTCTCCGCCAAGAGGCTCAACCGTTGACTCGCCGACCTGCGAGGCGCCTCGCTCCCACGACAGGCCGTCATCCTGCCAGAGCACCGCTCCCCGCCAGGTACATCATCGTCGGACTCGGGATCGCTCCCCCGAGAAAATCCACTCGGAACGCGATGTCGTTGGAGATGGCGATGCTGGATATCGTGCCCGGCTTCATTTCATCGGACATCCCCTCGTTGTTGAAATGGGGCGTCCCAAGTTGGAATCTGAAGACACCCTCGAAACGAGGGAAAAGCAGAAACAGAAGGACTGTGAGAGGAAGCGATTGCGCGAGCAGCGTCAGCGACAGCCGGGCGGCGGGCACGATCTGGTTGCGGGGATGCCAGGAGGCGAGATGAAGATGCACCAAGGCTGCTGTAATCACTACGAAGACCAAACCGACATACAGGCACATCGGAAGGTCCTGTGAGAAAAACAGAGCCATGACGCAAAGGAAGTAGCCCAGCAGGGCCAGCACTCGAAAATCCCGGGAGGATTTGGTTTCGAGCACCTTCAGCGAAAGCAGCACCAGCATGATCGCCGCGCCAGGTTCGAGCCCGACAATGGTGTTGTAGGTGATGAGCGTCGCGCTGATCCCAACCAGAAAGACGATCACTCCAAGCGCCCAGATCGACCACTGGCCGAGCCACCGCTCGGCCACGAGGCGTCCGAAGGCCGCTACCAGCAACAGCGCTAAAATAATGATCGGAAGTTTCCCGATCATCGGGAGCGCCGCCATTGTGACGCCCAAGCTGATGAACGCGACTGACTGCCGTGGGATGGTCTGCTTTCGCCAGGAGAAAACGCGCAGGTTCATGAGGCAGTCTCCGTTCCTGGGGGATGGACCGCCAAAACTTGCAGACAATGGTGATAATGCGCGTCGCCGCGCCCGGGGAGGATGTTCACTCCGGGAATAGTGAGACCATATATCCTCTGTGAGCGTTCAGCCTTGATCACCCACAGAGCCAGCTGCGACAACCTCGCCTCCGTGTCCAAACCTGGCAGAGATTCCCACTCGAGCGAGAGCCGGTCATCCTGCTCCGCCGAAAACTGCTTCACCAGCAGCGGCTGCCCCCTTGCGACAGCCTTCCAGTCCACATGGCGCTGCGATTCGCCGAGTTGATAAGCTCGCACCCCCGCGAAGTCATCCCCTTCCCGCCTGGCGCCTTCGCGCTCAGCCGCGGTTGCCTGGCGTGAGCTCGGCAACTCCTCACGGCCGCTGGGAGCGGGATAGACAAGATATCGCTGCTCCACCGAGACGGATTGTTCGGCCTTGAAGAAACCGAGAGGATAGCTACTGGAGAGCTTTAATCGGGTAACAACGTGTGAGCCCCGGCCCGTCGCGATGAAACGGATTTCCGCCCGTTCCGCCGCATTCGGCTCCAACCCATGGATGAACGCGAGGCCGCTGGGAACCACACCCTGCATCGACTGCAATAACCGCCGCGTAAAGCGGTTGTCGGAGCCAGTCCTCTTTAACCCCCGCCCCTCCGCGCCAGGTTCATAGACGGAGACACGCAATCCGTATCGCCGGGCGCGCGACTGGTTATTTGCCTCAAGCGGGATGACTATTTCCTGGCCAGCGAAAGCCGGCTCAGCCGATTCTAGCGCCATCCGGCACCCACTGAGGTTCAGCAATGTATGGACGCAGGAGATCAGCGCGATGCTGCCAAGCACGAAGAAAAACATGTAGACTGCCGCGCTGCTCTGGCTGGCGGCGGCATACCACATGCCAAAAAGCAGCAGGCCGAGTCCGCCTCCGTTCCACGTGGGGGAGAGAAAAACCCACCCTTGAAAGGAATTTCTCTTCAACGTCAGCGCCGGTTTTCGGAGATGTTCAGTTCACTCCGACGGACTTCAGCAGGTTTTCGGCGAGGGCTCGCCCCGACTCTCCGGAATTTTCGACATCGTGTCCGAGGCGGTGCGCCATGACCGCGACACCCACGGCTTGCACATCTTCCGGGAGCACCATGTCACGCCCCTGCATCAGCGCCCACGCTTGGGAGGCATGGAGCAGGGCGAGGCCGGCGCGGGGCGAAAGGCCTATCCTATGTCGGCGCCTGCTCGCCTCCAGGAGATCCTGCAAGTAGTCCAGCAAAGGCCCCGACACGTGCGTCTTCCTCGCCTGCTTCTGCACCTCGTGCAACATGTCGCCGGAGAACACCGCCTGCATCTTCAGTAAAAGCTCACGACGATCCATTCCCAACAGCATCGCGCGTTCGCTCGCGCGATCTGGCACGCCCAGCTCGATCCGCATAAGGAACCTGTCCAGTTGCGATTCAGGCAGCGGGAAGGTGCCGATCTGCTGCTGGGGATTTTGCGTCGCGATGACGAAGAACGGACTGGGAAGCGGATGAGTCACACCATCTATGGACACATGGTTCTCTTCCATCGCCTCCAGCAGCGCGCTCTGGGTCTTCGGCGTGGCGCGATTGATCTCGTCAATGAGAACAACCTGGGAAAACAGTGGGCCCGGGTGGAAAGTGAATCGCTTTTCGTTCTGATCGAAGATCGAGTTCCCAAGGATGTCGGCGGGCAGCAGGTCGCTTGTAAACTGCACCCGGCGAAAGTTCAACCCCAGCGAATTTGCCAGCGCGTGAGAGAGAGTCGTTTTCCCTACTCCAGGCACATCCTCGATCAGCAAATGCCCGCGCGCCACAAAACAAGTCACAGCGAGCCGGACGGAACGTTCCTTGCCGACGATAATCCTGCTCACCTGGTCGGTGAACTCCTCGATGCGGCTTCTCACTGATTTAACATCAGCGAGAGCGCGTCCCTTTGCAACGACGCTGCCTGTCGATCCATTTACAAAGTTGCCTTCTTGTCTCAGCGCCGGTTCTTCCAACGAAATCTCGCTCATCGCAGAGCCGAGAAAAGCAGGAATCCGGCCATCATAGGAGGAAACCTGGCTGGTCAAATAAGTCCCGGCCGGAAACGCGCCTGTAACATGAGCGCCACCTAAATGTAGCAACAAACCTTTCGACCTCCGCTGGTAAACTGTCGAAACTGCGAGCCAACCCAAAAAGAAGGATCATTTATGACGGAAATCAGCATTCTTGACGGCAATTTGGTGATGCAAATCCATGGACAGCCCTCCTGCTTCCAAACGCGCATGGAGATACCGCTCGATCGAGTTATCGGCGTCAATGCGGCCCATCCGCCTCGGAAGAGCCTTCACGCCATTGCGCTGGATGTTCGCAATCACTATTCAAGAATGGTCGTGGAAGTTGCTGACCCGGCAGCCGCCATCGACCTTGTCCGCAAGGCGATTCCGGCGGCGACGCGTTGAGCTTCAAGGCTCGCCGAATCGGTCGATATCCAAGCTGGCGCCCGACTCACCCTTGCTTGTGAGGCGGCACCCTGGCGATTCTTCGACGTGAGTTCCGCGCAAACAGTGTTACACTCTCTTTGATGTTTGAGATCAAGGAACGGGAGAAGCTCGTCGAGCGCGCTTTTCTCATCGGATCGTATGTGGACGCGGGGCGGAAAGGCGAGGCGGAAAGCCTTCTGGAGGAACTTGAGGAACTGGTCTCAACACTGGGGTTGCCCATCATAGATCGGATGCTGGTGCATCACCGGGAGTATCATGCCCGCTACCTCGTCGGCTCTGGCAAGGCTCAGGAGATCGCGGATCGGATGAAGGAGCGCCATTGCGATGTCCTGGTCTTCGATAACGAACTGACTCCCGCTCAGCAGCGCAATTGGGAGGAACTCACCGGGGCAACAGTGGCGGACAGGCACGAAATCATCCTCGATATTTTTGGCGCGCGCGCCCAGACCCGTGAAGCGAAGCTGCAAGTAGACCTCGCGCGGATGGAGGTACTCGATGCCGCGTCTGACGCGGGCCTGGAGCCACCTTGGCCAGCAGGGCGGCGGGATCGGGGCGAAGGGCGAGGGTGAAAGCCAGCTCGAGCAGGATAAGCGAAAGATTCGCGGGCAGATTGAACGGCTCAAAGAGGAACTCGAGGATGTCCGGAGATCCAGAGCCACGCAGCGGAAGGATCGCAAACGCGCTCCCGTTCCCAATGCGGCAATCGTGGGCTACACCAATGCCGGCAAATCCTCGATGTTGCGCCGGTTGACGGGAGCCGAGGTGCTCGTGGAGGACAAACTTTTTGCCACGCTGGACACCACCACCCGCAAGATCGCCCTGCCAAACAAGCAGCCTCTGCTCCTCACCGATACGGTCGGCTTCGTCCGCAAGCTGCCGCATGAGCTTGTAGAATCCTTCAACGCGACATTGGAAGAAGCGGTAATGTCCGACTTCCTCATCCATGTGCTCGACGCCTCCCAGCCGGAAGTCATGGAATTTTACAACACGACGATGCGCGTCCTTGCTGATCTTAAAGCGGACGTCAAGGAGACGCTTGTCGTTTTCAACAAAGTGGACAAGGTGGAGGATCCCACTGTGCTCGCCGGACTTCGCAGGCATTTCCCAGAAGCTGTTTTCATCTCGCTGCGCACGGATGCGGGTGTCGATTTACTCATCGAGCGAATTGGGGACTTTGTGAGCAAAGGGAGCGTGACTCTCGATTTACGGCTGCCTGCTCGCCGGGCAGACGTACTGGCGCGGCTCCATCGGGAGGGCACTGTGCTCGAAACAACCTATGAAGGCGAGAGCATCCATGTCCTCGCCACCGTATCGAGGCGCGCGATGGATGCGCTTGTTCCTTACATTGCCAATCCCGCCATTTCCGAGGCCAGCCCCGTCATCGCGGCATAGCCGGAGGCTCTACTCCGCGTGGTAGGCGGGCGCGTTCTCGATGGCAAGCTTCACGCGGGCGACTTGAACCCGGCTGTCGTCCCAAAGCACCTGCGTGATCTCATGCGGCGCGATGAGTATCTTTTTGCCTGAAAGCCAGCTTCCGGTATCCACCACAAACTGCTGTATCGTCCAGGTCGTGTCGTCCATCAGAAAATCCGAAACATGGCCCACCGCCCCATCCGTGGCCTCGATGTCGTACCCGATCATCTCCTCGGCGCTGCGCAGGTGGGCGTCCTCGTCTTCGCCGCGGGGTTTTGGATCGTCAGCGGCCGGAGGCATTTCGACCGGAGGTCCCATCGGAAAAGCGCCCGTCCCCCACAACGCGCCCGGGAACGCGCTTCCCCCCCAAACGGAGCCGCCTTCCCAGTAGGAGGGCCAACCGTAGTAGCGGTAGTATTCCTCCTCATAGACGCGGGAAACAGGCCGGTGCGATTCGATTGAAGGGCTGTCTTCTATCTGCTTCCGGGTGAGTTTGACTTCCAGAACTTTCCCATCCTTTGCGAGGCTTCCGAGCGCCACGGGTGAAAGAAGCACAAGACGACCGCTCAGCCATGAGCCGGTGTCAGCCACCACATAACGCACGGCCCAATTCTGATCGTCGAAATAAAAGTCTTTCACATGGCCGATCTCCCCGTCGACCGCGCCAAGTTTGTCGCCGTGCAACTGTTTTACGCTTCGAAGCATGCTTCGTTTCTGACCAAAAAAGCGGAAGCTGTCAAGCCTCCGGGATCGAGGTAGACGCGGATTCAGCCGCGTGATTCAGCGCGTGAATAGAATGCCCACCATGATCCCATAGCAGGTGCTCCTGGATGCATCGAGTCACAAAACGTTTCGCTTCTCCGATGGCTTCTTCAAGCAAAAGGCCTTTTGCAATGCCTGCGGCAATCGCGGCGGAATAAGCGCAGCCAGTCCCGTGCGTCTTGACCCCAGCAACGAAGCCTGAGCTGAACTCCCGCGTGGAACCGCCAGAGCCAAGGATATCCGAGGCAACGGCTCCTTGCAAATGCCCGCCCTTCAGAAGGACAGCCGCGCCGCATTTGGACGCGAGCTCATTCACCGCGATCCTCATCTCCTCCACAGTGGTGACCGGCCTGCCTAGGATTACTTCCGCCTCATCAAGGTTCGGCGTGATCAAATCAGCCATTGGGAAAAGGCGGTCGCGGTAGATTTCCAACGCGCCCGCATCCAACAGGGCATGGCCGCTTGTGGCGACCATGACGGGATCGACTACAAGGAACGGTCGACGCGACATGGGCGCAAAAACACTTGTCAGAGCGCCGCACACTTCGTTCACGACCGCGCTTGAGTGGAGCAAACCCGTCTTGACCGCCGCAATGGGGAAACACTCAAACAGCAGGCGAATCTGTTCGGCTACCAGCCGAGGAGAGATCCCCTGTATCGCGCTCACCTTTCCCGGAATTTCGGCTACGACACAGGTGATCGCGGTAAGTCCGTAAACGCCAAACGCGGTGAACGTTTTGAGATCCGCCTGAACCCCCGCCCCGGCGCTGCAATCTGAACCTCCTATGCTCAGGACACACTTCATCTCAGCCGCTGGTGGAGATTCTGGCAGAACGACCTACATCCCCATGATTTGGTAACCGCCATCCACGTAGATCACCTGTCCAGTGATAGCCGCCGCCCCTTCGCTCGCCAGGAATACGCCGGTCGCGCCAAGCTCCGCCGGATCACAGCTCCTCCGCAGGGGCGCGTGCTCCTGGTAATGCTTGAGCATCGAGGTAAACCCGGCAATGCCACGAGCCGCGAGCGTCTGCACAGGCCCCGCGCTGATACAGTTGACCCGGATCTTCTTCGTGCCCAGGTCATAAGCCAGGTAGCGCGTCGTCGCCTCCAGGCTGGCTTTCGCGACTCCCATGACATTGTAGTGGGGCACCACCTTTTCGGCTCCATAATAGGTCATCGCCACGATGCTCCCGCCATTAGTCATCAGAGGCGCGACTTCGCGCGACAAGCCCAGCAGGGAATAGGAGCTGATGTCGTGCGCCATCCTGAAAGCCTCCCGCGTAGTGTTGATGAAGTCGCCCTCCAACGCTTCTTTGGGAGCAAAGGCCACCGCATGCAGCATGAAATCCACTGTGGAAGTCTGCTCTTTGACCTTGCTGAAGAATGAAGTGATCTCCTCGTCCCTGGAGACGTCGCAAGGAAACAGCGGCGTCTCGCTGCCAAACTCGGATACGAGTTCCTCCACATTGTCCTTCAGCCGCTCTCCCTGGTAGCTAAAAATTAATCGAGCGCCCGCGTTTGCCCACGCTTTGGCGATCGCCCACGCGATGCTGCGTTTATTCGCCACGCCAAAGACGAGGCCGGTCTTTCCTTCGAGGATTCGATTGCTCATGTGGGTACCGTAGTGCGAGTCCCGCTGAATTAAAAAGAGGAAAGTTTTCGCCGCACTTCCCGGTGTCAAAACGAACGCGTTGAATTATGGTGCGTTCATGAAGTGGTTTTTGCTCGCGCTCTTCTGCGGGAATTTCGGAGCAGCCGCAGCGGACACGATTACCGCGCTGGAGGCCGTCGCTCTGCTTCCAGCGGATAAGCAGAAGCAGGTGTCCGTCGTCGAAGGCCGCGAAGGCGCGCCCGATCCGGTGCGGTGGTACGTCGTTGCAGCCGATCCGTCGGAGCCGAACGGACTTCATGAATATGTGACGTCCGGCGGGGCCATCGTCGCGTCGCGTTCTGTTTCGCAGTTCGCCACCCGCCTCGCGCCACAAGACGCGCTCGGCATTGATGCCGTGAAGTTTGACTCCAGCTACGCTGCCAGCATTGCGAAGAACTATGCCGACGCCGGAAAATTGAAGTTCAGCGCGATGAACTACGAATTGCGAAAAGGACCCGATGCCATTCCGCGCTGGACGGTCTCCTGCCTGGATGATGACGGCAACGCTCTCGCGGAAATCACCCTCTCCGCCAGCAAGGGTAGTGTGATCTCGCATTCGGGATTTCCTGCCCTGCCCGAGAACACGGCCAAACCTCCGAAAAGGAAAAAGATTGTTTCTGTAAAGCGCCCGGTTCCAAGCCCCGCGCCGGTGGCTGAGCTTGTCCCAGCCAATCCAATCCCGGCGAGCACTCCACGCGGAACCTTGTTCCAGAAAGTGGGCAGCAGCATGGGCAAACTGTTCGGCAGGAAGGATCAGTAGGAACCGTGGCGCTGGATCTCGCGTTGCGAAAGGAGCTGACACGGCTTCTGGGCAAGAATGCCGTCCGCGAGGACGACGAGACGATCCTCGCGCATAGCGGCGACAAATGGTTCGCGAGCCACGCTCCCGACGTGGTGGTATTTGGCGAGTCTGCCGAACACGTTGGGAAGCTGCTGGCGTTTGCCTCGTTGCATTCCATCCCGGTCACTCCCCGGGGGAGCGGCTACGGTTATGTGGGGAGCTGCGTCCCCTCGCATGGCGGGATCGCCCTTTCCCTGGCCAGGATGCGAGAGATCAAGGAGATTAGCGACAGCGATTTTGTAGCCGTGGCGCAACCAGGCGTGATCACCGGCGCCTTGCAGGCAGCCGCGCGCAAGCAGGGTCTCTTTTACCCCCCCGATCCCGCAAGCCTGAAGGAATGCAGCATCGGCGGGAACATCGCGACGAACGCTGGCGGGCCGCGCTGCCTGAAGTATGGGGTGACCCGGAATTACGTGCTTGGTTTGGAAGTGGTGCTCTCCGATGGCCGCGTGTTACGGGCGGGAAGCCGGACACACAAGAACAAAACAGGCTTTGACCTGGTCGGCCTGTTCGTTGGCTCGGAGGGGTTGCTGGGCGTCGTAACGGAAGCAACCCTGAAACTGCTGCCGCTCCCGCCGGCCCGCGCCACGCTCTCGGCGAGCTTTCTCACCATCGAGGAGGCTGCCACCGCCGTCCGTGACATTTTCAAAGCCGGATTCCTCCCCTCCGCGCTTGAGATCGCGGACGCGTTCACGCTGGAGTCCGCGCGCAAGTTCGTCGGAGAGGCCATCGTCCCACCGGGGAATGCTCACTTGCTCATCGATCTCGATGGCCAGCCCGCGTCCGTGGCAACCGAGGCCGAATCTCTTTCCGCTTTACTCCGCAAGGCGAACGCGCAGCGACTGGAAACAGCGGAAGGCGAAGACGCGTGTGAAGTGCTTTGGGGGTTGCGCCGCGCCTTCTCCAACTCACTCAAGGCGACGGGCCTCACAAAGCTGAATGAAGACATCGCCATTCCGCGCGGCCGCCTGGTGGATCTCGTCCAATTCGCCGCGCGTCTTCGCGATAAATATGGGTATCCTGTCGCCTGCTTTGGCCACGCGGGCGATGGCAACATCCACGTGAATATCATGGCGGCCAACTACTCAGACCCCGCGGTCGCCCGCGATGTGCGCGTCGCCTTGGACGAGCTCTTTCGGCAGGTGATAGCGTGGGGCGGCGTCATCACCGGCGAACACGGGATCGGCCTGGCGAAGAAGCCTTGGTGGCCCCTGGCTGTGTCGCAAACCAGCCGCGATGTGCATGCGTCCCTCAAAAACTGCCTGGATCCCCAAGGTATATTGAACCCCGGAAAGTTCGTCGAAAACACGCTGCCCGGGTCACCTAGAGAATGATTGAGCTGTCCGCCGCGAGCCCTCTTTTGGTTTTCCTTTAGTCCGCCTTTGGGTAATCTCCGCCAATGCTCGATATCCGCCTGCTCCGTGACAATCCCGACTTGGTGAGAGCCCGCCTTGCCACGCGCAACAACGGGAGCGAGCAGACCATCGATGCCGTCCTGGAATGCGACGTCGAACGGCGTCGCATTGAAACGCAACTACAGCAACTGAACGCTGACCGGAATCGACTCAGCAAGCAAATCGGACAGGCAAAAGGAAAGGGAGAATCGACAGCGGAGCTGGAGGAACAGGTCAGGCCGTTCGGAAGTAACATCTCCGAACTGAACCGTCTGGCCGCGCTCGCCGACGAAAAGCAGCGCGATCTCCTCCTGCGCCTGCCAAACCTTCCCCATCCCGCCGCGCCTATCGGCAAGGAAGCGAAGGATAATCCCGTGGTGCGCTTTTGGGGCGAAAAGCCGGTGCTCCCAGCGCCTGTCCTCGACCACTTGCAAATCGCCGACAAGCTCGGCCTTCTCGATTTGGACCGGGCCGCAAAAGTCAGCGGCAGCGGTTTCATCTGTTTCACCGGCCAGGGAGCGCGGCTCGAGCGGGCGCTGATCAACTTCATGCTGGATCTGCACACCGGCAGCCACGGCTATACCGAAGTCAGCCCCCCTTTCCTGGTGCGGCGCGAATGCATGGTGGGCACTAATCAGTTGCCGAAATTTGAAGAAGACATGTACAGGTTGGAGAATGGAGCACTCTTCCTCGCTCCCACCGCCGAGGTGCCGGTCACAAACCTTTACCGGGAGGAAATCCTGCCAGCGGCTGATCTGCCGAAGAAGATGACTGCCTACACGCCATGCTTCCGTCGCGAAGCCGGCTCGGCTGGGCGCGAGACACGCGGGCTGATCCGCGTCCACCAGTTCGATAAAATTGAATTGGTAAAGATTACGACCCCCGAAGCTTCATACGAGGAACTTGAAAAGCTCACCGCTGACGCGGAGGAAGTCCTTCAACTTCTAGGTCTCCACTACCGCGTCATTGAACTCTGCACTGGCGACATCGGATTCGGCGCGGCGAAGACCTACGACATCGAAGTATGGGCGCCCGGTCAGAATGCCTACCTTGAGGTTTCCAGTTGCTCAAACTTTGAGGAATTCCAGGCGCGCCGCATGAACCTGAAGTTCAAGGACGCCGCTGGCAAAAACCGCTTCTGTCACACCCTGAATGGCTCAGGCACCGCCCTCCCTCGCATCTTCGTCGCGTTGCTGGAGAGCTGCCAGCAGCCTGATGGCTCCGTAAAAATCCCCGAACCTTTGCGGAGATATACGGGGATGGACGCTATCAAGCCTGCATGAGCCGCCATTCCCGTCGGGGATCCGCCGAGGGTTATTCGCAGGAATGAAGAATGACTATGACAATTTCAAGCCTGGCTACCCCGCATGGATTCGAACCATGAATAACGCCTCCAAAGGGCGCTGTGTTACCGTTACACCACGGGGTAATTTTGGGCGGTAGAGCGAGTGTCGAATAAAAGAAGGCGCTCTGCAAGCGGATCGGATAGACAGGATTTGAGCTTCACGGGCGCGGGCGAACGGGACGTTGGCGCGTTTCGACGCGGACTTCAAGGGGCACCCTGGCGCGGCAATCGTACAAACTCTATACGACCGCCAGCTCCACAGACTTTTGCCCCCGTTGGATGCTGAAGAGGATTGGAGTTCCCGAATGCTCCTCCAGAACAGAACGGTTTGTTGTCGCTACGATGTCCTCACCCGCATCGATGTTGTTGAGGACGATGCCGGCGCACTGCAGACCATCCGCTCTTATCCTTTCGACGGTGAGAAGCGTGTGGTTGATCGCTCCAAGCCGGTTGCTAACGACGACCAGGACTGGCAATTCCAGCTCGCGCGCCAGATCGCTCACAAAGTATCTCCCCACGATGGGCACGCGCCAGCCGCCTACTCCCTCGACCAACAGGGATCGGCGGTTTTCGCGGATGAGGCTGAACGCCCGCTTGATGGCGTCGATATCCACCGGGCGAGATTCGCGGGCGGCGGCGACGCTTGGGGCCGCCGGAGTTGAAAACCAGACGGGGTTGGTTTGGTCGAGTGTCAGTTCATTGCCGGAAGCTTCACGCAGAATCTCGGCGTCCTGGCGATCTCCACAGCAGATCGGTTTTATGCCAACGGTGTCGAGACCGGCGTTGCGGAGGCTGCGAATCAGCAGCGCGGTGACGTAGGTCTTGCCGACGCCTGTATCCGCGCCAGTGACGAAATAGTTCAAAACCTAGCCATTCTCGCCGGCGCCGATATGCTGCTCCAGAGACTCGGCAATCCTATCCGCATGGGCATTTATCCGCCCGCTGTCCCGGCCTTCGATGAGAAGGCGTATCTTTGGCTCTGTGCCCGAGTAACGCAATATCACGCGGCCTTCACCGGAGATTTCCTTCTCCGCTTCCAGGATCAGCTTTGAGACCTCCTCCAAGCTATCGAGCGGAGGCTGCGACTTTACTTTGAGATTTCGCTGCGCCTGGGGGTATTTGCTAAGACATTTTTTCAATTCACTCAGCGGTTTTCCGGATTCGACCATGATGCGCAGAATCTGGAGCGCGCTTACAATGCCATCGCCTGTGGTGGAGTAATCCCGGAAGATCATGTGACCGCTCTGTTCGCCGCCGAGATTCAGGTCGTTCTTCATCATCTCGGCGATGACGTAACGATCTCCAACATTGGCGCGAACGACCCTGCCGCCATGCGCTTTTAGCGCTTCATCCAGGCCGAAATTGCTCATGACGGTGGCGACCAGCGTGTTCTTGCGCAGCTCGCCGCGGCGGAGCATGTCGATGGCGGCGATGGCCATGATCTCGTCGCCGTCCACTATTTCACCGGCCTCGTCGCAAAGGAGGACACGGTCGGCGTCGCCGTCGTGGGTAATGCCGGCCTGGGCTCCGGTCTCCTTCACCAGACGCTGAATCTCAGCGGGATGAGTGCTGCCGCAGTCGCGGTTGATGTTGCGTCCGTTCGGGTTTGCGTGCGCGACGATGGCCGTGGCTCCAAGCTCCCGGAGAACGCAAGGGGTGGATTTGTAACCCGCGCCGTTGGCGACATCCACCGCGACGCGCAAGCTCTCGAGAGTGAGGCCCCGAGGGAAACTCCGCTTCGCAAACTCCACGTAGCGGCCCAAAGCATCGTCAATGCGGGTTGCCCGCCCGATCTTGCCGGCTGTAGGCCGGATGGATTCGATCTCGCCGCTGAATACCAGATTTTCAATCCGGGATTCGATCTCGTCATCCAGCTTGTAACCGTCGTGCTGGAAAAACTTGATCCCGTTATCCTCGTAAGAATTATGGGAGGCGGAGAGGACGATGCCGGCATCCGCCCGCAGCGAACGCGTGATGTACGCGACGCCGGGAGTGGGCAGCGGGCCGATGAGAAGGACATCCACGCCCAGTGACATGATGCCGGCAGCTAGCGCGTTCTCAAGCATGTAACCCGAAAGACGCGTATCCTTCCCGACGACGATCTTCGCGCGGTGGGCCGGACGGGAGTTCCCGTTTCCAAGCTGCGTAATGACGTGAGCGGCCGCGCGTCCCAGTTTCAGCGCGGTTTCCACGGTGACCGGCTCGATGTTGGCGACGCCTCGGACGCCGTCCGTGCCGAAAATCTTCCTGGGCTGGAAAGAGGAGGAGCCGTTTGTGTCCCTGGCGGGAGCTTTTCCGTTTTTAATGAGCGCTGTTTGCATGAGGGGTTTCGTAGCCGGAATCAGAAGGCGAGGGTGTCTCCTCCATCTTCTTGATGAGGAACCAAATGCTTATCGCGAGGACCAGCGACCCGATCTTCGCCGCCCGGTTCTGCAGAATCAGTTTTTTCATACTTCTCCAACGAAAGCAGCCGCGCGAGACGGCGCCGGAAACTTTCCGGATCGAAGTTACGTTCTATCTTGCCCCGATGACAAATCGAAACAATGCCGGTTTCCTCAGAAACGACGATGGCCACGGAATCCGATTCCTCGGTAATGCCCAGCGCGGCGCGGTGGCGCAGCCCCAGGTTGCGGTCGAGATCTTCGCGCTGGCTCACGGGAAAGATGCAAGCGCCAGCCACGATGCGGTCATTTCGGATAACGAGGCCGCCATCGTGAAGCGGGGTCTTTGGCTGGAAGAGGGTGATGATGAGTTCTGGCGAAAGCTCACAGTCGATGGAAATGCCGCTCTCGGCGAAGATGCTGATGTTCGTGTCGTTTTCGAGCGCGATCAACGCGCCGAACTCGCGATTTGAAAGCTCGAACACGGCCTCCGTGATAATCTCGACCGTCTCTTTGCTCTGGCTGGCCGTGGCGAAGATGTGCTGACTTCCCAACGCTGCCAGTGCCCGGCGCAATTCAGGCTGGAAGATGACAACCAGAGCGACCGCGAAGAAAGCGGTGAGTCCACGGATGAGGAAGGTAATGACCTTCAACTCGAGCAACTGCGAAACGAGGGTGAGCGCAAAGAAGATCAGCACCAAGCCGGTAAGCACTTTCGCGCCACGGGTGCCCCGGAAATACAGGTAGCCGTAGTAGATCGGCACGTAGAGAATGGCGATCTCGATGACGGAACGCCAGTTCTCGCTGATGAGTTCGAAGAGGTAAGACATCACGCAACCTCCAGAATCGCCTCCGTCATCCGCAGAGCCTGGGCATTTGGCAGCACGTCATGCACTCGGAAGATGGAGGCTCCGCGCTCCCTGCAGTAGGAAGTAAGAGCAACGCCGGGCCATAATCGATCCTCCATGGCGGAGGCTCCTGTCACGGCGCTAAGAAAGGACTTGCGGGAAACCCCGATGGCGAGAGGACGTTCTTCGACTGACAGCCTGGGGAGATTCCGGAGGAGGAGCAGATTGTGGGCGGCTGATTTTCCAAAACCAATGCCCGGATCAAAGGCAATGCACATCGGATCGACACCCGAGCGTAGGGCGGAAGCGAAGGAATGTCGAAAGAAAAGACCGACCTCCTCAACAACATCTTCGTAGCAAGGGGCAATCTGCATATCCGCCGGAGTGCCCTGCATGTGCATAATGATGACACCGGCTCCGGTGTCGCGCGCGACGTCAACCATCGCGGAGTCACCGCGAAGACCTGTGACGTCATTAATGATAGAGGCTCCGCAAGCGATCGCGTCCCGGGCAATCGGCGCCTTGGAAGTGTCTATGGACAGCAGGCAATCGGTCAAACCTGCTAATCGCTCCAGGACCGGCAGCACGCGCGCGCGCTCCACCTCCTCCGGAATGGGGCGCGCCCCGGGGCGGGTGGACTCACCGCCAATGTCGATGATATCCGCCCCTTGCTCGACCATCGCCAGGGCATGCTCGACGGCCGCGGCGGGATCGGCATACTTGCCACCGTCTGAAAAGGAATCTAGCGTAACGTTCAAGATGCCCATGACCAGCCCGCGTTCGCCCAGGCAGAGATCGCCCTTCATTGTTCTCCAGATCATGGTTGATGCATCGTTCGCGCACATCTTGACGTAGAGATACGGGACGTCATTCGACTTTTCTCAACGCCCAAACAATTCGCCACAACTTATGCAAGCCACCGTACACGAAGCCGCCACCCAAAGCACCTACGCCCCGTTCAGCCTCGTCCGTCTTTTAAGAACGGTGTTCGCGCCGAAAGGTGGCGAGAGCATTTGCATCCTGATTGACCTCGATGATCCACAGGAAGTACGAGGTTTTGAGTTTCTGCAGAACCCGGATCTTTCCATCCAGCGGCATGCTTACCACTCGTTCTACCAGGCGCTGCGACACGGGGCCATGGCTGAACTCGGCCTTAAGGGAGGAGAGCTTTTCGCGTATAAGGTGACGGGTGGCAGCAATCTGGATCTTCCAGACGAAGCGGTGGCTCCTGATGGCACAGCGTTGAGCCTGGAGAAAGATATCTACCCCGCCTACGGCATAATCCTGTGCATCTCGACCTATTCGGCGACTGCTCCTTTGACAGCTTTCGCGAAGCAGTATGGATTTCGGGGCGCGACGCTGCATGGCGTGAACCAGATCATTCTGGATTCGGGTCTTGCGGTTGACTATGATGAAGTAAGCCGCGCGGCCGAGAAGCTGCGGCTCGGGATGACAAGGGCGGACTTTGTGGAGATCGATTTCGAGACGCACGGCTCCACTTACACGCTGCGACTGGAGCTAGGCCAGCAGGAGGCGCAGAAAAGTCATGGGCTCTGCCGAGGAGGCCCTGACGTGGCAAACCTTCCCGCTGGGGAAATCTATTTCGTTCCAAGGAGCGCTGAGGGCCGATTCCCCATGAAATATGAAGATGGAACCTTAGGCTTGATGGAAGTCAGCAAGGGCCGCATCCAGAAAGTTTCGCTGATCGCGGGTAATGAGGCAACGATCTCCACCCACAGGAACAAGCTGGCTTCCGATCCGGCTACGGGAGAACTCGGGGAGCTTGGTTTTGGAACACAGGAACTCCCTGTTTCGGGAAGAGACATTCAGGATGAAAAGATCCTTGGCACGCTGCATGTCGCGACCGGGCGAAGCGATCACCTGGGCGGACATCTGACGCCGGACAAATTCACGAGCAAGGCAAACGCCACCCATGATGATATCCTGTTCTCGCCGAGCAAGACGCCGGAAGTGAACGTCCGCCAAGCGCGGATGTCAAAGGGCGGAAAGGTGGAAATCCTCATCGAAAACTTTGCGCCGAAGTATATGCGGACGCTGCTCGACGCGCGGGAACCGGTTTAAAGGAGCGAGGAGCAGGCACCCCCATGCGGGCGCGATTGCTCAAGGGTGTCTGTGACTGATTACGAATCGGAACGCCTAGTGGCGGAGTATCTGTCCCTGCACTACGGGACAGCGGAGGAGGTATTGCCGTTCGCTTTTGGACCGCGCGATTCGCTTGGATTCCCTGTACGATGCGTGAACGATTGTCTTGATTCAGCGAGCTTGCCTGCTGAGGCAAGAGCACTTGATGTCGGATGCGCCGTTGGACGCGCTTCCTTCGAGCTCGCCCGCTACTGCGCATCTGTTAACGCGATTGACCGTTCACGCCGCTTTATCGCGGCAGCGAACGCTCTAAGGGACACGGGAACCGTGTCGTACGATTGCGTTGATGAAGGGCTCCTGACAACCAGGCGCACCGCCAATGTTCCGACAGAAATTCGCCGAGAGCGCGTGGCTTTTGAAACGGGGGACGCTCTGGACTTGCGCCCTGACCTAGGGCGGTTCGATGTGGTGCTTGCCGCGAACCTTATATGCCGACTACCGGACCCGGCGCGTTTTCTTCGCAACGTGGCGGATATCGTGACTGCGGGTGGACAGTTCATTTTGACCACCCCCTGCACGTGGCTGGATGAATTTACGTCGTACGAGAATTGGCTTGGAGGGTTCGTGACACCGGATGGCAGGAGGATCACCACCTTCGCGACAGTCAGCGAGATACTTGGGAATCATTTTGACCTGCTCGGAAGGAAAGATCTCCCTTTCCTCATCCGGGAACACGCGCGCAAGTACCCAGTGGGGTGTTGCCGAGGCAACGGTCTGGCGAAGGCGCTAAACAGGCACTGATTTCTGGTGCCTCACATCCTCCGCCACCGCCGCATAGATGGCGTCCTCCCCGATATTCTTGGCGTGATCTCCCACGCGCTCCAGATGGCGCGCTATAAAGATTACGTTTAGATAAGCTTTGACGTTCCCGGGGTGCTTTACCATGAGTTCGGTAAGCTCCTGCCCGATCTGGCCATCAAGGTCGTCCAGCTTTTTGTCGCGCGCCTTCAATGACATGGCGAGATCGATTTCGCCCTCGGTATAGGAGCGAACGCTATCCTTAAAGATACCGATAGCTTCCCAATACATCGTCTCAAGAAGATCGGTTTGCTCGAGCACGGCGACCTGGTTCAGCTTGCGGGCGCGCCGGGCGATATTGACGGCCTGGTCCGCAACCCGCTCAAGATTGCCGCTGACCTTCATCGCTGAAATCACCTGCCGGAGATCGGAGGCCACGGGCTGAAAGCGCAGCATGATGGCAATGCCATCGCCGTCCACCTGTATTTCCAGTTGATCAATCTCCTCGTCATCCGCGATGACGGCTGTGCAGAGATCGTCATCGCGCTTGAACAAGCCGTTCATGGCACTGTTCAAGTTGCGCTCCGTCAGCGTCGCCATCATCAATACGTCATCTTTCAGCGCGTTAAGCGCTTTATCGAACGTCGCGTAAATGTGTCTGCCATTCTCGCTCATTTTTTCAACCAAATCGTCCCGTGATGTAGTCTTCGGTCTGTTTCTGTTCGGGTTTGAAGAAAATTTGTTTGGTTTCTCCGAACTCAATCAATCTGCCCATGTAAAAGAACATCGTTTTGTCGGAAACGCGACTCGCTTGCTGCATGTTGTGCGTAACGATGACAATGGTGTACTTCTCCTTCAGTTGCTGGGTGAGTTCCTCGACCTTCATCGTGGCAATGGGATCCAGCGCGGACGCGGGCTCATCCATCAGCAAGACCTCCGGTTCGACCGCAATGGCGCGCGCGATACAAAGCCGCTGCTGCTGACCACCCGAAAGGCTCATCCCTGGGCGGTTGAGGTCGTTCTTCACTTCATCCCACAGGGCGGCCATGCGGAGAGATTTCTCCATCTGCTCGTTTAGCAGGGCGCGGTTGCGCACACCATTGAGGCGCAAACCAACGATCACGTTCTCTCCGATGGACATTGTCGGGAATGGATTGGATTTCTGAAAGACCATCCCGACGCGGCGGCGCACTATGGAAGCATCGGTATCGCGCGCGTACAGATCGCCGCCAAAGAGACGGACAGTCCCTTCCATTCGAGCCTTCGGGGTCAACTCGTGCATGCGGTTAAGACAGCGGAGGAAGGTGGATTTGCCACAGCCGCTTGGACCGATGATCGCCGTGATCATCCTGGGCGGAATATTCACCGTGACATCGAACAAAGCCTGTTTGGTTCCATACCAAAGACTGACGTTTTTCGCTTCGAAGGCGGGCAGGGCGCCATCCGCCCCGGGGCTGGCAGCCACGGAGTCAGGCCGGGCTGAAGGCTGATCCCTCGCCGGTTTCGCTTCGTTAATCTCGGAGACGCGTTCCACAGGGTGATCCATTATACGCGCGCCACCCTTCCGCGCAGCAAAAAGCGCACGGAAGCATTGACGAGGAAAGTGAAGCAGACGAGCACAAGGGCGCCGGCCCATGCCTGGCGATGCCAGTCGGGGTATGGAGAAATGGCATAGGTGAAAATCTGGAGGGGGAGAGCGGCGATGGGATCCCCGAGATTGTGGTTCCAAAAACGATTACCGAAGGCTGTGAACAAGATCGGCGCTGTTTCTCCGGCCACGCGAGCGAGGGCCAGCAGGACGCCGGTTGTTATTCCCGTAAGCGCGGTGCTCATCACGATATGCACGGTCACCTTCCACTGTGGGATGCCCAAGGCGAGACCTGCCTCGCGGTAGCCACGGGGCACCAGATGAAGCACTTCTTCCGTTGTGCGCATGATAATCGGGATCATGAGAAAACCCAAGGCGACTCCCCCCGCATAAGCGGAGAAGGTTTTAGTCCTCTGGACGATGAGGCCATAGACGACGACGCCCCAAATGATCGATGGGACGCCGTTAAGCACATCCCCGAAGAACCGGAGCAGCCAGTTCAGGCGGTCTGTGCCGTATTCCGAAAGGTAAACACCGCCCAACACTCCAACAGGCACTCCGATGGCCGACGCGAGCGCCAGCAAGATAAGGGAGCCCACGATGGCGTTGGCCATGCCGCCCCCTACCTCCCCTACCGGCACGGGGAGCTTCGTAAGGAAATTCCAGTTCAAAGCACCGGCGCCCTCCCGAACGAGGTGGAAGAACACCAGCGCCAGAGGGGCTATGACCAGGGCGGCGCATATCAAAGTAACGAACGACACGCCCGCGCTGTAAAGCTTGCGCAACGTGTGATTATTGGCCGGTTCGTAGCTCGTCATCCTATTGAACTCCCCTGCCCCCGGCACTCGCTCCGCCGAAGGTTCTAAGCAACAGTTGCGCAAGGAGGTTCACAACAATGGTGACTCCGAAAAGAACGAGTCCTATCTCGAAAAGCGCTTCAAGGTAGGTATCGGAAGTCGCCTCGGCAAATTCATTGGCAATGACGCTGGCAAGTGTGTAGCCCGGCTTGAGAAGCGAAGCGGAGATCTCAGGACGATTTCCGATAACCATCGTCACCGCCATGGTCTCGCCAAGAGCCCTGCCGAGCCCGAGGATAACCGCGCCGAAAAGACCCCGCTGGGCATAGCTAAGAACGGCGATGCGGGTCACCTCCCATCGAGTCGCGCCCAAAGCGTACGCCGCTTCCCGCTGGAGATTGGGCACGGCCATCAGTATTTCCCTTGAAACGGCAGTGATGATCGGGAGAATCATAACGGCGATGATTGCGCCGCCCGCAAACATGCTCACGCCGTAGCTGGGCCCTTTGAAGAGGGGCATCCAGCCGAGGTGATGGGGATCCTTGATCCAGGCGAACGGGTATTTCTGCAGCCATGGAACCATGACAAAGATGCCCCACAAGCCGAGGATCACGCTCGGTATCGCCGCGAGCATCTCGATGAGCGACATAACGGGCTGCCGCAGCCATTGTGGAGCGAGCTCAGTGAGATAGATCGCGGTCGCGATGCTCAGTGGCACCGCGATGACCAGCGCCAGCACGGAAGAGACAAGGGTGCCATAGATAAAGGGTAACGCGCCGTAGACTTCGTTTACGGGATCCCATTCAGAACTGGTGAGGAACCCAAAGCCGAACTTGCGAATAGCGCCCGAAGATTTGCTGGCGAGCTCGTAGCCAACAACGACGATAAGAACGAGGACGGACATTGCCATCGCCAGCGTGATCCACTCGAAAGCCGTGTCCCCCACCCCTGAGTGAGGCGACATGTACTCCGTCACACTCTTCCGCTGCTTCGTTGCAACAACCTGATGTGCCATTTGTGGAAGTCTCTCCTTCGATCCAGGGCAGCCTTGACAGTGTTACGGGGCGGCTAGCGCCAGAAGCTTGCCCGCAACGATCTCAAAACTGAATCTCCGCCACACGCTTCAAAACACGTTCACGCAACGCGTCCGGCAGGGGCGCGTAATCAAGTTTTTCGGCCATGGCTTCCCCGTCCTTCATTGACCACTTCAGAAACTCCACCATTTTCTTCCCCTTCTCGGCATTCGACTGCTTTTGATAGACCAGCAGCCATGTGCAACCGCTTATCGGATAGGTTTCTTTACCTGCCGCATTGGTCATGGAAAAGCGAAAATCCTCCGGGATTTGCGCGCCCAAAAAAGCCGCCGTCACGGCTGCGGGCGAGGCTTTTACAAACGCGCCATCGGCGTTCTTCAAGTCGGCGAAAGGCATCTTGTTCTGCAGAGCGTAGATCAACTCGACATACCCGATCGCGCCGGGAAGCTGTTGAACTTGTCCGGAGACGCCTTCATTGCCTTTGGCTCCCAACCCGGAAGGCCATTTCACCGCGGTGTTCTTGCCAACCTGCTTCGCCCAATCCGCGCTGACCTTGCTCAAGTAATCGGTAAAGATGTAGCTGGTGCCACTCCCATCCGACCGATGCACAACGGCAAGGTCCAAATCCGGAAGCTTCACGCCCGGATTGAGTTTGGCAATCGCGTCATCATTCCATTTTGTGATCTTACCCAAAAATATATTCGCGAGGGTCTCGCCATCCATTTTAAGGGCGGGCGCGCCTGGGAGGTTGTAGACGATTACCACCGCGCCCGCGACGGTGGGGATATGCAAGATTTTGCCGGACGCCTTGGCGAGATTCTCATCAGTCATGGGGCCATCGGAAGCGCCAAAATCGACTGTCTGCGCAAGGATCTGCTTTTGTCCTCCGCCTGAACCGATGGACTGGTAGTTAAAGCGCACGGACGAGTCCACCCTGGAGTACTCATCAAACCATTTGGAATAGATCGGATACGGGAAGGTCGCGCCCGCGCCGTTGATCGTGAGTTGAGCGGAAGCGTGGCCCGCTGCCAGCAGCGCGAGCACAGCCGCTGCCACGAGATTGCGGGAGAAGAGGGTGGGTTTCATAGCCATAAGTGTTGGGGCGCAGGTTTGAGCGGTCAAAAGGTCAATTGTAACAATCGCGTAACGCCGTTTAGCTTGAGGCCTTCACCAGTTCTCGGCCAGCCTCTGGAGTTCCTCGACCAGAGAGTCGATTTTTTTCAAGTCACGACGACGGCCTTTATCGGGCTTGATATTCAGGGTGCGGATGAGGGTTATCATGTCCCGAGCATCCCGATTGCGGGAAACCGCCACCTTTTTCCTATTGGCTTCCGCTATGACGACCTCGCGAACCGCCGCGAGGTCACTTTCCACGCGAGTGGCATATTGATCGACGACCTCGCGGAAAAGTTTTCTGAGGAAAGCGAGTTCCTCCGCAGCCGACTTCAGCGGCGAAGCATCCATCTCGTCAGTATCCGCTTTCATACTGTTCACTATTTGCGTTTCGATCCGTCCTCACAACCAAATTAGGCTTGCTATTGAGAAGTGGCATCAAGTTCCTTTCCCAGTGAGTTACGCGCGGAAGCCCACTCGTTGACAGGGTTGCCCCCAAGGATGTGCTCCTCAAAAATCCGGTCAAACCTCGTGGCAGTGACTTTGCCGTACCAGATTCCCTCCGGATAAATCACGATCCAGGGGCCTCCCGAGCAAATTCTGAAACAGGCCGCTTTCGTCCTCATCATCTTTACAGAGCAGTGCTTCAAGCATGCCTTGATGTGCTGCCAGAGCGCCTCACCGTCCCGGGAACTACAGCAATCCGGCCCGATGCAGACAAAAAGATGCTTTTCAGCGTCCGCGACGCCGGCCTTTGCCAGTCCTTCGGAAACACTGTGGCTCATTCGCGCCTTGTCATTTCTCTTATGATGGGAATGTTAGTGCCTCCCAAATCCTGAGAAAGATACAGCAATGGCCAAGAAACTCCTCTTTATTTGCACAGGAAACTACTATCGGAGCCGGTTCGCGGAAGCGGTATTCAACCACAAAGCGGAAGAAACGGGACTGGGATGGAAGGCCTTCTCACGAGGGCTCGCGATCCACTACGTGCCGGAGGGAGACCTCTCCGAGCATACCGCGGCGGCACTGGAGTCGCGGGGTATCCATGTCCGCCACACCGGCCCAATCCGCGTGCAACTCTCCGAGGCGGATCTGCGGGAAGCCAGCCTGGTCATCGCGTTAAAGGACGATGAACACCGCCCAATGGTGCGCGAGATGTTCCCGGCGTGGGAAAGCAAAATTGTCTTCTGGGATGTGTCGGACATGCCACACATCTGGCCGGAGGAAGCTCTACCCGTGATCCAAAAGCGGGTCGAGGAACTTGTCCGCGAGCTTGCGAAGCCGGTGTCGGGCGGCTAGCCGGCTAGGGCGCGCCGCCATCGATCGTCGGGCGCTTCGCCGGCGCCTTCGCCAGCACCCGGTTCACGGCATTAAGATAGGCGCGGGCGCTGGCCTCAATGACATCGGTGCTCGCTCCTTTTCCTGTCACGAGCATCCCGTCTCCGAAATCACATTTTATCGTCACTTCGCCCAATGCGTCCTTACCCTGAGTGACAGCCTGGACGTTATATTCCACAAGATGCCCCTTCTGATCCAGGATGCGATCTATGGCCTTCATCGCCGCGTCCACCGCGCCATTCCCGGGGGATGAGTCCTGAAGAAAGTCGGCGCCACGCTTCAGGCGAACGGTCGCGGTTGGGATGGTAGTGCTGCCGCTCGCGACATGGATGTAATCGAGGATGTGCGTTTCCTGAGTCTCAAGGATGGAGTCATCCACCAGCACCGAGAGATCATCATCATAAACAAACTTCTTTTTGTCACCGATCTCCTTAAAGCGTTTGAACACGCTTTCGAGTTCTCCTTCTTCGAGCTTGTAGCCAAGATGCTCCAGGCGTTTCACCATCGCGTGGCGTCCGCTGTGTTTTGTAAGCGGCAGTTCCGTTTCACCCCACCCTACCTCCCGGGGGTCCATGATCTCGTATGTCTCCCTTTTTTTGAGGATGCCATCCTGATGGATTCCTGAGCTGTGCGCGAAGGCATTTTCCCCCACGATGGCCTTGCTGCGCTGCACCATGAGACCGCTCATGCGCGCGATAAGGCGTGACGACTTCACAATTTCGCGCGTTTGCGCCCCGGTGTGAACATTCGCAAAGAAGTCGCCCCGTGTCTTAATAGCCATGATGACCTCCTCCAGAGCGGCGTTCCCGGCGCGCTCGCCGATCCCGTTGATGGTCCCTTCAACCTGCCTGGCTCCCGCGCGCACGGCGGCCAGCGAATTTGCGACTGCCAGCCCCAAGTCGTTGTGGCAGTGAACGCTAATGATCGCCTCATGGATATTGGGGACGTTGTCCATCAGAAAACGAATGAGAGACGCGTACTGATCGGGGACGGCGAACCCGACTGTGTCCGGGATGTTCACGGTAGTCGCGCCCGCTTCAATGACCGCCTGGGTCAATTTCGCCAGGAATTCCGGCTCGGTTCGCGTCGCGTCCATGGGCGAAAACTCGACGTCCTTCACGAGAGCTTTCGCTCGCCGGACACAATCGACCGCCATCGGGATGATGTGGGCCTCGGTCTTCTTCAACTGATGCTCGATCTGGATCCTGGACGTTGAGATGAATGTGTGAATGCGGCCACGCTCGCCCGCGGCTTTCACCGCGGCGCCAGCGGCGTCGATGTCCTTTGGGATGCAACGAGCAAGTCCGCAGATGATCGGCCCCTTGATCTCCTCCGCGATCTTGCTGACCGCCTCAAAGTCGCCATCGCTCGTGATGGGGAACCCCGCCTCTATGACATCCACCTCGAGCCGCGCAAGCTGCCGCGCGACTTCCATCTTTTCGCGCAGGTTCATGGAAGCCCCAGGGCACTGCTCGCCATCGCGCAGTGTGGTGTCGAAAATGAGAACTTTGTCGGACATGGATGTTTACTCGGTAGGTGGAGGGTTTAAGAGGCTGTCGCCTCCACCGGAGCAAGACGGCCGAACCAACTAGAGATTGATCAGGAGCACGAGGTCACCCTTGAGGAGAGGCCCCGTCGAGGATTGGCCGCTGGAGAGTTGTTCGCGCATGAGGTGAAAAGGCTATGCGCTGGAAGCGAGAGATTCAACTACTTTTTTGATCCGGAATCGGATACAACGCTTCAAACATCCTCCCTCGATCTCGCAGCGCGAGGAAAAAGGGAGGCAGGACAGAAGCTCAGCCAAACCCCAAAAATATGAAAGCAGTCGCCGCATTCCCCGCCAGCCGTGAAGTCAAAATCATCGACCATCCCGAGCCGATGATCAAAGCGCCGACGGACGTGAAGCTCCGCATCCTGGAGGTGGGCATCTGCGGAACGGACAAGGAAATCTGCCACTTCGATTACGGCACGCCGCCCCCCGGGTCCGATTACCTGGTTCTGGGCCACGAGTCGCTGGGAGAAGTAGTGGAAGTGGGAGCGGAGGTCGGGAGCCTGAAACCTGGCGATCTGGTTGTCACGATGGTGCGGCGCCCTTGCGATGACCCCGCCTGTTTTGCCTGTCAGGCCGGAAGACAAGACTTTTGCTATACAGGCGGGTTCCGGGAGCGAGGGATAAAGGAGCTGCATGGGTTTATGACGGAGCTGGTGGTGGATGACGTTAGATACATGAACCCGGTGCCTTCAGACCTGCGGGATGTGGCGGTTCTTACCGAACCGCTGACGATAGCGGAGAAGGCCATCAGCGAAGTATGGCAGGTGCAACGCCGCCTGCCGTGGGGAGTCCAGCCCGGCGGAGTCGGATCCTCTTACGCGCATACTGCGGTCGTTCTGGGAGCAGGACCCGTCGGCTTGCTTGGAGCGATGGCCCTGCTAACCGCCGGATTCAAGACGTACGTGTATTCCCGGGGCTCCAAGACACAGCAGGACTTTGTCTCCTCCATTGGCGCGATCTATGTCGGGGCTGAGAATGCCACCATCCCACAGCTAGCGGAGCAAGTTGGGAACATCGACCTTGTTTACGAAGCCACGGGTGCCTCGAAGTTCGCGTTCGACACTTTGCAGGTGCTCGGAACGAATGGTGTCTTCATCTTCACAGGAGTGCCTGGACGCCGAGGTCCTGTGGAGGTCGATACGGACCTGATTATGCGGAATCTGGTCCTAAAGAACCAGGTTATATACGGCTCGGTCAACGCGGGCAAAGCAGCATACGGAGACGCGATCCAGGATCTCGCCAGGTTTAAGGAGCGGTGGCCGGAGGCAACGCGGAATCTCATCACCGGACGTTACAAGATGGAGAGCTTCACCGACCTGCTCCTCGGGCAACCCGCTGGCATAAAAAACGTTCTGGCAATCTCGTAATCCGGGACTGGCATATGGTCACGGAAGAACCTGTCGAGATTTCCCGGCTGCGGGAGGACGCGGAGCGGACTAAAAACTGGAAGCGGTGGGGACCGTACCTTTCCGAACGCCAATGGGGAACAGTGCGGGAAGATTATTCCGCAGACGGCAACTGCTGGGCGTCCTTCACGCATGATCAGGCTCGCAGCCGGGCCTACCGATGGGGCGAGGATGGGTTGCTGGGTATTTCGGATCGGGAATGCAGGCTTTGCTTCTCACTCGCTCTGTGGAACGGCAAGGATCCGATCCTGAAGGAGCGGCTTTTCGGCCTTTCCAATCCTGAAGGGAACCACGGCGAGGATGTAAAGGAGTGTTACTACTATATTGACTCGACGCCGAGTCATTCCTACTCCAAGGGACTTTATAAATACCCGCAGGCTGCTTTTCCCTACTCGGATCTTCTGGATGAGAACCGCAGACGGGGCATCAATGAACGGGAGTATGAACTGCTGGATACGGGTGTCTTTGAAGGCAACCGGTATTTTGACATCTTTGTCGAGTACGCGAAGGCGGGACCGGACGACATTCTGATCCGGATCACTGCCGCAAATCGCGGTAATGAGGCAGCCATCCTGCACCTACTGCCGACGCTCTGGTTCCGAAATACCTGGAGTTGGGGCGCCAATGAAGATACTGGCCAAAAACCCCGCATAGAGCTTAACGGGAAGGACGCGCTGCGGGCTGTCCATCATTCGCTGGGTGAGTTCCAACTCTCGGTGGACACACGCGACGCCGAGTTCCTGTTTACCGAGAATGAAACGAACGTCGAGAAGCTGTATGGCAGCCCGGTGTCTCCCCGCTATGCAAAGGACGCGTTTCACGAGTACGTAGTTGAGGGGCGACAGGAGGCGGTAAATCCCGGCAAGTTCGGCACCAAGGCCGCGGCGCACTGCCGCTTCGAAGTAGCGGCTTCTTCATCGGTAACGTTAAACCTCCGGCTTTCCAGCGTTCCGGCGGCTGAACAGAATATTTTCGGCGATTCATTCGACGAGGTCTTCACGGCGCGCATCCGTGAGGCGGATGATTTCTATGCCAGCAAAATCCCCGCAGGATGCACGCCTGAGCAAAAACAGGTTGTACGCCAGGCCTATGCAGGCCTGCTGTGGTCGAAACAGTTCTACCATTACGTCGTCAAAGAGTGGCTCGCGGGAGATCCCGGCCAGCCGACTCCACCATTGGGCCATACGCTATCGCGGAACACGGACTGGACCCATCTCTTCAACAGCGACATCATCTCGATGCCGGACAAGTGGGAATATCCGTGGTACGCGGCGTGGGATCTTGCCTTCCACATGATTCCGTTTTCGCGGATCGATCCGGACTTCGCCAAGTCTCAACTGATCCTCTTCCTGCGGGAGTGGTACATGCACCCGAACGGACAGATACCCGCGTACGAGTATGGGTTTTCGGATGTGAACCCGCCGGTACATGCCTGGGCTTCCTGGCGCGCTTACAAGATCAGCGCTCCGCAAGGGAGCCGGGACACGCTGTTCCTGGAAAGAACCTTTCAGAAGCTGCTCATCAACTTTACCTGGTGGGTGAATCGAAAGGATGTGAAGGGCAAACACATCTTCTCAGGCGGCTTCCTCGGCCTGGATAATATCGGCATTTTCGACCGGTCGAGGCCGCTGCCTTCCGGGCAATATCTGGAGCAGGCAGATGGCACTGCCTGGATGGCATTCTATTGCGGCACCATGCTTTCGATGGCGCTGGAACTGGCGCAGACAAACTCCGCGTACGAGGATGTCGCATCCAAGTTTTTTGAACATTTCGTCGAGATCGTGGATGCCATGAATGCTTTAGGTGGCGAAGGGCTCTGGAACGAGGAAGATGGTTTTTACTATGATCAGATGCTGATCGATGATCAGCACATTCCTCTCAGGATTCGCTCGATTGTCGGCGTGATTCCGCTGCTCGCGGTCGAGATCCTGGAAGAAGAATTCATTGAGAAACTCCCCGGATTCTCGAAAAGAATGCGTTGGTTCCTTGATAACAGAAAGGACCTGGCGGCTCACATCTCGTATATGGAGAAGTCCGGCAGCAACTCGCATGGCCACAGGCTTTTGGCGATCCCATCGCGAGAGCGGTTGATCCGGGTGCTTGGATATGTGCTGGATGAGAATGAATTCTTCTCGCCGTATGGGCTCCGGGCGCTCTCGCGAGTGTATAAGGACAAACCGTACTGCATAAACCTGGCGGGATCTGAGTACAATGTCCGGTATGAACCCGCGGAGTCGCGCAGCGGACTCTTCGGGGAAACTCCAACTGGCGCGGACCTGTCTGGTTTCCGCTGAACTACCTTTTCGTGGAAGCGATGGAACGCTACCACCACTACTACGGGGATACTTTACAGGTGGAATGTCCAACCGGCTCGGGAAATATGATGAACCTCGGGCAGGTCGCGCGGGAGATCAGCCGCCGCCTGGGTTCCATCTTCCTGCCTGACGCCGAAGGGCGCCGGCCGTGCAATGGCGAAGAGACGCGCTACGCCACGGATACGAACTGGAAAGACCTGGTCCTTTTCAACGAGTATTTCCACGGGGATACGGGACGCGGCCTAGGGGCAAGCCACCAGACTGGATGGACTTCCGTTGTGACCCGGTGCCTTGGCATGATGGGTCGCGTATCCGAGTAGGAGCTGCTCAGGTTCTCAGGCCCAGGAGTCGTAGCGACTCGATGAATGTGTTCGCGGAAGCGGTGATCTCGAACCGCTTCTGGAAACACGCGCACGCTTCGTCACGCATGGCCTGTTTTTGACCGGCATCCATATCGCACCAGCGGTGTAAAAGGATCTCGGTTCCGGCCACATCGTCCGATTCCACGAGTCCGGCGCCATGCATCGATATCTCGCGCCATATATTCACCTTGTTGCTGATTAAAACGGGAACGCAGCAACTCAAGGCTTCTGCGACTGCTATGCCAAAGTTTTCCTGGTGGGAAGGCAGGACAAATACCTCCGCATTCCGAAAGGCGCCCCACTTCATCTCTCCACGCAGCATGCCCGTCCAGACAACCTTGTCGGCAATCCCCAGCGTGTCCGCCAGTTGCTTCAAATGGCGCAGATGGGGATTGGAAGAATCCTCAGGCCCCGCCATGACGAGCCGTATGTCGCCGGCAGATGGGTCGTTGGTAGTCCGCAGAAATTTATGAAACGCGGACATCAAGATGTCAGCGCCTTTTTTCTCGTGAAACCGCCCCAGAAAGAGGAAACAGCGTTTGCCGGCCAGAGCGGGGAACGCGTCGAGAAAAAGCTGGCGCTGCGCTTCCTTGTCGCCCGTGGGCGCCGCGGTGCCATAGTTCATGACGATCTCGTCGCATTTGTAGAGCCAGAAGGTGCGCCTGGCGAGACGCCTCTCCTCTTCACATGTGAAGAACACGGCAAGGGCATCCCTTAAGACGCGGTATTCAGCCCAAGGCCAGTAGAGCCACTTCTTGAGATGCTTCAGGGGGTAATGCCGCTTAAACCATGGATCAAGCATGCCATGCGGAAAGACGCAGTATGGAGTGGTGCTTTATGTTAAGAATGTCCCAAATGCAGAACCCTCCGTATTTCCAGAGACCATTCACCACAACAACATCGTACTCGCGCCGATGAGCCTTTACCCACGGCTTGAGTCGGCGCGTATATCCATAGCTCCCAAAGCCCGGCCCAAGCGCGTGAATAGGGATAGGAAAATCCTTTACCCAGGGGGCGGCGGGGGAATCAACGGTTACGACTTCGACAGAATGGCCCGAGACCCTGTTAACAGCGGAGAGCTGCTTGACGCCCTCGATTGGTCCACCCCCGGTGGGATTAGCCGAATGGATGACGTGGAGGATTTTCAACTAAATGTGCCTATTGGCAAGTAAAACGCAGTGTTACACGGCCGCCGAACGTTGTTTCTTTCTTTCGACAAAGAAGGCCAGCCAGATGCATACCTCATATAGAAGGCACATCGGTATGGCAAGCGATAGGAAGGTAAGCGGATCGGGCGTGGGCGCTATGACCGCGGCAAACACCATGATGATCACTATTGCGTAGGCGCGTGTGCGCTTGAGGAAAGTGGTGGTGAAAACGCCAATATAGACAAGAACAAGGATAGCTACCGGAAGTTCAAAGGCGAGGCCGAAGGAAAGAGTGATCTGGGTTACAAAAGAAAAGTAATCACGAACAGTCCACCCCGGCGTCCAGCCTTGCTTGAGCGTATCTTTGAAGAAGAAAGCCAGTGTCTGTGGGAGCACGACATAATAGCAAAACGAAACGCCCGTGAGGAATAGAGTAAAACCTATGGCTATAGCGGGCAGGACATACTTTTTCTCTTTCGGAGTAAGGGCGGGCAGCACGAACTCCGCCAGAAAGAAAAGCAGCAGCGGGAAGGAGAGCACCAAGCCCGCGTAAAAGGCGAGCTGGAAGGAGATCATGATTGAATCCGTGACACCCAGCGTTCGGAGACTTGAGATCGCCCGCGCGTCAATTGCTTGCAGTGGCGCCTGGACTATGTGGACAAGGCGCGTTCGGAAAGCAAAGCAACTCATCATCGCGGCAACCAGGGTGACGGCCATCTTAAACAAGGTCCATCGCAGATCCTCCAGGTGATCCAGGAATGGCTTTACAGAATCGGTTTCCGGATCTTCACGGAACTTGAATAGATACTTCAGAGCCATTGCAGACCTTGGTCGTCCGTAATTCGCAGCCTCGACACAAGACGCGCGTAAGTAGCCAGGGTATTCGCATCCTGGATCTCGTTGCTCGCTATCATGCCGCGGAACTCCGCGTGGGAGAAACATCGACACTCGATGATTGCCTCGGCTTCATCCGGCGAGCTGCCCCGCGGTGACGCGACGACAGGACGAGCCAGGAAAAGGTGGCTGTGCTCGTCCGTGAACCCCGGAGAGGAGAAGAAATGACCAAGCGGGATTAACTCCCCTCCGGGCGCGAGTTCCCAGCCTGTCTCCTCCCGGAGCTCCCTGAGCGCTGAGCGCCGAATCGTGTCGTCATCATGCTCTGAGGTCTCATCGATCTGACCCGCGGGGAATTCCCAAAGCGCGGCGCGGACGGGGACGCGCTCCTGCCGGATCATGATGAACTCTCCGCGAGATGTGAGGGGAGCGACCACCGTCGCGCCTTTGCGATGGACCACAGTCCATTCGCACCCCTCGGGGCGAGAAGGGGTGCGAACCCGTGAAGAAAAAACCTGGAGGTAAGGATTGCCGAACTTCTGCTCATGGGAGACGGACTCCCAGCCCTCCCCAGGCTTGATAAAATCGTGAAAACTCATTTTAGAACCATCCGCCATCGCTCAAGTTGCCAAATAACATTGTCGAAGGAAGGTGAACCCACGGACGTTCGCGCCGAGATGGAAACATTTACATCAAGAATGGCAAAAAGATCCGGTTCGAACACCGGTGAAAGCGCTTTGTAAGCATCCAGCGGCAGTTCACGGAGAGTAACCCCCCTCTCGTTACAGAGCGCGACGGCCCTTCCAACAACCTGATGAGCCGAGCGAAAGGGAACTCCGCGCACAACGAGATAGTCCGCGAGATCCGTCGCCAATAGATTCGCGTCCCCGGCCAGCTCCGCCACGCGTTCTTTATTGACAGTCACCTGGACCAGCATCGCGGCAAAATCGACAGCGACCGCTTCACGGTGTCCACGGAGTCAAAGACAGGCTGCTTGTCCTCCTGCATGTCGCGATTGTATGTCATCGGCAGCCCCTTCATCGTCGTCAGCAGCGACAACAGATTGCCATACAACCTGCCCGTCTTGCCGCGCGTTAGCTCCGCCACGTCCGGGTTCTTTTTCTGAGGCATCAGGCTCGACCCTGTGGTGTAGGCGTCTCCAATTGTAATAAATCCAAATTCGCTCGATGCCCAAAGCACAAGATCCTCGCTGAGACGCGAAAGGTGCATCCCTATGAGAGCGCAGGCCGCGAGAAATTCGCATGCGAAATCGCGGTCGCTCACGGCATCCATGCTATTCTGGCTGATGCCTGCAAATCCGAGCCGGGCTGCAATGGCTGCGCGATCCAGATTGATGGTTGACCCGGCAATCGCCCCGGAACCGAGGGGCATGACGTCGGCGCGTTTCCAAGCGTCCTCGAGCCTTGCAAAATCCCTTTCCAACATCTCCACGTAAGCAAGGAGATGATGCGCGAAGAGCACGGGCTGAGCGCGTTGAAGGTGAGTGTATCCCGGGATAATAATGGTCTGATTGCGAGCGGCCAGATCGACAAACGCCCGCTGGAGAGTCCCGCGAGACAATTTTGGATCGACCGAATTTCGGCGCGGAGGTAGAGCCTTAGATCCAGCGCCACTTGGTCGTTACGGCTGCGCGCCGTATGAAGCTTCGCCCCAGCCTCGCCGACGCGCAGAGTGAGAGCCGCCTCGATATTCATGTGAATATCTTCAAGATTTGGGTTGAACTGAAACGCGCCGGTTTCGATATCCCGGCTGATATCGCGAAGGCCTTGCTCAATAAGCGCACACTCGTCCGCAGTGATGAGCCGCGCGTCGGCCAGGGCCTGCGCGTGCGCGATCGATCCCTCGATATCGTACGGATACAAACGCCAGTCGAACGAGATTGACTCGCTGAACTGCTTCAACTGCTCGGCCGTGTCCTCGCTAAACCGTCCGTGCCACATCGCTAGGAACATCGAGCCCCGCCGCGGGAGGCGGGATCAATTGCATTTGTCGCGGTTCTTGCAGGCGCCACGATTCTTTAGCTGGTCGCATGTCGCCTCGATGCGGATGGTCTTCGTTGCCGCTGAGAAACCAAGCCGGGCGCTGATTTTGTCTTCGAGCCGCTCAATCCCCTCATCCTCAAACTCCACGATCTTGTCGCAGTCCACGCAGATAAGGTGATTATGATGCGGATGGTCGATAAAGTTCGGGTCGTAGAACTTGAACTCTTTTCCGAAATCCATCTCCTTCAGCAGACCGCTTTCCACCAGCAGCGGCAGAGTTCGGTACACCGTGGCGCGGGAAACAGATTCCTCGATCTTCTTGGCAAAGCGCAGGAGGTCTTCCGCGGTGTAATGTTCAGTGGTGCTGAAGGCGGCCTCTATGATGGCATCGCGTTGCGCTGTTTTCCGCAAACCCTTCTTCTCAAGGAAGTCATAGATTTGCTTACGCACAACGGTGTCCATCGGTAACCGACTATAGGATTTGCGGGGTTAGAGTCAACCAGCGGGGAAATGCCGCTTGTACGTTGACTTCATCCGCGCGCAGCCTTTGACTCACGGCGGTGGTTGAGCTGCTCCTCTATCGGTATCTTTTCGATACCTTTGCGTTCGTGATGGGCGCGGTTGTGGGGTCATTCCTGAATGTGTGCATCTACCGGCTGCCGCTGAACCTCTCGGTAAACGAGCCAAAGCGCTCTTTCTGCCCGCATTGCAAGAAGCAGATTCCGTGGAATGAGAACTTGCCGCTGATCTCGTGGCTCGCGTTGCGGGGGCGGTGTTCTCAATGCGCAAAGGGTATTCCCTTCCGCTATTTTGGGGTGGAATTGCTGACGGCCGTCTTATTCTTGGGGATCTGGCTGAAGTTCCAATCGTCACCGGCGTGGTTCCTGACGTTCCCCTATTGGATTCTCGCCAGCCTGCTGATTGTCGCGACGTTCATCGACTTCGAACACTTCATCATACCGGACGAGATTACCTGGGGCGGAACTGGCGCGGGTATCCTGTTAAGCTTGGCTCTTCCCGCGTTGATGGAGCAGGATTCTTTCCTGGGCGGGCTGCTGTGGTCTGTGATCGGCGCGGCGAGTGGCTACGGCATCCTTTGGCTGGTGGTGGAACTCGGCAAAAAGGCGTTTGGGAAGAAGCGTCTCTCATTCGACAAGGAGGAGGAATTCGCATGGACGCGCGATGGAGAGGACGCGGAATTAGCCGTCGGTTCAGAGAAGATGGTCTGGAGCGATCTCTTTTCGCGAGAGACAGACCGGCTCGAGATGGAATGCTCCCAGGTAAAGATCGGGGACGAAGCCCGCGATGATCGGAAGCTTGTGTTTTTTTACAACCGGGTTGTCTCCAGCGCCGGAGAGTTCGCGCTCGAGAAGCTGGAGCGGATAACGGGGCGAGTGACCGAGATCATCATCCCGCGGGAAGCGATGGGGTTTGGCGATGTGAAATTCATCGCCTCGATAGGGGCATTCCTCGGCTGGAAAGCCGTTCTTTTCACCATCGTAAGCGGTTCGGTAGCTGGAGCCTTGGTGGGGATGGGCGCCATCCTCGCCAGGCGGCGGGAGTGGTCTGCCAAAATTCCGTTTGGCCCCTACCTGGCTTTTGGGGCGCTGGCCTGGCTGTTCGCCGGGCCCGAGATCCTCCTCTGGTACCTTCGGCTGGTCACGCCGCCGGAGATGCGAGCGCTGTGAGTGACTGGGCTTGTTCCTCGACGGCGGGTTCATCCTCCATCCACCCACAGTAGGTTTCATGCATGGCTTCGCCGATTGCGCCAAGCCTGCTCTGAATCCTGTCGAGGTACTGATGGAGACCTATATTAAAGATGTCCGAAATGGTGCTGAAATCGATGTCGGAAGATAGACGGCCAGACAAGCGCTCCGCTTCATTCGCGTAATGAGAATGCTGGCTGCCTGACATGCGATGAAGCGCGAGATCAAGGCGATTCACGCAGAAACGGATCGAGCGCGGGAAAGTATCATGGCAAATGAGAAACTCCGCTACTTTCCAGGGAGCAACCTGGCCGATGTGCAACTTCCTATAGGCCTCGAATCCGCTGCATGACTTCAGAACCGCCATCCACTGCACCGTGTCCAGATTTCCGCCGACCTTTTCGCCAGTTGGGAGCAGGAGGTGGTATTTGACATCAAGAATCCTCGATGTGCGGTCGCCGCGTTCGATGTATTTGCCAGCTTGGATGAAGTCCCAACCCTCTCCGTGAGTAAGAGTCGCATCGGTGATGCCCTGAAAGAGGTGTGAACCTTCAAGGATGTTTTTGAAAAACTCGTAAGCGCTGCTGGCGAAAAGGCTGCGCGCCTCTTCGGACGAGATGAACAAGTAAAGCCTGTTGATCTGTTCCCACATCTCGCTGGAGATGTGCTCCCGCACCGTGCGGGCGTTTTCCCTGGCCCGGGCAAGCGAAGAGTAGATCGAGTTAGGATTTTTCCGATCAAAAGAGACGAAGTCGACGACCGACTCGCCAGTGGCGACTTCGTGAAGCGAATAAAAGAGCTTTTGCTCCTCAAGAGAACTGATGATGGGCTCCCAATTTTCCCTCACCGACTTCGTGTTTTGATTTTCGAAGTCGAGCATGAGCTGAACGTTGACATCCAGAATGCGGGCGTTGTTCTCCGCCCGCTCGATGTAGCGGCTCATCCAGTAGAGAGCGTCCGCAACCCTGCTCAGCATTCCTGGCTCCCGTTCTGGGTTCCTGGCAGATCATCGACCACCCAGGAATCCTTGCTCCCGCCGCCCTGGGAGGAGTTCACAACCAAAGAACCTTTCCGCAACGCGACTCGTGTGAGACCGCCGGGTATGATGGTGATCTTGTCGCCGTAGAGAATGTAGGGACGAAGATCGATATGCCGGCCTTCAATGGACTTCTCACAATAAGCGGGAGCGCGGGAGAGTTGAACCACCGGTTGCGCCACGTAATTGCGCGGGTTCTTGACGATGAGCTCCCTGAATTTCTGCACCTCAGCCTTGGAGGCATGCGGGCCGATCAGCATGCCGTATCCGCCGCTCTCATTGGCGGCTTTTATGACCAGCTCGGCTGTGTGCTCCAGGATGTAAGCGCGATCTTCGTCCCGCCCGGAGAGGTAGGTAGGAACGTTGGGGAGGATCGGATCCTGATCGAGGTAAAACTTGATCATGGCCGGGACGTAGTAATAGACGACCTTGTCATCGGCGACGCCGGTGCCAATGGCATTTGCGAGATTCACGTTGCCTTTGCGGTAAGCATCCACAAGACCGGCAACCCCGAGCATGGAGTCCTTTCGGAAGACCAAAGGGTCCAGGAAATCGTCATCGATGCGCCTGTAAATCACGTCCACCTTTTTCAGGCCTTTTGTCGTCTTCATGAAGACGCGGGAATCGTTCACGACGAGATCGGCTCCGACTACAATTTCGATGCCCATGGATCTCGCGAGATAAGAGTGCTCGAAATAGGCGGAGTTGTAGATGCCAGGCGTGAGAAGAGCGACGGTTGGTTCAGCATTGCCGTCTGGAGAAACACTGCGGAGGAGAGCGACCAAGTCCTCCCCATAACGATCCACCGGTCTCACCGAATAGCGGCTGAAGAGGTTCGGGAACACCCGCTTCATCACCTGCCGATTCTCCAGCATGTAAGACACGCCTGATGGACAGCGCGCGTTATCCTCCAACACGAAATATGTTCCGTCGGCGCCGCGGATGAGATCGGTCCCGCAGATATGGATGTAGATGTTCTTTGGAACATCGAAGCCCATGAATTCAGGCCTGAAATGCGCCGCTGTTTTAATGACTTCCTCCGGGATTACCTTCTCCCGAATGATGCGCTGGTCGTGATAGATATCGTGGAGAAAAAGATTGAGAGCGGTGATCCGCTGGGCCAAACCACGCTCGATAAGATCCCAGTCTTCGGAGGGGATGATGCGCGGAATCAGATCAAAGGGAAATATCCGCTCTGTACCCTCGTTATTGTTATAGACCGTGAAGGTCACACCCTGGTTCAGAAGGGTGTTCGCGGCCAGGACGCGCTTGCGGGAAAACTCCTCGCTGTCCATCTCGCTGAAGCGCTCCAGGAGCTTGCGGTAGTGCGGACGGACGACGCCCGGCGCGGAAAACATCTCATCGTAAAAACCATCGCACTGATAATGCGAAAACGATGCTTCCATCCTTAGAAAATCACCTGAAGAGAAACTCCCGGTCAGACCTCGACAAGGGGCAATCCAAATTCGCAAGGTTCGCTGCCGGAATCAAACTTCGGGTAGAGGAACTTATCCGCTGGCGAGCCGCGTCTTGTGACCCCGGAAGCGTGAGACAATCCCGTGTCCCGCAACTGAGAGAGAGAGGAATAAAGGAGCGCCGAACCAAAACCGCGATTGCGATACTCGTTCAGAACGCATGGGCCTGATATTAGCTGGTTCTCAGCGCCGGGATCGCTTGTGAGAGCGGAAGCGCCAATCAGCCTGCCACCGTTGGTAAGCACCAGGAAATGAGCGGCTTTTTTTGAGAATGCCAGATCGATCTCAGACTCAAGGCGGTCGCGCAGTTCATCCAGAATGTCGTTCCAGTCCATATCCAGAACAAACGAACCGAAGATAACCTCGAGAACCGCCGCTTTTTCGTCATTGGCAGCGGTTCTGATGCGATAGGGGGGAGTCGGCTCCAAACGCGCATGTGAAAGCCTCGCCAAATCCCAGGTAAAACGCGTCCATCTAACCAACTTCATTTCGCACGCATCTTATATTGGATTGCCTGGAAAGCAATCAATTACGCGCGCCGCTCGCGGGGAAATCGGAAGACGCGGCGGGGCGAAATGGTTAAGAGGATTCAGGCCGACGCGCAGGGCAGTATGACTTCCACCCTCGTCCCCTCGCCAACGCGGCTCTCCAGCAGGATACGTCCTCCGTGAGCCTCGACCACTGACTTGGCAATGGCCATCCCGAGACCCGTCCCGTGCGATTTCCCGAAGGTAACAAAAGGTTCAAAAATGCTGGCCTGAACCTCGGGAGCAATGCCGCAGCCTGTATCGCTGATCGACAGAATGACCTCACCGTTGAAACTGTTCACACCCACCTTGATGAGACCCCTCTTGGACATCGCTTCCATCGAATTCTTGATGAGATTGCACAGGACACGGACGAACCGTGGAAGATCAATCCTCAAAGTTCCCGCGTAGCGGATATCTTTGACCACATGGATGTGAGCGGGGACTCTGCGCAGAATTTGGAAATCAAGCTCTTCCATGAGGCGCGTGACAGAGACATCCAGGATCTGGATGCTGCTTTTGCCCCGGGAGAAATCGAGCAGCTCCTGGGTCATGCCTGTGATGTTTTCCAGGGATTTGCTGATCATGCCTGTGTATTCACAAGTCTCCGGATCGGTCGCCTTGGCGGCGATAAGTTCGCTGCAACACTGTATGACACCGATAGGGTTTTTCAGGTCGTGAATGATGTTGTTCGCCATGGAACCCACAAGCGAGAGACGCTCGCTGCGAGCAACCTCGGTGATGAAATGGGAGTTTACCCTGCGCAGTCGATCCACGACAGAGCGGAGAAAATTCATGTGAAGCTCGCGGGGAGCAACTTCAAGAATCGCCTGGAAGGCGTGATCATCAAGACTCGCCAGGGTGGTGTGCTCGGCGGCGCAGGCTTGGGCAGAGCGCGGCTGGCCATCGAGCAGCGCCATCTCGCCGAAGAAACTGCCCGCTTCGATGTAGCTGAGGGTTTCCTGCTGGCCTCCGCGACCCGCTTTTGAGATTTTCACGCGTCCCTGGCCGATCAAATACATGGCGTTCCCCACATCGCCTTCCGAGAAAATGACGTCACCTTGTTCGAACGTCAGGAGTTCCATCTCTGAGCTGATCTCGTCCAGGAGGTTGGAGGAGATGCCCGCGAACAGCTTGTTATTGGAAAAGTGAGCCATCTCGGGACTCTGATGCGCCTTGCAGATCATGGGGGTGTGTTACGACCGTTGTTAAGCACTGTCTGTACCACACGCCTTGTTAGAACTTAGGAGCGCCCCCAAGCGGGGCGGTCGTGGCTCCGGCTCCGCCAAATCTGCCGGAGGTGGACGCGTTTCCGCCGGAACCCGTGTAGTTCGCTCTGTTGGTGAACACACTGGCTGGAACTGAGCCGCCAACACTCACCACTCCTCCGTTTGCCACCGTCACCGTATCTCCCGCGATCGTCTTCATGCTGGCGCCACCCAAGGTGACATTGCCGTTGAAAAGCACCTGTCCATTGCTGCCAGGGGCATAGAGTTCGATCGCCGTATTGGCTGAGATGGTTCCGCCATTGATGACAAGCTGCCCGCCAGCGCCGAGGGCGCCGATCTTTACGACGTCAGCGTTCAGATTGGCATTCGTAAGGTTCACAGCGCCATTTGCGCCGTTATTTCGGACGTCCACAGTGCCACGATCGGCCCGGATGGTTCCCCCGTTCACGTTCACTGCTCCGCCGGCCGAGGAGAATTTGATGGTGCCGCCCGGACCGGGGGCGGCACCGCTGAGAAGCGAGAGCAACTGCGCGCTATTGGTAACTGAGATGGCAGTTCCTGCCGTGCTTCGGCTGTCGATAGAGATGTTGCCTCCCGACCTGCTCGCGCGTCCGGCAGTACTGTCGGAGACTTTTACGACCGCGCCTACATTGACGGTCCCAGCAGAGACCAAACTGACATTCCCGCCCGCGCCGCCTGTGAACAGCGCCGTGGCGTTCGCGCCGCTCGTGGCGGTGATGGGAGCATTGACCGTGATCGAGCCGGGAATTGGAGTTCCTGACGTGCCGATGTTCAGGGAGCCTCCGCTCCCGCCGGCGAAGCCGCTTAGGGCACTGGCGTCGCCCCCGTTCATGTTTACCCCATTGATGCCCCCGGCATCCACCAACACCTGGGGCGCGAGCAAGGTAAGAGAGCCGCCCGCAGTCGGAGGAGTGAACAAAGCCGATGCATGCCCGGAATAATCAATCCCTCCGAGAGCAACGATGGAAGAAGCCAAGATGGAATGAGCCACAGTAAGATCGGCCGAACGGATGGCGCCTGAAGCGGTGATACCGCCGGACGCGGACAGACTGCCGGCGGTGATGGCCCCGTTGACATCAATGGCGTCGAAGCCAAGGAGATCATAAGCTCCGGCACTGATACCGCCGGCGCCGACCTCGAGCCGGCCTCCGAGAACCGTCTGACTTGCCATGACCGCAAGGCTCGGAGCGAAAAGGTTCATGATCTGGACTGAACCGCCATTCTGGTTTAAGGCTGCGGCTCCGCCGGAGAATACTTGCAGGGTTTGCGCTGTGATGCTGCCGCCTACAGTCACCGCGCCTCCGCCGTTCAGAATTACGGCGCCGGCGTTGACGCTGGCTGTTGGCAGGAGGTTCACATTACCCGGGGCGTCCACGAAAAGGCTCGCCCCTGGCAAGCTGATGCCATCGCCCAAGGAGACACTGGATGCTCCTCCGCGAGCATAGATGGACAAGAATTTAAAATTTCCCGGTGAAGCGCTGAAGCCCGCGGCCTGGAGGGAGATGGAGCCGTTGATCGTGCCAAGGAAGAGAGAGTTGACCGGGGAAAGATCTATGGAGAAAGGAAGGCCAGGTGAAGAGGTGATGGTGCTCGCCGCCACCAGGGCGACATCCTTGGGGTCCGGAGGTCCGCCCGCGATTTTGAATTGAGGCGCTCCGTTTATCGTCAGCGCCTGGAACTCCAGGACGGCAACTCCCGCCGTGGTTGGGAACGATTGCAAACCCTGCGACCCGAAGCTGGCGTCAAAGGAACGGGATTCATCATACGCCGTGTCGCTGCCAAAGAGGAAGTATGCAGCAGGCCCATCTTTTGCCAGCCCAGTATAAGGGTCTCCGGTCAATTTGCCCGAACCCTTCGTCTGAATCGAACCTTTGTGGCCGCCAGTTTTTATCTGGCTCGTGGAATCAATGGAATAGGTTCCGGGGTTCACGGAAGGCAAGGCATCGACCGTTGATGACGGGGGCGGCACAGGATTGGGAGTGGCAGATGGGTTCGGCGTTGGATAAGGCGTGGGACCGGGAGGTGTGGGGGTCGGCGTCGGTGTGGGGGTCGGCGTTGGTGTGGGGGTCGGCGTTGGTGTGGGGGTCGGCGTTGGTGTGGGGGTCGGCGTCGGTGTGGGGGTCGGCGTTGGTGTGGGGGTCGGCGTTGGTGTGGGGGTCGGCGTTGGTGTGGGGGTCGGCGTTGGTGTGGGGGTCGGCGTTGGCGTGGGGGTCGGCGTTGGCGTGGGAGTCGGCGTTGGTGTGGGAGTCGGCGTTGGTGTGGGGGTCGGCGTTGGTGTGGGAGTCGGCGTTGGTGTGGGGGTCGGCGTTGGTGTGGGGGTCGGCGTCGGCGTGGGAGTCGGCGTTGGTGTGGGGGTCGGCGTTGGCGTGGGGGTCGGCGTCGATATAGGAGTTGGCGTCGGTGTGAGAGTTAGCGTTGGCGTGGGAGCTGGGGAGGTAGAAACGGAGCTTTGATTCGCTGACGCAGCAGCGCCAGCCACCGGCGCGGGTGACGACTGACTTCTTACATCGAGGTTCGCAAGTTGCTGGTCGGTTAAAAGTGATACCGTTGTTCCTTTGCCTTGAATTACAAGGTTGGTAGCGATGAGCCCGCCCTGGCCTTGGGAGACCTCCTGGGTCGTCATCTCAGTTTCGATCAGTCCCATGCTTGGAAGTTGGACCGCCGGTTTTTTGGGGGAATTGGAAAACAGGGCGGGATTGATCAATGTCGAAGTCTTTACGATATGCCGAATACTTACGTCGACCGGGTCAGGTATCACTTTTGAGTCGGGCCGCATGATGAGCAGTTTACCGGGCTTCAGCAGCAATGTTTCTCCAAAGCGGCGGTTGAGGGACACCCGAAGACTTCCCTCCAACACTAGGATCTTGACGGCGTGGGCGGGGGTGTATTCGAAAAGGATGGTGGTGCCGGTGATGGAAGCTGTAACCGCGGCTGCGTGAATCCTGGCTCCCCCCAAACCTTTCGGCACTTGCAGAAGCATCGTCCCCTGATCGAGGTTCATGTCCCGAGTACCCGGCGTGAAGCTGAAGAATGTTTCAGGTCCGAGGCGGGTAAGTGTATCATCCTGAAAGTGAAGTTCGGCGCGGGATTTCACACCGGTGCGAACTCCGAGGTCCGCCATTGATCACTTCTTGCAGAACGGCAGAGTGAGCGCCGCGCGCGGGATCGACAACCTTTACATCATTAATCAAGCGACTCAGGGTGGCCTGATGAAGAGGGCCAGCGAAGCTGGACGGGCGGGTCAGGACAAGGACCGCACAGATGGAGACAGCGAGTGATTTTGCGTTCATGATTGGTTAGAAGCGAATGGTAGCGGTAACGTTGCAGCCCCCGTTAAACACGCTGTAGTCAAAGGCGGACTGATTGGAGGAGTTCAGCCCGGCAAACGCGGAGCACCCGACCGTGATCCAACGGCACAGGCGGTAACGAAGGCCCAGGGAAAACACCTGGTTCCAATCGCGGCGATCTCCCTGGTAGGGGAAGAAGCCGAGCCGATAGGACGCATTGGCATCCACGCTGCGAGAAACCTGAAGCTGGTACCCCGCGTAAATTCCGAATTCGTCGCGCTGCGCGATGGTAGGAGCGGCCCATTCCACACTGGCCGAAGCGCCCGCCAGGACGCTCTGCGCGCGGCTTAAGGTAAAAACCTTTTCAGCATCGAGGGTGAGGGCGTGATTCCTCAGAATCTCGTTTCCATTCTCCCCGCTGATGAGGTCGGTGAAGTCATACCGCAAAGAGACAGTGATATCGCCAAGATTGCGCAGGTGACAGCTCAACCCAGCCCCCGCGTCGATGCTTTCGAAGTCAAGCTGGCTGTATTTATCGTAGCGGAATACGGCTCCCTGGAGAGAGAAGGTCAGGGTGAGATCAGGTGTCAGAGGGCGATCGTAGCCGAGGCCAAACACGCTATTCATCAGAGCGTCGCTCCGCTGGCCGCGACGCGCCAGCGCCACGTTGTTGGTGAAGAACGCAGACTCCGCGGCGAAAGCGGAAAAGGGCTGCCATTTTTCCTGATGTTTCAGTATCTGTTGGGAACCAAAGCTGTCGTCTCCGGCATTGCCAGTTTGCAGGTCCGAATCGAGCTGCGGAGCTGTCTGCGGACCTGCGGGCGCAATGTTGGGCGAAGTCCGAAAATTCCGCGACTGCTCCACCTGAGGAGGCACGACTGCCTGGGCGAAAGTCGATTGCGCGCCCACGATGAACAGAAAGGCGCTGAAGACGTATTTACATTGTTGCACTAGTGGTGCTTAGCAGAACCCATGCCTTAGGCAGAGCTCAGATCAGTGGCATGGATAACGCTTTCTCATCCAAGGATGTTAAGCCGGGGCTTCCTCCTACAGCTAGCGGTGACGATTTCCTCCACCCTGGTCGCGCTGTTCCTGCAATGGCGCGGTTTTGAGCCTTTGGCGCGGTCTGAAATCTTCATCCACGACGCCATTGCGCGGATCGGTCGCAAAGCTCCCGCCAACAAGGACCTCGTCTATCTGGCAATCGACAACGACTCCATCACCCTCGATCCGGTGGATTTGCAACAGTTCTTCGATCTCAGCAAAGCGGACGCGGGCAGCGCGAGCGCCTTGCGGATGATGAGCAGCGGGTGGCCCTGGCCGCGAGCGGTATATGCCTCCATTCTGGATCGCCTCTTCAAGGCAGGGGCAAAGGTGGTCGCGTTTGACCTGATCTTTCCGACTGCTACAGCGGACGACGCGGCCTTCCGCGCCGCTTTGGACAAGTTCCGGGGATCAGTGGTGATTGGCTGCAATTTCGTAGATACGACCGTCCAAGGGATGGTGTCACAGGCCCCGCAGTTAAGCCGCCCGTGTGAGACGATCATCTCGCAACGCAGTCCGCTGGACGCGCGAGTTGGGTATGTAAACTTCTGGCCCGATTTTGATGACGTTGTGCGAGGGGCGCGTCCCTCGACAACCTTCGAAAGCGTGACAGGGAATAAGGAGACTTACGAATCGTTCACAGAGCGCATTGTTGAGAAGAGCGGTCTGCCCCATGCGGGAGTGGGTGACACGCAAAGCCACCTGATCCGCTTTACCGGAAAGCCGGGAACGTTTCCGGCGCGACCGGCGTTTGAAATCTTCGTGCCCGAATATTGGAACAAGAATTATGGAGGCGGCGATTTTTTTCGCGGGAAGGTGGTTGTGGTAGGCGCGTTCGGGAACTGGCAGCACGATGAGCATGAGACACCGTTCGGGAAGATGCCCGGGCCGGAGCTCCAGATCAATGTGCTGAACGCGTTGATTCACAATGAGTTTATTCAGGAGCCGACAGGATTGCAGGAGTGGTGCTTCGTGGCCGCGGGAGGAATCCTGTCGTGGCTTGCGTGGCGATGCATCCGGAGGCCGGCTCCACGGTTCATGGCCGCGGCGGTGATAACCTTGCTTTGGCTCGGCGCGGATTTCGAGATCTACAACCACGCCAGCACTTACATACTCGCGTTCACTCCCCTGCTGTTGCTCAACATAAACACGGCGCTGTCCCTGGCGTACGACGTGACCAGTGAACGCAGGGAACGCCAGCGAGTGCGCCTGACCCTGGAAAGGTATGTCTCAAAAAACGTGGTTAAAGAGCTGCTGGACTTCCCGGCTGACTACGTTCACTCCCTTGGCGGAGTGGCGAAGCCGGTGACAATCCTGTTTTCGGATATCCGCAATTTCACGCAGTTCACCTCGACGCACCAGCCCCATGAGGTAGTGGCGCAGTTGAACGAATATCTCTCCGGAATGGTGAGTTGCGTGTTTGAGCATGATGGGACGCTGGACAAATTCATGGGGGACGCGGTGATGGCGGTCTGGGGCAACGCCCGGAGCGCCGGCGCGGAAGCAGACGCCGCTCAGGCCGTGCGGGCGGCGCTCGCCATGCGAAGCCGCCTGGCGGAGCTGAACAAGCGATGGCGCGCGGAGGGTCGCGCGACGTTGCGCATCGGGATCGCGCTGAACCATGGGACAGTGATCGTCGGCAACGTAGGCTCGGAACAGCGGATGGAGTTCACGGTTATTGGCGCCGCAGTGAACGTGGGCTGGCGTCTTCAGGAGTTAACCAAGCGGCTGGGCGCCGATCTTCTCATCGGCGAATCGGTGGAGCAGTTGACCCGAAAGGAATTCACGATGGAACAAATCACAACCTTTACGCCTGACGCGGAGACCAAGCCTTTTCACGTATTTGGGATTGAGCGCGGGCCGCGCGGAGGGGCGTCCGCGCCGATGCCGGATCACGCGGCCGCACAGGCGCGGCAAGACGCGCTTTGTCTAGCGGAGATGCCAGCCGTAAATTGAGTGCCGCAGAGAGTGGCCCTCTCTTCACGGCGCAGACGGGACGCGCCTGATGGCGCGAGCTCAGTAACTTGGCGAAACCGTCGAGATGGTTTCCAGCAAGAGGTCCAGCGCAAATGGTTTTTGCAGCACGAGGCCATGCACGCGTTTAAGAAACCGCGCAACGGAAGGACTCGCGCAATGTCCGCTGATGAAAACAAACTGCTCACAGAATTCCGGTCTTTGTTCGCGAACGGCATCGAACAGCGCTTCCCCTGAACAGTTTGGCATGATGAGGTCACAAACGATCGCGTCGAAATCTTCCTCAAGAATAAATTCGAGCGCCTCGTCGCCGTCATTTACCGAGACAACATCGTAACCTTCTCTCACCAAATATTCGTGGATCGCTTCCGCGAGCTCGCGGTCATCCTCCACCACAAGCACATTTCCGTTTGACTGGCCGCGTGGCTTGCGCGTTCTGGGTTGCTTTGACCTCATTGATTGCGGTGGGGAGCAGCTAGCGTGCCCCGGCCATCGCGCAGAAGGCCCGCGCGGACAAAGAGACGCTTCTCAAATTCAGGGGAAAAGCCCGCGGCTGTTTTTCGCGGCGATTACTCGCTCCACGCCCATCGCCATGGCGGACATGCGATGCGGAATCCTTGCTTCCCGCGAGCGCTTGATCATGGACGCAAACGCCTGCTCCAATATGCGGAACAGTTTGTCCGTGATTTCCGTCTCATTCCAAAAGAATTGCTGGAGACCCTGAACCCACTCGAAATACGAGACAATAACGCCTCCCGCGTTGCAGAGTATGTCCGGGATGACGAATATCTCGTTCCAGCGTTCAAAGAGTATGAGGTCGGCATCGGGAGTCGTCGGTCCGTTCGCAGCTTCGGCCAAGACGCGGCACTTCAAGCTGCCCGCGTTTTTTGCCGTGATGACGGCTTCCACGGCGGCGGGAATGAGAACGTCGCACTTAAGAGTGAGGAGATCGGCAGCAGGAATCTTCTCCGCGCCTGTGAAGCCCTCCAGGCTGCCGTTGGCGGACGCGTGTCTTTCGGCAGCGGCAACATCGATGCCACCGGTGTTGAGAAAGGCTCCCGCGACATCACTGATGGCAATGATCTTCATGCCGCCACGGGCCAGGGAAAGAGCCGCCACAGCGCCCACATTTCCAAACCCTTGAACGACGGCGGCGCATTGATCTGTCCGAAGCTTGAGGAGGTTTAGAGCGCGCTCGACGAGATAGGCAACACCTCGCCCCGTCGCCTCGCGCCGCCCGGCGGTTCCCCCTATGGATACGGGCTTGCCAGTCACGATCTCCGGAACGGCATACCCGGTATGGACAGAGTAGGTGTCCATAAACCACGCCATGACCTGCTCATTCGTACCCATATCCGGGCCGATGATGTCGGTGTGCGGACCGACAAACGGGATCATCTCCTGCATGTATCGCCTCGCGAGTGATTCGAGTTCTTTCAGGGAAAGTTGGCGGGGGTCAACCGCGACCCCGCCCTTGGCTCCCCCATACGGCAAACCGGTGAGCGCGCACTTCCAGCTCATCCACATGGAAAGCGCGGCGACCTCTCCCAGAGAAACGGCAGGATGAAAACGGACGCCACCTTTGGTAGGGCCAAACGCGAGGTGGTGCTGAACGCGATACCCTTTGAAGACGTCGATGCGCCCATCGTCCATGCGCACAGGAAGGGACACAGCGACGGCTCGCTTTGGGTGGAGCATGCGCTGCCGCATGTTGGCATCCACGTTGAGATAGTCGGCTGTGACGCGGAACTGTTCACAGGCCATGTCGTAGGTGGGGTCGGAAAAAATATCCATGGGGTGACTTAAAGCGGCTTTGTCAAAGCCAGAGGCGTTTACCGCGACAGGCAGGGAATAGCCCGCAGTGGCGCATCCCTCATCCTAAGGAAAATGAAGGAGGAGGCAAGCGGAAGCAGATCAGGAGAGCAGATGGATAGCCGCTAAACTTCTTCGATGCTCTTCATCGTCTGCGAGAGGGGAAGATAGAACTCTTTATGGCGAAGCACCGCTCGGCGCAGGACGGGCTTAAGATTGGCAACATCCGATATACTGAAAGCCAGATCGACTCCGTGCAGGAAAGCCACCATTTCATCGCTGCTGACCATGCTCGAGCCGATGAGGACGAGGAATTGCAAGCGGCGCTGCGTGGAAGGTATCTGCGTCATCTCGGCAAGCACCTGATTTGTCTCCAGGTCCGAGTCGTTGAAGCTCTCGTAAATGACCACCACGTCATAGACGTGTGTCCGCATCTTCAGTGAGATATCTTCGACGAAGAGGCCGGTGTGAATTTTGTAACTGAGTGCCGCCAGTTGCTCCACGACAGTTTTCTGGAGGTCAGGCTCGTCGATACAAACAAGCGCGGTCGCGTCGCCCGTCTCAAAAAGGTCGGACCTAGTCTGGACTTCCATATTAATGGCCTCCTCGCGCGAGAGCGGGAATATCGAGGCGCAGGCCGGAAAGCGTCTCCTGCGCGGTGCCGCGCATCTTCTTTACGTCGTCGATGGCGCGGGAAACCTTCCCCTTCCGTGTCGCGTAAAGGTGCGCGGTCTCCTCAGTCAATAGACCGGCCTCGTATGCTCGCGAAATGGATTGGTCGAAGGTTGTCCAGCCGAAGGTCGAACTGGCCTCAATAATCTCATAGAAGCTCCTGCCATCTGTCTCCCCCAAGGCGACGGTTTCACGCGTGCGCAGATTTGGCCCCATGATCTCCGTCAAGAGGAGCCGCCCGCCGCCGCGCTTGGGAGCGAGGCGCTGGCTGACGACATACCGCAGCGTATCCGCCATCCGGAGTCGCAACTGCGCTTCCTCGGAGCGATCAAAAAGGCCGAGGATGCGGTTAATTGATTGCCCAGCGTCTATCGTGTGCAGGGTGCTAAACACAAGGTGACCTGTCTCCGCGGCTGTCAGAGCGACCTCGACTGTGTGGCGATCTCGCATTTCACCGACCAAGATGACTTTTGGCGCTTGTCGCAACGCGGCCCGGAGGCCGCTGGGGTAATCGTCAAAATCCTGCCCCAACTCACGCTGGCTAAAGGTGGCCTTTTTGTGCGGATGAACAAACTCGATGGGATCTTCAAGCGTGACGATGTGAACCGGCTGGTTCTCATTAATCTCGTTCAGGATCGCCGCGAGGGTCGTCGTCTTCCCGCTCCCTGTCGAGCCGGTGAGAAGGACGAGGCCGTTCTTCTCGCGACTGATCTCCTGGAAGATGGCGGGGAGACCGAGGAGCCCGAGAGTGGGAATCTCGGATTGAAGCTTCCGCATGACGATGGAGAAACAGCCGCGCTGACGAAAGACATTCACGCGGAAGCGGGCCCGTTCATTGAGCGAGTAGCTGCAGTCGCATGAGCCGTTCACAACAAGATGACGAAGAAGGGCGCGGTTATTACCGATGACGCAGAGCGCGATCTGTTCGGTCTGGTAGGGTGTAAGCCTGTGAATATCCGGATAAATATTCGCTGCTTTTAGTTCGCCGTAATGCTCCACCTGGAGGGGACGACCGACAGCAAAAATGAGATCGGAAATATCTGTGTACGACTCCAGCATCGCCCCGAGGATGGAGTTTAGATCGGTTCTTCGCATGAGAGTTTGCGGCTATTCCTCGAAATCATCCGGTGGCGTCTTCAGCAGCGCCCTGAATTTCTTTTTGTCCGCAGCCTTTTCGTAAGCCTCTTCGGGACTGATGCGCGCCGCGCGCAAGTGTTCCATGATCGCGTCGTCGAGCGGCTGGTTCCCCTTCTTCTTTCCCACCTGCATCATGCCGGGGATCTGGTGAGTTTTGGCTTCGCGAATAAGGTTGGCTATGGGGCTGTCGCAAACCAGGATTTCCAACGCGGCGCATCGCCCGGGCTTGTCCACGCGTTTGAAAAGGTTCTGCGCGACCACTCCTTTCAGAGATTCTGAAAGCGAGGCGCGAATCTGGTTTTGCTGATTTGTGGGAAACACGTCAATAATACGGTCGATGGTTTTTGGCGCGCTGGAAGTGTGCAACGTGCCAAAGACAAGGTGACCGGTTGCGGCGGCAGTGAGAGCGAGATCAATCGTCTCCAAGTCTCGCATTTCTCCCACGAGAATGATGTCGGGATCTTCGCGCAACGCGCCACGCAGGGCGGAGGCAAAAGACTTCGTATGCACACCGACCTCCCTGTGATTGACGAGACATTGCTGACTCCTATGCACAAACTCGATGGGATCCTCCACCGTGATGATGTGATCTTTGCGGTGCAGGTTCGCGTGGTCCACCATTGCGGCAAGGGTTGTTGATTTCCCGGAGCCTGTTGGACCTGTGACGAGCACCATCCCTTTTTTGAGCATCGCGAACCGCTTAATGACCGGAGGAAGACCGAGTTGCTCCGCGGTAAGGACTTTGCTGGGAATCAGACGAAAAACCGCCGCTATACCAGCCTTTTGGTTCAGGAAGTTCGCGCGATAACGCGCGAAGCCGGGATACTCATAGCCGAAGTCCACATCGCCGGTCTCCTCAAAAAGCTTGATTTTAATTTCTGGGGCAATCTCATAGACTAGCGCCTTCAGGTCGTCGTTCTCCAGAGGAGGCGCGTCAATCCTGATGAGTTCACCATGGATTCGAAGCATCGGCGGGTTGCCTGTGGAAAGGTGCAGGTCGGAAGCGTCCTGCTCTTTCATGAACTTGAAAAATGAATCTATCCTTGCCATACAAATCCCGTCCAGTAGCTAGACCGATGCCATCCGCGTCGGAAAGTAGTTTAAAAGCCATTGGAATGGAGATCGAATCGGTGTATGACAAAAGAGACTTTGAAGCGTTTATCCGGTCAGCTTTGTCCGGGGACACGCCGGCTTCAGCAATATTTTCGTGTTTCGCGGGTCAAATGGGAAGGAGCGGGGTTTAGCAGCGGTGATAATCTCTGAACAACAGCGGGCGAGCCTGGGCGCGGATGGATTAGGAAATAGCCTGGCGAACCAGCCGAGGCTGATCTTGCTTGGTGAGCTCCTGGCGTTCATAGCGTTAATCGCGTGGGGTGATTGGGTGACAGGCTATGAGATCAGCTTCGGGGTGTTCTACACGATCCCCGTGATAACGGCCGTATGGCTGGGTAGTCGCCGATCTGGGATTTCGTTAGCCGTTCTGGTGATTTTAGTCCGGCATATCGTAGATGTCCTTTCAAAGCACCCGTTCTCCCACGAGTGGATTCACTATTGGAATGACGGCGTCAGGCTCTCGTATCTGCTGATGATCGTTTATGGGGCTACGGCAGCGAAGTTTCAGATCGACTCGGGCAAGAAACACATCAGGACGCTGGAAGGCATCCTGCCGGTATGCACCTCGTGCCAGCGCATCCGGGATGACTCTGGACATTGGAGCGATATCAGCGTTTACCTCAGTTCTCACACGGAGGCGGAGCCAACGGCAAAGCTGTGCCCGGATTGCGCAAAGAGACACTACATCGGCGTCTCCTCTGACAAGGTCCGCTGACCGCATTCCGCTTGCGTCACCGCATGGGATTAGGTAGCTTTGCCTAGATGATCACCGTAACGGAGAATGCGGCAAAACACCTGCAGAGCCTTCTACTCGAGCAGGCAGAGGCGGCGAGCAAGGGATTGCGTATTTTCGTGGAGCACGGGGGATGCGCCGGGATGCAATACGGCATGACCCTGGATGAGGCAAAAGAGGGGGACGAGATCATCGAAAAGGGAGGCGCGCGGTTGCTGGTGGATTCTGCGAGCGCTAATTATCTGAGAGGCTCAACCATCGACTACCGCGACGAACTTGCCGGTTCCGGCTTTCGGATCGACAACCCTAATGCCGCGAGGAGTTGCGGCTGCGGTTCCTCGTTCGAGGCGTCCGAGGAGAGATGACCTTTGTCATCGGACGGTTGCGCGTGGCGCAACCGGCTCTGGATAGCCGATTCAGGGTTTAGCGCGGGCCTCATCATGGATGACGATTTCTTTAGGGATGGAGAACTACAGAGGGAGGAACATGACAACCTGTTCGGTTGGACTGTTTTCATCCTGCTACTGGTCGGGTTCGCCTTGGCGTGCTGGCTGGGAACTTTCTATGTGTTTGGCCATCCAGAGAACCCGCGCAGCTATAGCATTCTCAAGAAGCTAAAGAAGATCGAAGCGCCCAAACGCTTCGAGTTGACCGGAGCTCCTCCGGGCGAATTCCTAACGGCTCGCAAGGGGTACGACAGGTATATCAGCTTCACGAGACTGCAGCTCAAGAACGAGAATGATTTTCTTCTGCGAACGTACATCGACAATTTCCAGGAGATGAAGCGGTTGGTGCCCTACATGGTCGGGCGTTACACAATCGTGCAATCCCGCGTTCTGACTTCCTCCGACATGTTTACTTCCGGTGTGGTCGCGCTCGCGCAAGCTGTGGATTTCCCGCAGGTGCTCGTGGAATCGATTTACACGGCCCCGCCCGCAAGCGTCCAGTCGCTGAAAAACATGCTATCAGCCGGGGTGACGATTGAGTTAAAGAGAACGCTCGATCTCTCCGCCATTGTTCATGTCGAGAGACTTCAGGATGGCAGGTTGCAGTTCAGCATTTTGCCCCTGCTTTATGGCACCTACGCGATGAAGCAGGGGTCGGGGAGCTTCAGCCTGGAACCACCGCCCGACCTCAACGTCGCAGCCGGTGTCCCGGTCATCAAGGCCTCCTCGCTACAGAATGCCATCCGGCTATACGCGAGCCGGAATACTTCATCGGAGAAGGCCCAGGGCGTCGCAACGTCCTCCCCCTCTCCCGGCAGCGCGGATCTCGTCCGCGTGGAAGAAAACACGCCGGTCAATGTCAACATCGCGCAAGCGGTGCCCGTCATGATGCCTTCCCCACGCGCGGCAACGGCAACAATGCCTTCCCCTGCCATCGCAAAGCCAAGCCCGGTGCTTGCCGTGGTTTCGCCGACTCCTCCGTTGGTTGCGATGAACACCAGCCCCATTCCGCCCCCGGAGATCGAGACGCCCTCACCAGCAGTGGAAGCGGCAACACCCATCCCGCTCTTCCCAGAAAAGGTTCCTTTGCAGCCCTTCCTGGTAGCGAAGCCAGCGCAAACTCTTTCGAATCCAGAGGGGGGCCATTGGCGCACCTACTCGCCCGGACTGATGCCCCGCGGGAGGCTGGTGGAATCCTCGGAACTACCGAGACTGGCGGACGGCAGCCTCGGCAGCGAGCTGCTATACCTGCGCGGCCAGTTCACGGTCACGGCCGTTCAGGAAAACCGCGCTGTGCTCCGGTTGAAAAGCGGGCTGGGCAGCGCGCTCATCCATCTTGTGAAACCCGGCGCGTCCCCACGAATCATCGTGGAATATCCCGCGGCAGAAACGCCACCGCAGGAAGGAGCAAGCCTCACACGGGGGGACGCGCGCCCATTCTTGATTACCGACATCCGCCGAGGCGCTGACGGGGAAATAAACGTTTACGCGCGCGAGGTCACGGTTCAGCCATAGCAGCGCAGCGTTTCTTAGGCTTTGACACTGGGGATGGGGTGACACAAGGTCTCCGCTCCATTTAATTCAACCCTCTCCGCACTGTTATGGCTGTTCCAAAAGTTCTCGTCGCTGATCCTATTTCCGAAAAAGGAATCGAGGAACTTGCCAAGGGGGGATTACTCGAGGTTACGGTCAGCACGGGTTTGAAGGAAGATCAGCTTCTACCCATCATAGGGGAATATTCCGCGCTTGTGGTGCGCAGCCAAACCAAGGCGACGGCGAAGCTGATCCAAGCCGCTGATCGCCTGAAGGTGATCGGGCGGGCTGGCGTTGGAGTCGATAACGTGGATGTCGAAGCCGCGACCCGGCGAGGCATCATCGTGATGAACACGCCGGGCGGGAATACAATCTCCACGGCGGAACACTCCTTCTCCCTGCTCGTGTCGATCGCGCGTAACATCCCTCAAGCCGACGCGAGCATGAAAGCGGGCCGATGGGATCGCAAAAAGTACGAGGGAGTGGAGATTTACAACAAGACGCTGGCCGTGCTCGGGATGGGCAGGATCGGAACAGAAGTCGCCCGGCGGGCCATCGCGTTTGGAATGCGGGTAATGGCATATGATCCCTATTTGTCCGCCACACGAGCAAGGACGCTCCAGGTGGAACTAGTGGACGACCTGGATGATCTGGTGCCCCATGCTGACTTCATCACGCTTCACATGCCGCTCACGCCGGAAACGCATCACATGCTGAACGCGGAGCGCCTCGGAAAGGCAAAAAAGGGGGTCCGCATCATCAACTGCGCGCGGGGAGGCCTGGTGGATGAGGTGGCGCTGGCGGCCGCGATGAAGGAGGGGATCGTAGCGGCGGCGGCTCTGGACGTCTATGAGACGGAACCTCCGGGGCCCGATTTCGCTTTGCGAGATTTGCCTGGCGTGGTGCTCACGCCGCACCTCGGCGCTTCAACAGCCGAAGCGCAAGAGAGCGTCGGCATTGAAATTGCGGAAGCGATCCGGGCGGCGCTGCTTGAGGGGACGATCCGCAACGCGGTAAACATGCCAAACCTGGACGCGAAGACGCTGGCGGTGATCGGGCCTTACCTGAACCTGGGAGAACGTCTGGGCCGGTTTCTCTCGCAGACGGCTCCGAAGCGCTGCGAGTGGCTGAATATCAATTTCAGCGGGAAGGTAAGCGAGGTTGATACAACGCCGGTGACACGCTCAGTCCTAAAGGGGTTCCTGGAGGCTGCGGGCGGCGGGGAGGTGAACCAGGTGAATGCTCCGGCTCTGGCGACTACGCTTGGCGTGAAAGTCACGGAATCTCGGATCAGCGTACCGGGAGATTTCACAGAGCTCATCGAAGTATCCGCGGGTTGCGCGGGAGACTCCGTTTCCCTGGCAGGCACCTTCTTTGGCTCGACACCGCGAATCGTGCGTTTTAACGACCGGTATGTGGAGGCCCGCCCGAGCGGCGTGCTTCTTTTGCTGGAAAACCGGGACAGGCCCGGAATCGTCGGGACAGTCGGAACGATGATGGGAGCGCACGGAGTCAATATCGCGGGGATGTCGCTAAGCCGGAACGAAGCGGGCGGGACGGCTCTGACGGTGCTGAACCTGGATACCGCGCCTGACGCGGCATTCCTGAAGGAGCTCCTGGCGCTGGATGATATCGAGTCGGCCCGCGTCATCCAACTGTGAAGCTGGAATTCACCGTCACCTCGCCCAAGGAAGGGACTCGCGTTCGCTTCTTTCCGAAGGAGAGCCGGGCTGAAACCCCCATCGCAGTCGCGGGAGAAGGAATTCTCCGGGAAGGCGAACACCCTCCTCCGTTTGCATTCGCCTGATGTCCTCTGCGTGGGCCTCGGAGATGGCGGGAAGGTGGACGCGCAAGTCCTGCGATCCGCCACCGGGGCAGCGATCATGCGCCTGGCGAAGATCGGGGTTGAGAGCGCGACTTTGGAGCTGGGGACCTGGCATCCATTTGCGGGAGAGATCGTGGAAGGAGCGCTCCTCGCCAGCTATCGGTTTGATGAGTTCAGAGCATCCCACGGATGTTCATTGAAGACGCTACGGCTGCAATGCGCGGCTCGAGACATGGGCGCGGTGAAGCAGAACGCGCGAAAGAGCCTGCTCCTCGCCGAGGCTGTAAACTACGCGCGGGAAATCGCCAACCAACCTGGCAACGTGATCAATCCTGCGGCGCTTGCGGCAGAGGCGGCAAAGCTCGCCCGCCGAAAGAGACTTTCCATTCAAGTGATGGATGAGAAGATGCTGCGGGCTGGCGGGTTCGGAGGCCTGCTCGCGGTAGGCGGAGGCAGCGCGCATCCTCCGCGTCTGATTGTCCTGGAACACCGCGGAAACCCCTCTTCCAAAGACGTCATCGCATTGGTCGGAAAGGCGATCACGTTCGATAGTGGCGGAATCTCGCTGAAACCTTCCGACAAGATGGAAGAAATGGTCTTCGACAAGTGCGGCGGAATCGCGGTGCTGGGCGCGATGGCAGCGATTTCAGATTTTCGCGTCAAGCAAAATGTCGTTGGCATCATCGCGAGCGCGGAGAATTTGCCAGGGCCTCTCGCGTACCGGCCGGGGGACATCGTTACGGCTTTCGATGGCAAAAATATAGAGATCATCAACACCGACGCGGAGGGGCGGGTGGTACTTGCGGACGCGATTGGATACGCTCGCAAGGAGAAGAAGGCGCGCGCAATCATCGACGTGGCAACCCTGACGGGCGCCATTGGAGTCGCGTTGGGCGAACAAGCGGCGGGTTTATGGAGCAATTCAGACGCGCTGAATGCCGCGGTGATGGCAGCCGGCGCGAAGTCCGGGGAGCGATTTTGGCCGATGCCCCTCTTTGCGGAATACCATGAGCAGATCAAGAGTGACGTCGCTCTGGTGAAGAACTCCGCCGGGCGGCTTGGGGGGTCCTGCACGGCAGCCGCTTTCCTGCAAACGTTCGCAGTCGACACGCCGTGGGTTCACCTGGATATCGCCTACATGGCCAGCCATCTGAAGGATCGCCCGGATATGGGGCGTGGCGCCACGGGGTTTGGAGTGCGAACACTTGCGCGCCTTGTTCAGGACTGGAAGCCTGGACTAACGCAGGCCGCGTCCGCATGAAAAATCCTTTTGCGACGAAGGACGGCAGGCTTATAAAGTTGGAGTGCGTCAACATGGGCAAACTTCATCGGGCCTGAGCGGGTCGCTGCTGATCGCGCATCCCAAACTGCTGGATCCAAACTTCCGGCGCACAGTCCTCTTCCTTTCAGCCAGCAGCGAGGAGGAGGGTTCCCTCGGTTTCATTTTGAACAGGCCAGCGGAGAAGACCGTTTCCGAGTTCCTTCCCGACAGCCCGCTCGGAGTCCTGGGCGCCGTTCCAGTGTTCCTGGGAGGCCCTGTGGGAACGGATCAACTCACTTTCGCCTGTTTTCAATGGAAAGCAGAAGAGCAAACGATTGAGTGCAAACCTCATCTCGTGCTCGATGAAGCGCGCGAAGCGCTGGCGAGTGGGGCGGGATCGGTGCGCGCGTTTATCGGTTACTCGGGTTGGGGAAAAGGACAGTTGGAGTCCGAACTCGCTCAGAAAGCGTGGGTCGTGCAGAAGCCTGATCGAGACATCCTTGATCCTGAAAAATGCCTGGAGATATGGCCAGCCATAATGCGGAATTTCGGCCCTTGGTTTCGTTTGCTGGCCGCCGCTCCGGACGATCCTTCGCTCAATTGAACCGGTTCCGCCGAACGCTGCTTATAGGCGCGGCAGCATCGAGGCTATGCGCGCTGGGTTGCATGCTCTCGCTTTTTTGCGGCGCAGAGGCCCATGCTTCGCCGCTTCGCCTGGAGGAGGCCCGCGCGTATTCCGAACGCAAAGGCGGCATTTCGCTGCTCATCCTGCAGCATGATGAGACACTGCTGGAGGCGTATTCTCCCAATCATCGGGCAACAGATGCCAGCAAGATTTACAGCGGCACAAAAAGCTTCTGGGGAATCGCGGCAATGGTCGCGGTCTCCGAGGGAATCCTGAGCCTGGACGAGCCAGCTTCGGAAACTCTAGGGGAATGGCGCAATGATCCGAAGAAGAAGCAAATCACCATCCGGGAGCTTCTGAATTTCACGGATGGAATCGCGCCTGGCTTCATCCTTCACGGAGACTCGATCTCAGATCGCAACACGTACGCTATCTCGCTGCCTGTGGTGGCTCGGGAACGCAGCGCCTTCATCTACGGCCCGAGCCACCTGCAAATACTGTGTGAAGTCCTGCGCCGGAAGCTCGAGCGCCGGCGCGGCACACCTTACGGCTATCTACAAAGCCGCGTGCTTGATCCACTGGACCTTGGCGACGTGCGACATATAGAAGATCGGGAAGGCAACCCTCTCATGGCCACTGGGTTCATGCTTACCGCGCGCCAGTGGGCGAGGCTTGGCGATCTCATTCTGCACGGCGGCTTGTACCACGGCGCCCGCGTCGTTGATCGCGCTCTTTTGGAAGGATGCTTTCGCGGGACTGAAGCAAATCCCGCATTCGGGATGGCTTTCTGGGTAAACCGCGAGGCAGGAAAACAGGGCGCCCGGGAGTTGGATGTCGAGAAGACGCTGGAACCTGACTGGCGCAGGGAGGATTGGCGACGAGCCTGCATCTGTCGCGATGCCCCAGCGGATATGATTGTCTCGCTCGGATCCGGCTATCAACGCCTCTATGTCATCCCCTCGCTGGACTTGATAGTCGTTCGCCAGGGAGTAAACGCGGCATTTTCCGACGGGGACTTCCTAAGAATTCTCCTCGGCCGGAGCCGGTGACGGGCTTTCAGCCAGCCGTCTTTAAGCGGCAAAGCTCTCGCCACAGGAGCAATGAGCCACCGCGTTAGGGTTTGTCACTTTAAAGCCGCCCTTCTGCAAATCATCGCTGAAGTCCAGCAGAGAGCCACTGACAAAAAGCGCGCTCTTTGGATCGACGACGACGCGAACCTTGGACGACTCGACCATGATATCCCGGTTCGCGGGCCCATCCACCAAATCCATTTTATACTGCAGGCCGGAGCAACCGCCCCCTATGACCGCGATGCGAAGAGCGCCCCCGGGGCGGCCCTGCCGGCTGAGCAATGAACTCAGCTTCGTGGCGGCAGGCTCCGACACCTTAACGAGCTTTTCCGTTCCTACCTTAAAGCTGATCTGTGGTTTTGCCGGCTGATTCTCTGTCACTGCGCCCTACATTACGGGCGCAATCCCCATGGTCAAGCGGCGCTGCTCAGCAGCTCCGCCTCGTCCATCATGTGCGCCCCGCGGATATCGTCCAGTTCCATGATCGACCCCACGTGCTGAAACTTTGCGCGGAGCGCTTTAGCGTCGCGCATCCCGCGGGAATACGCCATGAGGCGGGTTCTCATCGCATGCATGGCGGGACCTTCCGCCCCGCGCTTTTGAATCATCAGCGCGCAATGCCGGCGAATCAGGTTCCACTGCTCCAGCGTATTTGGGGGACGAATCGCGACTCCTGTCGCCAGGAAGTGTTTGATCTCCGCAAAAATCCACGGCGAACACATGGCTCCCCGCCCGATCATGAGCCCGGCAACGGCGGTCTCCTTCAGCCGACGCGCGGCGTCCTCTGAAGAATTGATGTCTCCATTGCCGATCACAGGAATTGAGACGGACTGAGCAACAGCGGCAATTGTGTCCCAATCAGCCTCGCCGGAATATCCCTGCTCCTTCGTGCGTCCATGAACGGCGATTGCCTGGATCCCGGCGTCTTGCAGGGCGTTCGCGGTTTGGAGCGCGTTGATGCTATTGCGATCCCAGCCCAGTCGAATCTTCGCGGTTACGGGAAACGGATGCACCGCTTTGACAACCCCGGCAGCCACTCTTTTCAGCAGCGGGCAATCCCGCAGCAAGGCCGATCCGCCGTTTTTGCAGACTACCTTGTTGACCGGACAGCCAAAGTTCAAGTCGATGAAGTCAGGTCTCGTCCACTCCATAGCCAGACGAGCCGCTTCGCCCATGCGCTCGGGATCACTGCCAAAGAGCTGGATACCCAAAGGGCGTTCCACTTCGTCGAATTCCAGGTACTCACAGGCGCGCTCGTTCCTCCGGACGATGCCTTCGCAAGACACGAACTCTGTCACCATGACATCCGCGCCCTGCTCCTTGCAAAGCTGCCGGAATATAGTGTCCGTGATCCCCGCCATCGGGGCGAGATAGAGAGGAGTCGCGTTTTTGAACCACGGAAGCATAGGCAAGATATAATGATTGCCGAGCGCGGCGCATAAGCAAGCGCCCGAAGGACAAAACAGGAAGAGCTTGTGAATGCCGGGGATACATGGTTCAATTGGGCACCTGGAGAACCGCTCTTTACGGGGCCGACGGTGGCGCTTTCGGCCGGTGCCTTTGAATGATTGACGGCTCCACTTTTTCGATACTCCTTCGCACCGAATGATCGACAAACTTGGGCACTTCGAGTTGCGAGATCAGATTGGCGAAGGCGGCATGGGGACTGTGTTCAAAGCGTTCGACCCTTCGCTTCAGCGGGATGTTGCCATAAAACTTTTGGACGGGAATCTGGCGCAAGACCCCACGTTTGTAGCGGATTTCATAAGGGAGGCTCAACACGCCGCGGCGATCAGTCATCCGCATATCGTGCAGATTTACTTTGTGGGAGAGGACGCCGGGAGCTTTTACATTGTGATGGAGCTGCTGACCGGGCGGTCCCTGGCTTGCATCTTCGAGCAGGATGGCCCTTTATCCGAACCGCTGGCGCTGTCGATCGCGCTGCAAATGGCGGAGGCTACAAAGGCCGCTTACGCGAAAAAGATGATCCACGGTGACATCAAGCCGCAGAACATCATCCTGACCGAGGAGCACGGCGCAAAGCTGCTGGATTTCGGTCTGGCAAAGCTGGCCCACATGGAAGACGAACCGGGGCGCGCATGGGGATCGGCGTATTACGTCTCTCCGGAGCGGGTGGGTCGGAAAGCTGAGGATTTTCGAAGCGACATGTACAGCCTTGGAGCAACGATCTTTGAAGCATTGACCGGGCGTCCGCCGTTCGAAGCGGAAACGATCGAGCTGCTTACCATGAAGCGGCTTGAGGAGGAGGCGCCGCTGTTGAGAAGCCGCAACCCGGCACTCTCCAAACAAACTGAAAAGATCCTGCAGCGGATGCTGGGAAGAACGCCCGAATCGCGCTACCCGAGCCATGATTCTTTGATTTACGAATTGCGAGAGGCCGAAGCCGCTGTCGCGAAAAGATCACGGGAGACTGCGGGGCGAAAGCGGGCTTACCCAATCAAGCTGGCAATAACCGCGATGTGCGCGGGGCTCGGCCTTGGATTCATCCTCCTGGCAAGGAAGAGTCACAAGGAGGCAGCCGTGATCAATCCGTCGCTCGGGGCGTCGCAGGAAGCGTCGCCCACGGGATCTTCGCCACGAGACAAGTCCCCCTCACCCGCCGGAATGGCCGTGGTTGCCACTCCTGAGCCGACAGCGGCAGCGACGCCGGTGGCAAGTCCCTCACCATCCTCACAGAATATCGCGGCAACAAATCCCTCTCCGGCTATTTCACCCATGCTTTCGGCGACAACGGCCTCCGCTTCTCCAATCGCGCCGACAGGGACACCGATGCCCGAGCCTGCCGCCGCTACGCCTGAGCCGGCCGTTCCGCCAGCCCCTGAAACACCCTCAACTCCCGCCCCTCTCCCGACACCTGAAACCGTCGATGTCGCCGCGCTCGCATCCGCGCCAGGTGACTGGCCGAGAAACGTCACTCTTAAACAAGCGGTCACGTTCCCGGCGGTGGTGAATGGAACGGTTTCCGGTGAGGTGAAGCTGAGCGCCGGCATGCAGGTTACCCTTACGAAAGTGAGCGCCGGAGCAGTTGACCTCGAGTTCCAGGGGGGCACCCAAAGCGTCCCGGTCGCCTCCACAGACCTTATCGAGCGGGTGTTAGCGGAGCGCAGGCGCAGGGGGCGCTAGGGCAAAGAGCTCAAAGCGTCTTCACGACGATCCATGTCTTTTGCGTTCTGCCGGTAACCGGATCAGTCGCGGTAAGGACATGGCGTCCCTCTGTGAGGATCGCGCGCACTTTCCCGGCCTCGCTCTCAAACCGCAGCGAGTCGCTCCTCCAGGTGGTTCCAGGGGAGCCGTCTGTGGCAAGTGGCAATTCGTCGCTTCCCGGGAGATCAGGATCGAGAAAGAACGTGGAACCAGCGACGGGCCGAACAATACGGAGCCGACGGGCGCTGGCTGCAGGACTGGTAACCTCCTGGCCTGCCACCAAGGAGGCCTGGGATTGCAGCCACGCCGAGTATTCGGAGCCCAACCGCGCTCGCCCAGCAATGTCGTAATCAGCCGCGGATTCCAGAGGAGGGAGGGTATCATTCACAAACTTCTCGCGCACGGAAGCGGGTGATGGGCTGGCGAGCAGCTTCCCTGTGATGGGGTTTATCGCGCGCTCTACGACATTCGGCGGAAGCGCATACCAGGTCGTCCCGTAATGCGCGCGCAGAAAATCAAATATATCGTGGAGGACGGGCGCTGCTCCGGTGACACCCGAGACATGAGTCATGGGCGCGCCATCGAAATTGCCGGCCCAGACTCCGACCGTGAATTCTGGGGTGTAGCCGAATGCCCAATTGTCACGGAAATCGGTGCTGGTGCCGGTCTTGCAGGCGACCGGGAAATCGAAAAGGAGGGCTGAATGCTCGCCGAAGGCATTTGAACGGGCACTATTGTCGCTGAGAATATCCGCTATAAGATACGAGGGACCCGCCTGAAAGACCCGAACAGAGGCGCTGGGAGCGCCGTTTTGCAGCAGACGCCATGGCCTGTAACTCACCAAGCCGGGCGAGGCAAGCGTAAGCGTTGGTCAGTTCCAGGAGACGCATCTCGGCATTGCCAATGGTGAGCCCGAGACCGTAACGCGCCGCCTTGCCATCAAGAGTCGTGATGCCGCAGGCTTGCAGGCGCTGTTGCAGCACAGCAGGACCTCCGATGGCATCCAAGACCTTAACCGCCGAGACATTCAAGGAATTTGCCAGCGCGATGCGGTAGCGGACCGGGCCGTAAAAGCGATGATCGTAATTCTCGGGGGAGTACGCTCCGGTTGATGTCGAAAACTCCACTGGAATATCCGCGACGACGGACGAAGGAGTCGCGCCCTGTTCAAAGGCAAGCAAGTAAGTGAAGGGTTTGATAGTGGATCCGGGCGACCGCCTGGCCCACGCGCCATTCACTTGTCCTGACAAAGGGGCGTAGTAGTCAGCCGATCCCACGAGCGCCAGAACGTTCCCCGTCGCGTTTTCGATGACGACAACCGCTCCGTCGGACACGTGTTCATCCTTGAGGCGGCCAATACGCTCCCGCAGCCGCTGCTCGACCAGGCGTGTAAGAGGGAGGTCGAGCGTCGCGCGGGCAGAACCTCCGCGGAGTTCCGGGGAGTGTTGCAGCAGAAAATCCAGAAAATGGGGAGCTTCAAAGGCGAAGCGGAGCGGCACGGGACGAACATCCTCCGCGAGCGCCCGGCGAAAGTCGGGTTCGCGCAACGAACCGCCGGCGAGCATCCTTCCGAGCACCCAGGCTTGCCGCGCTTTTGCGCGGCCATAGTGAAGGTACGGGTTCAGGCGAGCCGGGGCCTGCGGGAGCGCGGCAAGGAAAGCTTCTTCCGCGGAGCTGAGGTCCGCGAGAGGCTTGTTGAAGTAGCACGCGGCGGCGGCGGCAACCCCGACGCGCATATTCCCATAGCCAAGCCGGTTGAGGTATTCCTCCATGATCTTGTTCTTTGACCAGGCCTGCTCGAGGCGGATGGCGGTCAACGCTTCAATGAACTTTGCTAATACCGATCTGCGCCGGGGACATGCCAGCTTAACGAGTTGCTCGGTGATGGTACTGGCTCCGGAGGTGATGTGGCCATGCCTAAGCAGGCCCGCCAACGAACGCGCCAGAGCGAGGGTATCGACGCCATGGTGATCCCAAAAGCGCTTGTCTTCGGCGGCGATGGTCGCGGCCACCATCCCGGGCGGGATCGATTGAAGCGGGGTGAAGCTTGCAAACCGATCTTTCCCCGCGAGCACCTGTCGCAGCGGCAACCCGGACCGATCCGTGAATTCAATACTGGCAGCGGGCGGGATCAGCAGAGCTGGCGGAATGGGCATCAAGCGGACGGCGATCCAACCAGCGATGAACAACACGGCGGCGATACCGCACCCGATCCTTGCAAGCCTCATTACTTCAAGGGTTTGCTCCGCATCTCGATGGTCTCCGTCATTCCAAACCGCTCGGGGTGATACATTTCTTCGATGAGCGCGGCCGGAGCGACTGCCGAGCCAGCAGCGCGGACGCGAGCCAGATAGCGGATGGTGTAGCTGCCCGGTCCCGCATGGTCGGTGAAGAACAGGGCGCGGTCTTCGCGAAGCTCGCGAAAATCGGTTTGCCAGTCCGACATCATGGAGTCGCCCGCATCGGTGGCCTGAGACTTGAACGCGGGATTGGTCGCCTCAAGAATGGAAGGCAAGGGATCGGCAATGGCGAGGTAATGAGCAGGCGCGCGCACTTCGATCTTCAGCGTCACCAGAACCCGGTCGCCCACTTGCAGGTCTTTCGCTTCGGAAAGCGAGCCGTCGTCATTGAGCTTGGAATAGTTTCGCGCGATGCCGTATCCACGATCCTGCCTCGGCTGCAGGGCCACTCTGGGCCTGGCCTCCAGTCTCACTTGGGTGAAAAGAAGAGCCTTCCGCGGATTTTTTAAATCCAAGGCGGGTAGCGACGTATTGATCTTCTCCTGCTGAACATGGGTATGGATGTTGTCTTTGAGAGCGAAGTTGTTCGTTCGGGTTCCATATGTCAGCGAGCACTGCGCCGGCTGGGGCGCTCCCTCGACATCCTTGGCGTATTTTGCAAGCGCGAGGAGAGCCCATGCGTTCCCTTGGGTCGTAGTCCAGTGGCCGTGTTTATCCCGGGCGGCCAGCAGTTCCACCGCGAGAGTGTCCACAGCGGCATTTTTCGGGTCGAACGCCGTCCAGGCAAGCAGCTCAATAGCCAGCTCCCGCTGGCCGGAGCCGAAGAAAGCATCTGCCTGCGCGGGCAGCCGTTCACGAGGGTTGAGCAGTTCATCGACCATGTCGCGACTGCCGTGACTTTCAAGGATCGCGAGTGCCACGAGAGCGCGACTTTCGGCGGAAAGCAGAGTTCGCTTCTGGAAGAGCAACTCGTGGTAAGCGGGTTCCGCGCGCCCGGCAAGCGCAAGGGTGTAAACGGCAAGACAGCGATCAGCCAGTTCGTAGTTATCCCGCTTTGCGGCTGTGTCGCGAAGCTGACGGCCAAGATAGCCGCACAGTTTATCGAGAATAGCGACAGGGATCGCGCGACCGTGCTGCCGGGCAAGCGCGAGCGCCATCCCTCCATACGCGCTTCCCCAGAGCATCGGTTGATTACCCCCCGGCCAGAATGAGAGGCCGCCTGAAGGAGTTTGCATCGAGATCAATCTGCGGACCCCACTGGCGATGGCGGCATCCGCGTCCTGCCGGGGTATCCTCAGCTCGGGGACAGAATTTCCCAGCTCACCCGACAAGATCCGAGGGAGCATCGTGGAAGCAGTCTGTTCAACACAGCCGTAGGGATACCTCATGAGGTAGCGAACGGCTTCGTTAAGCTGGCTTAAACGGGTGTTTGCCACCGTGGCAGTGAATTCTCCCGTTCCTTCAAGAAACTGGGGATTGGCATCCGCCAGCAGGTTTCGGTCAGCCTCGTTCGACCGCGCGATGAGCACTTCATGCAACAACGGGGCGGCGTAGCCGACGTTCAAAGTCGTTTGAATGGAGTCGCTAAACGGCTGCGCCGGGTCAGCGGGGTTCGATAAGCTTGCCTTCCATAACCATCGCGCCTCGCCGGCATTCTGAAACTCAACGGGAAAATCCATTTCGATGGAGCCATGCGCCGGAAGATGGACGCTGGATTTATAGAGCGCCCTGTCGGAAGACGAAGTTTCAACGGCAGCTTTCTCATCCAGATTCACGCTCAGTTCCGCTTCTCCTTCGTTATCGGTGGTATTGTGCAATACCGCTCTCAGAATGGAGTGATCTCCAATATTCCCGAACCGGGGCAGCGCGGGTTCGAGTATGAGGGGCTTTTTCACCTCGAAACTCGAGTCTCCGCTGCCGAATTGACTGGTTGCGGTGTGCGCAACCGCAATCAAGCGGTACCGCGTGATGCTGTCCGGGGCGACGAAAGACGCCGTCACCTTTCCATCCGAATTCGTTCGCAAGCTGGAGTTCCAGAACGCGCAAGCCAGAAAATTATGACGCGGGTGACTTTCTTCATCCCCATAACCGCCGCCGCCGATCACATACCCTTTATTTGAGAATGTGAGCTGTTCCGGATCTTCTGGAAGGAGCGACGGCAATGACAATCCGGTCTGCAGACGCAAGGGCCGGGCTCCCTCAAACTCCGCAAAGGGATCCGGCGTTTTGTAACCCATGAGACTGAGCACGCCTTCATCAACAGCATAGAGAATCACCTCGGCATCCACCGCGGCAGCGCCCGTCCCATCTTTCGCCTCAGCGGTTACGCTCACGGTCTGGCCGGGCCTGTAGCTGGGCGAGTCCGGCTCCACGCGAACGGCTAGTTTTAGTTCGCGGCGTTCTACATTTAGCTGACAGTAACCAAGGCGGTATTCGGGAGCCTTAATCTTACGCGCGCTTTCCTCGGAGCCGCGCACGAGCAAGACAGATACAAAGACATTCGGGGCGTCTACGGTCCCAAGGGGGATTTGTATGGAAGGAGCATTCCCCGCGAGGTCCGCTATGAAAGAGCGGTAAACGGTATCGCGCTCCACCGTGACCAGAGCCTTGCCGCTGATCGGAGTTTTGACGAGGATGGTGGCGCTTTCACCAGGCAGATAGCTGTGCTTGTCCGGCATAAGGTCGATCTGCGCTTCATTGGGGTAAGGCCAGGTTGTACGCTCTTTTTTCGCGGACGCAGCGACGCTAAAGCGGGTCGAGGCGCGAACAGGGCGTCCACCGGCATCGCGGGCCTCGGCTTCGATGATGTAATCGCCGGCTTCCAAAAGGTTGAAAGCGCTCGCGTCTTCCGAATTCAATGCCCAATGCGCCCCCTCCTTGTGGACAGGGATTGTCGTCGCTTGCAACTCGCTGACTTTCGTAAGTTCCTGCTCGCTCTTGTAAGTCAGCGCGCCGCCCGCGCCCTCCTGACGGACGACGTTCCACTTGATCTTTTTGAGAACCACCGAGGCTTGGACAGGGCCATCATGCGAGGAATGGTCGGCATTGAATGCCACCAGAATAACCGGGGCCTTCTGCCCGGTTGTGAGAACGTCCGGAAAGCTCTTCAACCCGAGGTAAAAGTCGGAACTCTCCTGCGTAAATTCGGCTCGCTCGGAAATAGTTTGTTGATTCAGGTCGGTGATCTCAACAAGGAGGTTCCCGGAACGCGGTTGTGGCTTGCCGGGCGCGAAAGCCATGTTGAGAGCAAGGCCGGCCTTGCCACCTTCATCCAAGTTCGCCTGGCCCTGCTGGAACGCAGAACCCTCCTCGCTCTCGCTGCCGGCGTCCGAAGAGCCAAACACAAACCCATCCAACTCCGGCTCATCGAAAGGAATGTCGCGCGTTCGCAGCGACCAATGCATCTTCGCCTTGGAGAGGGATTTACCAAAGAGATATTTGGCTTCAACCTGGACCACGGGTGTCTCGCCCGCCACATAGGACGGCTTTGCGTTGAGTTTGACTTCGAAGCTGTTTGGCTTGTACTGCTCGACACGCCAAGAAAACCAATGGGAGTTATGGGGGTCGTTATCCAGCCAAAGATTGCCCTGACAGGAGCCGAGAACGTCCGGCATCACCACCGCCTCTGAGTACGAACCCAGCCGCGAGAGCGTGAACTCTTTTTTCAGGAATGTCTCTCCACGCGGGTTACGAAGTTCGAAGTGGCCCTTCAACCCGGCTGGCAACGTCCAAGTTGCGCCGTCCCGCTCCCTTGCAATGATCTCAACGTGGAGCGTCTCCCCGGGCTGATACACCGGCCGATCCGTGAAAATCATGACCTCCTGCTTTCTGTCCGCGCTGAAATCCATGGGAACCTGGAAGCGCCAAAGTGGCAAGAATCGGTCATGCCACGGCAGCCAGGGAGAGCCGTTTGCCCGCAGAGGTCTGACCTCCACGGCATGGATGTCCCCGTCCGTCTCGGCTACGAGCCAGCTTGCTTTCGGACCGATATGGACGCGCCCGAGGCCATTCCCGTCGCAACGGCCTCCGCCAGCGTTTCATTTTCTGAAGTTAGGACGTGAAGCGACACGCCAGGGAGCGGCTTGCCAGCGCTTTGCGAGAAGGCATAGACCAGAGCGTCGTCATTATGATCCTGCTTCAACGCAACGCCGATGTCGGTGACCTGCACGAGGGATTGGGCTCCAAGCGCCGCGCGCTCGTCGCGCGAGTCAGGTTCCTTTTCCGCGGCAACAAACACGGCCCCGCTTCTCCGTCCGCCAAGAAGCTTACTCCAATCCAGAGTCTCCACGGCCAGTTCATCGAGCGTGCCGGGACTGTTGAAGACTTTGTCATAGACCGTCCTGCCCGGGACTGCCGCGAAGTCCACTTCGCGATAGGGCTCAACGTCCTGTTTGGGTTCGTTTGATCGCTTGTAGTAGCTCTTATATGCCTCAAGAGCATAGACGAGCGCGTCACGCGTCAGAAGCTTTGCGCGGACACGAACATCGCCGGCGTTCACCGCGCGGAACTGAAACTCGCGTTTTCCGCCGCTGAGTTGCTCCGTGGAAAACGCGGGAAAATAGATGCGAGGCGGGAGAGGCGTGAACGCGAATTGCCTGGAAACAGTTTGCTCAAGGACGAAAGGTTCCGCGGCGGGCAGACCAGGCCTCACGCGCGCTGTGTAACGTTCTTCCAGTGTGAAGTCCCCGCGGAGAGTGATCTCGCCTTCCTCAATGGTCGCGGCGAGATTCGCGACGTGGGGTTCGATGCTGATCCACTTCAGAGCCGAAGTCGCATCGATCTCTGGAGATACTTTTTTGGAGAAGGCGAAGGTAACGCTTCTCTCCCTTCCCAGCGTTTCGCTCGATATCGCGCTATTCGGGATCACGTCCTTGAGAGTAAACGGCAAGACATTCCCGATACTTATCTCGAAATCCGCAGCCAGATGCCCCTCGGCGGCTGGCATCTCTTTTCCGATGTGGAGATGCCAGCCCGTGCCCAAAGGAAGAGGCCGGGAAGGGGTTATCGTCAGGAGCGACGGGATGGCTTCCGTGGGCTCGTTCTGAGAGCCATCCCCGTCTTCTTCATCGTAGCGATTCAGGCGCTTACGGGCTGGCCTTCCGTGAGCCTCATCGAACCGTTCCTTCCAAGTTTCCAACTTGCGAAACTCCCATGGGAAGCTGGAATTATCCGTGCCCTGGGTGACGAGGGCGGGCACTTCGACGCCATGAGCATCACGGAACACGGCGTAAGGCCTGGCGCCCCCCGCGTCCACGGCAACGTTGAACTGAATATGGATTACCGGATTCGAAGAAGCGTTCTCGAGCTGTTCTTTTTCGTACTCGGGGTGGGTCCCGATGATCGCGACGGGCGGAGTGGAAAAAGAGCGATCCAATCTCGCGTTGAGAGGTTTCCCATCGACACCCACGAGATTAGGATTCAAAGAAGCGCGGTAAGTTGTTCCCAGCAGGGGCGGTTCGCTTGGGGTGAAGACCCCGCCGCGCTGGCTTAACCACGTGAACGCCCCAGAAAGAGAGGGCGAGAACACCAGCGGACAGTCGCTCGCGGGCGCTCCAACTTGCTCCGGTTTAATGATGGCCTCGTCAAATCGCAGCTCGAATGTGGTTGTCGGCTCCATGTTCGAGGAAGAGAGAATAAGTTTCGCGCCTCGTTCAACGCTCACCTCATCGGCGCGCGCCGCAAGGGATGCCATGATAAACGCGATGGCGAATAAGAATCTGAACGGGGTGTTCATGTGGGGAATTGGTGTTTGTTCGAGGAGGTTGACTGCCAAGCGGGCGGACGGATGAAGACGCGGGCGAACGATGCCTTTGTATAACAAGGGGCGGCAAATGTCTCTTTCGATCCGATCGGAAAAGTGAGCGTCCGAAAGGAAGTGGTATCTTGCCACCCGCAACAGAGGCGGGTAGCGTGTGGTTTACATGCAGCGGCGACGCAGGCGAACCCCCACACTAGCGCCAGCTCTCGTCACTACTCCACCGACTGTGTCCGCCGAGAGGGTGCGGGCGCTGCGGGAGAAGGTGGCGCGGCGCGCCGCGCTTACGATTTGCGGTTCGCTGTTGATCACCGCTCCGCTGCTGTTCGGCTCGGTGGATCGCGTGTTCCAGATAGCGCTTACCCTTTTATTAGGGACCGGTGTTCTCATCGCGCCGCCTGTCATCATCTGGCCACGGGGATGGGTAAGGGCGGCGACCCTTTTTCCGGCCGGGTTGATACTGTTCAAAGAATTCGGACCCGCCTCGTTGTTTGGGGCGACCTCCTGGCGCATGACGCTGTCGCAGAGCTTCGCAGTCGTGTTCCCTTGGACTCACAATCCGGAACCAGGCCGGGCTTTGGACGCGCTGTTGTCCGCCGCCATTGCGGGCGTGTGGTTCATCTGGGTTCGAAGCCTCGCCGCCAAACGGGAAAACAGAGTGGTGATCGCATGGACGCTCCTGCTGGCGGCGGCCACCCTGGCCATCGTTTGTTTCGCGATGGGGCAGAGTTCCTCATCAATGATCTATGGCATAAGGGAAACCCCGGGCTGGAGGGGATATGGGCCATTCCCAAATCGCAACCATACAGCGTGCTTCCTCGCGATGGGCGCCATGATGGGTTGCGGCATGATTACCCGCGCGGCGGCGCGAAAGAATCCGGCGGCACTCTCTTTCTCAATCATCCTTCTGGGTCTGATCTTCGTGGCTATGCTCTGGAGCGGTTCTCGAGGCGGCCTGATGGCCTTCGGCGCGGGATTTCTGATCTTCGGCGTGATCTGCATCGCGAAGGCTCCGGGATGGAAGGGGATCGCTGCCGCGGTTGGAGGGTTGCTGATCGTCGGCACGCTCCTGCTGGCATTCGGCTCGACCGTGACGCATCGCTTTGGACGCGACAGTGATTTGCAGACGAATCTACGCTGGGACGTATGGAAGGATACGCTCTCCATGTGGAAGGACGCGCCTCTGCTGGGACACGGGTTGGGGACTTTCCCGCAAATCATCCCTATTTACCAAACGATGAAGCTGGAGGATCAGGTGATCCTGCACCCGGAGAGCAGCTGGCTGGGGTTCCTCGCGGAACTCGGGGCGCTTCCGCTATTCTGCCTCGCAGCCGGCTTGCTGGTGTTCCTGTGGCGCAATGTCTCGGCCATGTTTAGTCCCCATCGCCCGGGGTTCCACATCTCCGCCGCCTGTGTTGCAGCGGCGTGCGTTCTCCTCATTCATTCGTTCTGGGATGTTCCGGCACACCGCTGGCCCACCGCCGGGTACGCCTTGGCGGCGCTCGCCATTGCCTGCCCAACGGGAACAAGAAAGCCGCCCACCGCGGGCAGCCGGAAGCTGGCATTTCTACCGTTCGCTATCGGGCTTCTGTGGACGGTTCCACTCTTATGCGGGTGGCCTCCCTCTTCTCCGGTCGCGCTCGCCGGCTTGCTGAACCGCACTGCGACAACAACCGGAGTGGGAGTGCCCGAACTGGAGAGATCGCTGAGACTTTACCCTCTCAGCCCTGATCTGCATGAGGCAATCGGCGTACGAGAGATTCAAAGCGGCGACGCCGAATCAGCATGGTCGCATTTCAGGATCGCCGATCGACTCCGCCCGAGCATCTGGGAATTGCCGGCCGAACAAGCGGAGGCAAGCCAAAATTTTTCGCGCGGAATGGCCTTCCATTTCTGGACTTTGGCCATCGAACGCTCCGGCCACCGCGCGGCAGAGGTGCTGGACATGGCCTGCCGGGAAACGACAGACATACCGGGCGCCGCCTCTTTTTGGAACGCGTATGTCGAGACCAACCCGTCGCTTTGCCTGAGATACGCTCAGCAGTGCCTCGGGGAAAAGGGGCGCCGCTTTTACAATCTTTGGTGGGCAGCGCGGGGCCTGAATCCGACTCCGGAGCAGTACGAGGTGGATGACTTCTATCGCAGCGTCTTGAAATGGGGCACGGAAGAACAATTCTCGGCATGGATGAAGGTCCATCCAGACTGGCAGGCGCGCGACTACAAGGAGTGGGCGTCCTCTCTGCACTATTGGGGCAAAGACGACGAAGCATGGAAAGTCCTCTCCGAAGTGGTTAAGGAACCTGAGTACCCTGTCGCGCAAACCTCGGGTGATCTCCCTCATCTGGAAACGCGGTGGTCGCGTGACCCAAGTGATTTTCTGAACGCGCAGCAACTGGCGGGCGCGTTGCTTAAAACGGGAAACAAGGGAAAAAGCGGTGAGATCGTGATCGGAGTGGCGCGCGCGCCGGGCGCCCCGGAGTGGTTCATCAACAAGGCTGCTTACGTGGAAGCCGCTAATCAGCACTACAAGGAAGCTGTCTCCACACTGCTGAGAGCCGCGCGGTAGAATAAAGGCGAGGCTGGCAGGAGGGCCGCGCCGCCACAGCATCCGGCAAATTGATGGGAGGGATTGCGTTTTCCTCGGCATGCCCCTAAAAAGCAGGCCACACAAATAAAGGCCCATGCACGATTCCTTACAACATTTCATCCTCATCTGGTTTGGCTGGGTCCGTGACGGCGGCTATATAGGCATCATTGCCCTCATGGCGATGGAAAGCTCCGTGCTTCCGGTGCCCAGCGAGATTGTGATCCCGCCAGCGGCTTACTGGGCTTTGCAGGCGGGGGGGCATACGAGCATTGCGGGAGTGATACTTGCCGGCACTTTCGGCTCGTGGCTCGGGTCCGCGCTCAGCTACTGGATATCACGATGGGCGGGGCGGAGCATCGTAACAGGATACGGTCGCTACATCGCGCTGAGCGAGACCAAGCTCCTGATGGCAGAACGCTGGCTTCACCGTTACGAAGCGGGGGGTATATTCTTTGCGCGGCTCCTTCCGGTGATCCGCCATCTCATCTCGATCCCTGCCGGGCTTGTGAGAATGAACTTCGGCCTGTTCAGCGCAATGACGATCATTGGCTCCGCGCTCTGGTGCGGCGCGCTCGCCTGGTTTGGGCAGCAGGTGATCGGCTCTGATCCGGCGCTGCTCAATAATCCAGGCCAGCTCCTTCACACGCTGAGCAGCAAGTCCCACCTGATCGCGGCAGTCGTTCTCGCCCTGGGGCTGCTTTACTTCGTTGTATTAAAACTCACTGCTCCCAAGGGTCGATAGAGCTAGCGAGATTATACGCTAGGCGAACGCCGCTCGCGTCGAGAGCAATTCGTAGGAAAGAACGCTTAAGCAGTAGATCGCGGCGGTTTCCGTTCGCAGAACAATCGGCCCGAGTGTAATCGGGAGACATCCGAAGCTCCTTGCAAGCGAGGATTCAGCCGGGGTGAAGTCACCTTCAGGGCCAATCAGAATCAGAACCTTGGAGGGCGGGCGCTGACGCCCCGCCGCGTGATTTTCCAGAACATCTTTCAGATGCGCGGCATCGGATTGCAGCGAAGCGATGAGCATGAGGTCGAAGGCGTCGTGATTTTCAAAGAAATCCTTCAAGCGGCTCGGAGGCAGAATAGCCGGAAGCCAGTTCTGGCCGCACTGTTTGGCGGCTTCGATGGCGATGGTCGTCCATTTTTCCTGCTTTGCGGGCGCCTCACCCGCCTCGTAATGGACCACCGCGCGCTCTGAAACGAGAGGAGCAATGACGGAGGCTCCAAGCTCGGTCGCTTTCTGGATGATCAAGTCCATGTTCTTCCCCTTCGGAATCGCCTGGCCGAGAGTAATCTCGCAGCGCACCCGCGGGCTCTTCGAATGGTGCAGGCGCTTCAGCGTCACCTCGTGCTTATGGATACCCGTGATCTCCGCTGTGGCTTCCGCGCCGCGACCATCAAAAACGACCACACGATCGCCCTGCTTCAGGCGGACTACGTCAAGACAATGGCGCGCTTGCGCAGGATCCAACCACAGATGATCGAGATTCCAGCTTTCCGGAGCGATGTAAAAGCGGCGCATGGAGGCTACTGAAAGAACGCCTTCGCCTTGTCAAAGAAGGTCTTGTGCAGCGGACTATTTTCCTCTCCGCAAAGCTCGGCGAACTCCTCCAGCTTGCGACGCTGTTCGGAGCCGAGCTTGGTGGGCACCTCCACCAGCATGCGAACCATGAGGTCTCCACGGGATCCGGAGTTTAGCGCGGGCATGCCCTTGCCCCGCAGCTTGAAGACAGCGCCGCTCTGTGTGCCCGCGGCCACCTTCAGAGTTGCCTGGCCCTCGAGAGTAGGCACTCGCACCTCGCCTCCCAGCGCGGCGGTTGCGAAGGAGATGGGCACCTCGCAAAAAAGAGCGTCCTCTTCCCGTTCGAATACCTCGTGCTCTTTTATGTGGATGACCACGTACAGATCGCCGGGCGGGCCGCCCCGAATGCCAGCCTCCCCATTTCTCGAAGACCGCAATCGAGCGCCGTCCTGGATTCCAGCGGGGATCTTCAGCTTGATCCGCGAAGCGCTTTCGACGCGCCCTTCTCCGCCGCAATCCTTGCAGGGCCTTTCAATGATTTGTCCGGTGCCACGGCACCGGGAACATGTCTGCGACACCTGAAAGAAACCTCGTGAACTAATGACCTGTCCCCTGCCCCCGCAAGCCGGACACGTGGCTGCCTTTGAGCCGCTTTCCGCTCCGGTGCCCACGCAGCGCGAACAGGCGTCCAGCTTGGAAACCTCAATCTCTTTTTCACAGCCGAACGCCGCTTCCTCCAGCTTGATCTGCATATCGTATCGCAAATCCGACCCGCGCTGTCTGCCGTCCCGATCTGTCCGCCCCCCTGCTCCACCGAAAAACTGCTCGAAAATTCCGGCTCCGGAAGCGGACGCCGTCTGTCCGCCCATTCCAAACACCTCGCGGAAAATATCAAAGGGGTCGTGAAACCCGCCTGCTCCGGCGGCGGCGTTGCCTTGCGCGAAGGCCGCGTGCCCATACCTGTCGTACGCGGCCCTTTTATCGGGATCCATCAAGACGTCATAAGCTTCGCCAAGCTCTTTGAAACGTTCCTCCGCGCTTGGATCGCCGGGATTTTTATCGGGGTGATATTTGACCGCAAGTTTGCGGTAGGACCGCTTGATCTCCTCTGTATCCGAAGTCCTGGTAACCTCGATTACCTCATAGTAGTCGCGTTTGACAGCCATGGATCAGGAACGCGCATCGGAGCCGGAACCCTTCGATACAACCACGTTGGCCGCTCTCAGGAGCCGGTCTTTCAATTTGTAGCCTTTGCGCATCTGGCGGATAACGACGCCTTCTGGCACGTCGGCGCTCGGCTCCTCCGCAATCGCCTCATGAAGATTAGGATCGAACTTCTGTCCTGTGGCGTCGAGCGTCTGGACACCGTTATCGGCAAGCAAGTCGTTTAGCTGCCGCATGACCATTTGCATGCCTGAGATGATGGGGGAGCCTTCGTTACCGGAACGGGCCGCATCCAGGCCGAGTTCGAAACTATCCATGATCGGAATTAAACGTTCCAGGAATCCGGCGTTTGCGTAGCGGACGGCCTCCTCGCGCTCCCTGGACGACCTTTTGCGGAAATTTTCGAAATCCGCCTGGCTTCGCAAAGCGAGGTCGCGGAAACGTTCCAAGTCGCCTTGCAGGCGTTCCAAGCCGCCCTCGGCATCCCCTTCCCCGCCTCCCGCGCCGGTCGCTTCCGCGTCGTCATCTTTGGGTTCATCGGTCGTATCAGTCATTTGTGTGCTCATTTTGTCTTATCGCGATCAGCGTTACATCATCACTTTGAGGGTAGGCGCCCACGAAATCGCGGAGATCCTCGGTTACCTTTTTTACAATGGCTGGCGCGCCTTCGGTCGCGCTTGCCATGATGGATTGGATGATCTTTTTTGTTCCGAATTCAAACCCTTTCCGATCAAGCGCTTCCGTGACGCCATCAGTGTAGAGGATGAGGCAATCATTCGCCTCAAGTGTCACGGAAAAATCGCGCGTTACCCTATCGAATACATCCCCGCTGTCAATCCCAAGAGCCATGCCAGGCGGGTTCAATCTGGTCACCGTCCGTTCACGCGCGGAATAAAGCAGCGGAGCATCGTGTCCAGCCCTGCATAGGGTGACGGTACTGCTCCCCTCCTCCAAGATCAAATATGCCATGCTGATGAACATATCCTCCTTGATGTCGGGGTATAGCTGACGATTGACCTTGTGAAGAACATCCGCGGCAGAGCCGTTCGCCAGAGCCTGGCTCCGCAGCACACTCCGGCACATGGCCATGATCAGCGAAGCAGGCACGCCTTTCCCGGAGACATCCGCGATGGCCACTCCCACGCGGTTGGCATCCACACGGATATAGTCAAAGTAATCGCCACTGACCTGGCCCGCCGGGATGTTAATGCCACTGATTTGGAAACTCCGGGAGTCGGGGGCGCAGGAGGGCAGAAGGATCCGCTGGATTTCCTGAGCGACCCGCAGATCGGCATCCATGCGTTTTTTTTGGCTCGCCTCGGAATAAATGAACGCGTTGTAGAGCGCAAAAGCGGATTGCTCCACAATGGCGCTGAACACAGCGAAATCACTCGGAGAGAAGCTCTTGCTCATAGGGCCGTTGGCCAGGGCGAGCAGACCCAGGTCCTCCTTTGCGTAACGCAATGGTCCAAACATCGCGGAGCGGGTTTTCAAGACGGTGTCATGCAGGCCGGAGAGCCGGGGATCGCCCGCTTCCAGAAGCAGGGGTTCCTTCGCTTTCCATACCATTCCCATCACCCCCTCGCCCTCGTCGACAGAATGATGCCGAAGATGGCTTTGTATCGCCACGGGAGCGGAGTCCACCTGCTGTAGTACGTGCGGAGGGACTTCCAGCAAAGGGGGACAACTCCGCGAGACGAAAGCGGGGCATAACGCCTTGGTCCCGCGGGCTGCCAGGTAAAGAGCGCCTCCCTGGGCGTCCAGAATCCGGATCGCGTTCTCCACGATGATCCTGTGCAACTCTCCAGACTCCACCTCGCCAGTGAGCGCTTCTCCCAAGCCATGAAGGAAATCAAAGACCCGCTTCTCCTCGATCTCAATTTTCTCACGGGATTTCGTGAGATAATCGATGCGCCTGCGCTGCCCGTTATAAATGGCCAGGAAGCAAGCCAGTTGAGCAGACGCTACTCCTAAAAATATTTGCGCCCACATCCCACCAACCACTTACTCCGATTGATGCAGATCCTGTTTCAGGTATTCCAGAACGTCTTTAAACTTCGTGAGATTTTCCGGGTCGGCCTCCACGAGCGCTTCGTGCGCTTCGATCATCGTCTTTGCCTGGGTGTCTCTGGCGACAGCCGGGCCAACCACATTGGGGTTAAGGGCGACGCCCGGCTCCGGACGCGGCTGACTGGAGCTAAGCGTAAAAAGCTGATCGAGTCCGAGATTGCAAAGAAGATCGTTGTTGCGCTCGTTGAGGTTCACCACGTTCAAACGACCCTGGCCGATCTCCCGGAGACGCAGAGCAATACCCGCGAGGGTTCCCATGAATGTGGAATCCATCGCCGGGCAATTACGGAGATCGACGACAAATTCACGATGGCCGCGATTGACCATTTCCTTGGCGAACTCCTTAACCCCGGAACTGTTTAAGAACGAACCCTTTCCTTCGACCCGGACCCAGACTACCCGGTTGGCGCAGCCAACCAGAATGGAGGATTGTGTATTCACCAGCGTCGGAAACTATAGGTAGTCTGGCGGCGACCGTCAAACCTGCTTCCTGAATGGCCCTGCGTTCCCATGTCCAAAAAAAGGATCAGTCCCACAGGTAAGACTGCGTCAGCGCCACGACTTTACCTCCCTGGATCAAGAGGGCGCGCCACGCGGTTACGGGACCCGCCTCCTTGTAGTCGTCACCCACAATAGCAAACGCGCTCTCCCGCGATCCCTTGCAGCGCGGGTAATCTATTTCCCTTGCCATGACATAGGGGCCGAGCTTCGCCTGTTGATACTCAAAGCGGACGGTAAGGTCGGATGTCCGACTCGATCTCCAGAAAAAGGTAAAATATTTCCCGACCGCTTCCCTCGCATCCACGTTAGTGACCTGCCCAAAACTCATCCTGCGCCGCTCGTAGTTTATTGGCTCACTGACGGTCGGCGTAAATGTAACCGGCTCATTGAGGAACACTTTGAACTTTCGAAACTGATAATTGCCGTCCAAGGCGAGCGGCAGAACGTCCGCTTTCGCGAGCTTCCGCTCCGCGGGCGCCGCGGACAACTGCAGCGCCAGGCACGACAGCAGCACCGTGAAGGAGGCCAATGGTTTCATTCGCAAAATAGAAGCGGCTTGCAGCTCATGTGTCAATGACAGCAGGGATAAGCGCCACTGTAGAGCGCTAGCATAGCACAGGTTGTGCCGATGGTTGTGTGGCTTGATACTGTCATCGCGATGATTTCCGTCCATTATGAGCGCGGCCTTGAACTACCGGATTGCGGACTCTGGCTCGATCCCTGGGATCCGAGGGATCTGGCGTTCGTCTCCCACGCCCACAGCGACCACATCGCCAATCACCGCGAGGTGATCACCTCCGAAGCCACTGCCACCCTCATGGGAGAACGGCTTTCCGGCAGGCGTGTGGAGAACATCCTCCCGTTTGGCAAGCCCGTTTCATTCAAGCATTTCTCGATCACTCTTTTACCGGCTGGCCATATTTTTGGCTCCGCGCAGTGTCTCGTGGAGGCAAACGGCGATTCGCTCCTTTACACAGGCGATTTTAAATTGAGGAAGGGGCTCTCCGCCGAGGCGACGGAATGGCGAAGCGCGGATACCCTCATCATGGAAACGACGTATGGCCTTCCGCGCTACGCCTTCCCGCCTTCAAACGAAATCATCGCGGGAATGATCAACTTCTGCCATGAAACGCTGGAGGAAGGCTCGGTGCCGATCCTCTTCGGCTACTCGTTGGGCAAGTCACAGGAAATCCTATGCGCCCTGGCGGAAGCGGGACTGACCCCAATGCTCCACGGGGCAGTGCATCGGATGACTGAGATCTACCGGCGGCTGAAGCCGGAGTTCCCTGCTTTCATGAAGTTCGACGCCTCGACGGTGGCGGGAAAGGTATTAATCTGTCCGCCGAGCGCGAACCGTTCGCTGATGGTCAAGAAGATCAAGAAGCGGAAAACGGCGGTGCTCTCCGGTTGGGCGCTCGATCCGGGAGCAACGTTCCGCTACCAGTGCGACGCCGCGTTTCCACTATCAGACCATGCTGATTATCCTGACCTGATTCGCTATGTGGAACTGGTGCAGCCCAAGCGCGTCCTGACGGTGCATGGGTTCGCCGCCGCGTTTGCAAGAGACCTGCGGGAACGGGGAATAGAAGCGTGGGCTCTGAGTGAAAACGACCAGTTGGAGCTGCGCCTTGGAAACGGCTCAAGGGAGACCGGAGAGAAAACCAAAATCAGCGTTCCAGAGCTGGAAGAAAATGACGCGTCGGAGTTCACAAAGTTCGCGCGGGTCGCCGAGAAAATTGGTTCCACAACCAGCAAGCTAAAGAAGATCGGCATTCTCCGGGATTACTTTCTCACTCTGCCCAAGGATACGCTCGCGATCGCCGCGGTTTATCTGACAGGAAAGCCCTTCCCGCAAAGCGAATTCACTCCGCTGAACGCTGGCTGGGCGGTCATCAAGCGCGCTCTCCTCGCCGTGAGTGGCGTTGGGGAACAAGCCTTCCGCAATATCGCGCAGCGATGCGGGGATGCCGGTCGCGTCGCAATGGAGTGCCTCCATGGCCGCCCGCCCGCCGGCTCCCTCACGATGACGGATTCCCGCGCCTTCTTCGACTCTCTGCGGAAAACTCGAGGGCCCATCGCGAAGACCGCGCTCCTGACGGAGACACTCTCGCGCGCCTCCGCGCTTGAGGGGCAATACATCGTGAAAATTCTTACGGGCGACCTGCGCATCGGTCTCAAGGAAGGGCTAGTCGAAGAGGGGATCGCGCTCGCATTCCAGCGCGACATCGATTCTGTGAAGGAAGCCAACATGGTGGCAGGTGACCTTGGGAAGGTGGCAATGCTCGCCGCTGATAACGCGCTTGACCAGGCATCCCTCCATTTGTTCGTGCCAATCAAAAGCATGCTCGCAAGCCCCGAACCCAGCGCCAAGGCGATTTGGGAACGGGTTGCGAAAGAGCGCGGAGCCGTCCCCCGGCTTTGGATCGAAGACAAATTCGACGGAATTCGCGCTCAACTGCACAGCGCGGGAGAGCGGGCTGAGATCTATTCTCGCGATGCCCGCCGCATCACCGATGAGTTTCCGGAAGTCGCCCGCGCGGCGCTCGATCTCCCAGAGAGCGTCATCATGGATGGCGAGATTGTCGCGTTCGACAAAGGCCGCAAGCTCACCTTCTTCGACCTGCAAAAGAGACTGGGGCGGAAAGAGGCGGATTTGTTCATGGGCGGAGAAATCCCGGTGCGCTTCATGGTGTTCGATCTGTTATGGCATGAGGGAATATCTCTGCTCGGCGAGCCGCTGCGGGAGCGCCGCGCGATCCTCGAGAATATTTCGCTGCCTCCTTCCATCGAGTTGACGCCGGTGTTTCGGGTGACATCCGAGATGGAGATCGAGGAGGCGTTCACCGCCGCGAGGGCGCGCTCAAACGAGGGCCTGATGGTGAAGGACGAGGAGAGCCTCTACACACCGGGCAGACGCGGCCTGGCCTGGCTCAAACTCAAGAAGGAATTTGCGACCCTCGACGTTGTAGTGGTCGGCGCGGAACTGGGCCACGGCAAACGCAGCCATGTATTAAGCGACTACACTTTCGCCGTCCGCGACGAGAACAACGGTCAACTCCTGACTATTGGAAAAGCGTACTCAGGGCTGACCGATGTCGAGATCGAAACGCTGACGGAGCATTTCAAAAGCATCACCGTTGTGAATCATGGGCGTTATCGGGAGGTGAGACCCGAGGTCATCCTGGAAATCGCGTTCGACTCGGTTCAACGCAGCGACCGCCACGAGAGCGGACTCGCGTTGCGGTTTCCGAGGATCAAATGCATCCGCACGGATAAAACCGTCGAGAACATCGATACGGTTAGCCATGCCCGAAGCCTGAGCGCGCCATCGACAGCCTGAAGTTTGACGGAAGGCGTCCGGCTTGGTTTCTTCGTGCGCAACCGGAAGAATGCCGGTAGCTTCCCAAGCATGCGGAACGCCCCGCGTATTATCATAGTCGCCGCGCTGCTTTGGGTGGCGTTCGTCATTTACCACCAGGTAAAGCTCGCTGGCTCAGCCGAGAATCCCGATCCCTCGAAGGTCGTGCTCCTATTCGGCGCCGTAGTGCTTCTCACGGTGGGAGCCGCTGCCTTCGCCGCCTTTTGGCTGCTGCCGCTTTTGGGTGAACGCATAGGGAACGCGTTTTTTAATCCCGGTGGAGAGATGGAACGGGGCCCGCACGCGGACGCGCTGGCCAAGGTGGCGCTGGGCGACTATGTGGCGGCCATCCATCAGTACCAGAAATGCTATAAGAAAGACCCAGACGATGTGCTGGCGCTGAGCGAGATGGCTCATCTCTACTGTGACAAGCTGGAGGATTACGACTCCGCCGCGGCATTGCTGGAGGAAGAATTGAAGCGGGATTGGCCTGCGGATCAGGGTGCCTTCCTCGCCGGGCCGTCTCGTGGACGTGTACTGGCGCCACCAGCAGGATCATCACGGGCACGCAAGTTGTTGCTCAGCGTAGCGGAGAGCATGCCCGAAACCCGGCACTCAGCCAACGCGCTGCATCGACTGCGAGAGATCGACCGGGCGGCGCTATTGAATAGCGCCGTCGGAGCTGACCCTGAAACTGCGGTGTCCCCAGACGACACGCCCTGGCAGCCAGCTCGAGAACCAGAAAAGGGTCTCCGCGAAGCTGGCGACGAGGACAGTGAGCGCAAACAGGTTTAGCGGAAAATTAAGGGCGCGTGATTTCGTCCAGGCGGTGAACAGCCGGATAAGATAAACGCCATAAAAACACGAGCCATCGCCAGGGCTCCAGCGGCCCCAGAAGAACCAACAACGCGGCGAAGGATACGCCATGCGTGACGAGCATGCCAAAATAGCCGCTCGGGTCGGAAACGCGGTAGGTCACTGCCACCCGCCGCTGGTGCATGAAATATTGAAGCCACGAAAGGGATCTCGTTTCAATGCCAAGGACAGGCTGGCTAAGGACAACCTTTTTGCCGGAACGAGCCAGAACGGCTCCAAGCCTATTATCCTCGGCCAGATTATTGGAGAAACGTTCCCAGCCGCCTGCATCCTGGAGGTGATGCTCCATGACTCCCGTGCAAGCTCCGAGCGTAAACCGGATTGGGCCGAGCTGCTCGGAAGCCGCCAGACCGGGCCACAGCGTCAGCAGAGCAGCAGCCTGGTCAAGCATCTGGGGAAAGGTTTGCCCATTGATGAACCGGTAGCCGGCGGTCAAAACATCGGCTCCGGAAGCCTGCCATTGTTCTGCGAAGTCATCGACAAATTCCGGCGTCATCCAAACCTCGCTGTCGCTCACGATCCAATGAGCGTGGGTTGCTTCGCGGCTCATCTGAATGAGCTTGTTGACCTTGGGATTTAGAGCCTCGCCCGAAACGCAACGGGCGACGACGACGTCCCGCTCCGGGATGGGCCACGCGGATGGAATCGCAGGTATCAAAATCTTCATCATTATCGACGCCGAAAGATGACCTGATCCGTCGGCAAGGCTGTCTCAACCAGCATCTCGACATACTCCCGAAGCCTTGGCACTCCGCGCTTGACGGGCCGCAAAAAGGAGACAGGCGGCAAAAGGCGGGTTCGGCCTTCGGCTCGGGCCGAGCGCTGACCTGCCTCTGCTTGATGAGGAAAGCCGTCCAGACGTAGTAAAAGCTCCCGCAGCCGCTGCCTCCAAGCAGAAAAGCGTCTGACAATACGCTGATCATGCGGCCTGGCGCTCCTCTCCAGCACGGGAATTGTCCCCGCAGGCGCCATGCCGCGCTCTCTGAAATAAGTCGACTGCTTCGCGGATCGCGCCATCGATCCCAACGACTTCGTAACCAATTTCCCTGTCAGCCTTATCGCTGCTGAAAAAATGGGGATAGCGGGACATTTTCACCGATTCCCGGGTGGCAAACGGCGGTTGTTCGTAAAATGCGAGACGGCCTCCGAAACGCAAGCCGCAGAGTAGCTCACCCAATCCGGACAATAATGCCGCGGCGTCTTGTAGTGGGTAAACGGCTCGAGCAACTTCAGAAATTCGCCCAACCAGAGATTCACCCCACCCAAGCAAATACCGCTCCCCGATGTTTCCGTGCATCATCGCCTGTAGATGACCGATTGCGAGACTGCGCACATCGGTAAAATTCAGACTCGTCCGCGCAAGAAGCGGAATCTCTCCCTTCAGGAACTTCACAATGACCATTCCCGTAGGCGTCGGCTTGACATCCCGCCAGCCAATGGGCGCCGTTGGTAGGGCAGTGATGATCGGATCCCCAGCGGCGGCCCGCTTCTCCGTCTCCTGATAAGCCGCAAATTTGGATTGCTTATAAGGCCCCTCCAGATCGGCGGGCCAGCCAGACGCGATTCATCCCCATGTCATGAGACTGCGCAAGGATGCCGCAAGTGCTTGTGCTCACAATCCTCTCGACCCCGGCGGTCTTCGCGGCGTCGAGGATGTTCCGTGTGCCCTGGATGTTGCTTTCAAAGATTTCCCGGGAATCGGGAGCCCAGAAACGATAATCGCCCGCCACATGGAAAAGGTAGCGGCAACCGCGCATCGCTTCCACCAGGGTTGAAGGCTTCACAAGGTCGCCCTCGTAAAGCTGAAACGCAGCCATGTCGGGGACTGTGCGAGCCGTAGCCGGGCGGACAAGCGCGCGCACGCGGGCGCCAGCTTCGGCCAGACTGGTCGGCTACATGCCATCCTATAAACCCAGACGCCCCAGTCACCAGAACGTCCTGACCCCTGAAATACTCTGTTATTCCTTGAGGCATTGACACCGCTGTTGTTACCAAGCTTGGTTCTTCTTTACAAATGAAACTTCTGACCGTGACCGCCGATGATTTCGGGCACAGCGGGCGCGTAAACGCCGAAATTGAGCGTCTTCACAAAGCAGGACTGATCACCCACGCGAGCCTCATGGTCAATGGCGAGCGAGTGACGAAGCGGTCGAGGTCGCCCGGCGAAACCCGGGCTTGACGGTGGGACTGCATCTGGCGTTATGCGACGCCAAAGGTTCCGCGATGTCCCGCATTACGGACGCGGGCCAGAACCTGCCCGCCACACCACTCTCGGCGGGATTGCGCTACGCGTTCGATCACCGGCTGGAGCCCGCGTTGCGAGAAGAGATCCGGCTCCAGTTTGAGCGATTTGCGGCGCTGGGCTTCAAACCCGCCTATTGGGACGGGCACACGCATCTGCACTTGCATCCTACAGTGCTTCGCCTCGCGCTCCCGGAAGCTGTCCGGGGCGGATTCCGATTCACACGCTTGGTCAGGGAACCGGGATCAAAATCAAGGCTCGGACTCATCTTCGCTGCCCTGAGCAGAGCGGCTCTTGGCAAGCTGCAAGCGCGCAAAATGGGGTTCAATGACCGGGTTTACGGGCTATCGGAAACGGGCCAAATGAACAATGAGGCGTTTGAACGGATTCTGAATCGCCTGCCGGAAGGAGCCAGCGAACTATATTTTCACCCGGGCGTGGACGGCCTGGATTTGGCCGCAGACACGCTTCTGGAGACCATCCGGGCCAGGAAGATCGTACTGCGCGCCGCAGACACAGCCGCGCGATGAACGCGCCGAACTCAGGCGTCGCAGCCGATTGGCACGCGACAACTCACCTCCGACTGGGACGCGCATAACACTTCGGCGGGACCCCCGCTGATTTGTGAGCGCACGGCGTGGAGAGCGAGTTCTGGACGGTTGCAATCGCGACTCAGATGACCAAGAACCACCTGCCTAAGGCTGATATCCACCAACTGCCTGACCACCTGGGCGGCGGCGGCGTTTGAGAGATGCCCGTGACGCGACATGATGCGCTGCTTGATGGCCCAAGGGCGGCGAGTGTCATCCTGCAAAAGCTTTTCGTCGTGGTTGGTCTCGATGACCAAAGCGTTCACCGTTCTGACTCGCTCGAACACGAGCTTGGTGGCAAACCCTAGATCGGTCAGGAACCCTAGCGAGGCATCGCCGTGATGCAGTACAAAGCCAACTGGATCCACTGCGTCGTGGGGCACGGGAAAAGTCTGAACAGAGATATCCTTAACGCAAAACTCGCCCCCGGTCGCGAAGAGTCTCCAGTCGCAAGCGGTGGTCAGGCCCGACTGCTGCATCGCCTCCGCCGTGAGACGGTTGCAGTAAATGGGGATCGCGAACTGGCGGCAGAGAATCTCGATGCCACGCACATGATCGCCATGTTCATGGGTGAGCAGGACACCATCGATCCCGATGGGATGAAGACCGATCGATTCGAGGCGGCGCTTGATCTGCCTTCCACTCAGGCCACCATCGATCAGCAACCGGCACGTCGCGGACTCCACCACGGCGCAGTTCCCAGCGCTTCCGCTGCCGAGGATGGTCAGGGTAAACACGCCCTACGATTGGATGAAACGAGAGCCGCTGGCAATGGAGAAATAGCCGAAATGAGCTTTTCGCGAGGACGCGGCTGGCACGCCCGGTGCTTGAATTACCGCTCCGAACCCGCCGCCATTCCGACCTATGAACAACCCCGATCCCGTGTTTGCTTTCCGCGAAGGATGCAGCAGTGCCATGCTCGAGAAGATCTCGCTTCAGACCAAGCCGACGGGTAGAACGCGCGCGGCAAACGATTTACTCAATCAAATCCGGCTCGGTGTGGTGATCAAAGGCTTTTGCCTTCTTTTTGACGAGAACCTCGACCTCATCTGCGGTGAAGAAGCCGGGCTGAGTCCCGCCGAGCGGATCAAGCGGATCATGGAATTCGCCACTAAAAACGGATACGCGGCGCGATTCCATAGCGGTTCGCAACGGGTCGAATTTGTGTCCCTGGCAGCAAGCGGGCTTTGATCCTGGGCCGGGAAATTTTCTTTCCTTGCCTGTCGGAGTCCGCCTTGTAAAGTCGGCATTCCCCCCGATAAACCCGGGAGAACAGGATAATGCAGCCAATACTTACCTATAACGTCATACCGAAACTGCCAGAGAAACTAGAGCCTCTGCGCGAAATCGTTTACAACCTCTGGTGGACTTGGGAACCCGCCGCCCGCAAACTGTTCCGGCATCTTGATACCGACCTCTGGACGCGGACCAATCACAACCCGCTGCGCATGCTGCAGTTGTCGCGGCAGGCGCGGCTGGAAGAAGTCGCCGGGGACAAGGGATTCATCCGCGATCTGGACGCGGTGCATGCCAAATTCAAGGCGTATCTGGCGCGCAAAGACACCTATGGTAAAACCCGGCCGCAAAGCGCGATACGAAGCAACCCGGTGGCGTACTTCTCGGCGGAATTTGGCTTCCATGAATCCGTGCCGAACTATTCAGGCGGCTTGGGAATCCTCTCCGGGGATCATTGCAAATCGGCGAGTGATCTGGACCTGAATTTCTGCGCGGTGACACTCCTCTACCGGCACGGCTACTTCAAACAGCAGATCAACAAGGATGGCTGGCAGGAAAGCGTCAGCCTTGACCAGAACTTCCATCACCTGCCGATCAAGGAAGTTCGCCAGGATGACAAGCCGCTGCAGATCTCGGTGGAGATGCTTGGGCGCAACGTGTTTGCGAAGGTGTGGGAACTCGCGATTGGACGGATCAAGCTGTATCTGCTAGACACCGACCTCGCGGATAATGGGCAGGAGGATCGCCTAATCACCGCGCAACTTTACGGAGGTGATCTCGAGATGCGCATCCGGCAGGAGATCGTGCTTGGGATCGGAGGCGTTCGCGCGCTGGACGCGATGGGAATCACCCCGTCTGTCCACCACATGAATGAGGGCCACTCCGCGTTTCTCTCGCTGGAGCTGATCCGGCGCAAGGTGGGAGAGAGCAAACTGGATTTCAACAGCGCCTTGCAAGTGATCGCTGCGGGAAATGTCTTCACGACGCATACTCCAGTTCCGGCCGGGAATGACGCTTTTCCGCGCGAGATGATGATCCGCTATTTCGGGAATTATCCCCATCAAGTGGGCATTTCTTTTGACAAATTTTTTGGGTTTGGCCAAACAACCGTCGCGCCCGAGGATAATTTCAGCATGACAATTCTCGCGTTGCGGACGAGCCGCCATGCCAATGGTGTCAGCGCGTTGCACGGCGAGGTAAGCCGGGGACTTTGGAAGGATGTCTGGGCCGGCGTGCCAGAAGATGAGGTGCCAATCACCAGCATCACAAATGGAATCCACACGAAAACGTGGACGGCTCCTGAATTTACCGCCCTGTACGAGAAATACCTTGGAAGCGACTGGGAAGAGCACCTGACCGAGCCGGACTTTTGGCGCGGCGTGATCGACATCCCGGATGATGTTCTTTGGCAAACCCACCAGGATTTAAAAAGGCGTCTCATCGAGTTCGTGCGGATGCGGCTGAAAAGCCGCCGCGAACGGCTCGGCGAATCGCCAGCCGAAGTCCGGAAGGTGAATCAACTGCTCGACCCGGAAATCCTCACGATCGGGTTTGCGCGGCGGTTCGCGACTTACAAGCGCGGCAACCTTCTGTTTTCGCAACCCGAGCGGCTGCACAAGATGGTGTCTAATTCACAGCATCCGGTGCAATTCGTGTTCGCGGGCAAGGCTCATCCAAAAGATGACGGCGGGAAAAAATTCATCCAGGAAGTCTATCGGAATACCTGCCTGCCCGAATTCGCGAACCGCGTCGTATTCGTTGAAGATTACGACACAAACGTCGCGCGGCGCCTGACGCAGGGAGTGGATCTCTGGCTAAACACCCCGTTGCGTCCGTACGAGGCGTCCGGAACGAGCGGGATGAAGCTTCCGCCGAATGGCGGCCTGAACCTGAGCGTCCTTGATGGCTGGTGGTGCGAAAGTTATAATGGGAAAAACGGATGGGCTATCGGCCCTGAGATCACGACGGGAACGCTCGACTTCCAGAACGAGGTAGACATCGCCAGTTTGTTCCACATCCTCGAGACTCAGGTCATCCCCTTATACTACGCGAAACCGGATGGCCGCCTCCCGGTCGCCTGGCTGCAATTGATGCGGGAGTCGATTCGCAGCGTGACCCCGGTGTTCAATACGCATCGCATGGTGAAGGAGTACGCGGAACGCCTCTACGAACCCGCCGCCGCGGCGCGAGCGAAGCTTTCCGCTGGAGGCGCGGCAAGCGCTTCGGAAATCAGCCAATGGAAAGATCGCATGCGCAAGGATTGGGCCCAGGTGCGAATCACGGATGTGCAAATCGCGGACGGAGGCAAGATAAACGTGATCGTCGGAGAGTCATTGAAAGTAAGCGCGCGGGTGCATCTCGGAGTGCTGAAGCCGGAATCAGTGAAGGTGCAGGCATACTATGGCGAGAGCGACGACAACCAAATCTCCAAACCATCCATCATCGACCTGACTCACTCCACCGGGGCTGATGCTTCTGGCGACTACGTGTTCCAAGGGGAGATCCCTGCTCCGGAAAGCGGCGCTTACGGATTCAATGTCCGTGTGCTCCCAACCAATCCGAACCTGACACAGGCGCACGAGTTGCGGTTGATAACCTGGGCCCGGTAATAGAAAGCGCTTTCTAAGCGCCGCGTGTTGCCGCTTCATCCTGACACTGCATGAACGCAAGCATCCTGCCGGTATTGCCAAGCTCCGCCCGGTAGGAATAGTAGCGGCTCAAGTTGGCGGCGGTGCAAACGCCACAGTCGAATACCTGCTCGACACCGGCAGCGCGGCACTGTGTTGCAATCGCCGAGGCAAAATCGACCTCAAACCGGGGTGGCCTGATGCAGGGACTCAACTGGATCACCAACTCCTCCGCTTTGGAGCCGAACTCTGCTGACATGCGCTCTATTGTTGCCGGAACAACTCCCAGTTCCGTGCCCTTCCTCCCGGAATGAGCCAAACCGATGCAGCGTCTCACCGGATCGAGGATATATACCGCGCAGCAGTCGGCTACGTAGATCTGTAGAACGATGGAAGCATCGGACGTAATCAGGGCATCAACCTGCGGAAAGCAAAAGGCCTTCAGCCCGAGCGAGGCTTGTCGCGCCACCGCGACTCCCCTGCCATGCGTCTGCTCCGCCGTAGCCAGGAACAAATTCTCCAAGCCCAGTGATCGCCGGGCGTCCCTGTGACAATCATCAAGAGCGCGCAACGTCGCGGCGCGGTCTGAGCCTACCGGGACGCCAGCCGCGCGTCCGACGAATCCCGCGCGCGCGAAAGGGAAGCGATCCAGCGCCGGAAACCTATCAATTGGCGCGAGGCCGCTTCCTTCCATCGCGAAGAACATCTCCCGCGGCTGTACCCGTATCTTTCACCTTCTTAATTCCCCAGCGCTCCCGGCGCGTCATGGGATCATCAAACCACTCCGCCCAATTCGTCTCGACGGCAGTGACGAGGTCGAAGTCCGCAAGCGCTTCGAGATAACTCGCGCGCGCTTGAAGCTCCGTGCTACGGGCGGTTGTTAGAGCAACCTGAGAGTTTAAGACATCCAGCTGCGTGCCCGCTCCGGCGGCGAGCCGTTCGTTTGCCAGGCGAAGGGCCTCAATCGCTTCCTCAACCCCCTTGCGCTGGCTTTGTAACGTTTCCCGCGACACTTCGATGGCCAGATACGCCTGCTGCACCTGAAGTTCCACAAGATGAACAGCGTCATCGTAATTCGCGCGCGCTTCCTCCAACTGCGCGCGAGCCTGTTTCACCAGGCCGTAGGTGGCGCCTCCGTCAAAAATGGCCCATGTGCCTGTGACACCAAAAAAGTATCCCTCGACGGTCTCGTTCAATTCCTTTGAGAGCGAATTATTACGAACTTCGTAGCCGGCATCCGCGTTCAACCTTGGCTGGTAACCCGCGAGCTGTACCTTTATGTTCTGCACATCGATGAGAATGGATTGCCGCTGCACTTTCAAAGACCAGCGATGCGCCTTCGCCTCGGTAAGAGCCTTATTGAGGTCGAATACCTGATCGTGAACCATCAGGTTCCCCACGGCGTAAAAAGGCACGTAGTCAGGGCGGCTCTGGTCAAAATCGATATTCATCAATTTAGCCAGCGTCAGCTCTGCCACCCGGTAATTATTCTTCGTCTGGATCAGGACGGGCTCCTGGTTGATCAACGCGACCTCGGCCTGTAGAACGTTGAACCGCGGAACGGTGCCCGCCTCGAAGCGATTTTGTTGATCCTTAAGCTGATCGCGCAAAAGACGGACGGATTCCTCCTGCACCTTGATAAGCTCGCGGTCCAGGAGAACGATATAGAACTGCTTGCGGACGTTATCGATGACGGAATCCACCGTGTCGCGCAGAGTGAAGAAGCTGTTGTCCTTGGTGAGTTTCGCGATTTTAAGAGCCGCGCTTACCTGTCCGCCCGAATAGAGCAACTGGGTTGCCTCGATGGTGACATTCCAACTCCTGTTCTGAAGGCCCGAACCACCGGATGTCGTCGTTGTGCCTGCTGTCGAAGAGGCGGTCGTGCCACTGGTTGACGCCGGGGTCGAAGATGTCACACCCGTTGTCGACGCGGCTGAAGTTCCAATGCCGTTGCCAGAATTGGCAAGCGAAGATCCACCTCCGCCCCCGCCGATCAAGCTTCTGTCCTGCTGCGTGAAATCGCCCGTCAGATTGAGGTGCGGCAGCGCTTCAGCGCGCACCTGGATGATAAGGCCCTCTGTGCGCTGGATCTCCTGTTCGGCAACGATGATGCTCGGGTTGTGCTGAACAGAGTAGTTCACGGCATCGTCCAGGGTCAGCGCGGGGTTGAACGCATATTGCGCCTTCTTCGTGTCGCGCGAAGCCGCGCCCCCGAGAGCAGCGGCACTCCCGAGGATCCAGATGAGAATCCAGCCTGATCTCATATTATTTCTTACAAACGCGCATAATCTTTTCATAAATCTGGAGCCACGCGCGCTGTTCGGTAGCGCTCAGAAACCCCATAAACTTCAGGACACCCTCTATCATATCCTCCCGGATGCTAGCCACCAGCGATAATCCGCCCTCCGTAATCTCGACCATTATTTTCCGTCTGTCCTCGTTCCCATGCACGCGAACCGCATAACCAAGATTCTCAAGGCGATCCACGAGGCCAGTAGCGGCGGCGGTGGTGTGCCCCATACGTTGCGCGATCTCAGACATCGTCAAAAACTTCTGTTGAGCGAGATATCCAAGTAAAAAATACTGTGGGAAAGACACATTCCCCTTGGACAACTCCCGGGAAAGATTAAGGAGGAAACACCTTTGCAAGGTCGTGAAGATGTCCGCCAGCTTCTCGGCATCAGCGCGCATATCCGCTTCATCCCTTGCTAATTCCATAACTGTTAAGGGCATTTATATATTAGAAGACTTTAGCAAGTCAACGAAGTTCGCGCTTCTACTCGTACACGAGATCCCCTTTCTGGGGAGCGCCTTTTACGATATCCGCGATGATAAAGGGGCTGTTCCGCTCCGGGCTGACACTCAGGATGGACGTCTCGTTCCCATCCCGAAAAGTCTTCAGAGCAATGCCCACGCTGGGGTATTCTATCGTCTGGATGTCAATGAGCACGAACGCGAGCTTGTCGTTCACCAAGGCCACTCTTCCGACGACTCTAGGCGCTGCTACCTGAGAAACAGCGGGGGGAGGAGCCGAGGGCTTGTGGGTAGGGCTCAGTCCAGAGCAGCCATCGAGGGAAGCCACACATAAGAAGCAACACACCAGCGCTACCAGAAAGCAGGGCACGCCCGGAAGCATGATTTGGAGAAGGCCCGTGTGGCGAGACGGATCGCAGGAATCTACTGGATCCAAATACCGCGAAGAGGGGCGCGGACCACGGGATTGTCTGGGACCGTGGGCCAACGCGGCGCGTAAACATCACTGGAGGGCAGCAAACGCATGGCGGCAAGCGTGTCCATGTCCATGCGTCCCGTGCGGTTTAGATCGAACCGGGTTTGGTAAGCTATCAAAGCGCGCGTAGTGGACGGGCTTGCCACCCCATCCAGCGGATCCTTGTAGAAGCCACTCCGAAATAACACAAGTTGCGCGCGCTTCAGAGTCTCGGCCTGCACTCCCTCCGGAGCGTTCTCAAATGGAGTACGCGCGAACAACGAGGTGTAAGAAACCTTCGCGGACACAGGGCGCGCGGGAGGCCGTGCTGGTTGATCTTTCTCCTCCCGTTCTGGGGGAATCACACGATCCCCTGATGGAAGCCGCCGGTCGGCGCTGGGCACCGGCGGAACGGATTTCTGGGGAGGCGACGAGACTCTGGGAACAGAGGGGCTGTGATAGGACGCAGGCTGCGCGGCTTTCTTACTTTTTCCTGTCTGGATTGAAGCAAGCGTCTCAGGAGTAAGCGCGCCGGTGACGGGAAGGCCGTTGCGAATTTGGTAACGCTGGACGGCGGAGGTCGTGTCGGGACCAGGCTCACCATCCACTTCGCCAAAGAAGAAACCTTCCTGTTTCAGCTTTCGCTGCGCGAGTTCAGTCTGGCCATCACCGTTGCCGATGCACGGGGTCAAAGCCAGAATGCACAGCCATGCGTAGCCGCTCGCGCGCATTCAGGATCAGTTTGCGGTCACTGGATCGTTCAGACTGGCCAGCTTCGGCCTGGAGGGCAAAGGCTGAATCCTTTGGTAATTGACTATGCCCTCGGCAATGGCCCCAGCCAGTCGCTGCCGATAGTCCTCGTTAGTCAGAAGCTGGGCTTCGAGCGGGTTGCTGATAAACCCGCCCTCCACAAGCACTGAAGGATCACGGACATTACGCACGACATAGAGGCTGCGGCTTTTGATGCCCCGATTGGGGACATCCAGCTTCATGACCATGGAAGTCTGAATAAAGCTCGCAAGACTCTCTCCATTGTCGAGCTGAGGCATCTTCGGTCGAGTAAAGAGGCCCATCCACATCCACGCGTATTCCGGCATTACTTTCTGATCCGCGTAATAAGTCTCCGCGCCCATCGCCGAGGATTCACTGGATTGGTTGAAATGGATGCTGACGAACATCGCGTTGTCGATCTTGTTCGCGATCTGGGCGCGATCCGCGAGGGAGACATAGACATCGTCGCGCCGGGTCAAAACGACAGGGAAATTTGCGCTACGCAACATCTTCTCAAGCCGCAAGGCCACATCAAGCGTGAGGTCCTTCTCCCGGAGCCCATGAGACACAGCGCCATCATCGTGACCACCATGTCCCGCATCCACCACAATGGTCGGCAAAGCGCCCTGTGAGAGAGAAGCCTTGTCGCGCTGTGAATCGGAGTCCGGCACCACCACGCAGGTAAAACAACCCAGAAAAACCACCAGGCCGACACAGGGCATGCAATGCCTCATACGGATATTCTGCCACATCCCCCAATTTAATCCAAGGGATCGTTTCGCCTTCGCCGAAGGCAGCTTCCGATGACCTCTAGAGCGGGCGCGTGGCATCTGAACCGGCAACCTCATCGCTCGACACCGCCGCAACGATGCCAGCCACCTCCATCACGCTGAGCGGACGATAACAGGCTGGCCGGGAAGAGCTCCGCTCCAGCAACGCGCCTTCGACGGATGCAAGCGCAAGCCGCTCACGCAGACGCGCCGAGATCGCTTCTTGAGTCGGAAGTTCTTCCGACGAGTCCGCCGCGAGAGCGATGTCGCCGACGCTCCACGCGCCCAGCGCCGCTTTCGCCGCCTCAATGAGGGAGGGATTTTCAAGCGCTCTGCCTCCCAGATATTTCTCCATGAGCGCCGTCGAGGATCTCGTTCCAGAAATGACCCCAAATTCCTCGAAGGTCCGGGCAAGCATCCCGCCATTGGTATGCATAGAGCCGTCATATTCAAGGCGTAGGAAGAGATTTGCTTCACCCGGGCGGCCAAGCTCCGCGAACAAGAGCCGGGCAAGGTATGGAGCGCCGTAGACCTGCTCGAACGCGCTTTTCAGAGCAGGGCTCAATGAGTAGGCGGAAAGGCGCCGCAGCGAAACGTCGTTGACAGAGCGAGCGAAGCCTTCGGTGCTTGCCACCTCGATCGCGGCCATCCTAAGCCGCTCAATGTCGCCCGGGTGTCCAATCGCGCCCATTGCGATCCGGTCGTATATCTCGAAGATTTTGCGGCGCTCGCGGCCGAGGGTCAGGAAGAGGATGCCCTCCTGACAGGCGATGCAAGCAATCGGGCTGCCAGTCGCGAGCTGATCCTCGATATATTCACGCCGGTTGGAGATCGCCTCCACCCACCTGTAAGGCTCCTCAATCATGAGATTCGGGACTTATAGATCGCCGCCAGTTCCTCGGGGGGCAGAGTTGAGATGCCTTCGCCGGAAACAATTTTCACGATGGGGTAGCTCCTCCCTCTCCGATCCACGCCTCCTGTCGCGGTGTCGGACTCGGCCGCCGTGTCAAGCGCGCGCAGGGCAAGAATCACGGCCTCTTCGCGGGCGAGCTTCGCCAACGTCTGGCCGCCCCAAGTGTTCTGATAGTATAAGACACTGCGAACCGCGGGGGAACCAGATCCTGTCGCCGCGAACTCCGCCACCTCAAACTGAGCTCCCATGGCATCGTAAAAATAAAGGCGGGCAGAATCCCTTGCGATATCGAAGGTGGCGAAGATCGGCACAACGACGCCAATCCCCTGCATCACCATCCCGAGGTTATCGCGCAACAATTTGGAGAGCGCGCGCACCTTGCCGTCCACGCTCATCTCCTGAAGCTGGCTGCGGCGGAAGAACTGAAACGAGTGCTCCAAGGCCCGGGCCATTTCCCAAGCCGTCGCAGGTACGCCGGCGATCGCCATCAACGAATGACTGTCGATTTCAATCACTTTATCCGCGTGTTCGTAGACCACGAGATTTCCGGCGGTTGCCCTCCGATCGCCCGCCACAAGAATCCCACCTTCAAACTTGAATGCCAGGATCGTGGTCGCCTGCGTTTGCTGGACGACACCCGGATAAGAAGCGGTATGCGGAGCTGAGATGGACGGACGCAGGCTCTCACGGCGCAAGATATCCATGAAATCGCCCGTGAACGCGCCGCGCGACGGGTCTGACCCGGCCTCCATCACTGCCCCGTACGCTGCCGGTAACGCTTGGACTGGTTGGGATCGACCTTCCGCATGCGTTCAAGAAGATCGCGGGTGTCCGGCTTCGAAATGTCCGGCGCCTTCGGGCCGCTACTGTCACCCTCCTTCGGGCCGAGCGGCACTGGACTGATTGGTCTTTGCGTCCTTTCAGGCATGGATGGAATTTACGAGAGGTTGGAAAAAGCGCAAGCAAACGGCATGAGTGTTGCATTTCCGCGCGAAAACACACAGAATGGGCCGGATGTCTCGCTCAATCCCCATCTGGATAGCGCTGGCGATGCTGAGCGCGCAAGCGCCGATCATTTCAGCACAGGACGCGTCGAGAGCGGGGGCGCCCACGACAGGAACCCCGGCCGCGCAGGAAATGCGGGCGATCCGGCAACTACTGGAACAGCAAACGCGGCAGTTGGAGACGCTCACTCAGCAGGTTGCCAAGCTGAATCAGATGGTCGAAAGCTCGCACAGTATCGCGCCCCTGCCGAGTCCCGCCGCGCAAGACATGCCTCCCTCGTCCGCGCAGGAGCCGAATCCTGCCGCGGCAGGCACGCCAGAGCCTCCCCGGGCCGAACTCCCGGACATCGGCACAACCCACATTGTCACGCGCGGGGAAACGTTGACCTCCATCGCGAAACAATACAAAGTGACGATCAGCGAATTGCAGAAGGAAAATAAAATTCAAAACGATCGAAAACTTCAGATCGGGCAGACGCTCACGATTCCATCGCCCAAAAGCATGGACCCCCACAAGAAGGAGAAGCAATAATGGACGATAGTCAAAACTGGTTTCTTATGAAACATGATGACGGGAGCGTCTTCGGCCCTGTGAACTTTGAGCAACTGTATCAATGGGCTTTGGAGGCGCAGGTTTCTCCTCTGGACAAGGTCTCGACTGATGGCAAGTCCTGGATGAAAGCCCCAATGGTTCCGGAACTCGAGATGGACTATCTGGTGGAGGTCAGTCCCAATCATTATTACGGCCCCACTACCGGCGGAGCGGTGAAAGAGTTTGTGCGGATGGGGGAAATCACCTCGGATTCCGTCGTGACGAATTGCCGCAACGGTTCGCAACAAACGGTGCGCGAACTTCCCTCGTTGAGAGAAGAAGAGCCTATTCGCACGAGTATCCGACTCAGTTTGCAGCAGCGCGTCAGAGAGCTGGAAGAGGCTCTGCTGGAAGAGCGGCGCGCTCGTGAATCGGCCGAGGCGCGCTGTGAGAAACTCGAGGCGCGCCTGTCGGAATTCTCCGCGGAGCCCTACTAAAAAAAGCGCTCGTCAAGACACAACGCTGATTCACCCATTGGGCCGGATCAGGTCTCCATCTCGAGGAATTCGCGCATCTCGGCATGGTAGTCGTCGAACGGATCACCCATGACCAGGTAGTTCCGCGCGTCAAAGGCAACGGAATCCCAGTTGATGATGTAGGGCCTGCCACTAGTCTGAAAGTACGCGACCGCTTCGCCGCGGCCCCTGGCTCGCGTGGTCTGCGGAGGCACTCGCATCGTCTCGATTTTTCTGGCGCTGTCATTGAATTCGCCGATCGTTTTCGCGGGCCGCAGTCCAAAGAACAGCCCTGTGGATTGATTCAGGTTGTGGTATTCCAAATCCAGGCTCTGCATCCACGGATCCTGCCATGAGATGCCTTCCTTCTCCCTGAACATGTCAAGAAGCCATTTCTTGGAAATCCAATCCACCCCCCCGATCAACAACTCCGGTTTGCTCCGCAGCGCGTCCAACGTGAATTGCCAGCTCTCAAGCGTCCAATCCGTATCCGCATCGGCTCCAGAAAGGTGACGGCGGGCGCATTCCAGAATCTCATACTGAATATCGAGAGCGTCCCGAGTTCTGCCGTCTTCGAGCAACACCACGCACCTGCCGGTGCCATCCCGTGAGATCTGCCTCGTGGCAAGCACCGCGTCTGAAAGGATGACGTTATCCGGGAAGTCTCCGTTTTCGAGAAGGGTGAGCAGGCAAGTAGTCGTGCCTACCTTCAATGCCGTAGCGAACGGGCTCATGTTGGAATCCCCGATCAACAAATGCAAACGGCGATATTTGCGATGGTCAGCCAGCGGTTCATCGCGGGCATTGATGATGGACCGGTTGAACTGCACCCACTGGTAGATGTCGTTCACGATATGGTCGGCCCTCTGGCTGATCTGAAAATCGACGATGTCCTCGTCTGCGGGCGCTTCGAAATCGAAAGCCAGAGGATTGGCCCGCCCCACGCGGCCTGCTCCGGTGAATAATTGGCGTGTGGCCAGGAACGAAAGGAGCGTGCCCAATACCTCCGGGGTAAACTGCGCGGAGCGTTTCATGAGGTAGTTCTCATGGCAGCCAAAGGTCGCCCCGGTGTGATGATCGATGTTGTTTTTGAGAAACGCCACGTGCTCGGCGGCACCGAGTTCTTCCACAGCGCCCTGCAGCAGCATGTCTCCCGCAAGGTCGTAAGCGACCATATCCTTCAGGCTCAAACATTCAGGGGAGGAATACTCCAGGTGGCCCATGTCCATATACAACCTGCCCCCGTTCAGAAGAAAACCCCCGTTTCCCGGAGGCTCCTCGTAATCCCGGTAGTGCAGATCGATGGCGCCTACTCTCGACTTGCGAAAGAGATGATTCTTAACGCGGACAGGCCACGATTCCGAGCTCCCGCCCGGTTGGCCATCGGAGATTAGACACCCGTATTCGGTCTCAATCCCTACGATTCTGTTCATGCCGCAACGTTCGGTGAGGAGCGACTGGCGAACAAGCGGAAGTTCCTTCGGCGCGGGGAACACTACCGATCCAATGCCCGGAGACGTGCTCACCTTCGCTATAGTGATCGCCCACGCAAAGATGCTCCTCGAAATACTCCCTGGCATTCTTGAGGTTGTGTTGGGTTTTCGGTGAGAGCATGAGAGTGCGAAGAATCTCATAGCCGAAGTTTTTTGAATCTGGCTCCCATTCGGGAGCTTGTTGTCATTCCCAATGCGCTTTCATGGAAGGCATGAAAGCTATCTTAAAAGAGTGGACGCCCTACCCCTAGCGGCGCGCTAGAGGCAGTTTCGTAACGGCCATGTTGCAAGCACGTCTTCGACAATTCGCGGCATTGAATCAACCGTGTCCCGCGCGCTGTAACCGCACTGTCACGCGCTGTAACAGGCGTGTCACCGCTCATCGCGAACTACCTCCAGCATTTCCTGTCACCGGAAATCACGCAAGTTTTTTGCCCTTCGGAAAATACGTTCGACTTTGGCGAGATCGACCGGGGCAAAATCATTTGCGTGGCCATGCCGCAGAAGTTTCAAACCGAGCGGCGCTATGTGAACACCTTTCTCAAGACGCCTTTCTACACGCACGTCTTGCGCCGTTTCGACAAGCCCAAGGAGCAGCGCCGGGACGACAATCTTCTCATCCTTTGGGCCGACGAAGCGCAGCGGTTTATGACCGCGAGCGAGGACGGAATGAGCGATTACAATTCCGTGGACGTGATTCGAGAGGCGCAGGGAACCGTTGTCGCCGCCGCGCAATCTTCGACCTCATTCGTTCCGCCGTTGGGCAAAGACAAAGCGAAGGTGCTGACGTTGAATCTCCGCAATCGCATGATCTTCAAAGCCGCCGACGAAGAAGGCGCGGTTGAGAGCGCCGATTTTCTTGGGAAGAAGAAATTCATCAAACGCTCGTGGGGCTTCTCCTATGGTAGGACGACGAGCAATTACAGCGAGCAGGAGGAGCACAAGATCAAGCCTTACGTCCTTCGCAGTCTGCCGAAACACACCTGCGTTTTGGTTCATGCGGAACGCGGCTTCAAACGAGCGCTACTGCCGCCTATCGACCCGAATGGGAAGGTCTGTTCGTGGTTCGGAAAGGGATAATCGCGATGCCCGGCGACGGCCCAATCATCCATTTCCCAACCGAGGAAGAGCAGCAGGCCACCCTCAATGAGTTTGCACGCGAAATGCAGCGGGTGAAAGAACGGAAGGACTCGGTTTCACAGCAGAAGCTCCAGGAAGCACTGGCGACGATTTCCGATTATCTCAAAACCGGCTGGACCACCGGAGGCGGGCGGCGTCTCCGTCAATTCGTCTGGTCGCTTTGGAACGGCTTTCATCTGATCAATCTCTACGACCTTAGCTCCGGCCTCGATGGCAGGCTCACCGACGCGGTGATTATCGTTTTCCACGCGGCGATGGTGGACGCATTGAGCGAAGACCAAAAGCGGCGCGTGCTAAAAGAGTCGGGAGAATTCGCCCGCTGGGAACAGGCGAGCGAGGAGACTCCCGAAGACGAGGAAGTCTTGTATCCGCCATTTCCGATGAGCACCGAGGGGCTTCGCCGAGCTGGCGCATTCCGCCGAACAGAACGACAGGCGCATCGAAAAGCAGCGCCGCGCCGAGCAGGCCCGCGAGGCGAAAGATGAGTGAAAAGCCACCACCGAACGGGATCAACTGCCGCTGCCTTCTCAGACTCCGGGAGCGGCAGTTCATCCCGTCCGCCGGGGAGGATGCGAGACCAAGCGCCCAGACTTCGCTGCGGCTTCGCTCCCGGCTTGCCGCCCGCTGGCCCACCGGGCAAGCCTGACGCTACGGCCTCCGCTTCGCCTGAACGCTTGGACTCGCGATTGGCGCAGCCAGCTCACGATTTTGATCCATGCGAAAGGCCTGACTTTCTCGAACAGCGTAATAATTACGCTATGTGTGTTGCGGCAGGGACCGCTCGATGTAAGCTATCCTTGCGTTATGAAACGGTCTTCCCATGAATCTGAAGCTAGGCTTTTCGCAGTGGCGGAAAGTCAGGGAGGCTATTTTACCGCAAAACAGGCGGAGGAAGCGGGGTTTGATCGAACGAATCACGCCTACCATGTACGGGCGGGAAATTGGGAGCGTGAACACCGGGGTATTTTCCGCCTTGCGCATTTTCCGGCCAACGAGCGCCCTGATCTGGTCCGCTGGTCTCTCTGGTCACGAGATCGACAGGATCATCCGCAAGGAGTTTATTCGCATCAAACGGCTCTCAGCATCCATGACCTGTCGGATGTCATGCCGTCCAAGCTGCACATGACGGTGCCTCTGAAATTTCGCAAGAATTCCAAAATACCGCCCGCAATTGTCCTGCACTATGCCGACCTTCCCGCCGGGGCAATGGAAGAGCGTGAGGGGTTTCGCGTTACGCGCCCAATGAGGGCTATTCTTGATCTGGGCGAATCACAGGAACTTTCACCTGATCTGCTGGCGCAGGCATATGCAGAGGCTCGCAAACGTGGACTAATTACTGAAAACGAAGTCAGGGAATACCGCGATAAGCTGCCCGCTTTCCTGTTTCAACGCCCGGGATTGAAGGCGAGGCCCGCATGAAAGATGAGCCACGCCATTACGCCACTGCTGCCGCCTTCCGCGTCGCCCTTGAGGCGCGCCTGAAAACAACGGAACGAACCGAAGGCATCGATCTCCAGCGTTTGCGCCGGCAGGTTTCGTTTGATCGGTTGCTTGCGCGTTTGTTTTCCGAACAGAACGCGCCGTGGCTGCTCAAGGGTGGTTACGCCATGGAATTGAGGCTGCAAACGGCGCGCACGACGAAAGATATCGATTTGTCTCTTCCGGTCGATGCCGCGTCCGAGAGGAAGGGGCGTGTCTTGGAGCATTTGCAGGCCAGCGTCGCCAAGGATTTGAAGGATTTTTTCGTCTTTGCCATAGGTCAGCCCATAATGGACCTGAATGCTGCACCGGAAGGCGGCGCCCGTTACCCGGTAACCGCCTCGTTGGCTGGCCGGGTTTTTACCAGGTTTCATCTCGATGTCGGGATGGGTGATGCCGCCATTGAGCCCACAGAACTATTGGAAGGACGAAACTGGCTGGGTTTTGCGGGAATTTATCCTACGAAATTTGTGGCGATTTCCAAAGAACAGCAGTTTGCAGAGAAACTGCACGCCTACACCCTCCCACGTCTAGAGGGAACAAACACTCGTGTTAAGGATGTCGTCGATATGGCGCTTTTGCTTCGGCTCGGAACATTGGATCGTGAACGGCTTAAGGAAGCCATTCGCACAACTTTTGCCTTGCGGGACACGCATGTGCTTCCCGTCGTATTGCCGGAGCCGCCTGCATCATGGGAAGCTCTTTACCGGACATTGGCGGTAGAGAGCAGCCTCGATTGGACCCTACAAGAGACCCTTCAAAGGATCGGGACTTTGCTTTCAGATGAAATATTGCGATAGGTGGGACGAATCATCCGCGGATTCTCCCGACACGTCGGGAGTTTCTAAGCGCATCACTCGCAGGCGCTCACCAGTTTCATCAACCGTTAAGTTTCCGCAACCGTCGCCACTCGTCAGCAACTCACGAGCGACGGCATCGCCGATGAATTTCTCCACCGCATCCCGCATCGGACGCGCACCGAGCCGGGGATGAAATCCACGTCGCACGAGGAACGGCAGCACGGATTCGGCGGGCTCGAGTTCGTGGCCGTTGGCGCGCAGAAACTCGAATTCTTGCGCCAGAAGGAGCCGCGCGATGTCGAGCTGCACGTCGTAGGTAAGCTTGTTGAAAACGAGCTTCTCGGTGATGCGCGCGTAAAGCTCGGGGCGCATCGACTGTTGAGCGTGTCCGAGAACGTGCCGCTCCATCGTGGAAAACGAGGAATGCTGCAAACCCACGATTTCCGCCGAGGCGATATTGGAAGTGAACACGACGTAGAAGCCGCTCAAATCCAGCGTCTCGCCGCTCGCCATCGTCACACGCGCTGCGTCGAGGATTTGCAAAAACACGTCCAGCACGCGCGGATGCGCCTTTTCGATTTCATCAAAAAAGCAAAGTCCCCGTATTCGACTTTTCGACGGCCAGCGCCAGCGTGCCCCGCTCGCCAAGCCTGCCGCCGAGCAGCACGGCCAGGCTTTCCTGATTTTGATACTCCGACATGTCGAAACGAAAGAGCCGGTCTTCACCGCACAGAAGTTGCGTGAAGTTCAACGTCACTTCCGTCTTGCCGACGCCAGTCGGTCCGAGAAACAGAAAGCTCCCGCGCGGACGCAAGCCTTTGGTCAGGCCGAGTTCCCCGCGTTGCCGCAGCGAGACGATGCGCGGCAGGACATGATCCTGCCCGCGAATGCGCTGGCGCAGGAGGGGCAGCAGTCCGTGAAGTTTGGCGACCTGTGAGTTTGTTTCGGCGAGCGCGTTCATTTCTCGCAGCGTAAATCTTCGCTCCCGAAATTTGGCTCCCGTTCGGGAGCCTGTGTGCTTTTTCCGTCAGCTACAACATGAGCATGAACAAAACATTATTCATTTCTTTGCGAGCAATGCCCGTCCTCGCGCAAGCGGCGGGTGGTCTCGCCCAAGGAGCGAGTCAGGCGCTGGGCATCGTCATGCTCATGAGACGGCGCGAATCCCAGAACGGCGTTTATCCCGCGAGTTCAAGGAACTCTGCCACAATCGGCCATCGCGCCTCCATGGTCTGCGAAGTCTTCCTGAGTAATTCCGCGTTTTCTCGAAGACGCTCCATCTCGCCCGGCTTCTGGAAAATATGCGTGAGACTTTGCGCCATGAGGTCAGGCCTTTTAGTCGGTACAAGGACGCCATTAAAACCCGACTGGATGATTTCCCTGTTTCCCAAAGTATCGAACGCTACCAACACCGCGCCCGCCGAGATCGATTCGAGCGTGGAAAGGGGACACCCTTCGCCCCATAGAGGATCCTTGCCCACATTCATACCGAGAAAGACCTGGCAGGATCGCAAGCCTGACAGGATGTCAGACTCGGGTCCTCGAAGCAGAAAGAAGTCAAGGTCGAGTCCCGCCGAAGCAGTCGCCTTCCGAATGATTTCGATATAGCCCGGAGTGAGGCGTCCCTCATCCATATAACCCACGCGAAGCGGGTGCCGCTCGGACTCGATGGGATACCAGATGGCGTCATCAATCAGCAGAGGCAAAGTTATGCAGGGCTTATCAAAATGGGCCATGTGCCAGGCCTGCACCGTACCAGAGATGCCTGCCACTTTCCTAAGATTGGCCCGGTAGAGACGCGCAAGCGCGGGAAAGTGGAAATGTTCTGTCCACGCAAGCTCCATATCCCAAAAATAGACGCGGGGGCACTGCGAGATAAACGCGGCGCCCTCGGCCCAAGATGTGACGCAACGGACATCCGCCGTCGCGCGCATCTTTTCCCGGAAGGCTTCCATTGAAAGATGCGGCTGATGATCGACGAGCCATGTTTCGCGAGTGCCATCGTAGGTGACCATGTAGGCCTCGTACCCATGAAGCCGCGCCAGCTTGACGAGGTTGTTGAGAAGCTTGATGCCGCCGTTGTATTTCCACCCGCCATGGAGCGCCTCGCTCGCGCAAGCGGAAGCAAAAATCACCGGTTTTGACGAAACCGTCGCGGGCTTCGCCATGCCATTGGCAGACGCTCCGCCGGACGGTCGTGACAGAAGCGAGGCGGCAATGCCGCCGGCTCCAACCGCATCCGCCAAGTTCGCGAAGTTCCTTCCCAGATCGCGAACGAACAAGGATGGGAGCCTCGACAACGTCAACCAGGCGCTGCTAAAGCCTTTTCGTGTCCGAAAAAATCCCCATGCCCGTTTCGGACTGCTCCCCTCGGCAGCTTTCGACAAGCTATCGACTCGCTTGCACCGGCATTGCCTTTTCCGGCACTATGCTTTCGGCACGGGTTAGGAATACAGGCTCCTCAGAGATCGGCAGCGCAAGATGATCGTTGTCTGTGGATGTCATCTTCTCGTTGCCCATCAGGTCAACCACGCCCACTTTCCCCGACTTGATCCCTAACGGCAGGGAGGTTTTACCCTTGGACGTCCATGCCGCAAAGACCGGCGCGCCATTTCCGGTGAACTCGTAGAGATAGCTGCCATCGGCAACCTGTAGCGAGCGCGCGAAGTGTTTCTTGTAGAGGAGTCTGCTCATCGTGTTATAGGCCACGTAGTCCACCTTCGGAGCTCCATCCTTCTGTACAGCTCCCAGCATGTAGTCCCAACGATTGGACGCGGCGTCTCCGCGATCCTGGAAGTTATATTTGAAAATGCGCTCCACGTATGGCTGGGACAAAGCCAGCAGGAACATGCGCACATTATAGGCGGCGACGTCAGCATCTGAATACGCCCGCTGTTTGTTTGCGAATCCGCTGCCGGTCAACCAGACCTTCAGCTTGCCCGCCCCGTTGTTGTTGAGAACGGTCTTGAGGCTTTCCAAACGCGACAGGTACGCAGCTCCCTCATTGGCCTGGCCTTTCTGAAGAGGAAGCTCCGGCGCCGTATTTTCGAGCTGATGCACTGATAAGGCATCCATATACCTGGCGCCTCCCTGCTGAAGAACCCCGTTGATGAAATCCAGATCGAAGCCGGAACAGGCCCCGCCAATCACGATTGCATTCGGATCCGCTGATTTCACGCCTTGATAAGCAGCTTTTAAGAGCGCCGTGTATTCCCGAGCGCTGGGAGTACGTTTCAACCAGCCTTGGCTGCTGTTGGGCTCATCCCAAACTTCCCAGCATTTGACGCCCGGGCCCCATTTTGGCTGCGACCACTTCTGAGCCGCAGTGGCGGCGAAACGCCTAAATTCCTCCAGCGCCTCGCGGGAATGAGGCGCCTGATTGTCGTCGTAGAAAGAATTCGCCCCGTTCAGGACAACCAGACTCGGCATCCCTTTTCTTGCCGCCGCAGCGACGAAGAAATACGGATTGAGGGCGTCCATGGAGATGTCGATCTTCCCTTTGGTAGATTCATTCCAGAATAATTCATCCCGAAACCAGCCAGCTCCCATTTTCTGCGCCAAATCAAGAGCGCCGCTCGCTCCACCAATCTTTTGATGCCGTCCCCAAGGTCCTTCGGCGAAATGCATCTGCACACCAAAAGGACTTTCAGGCCATAATGTCGCCTGATCCGCCATCCACGCGAAAGGAACCCGCATGGACATACCCGCGTAATCGGTCGCGATATAGAACAGGCCGAATCCGGGAGGGGTGATGTCGAGTTCCTGCCGAAAAGGTGTTTTCGCCGTAACTGTCGCGGTTCCCTTCCACAACTCGCGAACGATCTCGCCTCGATGATTAAGAAGGTTGATGGGAGGCATCGGGAACGAACCCTCCGTGCCTGGAGCCCCGGATACCACCACTACGGCGTTGGAGGGGACGTCGCTCTTGCCCCAAAAATACATCAGGTGCCTGGGCGTCTCAAAAGTCACTTCCGGAAGAGCAGGGCCTTCCGCGATGGCTGGCAGCACGGGCGCGCGGTAGACGTTGGCGGCGAGTTGCGATTCCGCCTTCGGCGCAACAGCGTTTACCAGGTAAAACGTGAGGGAACCTCTCTTCATGGAAGGGTTCGCAAGGCCACTCTTGTCGAGCACGAGAGCCACGCTCTGAACGGAGCCATGCCACCTCGCCTCCTTTGAGCCAGCGGAATGAGAGGTGGCGAATTTCGGAAGCGTGATCTCCTGCCAACCGGTGTTTTGCTTGAGAGGGAGTTTCTCCTGGTGGGTGCTGCCGGCGGAATCAACCAGCCGGAGCTCGACTGATTCGGTGTTCGTAGCCTTCACCCAGAACGAAATCTTGTCGGTCGCGGCAGGAAGCGCGACTTTTTCCTGCGCCGCCACAAAACGTCCGCCCAAGAGAAAGTCGCCGAGGAGCACCAGAGAATCTCCTCCGGAGGGCCCGGTCTGGCCTGGGTCGAGGCGTCCGCGGGCGCCGGGATACTCTCGGCCAAGGCTAAGCTGCCATGAGCTTAAGCTATTCTCGACCCCCAAAGCGAGCATTTGGCTGGATACACAAGCCACCAGACTGAGAAGCACCACCGCCTCACGATTCCATTTCCTGTTCTTGATTAGCATATTCATGTTTTCCTTGTGACCTCATCCTTTCAGGTTTCGGGATGTAAATCCCTCAAAAAATACCCTGACCGCTGAATTAGAGCAAATTACAGAAGCAGACTACCAGCTTTTATTGAAATTATAAGAAGATTTTCTGGATTTCGCACATTTAAGCGCTCAGCGATTGTTTTTGCTCGCGGCTAATTCGACGGCGCCTCTGACGAACTCCGGCTCTTCCGATATATCAAGATTAAATCCACTCGACTCCGGGAAAACAGCTGTCTCGTTCCCCATGAGATCGATCAGTGTGGCCTTGCTTCCTACCGTCTTCATCGGGATCTGTTTTTTCCCAGAAGAGGTCCAGGCCGCAAGGACATTCCCCGATTCGGTCGAGAACTCGTACAGATAAGCCTGGTCTCCAGCCGACAGGGCGCGGACAAAGCGCGCTTTGCGTAACAAGCGCGACATCGTGTTATAAGCAACGAAATCGGCTTTAGGAGCGCCGTTGGGAAGAATCTCGCCAAGCAGGTAATCCCAGTGGGTGGAACCCGCTTCTCCGCGATCCTGGAAGTTATATTTGAAGATTCTCTGAACATACGGGAGAGCGAGAGCGAGCAGGAAAGCGCGGGTATTCTGCGACGCAATCTGGTCAGAAGAGAGACCCCGATCCTGTGGAATGCATGCCATCTCGGTCAGCCAGACCTTAAGGTGGCCGCAGTGATCTCTGTCCAAGACCGTTTTCAGGTTCTCAAGGCGTCCAAGGAAAGTGTGTCCCGGATTCGGCAAACCCATTCCCGCGACCATGTTTGGCTTGGCGCTGGGAAGCTCTGGGGCAACGGTCTGGTAGAGATGCACAGATATCGCATCCATGTATTTGGCCGCGCCAGAATCAAGCAGCTGGCTGAGGTATTTCAGATCGGCGCCCGCGCACACCCCGCCAACAATCATGGCATGCGGATCGACAGCCTTAATGCCCGCAGACCCTGCCTTAAGGAGGGCCTCATACTCCGCCGGGTCGGGTTTTCTGCCGGGCCATCCCGGAGCGATGTTGGGCTCATTCCAAATCTCCCATGAGTGGACACTGGAGCCCCAACTGCGAGCAGCCGCGGAAGCGAACCGCCCGAACGAACCAAGGGCCTGGATGCTGTGCGGAGCTTGCCTGTCATCATACGCCTGGTTAACTCCGTTTATATTAACGAGAAGCTGGAGATGCCGATTCGCCGCAGGCTCCACATAGAAGTAAGGATTCGTGGAGTCCATTGGGATGGAAGGCTCCCCTCCTGGCTTTTCGGCCCAAAAGATTTCGTCCCGAATCCAACTCGCGCCCATCTTTCTGACCAGATCGAGGGCGCCCCCTGCTCCCCCAAGGGTCTGGTGTTTGCCGGAGGGCCCTTCCGCAAAATGCATCTGCACGCCAAAAGGGCTTTCAGGCCAAGGCTCGGCAGCCTCCGCCACCCAGGCGAAAGGCGCGCGCACTTTCTTCGTAGCGGTATCGGCTGCAAGGAAAAATACGCCATAGGCGGGAGGCGTGATGTCGATCTCGGCGCGGAACGGTGTTCCAGCCCGCGCGACGGTGGCGCTCTTGAAAATCTCGCGGAGCGGCTTTCCGTGATAATCCAACAAGTTTATCGACGGAATGTCGAACGACCCAGAACTTCCCGAGACAACCAGGGTTGCTGTGGCAGGGGCGTCACTTTTACCCCAGTAGTACATCGGCTTTCTCGGAAGTTCGAAGGATATGTCCGGCTCCTGCTTCGGTTCAATGGCCACGCCAGAAGTTGCGCGCGCCGTGACGGCGGAGAGCGACAGACTGCCGTGCTTTGAAGCATCGACAACAGAATCCCGCTCCACCAGGAAAGAGATCGACAATGCCGGGCCATGCCAAATGCCGTCGTCGGCTCCGAACCAGTGCTGGGGAGAAGCCAGATTCGTCACGACGAATTTGTTCCAGCCTCTGCGGGAGGTCAGCGCGAAACGCTGTTGATGCATCTGTCCTGTCGAATCAATGATCCGGACGCCGAACTGTTTGAGATTATCCGCCTTCAGCCAAAAAGAAAACTGCTTCACGTCCAGCGGCGCGGACAGCCGCCTGTCCACAGAGACATACTTGCCACCGCCGATGAAGTCCGCCGTCAGAACCAGGGAAGGATCGCGCGAGGGCGCGTCCTCATTCCGTTCTTCCAGGATCCCGCGAGCTCCCGCGAATTCCTTTCCGAGGTTCAACTTCCACCCTTCCGCGCCTTGCGCGGATGAGCCGAGCGCGATCTCAGACGTTTGCGCAAATAGGGGGGCGAAAGCACAGGCCAGCGCGATAAACGTGCCTATGGCGGCGAGACGAACAGACAACCCGATACCGCATGAAAAGCGCGCTCTCGTCATAGGAGGGCCCGATTCGGGACATTGGCGTCCATGCCTAGCGCATTGAGAAACCGCGCCGCTGTCGCGACGGGGCTATAATTCTCGCGCGCCCATTCTCTTCCAGATACTGAAATGTTTTCCAGCAACATCGGCTCGGCACTGATTCGTTCGACAGCGTCATCAACATGATCGAGGTCAATGCCGATGTAATGCTTCCAATTTTGGGGCATCACCGGCATGCGGGCTCCATATTTGTCGAAATCGACATGAAACGTTACGCAGCCAGCGGAGAGAGCCTCCCAGAATCTCCAACTGTCCCACTGCAAAACTTGTGTGGGACGCATACCAATGGCGCTTAACAGAGGATCGAGCCTGCGGGTCAATCGCTCTCCCCATTTCGCGGCGGCAGGGCCCGAGTCAAATAATGGAGGAACGAAAAAGCCCCCGAAAGCAGCGCACGCGACCAATTGTTTTAGCGTCTGATAGTACGATGGGTAATGCCGCCGGCCCGTTTGACGCCACTGCAGATGATCATCAGCTCCTTGGGGGATCGCGCCGAAAGCGTCGGCTTTTTCATCCAGCGGCAACAATGCCCTGAATCGTTGTTGAAGTTCGAGCTTTGCCACGTCTCGAACGGCATGATGCACACGGAAATTAAACAACATCGCCCTGCGGCGCTCGCGGAACGGCGGAATGCGCTCAGTCTGCTCCATTATGCGATTTGACAGGCCAAACGGCCACGGCCTGCAGTTGGACGGATAGGGCCAATCCTTGTTGTAGTGAGCTTTGAAAATGATATCGAACTGGCGCATCTCGGGCCGCCAACTATCCGTAAACGACCCATCAAGGTGATCAACAAAGACGGTTCGATATGTTCTTCCGGTTTTGAAAAGCTCCCGTGGCAGCGTGTCATTATGCTCAAGCCACTCTTGATTCAGAACAATAATGGAACAGTCGCCGGGAGAGACTGAGGGGTCATGATTGAAGAGGTGCTGATCGCTGCTCGCCGAAAGCCTCCAATAGTCGGTATTGGAAAAAAAGGGGATGCCCAAAGCTCGGAGGCCCTCCGCCAGGCAGACAGCGCAATGCTGAAATGCCGAATTTTCCGGCGGACCGGCAGGAACGCAATAGAAGTAGACGCTGCAAGGATCAGCCATTTGCAAAAGAGGCGCGGGGATCAATGACCTCACTGGTCGAGACATTGGTCAAACTGCTGTAAAGGGCCTCGGTTCGGCGGACAGTGTTTTCAAGAGTGAAGTGCTGAAGAACATGTTCCCTTCCGCGTCTTCCCATTGTCCTCCGCAGCAACGGATCGGTGATGAGAGAAGAAAGCGCATTGCAGATCTGCTCCTTATCCGGATCGCACAGGAGACCCGTTGTACCGTCCTGCACGAGATCTACCAGACCTGACACCCGCGTGGCCACAACCGGGAGTTCCATCGCCATCGCGTCAGCGACTACATATCCGAAAGACTCGTATTGTGAAAGAAGGCAGAAAATGTCCGCTTCCGCGATTCGGTCCTCCGCATCGCTGACCCAGCCTGTGACTTCAACCTTTTCAGCACCCGGTTCCTCTTTGATGAACCGCCTCACCTCTTCCGCTTCTTGGTCTGTATCGAACGAGCCGATCCATTGAAAGCGAACCTCTGGATGCCTGGCCATCACCTCGATGGCAGTCTTGAAAAACAGCAAACCATTCTTTTGCTGCGATATCCTGCCACAGGTGGCGATCAGAATGGAGGCGCCCTGTCGCGCGGCGCGATCCGGGTAGCGGTATTCTGATCTGATATTTAGAGGTATCCCCGCGATTCTTTTCTGGGGAACGATCCGCCAGCGAAGAAAATCCGCTGCCTCGCTGGGAGAAGCGGCGACGAGGCAGTCCGTCAGATACCCAGCCACTTTTTCGATAAACCAGTAGAGGCGGGAATAAATACAGGCCATCGCATTAGGGGTGTAAACGGTGCGAGCGTGACTGGGCACAAGACGTGCCGCTGTCCTCGCGATGAAACCCGCTTTGGAGCTATGACCATGCACAATGGCAGGCTTGAAGTCGAGTATGATCCGACAAACCTTAAGCAGCGCGCTAAAATCCTGCCATGGTCTGATGCTCCTTGTCATGGGCACCTCCCAGCATTGCACACCCCGCGCTCGCAACAGCTTAATCTCGTCCTGAAACGTCGCGTCCTGGCGCGCGAGTGAGTATACAAATCCGAGTTCAAAACGGGCGAGATCGATGTGCATCAACATGTCGATGACGTGCCTCTTCACTCCCGCGAAACCGGGTTCGGATACCAGCAGTACCCTAACGCGCCGTAATGGTTGCTCGGCTGTCGTTTGGGAGCTCATGTTGGGAAGGTTTCTCGGCGCCGAGCCACATTTCGGTCTTGTTCCGCAGATAACGATAAAAAGCGCGCCGGCGTTCCGCCAGCACCGGAGCGATATAACCGCGCGCTATCCGGAGATTACGGGCGGACATCTCCGTCATGCGCGGGCGATCTGAAACCACCTTCTCGATGCGCGACGCCAGACCCTCGGGGTCGTTGGGTGAGACCATCTCCTCGGGGAGCAGAAGTTCGGGAATACCGCCCACGGTCGAACCAATGCACGGAAGACCACGCGCCATCGCCTCAATCATCGCCCGGGGCACGCCTTCCTGCCGGGAGGGTAGAACGAAGAGGTCGGCAGAATCCAAAGCGTCATAGACCTCCTGGCCTGTTTTCCTCTGACCAAGGAACTTAACCTTATCCTCAAGGCCGAGAGAATGGGCGAGAGATCGCATCTCCTCCAGATGCAGACCGCTCCCTAGAAATGAAAGCGTCAGGCGGCAACCCCGATCAATACATAACTTCAGGGCCTTCAAAGTGACGTCCGGCGCCTTACTCAAATGCGTGAACGCTCCGACAGAGATAATGTGAAGCGCGTTCTCTCCCACTTCAAAGGCGCGGGGTTGAGCCACGACCGCGGATGGGGCGAGGTCAATACTCGAGTAGTTGGTGGTGAACGCGGCGCCTCCGGGCCGGTATCGCCGTTGAAGGGCTTCACGAGTGACATAGGAGGCCGCGCAGGCTCCGGCGACCTCTTTGCGCAAGCGACGGCTGAAAAGTTGCCGGAAGAAGGGGCGGAGAGGGTGAGGGTGCGCGCCCGGGGAAAAAGTATCATAAGGGTCGGCAATGACCTCAACGCCGTAAGGCCTCGACGCAGCCTTGCGACCCAGCACAGTGCTTCCCATCGAACAGGGAAGCCGGAAGCACAACGCCTCACGCTCTCGGAGAGCGCTGTCAATGACGCGCCGAAGAGGCAAAAACACACGCAGATATTCGCGGGGCCCCTGATAATAGGGAAGAGGAACAGGGATGACCCCCAGACCGCTCGCGAGGGCATAGCCTGGCGGAGGGACATCGCGTGGTTCGGCTCTAGCCAGCAGGCGCACGGAGTCAAAGACGTCCAGGTAGCGGGTGTAAAACGCGTAGTGATCGCTAGGTAGAGCCGCCCATAATCTCCCGTCGGGGGTGATCGCAAACCTGCCAACACTATTTATAAGAATATTCATTATTCGGACTGGGCGATATCCATTCGCCCGGCTCCAGCTATAAGGTCATTGCTTCGTCTAAAACCCGCCGCCCGGATGCGCTGCGCGTATCTTGGAAGGTTGAGCAGCCTGAAACGGAGGCGAGCAAAATAAAGGCGGGCAGTTGAGATATCTTCCAGAGGGAGGTGCCGCAGGATGTTTTGCCGCTCCGCAAGCCGCGCGGGGACATCGCCGGAAAGCTGCCCCGTCCGGATGCGGAACTGCGCGACTTCGCGCGGAAAATACCTGAACTCGTAGCCAGCCGCGATGGCCCTGACCCAAAAATCAAGATCACCACACAAGCGAAGAGAGAAATCAAAGCCTCGCAACCGCTCCACGACTTCCCGACTCGCGAGGGCGCCCTGCTGGGTAAACAAGCTAATTCCCTGCCGAAGCAGCGCGGGGAAATACGAGCTGGAACTTTCCACTGTTTGCAAGCCAAGCGACACGCCATCCTCGCGGATGTTGCGCACGTCGCCATAGGCAATGACCTTCTCGTTACCGGGGCGACAATGCTTCTGGCATACCGTCGCGAAGTCCGGCATCAGAAGATCATCATCGTTGATGTAGGTAAACCAATCCCAGTCGGCGCGGAGGAACAGACCCTGGTTGAGCGCGCCATACATTCCCCCTTCGCGTCCGGCATCAGGGATAACCTGGCAGGCCGGAAAGCGGGCGGATAGCAGAGAAACCGATTTCGCCGGAGCGACAATGACGTGCAAGACGTTTAGGTCAGACGGCAACTTACGGACGGAGTCAACGCTTGCGTCCAGAAACGGGGAGTCACCCAGCGTAGGTGTTATAATTAACAGGCGGCTGTTTAGCGCAGTCATCCGATCAGCCTATCTGCCGAAGAACGCGGATGTTCTTCTCTGGTTCAGGATTCGTGTTTCCGCGTATCGATCCCCCTCCGCCGGCGGGAGCGGGCCTGCTCCGGGCGACAAATTCTTGAGCGCGCCCAAGAGCGAGGCGCGCAAACCTGAATCGCCCTGTCTGGAAACACGCGCGGCTGAACTGAGTCCAGCGAGACATGTTGTTGAAGCTGATCAACCCAAGGACAAGGTGCGCGATGAAACGCGACGCCGCCCTGCAGAGCTGAAGCGCCAGCGAAAGGTGAAGACGCTCGCCCGCTTCATAGGCCAATCTCAACATTAAGTCCTCGCCACCCTGCCTTGAACGAAGGTCCAGCAGGTACGACAATCGCATTCTACTTTCTGGAACTACATGCTCGAAACAGAGCTCCGGCAGGTACCAAATCTCCCAACCACTGTTCACCAGCTTGATGCAAAGCTCGGCGTCTTCCCCGCCAAACTTGGACTCAGGACTGCGGCCCGGCATCATCCAGACTTCGCCGATCAAGGCGGTCGCCGCCGTCCGGCGGACAAACATCCCGGCGGTGAACTTCCGGCTCAGGCCAATGTTGCATCGATGCTGTCCCCCATCCCAGATCGCCAAGGAGGACGCAAAGCCTGCGAAATGAGACGGAACCTTCCGCATAGGCTTCGCTATGCTCTTGCCGCCAAAAGCCCCTGCCTTCGGGGCACTGTGGGCAAAAGCCAATCCGACCTGGATGTAGTCACGGGCGAGGATATTGTCATCATCGACAAAGCACAGCCATTCTCCAAGAGACTGCTCAATCGCGCGCTTTCGGGCGGCGCTTTGACCAGGGACTTCCTCCCTGACCATCCGGCATTGCAACGCGGAATGAGCCTCGGCGAAGGCTTGGAAGATAATCGGGGTGCTGTCAGTGCTCGCGTTGTCAACCAGCAGAATTTCCCATGTCGCGCGATTCTCCCCTTCCTGGAGCGCGAGAGCGTCCAGAGTCGCGGGGAGGTACCGTTCCCCGTTGTAGCAGCAGATGGCGATTGTCAGGTCGATTTTACCAGTGCTCATCAGGTCACAGCGGCGAGTGGAAGCATCTCGGCGAGGCGCGCTTCGAAGCAAGCGACGGAATGGTCGGAGGTGTAACGCGCCCACCCCTCTTCCCGCTCCTGGCTACGCGCCCCGGTCTTCAATTCCTCACGAAGGACGCGAAGGGCGGAAAGGGAATCAGCCACGTCATCCTGAAGAACCACCGCTCCAAGCGAATATTTCCGCGCGCGCTCTTCCATGCAAAAACCCTGGCTTACGATGATGGGCTTACGGAAACGCGCCGCTTTGGCGAGAAGGTTACTGCTATGGCGGAAATTATGATATGCCGCGTATACTATGTCCCCCGCGGCGATGAGTTGATCGAACTCGCTATCACTCTCAATCCTCTCAGGATGCTGGAACGTGTTACCCAAGGGGCTGGAGGAAGCCTCCTCCCACATTCGCAGTTCCTCCGCATCGAACGTGGATACAGCCAGGCTGCCCGCGAAGACAAAGAAAAATTCTGCCGCATCCTCTCTTCGCGAAAGCCGCAACAGCGTCGAAATCCCCTTTCGCTTTTCAAGGGAACCAGCTGCAACGACAATCGTACGACCCGCGGCGCGATCTCGGATGCCAGAAATCCATCCCGTGATCGGGGACTCTTCAGCGGGAATGACAAAATCCGGCAGGACCGAAACCGGCTTCGACTTCATGTAACGCCGCATCTTATCGGCCACTCCCTCGTCGAGTATGGCAACGCCGCGGCAGTTGGTGGCATGGAGGGAGAAGTCAGCCCTCCGAAATGGCTGCCGTTCGGCGCCCGGACCTGCGCGTTCATAGCGCGGATGGAAATAAAGCCCCACCCAGGGAAATGGAAAGAGACCATCAACGAGAGAAGGAGTGAGGCCGACTCCAAGCAAACTATCGAACATGGCGAAGAAGACCAGATCCGGAGAGCATCCGGCGTTCCTTATCGCTTTGGCAGCGGCGCGCCACCTGAAGAACGCTTCCGCCGAAGAGCGCACCTGCTTCGGACGGAGATCCGGGAATACCGCCTGCGCCAGCGCTCCGCTCCTAAAGCGAGAGGCCATTGCTGGAGGCAGAGCGTGGATCTGCGATTTCATCCACTCGGGATCAGGACAGAAGCAATAAACCTGAAAGCCCGCTCGCAGCAAGCTGACGGCGAACTGCACCAGCCAGCCAGCATGGTGACCGCTCATAAGGAACTCAATGAGGACGATGGTTTTTGCCGGAACTTGCGACGCGGCAGTCGCTTCATCAGGCGAGGGGGATCCCTCCAGAACCCAATCCTCCTCAGTAGCCAGGCTCAACGACAAACCCTCGTCAGTCCATTACTAGACACCTCTGCAAACACCCCTATCAGAAGCCCGAGTCCAATGAAGCTGTATGTCCCGTAGCCTCCGCTGATGGCAAGGAGGAGCGCCCATCCGAGAATGCCCGGCAAGGTGACCAACACCGCTGTCCTTCTATTTATCGACATTGACCTCGGGGCAAAGATGGCCCGGATCAATTTCAGTGGCAGAAAGACATATAAGTAAACAGTAATGGCGACAAAAGGCAGGACGCCAAACTTGAACAAGAACGTAAAAATACCGATGTGAGTTCCGATGGCGGTATAGTTAAAGATCGACTCGATGGTAAAACCCAGGCCACCGCCGATAATCGCGCGAAACAAGCCTAGTTGGTTCAACCCATCGGAAAGCTCCACGAAACGATCCAGGCCACTGTCGATGTCGCTAGAGTTCGTCAGACGATCGGCAAGAACGGTGCTGCTGCTGAACGCAAGACCGAGGAACGTGGCGACAACGAGCAAACCCATGGCGAGAAGAAGTCCCGCCACCCATGGCGCCGCCCCGCCCACACGCCGGGAAATCTTCTCCTTGTCGCGCGTGAAGAGCAGACTTGGCGCGGCAAGAGCGCATACCAGCAACAAAGCAATGGCAAGGCTGCGAGTAGCTCCGACAATAACGGCAGAGTAGAAGAAAATAAGAAGCGCCGCCATGGAACACGTGAAGTAGAACGCATTCTTCAGGGTGCAAAGGCAAACGATCAGTCCAAGGAGCGGCACCATCATGCCTGAATAGCTAAAAACATTCAGGTCCCAAAGTCGCTCGCCACCAAGGTAAGCGTCGTTGCTCATGCTGTTCTTCCCGCCCTCGGCGCTAAGATAAAGAACCAAGCCGGAAATCAGGCAGATCATCAAAAGGTGGAAGCTAGGCCTGCGGAAGGTGATAAGAACGTGGAATAAAGCAAGTCCTCCAAGACCCCATCCCCAAACCCGGAGGTCCTCGCGAACCCAGTTGAGTTCGTTCCCAAAGACTATGCCTAAGAATGTGTAGGCAATAAGCAGCCCGATGGAGAAACGTCCGAACTTGCTCTTAAGGGCCTGGCGCAATCCCGGACTTGTGAGCATCGCGAAACCCAGGATCAACGCGAGGCCAATGTCCTTCGGCGCGACACCCATGATTGTTACGACCTCCGCTTGATCCACGCTTTTTTGATTGCCAATGTTAAAACAATCGCCACCTACAAAAAGCAGGAGGGTGCAATAGAAAACGAACACACCCACCAAGGAGACGAGGAGCGGCTGCCCTTTGGCGCGGCGTCCCTGTTGACCCCCTCGGAAGGAAGCAGACGGCGCGGCAATCACCTGCGCCTGATTGTGCGCGACGGCCGTCACGTCACGCCGCCTTTCCAAAAATCATGGTCATAGCTGGGACAGGAAAAGGGATTTTGCGTGTCACCCGCTCAGCCGCGCGCCGGAGAGTGGCGGGAGCGTCGCTCGCGGGGAAGATCGCCTTCTCTATTCGCACGACAATCGGGAAGAAGAGGACAGCGTAAACCCCGCCGATAGCCAGACGCTCCACGACTCCCATGCCGCTTTTGGTGTAGAACCAAAGGACCACTGCCACCCCATAAAAAAACAGAGGAGTGAGCATGGGTGAAAGGATGCGCCACGGGAGAGAGGAAATCTTCACGTCTTTCCAGAAAGCGCCGTAAAAGAAGATGACAGCCACGATGAGCCCCAACTGTCCCCAAACCGCTCCGCTGAACCCGAAGTAATGCCCGAGCAAGTACATCGGAGGAAGAATCCCCAGGATTGAAAGCAGCTGGTAGAAAGTTGCGAGACGCACGCGATCCGTGGCATACGCGAAATTCCACGGAACTATGGATTGCGCCTGCAAGATGCCCACGAGCGAGAAAATGAAAATGTAGAGGGTGATGTGAGTGCCGAAGGACTTTCCGACGATCAGGTCCAACGCAGCCGGGCCCAGGAGGATCATGACGGAGTAAATCCAGATAGAGACGACGGATATAAACCAGCGAATTTTCGGCTCAATGCGTTCCATAAGAGCAGCTTTGCTCTCGCCCTCCGCGCAGAGCATTGGGAAAAGATACCCCGCCTGGCCGGCGAGAATCTGATGCCCAATCTCGAAGCCGCGCTTTCCCATGGTGTAGAACGGCAGGACGGACGCGCCGAACATCGACGTAATGAGCACACGATCCGTTTGGCCCAATAACATGGTGCCAAGGGAGTTCAGATAAGACCACCGCCCGAGACGCCAAAGGCCTCCGAAGGTCGAACGATGCCAGCCGGGAGAAGGGAAAAAACCGGTAAGTTTTGTGGCCATCTGCGCAAGAACGATAAAGTTGATCACGGCAAGGCCCGCTGTGATAAGCCCGGAGGTGAGGATCGTTGGATACGCGCGAAGAACGAAGATGCCCAACACGCCGCTCGCCAGGTCGAAAGATAGATTCCGCTTCGTCAGGAAATCGAAGCGTTGGTAAGCTTCGAGAACCGTAATCATGCAGCCGGAAAGCTGCTTCATCGTCACGGTCAAACCCACCAATCCGCAAAAGACGCGCGCCATGCGCGCATCGCCCTGATATTTTGTCCAGGAAATCAGTTGCGGCGAGGCTAATAGCAGCACGCAGAGGACGATCGCCCCGAAACTGACAGACACCGTTACGAGCGTGCCTATTATGCGTCGGATAGCCGCGTGATCCTCCTTGGCCTGCGCCTCGCTCAGGAATCGAATCCCGGCAGCACCGAAACCAAGACCCGCCAGCCCTGCAGTCATGGCAGTTACAGCGGTGATGGCCAGAACAAAACCCGCGTCGCTTACCCCGAGCCAGCGGACGGTGAGCCCAGCAAAAAGGATATTCAGCACAGCACTGCCGGCCGCGCCGATTCCCGTCCAAATGCTGTTTTTTACAACCTTATGTAAAAAAGCGCTCACGTCAGGTAGACCCCATCGCGTTCGCGTCGGCGCCTAAGCTACCGCCCCAGCCTTTTCGCCGTAAACGGCTTTGTCGCCGTATTCCCCGAGAGAGTAATGGTAATAATGCCTGCCGCCGCCATGCCTTGGCAGGTAGTTTAAAACAATGCGAAGCTCCTTGCCGCCCGCCTGCGCAATCTCGTGATGCGCGCGCTGGACAGCCCGTCTCGATGTCGCTCCGGCGCGTATCACCAAACAGATCGCCTGAACCGAGTTAACCAGCAGGAGTGTGTCGCTCACCGCGTTAATCGGCGCGCTGTCGACGACGATAAATTCAAATTCCTGCATGGCGTCTCGCAGAACCTGGGGCATCTTTCCACCCGCGAGCAACTCGGCCGGTTTCGAAGTGTTCGATCCCGCAGGCATCACGAAAAGATTCTTAACGGCAGTGGAATGCACCGCATCCTTCACCTGCGCGCTTCCATTGAGACAGTCGGTCAACCCCACAGCTTTCACATCCAGATCGAAGGCCTTACCAACTCGTGGCTTCCTGAGATCGGCATCTATTATCAGCGTCTTGCACTCCTGCTGCGCAAGCGCCACGGCATAGTTGGAAGCGCAAAAGCTCTTGCCCTCCGAGGGCACGGCGCTTGTAAACAAGGTGACCTTCGGCGCGACAGTATCCGCTCCACGCACAAAGAGAGCGGTGCGGAGAGAACGGAATGCCTCAGCGAGTGAAGAGCGTGGCGCGGTAACGAGCGCGAGAGTCTTCTGGTTAAATTTCTTCTTCTTAGCTCTCGGAACGGCCGCGATTACCGGCAACCCCGTCTTGCTTTCCGCTTCGTCCACCGTCTTAAACGAGCCGTCGAGGGCGAAAAGGAGATAAGCGATTCCGCAGCCAATAGTCAGGCCAGCTATCACGCCGATCGCCACGAAGAAATGCTTCTTCGGCGCCACCGGACGAACAGGCACGACGGGTTTATCGACCATCTGCACATCTTCCTGGACGATGCCTTTGGTCACATCCGCTTCTTTCAGGCGTTTCAAGACGGCTTCGTAGAGAGCGCGATCAGAATCGACCTCCCGCTCAAGAACGTTATACGGGATCGACATTTTATTGAGGTCTATTGCCCTCTGCTCCTGCCCCTTCAAAGCGTCCTGCAACTTTGTTTCTGTAGACTGCGCGGACTCATAGGCCGTCTTGATACTGGTCGCCGCTTCAAGAAGGCCCTTGTCCAGACTCTTCTCCAGGTCGGCGAGCTGACTTTTTGCCTGGATGTATTTGGGATGCTCGGATCGATAGCGCTTGCTAAGGTTCGCGATCTCAGCCTCCTGAGCCGCAACCTCCTTTTTCAGCTCGACAACCGCCGGCGCGGACGCGATGGATGCAATGGAGAGGAGATCCTGCGGCGGATGATTCGCAATCTTTAGATACTGGCCATAATCGGACTCCGCTTTAAGGCGGTCCCCGGTGGCTCTGGTGAGATCCAGGTTCAACTCCTTCAGCTGATCGACGACGATGTCCTGGGTATCGTTTAGCGACACCGCGTGATTTTTCTCCATGTAAGCCTGCAGCGCTTCCTCTGAGGCCTGGAGCTTGGCACGGAGAACTTCGGCTTCGTCGCTGAGGACCTTGTTGGCCTGACTCATTATATCCAGGCGACGCTGTATTCCTCCCTGGATGTAAGTGTTCACGACCGCTTCTGCCAATCGACACGCCTGCTCGGGATCGGTGAATCTGACGCTTAAATCGATGAGACGGGTTCCGCGCCGAAGCTTCGAAGAAACCACGGATTTCATCTTCCTTGCGATGGCGTCGTCCGAATAGGTGGACGCGGCATCGGGAAAATAAATTTTGTTATCGAGGACTTTGTTCTGCCGGGCAACCTGCACCAAGAGCCCCGGACTTTCGAGGCTTTGCTCGATCGTCTTGAGGTATTCCATCGTCCTGGAATCCTCTTCCTTCACATCCTGGATATTTACTGTTTTCTGTTCAGTACCCGATGCTACCTCGACGACTGCGGTGGCTACGTAAGTCTTCGGAGTGATCATCGCGTACAGCACGGCAAGCGCGGTGAAAACGATGGTGCAAAGAATGATGAGCCACAGTTTCTCGCGGAGAGCGTAGTAAAGAGCAACAGGGTCAAACGAGGATGCGTTATCCGAGTCGCCAGCATACCCGGACTGTTGTTCTTTCATCATAAGATGCTTTCCCCAACCGAGATGATGTCGCCGGGCTGCACCTCAACCGTTTTTCCCTTTTCCCGGGCCATCTCCTTTGCGTTCAGCTTTAGTATTTCTTCGCGTCCTTTGACGATCCTCTTAAGGGTGATATTCCCCTGATCCGCGATGCGCGTAAAACCGCCCGCGGTTCCGATCGCCTCCAGCAGGTCGAGCGTATCCTGGTACAGCATGCTGTACGTCCCCGGCTTTTGAACCTGGCCCAGCACAGTAAAGCGCCGCTTATCGTATCCTTGCAGAGTGATAGTTACTTGGGGATTCACGAGAAATCGCGCATCCAACAGGTCACGAATCTGCCGCGTCGCGGAGGCGATGCTCTTTCCTCCTATCTCCACTGTTCCTAACAGTGGAAAGCTGATGGTGCCGTCCTTTGAGATGCGGGTGGTCGTAAGAAGATCATCCTCCTGGAAGACCTTGATCTCGACTAAATCTCCTGGGTTGAGCTTGTAGTTATCCCCTGCGCCGGAACCGCTCGATCCTTGGGCAAAGGTTCGCGAGGACAGGGAAAGGACGCATACAAGGCAGGCAAGGAGAAATTGTCGCATGTTTATCAAAAAGTCATCAATGCCTCTATCCCGACTTCGTTCGCCGTGAACCCTACTCCACGTTGATCAGACTCCTTATCCCGGAACTCATAGAAAACGTCGCCTTTGAGCCAGCGGGTGAATTCATACGCCACCTCGGGCTTCAGGAAAAAGTAGTTGTCGGTGCGGTTAAACCCGCCGAACTTGCCCCCATCTTCCTGATAATCGTAGTTGGTGTATCCTACCTGGCCGAGCAGTTGGAAGCGTGATGTGACGCGTTGAACAACGGAGAGATCGAAACCGGTCGAAGTATAGTTCTCGCCGAAGATCAACGCGGAACTTTGCACGCGCCGGTATGCCTCGAGCGTGATTTCCGTCTCTTCAAAGGGTTTATAAACTACACCAAGCCCGAACACAGGGTTCACGCGGTCTGCCGCGCCACCACCGTCAAACTGTCTGAATTCGATGCCCGCATTTGCGGTGATGGCAACTTTGGCGGTGGCGTTATAGATGACCCTGAGAAGGCCCTGCTCATAATACTGGGTCGGACTTGCCTCCTGATCTACAAAACCAAGCCCTACACCCGCGCTGATGGTGAGGGAAGGACTGAGAAGATAGTTGAACCAGTCACGGTTGATATATTCCTTGTCGCTTACGAAACCGGATTGGTAATCAGAAGTTTGCTGGTAGAAATCGGCCTCGAAAGAGGTTTTGTCCGTCAAATCGTATTTCGCAGTGAGGCTCGTGTCATAAAGCTGGCGACGAACCCGATCTCCAATTTCAACGTCCGCTCCGGAAAGCTCCTGGAAATGGAAATCAAGGCCGATAGTGAGCCTTTTGACAGTATATTGCGCCTGCATGGCGACGTCTTGATCGACTGAATCTTGATCAGAGTGGTCCGCGAACAAAAAGAAGGTAGGAGCGTAGCTGGCCGTGAAGAAGCTATTTAAACGATCCTGATAGTCCCCAAGCTGTATTCCGAATCCCGGAGTGACGGAGGTGACGAAATCCGCTTTTTTGTGGCTGGAACTGAAGAATATGTTGTCATCGAACATGGCGCTCACCCCTAAACCGAACTCAAAAGGGCCAGTCGCCGCCATGGACTTCTTTTTGCTCAGGAGAGTCTGTCCAACTTCGGAACCTTGCGTGAGGGAGGGCGTGAGAGCCTGCTCGAGAGCCGGTTCGGGCTGGAGCAACCCCTCCCTGCGGGCTTCAACTTCCGGCGTTCCACTCTCAGCGGGAAGAGGAACATCTTCCGACATCTGCGAGTGCGCGGGATCATCGTTATTCAGATTCGCGTTCTCCGTCTCAGCCGGAGCGCTGAGAACGTGCTTTTTCGGCGCTGGAGAAGCTTCCGCCAAAGGAGCGGCATCCTGGGCCCGCGCGTTGCAAAAAAGCATCCCGCTCGCCAGAAGCATGAATAACGAAGCGCGCACCGTACTGCTGAAGTATTTTGTGTTTTTCATTGGTTTAGTCAGGATTGATCGGCGCGGATATTAGCGGAGCTTTTCATATTGTAAAAACAATATATCGCTCCTACCGACTAAACGTGAGGCTTGCGAGCGCCATGGAAACAGCCACGGACGACAACTTTTGCTTCATGATTTGAGAGACTTCATTACAGCATTGCAGCACGGCATGAATGTTACAGAGCTATAGATACTAAAACTACTGCCATGTATCCTATAGCGGTGTAGGAACCGGCGCATCCCCGAACGTAGGACGGCCGCCTACAAGGGATCTGCGGCGAAAGCGCAACCCGGACTCAAGGAGTGGACACGAACTTTACGATTTCCACTTTTACGAGCTCGATTTGTTTTCCGATATCCACGGCTTGCAAATTAAAAGCCTCAATCTGCGCGGCTGTCTGCTTCTCGGAAAGTGAAGGGTCTTTGAAGGTCTTGTACGATCGCCATGCGAGTTCACGGAGCGCCGCGGCAGGAGCCTCCAGCGACTCTCCCAGAATTCCCGGGAAATGATGCCGATTGAGCCGCGCGAAGTTGGAGAGGCGCGAAGTATCCTCTATCGCGGCGCGACCCGCCTGATCTGCCGCCTCGAGTTTCTCGGTACGGAATTCGAGTGAAAAGCGGATGATGCTCAAGGTCGCGCTGTCGAATAATTGAAAGAGCCTTTCCGCCAATTGCTCCCGACGTTCATCTGGCAGATCTACTTTCGACGGCGCGACGGGAACGGTTGAACGCTCCGGCCGAAGGCGCTCCACCTCTTTTTCGGCAAGTTCACGAAGCCTGAGTTTATGAAGTTCGAGGTCTCTGGAGAGTACCTGCGAGAGAATCACCTTCGTTCCGGCGCAAGCCACGCAAGCCAGAACAACCGAAGCAAGGAGTGTCTCACAGAGGAATGCAGCAAAGGATGCCATGGTGACAGGCGTAGAACGAGAGCTCCGTCAGGAGCGCTACGCTTCCTTTTCGAGGCGTTCGCTTAGCCATTGCTTTATCATGCTCTGGTAGTTGAGATAGCGGGAACGAGCGAGACGTTTGATGCGCGCCAGCATACGCGGATCGAATCGAAGAGTGATCATCGTTGACTCCCGGGCGTCCGCCTTCACGAGAGCGGCATTCATCAAGCGGGCGTCGATCCGCGCATTCGCCCAAAATCCGGCTTCCTCCTCTTCAGATTCGAAACGAGGAACATCCGCCCAGCTGTTGACGACTTTCATGAGCGCTCCATTACAGATTCATTTCCGAACTCTTCCGTTCATAGAAACTCACCTCTTCCGGGGTCATCTCGCGCGAGAAGATCACCCTGTACTTCTTGCCATCCGTCCAGAAGACACTAAAAATCCTCTTCTCGCCGACCGATTTGCCCAGATTAAAATACCTGGCGGCGCCCCGTTCGTTAGAGGACTCAGGCAGAAGGCGAAAGCTGAATGGATCCTCGAATGATTCTTCGATCTCCTTGGGACTCGTCCGGTGCAGATCGAAAGGGACGTCCAGCCAATCAAATTCCATTCAAAAGAGATCACGCGCGCTGGATCAATTCTATCTCGTAGCCCTCGGGAGCATCGAGAAAGCCGATGATACTGCCCCCGCTGCTGCGATGAGGACCATCGGAGAGTGGATAACCCCTGGACTCGGTCTGCTTTGCGAATTGTTCCAGGTCTTCGACTTCAAAAGCGAGGTGAGTCACGTCGGGGCCGATCTGGACAGGGCCGCTGCCGTCGAACTTGCAAATCTCGATCAATTCGTCACTGGCGGGCGCTTTGAGAAACACAAGTTGAGAGCCGCGGCCCGAGGTATGCCTGCTGACCTCGGAGAGGCCCAGCACGTCTTTATAGAAGGAAACCGTCCTTTCGAGATCCTGGACGCGGTACCGTGTGTGCAAGAGACGTTTAACCATACAAAGTAGGAATGTCGGGCGGCGCCTTCTGTTCGCTGCCGCGCTCGGGTTCTGACAGTAAACCGTGCGCCTCCCTTTTAAAACATGTAAATTCGTCCAATGCTCACCCTCGGAATTGACAGCGGAACCCAAAGCACCAAGACCATCGCGCTAGACATCGAAACAGGCGAGGTATTGGCGTCCGCGCAAGCTGCGCACGGATTCGTTACCGGGCTGCCACCAGGGCACATGGAGCAGGATCCAGAGACATGGATTAATGCCGCTCGCACGACGGTTGCCGAGTGCCTGGCCAGGCTGGGGAGCCGGAAGGATGAGGTAATCGGCATCGGTGTGAGCGGACAGCAGCATGGTCTTGTCGTTTTGGATAAACGGAACAAGCCGATCCGTCCCGCGAAGCTGTGGTGCGATACCTCGACACAGGAGCAGTGCGATCAATTCAACGCCGAGTTCGGCGGAACGAAGGGACTGGTCGAGATAGCGGGCAACGGCATCCTCACCGGGTACACCGCTCCAAAGATCCTATGGCTCAAGCAGAACGAACCCGCTTCTTACCGCGCGGCCAACTGTTTCCTTCTTCCGCACGACTACATCAATTTCTGGCTTACCGGAGAGAAGCGCATGGAGTTTGGAGATGCTTCCGGAACAGGCCTGATGGACGTGAGAACGCGCGCGTGGTCCAGGCAGCTCGTTGATTTTATTGACCCTGCTCTCCACGAGTATATGCCAAAACCGGAAACATCCACCAAGGTGGCCGGGTTGCTGCGCGAGAGCCTGCGAGGCGAGTGGGGTCTCACGGGCAGCCCTGTCGTGAGCGCCGGAGGGGGAGACAATATGATGGGCGCCATCGGCACTGGCAATATCGCGCCCGGCATTGTCACGGCGAGCCTGGGGACTTCCGGAACCCTTTACTCTTTCGCCAACGAGCCTGTGCTGGATCCCGCCGGGGAGATCGCGTCCTTCTGCGACAGCACGGATCACTGGCTGCCACTGGTTTGTACAATGAATGTGACAGTCGCCACTGAGCAGATACGCCGATTGTTTGGGATGGACTATCCGGCGTTCGAACACGCGCTGATCTCCACACAACCCGGAGCGGACGGGATTTTATTTCTTCCTTATCTAAATGGCGAACGAACTCCCAACTTGCCGAGAGCCAGCGGAGTGTATCAAGGATTGAACACCTCCAACATGCTTTCCGGTCAACTCGTCAGAGCGACGGTGGAAGGCGTGACCATGGGCCTCGGCTATGGCCTTAACCGGTTCCGCAGTCTAGGGATGACGCCGGCAGAAATCCGGCTCACGGGTGGAGGCAGCAATAGCAAGGCATGGCGACAGATCGCGGCGGATGTCTTCGGCGTTCCGACAGTCTGTCTGAGGTGCAACGAGGGGGCCGCGCTGGGAGCAGCGATCCAGGCATACTGGGCACTGGAAGCGGTGAATGGAGGCGCGGCGTCATTGCCAGCGATCGCAGCGCGTCTCGCTGGTGTGGATCATTCGACATATTCCGAGCCGAATGCAAAAACCGGGCCCCTTTATAAGGCCCTGCTCGCCAAGCAGACCGACCTCACACGGAAACTCCATGCTGGCGGCTACCTATGAGACTGTTCTCGCGTCTGTGACGGCCGTTTTTGGCTTTTGAAAGGGCAGTTCGATGTTATCCCTCCGCATCCGCCGGAGCGTGATTTCGACAATGTTCGCTAGCGTGTACCGATCCATTATGTCCGAGATAGCATTGCGGACGTCCAGCATCAGCATGCGCAGGCCGCAGTGGTTCTCATCAGGACAGGAACACCGCGCGTAAGCTGTCTGGCTCACACAAGGAATTGGCGCCAGGGGACCGTCGATGAGCCTGACGACATCCCCCATCCGAATGGCGTCGAGCGGTTTGCAGATGTAATAGCCCCCATTTTTGCCGCGTTTTGTATCGACGACCCCCGCCGCGCGGAGTTGCGTTAAAATCTGCTCAAGGAACTTGACCGGGAGCCGCTCTTTTCGCGCCAGCTCCGCCATTTGAATAAGAGGCCGCTTCATCTGCTGCGCAATGCCGAGGTCGATGAGGGCGCGGAACGCATATTCACCGCGTTTGGAAAGTTTCACAGACGTCAATGACTACCATAAGGAACACCGTGTCCGCTACGGCTCTTTTTCTTCCACGAGCAACCGCAGATTCTCGTCGCAAAGTCCCAGCTTTCCTAAATATCCGCCGCGAACGAGATCAGCCGACGATACTCAGACAAGATTGCCCGCGCGGCCAGAACGAATGCCCGTCTCTGCAAGGAGAGACAAACATTTTGCGGCGTTTCCAGAATGATCTCAAATGGCTCAGGCTGCGAACCCGGTGGGGCGCAGAGAATTCCGTCGTAGGCGGAATGTATAATTCCATTCACCGCGTGGAACCCATCGATCTCGTCCCGCTGGTTGCGAGGCAGCGCGTCTTCCGCTGCCGCAAGAGCAGGCTTCAACAGGTGTTCGGTAAGAGTAGCTCCTCGCACGAAACCATACATCCCGTCACTGGTATCGTCTGAGTGAAACGCGATGATCCCGTCGAAACGCTGCGCGCGCAGTTCTTTCTCCAAAAGCAGTACTTCTGGCTGGGCGGAGTTTTTCCAGAACTCGCGGTTCAGATCCACACCGGAGCGAGAACAGCGGGTGCCTTCGGCATATCCGGTAGGATTGCAGACAGGGTAAATCCAGATTTCATAATCGCGGCCCAAGTCGGGGTTTTCGTCCAGTACCCTCACCAAATCCACAAGCGCAAACGCTCCCGCGGGTTCATCTCCATGAATGCAGGCGAACATGCCAACTTTGATTCGACGCTTCACTTCCGAAGTGCGCTGGAATCGAAAACGGGGCAGCCAGAATCTTTCTTCAGCGATCCTCCAAAAGCCGAGAGAATCCGCTCGCAGCGCTTCCGATTCCCCGACCCGGAGAAAGATCGGAAGGAGCAGTTCCTTGATGGCAAGCCTCTGCTCGCCGGCGGTATCCGCAAGCAACGGCCGATCTGAAATTTGGGTCACGCCTATACCATACTATACCACTAGAGGATTAATCAACCCAGAAGCTCCTGACGCGCTGATTTCCAGCCTTCGCGATTGACGTCAACCCGCTCAAGCCCTTAGCGTCCGGGCAATCACTCACATCCATCGCCGTTCTTTGAAAGCTTCGATGGATGGGCGGAGTGTCAGGACTTAACCAACACAAAGTAATATATGGCACTATCGATCGGCGAAAAAGCACCGGATTTCACCTTGCCAACGAAGACCTCTGAAGGTCCTAAACAGGTGAGACTCAGCGATCAGTTTGGATCAAAAAACACGCTCCTTCTGTTTTTCCCGATGGCATTCACCGGGGTATGCACTCAGGAAATGTGCGAGATCACGCTGGGTTTGAATGAATACAAGCAGCTAAGCGCTCAAGTGTACGGGATCAGCGGGGATAATCCTTTCGCTCAGGAGGCGTGGGCGCAAAAAGAGAGCATTGGAGTTGAGCTTTTGAGCGATTACGAACATCAAGTCGCAAAGGCCTACGGCGTGGCGTACGAGTCTTTCCTTCCGCAGATCAATCTTGGGATGGGCGGGGTGCCAAAGCGCTCCGCGTTTGTAATCGATAAACAAGGCGTGATCCAGTACAGCGAAAGCAGCGACGACGCCGCGAAATTGCCTGACTTCGAGAAAATCAAATCGGCGCTTGGCAAGCTTTCCTGACTGAGTGTTAAGCGGAGGGGTTAAGCTTATGAACGATAAGTTTGGGACACTGAAGCAGTTCGGAATCGGCAATGGCAAACTGGCCTTTTTCCATTCCCTTCCCGCGTTAGAATCGGCGGGACTTGGCAGGATATCGCGCCTTCCTGTCAGCATCCGCATTGTTCTCGAATCCGTCCTGCGCAACTGCGATGGCAAGAAGGTTGTAGACGAGGATGTGCGTACCCTGGCGAACTGGGACGCGAAGAAACCCGCGAATGAAGAAATACCCTTCGTCGTGGCGCGGATTGTCCTTCAAGACTTCACTGGAGTTCCCCTCCTGGTCGACCTGGCAGCGATGCGGAGCGCAGTCGCGGCAGCGGGAGGCGATCCCAAGATCATTGAGCCCTTGGTGCCGGTGGATCTTGTGGTTGACCATTCTGTGCAAGTCGACTTTGCGGGATCAGCCGACGCGCTGCGGCTGAATCTGGACATGGAGTTCCGGCGAAACGCCGAGCGATACCAATTTCTTAAGTGGGGCCAGCAGGCGTTCAAGACATTCGGCGTGGTTCCTCCTGGCATCGGCATCGTTCACCAGGTGAATCTTGAATACCTAGCCCGGGGAGTACTCAGCGCCCCCGCAAACGGACAATTCCTCTACTATCCGGATACCCTCGTTGGCACCGATTCACATACGACGATGATTAATGGTTTGGGAATCGTCGGATGGGGCGTTGGCGGGATCGAAGCGGAAGCGGGCATGCTCGGGCAACCCGTCTATTTTCTCACGCCCGAGGTGGTGGGCGTTCATATGATTGGCACATTGCGCGAGGGCGTTACAGCGACGGATCTCGCGCTGCACGTCACGCAGATGCTTCGGGCGCGGAAAGTCGTCGGGAAGTTTGTAGAATTCTACGGTCCGGGCGCGGCCTCCCTGCCCCTGCCGGATCGGGCGACCATCGGCAACATGGCGCCGGAGTATGGCGCGACGATGGGATATTTTCCAGTTGATCAGGAATCAGTGAATTATCTCCGGGCGACGGGACGAACCGAGGAGCAGTGCCAGGCTTTTGAGAACTACTTCAGGGCGCAGGAAATGTTCGGGATGCCAAACAAGGGTGACATTGACTACAGCGTGGATCTGGATCTGGATTTGGCGGAAGTTCAGCCCGGAGTGGCGGGGCCAAAGCGCCCGCAGGACAGAATCAACCTCCCTAATCTCAAACACAAGTTCCTGGAACTTTTGGGGAAATCGATTCCAGAAGGTGGGTATGGCAAAGCCTCGGGGGCCGCGCAACCGAGCAGCGCGCCCGGAGATTTGAAAGGCGGAACGGCGCGCAACGAACTTGAGATGGTCGCCAATCGCCCGACACCCGATGAGGTGGCCGGATCGCCCGACGATCCGCTGGCTGGAGGGAAGCCGATCGCGCACGGGAGTGTTCTCATCGCCGCAATCACAAGCTGCACTAACACCAGCAACCCTAGCGTGATGCTCGCCGCCGGCTTGCTTGCGAAGAAGGCGGTCGAGCGTGGGTTAAAGGTGGAGCGGGTTGTGAAGACGTCACTGGCGCCGGGGTCCCGGGTTGTTACTGATTATCTGGATAAAACCGGTCTGCAACCCTATCTGGATCAACTTGGTTTCAACATCGTGGGATACGGCTGCACGACCTGCATCGGGAATTCGGGACCGCTTCATCCACGCGTTGAAGAGGAGATCACGCGTCAAGACCTCATCACCGCTGCCGTTCTCTCCGGCAATCGCAACTTCGAGGCCCGCATTCATCAGAACATCAAGGCGAACTTCCTGATGTCCCCCCCGCTCGTGGTGGCGTTTGCGCTCGCGGGACGAGTTGATATCGATCTGGTCTCGGAGCCCATCGGAGAAGATAAACAAGGTCGCGCCGTTTATTTGCGCGATCTCTGGCCAACGCTGTCCGAGATCAAGGCAGCCATGGAATCGGCGCTCAAACCGGAAATCTTCAAAAAGCTTTACACTGACTTCGCCGAGCAAAATCCAAAGTGGAACGAGATAAGTTCCCCAGCGGGGGACAGCTACGCCTGGGATGCGGAGAGTAATTATATCCAGGAGCCCCCGTTTTTCACGGAATTCTCGATGCAGCCGGTTAAGCCAGGCGCGATTCGCGGGGCGAGACCGCTAGGGATTTTCGGAGATTCGGTCACCACTGACCATATTTCGCCAGCAGGCGCGATCACGTCCCGGTCTCCTGCTGGAAAGTACCTCATGTCCAGAGGCGTGGAGCCGGATGATTTCAATAGCTACGGCAGCCGCCGCGGTAATGACAGGGTGATGACACGCGGCACGTTCGCGAACGTGCGAATCAAGAATTTCATGACCCCCGGGATCGAGGGGGGAGTAACCGTGCATTATCCATCTGGAGAGCAGATGCCGATCTTTGACGCATCAGAGCGTTACCAGGCCGCGGATGTTCCCCTGATCATACTGGCTGGCAGCGAGTACGGCACAGGATCAAGTCGTGACTGGGCTGCGAAAGGCACTTTACTGCTCGGAGTCAAAGCGGTGGTAGCCGCAAGTTACGAGCGGATACACCGATCGAACCTCGTGGGGATGGGCATCCTTCCGTTGCAGTTCATGGAGGGCGCCAACGCGCTGACGCTGCGCCTCACGGGCTCGGAAACGTTTGACTTCGCGGAGTTGGGTGAGAAACCGCGCCCGGGCCAAGAGGTGGTAATGACAATCCATCGAAGTGACGGCAGCGCTGAAGCGGTGAAGTTGCGCAGCCGAATCGACACTCAGATTGAGGTGGATTACTACCTGAATGGAGGCATCCTGCCATTCGTCCTCCGTGAGCTCCTGGGCGGACAGAAGAGCTAACGGGCGGCAATGCACCGCGCAGGGTTAGCCCTGCACGAAGCGCTTGAGGGCTGCTTCTAGCTGGACGGGCCTCAAGGGTTTGCTGAGATAATCGTTCATGCCCGAAGCAATGCATTTCTCACGGTCACCAGCCATAGCATCCGCGGTAAGGGCGATGATATAGATGCCGTGAGCCTGGTTCTTCGCTGCCTCCCCTCGCCTAATTTCGCGAGTGGCTTCCAATCCATCCATGACGGGCATATGCATATCCATCAGAATGAGATCATATTCTCTGCTCTGCACTGCTTCCACCGCATCCTTGCCAGTGGGAACGATGTCAGTGGAATAGCCAATTTTCTTTAGCATGAGGCTCACAATCCGCTGATTCACGGGAAAATCTTCCGCGATGAGAATGCGGAGCGGGAAACTCTCTCCCAGCTTCACCGCCAAGGTGCCTTGGGGCACTCCCTCCGGGGTTGTAGTAGGTTTTTTGAATCCTGTTCGCTTCCCATAGGACTCGTAAAATCGTGTCATGGAGGTGGGATTGCCGGGCGGGTTTATTCACGACCGCCTGAATTCCGGCTGCCCGGGCCAGCAAGTTGGCGTTCGCCATGCCAACCGGGGCGAGGAGAATGAGGGGCGTGTTGTTGCCCTCTGCCATTGACCGTATGCGAGTGCCCAATTCAATGCCATCCATCCCCGGCATGCTCATGTCCAGAAGCGCCAGGTCGAACTTCTCTCCAGACCGCAAACGGTCCAATGCAGCCGCAGCGTCTGATGCCTCAAATGTGCTTAGCCGCCACCGACGCAGTTGATGACACAGAGCGGCGAGATTGGCTTTGCTATCGTCCACTATCAAGACACGGATACCGTCAAGGTGAGTTTCCTTGGCTTCCTCCGCGGGCGGCTCGGCAGCGGGAGCTGAGATCTGAAAGTGGAACACGGATCCCTGGCCGGGAACGCTGTCGACAAGGATTTGGCCACCCATCAACTCCACCAGGCGTTTACAGATCGCGAGACCGAGCCCGGTCCCACCAAACTTCCGCGTGGTTGAGGAGTCGCGCCTGTGAAAACGGCTTGAATAATCTGGCAAGCCCATCGGCGGCAATTCCAATGCCGGTGTCGCGCACACTAATCCTTATGGCATCCGAACTCGCGCGCGGGCATGGCTCGACCGTCACCACCACTTCTCCAGCGGCGGTGAACTTAACGGCGTTGCCGACAAGGTTGACCATCACCTGGCGCAGCCGGGCAGCGTCGCCACGCACCCAAACTGGCACATCGTTACGGAAGTCGCAGACCATCTCCACAGATTTGGTCGAAGCCGCTTGAGCGGTGAGACCAATCGCTTCCTCCATACACGCGCGAATATTGAAGGGCTCGTGTTCAAGTTCCAGGTGCGCGGATTCTATCTTGGAAAAATCAAGAATGTCGTTGATGAGAAGGAGCAGCGAGTCGGCGCAGTTCCTGATATTCTCCACAAAGTCGCGCTGGAGATGGTTCAGCTTCGTATCCAGGAGGATGTTCGTGAACCCGATCACTCCATTCATAGGCGTGCGAATCTCGTGGCTCATCACCGCGAGGAAGTCGCTCTTCGCATGATTCGCCGCCTCGGCGCTCTCCTTGGCCTTCTCGAGTTCAAATTCCACGCGGCGACGCTCCGTGATATCCCGCTCCATCGCCATAAAGTTGGTGAGCTCGCCTGCCTGATCGAAAATGGGCTGCACCTCTATGGCAGACCAATACTTCTGCCCCACTTTGCTGTAATTGACGATTTCGACACTGTAGCCCCTGCCGTTTTTCAACTGCTCGCGCATGTATGAAACGGTTTCCAAATTCGTCTCCGGCCCCTGCAACAGCCTGCCTGGGTTCTTCCCAACTGCCTCATCAAAGGAGTATCCCGTCATTCCGTGGAAGGCTTCGTTCACCCATACGATGTTGGCATCGACATCGGTAAGGATCACCGCGTTATCCGTGCGGGAGGCAATATGAGCCAGTTTTCGCGACTCCTCCTCCTGCCGGCGCAGTTTCTGGCCGATCTCGCGCAGCGCCGTATTCTGCTCGCTCAGCCGAGTGTTGGCGCCTTTCAATTCTGCCTCTGCTTCTTTCCGTCTGCCAATATTCTCGATAGTTCCGATCATCCGCAGAGGATGTCCCTGCTGATCCCGTTCGATGACCCGGCCGCGCGCGCAGAGCCAAACCCAGTCTCCATTCTTATGCTGCGCCCTGTGCTCGACATCAAAGATCGGCAGTTGGCCTTGATGATGCAGATCAAGAGCCGCCAGGACGAAATTCTTGTCGAAGGGATGGATGGAGTTTTTCCATGTCTCGATTGTCTGGTCCATCTCATCCAGTCGATACCCGAGTAATTCAGCCCAGTGTGTATCGTAGTAGACTCTTCCGCTGATGATGTCCCAATCCCAGAGGCCCTGTTCCGATGATCCCAGCGCCAACTGCAATCGCTCCTGGTTGAGTCGGAGGGCTTCCTCAGATTCCTTTCGCTGAGTGATGTCAGTCAGCGTTCCGGTGGTTCCCGTTATGGCATTGTTGTCATCCAGGCTCGGTTGGGCATAGACCTCGATCCAGCGAAAGCCTCCGCTCAGAGTCAGATACCGCGCTTCGAAACGGCAATCGTCCTTTTTGCGGCCCATAAGGGACTCGAACTCCAGACGGCTTCGCTCACGATCATCCAAATGAACATAATAGGAGGCGGGTTTCCCAAGACAATCCTCCACAGGGAAACGCGTAATTTCCGTCCATGAAGGATTGAGGAAAATCCATCGGCCTTCGGCGTCGGTTTGGAAGATCGCTTCCCGCAGATTATCCACCACGGAGCGATACCGCGTCTCGCTGCGCCGAAGCGCGGAGACACCCTGCTTTTGTTCAAGCGCGATATCCAGTGCCTGCTTGCGCGACCGGGTCACCCGCCAGCCGACCATCATTGACATGGCGAGCGCGCCCGCGACCGCCGAGAATACTCCTTTGCGCAGTCCTCCAATTCTCGCGTCCAAGTCGTCCGCGGAAAGATCGACGCCGACAACGCCGACGCGATTCCCCGCTGAATCGAAGATGGGCGCAAAGGCGCGAAGAAAGGCTCCAATGTTATCACGCACTGGCCCGGCGTCGGTGCTCACGGAACCTTCTGTGAGAGCAGAAACCATTTCACTATCCGGCTCACCGCAAATATCCATGACGGCAGAAAGTCTCGCAGGATGCTGGGGGAGCGGGCCCTGCCGATTTGTGGTGGTATCGAGGACAAAAAAGACCTCACCCTCTCTTAGAACCGCCGTGTAGAGGTTGCTTATTTCAGGGAGCGCTTCGCGCAGCTTCAAGAGAGGGGCCAGTGCCTTGCGATAAGCCTCCCCGCCAGCCTGTGACGGCGAAGTGAGCGTCTTGTGCAAATCGCCATCCACAAGGCTGGCCGCAGTCCGGGCCAAGCGCCGCAGATCGCTTTGAACCTCGACCATCTCGTTCTGTCTGGCTTGCGTATAGACCCACCAGATGCACGACCAGGCCGCTACGAGGATGCACGCCGCAGTGATAACCCCATCCCGAACGGGCTGAATAGAGAGGTTTGCCTTGGCCATCGGAAGCGGGCGCGACTACGCAAGTTCAGCAACCTGAAGCTGAGTAGTTACAGCGTTTGTAAGTCTGGCCATGCTCGCAGAACCTCTCCCCAATCCGGCAGCGAAGCGCCCGCGGAAGCCAGGATCACGAGAACGGGCTCGGGCCCGGACTTACCGAGGCTGAGCCGCCGAAGCGCTGTTTTCCACCAGAAGACCAAAGGACTCGAAAACTGCGATGCTCCATCTGAAAACCAATAAACGGCTTCGGCCGTGCCTTCCCCTTTGTGCAAGTGAACTTTGAGCGCGTTCCCGTTCGTCATTTGGATCACGCTACGGGACGAGATTTCCCATCCTGCTCCGCGGAAACAGAATGACGGGTCATGGATAGCGTGACGGTTTCGAGTGCCGTCCACGACTGTGAGGATTACACATTCGCCACGCACCATCGCCACCCGACGCACGACAGTGGTCTTGACGAAATTCATCTGCTCTGCCGGCGCGAGAGCGATATCATGAGATTCGATCCCAGGAGCAGAGCACGGAAGGCTCGAAAGCCGCGCCGAGGCGTCGGGCAGCGGATAGAACTCCCAAACGATGCCGAAAAGAAGCCCGCAGGGGATGAATATCCAAAGGAGCTTGAGGCGCGCTGTCATCGTTTCATTCCGATCTGGACAAGGATTCCCGCGGCAGCGATGCCGACGCGAAGACAATTAACTGTGAATGGACCCCGAGCGCTTAGGATCCAGCCCAAAGCCGGAAGCCAGCTCGCCGCCGTGCCCAAACAGAAAATCCTAGACATCGCGCGACCTGTGGCAATACCCGCCATGGAAGCGAAGATGACAGCAAGCCCCGCGTCCTTGATCACATTGAGATCCAGCGCTACGCCGAGGAGGGTAATACCTAGCGCCGCAGCGAGCCACACCGGACGCGGACCGGACGCATGGTAGAGAATCAGCAGAGGGAAACTCCAGATCAAAAAGGCAAGCGCGCCCATTTTGTCAAAGGGTGAGTGGATCCACGCCGTCATGATGTCCCGTGACTCCCACGCGCAGTAGAGACACACGGCGAGTCCAGCAAGCCTGAGCTGCTGTTCCTGTTTCATACCGCGCGCCTTCCGGCAGCGGCGATCACACGAAATACGCCCTGGCAAAGGAGGAACATCAAACACAGCACCAGCCAGCCACCAACCTGATGAAACCAGCCCATGGCAAAACTGGCTCCCATCGACAATCCCGCAAAGCCTAACATCACGATGCGGATTGTATTTGAGAGCCATGCTAGAGGAGCGAGGAGCGCGACCGCGATCCAGAAGCGAAATCCGGGAGGCACTTTCATGAAGATGAGCGCGAAGCCCGCAATCAAAGTCGCCTGAAGGACGTTCATGCCGGCGCAGCCCGGTTCGATGGAGAGAGGCAAATCCTGAACCAACAGGAATGTGCCCTCGCGCTGCACATGATAGCCCAAACACGTATAGATGAACTCAGCAGCGGCGGCGCCCAAGAATCGGAACCACCAACCGATGGCCTGCCCATCCAGAGTGATCCAGGGAAACCCCAGGAACGGGAGAAGGACCAGGCGTCGCGGAGATCCCTCTGTAAACACAATGAGGAAAAGGTACAGACACCCACACCAGGCGGGCCGCAAGCAGCAGTGTCATATCCAGAACGATGCCAGCGAGCACAAGCAACAGGGCGCACGCCATTACCCGCGCGGAAAATTTCCCAGGAGTGGACCGCCAATTCCAGGCCGTCCAAGCCAGGCATAGAGCGGCACAGCCACAAACACGGGTAGAGTCTCTTCAGCGCTGAGGATCCAGGATCGATTGCGGAGCCAGATGAACAGCGCGAAAATTGCAAGTCCCCCAATCGCAACGTTCCGGCGCCTGGACAGATCAGAACTCGGTAAGCGAGGGGCCATGGGACGAAGCAGTAGCATCTTACGTACCGGGCATGTGAGCTGCTGCTATCAAACTCGCAGAGGGCACCCTCGTCGTCATGGCTACAACCGCAGTTCCACGAAGCCACTTAACGCCTCCGGCCCCCCAAGCTGTTTTAAGAGCTGTCCAAAACGGCGCGGGGTGGACGCGACAGACCTCTTCGATGGATTGGGACGGGAAGGGTATGGATTCTGCTAAAGAGGATTCTCAAATTCGCAACTCGTGAAACTCCTTCTCATCTATCCTTACGTCCCGTATCCGCTGAATCGGGGCAGCTACCACCGGGTGTTCAACCTGGCCAGGGAACTGGGGAAGCGTCACGAGCTGGACCTGTTCTGCCTTGACGACAGCAGTTCGGAATGTCACCGCGCGGTATTTGAGGATTTTACCAAACGGATTTGTTTTCACCCGTTTCGTAACGCCCCGTGGCCCAGTCTCTTTCCATCGAGGATCTTGAACTCGACTCCAGCGACGATCAGACACTGGTCGCAGCCCTCCGTTGCGGAAGCGATCCAGACATTCACTTCTGGGAGACATTACGACATCGTCCATTTCTGCGATCTTGTTCTCTGGCAATACGTCGCTCCGATGCCGACCGGTCCCCTCCTTGTGATGGATCGGAGCCGGGTGGACCTGCTGTTCCAAACTGAGGAAATTCAGAATTTGAAACTCAGGCTCAAGGACAAGTTTCTTAGGCGTGAAAACATATGGAAGCTCAAGCGGTACGAAAATGAAGCGGCGGCAAAGGTGGACGCTACCGTCGTGTGCGGCCCCGACGACGAGACGTTTCTGAGGAAGGAAGTGCCAACTGCCAGGCAGATCAAGGTCACTCGCCAACGGGGTCGATGAAACTTTCTTTCACCGAGATGACTTCCCCCCAACTCCCGATGCCGATCCAACGATCCTATTTTGCGGCGCGATGGACTACTCACCAAACGTGAATGGGCTTGCGTGGTATTTCGAGCATTGCGACGCGATTGTCCGCAAGATGCTGCCTTCGCGCCGCATCCTGATCGTGGGAAAAAACCCCGCGCCGCAGGTACGGGCGCTGGCTGAAATCGCTGGCGTCACAGTCACGGGCGAGGTGCCGGACGTTCGGCCCTACTATCAGCAAGCATGGGTTCAGATGGTGCCGCTGTTGATCGGCGGCGGAACCCGGCTGAAGATCGTCGAGTCTCTCGCCTTGGGCACGCCCGTGGTTTCGACATCCATTGGGGCGCAGGGGCTGGCGCTGGAGAACGGGGAGCATCTGCTGCTCGCAGACGATCCGGCAGGATTCGCCGACGCCCTGCGCAAAATCCTAACGGATACTGATCTGCGGGCAACACTTGCGGAAAGTGGACGCGCGCGCGTTCTGGAGCGTTACACGTGGGGTAAGCTCGGAGAGGAACTTTCGCATTTCTATGAGGAGCTGCACGAGAGCCATGCTTAGCCTTCCCGAGCCGCGAATCTTCATCCTGCTGGGCATCCCTTTCCACGATGTGACGATGCAGGAAACCCTGGACCACATCGATGGGATGATCGAAGCGGGCAAGCCGGCCTATCTGGCCACGGCAAATCTGGATTTCGCGGCGCAGGCAAGCCGGGACGTGGAGCTGCAGCGCATCCTGTTCGATTCCGAGCTGGTTTTGTGCGACGGCACCCCGCTTGTGTGGGCCTCGCGCTGGCTGGACGCGCCATTACGCGAACGGGTGGCGGGGTCTGATCTCATGCCCTTTTTGTTCGCGCATGCCGCCAAGAAAGGGCACCGCCTCTATTTCCTGGGATCATCCGAGGAAGTGCTCGCAGCGTCTGTTGAAAAGTGCCAGGAGCGCTATCCCGGGATACAGATTTGTGGCACGTATTCGCCGCCACACGCCAAATTGCTGGACATCGATGACGAAGACATACTGAGGCGCGTTCGCGAAGCGTCACCAGACATCCTCCTGGTGGCAATGGGATGTCCAAAGCAGGAAAAGTGGATTTACCGCCACTATAAAAGCCTGGGTGTGCCCGCGATAATAGGCATCGGCGCGAGCCTTGATTTCATTGCGGGGAAATTCCGGCGCGCCCCCGTGTGGATGAGGGTGGCCGGCCTCGAATGGGTGTTCCGGCTTATTCAGGAGCCGAGGCGCCTCTTTAGCCGATACTATTTCGACCTCTTGTTTTTTGTTCGCACGCTGCATAAGCAGAAAAGGCTGCTGAAACAAACAGGGACGGAAATGCTCCCCTCTGAAAAGGTGGAGCCCTCCTCCTGGCGGACGGTCGCGCGCCACCGTTGGGCGGGCCGGATCGACGCGGCGGCAATTGAGGCAGAGGCCGTCCAGGCTGTCACGCCCGCGCCGGGTAGCCCAAATGTTGTGGTCGATTGCTCGGAAGTGACATTCATCGACAGCACAGGCCTGGGACTTTTCATCAAAAGTTTCCGGCGCTGCAAGCAAGAGGGGGGAGCGTTCGTCGTTTTCTCCCCCAGCAAAGCAGTCGCCGACATGCTCACGGTGATGCATCTGGACCGCCTGATTCCAATCGCCAAAAGCGAGAAGGAGATCGAATCAATCATCAAAGAGGGGGCGCCTGTCACTCTGGAGAAACTCCAGCCACCTGACGCGCAAGGATCCATGACCCTGCCTCTCGCGGGCGAAATCACGGCTGCGACTGTCTCAAGCTGCGAAAAATTCCTGCGGGATGCCTTGAACGGGTCAGGCGAAGCCAGCCACCTGACGCTTGATCTAAGCAAGGTGTCATTTATCGACAGCTCCGGACTGGGTTTTCTTATCAAAGCTCTCAAGCTCGTAAGACAGCGCCCCGGGGCTACGCTGACCATTGGCAACCCTTCCCCGAATGTGGTGAACGTCATTCAGTTGGCCAACCTTGGCGGCGTTTTTGGCCTTCCCACAGCCCCATGATCCGTGTCGCTCTCTCGACCTCAGTCATCCAGCGCGGAAAATCGGGAGTGGCCAGCTACGTCTTTGGCCTTATCGAGGGGCTGCTTGCAACGGGTGCTCCCTTGCAGCTCTCGCTCATCGGATTCTCTGAAGACAAGCCCCTCTTCAATCGCTGGCTCGACAGATGCCAGTGGATTTCTGTAGCTGAAGACTTCAGACCAGCTGTGCGGGACATCCTGTGGCATGCAACAAAGCTCAGGGGGATCCTGCGCCGGGAGCGCGCGGAGATCCTTCACATACCCAGCTACCGACGAATTGTACCAAAGCCTCCGGTTCCCCAGGTGGTGACGATTCATGACTGCGCCGCGTTCCGAGTGCGGGGCAAATACGACATCGCCCGGATGATTTATGGGAAACACGTAGTCCGCCAGCTAGCCCGGCAGGCCGACGTGGTAAGCACCGTGAGCCACTCGACGGCGCGCGACGTAGAACAGTTTTTTGGGATCAAGGAAGCGGACGTGCATGTGATTTGGAATGGAATAGATCACGCGGCATTTCACCCCTTTTCGCCAGATGGCATTGCGACTGCGATGAAGCGTCTTGGACAGCAGCGACCCTATTTCATCTACCTCGCGCGACTTGAACATCCCGCAAAGAACCATGTCCGCCTGATCGAAGCCTTCGAGGCGTTTTGCGCGCGCAATCCTGATTGCGCGGAGGAATTGCTGTTTGGAGGGGCCGACTGGCACGGCGCTGAAGTCGTGCATGCCCGCATCGCGTCTTCGTCCCACAAAGACCGCATACGCTGCCTTGGCTTTATCCCAAAAGACGACCTGGGCTTCTGGTATGCCGGGGCCACGGCGATGGTTTATCCTTCGCTTTTTGAGGGATTTGGATTGCCCCCTGTTGAGGCGATGGCATGTGGCTGCCCCGTGATCTGCTCCGCGGCCGGATCCCTTGGCGAAGTCGCTGGCGACGCGGCCTATGTCATTGATCCTTTGGCTCCCGAGACGCTGACTGCCGCGATGGAGAGTGTGGCGCTGCAACCGGGCAAGGCTGACGCTTGGAGAAAGGCGGGAATCGCGCAGGCTGCGAAGTTCACGTGGGCCGCAGCCGCGTCTTCCATGTATAAACTGTATGAAGGCGCCAGATCCGCGCGCATGGCATCGCAATGAGCGGACTTCCCACGACAACTCCCGCGCTTGTAGAGGTCCCTGTGGAGACCGGCCTGCCGATTGATCCGATGCGTCTCCTCGCAGGAATATGGAAGAGGAAGTTTTGGCTGCTAGTGGCCATGCTGGTGGGAACGGGCCTCGGCTTCGGGTTCGCCATTTACTCCGCAAAAACCCGATACATGGCGACCGTGCAACTCATCAAGCGCGAACTCCCGTCCTCCTTCAGGGTAGGCGAGATTGGCGAAGCGTTCCGCCCTCACCAGTTATCGGGAGGAACATTGGTGGGCGCGGCGAGTTCGTCCACGGTTCTTGAACAAGTCTCCCTTAAGACAGGCATCGCAGAAGCCGCTTTGGAGAGAGCGGTGGAAGTCGCCGAACAGCGCAATACAGAGTTCGTGTTTCTAACCATCACCGGGCAAAAAAGCGCGGTGGACACGGCGAACCTGGCGAACATCTGGGCCGTCGAAGTTGTAAACTTCACCCGCGAGCTGCAAAGCCAGGAGAGCAGGGAAACCCGTCAGTTCTTACAGACCCAGGTCGATTCGACGGATGTCGAGCTTCGGAAGGTAAACGATGAGATCCTTGAGTTCACCAAACGGGAAGATCTGGTTGACGCGGACAAGCAGATCACTGACTACCTGCGGACTTTAAGCGAGATAGATTTGAAGTACGAGACAGCCCGCATCGCGCTTGATACCATCGCGTTTAAAATCAAGGGCGTTGAAACCGAGTTGCACCGGCAGAGCCCGCTGGCCGAAAAGATGCGGATCGCGCAGTCGGAGCTGGAAGAACTGCGTTCGCAATACACCGACAAAAATCCGATTGTCGTGGAGAAACTCGAGAAGGTGAAGGGGCTCGCCGCGCAGATGCTAGCAGCGGCTGAAAACAAGGCAGCCGACCCATCCAGTTTTGCCGGAACGTTCCTTGGTAACACGCTGTATCTCGACCTGGTGCAATATCAGAACGAACAGAAAGCTCTCAAGCAGGAGATGGACGCATACGACAGGCTGCGGAGCCTCCAACGCACGAAGCTAAACTCCATCCCCGAGAAGGCCGCGGAGTTCGCGCAATTAGGACTGCGAAAGCAATCCTTAGGGGTTGCCCGGGGGCTTTTGTTCAGCCGGCTGCGGGAAGCTCAGTTGTTCGAAGAGAACGCCCCTGGATATTACCGGATATTTACACAAGCCACTCCAGAGGCGGTCGTTAAGAAAAGCAGGATGTTAAAGACCGTTCTCTTCACCGTAGCCGGGGGCATTGTGTTCGCGGGTTTGGGGTTGGTTGTGGCACTTTCATGCGAGGTGCTTGATCCAAAGCTTCGCACAGGTTCAGAGGCAGCGAAGGCCATGCGATCCCCGCTGCTCGCCTCCATTCCCAGGGAGGGAGCGAGCGTCACCCTGGGTTCCGAACTTTGGTCGCGGTGGATCGGCTCGGGAAGAAGCAACCGCCTTCCGCGGATCATATGGTCCCCGAACCCGGGCGAGACGGAGCGCGTTTTTTGGGACACGCTGTTCGAGCGGGCGTCCAGCCTCTTGCCGGCTTTGAGGGTGATTAACTGCGGATCGGATCCTCTTCCCGCGAGTCCTTCCATGAAAGTGAGGATCGAGCCTGTGGAAACCAGCCATGTATTCCATCGCCGAAGCAAACGACCTTGGGTTGCAACTTCGCGAAGCCTGTAAAAAGGGCGAGGAGATATGGATCCGACTTGCTGGGCCGATTCACGAACCTCTCACAACCATCGCCCGGTGCGGGCTGCCTGCTTTGATCCTGGTGGGCCTAAGCGAATCGAACACGGACTTTTGGAAAAAACAGGGCGATTTACTCGGGAAGACCGTCGGAACACCCGCAGGTGTTGTTACGATCGGCGATACACCCTGGCGGAGACACTGATGAATACGGTCATCAAGCTGGTATTCGCGGCGCTTTGCATCTGCGCAGTCTCCGGAAGGGCGGGGGAAAAGCAGCAGGCGAACTGGACGCAGCGGTACTGCCTGGGCCCGGAAGACATTTTGAACCTTTCGCTGTATGGACATCCTGAGTTGGACCGAAACGAGATGTTTGTTCAGCCGGATGGAACAATCAGCTTTCTACAGGCACAAAATGTAAAAGCCGCCGGGCTCACAATCGATGAGTTGCGCGCCGAGATTGAGACCAAGCTATCGGAATTTTTCAAGCAACCCCGGATGATGATCTCGCCCGTCGAGTTGCGCAGCAAACGCTACTTTCTTATGGGGAAGGTCGTCGACAAAGGATCGTTCCCCATGGATCGTCCCACCACCATCATCGAAGCTGTCGCGCGGGCGCGTGGCATAGAAACCGGCTTGTTTGAGCAAAATACCGTGGAACTGGCGGACATGGAACGCAGCTTCCTCGTCCGGGGCGGCAAACGGCTCAACATTGATTTTCGAAAGCTTTTCTTCGACGGCGACATGAAACAGAACATTGAGTTGGAGCCTGGCGATTACCTCTACTTCCCGTCCGCGAATACAAGTGAGGTCTTCGTATTGGGCGATGTGAACTCTCCAGGGCCGCAGGGATTTACTCCGGAGCTTACGGTGCTGGCTGCCATCGCTCAACGAGATGGGTATACGGCGGCAGCCTATCGTGAACGGGTGCTGGTGGTGCGCGGCGCACTCACAAAGCCTGAAGTATTCGTTGTCGATACAAATGCTATTCTCAAAGGGAGAAAGCCCGATTTCCTTTTGAAGCCTAAAGATATTGTTTACATCAATAGCCGACCTTGGAGATACGCCGAGGAACTTGCGGATGTCGCTGTGGGCGCCTTTGTGCAGGCGACCGTAACAACGTGGACGGGACAGAGCGTCGGCCCTTTCATAAAAAGCGCGATTCTTCCCAAGGTGAGGATTGAATAATGTTCCCCTCCTCAAGAGCCGCGCTATCGGTGGTTGCGCTTCTGATATTCTCATCGTGCTCACCGATGGGCCGCAGTTTCGACCCTCGCCCCGCCGCAAAGAAGGGATCACATGGAACGGAGGACGCCGGGTTCCGGACGGTGTCAGCCGGGCAAATACCAGCCGAATACCTGAAGCCATCCAAAGAGCCCTTCAGACTGGGCGTCAGCGACAAAGTTGAAGTCGAGCTTATGAACGTGGGAAACACGCGTCAACTTTGCCACGTGATGCCCGATGGAATGCTGTATTACCAGATGCTCCACGGGATAAAAGCGGGGGGCTTGACGCTGCCCGAACTCAAGGAGCAGTTGCAGGCCTCTCTTAAGGAGCTCTACCGCAACCCGGAGGTCTCTGTAGTGCTTCGCGACGTCTCCAGCCAGCGCGTGTGGGTTTTGGGCCGGGTAAACACATCCGGCCTATACCCCTTATCCGGTCCGATGACGGTTCTTGAGGCAATCTCAAGAGCAGGCGGTTTATTCACCTCCCGATTCTCCGGAACTACTGAAGAATTAGCAGATTTACAACACAGCTTTTTGATCCGAGACGGTGAAATGGTGCCGGTCGATTTTTACAAGCTGCTTAGAGCCGGCGACTTGTCACAGAACATCTATTTGAAGAATGGGGACTACGTGTATTTGCCTTCCGCGCTGGGACACGAGGTCTATGTGCTCGGAGCTGTGCGAAGTCCGAAAGCGATCGGGTTCAAAGATCAGGTGACCCTGGTGAACGCGGTCGCGGAAGCAAAAGGACTCCTTCCTTCCGCGTACGCGCAGAGGGTCGTCATTGTTCGGGGATCTTTGACAAAGCCGACGGTCGCCGTGGTTAATATAAATGAAATAATGCACGGAAAAGCGCGTGATGTCGCCTTGCAGCCTAGAGACATCGTGTGGGTGCCAAATGGACCCTGGGAGCGTGTGGAGTCTTATACCAAAATGATTGTAAATACCTTTGTACGCACAGTAGCCGCAAACGAAGGTGATCACGCCGCGTCCGAAAATGCGCAGCCTGTGCAATCCGCGCTCTCCCTAAGCACGGCGCCGGCGATTGCCCCCCTTCCCGCGCCTCTGATTCAATCCGAGGCTCGCGCGCAGTGACGCATTCAGTTGTAGAACCGCCACCAGCGCTCGTAGACGGATACAAGCTCCTCGAAGCTTGAACCCGGTGGGCGCGCAAGATGCCGCGCCGCTCCGGCGGTGTCGGCGCCAAGAAGGCAGAAAAGCGCTCTCTGCAGGGCTCCGCGCGGGTAGTCCAGAGGACTCGGAAGGGCGCTGCCGCGCTTGAACCGGTCTCGCCAGTGTAGCGCGAGGTTCCGAAGCCGCCCTGAGGATGGATACAGTCGCCCATGGAAGTTTTCATATTCGCTTACGCGCTGAAATGGAGCGCGGAGCCGCAGCGACTCCATCCATAAAAACGTTCTCGTCCATACAGACGTGATGGTCTCCTGCGCCTCACGGAGGGCGTCCAAGGGCGGGTAGATATGGCGAGGGTTCAGCTTGAACGCCACGCCCGATTCGTGCCACCTCATCAATAATGGCCAATCTGGCGGTACCGGTGAGCCTATGTTGGAAAGCCGCGAATGCCTTTCGACACACGAAAAATGGTATCTGCCTTGGAACGCCAGAACGGCATCCGCAAGAGCCAGCTTCACTTTGGCATGATTGCGTTCGATGAACCCGTCCGACACTCGACTGCTATTTGACGCGAGCGCCGCTAGTGAGAAGAGAAGTCCGGATCCTCGATTGAAGAGCAGGCGGATGGCTTCTGGCGCGGGGATGAGGGCCGGATCGCTTAGGTTCGAGGGAAGCGACTCGATAAAGCCATCGCAGCTCTGAACAATCCTATGGCGCGCGAGCAGATCGTAATAAAACATGGATGGCTCGGCCGATCTGAAAGCACTTTCCCGGAGAAGTTTGAATTCCACTTCGATACCAGTGATTTCCTCACCGTCGTGGGATTGCCGAGAGCACCATTGTTCAATGGGACCTTGAGAAGCGGCGTCACGGGTTACCAGGTAGAATTCCAGATCATTATAAAGCACCGGCGCCGCGCTCTCGGACACGCGGAACACTCCTCCCTCGCCACGCCCATAGCCGCCAGCGAGGAGCAAGGCTTTGACGTCCGAATAAAACTTCTGCGCTTGCAAATCCTCGGATAGCCGGGCGAGAAAGCCGTCGAGGAGCGCTTTTAGGCCAGGCTCGTCACCAAGGAAATACAAGACCGATGATCCGGCAATCAGTTCTCGATCTCGAAGATGCGATGAAGCCTCAGTAGCTCGATGACAGCCTGAACCGGGGGCTTTACGTGTTGAAGCTTTACCCCGGGATTAGGAGGTGGCAATCGCTTGTAAAGGCTCAAGAGCGCTCCGACCCCGGAACTGTCGATGAAATCCACGCTGGCAAGATCCGCGCGGACTTTGGTGATTCCGGCAGCCCAACTTGTGTCAATCTCTTTTTTGAAATCGGGGGCGGTAGACGCGTCGAGACGGGAAACAATAACACGGAGGGAAAGAACTCCCCCGTCGAGCGAGGTTTCAAGAGTTTTCATGCTGTCCGAACAATAGATTGGCATCGAGGATTTAAAAGCCTTAAGGTGTGCGCCCGTTGAAACTGCTGTTTGTTCACCAAAGCTTCGGCAGTCTTGGAGGCGCGGAAGCCAACGCTTTCATCACTGCGACGGAGATGAAGGCCCGCGGACACAAGGCGGCGCTCCTGACTCGCAAGGGGACGGGCAAGAACGAGGAAGCCTGGAGGAAGCTGTTCGTGGATGGATTTTTCACGCTGCCTGAAATAGAGGACAGTCTGGAGGGATTCCAGCCAGACGTGATTTACATGCATAAATGGGACGATCGTGCTTCCATCCGCCATCTGCTGGCCTCTGGACGACCCATCATCCGCATGGTTCATGATCACGATGTTTACTGCCTCCGCAGTTACAAATACAACGTGTTCACACGGCGCATTTGCACCCGTCCCGCCACACCTTATTGCGTGTTCCCGTGCCTTGCGCCACTAACACGCGTCCGAGGAGGGAAGCTGCCTTTCAAGTGGGCGAGCTACTCCAAAAAGCTGGAAGAGATCGCCCTTAACAAACGTTTCAACCGTCACCTCGTGGTCACCCATTTCATGAAAAATGAAATGGTCATCAACGGGTTTTCTCCAGAGAGCATAGAAATCTTTCCCCCGGTTCCCCGACCCGGCGATTCTTTACGGAGCACCTTTTCAGAGCGAAATTTGCTGATCTACGCGGGACAAATCATCCGGGGAAAAGGCGTCGACGTCTTGCTGAGAGCACTCGCGAAAGTCCGTTCACCGTTTGAAGCCGTGATTTTGGGAGATGGGAATCAACGCTCCAAATGCGAAGCGCTCTCGTCCCAACTCGGCTTGGCTGATCGCGTTATGTTCAAGGGATTTGTGCCACAGGCGGAGTTGAAGGACTTCTACCAGGATACGTCCGTGGTCATGATTTCATCTCTTTGGCCAGAACCCATCGCCACAATAGGTCTCGAAGTGATGCGTTACGCTCTCCCGGTGGTCGCTTTCGACGCCGGAGGAATCAAAGACTGGTTGCACGATGGCGTGAATGGATTCTTGGTACCATGGAAGGACATTGACGCGTACGCGTCGCGACTGGATGAACTGCTTCGGGACAAAGGAAAGGCCCGGGAAATGGGGGAGCGGGGCTTGGAAATTGTGTCCAGAGATTACGATTTTGATGAATATCTAGCTCGCCTTGAAAAACTTTTTTCGACGGTGGCGCAGGAACCGCTACATCGGGATTCGTGACGGGCTCCGGCAATACATTATCTCTGATCATCGGCATCACCGGAGGAAGCGGCTCCGGCAAAACAGAACTGGCAAATTATCTCTGCAAGGCGCTTGGCCGCAGGGCTATGCTGCTTTCTCACGACTGGTACTACAAGGACCGGACGGGCTGCGCTGACGAGGCAAGGTCGAAGTTGAATTTCGATCATCCCCGCGCTTTGGAAACTGCCCTCCTGACGAGACATCTGCGCGAACTCAGCGCGCGCAAGGAGGTGCGCGCCCCAAGGTACAATTACGCGACCAGCAGCCGCACTGAAAGCGTTGCGGCGCGCTCCGCGGACATCATTTTCCTGGAGGGCCTGTTTATCTTGCACGAGGAGCGGCTCCGATGCTTAATCGACACGTCGATCTTCGTGGAAGTGCCCGCGGACATCCGTCTTCTGCGGCGCATCCGGCGCGACACGCGCGAGCGCGGAATCCCTGTCGAAGAGACTCTGCGTCTCTATGAAAACTTCACAAGGCCCATGCACGACCGCTTCGTCCAGCCTTCGGCCCGCCATGCAACGCACGTGTGGGAGCCACTGAAAGACAAGACATTCCCGGCGCGCTTTAAACGTCAACTAAAGGAGAGGCTGGGATGAGCGGGAACCGCGATGTAATCGACCACCAAGTCGCGGAATACTGGAGCAAGGCAGCTACCGCGCGCGGGCGCTTTCGGATAACCGCTCGCCTTTGGCTGAAGCGCAGGCTGTGGGGCATCGTGGTGGGAAGCTCCATGTTCCTGAAGAGAGCGCTCGACTTGGTCGCCGCGACGGCGGCGCTCGCGGCTCTGTCTCCCGTTTTCCTTGTTACAATGCTTTTGATCAAGCTCGAGGATGGCGGCTCGCTTTTCTTCAAACAAACGCGGGTGGGTCTCCGAGGGCGCGCCTTTGGCATGTGGAAATTCCGTTCCATGGTGCCGAATGCGGACGCCTTGAAAGACAAGCTAGCTGCCCAGAACGAGATGAAGGGCGGGGTTATCTTTAAAATGAAAGATGACCCCCGCGTCACAAAGGTTGGAAAGTGGATTAGAAAGTTCTCGATCGACGAACTCCCTCAGATTCTCAACGTGTTGAGGGGTGAGATGTCTCTTGTTGGCCCGCGCCCTCCCGTCCCGAGGGAGGTTGCGGAGTATAGCGTGGAAGATCGCCAAAGGCTGCTCGTGAAGCCGGGACTCACCTGCTTGTGGCAGGTCGGCGGCCGCAGCGAGATCGACTTCGCGGGGCAAGTGCGTCTCGACATTGCTTATATCCGCTCCGAGAGCATCTGGCTGGATTTCAAGCTGCTGCTGCAAACAGTGCCGGCGGTGTTGTTTGGGAAAGGAGCGTATTGAAGACCTTCTTATTACTATCCCCCGACTATTCGGCCCTGGATTCGATCTGGCGCAACGCGCTGCCATTCTCGCTTTGGCCAGTGGGGCCTCAGCCTCTGCTTGCACATTGGATGGATGAGTCCGTGCGGACGGGAGCTGCAAGCGTGACGATCTATGCCTCGGACCGGCCCTCTGAGATCCGTCACTTCCTGGAGGGGGGGAACTATTGGAGCAAAAAGGTGGAAGTGATTGCGTTAAAAAATGATGGCATGGCTCCAGAAGGGTGCGTCCGGATGGATCACCTTCCATTTCAAGCCTCAATCGAATCCCCTTTTTCGTCCCCTCAGGCGCTTCTCGATCACTGGCTGGCGCTGCAACACGCGTGGCTTGCAAACAGGGGAGCGGAGGGGGTCAGCATCGACATCGAAAAAGTCCCCGGCGGCTGGGTAGGACCTCTGGCGCGCATCCATCCGAGCGCGAAACTCATCCCTCCATTTTGGATCGGGGCTCGCGCCGAAATTGGCGCGGAATGCGAGATAGGTCCGAACGCGCTCGTTGGCAGCGGCAGCGTGCTTGACCGGCACGTCATGGTGCGGGACGCCATAGTGATGCCGGATACTTATCTTGGACAGAATACCGGGGTGGAGGCGGCAATCGCGCAGGGCGGCATATTGGTGGATGCCAAGCACGCATGCCGGGTGGATATCCGGGAGAGTTTCATAATGGCCTCGGTTTCAACTCACCGCCAGTCCACTTCAATCACTGAGAAAGCAGGCGCTCTGACGGCGCTCGTCTTCCTCGCGCCAATCGCGGCGCTATGGCCCGGCCAGAGTTGGGATGAGCGCGAGGTCATCAACCACAAGGGGGATATCCTTCTCCTGAGCACCGGGCGCAAAGGTCCGCTTGTAATCCGCCGGTGGCCGTGGCTTAAGGAAGTTGTCTCCGGCAACCTCCGTTGGTTCGGTATCCTGCCGAGGCTCGAGGCAGATTGGGCGCACCTGCCGCTCGAAACCGCGGAGCGGCTCCGAAGCAGTCCCCCCGGTCTCTTTTCGTGGGCCGATCTGCAAGGCTGCCATGATCCCTCTTGTCCGGATGAGTGGATCCACGCCGCATACCAGGTGCTGCAAAAAGATGATACCATCATGCGGCTCCTGCGAAGCAGACTCACCTACCTGGCGCGACTCAATCCGCGTGTGGCGGAGGCATGACGGATTTTATTCACGAGGATATCGGCGAATGCCGATTCCCGGGCGATTTGCGGTATGTCCGGGAAGCCCTGGAGAAGATGAAGGAGTTCTACCTCGCCCGGGGACTGCGTCCCAACGTGTGGTCGCAAGTGGAACTCGCCTCGGCCGAGGCAATCAACAACGCGATTGAACACGGCTGCGAACGCCTGCCAGCATCTCAAGTATCAGTTCGGTGGACGTGGGTGAAGAACGTTCTGCGGGTGGAGGTCACCGACCCAGGCTTTTTCGAGCCGAGCGCCGCGTCAGCACTACTTCCCGACGATCCCCTCGCGGAAGGCGGCAGGGGGCACTTCCTGATGACGACCCTGATGGATGCAGTGCGACACTCCAACAGCGGGAGCGGGCATACCGTAATAATGGAAAAGGAGGCGGGGTTTGCCGCATGGGATGAGCGCGCCGCAGCGGAAATGGAGTCAACCATAGAGTCCATGGCGGAGGATCTGAGCCGGAGCTATGAAGATCTTTCGGCTCTCTTCCGTTTTGCTGAGGAATTGGCTACCTCCACGACCCTGCCGGATTTCCTCGATAGATCCCTTCCACGCCTGATGACGCTTGTCACAGGACAGGCGGCCTATGTTCGCTTCGCTTCGCAAAGTGGCAAGCATCTTGACTTGGTGGCTCCCTCAACAGCCATGATGGCAGGGATCGCGCCGAGGCTTAGAACAGAGTCGGGCGCGATGGAGGCTGCCGCCTTTACGCGATCCTCGCCTGTCACCATCGAAGACTGCACAAACCTCCCCACGGACGATCCTCTTCACACTCACCCGGGTGGGGCGTTCGCTTGTCCCATCTTTTTCCGTTCGACAGTCCTCGGATGCCTGGTCGTTCGACGGTCTGCGAAAGATGGTTACTTCTCCGCGGGAGAACTCGGCTTGATAAGAGTGGTCGCGGACTTTCTGGGCATTGTGCGAACCACCAGCCTTCTGCAGGAACAACGACAGATGGAGCAGCGCGCAGTGCGTGAACTCGAAATCGCTTCGTCCATACAACAATCGCTCCTCCCTCGTGATTTTCCCGATAGCGCAAATTATCGCCTTTTCGGTTTGTGCCAGAGCGCCCAGCAGGTGGGTGGCGACTACTTCGACGCGCTACAACTCCCTCAGGGAGGCATTCTGCTGGTAATCGCCGATGTGATGGGCAAGGGGGTGCCCGCGGCTCTATTGGCAACCATCCTCAGAACGGCGATCTACGCCCGGCTGGACATGGCACAGGAACCAGGGAGACTTCTGACAGCAGTGAACCGCCAGATCACCCGCGACCTTTCACAGCTTGACATGTTCATCACCGCGCAAGTCGCTTATCTTTCACATAGTGAAAACACCTTGCTGGTTGCGAACGCGGGACATTGTCCTCTCCTTCTTTGTAAGAAGACGCATAGCGGAGTAAGGCAGTTAAAAGGAGAGGGCGTCCCGTTGGGAGTAATCGACATTTATGAATATCCCACGCAACGTTACGCCGTTGAAGAGGGGGAGCGGTTTGTATTCCTTACTGACGGGCTGTACGAAGTTGAGGATCTCCAAGAAGAGATGCTCGGGATAGAGCGGCTTGTTCAGCATATAGATATGGTGTCCGATCTGCTGCCATCGGACTTCTGCGCAAAAGTCCTGGAGTTCGTGCGCAACTACTCGGGCCGGCAGCCCGCTTCAGATGATCGCACTCTGCTAACCCTGGAGCGATTGCGATAACAATGGCCGCGAAGCGAATCCTGGTGGTTGATGACGAGAAACACATGCAACGTCTGCTGCAATTCAATCTGGAGAAGACGGGTTGTGTCGTACAAAACAACAGGCAGCGGCGAGGCTGCTCTCCTGTTGATAGAGGAAAGCCCATTTGATCTGGTTCTTATCGATCTTGTGATGACTGGCATGGATGGATTCGCCACTGTGCAGGAACTCCGAAAAACGAAGTTGGGTGAGAGCATCCCCGTAATCATGCTGACGTCGCGAGGACAGGTGGATATCCGCGAACGGGCAAGTGGTCTGGGGGTATCGACATTCCTGACGAAACCCTTCAGCCCGATCGAGCTGGTAGCAGAAGCGAAAAAACTGCTGGGGTTGTGAAAACGAAGTCCATCGACCTCTTTGTTTTCGCGGACGCGCTTGGATGGTCGCTTGCGCAAAGCCGGGGATTTATGGAGGACATGTTCCCGCACAGATCACGATGCGACACACTCTTTGGGTACTCCTGCACGTGCGACCCGAGCATCCTTACAGGGTGCCTGCCGCAGGAGCATGGTCACTTTTCGTTCTTCACAAAAGCCGGATCTAAAGGGAGCCCTTTCAAGTGGGCAAAACATCTTGGCTGGCTTCCAGAAGCCGTTGCCGGGCATCACCGGATCCGGAACCGGATCAGCCGATGGACGGCCGCAAGGAACGGCTATACCGGGTATTTTCAGCTCTATAGCGTTCCGTTTTCCAAGCTGCCCTGGCTGGACTACACCGAGAAACTGGACATCTATGAGCCAGGGGGGATCCTTGGCGGGCAACCTTCTATCTTTGAATACTGGAAGGAGTCAGGCCTGCCTTGGGCCCGCTCCGACTGGCGGTCTGACGATCTCACGAACGTTGAGCGCCTCAAGGAGACGTTGCGCGCTGGCCAAGTCAGGCTGGCATATCTTTTCACCTCCGGCCTGGACGCGACAATGCACGCGCGCACTACACAAGGGCCAGCGGTGGACGCCGCGTTCGAGAGGTTTGCGCAATGGCTTCGGGAAATCCGCGAGATTGCGGAGAGTTGCTACGACCACGCGCGTATCCATCTCTTCAGCGACCACGGGATGACAAACACGCGCAAGACCAGCAGGATGATGCTCGATTTCGAGAGCCTCGGGCTGCGGTTTGGCCGAGACTACATTGCTGTGTGGGATTCAACGATGGCGCGATTCTGGTTTATGGGCAGTGGACGCAAGAAGGCCGAAGATTGGCTCCAGACGCGGTCGGAAGGCCACATCGTGTCGGAAGCGGAGCTTCGCAAATGGGGCTGTTACTTTGCGGACGGAAGATACGGAGAGGTGATTTTCCTGCTTAACAATGGCATTATTTTCGCGCCCTCCTTTATGAATCAGCGGAACGTACCAGCGATGCACGGCTTCGCGCCGGAAGAGCCCGACAGCGCGGCCTGCTGGCTTACCACAGACCCTTGCGAGAATCCGCCAACCCGGTTGGACGGCATCTTCAACGTCATGCGGAGCGCGGCTGTGGCAGCGGCGTCTTAGGAGATCAGATGATAGTTGCCATCCTAACTTTATGATTCCGCCCTTGAACGAGAGTGTGGCAGGGATCCGAACGGACTATGTGCGAGGTTCATTGAATTCGGAGGAGCTTTTGGAAGACGCCATGCAGCAGTTCGAGGCATGGCTGGCAACGGCTCTCCAGTCCGCAGTCGTTGAGCCAACTGCCATGAGCCTTGCAACGGCAAGCGAATCCGGAGCACCTCTGCTTCGTACCGTTCTATTAAAAGGTTACGACGCCCGTGGCTTTGTATTTTTCACCAATCTTCAGAGCCGGAAAGCCATCCACCTTAGGGAAAACGAGAGAGTATCCCTCCTCTTCCCCTGGCTTGCTCTTGAGAGGCAGATAATCGTCACAGGCTCGGCGTCACTCACCGCGCGGACGGAAGTCGATGAATATTTCGCTACCCGGCCTCGCGAAAGCCAGCTTGCCGCCTGGGCTTCGCATCAAAGCCAGCCAATCGCAACTCGCGACTTGCTTGCTTCGGAGTTGGAAAGGATTCGCGTCCGATTCGCCGAAGGCAAGATCCCCGCCCCGCCGTTCTGGGGCGGCTACAGGGTTGAGCCTACTACCATCGAATTTTGGCAAGGCGGCCCAAGCCGACTACATGATCGATTCGAGTATTCCCGTGTAGAGGACGGCTCCTGGCGGAAGCAAAGACTCTCGCCGTAGCTCCGCCGCCATTCAGCTCTGCAAGCCCCTCCCAGAAGAGATTTAGTAGGGAGTGAACTCGCGATTGTACTGATACCGGGTCTCCAGTCCCAGATCGGGAGGAAACTCTTCATACCCACTATGAATCCAAGGAATGTCGCTCTTGTAGAATGGGCGATATGACCCTTTATAGGTTGGGAACGGCGCGGTCACCATTTCATAGATGCCCGCGCCAAACCGAAACACGAATCTGTTTATGCCTTTGAAGATTCCATAGCTGGCCGCAGCAGTGCCACCGACTCGATCATCGATCTTGCAAACCGTGTCCGGGATTTCGGTTGCTCCAAAAGCCGCGTTTGCAAAGCCCCGGGCAAACTTGCGATTGAAACCGTAATCGTTCATAGGCGGATCCTGAATATCCGCAAAAGCAATGCTGGTCGCTGCGAGAAGGAGGAGGGAGCATACGAGTCGTTTCATACGTTTCAGTAGAGTAGATGGAGATCGACGCAGAAAGCAAACACGAAATTGGGCAATTCTGTCGCCCGGCGCGACGACGGCGAACCGGCAGCCAGCGAGACAACTCTTGCAGCCAGCGCTCAGGCTCCGTAAGCATTCCGCGCTCCGGAATTTTCCATCCGCGAGCGCCGAATCCCTGATGCCCAGCCATTCCACCCCGACCCCGAGGCCGCCTGCCGTTTCAGGGTCCGCAGAGGAGCTGCCCGCCAGCATGCCGCGGATTCGAACGCTCGACGGCCTGAGAGGGGTAGCCATCCTGTTGGTCCTTCTCGGGCACACCAAAGCGGGATACGGCTCTTCAACACTTTCTTTGGGATTCGAGTTTCTATTTAATGCCCACCTCGGCGTGATGCTGTTTTTTGTGCTGAGCGGCTATCTCATCACAGGGTACTTTTAAGCGAATACGCGAAGACCGGTTCGATCGATCTCAAGAACTTCTACATTCGAAGATCTTTTCCGGATTTTTCCGGTCTTCTATGCCTACCTTGCGGCGATCGGCGGCGCGGCACTGCTCGGTTATGGAAGCATTTCGCCCGGCAAACTCGGCTTTGCCGCTCTTTATCTGTGGAACTACGCTTTAGTTTGGCTGCCGCCCGCAAGCGGGGACTGGGCTGTGAGGCATTTCTGGACCCTTGCCTAAGAACGAATCGAGGGCCTGGCAAGGCCGCCGGCGCGCCGGCTGCGTAACAGCTTCGCAGGTGACGGCGACCAGCCCAAGGCTCCCACTGATGCGGCTGTCCCGCGAATCAACACGTGTGTGTGCTCGGGCCGCCCGGCGGCCCGAAGACTCCGCTTCGACCCCGAGGGCCGCGCCGCGCTTTATCCTCGCACTGCGGGCCGGAAGGTGCTCGATATGAAGCCTCACTCAGCTTTCGCTCAGTCCTGAACTCGTAAAATTCCCCATACCTCTATGGCGCTCTCCCAAACTCGTCGTGAATTCACCAAGCTCGCCCTTGCGGCGCTGCCCGGAGCGGCCTTGCTCTCTGCGGCCGGCCGCCTCGGCGCGGCAGATCCTGCTCCGGCCAAGCCCAATTCGAAGGTGGCCGGCGTCCAGATCGGCCTCAACGTGCCCTACAGCTTCGCCAACCCGATCATGGGCGGCGATGACATCCTGAAGAACTGCCTCCAACTCGGCCTGAGCGGCATCGAGCTGCGGTCGCAGCCAGTCGAAGCCTTCCTCGGCATCCCCGAGGTCGACGCCACGAAGAGCAAGGCCGAGAACGCCCAGCAGCTTCGCGAGTGGAGGAAATCGGTCTCTATGGACCGCGTGAAGCCTTTCCGCGCGAAGTACGAAAACGCCGGCGTGCTCATCGAGATCGTCAAGGTGGACGGCATCATCATCATGCCCGACGACGAGATCGACTACGCCTTCGCGCTGGCCAAGGCGCTCGGCGCCGCGCGCCATCTCCACGGAGATCTCCCACAAGGAAGCGGACCTGGAGCGGCTCGGCTCCTTCGCGGACAAGCATCAGTTCATGGTCGGCTATCACGGCCACGCCACGACCACGCCAGCGCATTGGGAAGCGGGCTTCGCCGTCGCGAAATTCAATGGAGCGAATGTCGATCTCGGCCATTTTGTCGCGGGCAACAACACCTCGCCCGTCCCCTTCCTCAAGCAGCACCACGAGCGTGTGACCCACGTGCATATCAAGGATCGGAAGTTCAACAACGGGCCGGACACGCCTTTTGGTCAGGGTGACACGCCGATTGCGGAAGTGCTGCGCCTGATCCGCGACAACAAGTGGCCCATGCAGGCGACGATCGAGTTCGAGTACACAGTGCCGGCCGGGTCGGATCGCATGACTGAGCTGGCAAAGTGCGTCAAGTTCTGCCGCGACGCGCTGGCGTAGGGCTTCGGGCGTTCGGATTGACGGGGCGCTATGCGGCGGCGCTGCAGATGCTCCAGATCATGCCCACGAGCGGAGTGACTCCCGAGACGGCGGGCGATTTCATCCGCGCGGGCTGCGTGGGACTGGGAGCCGGCTCGACGCTCATCTCCACGGAAGCGCTGGAACAGCCGAGATTTCGCCGCCATCACCGCGCGCGCCCGGGAATTCGTCGCCGCAGTGCGCGAAGCCAAGGCGGGCTTGCCGCGCTGACTGGGACGCCAATTTCGGCGCGACAAACGCTCGCCGCTGTTATTTTATGCAGAAGCGTTCGTCAATGCGTTTGGTGGACGAGCCCGGCGGCATGTCGGCCTTTCGCCGGTTAACGCCCTCCGCCGGCTCGGAGGCCCTCCAGAGCGTGAGAATACCCCGTCAACTCCATATATCCATGCCCGGCGACAGGTCTACCCCCGCGCGCGCCCTGCACATCGATGACTCCCTCCCAGTATGCGATGGAATCGAAGGCGAGTTCCTGATTCTCCACCGGGGTCACAATCGACAGTGATATACCCAGGCGGGGTATGTCCAACTTCCACCCAATAGGATAAAGCCCCCCGGTAACGCGGCTCTTCCAGGATGCCGTTGGGCTAAGGTGGTAATCTTCACGGGACAGCGCGATGGGCTGGCCGTCCACGAGGACAAAAGTTCCACTTGAATTTGGATCCACGCCACCCCCTTTGGTTCGCATCTGGTAAAGCATCAACTCGGTCTGGTCGTTCAATTGGACGCTGAACCAGTTCCAGCCAACTTGCTCCGCGGTAAGCTCATTCGTTGACCACTCGTGATCAAACCAGCTTTCTCCTGTGACGGAGCGCGATCCGTCCGGGTATGCGAGGCGGCCTCTGGTCTTCATCCGCGTGCTCGAATAGTAGTGAGAGGCATGCCCCACCCCGTTTGCCTTCTGACTGACGCCGTTGGCGCCGTGAATGACAAACGGTTTTTGCGCCTCCAGTCGAAGGTCAATCGAAACTCCATTTCCTGCGGCCTTCAGCAAAAACGACCCATCGTTCTCCGCGGACAACGTCCAGTTGTCAATCCACGCCAACTTTCCAGAATCCCCAAATCCCGCCTCTCCGTAAGCCCCGCGGCTTGTTTTTTGCATGAACGTGAAATTTTGGGAGGTCACACGAGTGACGGCGAAATGCGCAAACTTTACATCGTCCACAATGAACCTGGAGGCGTCAGCCGCTTTCGGGCCAGACGGTCGGATCGCTTCACGAAAAAACGTAATTTGATAGCCAAATGTCTCGCCTGAATCGGCGCGGAGTTCGCCTGTGAAATACCACCACTCGGTCTTGAACGCGCGATGAACACCGTGATCGGCTGGAAAGTGGTAGTTCCAACCGGGCAGCGCGCTTTGCCATCCCGCGCCAGCAAGCGCGAGACAGGACAGAGCGGAGAACAAGACAGCCGCCCATCGCCGCTTGACGGCCCCATCTTTCAACGCGGCCTTACTCAGAACGAATCGCCGCCGCGATATCAAAGTCCCCCGCGCGGCGCGCAGGAATATAAGCCGCCGCAATCGCGGCCGGAATGATCCATAAAGGCGTGCATGACAGGAGAACCCAAGGGAATCGCAATTCTATTGTCCAGCCAAAGAAGGCCTTGTTCACCACCCAGGTCAGGACCATGGAAAGCGCAATGCCGGCGATCACGCCGAGCAGGCTCGACACAACACCAACGAGTCCGGCTTCGAAGAGGAGCATCCCACGCACCTGGCCGGTGGAGGCTCCCACGGCCCGCAATATCCCGAGCTCACTCTGCCGTTCGGTGATCAAAGTAATCAACGAAAGAAAGATGCCAAGGACGGCGACAATGACCGTGATGATCCGGAGCACGTACGTGACGGCGAAGGTTTGATCAAAAACTTCAAATACCCGCTGTTTCAAAGCGCGATTCGAGAATATGGCGAACTCGCCGCGGGATCCAAATCGCTTGCGGAACGACTCGGTGACACGGTCGCAGCTCATCGGATCTTTGAGGTAGATTCCAAGCGATTCCACCCGTGGGTCATCCCAGTAGCGATCAAAGACCGCGCGATCCATCATGATCAATCCCTGATCGCGCGTGTAGTCGTAGTAAATGCCGGCAATCGCAAAGCGGCGCGCTCCCCTTTGCGTTGAAAGCGAGATCATATCCCCTTCCCTCTTACTCCACTTGCGAGCAAAGCTCTCGGTTACGATTACGTTGTCGCCGGCGAGGAAGCGCGTGAGCTTTTCCTGGTCTCCGCCACCAACAAAGCGCGGTTTGCGCCGCGCCACTCCCTGCACAACTCCCACTGTGACGGAATTGCCATCCATCGACACTTCGAACTCCCTGAACGTATCGACGCTGGATACAGCAGGGTCGCTTCGGAGAAAAGTGACGGCATCATTGGGGATGAATGCAGCCAGTCCAATCACGGCGTTGGATGCCGGGGCGATGAACAAGTCCGCCACGAAGCCATGGTTTATCCAGACACTCACCGTGTCCCGGAAGGAAAAGATCATGATGGAAACGCCTGCCATGAGGGCAATAGCGGAGGCGAGAGCAGCAACAGTGGCGCTGTTTCGGTGAACCGAGCGTCTAAAATTGCCGGAGGCAATCTTGAACAACAGCCAACCAGCGGGCAGATGCCGCCCCGTGTCCCCGCAAAACTCGATGAGGATCGGCGCGAAGCATGTGAAGCCAAAGAGAACGAGGAACGCCGCGACGAACCCAAGAAGTGGCGGGCCAGCGCGCAGGGCTCGCCAGGACACGACCACAGCCAAAATGAGACAGACAATTCCCGCCGCTACCCAATGGCGCGCCGTCCCGGACTTGTCCTCCCTCCGCGAGCCGAGTCTCATTGCCCGCACCGGGTCGGTCCTGGCGGCCTCACTCGCAGGCAGCCAGGAAGCGGCAATCACCGCCAGCATGCCCAGAGCAGCGCCCGATAGCAGGCGGGCGGGGCTTACAAAGAAGCGGTCGATGCTCAAGAGCACGTACAGCGAAGAAATGGTGGTAGCGACGGATGCGACAAGGCTGTTCGCGAGCAGGATGCCTCCCGCAACCCCAACAGCAATGCCGAGCAATCCAAAGAGGGACGCTTCGCCCAAGAAAAGCATGCGCACTTCCATGCGCGAGGCCCCCATGGCGCGCAAAATTCCTATCTCCCCCCGCCGTCGTATAACCGACGCCGATACTGTGTTGTAGATGAGGAACATGCCGACCAGCATTGAAACGAGGCTAAGCGCCGTGAGGTTCAATTCGAACGCTGAGAGCATCTTCTGAATCTGGAAACTGCGCTGACCCGGCGGCCCGAGTGTTGTTCCTGACGGAAGCCCCACCCTCAGCGTCGCAGCCTCCTTTTCGACATTTTCAGGCTCGCGCAGGAGAATTTGAATGGATGAAAGCTTCCCAACAGTGCCAAATAATTCCTGCGCCCAGCCTATATCCATGGCGGCGAGGTGATCCAGAGCGCCCCCGCCGTCTTCCTTTGAGTCCAGCAGAAACAATATCGTGAGAGTTCTTACGCGGCTGTTTACGAGCACTTCCAGCTTATTGCCGACGGCGAGGTGATACTTCCGCGCGAAGGAGTTGGAAACAGCGACCCCGCCCGCTGTCGCCAGCCAGCGCTCCAGATCAAATCGAGAAGCCTGGTCTCCCAGCTCAAACGTCCGGAAAGGCTGGTTCGTAAAAACGTCCAGCCCCTCGATCCTCAAGTATTCGCCCTGGAACGCGGGAATTGTTGCCAGCCCCTCCACCAGCGGGGTCGCGCTCTTGATACCCGGCATTGCCGCGAGCTTTGGAAATATAGCTTCGGGAATGTCGCCTCTTAGTTCCAGATTCGCTTTGCCGGCGACCACGTCGACTCCCGCTTGCAATGCGCGGTTTGCGCTATGATTCGCGATTTGAATCGCAAGATAGAGCGCTACGCCCAAGCCCACGCTCAGGACGTTCAGCAACGCCAGAACCTTGTGACGCGCGATATCCCTCACCACCTGCCGGCCGAAAAGAATGTGGAGCTGTCGTCCTACCATGGGATCCTCATGGCATTACGGCGCGTTCAGCCTCTCCGACGCTTCGTTGCGCGCTAACCCGGTTCAGATTGCTCGGACGCCCCTTGCAAAGTCTTTTGCAACTGATCGATTGCGGCAGCCCCCTTGATCTTCCGACCTTCGGTGTTGCTAACGTAGAAGCTATCGATGGCGGCTCCTTTCTCCGTGGTGATACGAGAGAGAGCGATATTGATTCCAGCCGAAGCAAAGCCTCTCAGAAGATGATGCAGCAAGCCGAGGCGATCGGGAGTCTGGATTTCCACAAGGGTGTAGATCGGATGCACATTGTTATCGATCACGATCCGGGTAGGCATTTCAAGTTCATGCGACAGCCCGTACGCCCGACGCTTTTTCGCCTTCTTCAACAAGGGACCGAAATCATAAACCTCTTGCGCCAAAGAATCGTTCATGGTCCTGGCCACCTTGGAAATTTCACGCTCGTCTGTCACCGCGCCAAACTTGGGCGTGCAGACGCGGAAGATGTCAAAGACAACGTTATCGTGCCGCGAGAAGATGTCGGCGCTCAGAATATTCAACTGGGCGACGGCAAACGAGCCCGCAATCTTTGCAAGCAATTCCGCGCGGTCCCACGAGCAAATCCACACTTCACTATGCCCCTGATTAGGATGCGCTATCCAATGCACTGTGGGAGCGAGCGGGCATCCCTCGTTCGCATTTTGGTCCAGGAGAAAGGATCGAAAGTGACGGATGTGCGCCGCGCAATCCGCGGCGGAATAAGCGGCAAAATACGAATCCGGCATTTGCTCGAAATGGATGTCAATTTCGTCCGCGAAGCTTGCGGGCAACTTCTTGGTCGCGGCTTTCCGCAGTTCTTCACGTTCCACCTGCCGCTCCCGGTAGAATGATTCCTCTCCGTCCAGGTAGTGAGTCGTGCCCCGGTAAAGCTGCCAGACGAGCGACTCCTTCCAATCTGACCAGTTCTCGTCGCCCGTGCCCTGGCCATCTGCCAGAGTCATAAGCATCAGAGCGTTCAATCCCGCGTGGCTTTTGACCACGCCCGCAAATTCGGCAATTGTCGCGGGATCTTCCACGTTACGTCTCTGCGCGGTGCTGGACAAGGTAAGATGATTGTCCACAAGCAGGATGAGAAGCTTGCGCCGCTCGGAGGAAAGCTGCAGCCGAGCCGCGACCTTCTGCGCGAATAACGCGCTTGCTTCGGCGTGGTATCGGGCATTTGAGGCCTTTCCCGTATCGTGAAGAAGCAGGGCGAGGTAGAGCACGAAAGGATCTTCCAGGCGCTGGAACATCAAGCGGTAATCCGCAAGGCGAGGCTCTTTCGTGTCGATTAGCCGATCCAGCTTCTCGATGCAAACCAGCGTATGTTCATCCGCGGTGTACCGGTGAAAAAACTCGTGCTGCACAAGGCAGGTCAATTGCCCGAATTCCGATATATACCTCCCAAGAAAATCCACTTCGTGCATCATCCGCAGAATGCGGCCAACCTGCCCTTTTTGGCTGATGATGGCGTTAAACGTTTCCCTCGTGGCCCTCGCGTACTGAAAAGTCCGATCCACCAAGTGGAGCCGGCGGTGAATGAGCTGTTGTAACTCCGCGCTCAGCGCGAGATGGCGTTTCTGCGCGTGCAGAAAAAGACGCATCATCCGGTAAGGCTCCTTATTGAAAATATCACGGGCATCCGGGTAGATGAGGCCGCCCGTGCTGTAAAACCCGTCGAAACTCTCCTTCTTCTCCGCGCGATTAAGCAGCAGGCCAAAGAAGCCGGGCGCGCGTGTATCATCGATTCCCGCGACCAGCCTGGCGGAAATCAGTTCCGTGATGCTGAAGACTGTTCTTGAATGCTGATGGTCCTCCCGCATGAAAGCCTCGCCACGCCGGAGAACATTTTTCTGCGTGTAGTTTAGCTTATTGGCGAGCTGAAGCTGGAAGTTCAGTGTCACTACGTCCGTCGCCCTCTTGTTCAGGTAATGGAGTTCTGTGCGGACTCGTAGTAAAAAGTCATACGCGCGGTCGAGCTTCCGCCGTTCCGCGTCCACAAGCAGCTTCTTCTCGACCAACCCCTGCATGGTGGAGATGCCCTCCTTAAAATAGGCCATCCATAACAGGTTCTGATAATCCCTCAGCCCGCCACAGCCGTTTTTGATGTTCGGCTCCTGAAGATACACCGTGCCAGCGTGTTTTTCGTGACGCTCCCTCTGGTTGACGACGCGCTCCTGAAGATATTTACGCTCGGAGCCTCTGACGCAGCGTCGGACAAACTCCGCCTTGAATTCATCGAACAGCGCCCCGTTGCCGGCTACGAAGCGGGCCTCCAGCAGCGAGGTTTTGGAGAGCATGTCCGTGTTTGCCTGCCGGATCGCGCCCGAAACCGAGCGCGTCGAGTGCCCAACCTTCAATCCGACATCCCACAGCATGTAAAGTATCGTCTGAATCACCTCATTCGCCTTCGGAGATACCGATTTCATCGACGCGGGATGCAGGAACATGATGTCCACATCACTGTAGGGATTCAGCTCTCCCCTTCCGTATCCACCGATCGCGAGAAGAGCGAGGTCGCTGGTGAGTTCCCCGATCAGGGAGGCATTGCAACCGGCTTCGAAAAGATGCCGAAGAACGATGTCGAGCAAGGTCGCTCGCTGATCGGCAATTTCCTTGCCACCTCCGCCCGCGTAATGCTTGAGGCGCAGGCGATGGTTTTCGATCTTCAGGAACTTCTTGTAGAGAGCGAGAAGTTCCCCTGGCTTTTGCCGGCCTTGCGCGGCCAACTGCTGTTCGGCGTGGGCAAGAACTTTCTCCCGATGGAGCATCGGGCCCTTGCTCGTGAGTTTTTCCATTCGTTCAACAACGTAACAGGCCATAATACCACGGAAAGCTGACTTTGGAATCTCAACAGGCGGTTTTTCACTCCGTAAACCAGCGGCTTAGTCCACAAACCGCTGCGCAACTGGCATTCGGCGGCCGATCCCGAAAGCCCGGCTTGTGACCTTCAGGCCCGGCACAGCTTGTTCACGCTTATACTCATTAAGATCGACTTTGCGCACAACCCACCGAACCGTGGCCTCATGGAATCCCCGCGCGATGATGTCACGACCCGACATGTTTTCCTCCACGTACAATTGGAGAATCTGGTCGAGCAGATCATACGCGGGGAGCGTATCCTGATCGATCTGGTTCGGCTTCAGCTCGGCGCTCGGGGGTTTCTCAATAGTGGCTCGGGGGATGATCTCGCGGTCACGGTTAATCCAGGAAGCCAGCCGGTAAACCATTGTCTTGGGAACATCACTGATGACGGCCAGTCCGCCTGCCATGTCTCCGTAAAGGGTACAATAGCCAACCGCCAGTTCACTTTTGTTTCCTGTGGTTAGAAGCAAATGCCCGAACTTGTTGGAGAGTGCCATCAGCACCATGCCACGAAGACGCGGCTGCATGTTCTCCTCCGCCGTGTCTTCAGGCAGTCCCCGGAATAGCTCCGCGAACTGGTTTCTAAAACCATCGAACGCGTCCTGAATCGGAATCTCAAGGCACCTGATACCGAGGTTGCCCGCCAGCGCTAGCGCGTCATCAATACTGCCGCGGGAGGAAAATCGAGTCGGCATGGAGACGCCAAGCACATTCTCGCGGCCCAACGCATCCACAGCGATGCATGCGCACACCGCTGAATCAATTCCCCCGCTAAGCCCGAGGACAGCCGATTTGAAGCCGCATTTTGCAAGATAGTCCTTCAGCCCCAGCGAAAGCGCGGAGAACACTTCCTCGGATTCTGACGCTTCAGTCCACGGGCAAGTCGAGCTCGCGAGACCATCCACCACCCGGGCTTCTTCCTTGAAAGAGGCTAGACGCGCCAGGAGTACGCCGCTCGAGCTTACCGCCACCGAATTTCCGTCAAAGATGAGCTGGTCGTTCCCCCCAACCGCGTTGCAGTAATAGATTTCGCAGGCGCGCCGGGCGGCAAGTTCCGACAGCATCTCCATGCGCAGGCGCGGCTTACCCGCGTGGAATGGCGAGGCGCTCAAGTTTACAATTATCTCCGCGCCCTGCCGGGCGAGGGAGCCCACCGGATCACATCCGTAGAGCTTCCGGGGCAGGAAGCGCTCCGTCCAAATGTCTTCGCAGATGGTAACTCCGACCTTCCTCCCTCCAATCAGCACCGGGAGGCTTGTCTCGCCCGGCTGGAAGTATCGATCCTCATCAAAGACATCGTACGTCGGAAGCAAGGATTTATGGACTGTCTCACGCGGCACTCCTTTGCGCAGGACTGCGGCGCTATTGCGAAAGGAACGTCCTGAAGAGTCGTGATTACGATCGATGAAACCCACAATGAGCGGACAGGTCTCCACCGAAGCATGAATGCGCTCGAGCGCCTCAAGATTTCTGGGAACAAACTGCGATTTGAAGACCAGATCCTGGGGAGGGTAGCCGGTAATCGCGAGTTCGGGTGTAATGACCAACTCGGCGCCCATGGACACACAATTCTTATACGCGTCCAGAATCTTGGCGGTGTTCCCGCCAAGATCGCCCACAGTCGTGTTGATCTGGGCGAAGCCTACTCTCATCCCGGGCTTTGGAAGTTTACTGCTGCCCGCGCGACGCCGCGGACGGCGGACCTACTTGTGGCTGGATATGCCAGTCCGGTTGCTGTAACCGCCGTTTATGGCGTCGTCAGCCCCCGTCACGAATGTCTTATAAAATTCGATCAAACCCGCCGCCACGAATCCGGCAAGCACCGTGAGGATCACTCTGTGCATGAATGTTGTCTGCATCCATCGAATGATAGCAGAACGCACCAGACATGTCACGCGTTACCAAAAACCCCATTGTCCCGTGTCCATAATGTAAAATCCTAGGAGGAGATTCGTGAGTGAATGCGCGAGGACACACGAAGAGAGACTCTTCGTTCTGTAAGCGACAAAATTATATATCGCGCCGGTCAGGAGCGCGGGCACGAAATCTGGTCCGTAATGCGCGAAGCCGAACAGGATGGCGACGCCGCCGAATGACATCCATGAAAAAGTTCCAAACGGGACATGCTCGAAGTCCTCTTCGATTAAATAGCGCAATAAGAAGCCCCGCCAGAAAACTTCTTCAAGGAAGGGGACGACAATAACAAGGCGGAGAAACCGCGCGCCGGTATTCAGTAAGAATGCAGGGCCAGAGCAACCAAAAGCGGTGGGATCGAAACCGTTGTATCTGGGCGGAAACCGCAAGAAAGCCTGCGGCGATATCCAGATCACAAAAACGGCAACCGCGCTGATTACGGTGAGAGACACCAGTCTTGGACGCTCCAGCGCATACTGCCGGCGGAAATACAGCAGTAAAGCCCCGCATAAGACTGTTTGAACGGGGAATATCCAATATTTCGGAGAATGAAGAAGAAAAGCAGACTCGGTATGAAATACGGCCTGCACCCCATCCGACAATGCGAGCAGCGCCATGAACAGAATAAAGGGGGACGCATAGGCAAATGTCGCCCGAAACTTGCTGAGCATAGGTTAGTCGAAGGCAACCGGCATCGGAACCATGACTGAAAACGATCCTGAACAATTGTTAAAGACATTCGAGATGGAGATCGCCTTGAAAAGGGCTAAACGCTCGATGTCGTCCAAAGGAAACGCATTCCGAATCTGGAGCATTCTCATTATTGTCGGAGCGGCGGCGATTGCGTTGTTGTTCCTGCAATCGACTCTCTCACAAATGCCACGGCCCCCTCGGCAGCCGGCGCCAGATTTTACCGCGCCTCCACGGTAAGCCCCTCCACAGGGACAGGCGGGGCACGAGAGAGTTCCTCTCAAAAGATGGAATTTCGCATGAGCCAGAAACGTGCTGGAAACCAGGGAATCAGCATTTGGGGCTAAAAGGACATCGATTCTTTCCTCAAAACGCATTGTGGGCATTCATTCTGCTTTAAGGTTCTCAATGGCAAAAGCCTATAACTCAGTGATCGGGATCGACATCGGCAGGTTCTCCATAAAGGCGGTTGTCGTGCAGCGCCGCGGAAGTAAATACGCAGTCACAAACTATGCGTTGAAGCCGATTTCCGACTCTGTGGGAAGCGAGCAACTCGTGTCGGAACTGAAATCGGTTTTGGGGGAAACAGGCAACTCCGCAAAAGGGTGCGCGGTGGCGATCTCACATTCCGACGCGCTAATCCGCATCATCGAGCAGCCTGAGACGCCGACCACCATTCTGCGTGAAGGTCTCCGCCTAAACGGCATGTCCCTTCTAAATCAGGATTGCAGAGACTTCGTCCTGGACTGCGATCCGGTGCGCCCGCCTGACAAAGATGCTCCCGTGGAGGCGGGTGGCGGGCCAGCAAAAGTGAAATACCTGGTCGGCGGGGTTCCTCGCTCTCAGATTACACTCCTTAACGACGCGTTCCAAAAAAACCACCGCCCGGTGCACGTTTTCACGCTGGCCCCAATCTGCGCGTTCAACGCGTTCGAATTTGCAAAACCGGATGCTTTCAATAACGACGCGTTCATCCTTTTGGACATAGGTCACATCTCTTCGACCGTGACCGTTGGCGTGAAGAAAGAACTGATCCTTGTCCGCTCTATCGACTACGGCGGCAAGGCGCTCCACGAGGCATTGAGAAGCCATGTCGAGGCTTCCGGGGACAATCCCGCGGAATCTGACGAAGAGACAATGTTCGACAGAGCGCGGGTCTCACTCTCCGCACTGACCCGCGAAGTCAGCAGCTCGATCGGATTTTTTGAAGGGCGGCGGGAGGAGACCATCTCGCGGATCTTCATCTCGGGAGGCCCGGCGCGATCCAAAGTCGTCCTGCAGATACTTGAAGAAGAATTGCACATGCCCTGCGAGGCCTGGAACCCGTTTGAAATCTGCGACATCGCCCTCCCAGCGGGCCGTCGCGAAAGCTTCTCGACGGATATGGTGAACTTGAATGTCGCTTGCGGCGCGGCGGCGGATCTTTTGAAGAGGGGCTAGTTCTCATGGCGCTGCACCTGAATCTTTACCACGAAATCGAGAAGCAGAAGAGCCAGAGCCGTCGTGACCCGCTCCGGCTCGGCATCATAGGTCTCGCGTGTGTCGCTCTCGGCTTCGCGCTCTTCTATTTCTACCGTCTCCACCAAGCGGGAGAGGTAGACAACCAACTCGGCCAGCTTCAGTCCCAATGGGACAAGCTGGATCCGCAACAGAAGGCAGCCCAGGCGCGCCAGGCTGACCTTTCGCAGAGCATCAACACGTGCGACGCGGTTGTCAGCAAGATTGAACACCGATTGTTTTGGGCGCCATTGCTTGATCAGTTCCTAAAGGTCGTTCCAAAAAATGTGCAGATCACGAGGTTTGACGGATACTTCCTCTAACGACAAAACCCAGAGCTGCAGCTTCAACCTCACCGGTATCTCGGCGGGCATGGAACCCCGCCGCGTCGCGGAAATGTTGCGGACTTCGCTCCAGACTAATTTCTCGGAAAATCACGCGAACGTCACCTCAGCTTTCCAGTCCCTTGAGGATGGCTCGGAGTTTGTCACCGTGGATAGCAGGTCCGTGCCGGTGGCGAACTTCGCGATCAAGCTGGATATGACGCAGCAACCAGACCCGCAGGTCGCGGAACTCAAGCCAAGGAGGAAGAAGTGAAGCTGGACAAGGATAATACGCAGAAAATCGTGCTGGCCGTCATACTCCTGGTGGGCCTCGTTTACTGCTACTTCACGATGCTTCTTGGACCTCTCGACAAGGGACAAATAGCGGCCACTCACCGCATGGCGGAACTGACACCGCAGATTGCGGCCGCCCGCGAAACCATCAAGGCGACGCAAGCTCTCGAAGCCAAGGCTCCCGTCGCCAACGAAACGCTGGAACAGATAAAGGGCATGATACCCATGGGCGCGCCCATAGCATGGTTCCCTCCCCGCATGGCTGATTTTTTTAAGCGACAGGGCATTGAGAAAAGCGCAACCCGCCTGAGTGGGGATCTGCTCGACCCGAGCATGCCAGGATTTCGCAAGCTCTTGTGGACTATCGATCTTCCAAAAGTCGAGTTTGTCCCGCTGGCCATCGCCATACAAGGGCTTGAGAATGAGGAACCCTTGATCGAGGTGACGTCACTCCAGATCGCGACGGGCGGCGATCCCCAGTTCCAACACGCGTCCATCACCCTCTGCGCGATCGTGAGACAATGAAAACGAATTTTTTTCCAAAAGCAGGGCTTGTCATGACTCTGTGCGCCGGATTGATTTCGGTCACACCCCTGCTTCGCGCACAAGATAGCCAAGGCTACAGACCCAAGAGCCGGTCGATTTTTAAAGGAACACTCGTCGCCCGGGATCCGTTTTGGCCAATTGGCTGGACGAGAGGCGCCGCCAAGAGCGACGCGATAGCCGTAGCCGCCCCGGAGATCCGAGCGGAGGACTTCACAGTCACCGCAATCCTCCTCGCGTCCCCTGCCCTCGCGGTGATCAACGGCCGCGAATACAGCGAAGGGCAATATATCCCGCTCTCTGGCGGCGCCGTGAAAGCGCAGATAGCGGCGATCCTCGACGGCAGGGTGCTGATTCGCTACAAGGCTAAAACGGTATCAAGTCCCCTCGTTCGGAACGAACATATCTCCTCCCCGCGAGCTTATGTGCCGTCCCTCGATTCGGTAGAAGTTTCGGCGCAGACTCCTACACCGCGTTAAGTTGTCCGAGGATCTCCGGATCTCGCACGTCCGCCCACTCTCCAAGCAGTTCGAAAGCTTTCACGCGCTTTCCGCTTAGAGCCAGGTCCCGAATGGCATCGGTAAGCTCATACTCGCCGCGAGGAGACTTCTCGAGACGCGCGATGAATTCAAAGATGGAGGGGCGAAACGCATAGATGCCCGCGTTATACCACGGACTGACGGCTCCCCCCGAAGTTGATTTCTCCTTCAGATCGATCATCTCGAACTTGTCGTTCACGAAAACGGCTCCCCCTTTTGAGACGTCCTCATTTTTTCTCACGCTTATGATCGCGTCCTCCGCGGCAGTCATTGCTACAAGGCGCGGATAGTTCTCCGGCGCCACCAGGATATCTCCGTAGCTTAGTATGAAGGGGTCTTCTCCGCAGAAATGCCGGGCAAGCTCAACCACCTTCCCAGTGCCATCCTGAACCACCTGCGACTGATAGCGCACCTGGACACCAAAGGTTGACCCATCCCCGAAATACGAGCTGACGACATCGGCGCGGTAGCCGACCACCATGAGAAACTCAGTGACCCCGGCCATTCGAAGGCCCTCAAGGATATGCAACAGGATCGGCTTCCCCCGCACGGGTATCATCGGCTTCGGGATCTCCTCAGTAAGTTCCCGCATGCGAGTTCCCCGCCCTGCGGCCAACAAGACAGCTTTGTTGATTCCCGCGCTACTCATGCGAGCCACTTGGACGCTGTTCAGCGCAGAACTCCTCGATCCTTTTCATTGCGACCTTGATCTGATCCAAGCCTGTCGCGTAGCTGCAACGCACAAATCCTTCCCCACTCGGTCCGAATGCGCCTCCTGGCACCACCGCCACCTTTTTCTCTCGCAGCAACCGCAGGGAAAACTCTCCACTGGTCAGCCCCGTTCTTGCAATCTTGGGAAAGACATAAAACGCCCCCAAGGGCTTGAAGCATTCCAGCCCCATATCGTTAAGGCTGCGCACGATGAAGTTGCGGCGGAGTTCATACTCTCGGCGCATTGAAGTAATATCACGTTCGCCACATTCGAGCGCTTCGATGGCCGCGTCCTGAGAAGTAATGCTCGCGCATAAAATGCCATATTGGTGAATCTTCATCATGGCCTCTATCAGGATCGCTGGCGCGCACGCGTAGCCTATTCGGAAGCCGGTCATCGCGAACGCCTTTGAGAACCCATGGAGAAGGATGACGCGCTCCCTCATCCCAGGCAGCGCCGCGATAGATACGTGGTCTGTTCCGTCGTAGGTCAGTTCGCTGTAGATCTCATCCGAAAGGACAACCAGGTCGTGCCGAACGCAAAGCGCCGCGATTTTTTCCAACTCGGCGCGGGTCTGGGTGGCCCCGGTAGGATTCGTGGGAAAGTTCAGGAGCAATACCTTCGAGGCTGGCGTGATTCGTTTTTCAAGTTCCTCCGCTGTAAGTTGAAAGTTTTCGCGCGCGGAAGTGGATACAGCAACGGGGATGCCATGGGCCAGCACTATGCTCGGGCTATACGAGACATAGCACGGTTCGTGATAGAGGACTTCATCTCCGGGATTGACGAGGGCGCGGAGCGCCAGGTCTATGGCTTCGGACACACCCACAGTCACGATCACCTCCGTCAGCGGCTCGTAGCCGACTTTAAAAAACTTGCCGACGTAGCCCGCTATCGCCTCCCGAAGCTTCGGAAGACCCAAGTTGGATGTGTAGCCCGTGCGGCCTTTTTCCAAGGAGTAGATGGCGGCTTCCCGGATATGCCACGGCGTGTCGAAATCAGGCTCGCCGATGCCAAGAGAGATGACGTCGCTCATCGTCTGCACAACCTCAAAGAAGTCGCGAATGCCGGATCGGGGAATTCCGCGCACATGTTCGGCAACATGTTTTTTCAGATTCATAGGTATCGAGGGAGGATCAACTTACTCCGAAAAGGGCCGAGGGAAAGCTCTTCAGGCCGGTCACCTCACGGACTGACCGCAAGCCTTTTTTCCCGCTCTTCGCGCTGGAGCAGGGATCCATTCTCCTTATAGGCCTTCAGGCGGAAATGCGTGGCCGTGGAAAGAACTCCCTTAATCGTGCTCAATTTCTCAGCGATGAAACTGGCAATCGAGTGCAATGTGCGCCCTTCGGCGATCACAAGCAGATCGTACCCGCCACTCATTAGATAACAACTCTGCACCTCTTCAAACCTGGCGATCCGGCTCGCAAGCCGATCAAACCCGCCGCCCCGCTCCGGGGCAATCTTCACCTCGATAACGGCGGTAACCACCGCGTCTCCGACCTTCTCTGGGTCAAGCAGGGCGTGGTAGCCAAGTATGACGCCTTCCCGTTCAAAGTCCGTGATCCGCGCGACGACATCCGGCTCATCGAGGTTAAGCTCCCTCGCAAGATCGCTCGGCGAGGAGCGCGCGTTCTCCTTCAGCAGTCGTAAAATCGGATCCATAGTTGAATGAAAGATTCGTCGCGGGGCGGCAAAACGATGACTTTCCAGGCCTTGTCGGACTAAAGTCCCTCGTCCTTCTTCAGGCGCCGCCCGGCAGCCGCCCACTCGTCGTAGAGCTGCCAGCCCCGGCTGAGAAACTGCTCCGCCTCCGCAAATCGATCCGTCGAACCAAGAACCACCACCGAGATGCGGCGTGGCGTCACAATAAAAGTCTCTCCCTCCTTGCGCGTCTCAGCGCGCTGCGCGGCTGAAATGATTACGCACCCTCCGGCGCGACTGGTCTGGCCAGTCTTCACGCCGTCCACAGCGTTAATGCCTAGTAGTTCATTCGTATTCTTGAGCAAGTACTGGGTAGGAGAACCGGCTTCGTGCTCAATCGTGATCGCCCTTTCCTTTTGAGAAACGTAGAAGCGAAAGGAAGCTTTCGACATGGCGTAGCGTGTGAGTCTCGCCATGTCCGAGGCAGTCGAATACGGAAGCTTGCGTTCGATGCTGTCCAGACCATGAGGATTCAGGAACAGAGTGCGCTCCATATGCAGCCTCCTCGCCAGAGCGTTCATTTGCGAGACAAACACGACCTGAGGGTCGTTCGCGTGTTCCGACGAAGCGCTTCCACTCAACTCCTGGCCGACATAATCCGCAAGGGTGAGAGCCGCTATGTTGTCGGACTGCAACAGAGCAGCATACAGCAGGCTGCGAAGGCTCACCCTGTCACCAGGCTGCAATCCCGTATCCTCCGCCCCGCGCAGTGTAGACGCGGATTGGGGAACGGTCACCAAGGTTCCGGCATCCCGTTTGGACAGGTCCATCCAATCGAGCACAACCATAGCTGTGGCGATCTTGGTCAGGCTGGCGATCTGAACTTTGCGAGTGGCATTCGACGCCTCCAGCACATGCCCGCTAATGGCATCGCTGATCTCGTAGGCATCGGCTGCCAATACTCTGGCGTGATCGCAATGAAACGCGAGGAGTAGCGATGCTGAAAGCAAAATTCCGGGACGTAAGCGGCTCATTGGGAGGGCGGGAGTCTATTGATCCCTGCTCGAAATGGCAAGAACAACCGCGAGTTAGTTTTCCGAGGGCGCCACGCCACGCGATCTCGTGAAGGCCCTTCCGAAAGACGCCCAGTCCACAGTGCCACGGCTCTCCGGCACAGCTACAGGGATATTACTACTCGAACTCAGAGTCCGGGCGCAAAGAGGCAGTCAGAATTTCCTCGGCTACTATCCCGCCTCTCGTGTAGTGGTTGCCAGCCTGATTCTTCCAGATTTCCTTCGACGCCCATGTTTCCCCCTGACCCGAGGCGCTGGCAGCATAGTCACCGATAAGATTCGTCTCAAGTTCAGGTGACATGGTTGTAACCCGAACTAATTGTAATTTACCGGACGGCGCGATGCGGCAATCGCGAAGAACTTCCGCGCTGGGTTTCGAACCCGTCTACCTGATCGTTGGGGAGGTGCGGGACCCGTAGGCGTGGGGATCCGTGCTCAGCGCCATCATCACGCGCTCCGCGGCGTTCCGGAAATCGAAAGCAGCGGCGTCGCCCAAGCCTGGAGCGGTGACCGAGCCGTGGAACCCCGTCCAATTGCTCCCGCCATCGAGATCAAACTCATAAAGCACATTCCCGCGTTTCGCGTACGAGGTTTCAGTTTCATCCTTCGCGTCCTTGCCATCAACGGCGGCCTGACGCGCGCCAGCGTCCGTGATTCTCACGTGAATTTTGACATGCGACTTGCCAAGGGGTCCAAGGGAAAGCGCCCGTAACGCGCGCTTTCCGCCGTTCACCTCGTCGAACGTGCCCTCCACCAGCCAGCCAGTCCGCGGCACTTCATTGTCCTTAAGAACCATGGCGGGCGCAATCATCTCCATCTCCTCCTTCAAATCCTCGGCGAATTGCGCTGGCGCGAGGGAGCGGCGAATGGGGCGTTCGCCCCGGTTGCTGTGATCGCCGATGAATTCCGCCTGACTGATGTCAAACGGACGGATGTAAATCGCAGCGGGGTGAGTCGCTCCGGAGGCGACAGATGTATGTGAAACGTGGACTCCCGCGCAGGAAGTCACAACGAGCGCAAGGCAAGGGGCAAAGAGGCGTATTTTCATATGGTGGAAGGGTTAGACTTCTCTCCATAGTGCAAGAAGTGTGCCCCGCTATGCTCTCACAACGACAGATTTAGAAGCGGGGCGCTGGATGGACTCCAGGGGTTGACTCGAAATTCCTGAGACGCAATCTCTTGAGCAGTAAAGAGGCAGTCCGCGGAGAGGGTTTCGACATCGAGCCACATGTAGGCTGGGCGGAACGGTTCCAGATTCTTGGCGGCCAGTCGCAAGAGCCGCTCCGCGGGCCGCAGGCGGCGACCATCCTTAGGGTGATCCGGGCGGCCGAACTGCTTTTGCATGTGGACGTACGCTCCTGCGACCTGAATAAGACCTTTGAAAAAACGGTGGTCATCAGACAGTGTCCTCAGCCAGAGATCCTCCAGAACGTCGTGAGCTTCGTAATATTGCCGCGCGTTGAAACACTCGAAGAACCCGGCGTAGTGAGGATCAATCTCATTCCGCGCGCCGGGATCCTGCTGCCTCACAAACGCGGCGATGCGTTCTTGCTTCCTCATAGCAATGAAATTTTCCATTCCAAGACGAGTGTCGAGGACATATTAAAAGTTTGTGAGACTTACGAATTACAAGAGAGCATTAGCGCTTCAGGGGTTCTCGCATAACAGCGCGCGGCATTCCGGCGGCGCCTTCGAACGATCACACTATGTCTAGAGCGATCGTCGTCGCGGGAAGCCTGCTTCTCTGCGTCACGCTCGCCATCGCTTCGGCTCTATTTTCTGGAGTGGAAGCGGCGCTGCTCTCCCTCAAGTCATTTCATATCCAGCGTCTGAAGGGCAAAGATGAGAAGCTGGCGGCATCCATCGAAATTTTGATGAAAGAACCTCGGACAGTGGTGAGCGCGTCGCTGATCGGAGGGGCAATCACAAATTTGCCGCTGCTGGCTCTGGGCATTTTCCTGATGCGCGAGGTGCTTCCTCGACTGCTGCCCTTCCCCCTGGAAGCCCTGATTTTTTTCACCGTCCTCGTTCTATTTTGCGAGTTCATTCCCAAACTGATTGCGTTGGGAGACCCTTGCCGTTTCGCGCGCGTGGGCGTTTTCACGCTTCCGCGGATGCTTCCCATTTTTGAACCGATTTCGCGCCTCCTCCAAAGATGCAGCGAGGAAATCGCGGAATGGATCATACCAAGGAGAACTGAACCCCACCGTCCGCTCTCGGCGCAGGAATTCGAAACTCTCTCTCAACTCGCCGTCGAAGAAGGCGCGCTCCTGCCCGTGGAGGGTGGGATGATTCAAGAAATCATCAAACTCGGAGAAAAGACGGCGAGAGACTGCATGACGCCGAGGACTGACGCGTTTGCGGTTCCAGACGACCTTACCAACGAGGAGATCATTCCGATGCTGCAGAGAGAACGCCATCGCCGTGTCCCTGTGTATGATGAAACTCCAGACAACATCATCGGCATCATTGATGTCGCCGCTTTTCTTTCCGGTGATTCCGAGCACTACACCGAAAGCATGATTCCCCCTTCGTTTGTCTCAGAGACGATGAAGGCGCTCGATCTTCTGCGCAGCTTCCTGACTCATCCGCAGGGGCTGGCCATCATCGTAGACGAATACGGAGGAACTGAAGGAATCGTGACGATGGCCGACATAATGAAGGAGATCTTTGGGGATGCAGCGCCTGACGAGGAATCAGAACTGTACATCGAAAAAATCGAAGAGAAGCAGTTACTTGTGAGCGGGAATGCGCGCCTGGACGATTTAGGCGAACGTCTGGGAATCAATCTTGAAGAAGAAGGCATTGATACGATCGGCGGAATGGTATTCAACCACTTGGGTTACCTCCCGAAGCCCGGTTCTGACATCGTGTTACGCGGGCTGTCGATCCACGTGCGGAGCGCTTCGAAAAAACGATTGAGCGAATTGGTCGTATCGCTGGAGGCGCCCGGAAAAAGCGCTAAGGAAGACCCTGCATGATCTGGATCGCAATCCTCCTGGCGCTCCTGTGCTCCTTTGTTTTTTCGGGGATAGAAGCAGGTATTTTATCGGTGAGCAGGGTGCGCCTCCGCCACAGGATCGACGCGGGAGACGCGGCAGCCGCAAGACTTGAGAGCCTCCTGCACGATCCGGCGCGGTTGTTAATGACAGTCCTTATAGTGACTAATCTCACGAACGTTTCCGCCTTTATCCTGGGGACGGGGGAGATCGTCTCGCGCCTCGGCCTCCCGGGGTATGCGGTGTCGTTGGCAATAGCCCTGCCTCTTTACCTCCTCGCGCTCGAGATGTTGCCGAAATCCATCTTTCGGCGTTTTCCCTATCGGGCGCTTGCCGCGTTATCAGAACCTCTGCGCCTGGCAGATATAATTCTATCCCCGTTTGTAGGGGCGGGACGCGAGCTATCGCGTCTTCTTCTCCGCAGAAACAGCGCTCAAAGAGAGGGTATTCTCATCCGCGACGACTTCAAGTTTCTCACACTCGAAAGCGAGCGGATCGGCAATCTTACAAAGATTCAACGTGAGATAATCCACAACCTCGTGGACTTCCAGCTTCTCACCGCGAAGGAATTGATGCAGCCCATTTCGCCGGGGCGAATTCTCTCCGCGTCCGCCAGTATAGAGAAGGCCATAAGGCAGGCCCGGGAGTCGGGCTTCGAGCGGCTGCCTGTGGCCGCTGATGGTGGAAAGGTTGTCGGCATGGTAAGACCGTTCGAAATCCTGATGGAACGTCCCACCACGAAAAGCCTGGCCTCTTTCACTCAACGAATCCTTGCTGTCGGCGTCGACGAATCGGCTCAGGCTATTCTCGGTAAGATGCGAGCGCTTCGCGCGGAGATGGCGCTCGTCGTAACGAACGAGGCGATGCCCACCGGGGTGATTTCGATGAATGACATCGCGCGGCGACTCGCGAGCGCGCGATGAATACCGCGAAGTCTCCGACAGACTTACCAGGCGGTAAATCATTTGGAGGAAAAAGTCCGCGTCGTGAGCATCGGCCGCGGAGCGAACGTCCGGGTGATCTCCACATTCGGGGCGGACACCGTAACCAGTCTGCCGTTCGGGTAATCGACCTCTGAAGGAGGGTCGAAGGAGCGATGTTCCAGCGCCATGAAGTGATAGCCCTCAATGTCATGGGAAACTCGCCCGTAGCTTATCCAGGTCGCAATCAGGTTGCCCCTTAAATCCGTCTCCACCACAGAGTAGTAGCGGCGGGGAGCTGAAGATTCATCTTCGCACGATGCCATGAAAACGACGGCCAGCAGGCACAGGCAGCGGCTGGATTGGAACCACTTCATTGCCTCGCCCGCGTCACTTTATACGCACGTTGCGCCTCAGGAATGTTGGTACATCCAGATCCTCCCCATCTATGATGGTTGGCTCGGTCTTCTCAAAGCGCCCACGGGTTACCGGCTCGAACTGGAGTGTCTCCTGTCGCTCGACCGACTTCTGCGAGAGAGCGCCGGGCTGGACAGGCGGCAGCGCTTTCGCCCCGCTTTTCGCGCGAGAAGCCACGGGTTCCGTTGGCGGAATGACAGGTGGCGCCGCGGCTATGTGCAATACCGACTGCTCGGGGAAAGAATCGCTCGCCGGAGCGCGAGAGGCAGCCACCTCCTCCTCGTCCGCGGAAGCCACTTCGGGTTCCTGCTCTTGATCAGGAACAATGCTCGGAGGGGATTCAACCCGTCGGGGGGCCGCCACAGGCGGTTCATAACTCACCACTTTTCCACCCGTGGACGCCGCGAAGCCGGCCTCCTCCGCCTGAACCGAGCTGATTATCGTCACGCCCATGCGGCTGCTCATCTTCGGGTCAACAGTCGCGCCGAAAAGAATTTGTGTGTGTTCACCGATGTGATGCGCAAGCTCATCCATCATCACCTGCACTTCATTCAACGTCAGATCCTGGCCGCCACACACATTCACCAGGACGTTCGTGGCCGAGGATAACATGCGACCGCGATCCATCAGCGGATTTTTCAGGGCTTTCGTGAGAGCCTCATGGGCGCGGTTGTCGCCCTCTGCTTCTCCGAAACCGAAAACGCACCGGGAGTTATTGTTCCGCAAAGCCGCCGCAAGCTCATCGAAGCCTATATGGATGAGTCCCGAACGCCTCACGAGTCCGCACACGGCCTTGATACTTTGGCCGATCGTCTGGTCAGCATTCGCAAACGCCTGGTGAATGCCCGCTTTTGATGAAAGGGGCTCGCCCATACGGTCGTTGTCGAAACATATCACCACGTCGGCCGATTTTTGCAGCGCAACAAGCGCGTCCTCCGCCTGGAGGCGGCGTCGCTTGCCTTCGAAACCGAAGGGCATCGTGACAAATACAACCACCAGGGAGCCGTGCTCCCTCGCCAGACTTGCAACCATGGCAGCGGAATCCAGAGCCGGTGCCTCCGCCCAGTCCGGCGCAGATGAAGACCATGCTTCCGCCTTCGAGCACCTGACGGATTTCCTCCATCGCTTCGTCAGCGGCCGCGAGACCCACTTCAGGATCACCTCCTGTGCCAAGCCCGCGCGCGGTCCTGCGTCCCAATTGAACCTTCTCCCGCGCGACAGAACTGGTGAGCGACTGCACGTCCGTGTTCATGGCGACAATCTCCACGTCGCCAATGCCGTCCAGAAGGAGCCGATCGAGCACATTCGAACCCGCTCCGCCGAGCCCAACGATCTTGATTCTGAAATCCATTCCGGCAGTGGGATCCGGCTGGCGATGCAATTCAATCATGACGGGCAACGTTTACCAGAGTCCGAAGAATCCCGGGAGTTTTTTTCGAAACTTTGACAGCCATCCACCCGGGCGCTCGGATCGCAATGCCTGCGCATACTTGATCAACCCTATAGCGGTGGAAAATTGTGGATTCTCAAACGCCGAGGTCAGGCCCGACATGGTTTGGGCGTGTGTGACGTGGACGGGCATTCCAAAAACGTCCGACGTCAGGTGATTAACCCCTTTCAGCATGCTGGACCCACCGGTGAGAAAAATTCCCGCCCCCAGAAAGTCGAGGTAGTTCTCTTTTTCGAGAGCGCGTTTCAACAACTCCATCGTCTCACGAACACGGACATGAATAATCGTGTTCAGAGTTTCCCTTTCAATCTCCTTCCCCGCGAATCCGCACTCGTCTTTAAGCATGATGGTCTCTCCAGGAAGACAATTCCCCAAGGTTACGCTCCCTTCATCCACTTTAAGCTTCTCAGCTTTCGCCATCGGAATCCGCAGGCCCGTCGAAATGTCCTGTGTGATGTGATCGCCCCCCACAGCAAGCACGCCGCTCTGCTTCACAGCGCCGTCCACGTAAACGATATAGTCGCTGACGCCGCCGCCTATATCGATCATCAGAGCTCCCAGATTCTTTTGATCCTGGGTTAAAACCACCTGCGCGGCGGCAAGCCCATTGAATGCGACATCCTCGACTTCCAAGGGGATCTCTTTGACGCAGCGGATGGTGTTCTTGATCCGCGTCAGCGCTCCATGAATGATATGGAAGTCGGCTTCCAGTTTCCTCCCAATCATTCCAATGGGATTCAGCACTCCGTCCCTTCCATCCACATAGTAATGCTGCAACACCGAGTGAACGAATGTATTCTCGGGTGGCAGGCTGACTTCCCTCGCGTTTATTCTCACCTGCTCAAAATCAGCCTCTTCGATCTCATCGTGATCTTCGGAAATGGCAACCAGGCCGCGGTTGTTGAAGCTTGAAATGTGCGACCCGGTAATGCCGAGATAGACGCTGCGGATCATGACATCGCTCTTATCCTCAGCATCCACAATCGCGTCATGCACACATTTGCTGGCGGTCTCGAAATCAACGATCTCGCCCTTCCGAACTCCCCGGGACGGAGCCTGACCAACCCCGAGGACTTTGATGGACCCGTCTGGCTTTGACTCGCCAACGACGACGCACACTTTGGAAGTGCCTATCTCCAATCCTACAATGATGCGTTCCTTACTCATCAGAGCTGTTTGTCTTTCTGCTGGAGACGGATTGAGGTTTATGAAAACCCGGCAGGCTGGCCTCCTTCTGACGTGTCAACGGAAGAGCCTTGCGCGCGGGAACAGGCGCCTTTTTCTTCACAATGCTTGCTCCGAGCGCAATTGCATTTGAAGGCGTCGAAGATTGCGGCACAGGCGCGCCCGCGTTTGCCAGTTCCTCAACGGGTTCGACGAATGTCACGGGCACATTGCGCTGCACCATCAGGTTCACCGTCTGAAGTTCTCGTTTGCTGTCCTCGACTTTGTCGAGCACAACGCCAAGCCGATCCAACTGCCAGTCAAGCCGGTCGAACCCGAACGTCACATGAGCGCGACTCTGATCGGTGACAACCATGCAATAGCCCTTCGAAAGGTCGATGCTTCTTACCTGAAAGCGCGTCTGGACCGCGTTATCCTCGTCCAGTCGCACCAGGTCGAGCGCAGCTCGAACCGCGAAGTCATCGATCGTTTCTCCCGCTTGCAAGTTGTCCATGCCAGTCACCCCGCAAATCACGGGAAGGTGACGGTAGTCAGGCAGAAGATTCTTCGCTTTCATCAACATCCCCTGTTTGTCAACCAGGAATGAGTTCGGAGAGCTGGATGGATCCTCATCGTCCCTGCTCGCGATCCAGGCGATTGGTTTCCGCTCGTTAATGGTGATGGCGATTCGCGCGGGCAACACTCGCTCAAGCTCAGCATGCTCAACCTGAGAAAGCTTCAGCAGGCTCTCGCGGGCCCTGGGAAGGTTTATCGAGAATATATTTTGGCCCTCCTTAATGCCCGCCGCCTTCAATACCTGGTCGCGCGATAACACTCCACCGTCATCTGTGAACTGAATGTCCGTAAGGCGATAATCGGGATTTTCCCACACGAACCTTCTTAAGCCTTCTCTCGCCCCGTAGAATATACCCGCTGCCACGCTGACCGTCAGCATTACCTTGCACAGACCGGTGATGACGGCTTGCACTCGCTGCTGCGAGGCTTTGCGAGAGCGCACTTTCACATCCAGCAGGTGCTGTTGTTTCCGTTTTCGCGGAGTGGACGCCCGTACATTCCGCGCGGGCGCCCTGGAATTTTGCCTCATCATGTCGCCTCCCTTTTTTTCGCCAGGGAAAGCTCAATGATTCTCTCGCAAAGCTCGGCATACCCGATGCCCGCGACACCCGCCGCTTCCGGCAGCAAACTTGTTTCCGTCATGCCCGGGATCGTGTTGATCTCAAGGACGAAGGGATCGCCTTGCTGCGTCAGGATCAAATCCACTCGCGAATAAACTTCCAGTCCCAAAGCTTGGTGTGCTTCCAGCGCAATCTGTTGGATGCGCAACGTGTCAGCGGCGCCAAGAGGGGCAGGGCATAGATGCTCGGCTCCTCCTCCACCCTGAGGATTTAAGAAAGGATATTTGTTATTGAAATCATAGAACTTACCTTTTGGCGTGATCTGAATAATCGGAAGCGCAAGAGTACCCAGTATGCCAACGGTCAACTCACGTCCGGGAATAAATTGCTCGACCAGCAGGCGCTCGTCGAACTGCGCGGCGTCTCGCAGGGCTGGCGCGATCTGTCCGGATTCACGGATTACATAGACACCGACCGCCGAACCCTGCCGAGGCGCTTTCACGACATACGGGAGCGCCATGGATGGAAGTTCTCCGGAGCTTATCACCTCAAAAGGGGCAGTAGGTATCCCGGCGGCGGTGAATCTTTCCTTGGAAGCTATCTTATCGAAAGCGAGACGGCTTCCGGTGACTCCGTTACCCGTGTAAATAACGCCGAGATCATCCAGGATTTGCTGCACGTCCCCGTCTTCCCCAAAAGTTCCGTGAATAGCGTTGAAAACAATATAGACGTCTTCTGGAAGGATGAAGCCGGGGCCTTTCACATCGATTTCCTCCACCCTCGCGCCAAGGCTGCGCAGCGCTTTTGACACGCCCGCCGCAGTAGCCATCGAAACGGCCCGTTCGGAACCAGGTCCTCCTTTCAGGAGGGCTATGAGCTTGTTATGAAGAGATTCCATTTCGGTCGACCGACACTTAGCAGATTTCTCCTACGATTTGAACCTCAGTCTCTAAAAGAATGCCTCGCTTTTCGATCGCCTCTTTCTTGATCCGCGCTATGAGCCTCAGCACGTCCTCGGAAGAAGCTCCCCCGTCGTTCACAATGAAGTTCCCGTGGACCTCCGAGACGCGCGCCTTACCCACGGACGAGTTCTTCAAACCCAGTTCATCGACAAGTTTCCCGGCTGGACATTCAACGGGATTTTTGAAGATGCATCCCGCGCTGGAAGCGGCGGGCTGCGATGTCCTTCTTTTCTGAACCGACTCTGTCATCAGTCCCTGAATAGACTCTTTGGATCTCTCCTCCCCCCTAAAAACAGCCGAAACCGCGTAGCTCGTTTTAAGCGAAGGGACTTCGCGATAGCAAATCACGAGATCCGCCGGAGTTTTAGCGGAGATCCTGCCATCCGCGTCGACGATGGTAACGCTCTCCACGTTTCCAAAGGTCTCCGCTCCCATGGCTCCCGCGTTCATCCGCAGACTGCCGCCCACGTTACCCGGAATACCTTCCATCCATTCTAAGCCTCCTATGCCAGCGTCGCGGGCCGCGTTGCTCAGTTCTTTCAACTTCACTCCCGCGCCCGCGGTAATCTTGCGATCGACCACTTCCAATCTCTTGAACTGGCCACGGACGAGATGCGCGACGACGCCGGGAATTCCTCCGTCACGGACGAGGAGGTTCGATCCGCGTCCCATAACCATGATGGGGATCCCAGCGCCATGACAGTAAACAACCAATGCGATGAAGCCCTCTTCGCTATCCGGTTCCACCCAAAATTGCGCCGGCCCGCCCACACGTAAAGTAGTATGCCTGGACAGCGGCTCGTAGAGCGAGAATGCTCCCGTTTTTACGACGGCTTCGATCTCTTCAAGGCGCCGCAGATCGGCTGATAGCTGCGTGGTTTCTTCATGTATGTCCCCCGCGCCCATACTGAGGATAAAGTCGCCTGGCTTTGCCATGTTTCCGATCGCCAGGCGCGCCTTCTTTCGGTTTCCTTCGAAATGCGCGCCTTTGTGCCCTCGGAGAGTCATCGCCTCGACGAGCGCGCGTCCAGTCACACCTTCTATCGGCTTTTCGCTCGCGGCATAGATATCCGTCACATACACGAGGGCAGAATCATCGAAAGCCGTGGCAAACTCGTGCTTCAGGCTCTGGGTGCGCGTGTATCTATGGGGCTGAAAAAGCGTGACGATCCGCCCATCACAGGTTCCCCTGGCGGTGGAGAGCGTCGCGCGAATTTCTGTGGGATGATGCCCATAGTCATCCACGACCACGTATTTGGCGCTGCGATATTTTGTTTCGAAACGACGCCTGGCTCCGCGGAACGACGCGAGGGCCTCCGCAATGCAGCGCATATCCATCCCAAGAACCGTCGCAAGCGCCACGACTCCCACTGCATTGCTGACATTATGCCTGCCTGGGACATTGAGAACCACGCTTCCGATCACCGCGCCGTCGTTTTCTACTTCGAACGCGGACTGAAAGTTCTCCACACGAAGGTTGGTAAAGCGGAAGCAGGCATTTGCGCCTCCCCCAAAGGATACCGAACGGGGATGGCTCCTGCAGAGCCGATCCGTATTTGGGTCGTCGGAACAGTAAAAGACAGAACCGCGTGTATGATCCAGCAACTTCTGGAACGCGGCTTCAATAGCGGCGAGATTCTCGTAGTGGTCGAGATGCTCCTCCTCAATGTTGAGAAGGATGGAATGCTCCGGGTGATAGTTTACGATTGTGCCATCACTTTCATCGCCTTCGACCACGAAATATTCACCCTTGGAATCCCAGAATGCGTTGGCGCCGAGGATGGGGATTTCGGCGCCTACATAGTGCGAAGGGTTCAGACCACCTGCCCGCAACACGTGAGCAGTCATGGCGGTTGTCGTGGTTTTTCCGTGCATGCCCGCGACAACGATGCCTCGCTTGCAGTTCATGATTGCCGCGACAGCATCCGCCCGGCGCGCCATGTTCCTGCAAGCGCGAACGGCCTCGTCGTACCCGATATTGCCAGGCTTTATCGCTGAGGAGTAAATGACCAGATCGACATCGGTCACGGCTTCCGCTGTATGCGGGCAGTGAAAAACCAGCCCTAGTTTTTCGAGCCGCTCCACTTCCACGGTGCTCACCTTGTCGGAGCCACTTACCCGATGCCCAAGCGCGAGCAAGAGTCCAGCGATGCCGCTCATGCCGGACCCGGAGACACCGAGGAGATGGATCCTCAGAGCGCCTCCCAACAGGATGTTCGAAAGTATCTTTCCAGTATCCATTCAAGAACAGTAGCTCAACATGGCTTCGACCACCCGCGCGGCCGCGTTCGCATGTCCAAGCAGGGCGGCCTTTTCCGCCATTCGCCCGAGCATTGATGGATCGCCGAGGATCTTGCGTATATTGTCCGCAAGCGCGATTGAGGTCGCTTCGTCCTCCTTCATCAAGACAGCGGCTCCCGCGCGCTCAAAAACCTTCGCGTTCAGGGTTTGGTGATCTTCAGCGGCATGGGGATAGGGAATGAGAATGGAGGGAAGCCCGAAGATTGCGATCTCGGCGAGGCTGGCCGCTCCAGAACGGGCAATCACAAGATCAGCAACGCTGTAGGCTTCCTCCATCCGCCTATGGAAGGCTGCGACAAACGCTGGCATATTCTCCCGCCGGTAATTCGCTGTCATCAACGATTCATCCTGTGCCCCGCTGAGATGCGCGATCTGCATTGGAAGCCCCTTAAGCAGCGGAAGGGCCTTAATGATCGACTGATTGAGCCCATGCGCTCCCTGGCTGCCACCCATGATCAGCAGCGTTTTGTGTTCCGGTTTGAATCCGAAGAGACCCAGCGCCTCCTCCTTCGGTATGCGCCTGACGAGTGACTTCCTTACAGGCGTACCAGTGACCTCGCATCGGGAGGCTGGAAAGAATTTTGCGCAATCCTCGAGACCAAGGAACACGGCCTTTACGATCTTCGCGTTCAACCGGTTAGCTTTCCCGGGGATGGCATTGGACTCGTGCAGAAAGGCAGGTATTCCCCTCCGCTTCGCGGCAAGGATAGGAGCGGTCGAGGTGAATCCCCCCATGCCAATCACGGCATCCGGCTTGAACTGCTGGTATAAAACGCGGCACCGGGACAAGCTCTCAGCAAACTGCCGCATAAAGGGAACGATGGCCGGAGATAACAACTTCGGAAGTCCAATACCGGGTATTTTCTCGAACCTGAATTCATCACGGTCCTTTGTAGCCAGCGCATCGATTTCTTTCTCTGAAATGAGGATTATGACCTGATCCCCGCGCTCACGCAGCACCTCGGCCACGGCGAGCGCAGGAAAAAGGTGCCCCCCCGTTCCTCCTCCTGCGATTACTATATTCAAACCGCTAAATCCTTGGGGTTACCCTCGCCTGGAGGCGCGCGGTCGTTCGATCCCCCGTATCCCCAATTCCCTGCCTATAGATATTCGCGAGGATGCCCACTCCGAGCAGGCAGAAGACAAGATTCGAGCCTCCGTAGCTAATATAAGGGAGCGGCAAACCCTTGTTAGGCAGTAACGAAGTGGTGACTCCGATATTTACCGCTGCCTGAAGGGAAATCATGGAGACAATTCCGCAGCCAAGCAACATTCCAAATCTGTCGCGTGATCGGATTGCGATCACCGTTCCACACACGATGAGGACTATATAGCAGAAAACAATGAGAAGAGTATAACGCAGGCCAAGTTCTTCTCCGATCATCGGAAGAATAAAATCGGTGTGAGCGAAGGGCACATACATCATCTTCTGCGTGCCGTTCCCGAGTCCGTGGCCCTCAATGCCGCCGGAGCCGAAGGCGATTAGTGCCTGGTATTGCTGAAGGCCCACGCCTTGCTTGTATTTCTCGGGATCGAGGAACGCCATCAGGCGGCCATGCCTTTCCTTGATGTGCATGGCGGCATAAAGGATGCCGCCAACCCCGCTAAAAGCCAGCAATCCTATATGCAACAGGCTGCTGCCCGCGATAAACATAACAAGGAATGTTGTGCCTCCCACCAGCGCGGTGGTTCCGAGATCCACTTCACGCGCGATCAACCCCATCATCACGCCGATGACCAGGAGCGGAATCACAAATCCACGGAGAAACTGGCGTGATTCGTTGGCGTACCTAGAAAACCAATAAGCAAGGAACGCGATGGCAGCGAGCTTGCCTAACTCCGATGGTTGAAAAGCGATCACTCGAAAATTTATCCACCGGAACGATCCGTTTACTCTCATTCCAATGTGAGGAACGAAACAAAGCGCCAGAAGCAAGAGGGAAGCGCCAAACCACATCCACCATGTGCGCTGCCAAAAGTGGTAGTCAATCATTGCGGCGCAGACCGCCAAAACGAAACCGGCGCACATCCACAGACCCTGGCGCTTCACGAAATATACCGGATCTCCGTGGGTGTCCTGCGCAAACGCGCTCGTGCTGGACAGCATGATGATGCCCAGCACCAGCAGCGTGGCAACCGCGAGAAGCAGTAGATAGAAGCACTTGCGATGCATCACTCATCAGCCTTTGGCGCGGCCTTCTTCTGCGGAATACGCAGTCTTTGGCCGATCTGAAGCTTTTTGGGTTCTTCAATCTTGTTGAGCCGCACGAGAGCGTCGGAACTCACATGAAGTTTGCGCGCGATGGCGGCAAGGTTGTCTCCCTTTGCGACAGTATAGAACTCACTGGCGGTGGATGCGGCCTCTGGTTTCCTGGAGTCGGATCCCTTTTGCGCCGCAGGAGCGCTTCTTGCCGGCGTCCGCGCCTGGTCGTCAGGGTCCGCTGTCGTTGTACCCGAATTGGGGATCGGGGGCTCCGCTTGCAAAGGACTTGCCTGGACGGGGGCCTCAAGCGGCACCGGGCGCTCCGCACGGATTTTATCGAACACAAAGATGCCCCCGAGAGCCACGACGTGGAGGATGAGCACGACAAAGACGGCGCTCGACAACTTCATCGTTGGCTCTTCATCGTAATCGGCAGCCGGAGTCATGCGCCGGGCTACCGCGCGCAGTTTCTTTTCCTTGGATCTGAACATTGGGATTTTCATTTGAGTGTTTGAACTGCCGCGCGGAATTGGTTTCCGCGGTCCGCATAGTTTTTGAACATGTCGAAAGAAGAAGTGCCTGGGGAAAACAGGACAACATCACCGGGATGAGCAGCAGCCGCCGACATCTCGACCGCCTCGGCGAGAGATCCTGCCATAATGCAATGTACCGTGTCTTTCCATTCCGCCTGGATGCGCGGAGCCATTTGCCCCAGCAAAATAGCCGCTCGCGCCTTCTCGGCGACCAGTGATGTCTGCGAACCGAAGTCAAAGCCCTTGTCCTTCCCTCCAGCGATCAGCACCACAGGACGGCTCTCGGATAGGAGCGCCTTTTCGAGCGCGTCGAGGTTGGTAGCCTTGGAGTCATTCACGTAGTCCACACCGCGGAGCTGCCTGACCAGCTCACATCGATGGGGAAGTGGTTTGTATTCCGCAAGCGATGCCGCCATCGCCTCGAGCGGCAGACCGCGCGCAAGGCCCACACCCATCGCTGCCATAAGATTTTCAGCGTTATGCAAGCCTCGCAGTTTCGTTTGATCCATGCTCAGCACGGGAGTTCCCAGGTGACGAATCACTCCCGCCTCGAAATCGAAGTCCCCTCCCTTTTCATAGGCGCTAAACGTAATCTTTTTCGCCCTGAGCGAAGGCAGCTCGTCCCGCAGGTTTACTACAGCGAAATCCTCCGTCGTCTGATTCTCAAAAATCCTGAGCTTCGCCTCTTTATACTCCTTGAGAGTTGCATACCGATCCAGATGATCAGGGGCGAAATTCAGCCAGACGCTTACCCGCGGCCGAAAATGCCGGATTCGTTCGAGTTGGAAAGAGCTTACCTCCACGGTCATGACATCAAGCTCCGAGCTGCCCGCTACAGTTGCCGCGAAGGACGGCCCTATATTCCCGCAAGCGAGGGTGCGGACTCCACATCCGCTCAGCATCCCGGCGACCAGTTCGGTGGTGGTTGTCTTTCCGTTGGTTCCAGTAATGGCTATAACTGGGCACGCGCAAAGGTCGAAAGACATCTCGAGTTCACCGATTATCTCAATCTGCTGGCGGATAAAGCTCTGAACCAGCGCAGCGGAGGGATCGATGCCGGGGCTTAGAACGGCAAGATCATAATGTCCGCGGTGTTGCTCTGCCTCGACACCGGCCACCACTGCCACGCCGCGGCTTCTCATAAGGCCGACCTTGGCCCCTAACCGCTCCTCCAGCGCGCTATCCAGCACCGTCACCTTCGCTCCTTCCGCCGCGAGCAATGCGGCGGCCGCTTCACCACTTTCTCCAAAACCAAGCACGGCAATCTTTTTGTCTTTGTAACGCACATTCTCCTCAGCGAAGTTTCAGAGTAGCAAGACCCAGGAAGGCGAACATGATCGAAAGGATCCAGAAACGAACAATGACAGTATTCTCCTTCCACCCCTTCAGTTCAAAATGATGATGGATCGGCGACATAGCGAAGATTCGCTTGCCCGTAAGCTTAAAACTCGCGACCTGAAGGATCACCGAGAGCGCTTCGATCACGAAAATGCCTCCCACCACAAGGAGAAGGAGTTCCTGTTTGCAACAGATGGCGATGACGCCCATCACCCCTCCGATCGCAAGAGAACCTGTGTCACCCATGAAGACCTTGGCTGGGTGACAATTAAACCATAGAAACCCAAGGCCGGAGCCGACCAACGCCATGCAAATGACAGTCAGCTCGCCGGCGAAAGGATAGTAGGGGATCTGCAAGTATGTGGCGATCTTCACATTGCCGGCAACGTAAGTAAGCACGGCGTACGCAAAAGCAGCGGTTATCGTGCATCCCGTCGCGAGCCCATCGAGACCATCCGTCAGGTTGACCCCATTCGAGGTTCCTACAATGATAGCGGAATAGAATAGCAGCGTGAATGCCCCCATATTCGTGATGAGTGGCTCCTTGTAGAAGGGTACATAAAGCGTTCGGGCCTGGACGGAGATCGCCGGATTCCAAAGGAAAAATGCGGTGACTACCGCCGCCAGCGTGAATTGCGCTACGAGCTTTATCTTTCCGCTGATCCCATCCGACTTCTTTTTAGTGACCTTGAGGTAGTCATCAGCGAATCCCAGCAGACCGAGAAAGACCGTGGCGCCTATCGCAAGCCAGACCGCCGGGTTATCCGGCCGCGCCCATAGCAATGTGGAGACGACAACGGAACCGAGAAGCAGCACCCCTCCCATGGTCGGGGTTCCGCGCTTTCCTCCATGCAGTTCCGAAAGTTTGTGAACCTCTTCCTTGGTTCGGATTGGCTGCCCTATCTTTAGCGAAATGAGCTTGCGTATGACGGCTGGACCAAAGGTAAGGCAGAGCAGGAATGACGTCATGGCGGCGCCTACCGCGCGAAACGTAATATACTGGAAAACGTTGAAGGCCCGGATAAGGGTGACGGACTTGTAGGCTTCGCTGAGGAAGAACAAGTAATACATCATGGCCTTTCCAGTGCCTCCACGATCTGCTCCATGCGTAGCGAACGGCTTCCCTTCACGAGGACCACGTCGCCCCCGCGCGCGACTTCGCGTAATAATACGGCGGCTTCCTCCACTGAAGCGGCGTGGAACGTAGATGGGACCCCCTCTCGCGCGCGGCGATTGTCACCAGATCAGCTCCGTCTCCGACGCTTATAACGCAGTCAATCCCCTCCCTCGCCGCTTTTTCTCCCACCGCGCGATGCCCTTGCTCAAATTCCGCTCCCAGTTCGTTCATGCGGCCCAACACCGCCAGCCGCCTGCGCGCCGGAATCTGGGAAAGGGTCGCAATGGCGGCAGCCACTGAATCGGGGTTGGCGTTATAGGTGTCGTCCAGAATGCGGATGTCTCTTACGAGTTTTTGCTGCAACCTCCCTTTGGTTAGTTGCGCCTCTCGCAACCCGGCAGCCGCTTCGGCGAGGCTGCATCCGAGAAAACGGGCGGCGGCGACTGCAAGCACTGCATTTTCGACCATGTGGCAGCCCGGCACGGGGATGAAGGCTGCCGCCGAGCCGGAACAGTTCTCGATGGTAAATTCGGTTCCATCCGGCGCGGGACGCAGATTTCTCGCGCGCACCTCGCCTTGATCTATCCCGGCAAGAATCGTCCGGGCTGAGGATCGGAGGGCAATAGCCGCCGAAAACGCGTCTTTTGCATTCAGGAACAAGGCTCCATCGGGAGGCAAAAACTCGGCAAGCTCCCCCTTCTCCCGCGCGATCGCTTCCCGGCTGCCCAAGAACTCGATGTGCGCGACGCCAATGTTTGTGATGATGCCCGCGACAGGGCGGATGAGCTTCACCAAAGGCTGGATCTCACCGGCATGGTTCATGCCAACCTCGAACACTCCAACCTCATGCGTGGAATTCGCCTTTAGCAGCATCAACGGCACGCCAATGTGGTTGTTCAGGTTGCCTTCCGTTTTGATGACTGCGAAACGAGCCGACAGAGCGGCCGCGGCGAAATCCTTCGTGCTGGTCTTACCGTTGCTGCCTGTGATCCCGAGTGTTCTCATCGCGAGAGTGTCGCGATACCGTCCTGCGAGGAGTTGGAGTGAGGCGAGGACGTTTGCAACGCGCACAATCGGCATATCACGCGGCAGCGATTCCGGGATGACTTCCACTATCGCGGCCGCCGCCCCTCGACGGGCTGCTTCTGGCACAAAGGCGTGACCGTCGAAATTACCGCCCTTTAAGGCAAGAAACAGATCACCCGCTTTGATCGAACGAGAGTCCGTGCATACATCGGTAACGGTCGTCCCAGCATCTCCGCTGAGCAGTTCTCCGTCGGTCCAAGCCGCGATTTGAGAGAGGGTTGTTGGATTCATCGGTTCAACCCCTCATCTCCACTGGGCGCGCCTCAGAGGCCTCTCGAGCCACAGCCACGTCATCAAAAGGGGCAACATGATCGGCAAACTCCTGATACGTTTCGTGGCCTTTGCCTGCAATGAGCACAACATCGCGGACATCGGCCATGGCGATCGCCTTGTTTATGGCAACTCTGCGATCCACGATGACCTCGTAGTTATGATGGGAGAAACCAGTCTCAATATCCGCAATGATGTCTTCTGGAGCTTCGTTTCTGGGATTGTCGGAAGTGACGATCGCCCAGTCCGCCAGTTCCTCCACCGCGGCCGCCATTAAAGGGCGCTTTGCTCGATCCCGGTTGCCGCCGCATCCAAAAACAACAATCAAGCGATTTGGCGAAACGTCCCGCAGAGTCCTAATCACGTTCCTCAGCGCGTCGTCGGTATGCGCATAGTCAACGAATACCTTGAACTGCTTTCTCCCAGGCACGGGCTCCAGCCGGCCCGGCACCGATGGCGCGTTCGCAAGGCTTAGCACCGCCGACCTCACATCGATGCCCAACAAGGAGGCGGACGCCACCGCGGCAAGCGAGTTGTACATGTTGAAGCGGCCAATCAAAGGAAGGCGCACAAGGTAGCTTTTTTCCCGATAGTCGAGTTGATAAGATGCCCCGCTAAAATCCATGCGAAGATTGCTTGCGCGAAAATCGGCCTTCTGCCCGACGCCATAGGTGATCGCCACAGAGTCGCGCGGCAGCATGCCAAGGAGTCGCGCGCCGTAGCGATCATCTATATTAATAACGGCGCGGCCTTTTTTCCTTTGCTGTTGAAGCCCCGTAAAGAGTCGCGCCTTTGCCTCAAAGTAGGCGTCCATCGACTTGTGATAGTCGAGGTGGTCCTGCGTGAGATTGGTAAAGATGGCAACGTCGTATTCGACTCCCCGGACCCGGTCCTGCGTGAGGGCGTGCGAGGACACCTCCATGACAGCCGCCTTGCACCCCGCTGAGCGAATCTGATAGAGCAAGTCCTGCAGGTCGAGCGATTCAGGAGTGGTACGGGGGGCTGGCAGGCGACGTTCGCCAATCTCGTAACGGACGGTGCCAATCAGACCGCAGCGCAACAAGGCAGCGTCGCAGATATGCTTCAGCAGAAACGCCGTAGTCGTCTTCCCGTTTGTGCCGGTGACTCCCGCCATTTTTAAGTGAGCGGCGGGAAACCTATAGAATGCCGCGGCAACATCGGCGAGAGCAGCCCGCGAGTTTTCCACAACGATATTGGTGACTCCGTTGTGTTTCGCTGGCATTTTTTCCGATAGCACAGCGGACGCGCCCCGAGCGACGGCGTCCGCGACAAAGGCTGCTCCATCCGCGCGCTGCCCAGGCATGGCTGCGAAAAGAAAGTTTTTCCCAACTTGTCGGGAATCGTACGCTATGCCGGCGATGTCGATTTCTGTGGAACCTTCAATAGTTCCAACCGCCACTCGGGAAAGAAGTTCGCTAAGCAGCATCGTCTTGACTCATTTCACCTGTGTCATTGCGACTTGCGCGCCGGGATCCACGGGAACCAGGTTTAGATGTCTGGCAGTAAGCGCGGCGACCCGCGAGAAAATCGGCGCTGACACCGCCCCCCCGTAATTTTGCTCACGCGTCGCGACATTCGGACTGTGCAACATCACGAGGCATACGAACTGCGGGTCATTTGCCGGAAGCATTCCAGCGAAGGAAAGGACATACTTGTCGGGAAGGTAAGTCTTGTTTGGACCGACAGTCTGGGCGGTACCCGTCTTTCCGGCGGCTTCAAAGCCGGGCACTGCCGAGCCAAACGCGGTACCGTTCTTAAGAAAAACGCCCTTGAGAGCGTCTCTGGTTTCGCGCGCTGCTTCTTCGGAGATTACCTGCCGCACAACCACAGGATGAATCGTGGTGACCGTGGAGCCGTCGTTGTCCGCAATTTCGTGAATGATCTGAGGCATCATCAAACGCCCTCCGTTTGCGATCACTGACATCGCGGTTACAAGTTGAAGAGGGGTAACGCACACCTCCTGGCCCATCGGGATGCGGGTTATTGAAATATTGCTCCACCGGAAGGGTGGTTCTATCCTCCCCCTGATTTCCCCGGGCAAGGCAACATCCGTGGGATCGCCGAAACCGAACGCTCGCGCGTAATCATAAAGCCTCTGCTCCCCGAGCATGAGGCCGATCTTGGCGGCGCCAACATTACTAGACCTTGCGAGTATATCGTTGGTAGTAAGCTGGTCGAAAGGTTTGTGATCGTGCAGCGTTCTGCCCTTGTATTTGAAGTGCCCGTGTTCGCAGTATATCACGGTGTCCGGGCGAAGGATTTTCTCACTGAAAGCTGCGCCGGCAGCGACAATCTTGAAGACAGATCCCGGCTCAACGGAGCCTGAGACGGAGAAGTTCAGCCGGTTTCGCGTCTGGCTTTCGCCGATATTGCCCAAATCGAAATTGGGGCGGCTCGACATGGCGAGGATCTCACCCGTCTTGGGCTGCATGATGATGATTGACGCCATCGACGGCCTGTATTGCTTGACGGCGTCATCCAATTCCTTTTCGACGATGCTCTGAAGCGTCATGTCGATGGTCAGCCGGATATTGTGACCCGGCATCGCGGGCTTCTCGCGGGAACCATGTTCGACTAATTCGTTCCCTGTCCTGTCATGCTCAAAAAAGCGGCATCCGTTGTATCCGCGCAGGAACGAGTCGGCGCTCTTTTCGATTCCATCTACTCCGTTATGCTCGCTATCGGTAAAGCCCAGAACATGGCAAAGCATTGGGCCATTAGGGTAGACGCGAACCCAGTCGGGCTGGAAGAAGATGCCGCGCAAAGAGTGCTTCTTCATCTCCGCCAGGAGAGAAATGGCGGCTTCCTCTGGAATGGATCCGGATCTGCTCAGATTTCGATAACAAAATCCCGGTGGTATTTTCGCCCCCTTCCCATCATTCCTCGCCTTCCTCGCTTGCGCCGCCATGCTCTGCAATTGCAGAAGCTCTGCCTCCACATCGCCCTTCTCGCGTCCGAGAGGTTTTGCGAGGAGTTCCGCCAGAGCGGCGGCGTTATTTACCAATGATCCATCGGCAAACACCCGTTCGATTGGGACATTTTCCGCGAGCACCTCTCCATTGACATCGGAGATCGTCCCCCGGGGGGCGTAGAGTATCTCCTTCGTGGAATGCTTCTCGTCAGCCAGCTTCGCATACTCCTCGTGTTTGACGATATGGAGATATTCAAGCCTTGTTGAGAAGCCCGTGAAGAGAATGCTCAATCCAAAGCAGGCGGTGAGTGCCCGCGCCTTGGCGTTCCACTTCATTTTGCAATCTCCGTGTTGGAAACGGCCTGGATTTCACTCGCCGCAGAGCGGGCCTGGCTGGCGTTGATCCTGACAATCCGTTCATCTGCTATCGCTATCATTTTAATGAAGCCTTCGTTTAACCTGTTTTGCAGCACTCTCCGTGAGGAAAGGGACGATATCCTGCTTCGAAGCGCCTCATTCTGCGACTCAAGCGTGTTGAGTTCCTGCGTCAAAGTCGTGATTCTCCTACCGGTGGTATGCAGTTGATTCTTGAGAAAGACGTAGCTGAGACCTACCGCGATGACGAACACCGCGGCTACTACAAACCGGGTGATTGAGGCCACCTCGATTACGTTTGCATGCATTCTACGATTGCGTGACATGATTTATAATTTCTCTACCACCCTCAGTTTCGCGCTCCTGGCTCTGACGTTGCGCTTCTGTTCCTGCTCTGTGGCGACGATTGGTTTGCGGGTTACCTGTTTGAACATGCGCTCCGGATTCTTGCGGGCTTCCGGCCATTCGGGGCGGTCAATCCATTCAGCGCTCCTTGTTTTAAAAAACGTTTTCACGATCCGATCTTCCAGAGACTGAAAAGTTATTACCGCGAGCCTGCCGCCTGGCGTCAAACGCTCGGCAAGTTGCTCGAGCCCTTCCCCGAGCGCTTCCAACTCCCGGTTCACGGCGATTCGCAAAGCCTGGAAAACGCGCGTAGCCGGATGAGTCTTTCCATGACGACCTATGGACTTCTCGACCACTCGGGCGAGCTGCAGCGTCTCTCGAAAGGGCTGCGACAATCGTTCACGCGTGATCACGCCAGCGAGGCGTCGCGCCGCGGGCTCTTCCCCAAAGTTTCTGAAGATCGCCTCCAACTGCTCCGCGCTCGCGTTGTTCACCAAATCCGCGGCTGTCACCTGCCCGGCTTGATCCATCCTCATGTCAAGCGGACCATTGCGCTGGAAGCTGAACCCCCGCTCGGCTGAATCGACCTGGCGGGAACTGATTCCGAGATCAAGAAGCGCTCCATCCACTTTACCAACTCCGAGTCTCTCCAGGATTTCGTTCACGTCCCTGAAGTTGCCGCGCGCAGCCTGGAACCTGCCGTCCCAATCTCCCAGCAATTCCAAGGCGAACGCCACCGCGTCAGGATCTTGATCGATCCCGATCACAGTCGCGCCCTTCTGGAGGAGCGCGCGGCTGTGCCCTCCACCTCCGAGCGTCGCGTCGACAATCGTCTTGTTGAGCGAAGGGCAGAGCAGTTCGATTGTTTCCTCCACCAGGACGGGGATGTGGTATCTCGCCGGTTCATCTTTGAGCGGGGTCTCGACAGACGTTCCGGCTGGCGCCCGACTTATTCGCTCGTCTCTTCCCAAAAGGCCGGCATTATCGGCTGATGAAAGGTGTGAAACGGGCCTCATATTCCTGCAGACGTCGCAATTTTTTTGTAGATGGCCATGTCGTCGGGTTCAGCGCGACGAAGCGCTTCTGGACTCCAAATTTCGAACCGGCTGAACGCTCCGATCAAAGTCACCTCCCCTTTGAACCCGAGCTTCTCGCAATAGTCAGCGGGCAGCAGCAACCGCCCGTGACTGTCCAGCACACAACTGCGCGCCCTTCCGGAGTATCGACGAAGAAAGCTCCTCCGCTCCCTTGGCGGGAATTGGCTCCCATCTTCGATGGCTTTTGCGACCTTATCGAACTCCGCGCGTGGCATTACGCAGAGAAATGGATCAAGTTCGTCAGGAACCATATGGAACTCATCGGCCATATCCTTACTTCTCCACCCGGCAGGGATGGTGATCCGATTCTTGATGTCGATCGAGTGCTGAAACTCGCCCGAAAAAGAAACCGGTCGCGTTGGGATATTTTCGGGCATGATTCGGGATGAGAGAACCACCTTCTCCCACAACGGCCCATTTTGATCCACTTTGCCACTTTCGGTCAATGAATTTCACGGAATTGCCCGTTTTATTTTCGGATCCGTGCGCATTGTCATAGCTCCCGACAAGTTTAAGGGCTCCTCCACGGCCTCGGATGCAGCTCGGGCCATCAAAATAGGCCTCCAAAAAGTTTGGCCCAAAGCACAATTCTGCCTCATGCCCGTCGCGGATGGGGGTGAAGGAACGGCCGAGATCATCCTGGCTGCCAAAGGAGGGGAATGGAGGGACGTCACGACCGTCGACTCACTCCATCGACCGCTTTCCGCTCGATACGCCTGGCTGTCGAGAGAGCGCGTTGCCGTAATTGACATGAGCGCCACCTGCGGGCTGCATCGGCTTGCGCCAAGTGAACGCGATCTGCTGGCAGCTTCCACGCGTGGAGTCGGCGAAATGATCCTGAGCGCCGCTGGCTCGGGCGCGAGGACGATTATCGTAGGCCTCGGAGGCAGCGGCACCAACGACGGTGGAATCGGGATGGCTGCCGCGCTCGGGTACGAATTCATGACCAGTGATGGAGAGGAGATCGACGCGATCCCCGCAAACCTTCTCGCGCTCACCAGAATCAACCCTTCTCTCGTCGATTTGCCCGAAGTTGTGGGCGCATGCGATGTCCGGAACCCGCTTGTTGGACCCCGCGGCGCCACCCGGACGTATGCCACGCAAAAAGGTGGGAGCGGAAGCATCCTCACTACATTGGAAGAATCGCTGATCAATCTTGCGGACGTCGCAGCCTCGGATTTAGGCAGCGATTACAGGGAGGAGCCGGGAAGTGGCGCCGCCGGCGGGTTGGGTTTTGGACTGATGACCTTCTGCGGGGCTCGACTGCGGGCTGGGTTCGACGTGATCGCCGAAGCGATAGGCCTAGAGGCCGCGATTGCAGGATGCGACATCGTCTTCACAGGAGAAGGCAGCGTGGATTCCCAGACGATCGAGGGAAAAGCTCCTGCCGGTGTGGCGGGTCTCGCGCGTAAATACAAGAAGCCAGTTGTCGCCTTCGCGGGATCGATCGAGCAGGGCTCTGGCACAACCTTCGACGCGGTCATACCGCTCGCGGATCGTCCGATGTGCATGGAAGAATCTGCAGCCAACGCCTGCGCTCTGCTTTCCGGGGCCGCCGAACGTTGCGCCCGGCTGATCCAAGTGGGTGTCGAATACAATTTTTTGGGCGCCCAAGCGGTTTAAAAACAGGCTTGCCTGCCGAGCGCGAGGCGTGCAACCTCCCATGCGATGCTAGGGGGAGCCTCAAAATACAATTGCAGAGAGGTTGGCGCGTCTGTTGCAAAACAATGGGCGAATCACTGCTGGCGGATCGCCGGGTTCCTTTGTCTTCTCGCAATCCTCGGCGGAGGCGCCACCGCGCTCCACGGAAGCCCTTCGACTCCGGATTGGACCGTTGTAAAGTGCGAGGGACGGGATTATCTCACGCTGGAGAATGTGGCTCAATTCTACGGTTTGGGGGTGACTCGCGCGAGCAACGACTTCACCCTTCGCGCTGGGGCTCGGAGCCTGCGCGGCGCGGTGGGATCCAACGAGTTCTACATAAATAATCTCAAGTTCATCCTAAGCTACCCGGTGTCAGAGGAGCGGGGCCAGCCTCTTGTCTCACGGATGGATTTGACAAAAGTGATCGAGCCGGTCTTGCGGCCCAGCCGCATCCATGGGGCGGCGATGATCGATACCGTGATCCTGGATCCTGGCCACGGCGGCTATGATCACGGCGCGACAAGCATCTGGGGCAGTGAGAAAAACTACACACTTGATGTGGCATGCAGGGCCAAAGATCTCCTGCTGCAACAGGGCCTGCAGGTAAGGCTCACGCGGGCGACTGACGAGTTCATCCCGCTCGAGGACCGAGTACGTTTTGCCAACGGTTTCCACAATGCGCTATTCATCAGCATTCATTTCAACTCTGGGGACAGCCCTGCAACCGGACTGGAGACCTACACGCTCGCCCCAAGGGGGGTGCCGTCAATGGCTGCCGACGGGCCCAGCCTTTCTGACTTGCATCTTTGCGCGGGGAACTGCTGTGATTCGGAGAACATGGCGCTGGCTACGGCTGCCCATGCTTCGCTGGTTTATCATTTGCAGGGCTACGATCGAGGCATCAAACGCGCCCGTTTTGTGGTGATCCGAGATATTACGATCCCAGGGGTGCTTCTGGAGGGAGGCTTTCTGAGCAGCCCGGTGGATGGGCCCAAGATTGCCAGCGCGGCTTATAGGCAGCAGTTGGCAAATTGTGTCCTCGCGGCGGTGCAGAACTACCGTGCTGCTGTCGGCATGCGGCCACCGCCGCCCATGGTTACAAGCCGCGCGCTGGAACTGCGCAAGCTCGTTGAGAGCGTCAATGGCCCGGACATGGGGCCGTCACGGTTTAATGAGCCCAGCGTTGTCACGCCCACATCGCGCTACTAGCGCTATAAAACGCGCGGCTGAAGCCACGCGGCCAATAGGGGTGTTTGATTCCGGAATCGGCGGGTTAACCGTAGCGGCGGCGCTCCGTGATTTGCTGCCAGCCGAAAACATCTTCTACATAGGGGACACGGCCCGGGTGCCTTATGGAGGCAAAAGTCCTCAGACGGTGGAGCGATACAGCATCGAGATCACGGGACTGCTGCTGGCGGCGCGCGCAAAGATCATCGTTGTCGCATGCAACACCGCGTCGGCGCTTGCGATCCCCAAGCTGGAGGAGTTGTTGAAAGTTCCGGTGATTGGAGTCATCGCGCCTGGAGCCCAGGCAGCGGTCGCAGCGGCGCGGAAGCACATTGGAGTAATTGGCACCCGGGCCACCATCTACAGCCGCGCCTACGAACGCGCCATTCGCTCACTGAGTCCTCGCCTGAAAGTTTCCAGCCAGCCCTGCCCGATGCTCGTGCCCCTTATTGAAGAAGGGTGGCTTGACGACGCGGTGACGGATCAGGTAATCCGTCGCTACCTCGAGAAGCTGGCGCGGGCGGAGATCGATACACTGGTGCTTGGATGCACCCATTACCCACTGCTGCGGAACGCGCTGAGGAAGTTCCTCGGCCCAGACATAACGATAGTGGATTCCGCGGAAAATTGCGCGGCAGCCGTGAAGAGACTCCTGGAGGAAAATGGAATGACCGCCCCGATGACCGCGCCAGGCAAGCTGCAGGTTGCCCTGACGGACTCCTCCAGCAGCTTCCTGAGGGTCGCGGAAGAGGCGCTGGGGCTTCAAGTGGGCGACGTGCAATTGCTAACCGTCCAAAATGCGGCAGGAAATTAAGCCGGACGCGCCTTTCGCGCGAAACGCAAAGAATCGCTTTTCCATCACCCGCGCGCTATTGGGACTGCTGGCTGGATTCGCGATCCTGATTGTCATGGTAGTCGCATTTTCAGATTACCTGATCTTCCGCCCGCATCCTTCTTCCTACTCGGACTCCAGCGATATCCTGAAGCTGACTACAAGGGATGGCACTCGCATTTCCGCCGTTTACTTTCCAAACCCGGCGGCGCGGTATACCGTCCTATTCAGCCACGGGAATGCTGAGGACATCGGCGACGACTCCGACTATTTCAAAGAATACGCCGCGCGGGGCTTTTCCGTCTTCGCCTACGACTATCACGGATACGGAACCAGCGGAGGAAAGCCGTCGGAGGCGAATGCCTATCAGGATGAGGATGCCGCCTTTGCCTACCTCACACAGCAGCTTCACATCCCCGGAGATCACATCATCGCGCATGGTAGATCGCTCGGCGGTGGAGTGGCAGTGGACCTCGCCTCCAGGCATGACCTGGCAGGGCTGATAATGGAGAGTACGTTCGTCACGACGTTCCGGGTGATGATTCCGTTCAACACTGCGCCGTATGATAAATTCCGGAATATTGACAAGATCGCATCCGCGCGGTGCCCGCTGCTTGTCATCCACGGACTCGTGGACACCCTTATCCCGATTTGGCATGGAAAGCGGCTCTACGCGAAGGCGACCGCCCCCAAGTCTTACCTCTGGGTGGAGGGAGCCGGGCACAACGACTGCGCGGATGTGGGGGGAGAGAAGTATTGGTCGGCGATTCACAGCTTTGCGCAGTCCATTGCCGGAAGATCCAACGATACAGCAAAAGAGAGTAGATAAGGCGCTTCGCCGAGATCGCCTTAGAAAGCGAGCCTGAGAGCCCAATGTATTCCGTGACATCGGCGAAAATCGGACATAGAGATGCCTGAAGGATGCCTGACAAGAGAGTAAACACCGCCACAATTCCGACAAAGGAAATCTCAGTGATGGCGTGGATCGAAGATGCTTTCGGGAAAGTCGTCCTGGTAAGACAGAAGGCCGGCAAAAAGCTCTGGACGTTCCCTGGCGGGAAGGTGCGATCCAAAGAATCCTTTACCGATGGGTTAAGAAGAGAAGTGAAAGAGGAGATCGGGCTGGAGGTTCTTTCGGCGTACGGGATGGACATGTACGACCGCTACGAGAAGTCCAACGCAACCTTTCTTTACAGGGTTACGCTGCGGGAGGGTCCCTTCAAAGCGAGAACGAAGGAGATTGAGGAGATCGCTTTCCGAGCGAAATTGCCTTCGAATGCAACGCCATCGGCCAGATTCTTTTGGGCGCGGATTCGAAAAGCGCAGAGGCTCCCGTCCTAGATTTCTATGCCGTACTATATTACCCGAGTTCAACTGAGAGAGACAGGCGCCGAAGGGATGCCTGATTATTCAGCCCTGCGCGAGGCAATGGAGGCAAGCGGCTTCCAGGCCTTCATACGGGCGAGCACAATCGATTGGGAACTTCCGGACGGCGAGTTCTGTTTCGAATCGGACAGCGTTTTGATATCAGCGGTGCGAGATCTCGCCAAGGCCGCCGCGGCGCGGGTCTGGAAAGACTATGTGGTGTTGGTGACCAGGGCTTACACGCTGAATGATCTGGACTGGTATCTACGCAAAGTTTAAGTCGGGCTAGCCTTCTTTAGACGCCCGGCGGATCACGACGGCAAGGTATATGACGACCGCGATATTTATCCCAAGCACGGCCACTTTGAGGGCGGTAGCATGCTTGAAGGTTTCGTATAGCTCGATCGGGATCAATGACGCGGTCGCGAAAACCGTGAGATATTCCGCCCATCGCTTGCGCATGAAAAGACCTGTGCCTTCGGTGAGAAAGAGGGCCGAATAGAAGAAGGTGAGGGCGCTGAACTCCTTGATCTTGTGATCGTCCAAGAGTCCCGCCTTCGCGAGGATCGCAGCAAGAAAGCGGTTATTGGGATCGGATCGTGTTGCCTCTATCCAATGTTCAAGCACGTCCGCGACGTCCTTGTGGAGCAGTTTGAGCAGGCCTATCGAAACGATGAGGAGCAGCAGCCCTTTCACCGTTTTGAAGATTGCTATGAATATGAGTCCGTTGCTGTTTCTCGGTTTGGAGGGATTTGTCATCAGTAGTAGCACGTAGGGCGCGGGCGATTCATCAAGAGACAGTCGAGAACGCGCGCGCAGGCGAGTTCTAGAGAATACCGCCGATGTGTTCGGCGGCCTGCTGGACGTCCTTGTCGCCTCGTCCTGAAAGATTGGCGATAATTAGGGTGTCTTTAGAAAGGCCAGGAGCGGCCTTCATCACGTATGCCATCGCGTGCGAGGATTCGAGCGCCGGGATTATGCCTTCAATTCGGGAGGTTGCTTGAAACGCCTGCAACGTTTCCTGGTCGGTCGCATACTCATATTCCACCCTGCCCTTGTCGCGCAGATAACTGTGTTCAGGCCCGACGGCAGCGTAATCGAGGCCCGCCGAGATCGAATGGGTAAGCTGGATTTGGCCATCGTCGTCGGCGAGCAAGAAAGTCTTCGTGCCCTGGAGCACCCCGAGTTTCCCCCCTGGAAGCGAGCGGCATGTTTCCCAGGGAGGATTCCTTCTCCCCCAGCCTCCACTCCCACCATTCGCACTGCTTCGTCCTCAAGGAACGGGTAGAATAGCCCGATGGCGTTGCTGCCGCCACCCACGCAAGCAACAAGCAAGTCAGGCAGCCGCCCCTCGCGCTCCAGTATTTGCGCGCGCGCTTCCTCACCGATCACCCGGTGAAAATCGCGGACGATGAGGGGATAAGGATGAGAACCAAGGGCAGAACCGAGGATGTAGTGAGTGGTTCGAACATTCGTGACCCAATCGCGCATCGCCTCGTTGATCGCCTCCTTTAACGTTGCCTGCCCCGCCATGACGGGCACCACGGTTGCCCCGAGCAACTTCATCCGTATGACGTTCAGAGCCTGACGCTCCATATCCACCTTGCCCATGTAGATGACGCACTCGCATCCAAAGCGAGCGGCAGCGGTCGCCGTCGCGACGCCATGCTGCCCGGCGCCCGTCTCCGCAATGACCCTCTTTTTACCCATGCGCCGGGCCAGAAGTATCTGACCCAAGGCGTTGTTGATTTTGTGGGCGCCCGTATGAAGAAGATCCTCCCGCTTCAGGTAAATCTTAGCCCCCCCGAGATGGGCGGTGAGCCGCTCGGCAAAATAAAGGGGAGTGGGCCGGCCGGCAAAATCGCGGAGCAGAAGCGCGAGTTCCTCCCTAAATGTGGGATCCAGCCTGGCGAGCGCGTACTCCCCCGAGAGCTCGTTGAGCGCTGCCATGAGGGTTTCAGGAACAAACATGCCGCCGTATGCTCCGAAATGGCCGCCAGCATCAGGAACAGCGGGAGATGTCTGGGGTGTTCTCATGAGCGGTGGGCAATCTGTCTCAAACCGAGCAGAAAGTCTATCCGGGTGTACAAAAATACAGCCCCCCGCGGCCGAATGGCCGCGAAGGGCTGATGTTCCCCCCAGAACAATCTTAAAAAGATGTGGATAGTATTGCGCGTTTCGACCGGAAGCGCAACAAATAAAGATTATTTTTTTTCATAGATTAACCACATTTGGCGTTCATACACGATACATTAGAAGTTCTAATAACTTCCGCTTGTTACTCAGCCTGCCGAGCAGTTGATCGAGCACCGCGTGAACATCCATTTGGGTGGTAACCAATTGCGCGTTTGCGTCCAGGCAGGCTGAGAACAGGTCTGTCAGTTCCTCAAGTTCGAACCGGTGCACATGGCTGGCAGCGATGCCAAACGCGAATCCGTTAACCGTTCCATCCTTCTTGCGTGGAAGGTGAGATGTCGCTTCGGAAGGCAGCCGGTTCAATGCAGAAATGAAACTGAACGGCGTAGAGGGGCGACTCAGACGATGCCGCCCCATCAGGTCCTTGGCGATCAGCAGATTTCTCACTGTCGGCACAATGGCGACAAGGAAGATGCCAATAGCGGATTCTCCCTGAAAGAGAAGACGATCGACCAGCGCAAAGCACGCTCTCAGGTCCCTGCGAGCAAGCGCGTTGCCTAACTCAAAGATTACGCCAGCGCGGGAAAGTGGCACCAACAGGCGGACATCCTCCATTTCGATGACCCTGCGCCCGTCACCGAGGTATAGATCCAGCTTTTCGAGTTCGTTTCCGATCTGGCGACTCTCGCCTCCGGTGGAGAGGGCCAGCAACTCAAGAGCTCCGGACGCGAAGTGGAGCTTAAACGCGCCGGCGCGTTTTGAGATGGCTGATGCAGCGTCCTCTTCCCACCCGGAACGAGAGGCGTCGAGTTTGTCCAGCACCTCGACCTTTGCAACTGAACCCAGTGTCTTGTAAAAAGAGCGGCGCTTGTCGACCTCGGTAGCGCTCAGTAGAAAAGTCACGTTCTCCGGCAGGCCTTTTTTCAGCAGCTCTCCAAGCATCTCCGCGGCTTCCAACACGGACGCGGCGCGTCCCAAGACGTTATCACCGAGAAAGTTAACGTTTTTGAGCCATACAAATTTGCTGCCGAAGAATGGGAGCGTCAGCAGAGCCTCCATAGTCTGGTGGATTCTCTGGGCGGCCTGATCGGCGTTGTCCACCTGGCCGTCGATAACATCGCGTCCGAACTCTCCGGCGTCACTGGGTGAAAGCTCATCAGCAAGTTTCAGGGCGGAGGCTTTTACCTCCGACTCGTCAGTTCCGAGCACCGCGAAGAGGTTTGCTGATGGAGCGCGTTTCTTTACCGCAGCCATGATGTTCTCAATTCAGCGAGGGATCTCATCTTGTAACCTTCTCGTAACGTCTCTCGAAGTCTTCGTAGCTGGCGATTTGGGAACTGTAGACCATCAAGAGGGCCGTTTTAAACGGACTCCCATCAAGGATGGCATCGATGAAGTGGAGGAAACGATCCCGAGGCAGATCATCCATGATAAATCGCACCAGCTTCTCAGACGTCTGGTAAAGGCGCTCCACCGCGACGGCGTCTTCCGGGTAGCGGTTCATTGCCATGAGATCATCGATCGGCATCTGGGCAAAGTTCAGGGTGTGCTGGCGGAGCTTCAGCATTTCGTTCTTCCGCGCGGCAACGCTCGCGGATCCCATGTACTCCGCAAAACCTTCACTGAGCCAGAGCGGCCAGCGCTTGTCCGGATAGAGCCGCGCGACCACAGCGTGTGTAGTCTCGTGCGCGAGCGTCTGCGAATCAAATCGACCTGTCTCACCGGACCGCCGCACGTTCAGGAAGAGCTCGTCACCCAACGCGAAGCTTCCCGTCCAGGACGGAATGTCGGTTTGGCCGAGAAATACATTCCATTCTGTTTCATCCTCGAAGACGAAGACATGGGACCTTTTTTTATACTGCTGCGGGGTGGCTCCCAGGGTCTTCGCAATAAAACGGATGTCATACTCGATTTCGCGAGCAACTTTGCGCGCCTCCGTCACCCGGCGGTAATGTAAAATGAAGTTTTCCGTTTCCGCGTGCCTCCATTTTTTTGGAGCTATGGCGAGAGCTTTCTCGCCGTTCGGGGTCACCTCCTTATTGGAGAGCTGATCCCAGGGCTTTTCGACCAGCGGCACTTCACCTGAGGGGTCGTCCTGCGCCGAGAGCGCAGCAGCGGGCCCCGCGAATACTGATACTGTAAGGACTGCCAGCAACAATCGCGGCAAACTACGGCTGCCCGGGAATCGCGAAGTGCTGTGTGGCGTATCTTTGAAATTCACTGTTGAGATCCGCTGTCCCGGCGAACCTTCCTCCATACCCTTTCCACAGCGCGGTTTCAAACCTGTTTCCCTTGCACATGCCGTCCAGGAAGGCAAGAAAGCCAGGCTTACTCTCCGCCGCGAGGAACCGCACGAGCTTTTCGGACTCGACGTAGAATGTTCTTACTTGAAGAACGTCTGAAGGGTAAGCCATGAAATTTGTCAGGGTCTCAACGGGGATATACGTCGAGGGGAGAAGCATGGATTGGGGTCGGGACGCGGAGCCGCGCGCGCGTTCATAACTGGCGTAGGAGCGAATGGAGGCGTACTCCGCATAGCCTTCATCCAGCCAGAGGGGGCATCCCGAGCCAAAGAAGCGATGCACGACAAGGTGCGTAATCTCGTGGCCCAGAGAACGTCCTTTGAATCTGAACTCGGGGTTGCGTTGTATGAACAGGTCGCCCTTCACGTGGATGCCGCCCGTCCATGGGTCGAGGGACGCCAGTTTCTGGAACGCCGTCCAATCTTCCGGCTTCTCGAAGATATAAATGTGCGATTTCCGTTCCCATTGGCTGGTGTCTTTCTCCAGTTCCCTGGATATGACCCTATAGTAGTACTCGGCCTCCACCGAAACGGGAGTCGCAACGAACCCATGGGTGAAGTGGTAAACGAAGTTGGCGCTTTCTCCGTGTTTCCAAGTATCCGGATGGATTGAAAGCGCCGACTGGCCGAGCGCCGAGATATTCTTGTCGGACAGCCCATCCAGCGTGACTTCCGTAATACCCTGCACGCCCCGCGGATCCGCGTCCGTTTGCGCGAGGATTGGATGCGCCGCGCGAGCGAGCGTGACCGCCAAAATGCAGGCGCGCATGAAAGAAGAGAACCTCATGCGATCCCATAGAAGAATGATCCATGCCAGAGAAGGCATTAAGGAGCTTGAGCGAGTTCGCTCCAAAGCCGTAAGCTTTGCCGCAGAAGACGAAAGCAGCCTTGCCCATCTGGTTCTTCGTCCTCTCCGCTGAAGCCAAATCAACGCTCAAAGCAGAAATTTCGCGCGTAACCGCGCCTCTGTGCGTCTTGCCGTAACAACACCCCCTCCGAAATGAAAACGAAACTGCTCCTTGCCTGGTCCCTCACCTTCTCAACGCTGCTTAACGCCGAAAATGAAATCGGCTTTATCGAGAAGTTCGCCCTCTCGCCGAACCGGGAAGCAGTGATGAATGAATTGATACCGGGAAGCGAGGATTACTACTTCTATCACGCGCTGCAGTATCAGAATACGAACCAGGAGGAAAAGCTTGCGGGCATCATGCGGCAGTGGGCCAAACGCTTCCCGCGATCGGAGCAGCGACGGGTGATCGAAAATCGCTCGGCTCTTCTCAGGTATGACACTGATCCGACAGCGACGTTAAAGTTCCTGCGGGATCGCTTGCATTTGCATTTTGATGATCAGCAGGAGACACGCAACAAGCGTCCAGATTTACCATGCACGCTGGATCAAGGGCGAGTGAGCCGCGCGGTATTTCTCCGGGAGGCGCTCCGGCGGAGCGATGATCTGAAGGAATGCTCGGATGAGACGCTGGAGAGACTGGTGAGGGACAAGACACCGCTAAGGACGGAGCAGGCGCGGGCGCTCCTGGCCCGAATAAAACGGCCAGATGTGCCAAACCTGATTGAATTGGCGGCAGAGGATCTGCAGTCGAAGGAGAGCCGCGGATTCGGAGAGTTCGACATCCACCGAGCGCTGCTGCCCGAGCAAATGGATGATCTCGCCCGCAGGATCCCATCGCTGCTTGAGAACACCGCCTTCATCACGGCTCGTATAGCGAAGATGGCGCCGGGCGCGGACGCGGACGCGGAGTTCGACCCCGCCGAGCGAGTGGCTTGGCTTGAGCGAGTATGGAGCTACACGAGCAAGCTGCCTCCCGCCTTCAACTCTCTCAAGGCGAATATATTATACCAGCGGTTGAAGCATGACCAGGGGCTGGGTGTTTACGATGAGAACAGGTTCCTGGAATACCTGAAGCTCCCCCGCCCAGAAGGGTATATGAACCCAAAGTATCTGATGGGGCATGAGCGAAACACGGTAGATCTGAATACAGACTATACGGGCGCAATGAGCACGGCCGTCCCGATTGGTGACGACGAGCGGCTTGCGCGCGATTTTTTCCTCCACATCTTCGAGAAAGCGGACGGAACCGCCGACCCGGCTGAAGTGCTGAAGCCCTGGACGCCGTACGCTCGCGAGAGCTGGCTGCGACCGATCCTGGCGGAGGCCATGATCACAAATGGAAAGGGCGAACCTGAACGGTGGGCTTCGCTGCTTTCGCCCAGCGCTTTCCAGGCTCTGAAAGATCGGGTGGATGTAGACTTCGCCGCGACAAACCCACAGTTCTGCGCGCCAGCGGACGGGGTGAAGATCGATGTTTCCGTGAAGAACGCGCCCAAGCTTATTGTAAGAGTTTACGAGATAAACACCCTCTCGTATTTCCTGACGCAAAAGCGCCAACTGAACACGGATCTGCAGTTGGACGGGCTCGTACCGAAGAGCGAAACCACCATAGATCTGGGCGGCGGGGAGAGCGACAATCCTTTCCGACGGGTGACGCGCTCCTCTGAGTTTCCCGAATTAAAAGGAAAAAGGGGGGCTTGGGTTATCGAGTATATCGGCGGCGGCAAATCAAGCCGGGCGCTGGTGCGGAAAGGGCACTGGTCTCTCATCCAGCGGATTGGACCTGCCGGTGACATGCTGACGGTTTTAGATGAGCAGCAAAACCCTGTGAAGGATGTTGTGGCATGGCTGGAGGGACGCAAGCTGCTCGCGGACGCAAAAACCGGCTACATCGTAGTGCCGTTCGCTAAAGAGGCAGGCAGCAAGCAGATCATACTGGCAACGCCAGACGGAGAGTTCGCTACACTGGCGAACTTCGCGCAACATACGGAGAATTACCGGCTGGACGCGCAGTTCCACATCGAACGCGAACAACTCATCGCGGGGCGCCAGGCAACACTGGCAGTCCGCGCCGCTCTGCTGATCGGAGATGAACAGACCTCGCTGGAGCTGCTGAAGCAAACAAAGCTGGCAATCACGTCCACAACGCTGGACGGCGTATCAACGACAGCGGAAATACCAGACCCGGTTCTGACAGAAGCGAAGACTTTCACTCATGTGTTTCAAGTGCCTGAGAGGCTCGCCTCGCTGTCCGTGACGCTGAACGGGAAGGTGGAGAATATCTCCAAAGGCGGGGAGAAGCAGGAGGTATCCGCCACTAGAACGTGGGAAATCAACGGAATCGACAGGACAGATGCGACAAGTGACGGACAACTCAGCAAATTCGACAAAGGCTATGTCTTTGAACTGCTTGGAAAAAACGGTGAGCCAATCGCCAATCAGCAGGTTGTGTTCGACTTCACCAACCGGGGATTCACGGAACCTGAGCATATCGCGCTGAGGACGGATGACGCGGGACGCATACAGCTCGGCGCTCTCGCGGAGCTGAGCCGCGCGCAGGCGCGCCTGCCAAACGGGAGAGTGAGGGATTGGGCGCTTGAAGATTCCGCGCGAACCTGGCCGACAACTATCCATGCCAATGCAGGTGACCCGATCGAAATACCGCGCGCCGGAGACCCAGGGAGCTATTCCCTGCTGGAACAGCGCGGCGGGACATTTGTAGCGGACAAGAAGGAAGCTATCGAAGGCGCCGGTGGAGCAGAGCCGATGATCAATGGATTGGCTCCCGGCGATTACTCGCTGCTGGCGCGGGATGCAGGGCTGCACGAAATCACGATCCGAGTAACGGCCGGGAAGCGGGCGCGGAACTGGATTGCGTCGCCGACACGCTCCCTGGAGGCGCGCGAGGGGTTACCTTTGCAGATCGCTGGAGCGCAAGTCGATGGCGACAGCGTGCGGGTGCGGATCGCCAACGCCGACCAGTTTACGCGAGTGCATATCGCGGCAACACGTTTTCTGCCCGGGACGGGTCTCTTTGAACTTGGGAGATTCGCGCGGTTCGAGCCGGGCTGGGGCACGCCCGACAAGCTGCCGAACCTCTTCGCGGCGGAGCGCGAGATCGGCGATGAGTATCGCTACATACTCGAACGCCGTGACACCAAGGCCTACCCAGGCAACATGCTGGCGAGGCCGGGGTTGCTGCTAAATCCCTGGGAAGAGCGTTCGACAGATCTCCACGCGCTTGAATCGATTGGAGGGGAGATTAGTTCTGCGATGGGAGGAGCGCGCGCCGGACAATCGCAAGTTCCTTCCGCTATAGAGGGGTTTGGCATGGACGCAGCCCACGCGGCAGACGGAGCGGACATTGACTATTTGGCCAACACCGCTCCGGTGTTCTATAACTTAACCCCCGATGAAAACGGGATCGCTCATCTGGATCGCAAGGAGCTGGGAGACCGGCAGTATCTACAGATCGAGGTTGAGAACCTTACGGGCGCCGTGGAGAGAACAATGGCGCTTCCGGAGGTATTGACGAAGCTTCACGATCTGCGGCTGATGCTCAATCTGGACCCGGGCAAAACATTCACGGAGAAGAAGGAGGCGACACTCCTTGAAGCAGGCCAGAAAATCACGCTCGATAACATACTCACGAGCGACCTGGAGACTTACGACTCCCTGGCCTCAGTGCATGCTCTGTTCATGACGCTAAGCCATGATGAACGGCTCGCCAAATTCGGCTGGGTGCTGGACTGGCCAAAGCTGAAAGACGAGGAAAAGCGCGCGCGATATTCCGAGTATGCCTGCCACGAATTGAACGTTTTTCTTGCGCGAAAAGACCCGTCGTTTTTCACCAGTGTCATCGTTCCGCATCTGCGAAACAAAAAAGACAAAACGTTCATCGACGACTATCTCCTCGGCGCGGATATGAAGAGATACGCCGCTCCGTGGGCGTATGGCAGGCTGAATATCGCGGAGCGCTGCCTGCTTGCAGAGCGTCTGCCGGATGAAGCCGCAGCAACCGCCCGGCACCTGCGGGAACTTTGGGAGCTGCTGCCACCAAATCCAGAGCGCAATAGCCAAATGTTTGACACGGCGCTTATGGGAGACGCGCTCTTCAAAGAGGACAAGAGCGGGCTGTCTGACGCGAGAAGAGGGCTGGTGGCAAGTAGCGAACCTTCAACGCCGGTAGCAACGACCGCGCCGGCACCGGCGGGCTTCATAGCATACGGATCATCGCTCAAACGATCAAATAGCTATAGTGGATCAACCTCGATCGCAGGAGGAGTGATCACGATGGGAGACTTAGCCCAGACCCCGCGGCAATTCAGGACCAAGGCGCGCCGGCCTTATTTGAGAGACGGAGTGGATGCGCCTGGGAACGAACAAAAAAATGAGCTTAGCATCGATGCGGACAGCGGCAGTCTGAATCACGAGGAGAGCAAGCGCCTCCGGACGGTGACTCGGCAGTTTTTCCGCGCGTTGGGACCTACAAAGGAGTGGGCTGAGAATAACTACTACGAACTGCCGCTATCACAGCAAGGGGCGGAGCTAATCACGATAAATGCTTTCTGGCGGGATTACGCAGGACGCGATCCGAAGACTCCGTTCCTTTCAACGCATGTAGCGGAAGCGAGCGGAAGTTTTTCGGAGATGATGCTCGCGCTGGCTGTTCTGGATCTGCCGTTTAACTCACCCAAAAATGTACAAAAGACAGAGGGGAGCCGATTTACCATGACGGCGGGCGGGCCGCTGATTGCATTCCACCGTGAAATCAAGCTGGCAGCGCCAGCCAGGGATCGCGAGGAGTTGCTTGTGAGCGAGAATTTCTATCGGCAGGGAGATCGCTACCGAGAAGAGGGAAACGAGCGATTTGACAAATATGTCACGGAGGAGTTCCTGCCGGGAGTCGTGTACCGGAGCGAACATCGTGGTGACGAATCCTGGATCATCACCTCGAAAACTAGAGTTGCTGATGCAAATCCCTCAAGGGGCGCTCCCGGTGCTCGGGAGCAAGGCCACGGACAGCAAAGCGCTACGGCTGGAGGCATGCACGACGAAGACCTTCGAATACTTCTTCTACTTCCCCACTGCGGGCGCGGAGGCCTTTCCTCACTACCCGGTGAGCGTGGCGCTCAATGAGGAAAGCGTGGGAGCGGCAAAACCAACGATGTTCAAGGTGGTGCGGGAGCTCTCCCGGATCGACAAAGCCTCATGGGATTACGTGTCGCAGGTACGGAAGCGACGAGGACGTATTTGGCTTTCTGGAGCAGACGAATATCGAACGGATCAATCTGAGCCGGGTGGCCTGGCGGGCTCGCGGCAGCGTCGATTTCTTCCGAAAGCTGGTGACCCTGCTGGCGAAGCGGCATGTGTATAACGATGCGCTTTACTCATACGGAGTCGCGCATAATGACACTGATTCCATGCGCGAGTGGTTGCGCCACCACGATGATTTTATCGCCCAATGCGGCCCCTGGCTGGACTGCAGCCTGATCAAGATCAATCCGATCGAGCGGCGCTCGTATGAGCATCTGGAATATTCGCCTCTTGTAAACCAGCGGTCGCGGCGCGTCGGAGCCGAGAACCAGATCGCGAATCCTGTGCTGCGGGCGCAATATCAAGCGCTGCTGAGGATCCTCGCGCATAAGCCAACTCTGGACGCGATCGATGAAATGAGCCTGGTATACTATCTCTTTCTTCAGGATAGGGTGGGAGAGGCTCTGGAGAGATTCCACGCGGTAAAGGCAGAGGAATTGCCGACAAAATTGCAGTATGATTATTTCCGCTGCTACGCGGCATTCTACGAGGAGCAACCGGCAGCGGCTCGATCCGTCGCAGAACAGTACGCGAATTACCCGGTGGATCGATGGAAGACGCTATTCAGCGACGTAAGAGCTGAGGCGGATGAAGCGGAGGGAAAGGCGGGGCATGGCGAGGCGCCAGGGAAAGATCGCGAGGGGCGGCAAGCGGCGCTTGCGGCCACAGAGCCATCATTCGACTTCAAGGTGGAGGACGGAAAAATCTCGCTGGGGTGGAAGAACGCTGACGAGGTGAGAGTGAACTATTACCTGATGGATCCCGAGTTCCTTTTCAGCTCCAACCCTTTCGTCGCGCAGGATGCCGGACGTTTTTCTATTGTGAAACCCGGGAAGAGCGATCTTGTAAAGCTGCCAGCGGGCCGGGACGCGCTGGATCTGCCGCTGCCGCCTGAGTTCGCGAAAGCGAACGTGTTGATCGAGATTGTGGGCGCGGGGCAACGGAAAGCGCAAGCCTATCACGCGAACACCCTTAAGCTGGCGTTGGCGGAGAACTATGGGCAGTTGGATTTGCGAGACCAGGGAGCAGGCAAGCCGGTGAGCAAGGCGTATGTGAAGGTATACGCCCGCTTAAAGGGCGGGACAGTGCGATTCTTCAAAGATGGCTATACGGATCTGAGAGGGAAGTTCGATTATGCGAGTCTGAATAGCAGCCAGTCCCCGGAGCCCGCTCCCCTCGGGAATGACGGTGAACAGGGCGGAGAAAACATGAATTATAAAATGCTCAAGCCGGAGGAGCTCAACAGCGTAGAAAAGCTGGCGATCCTGGTGATGAGTCCGGCGGATGGGACTGTTGTGCGGGAGGTGGATCCACCGGCGGAATAGCTTGGGCCGAGCTCCCGGCGGAGTAAGCCTCTGCTTACCAACCGCCGCCAAGCGATTTGATAAGTTGGACTGTGGCTTGAAGTTCCTGCCCCAACAACTGACGGCTTATGCGTTGGTCGGCCAAAAGAGTGCGCTGCGCCTCCAGGACGTCGAGGAAGTTAATCGCGCCCTTTTCGTATTGCTTCTGGCTTAGTTCCAGAGAGCGCCTGGCGGCTGCGCTGGCCTCCTGCTGGGCGTTCAGTTGCTGAGCCAGTGTATGCAAATCGAGAAGTGCCGTTTCGACTTCCTGGAAGGCAACCAGCACCTGCTTGCGATAGGCGGCGACTTGCTCATCGTAGCGCGCCTGACTTCCTCTTAGATTGGCTATGATTCCGGCCTCCCTCGAAGATGGGGAGGCTGATACTCGGTCCGATCTGCCACACCCGGCTTTGCCACGAGAAAAGACTGCCCACATCGGCGCTCTCCAGTCCGGCCAGACCCGTGAGCTTGATCTCAGGAAAAAATGCGGCCTTTGCCAAACCGACTCGAGCATTGGCAGCCGCGAGTTGCCGTTCCGCGGAAGCAATGTCGGGCCTTCTTTCGAGCAAGCGGCTTGGAAGACCCGTCGGAATGCGAGGCGGGTTGCTTCCCAGCACTCCTCTGCCAAGCTGAAAAGCGCTGGCAGACTGTCCCGTCAGCGTCGCAAGGGCATTCTCCATTTCTCCGCGCGCCCGGCGGACACTGAATAGGTCTGCTTCGTTGCTGGCGGCCTCGGACTTGGCGCGCGCGACATCGAGTTCACCAGTCAAACCCGCGTCCAGACGTTCTTGCGCGATTTGCAACGCGTCCCGCCGTGTCTTGATGGTGCTCTCCAGAACGACAGTTTCCTCGTCCAGAGCGCGCAGGCTGAAATACGTTGACGCGACGTTTGCAGTCACACTGACAAGGGTGTTCTGGTAGTCAGCCACGCTCGCCTGGGCAGTGGCTCGCGCCGCCTCTGTGTTGCGACGCACCCTTCCGAAAAGATCGATCTCCCAGCTAAGATCCAGCGGAAGCCGGAAGAGGTTGTAGGTGCGGGTAAGCGGCTGATTATTCAGAACGAAATCTCCCGAATTTCCAGAAGCTCCGCTGCCAGACGGGCCGGCGAAGGGGTTGGGGCCAATCAGGCGACCCGTCTGATAAGGATCGGTGTTGCTGCTCCGCTGCCTGGTGGCACTCGGTTCTGCGGAAAGACTGGGCAAAAAGTCGGCTGCCGCCACGCGCGTTTGAGATTGCGCTTCCCTGATCCGGGCAATGGCTCCGGAGATGTCCTGGTTTTCATGCGCGGCATGATTTTCGAGTTCGTTGAGCGTGGAATCGTGAAATACCTCCCACCACGCGCCACGCGCCTCAAAGTCGCGCGGCTCGGCAACCTTCCACTTCCCGGCCTCACCAGAATTGTTCTTAAAGGAGCGGAGGGTTTCGCGCGGAGGACCTTTGTAGTCCGGCCCCACGGCACAGGAGGCGAGCAAACAAGCAACAGATGAAGCGCCCCAGAGCTTAAGGATTTTCCTGGCGCGCATGTCAGGGTTTGTCTCGCCCGGCCTCTTCGGGATGTCCGCTGACATCAATCTTCGGCTCCACAGACATGCCGGGAGCCAATCGAAGCAGGGCTCCAAGCGGCTCGTCGAAGACGATCTTGACGGGAACCCGCTGCACCACTTTCACGAAATTCCCTGTTGCGTTCTCGGCAGGCAGGAGGCTGAAGCGAGAGCCGGTGCCAAGTTGGAAGCTGTCCACATGGGCCTTAAGATTCAGGGAGGGAAAAGCGTCAACTTTGACCCGCACCGGCTGTCCGGCGCGCATGCGGGTAAGCTGTGTTTCCTTAAAATTCGCGGTGACCCAAACGTCGGGAAGCACGAGCGAACACATCGCCTGCGCCATCTGGACATAATCCCCTGTATCAACGCTTTTTCGCACGATGCGTCCATCCACAGCGGCTTGAATCCTCGTGTAGGAGAGCTGCAACTCAGCATCATGCACCACCGCTTCGGCAACGCGCGCGCTGGCGCTGGCTGAACCGGCCTGGGCTTCCGCGGCCTCGACGCTCGCGCGGATCGCCTCCGCATTGGCTCGCGCCGCTTGCGCCATCGCCTTCTGAGCGTCGAACGATGCCTTTGTTGTGTCCACCTCCTCCTTTGCGACCGCGCGAACATCCTTCTGAAAAAGGCTTTTGTTTCTGTTGAAGTTTATGCCAGCCACCTCGAACTGCGCCTCTTGCTGAGCGACTTGCGACTCCGCCTGAACGACCTGGGCTTTCGCCTGATCCATCTGCGCGAGCGCCTGCCGCACCTGGGCTCTCGCCTGGCCTAACTGCGCCTTCGCGCGTTCCAGCGCCGTTTCGTAATCACGCGGGTCCAGCTCCACCAACAAGTCTCCCTTCCTCACTTCGGAGTTGTCCGTGAAATGTACAGCGGTGACATGCGCCGCGATCTTCGGGCTAACCTGAATCACGTGCCCGTCAATAAAAGCGTCGTCAGTCGTCTCGAAGTTCCGCGTTCGCAGGTAATAGATCGTCCCTATAACAGCGCCAATCACGAACACCGCCAGGAGGATCAGCATCGGAGACCCCTTTTTCGGCGGCGCCACTGGCGTGGGATGGATCCTTGCGAGACTCTGTTGTTTCCGTCGGCATGATACGTTGTCGAATCTAGTGCGCCATGGCTGCTTGTCCCGGCTTTCCGCGTTTGGCGAGCAGAAGCAGAGGCAGGACAAGTACGCAGGCAAGCGCCATGATGCCAATGGTATCTATATACGCGAGCACGGAAGCCTGCTGCTGGACGGACCGGTAAATCTGGCCGTAGGCCTGCTGCATGGCGTCGGGCGCGCTTGCTCCCGCGCGCGCAAGACGGTGGCTGATGGTTGCGAAAGTTGCCCGGAATGGAGCGTCATAGTTCGTAATATGAGCGGCGAGGTAGTTCTGATGAACCTGCGCGCGTCGCGACAGCAAAGTAGCGGCGGCGGAGATGCCGATGCTGCCTCCGAGATTACGGAAAAGGTTGATCATCGCGGAGACCTGATTCGCCTGCTGGGGAGCCACGCCGACGAACGAGATTGTATTTATCGGGACGAAAAGAAAGGCGAGCCCGACAGCCTGGTATATCCGGAAGAACACCGCCGCGCGAAAATCTATGCCTGTGTATATGTTCATCATGTGGAAGAGCGATAAGGCGGTGGCGATAAATCCAAACGCTATCAGCTTCCTCGGGTCGACCCTCGACACCAGCCGGCCCACGATCGGCATGCAAAGGAGGACTGTGAACCCTCCCGGCGAGAGCACCATCCCCGCCTGTTCAGCCGTGTAGCCCATGATTGACTGGAGAAACTCCGGGATGAGGACGGTGGTGCCAAAAAGAGCTGCTCCCAAAGTAAGCATCAGCACGTTTGAAACCGCAAAGTTCCGATTCTTGAACAGTCGCAGGTTCAATATGGGATGCTCCTGCCGCAGTTCCCAGATAACGAAGAAAGCCAGCGCCATGGCGGAGGTGACGGCGAATCCGACGATAAAGTGGCTGCTGAACCAGTCGTCCTCCTGCCCCTTATCCAGCACGACCTCCAAGCTTCCGAGACCGATCGCCACGAGGCCCGCTCCCATATAGTCGATCGACGCGCCCCGCACGGCCTTTTTCGTTTCCAAAACATGCGGGGGATCCTCCACCATATGCGAAGTCAAAAGCAGCGATATGATCCCGACGGGCACATTGATGAAGAAGATCCAATGCCACGAGAAATTATCCGTGATGAAGCCGCCCAACGTTGGGCCGATCGCGGGCGCGAGAACGACGGCCATTCCATAAACGGCGAAGGCAGTGCCACGCCGGGCCGGCGGGAAGGTATCCGCAAGGATGGTCTGCTCACTTGGGGCCAATCCACCGCCCCCAATGCCTTGCAGAACGCGGAAAAAAATGAGAACAGGCAGACTCGGGGCCAATCCGCAGAGAAAGGAACTGACGGTGAAAAGAGCCACCGAGATCATATAGAAACGCTTCCGTCCGATTCGGTCGGATATCCATGCGCTTAGCGGGAGCACGACGGCATTCGCGATGAGGTAGCTGGTGAGAACCCATGTCGATTCGTCGAGATCCGCGGCGAGGCTTCCGGCAATGTGCGGGAGGGCAACGTTTGCGATGGAGGTATCGAGAACCTCCATGAACGTGGCTATCGTGACCGTGAGCGCGATGGCCCATGGATTATGACGCGGCTTCCAAGGGGTTTCAGCGGGAGCGCTCAAGGAATGCGATCCAAAGTCGCTGGGCAGGAAGGTCCGGGCATCGCCTGTTTCATACGTTTTTACCTCGCCGGAAGTTGCCTCGGGTTCTGTTTGCCACCGCCCGACACCATCTTATATTGAGCCTCGGGCTGAGGAATGAAACAGGAAACAAAACTCGGAGCTCTTTTCATCACGATGGCAGTCGTCTTGATGATAAGCATCGCGGCTATCTATCTCACGGGCCGGACGCTTTTGCGACTAAACAACAGTGTAGCCAAGCAGAGAGTGGCGGTGGCGCAGGTGGATAATGTTCTCTCCGAGCTAAAGGATCTCGAGACCGGACAACGAGGCTTTCTGTTAACGGAAAAGGAAGCCTACCTCGAGCCTTACGTCATGGGTTCATCGCACATTCGCGACGACTTCAGCGTTATCCGACAGTCGGTCAACGAGGGATTTGTACCCGCGGCGGGCGTGGATCAAATCGAGACGCTCGCGTCTCAGAAGATGGATGAGCTGCAGAGAACAATCGCGCTCAAGCGAGCAGGCCAGACCAAGAAGGCTTTGCAGATCGTGCAAACGGACGCCGGGAAGGCGATCATGGATTCCATACGAGGAAAGGCGCGAGATTTGAACGCGCGACTAAATTCCAGCATCGATGACGCGCAGAGGGAGGCGGATCACTCTGCTGTGATCCGTAACGCGGTCGTCATTGCCGCTGTATTGCTGAACCTGCTCTTTTTAGCCTGGGCCTATCGGCAGGTGAGCTCTGAGGTCGCTGCCCGGTTGCGTTCCGCAGTGGAAACTCAGAGGCAAAAGGAGCTGCTTTCGGTAACGCTCGCAAGCATCGGAGACGCCGTCATTGTCACAGATACCGCAGGCAATATCACCTTCCTCAACAATACGGCCTGCGCCTTGACGGGCTGGACTGCGGCGGAGGCAAATGGGAAACGGTGCGTGGACGTCTTCAAGATCATCAATGAACAAACGCGCCAAATAGTGGAGAGCCCGGTGGAAAAGGTCATCCGCACAGGAATGATTGTCGGGCTCGCCAACCATACCCTGCTCATCCATAAGGACGGGAATGAGATCCCGATCGATGACAGCGGAGCTCCCATACGCGAAAAGGATGGCGCGACTCGGGGAGTCGTTCTGGTGTTTCGGGACTTCAGTGAACACAAACAGGCCGAGGCAGCGCTACGGAAGGCGAAGGAAGAGGCTGACGCGGCGAGCCGGGCGAAAGACCAGTTTTTGGCGGCGCTGTCCCACGAGTTGCGCACACCGCTCTCGCCGGTTTTAGCCACGCTGACGGGGTGGGAAGTCTCCGACGATTTCCCGGCGGGACTCATGCCCGATCTGCAGATGATCCGCAAGAACGTGGAACTTGAAGCGCGGCTGATCGATGACCTTCTCGACGTAACACGGATTGTGAAAGGCAAAATGCACCTGCACGTCGAGACACTCGATGTGCATCGCCTGCTGAAATCGGGCGCGGCAATCTACCAGAGCGAGATCTTTGCAAAACGGTTGAATCTCGGGATCGACCTCAAGGCCTCGCGGGTTTTCATGAAAGCTGACTCCGCAAGGTTGCAACAGGTGTTTTCCAACATGCTCCGGAACGCGATCAAGTTTACACCGGAGCGCGGCACGGTAAGCATCCACACCGAGGATAGCGACGGCATGATCCGAATCGCCGTGAGCGACAGCGGCATAGGGATGACTTCGGAAGCCATTGCAAGGCTTTTCAGGCCCTTTGAGCAAGGGAATGAAGAAGTCATGAAGCGTTTCGGTGGTCTGGGACTTGGTCTCACCATTTGCAAATTTCTCGTGGAAGCTCACGGGGGCCGAATAGAGGCGGCAAGCGACGGGCCCGGTCGCGGCTCGACGTTTACTCTTAGCCTGCCGTGTCTCGCGGACGCGCCCGCCGAGGGGCCCCTCCCATTGGCAGTCAGAAAGTCACAGCTCGCCAATCGTCCTCTGCGTATCCTTCTGGTGGAAGACCACCCTGATACCGCCCGCGTGATGAGCAGTCTGCTTCGACGGCTAGGTCACGAGGTTGATACCGCGGCATCCGTTTCCGCCGCAATGGAGCTGTTCTCCACGCGAGATTACGAGCTCCTTCTCAGCGACATCGGCCTGCCTGATGGAACTGGAATCGACCTGCTTGAGAAGGCAAGGATGTACTATGCTGGCCCTGCCGTCGCGCTGACTGGTTTCGGCATGGAAGAGGATATAGCGCGGTGCTTGAAAGCCGGTTTCGACTCGCACATGACCAAGCCGATCACTTTTGACAAGCTGGAAGGTCTCCTCTTCACCTTTTCGGAGGCGGCGGGGCATGCTACTCCGGAACGGGTCTAGAAGGTGGCTGATGGTCCATTCCAGAATCAGAGTGGGATTGTGGAGGCACGGGCTTCCCTGGACAACGATTAAGAGGTAGAAGAGGCTCCTAATGCTAAGAATCAGGACTTTCCAAGGTCTCCGCCCCACACCCGAATCAGCTCCCTTTGTCGCTTGCGTACCGTATGATGTTGTCGACAGAAAAGAGGCTTTGGCTTTAGCCGAGGGGAACTCCCAGAGCCTGCTGCACGTGGACAGAGCGGAGATCGATCTTCCCGCCGATACTGATCCTTATTCCCAGGAAGTATATGCAAAAGCCCTCGAGAATTTCCGGGGATTGCAGATGAGCGGCAGCCTCGTTCGCGAATCAGAGCGTTGCGTCTACATCTACCGGCAAACGATGGGCAACCATTCGCAGACGGGCATAGCCACCGTGTGTCACATAGAAGACTACGAACAGGACATCATCAAGAAACACGAGAAGACGCGAAAGGATAAGGAAGCAGACCGCACCCGCCTGATCGACACTATCAGCGCAAATACAGGGCCGGTGTTTCTGACTTATCGCGATCAACCAGCGATTGATCAGCTCGTGAAAGAGGAGACGGCATCCGCTCCTCTTTTTGACTTCACGGCCGTTGATGGGATTCGCCATACGGTCTGGCGCGGGACGGACGGGGAACGAATCGTAAAGTTGTTTGGCGAGTTGCCAGCCGCGTACGTCGCTGATGGTCACCACCGTACCGCAAGCGCCGCGAGTGTCGGACGTCAACGGCGTGAGAACAACCCGCTGCACAATGGCCTTGAAAACTACAACTGGTTTTTGGCGGTTCTATTTCCCGCAAGCCAGCTAAGGATACTTCCCTACAATCGCGCAGTGAGTGATCTGAACGGGCACAATGCAACCGCATTTCTTGCGGAGGTTAAGAAGCGATTCACAGTCCGGGAAGGGGCGGCAGCGGCTCCTGACAAGCCTGGTAATGTGAGCATGTATCTCTCGTCGAAGTGGTATGGATTGAGCTGGGCCGAGGACCGCGAATCCGATCCAGTCTCCCGTCTCGATGTATCGGTTCTGCAAGACAAGCTGCTTTGCCCCATACTCGGTATTGAAGACCCACGAACGAGCAAGCGGATCGATTTTATCGGCGGAATACGCGGGACACAGGAACTCACCACGAGAGTCAATTCAGGCCGCGACGCGGTCGCTTTCTCAATGTTTCCAACTACGGTCGAGCAGTTGATGACGATCGCGGACGCAGGACAGATCATGCCACCCAAAAGCACGTGGTTCGAGCCGAAACTCAGGTCAGGGCTCTTCATCCATACTTTGGATTAGCTTACTCCGTTTTCGGGGTCTGAGTGACTGGACGGTAAAGGTAAACGGTAGCCACTTCATGGTGGATAGTTTCCAGTTCCAGAGTTTGCCGAGGCTTGGGCTGAGGCGAGGTGGAGCACCCGGCGGCGGCTACAACCAGCCCGCACATCAGGACGCAAGCAAGAAGATGCTGACCTGCGACGTTATGGTTCATGGAGAAAGCTCGCAGCCATGCCCTCTCTGTCAACAAGCGGTAGAAATCATCGCGCCCTCAGAAAAGGAATATTCCCCAGCCAGGTCGTGAGGATGGCGGCAAACAGAGCACCGGTAAAAAGAGCCGCCGTAAGCTCCCTCGGAGCATAGCCGGCAGCACCCAGCGCGCTTGCCAGGCCTGCCGCCAGGGTGAAAGTACCTATCAGCCCAAATAGCCACTGCCCTGCCTTTGAGGCGTTCGTGAACGTAAGGCTGAAAGGGAAGATCGAAGCGCAAGAAGCCAGTCCCAAGTAGAGCATCCACTCTTTGCCAAGCATCATTGAAAGCGACGCGAAAAAAATACCGAAAACGAGTCCACCGCCCACAAAAACCGCCTCTATCTTTTCTGCTCTTCGCAGCGCATGCCGCGCAAAACGGTCAAAGAGCAGGATGAAGTTCCCGACTCCGCGGGCCACCCACACCCAAAGGACGAAAAGAGCGTAGATGATGCTGATTCCTATGCCGACAGGAGCGAATCTTCCTGTGAAAAGAGCCCGGGAGAACCTGACACCGAAGTAAAGACCCAGCACCACAGCCCATCGCGATCTCCCGCTGAGGCGTTGCATCGCAAAGCAGTAGCTAAGGTACGCGCGATAAAGAGGCGAACGCGCTCGAAAGCTTTGCAGCAGCCCTTCTCGCGCGCCGTCGAACTCCGGATCCAGCCGCAGAGCTTCGAGGAAGTGCTCTTCAGCAACCTTCCGCTCGCCACGCTGCAGGGCAGCCCAGCCAGCGCTGGCATGGGTGTGTGGGTTTTGAGGGTCGCGCGCGAGCATTCCGGTAATCTGCCGCGCGTTCTCGGCCATCTTATTTTGCAAACGAAGAGCCTGCGCGAGCTGGTTGGCGGCCGCGGAATTGTCAGCATCCAGCGCCAGGCCCCGGCGCGCGGCGAGCTCCGCGTCATGCCACTTCTCAAGCAGCAGGAACGCCTGGGCTTCGGCGGTAAACCCGAAGGATGAGTCAGGCGCCATCCGAACGGCGTCCTGCGCTACTTGCAAAGCTTCCGGCGCGCGGCGCAGCGAACAAAGAATGTATGCTTTCAGCGCGTGATGCGCGGCTTCAGATGGCTCGATGGCGATGGCCTGGTCGATAGTTGCGAGAGCGTCCCTATCACGCCCCGCCTGCTGAAGCTGGCATCCAGCAAGATGGTGGAAGGCCATGGCATCACGAGGATCCTGCCCCAGAGCCTCGAGGAAATACCTTTCCGCCTCGCCATAGCGCCCCTGCTCCTTCAGCAACAAGCCGCGCCGGATGTTGCCCGAAATGAGATCTCCTCCGGCATTCATGGTGTTGGAATGGACAGCTACTTTTTGATCCCGAGAAACGTCAAAACGTCGTCGTAGAATCCACCCTGATTCGAGTACATGGCGTAGTTCCTCGCGCTCTCAAACCAGGCTCGAGTGGATGGCTTGAGGCTCTTGGCGCACTCGACCAAGTCACCAGTGGAGATTGGAATCACCCGCCCCTCTCGCATTGCCCGGGCGAGAGATCGCTCGATCGTCATATCGAAAACAGCTTTCAGGTCCGCGCCGGAAAAGTCCTTTGTTCTCCGCGCGAGAACCGCCGCGTCCAGCTTCGTCACCGGTTTATCGCGAGCCATCACTTCTATGATCGAGGCGCGCGCGACTTCGTCGGGCGGTGGGACGAAAAGGATGCGGTCAAATCGCCCCGGGCGGCGAAACGCCGGATCGATGTGCCAGGGGGCATTTGTCGCGCCGAGGATCAGGAGTCCATCGTTGCCTCCGCCCTGCCCATCCATTTCCGCAAGAAACTGGTTGATGAGGGTTCTCCCCGCGCTCCGCTTGAGGTCGTTGCGATCCGCCGCCAACGCGTCCACTTCATCAAAGAAAAGCACAGCGGGCGCGTTATCGCGCGCGAGTTGAAAGAGTTGATGAAGATTCTTCTCACTGTTGCCCAAGTAGAGGTCCAGTATCTGATGGATCCCGATTGACAGGAAGTTTGCCTTGATCTCTCCTGCGGTTGCCCGGCTGAGCAGCGTCTTTCCACAACCCGGCGGCCCATAAAGCAGAACCCCTCCGCCAATCTTCTTCCCGTAAGCGCGGAAAAGGTCAGGATTTTTGAGAGGATAAATGATCTTCATCCTGATCTCTTCCTTGACCGAATCCATTCCTCCAACGTCGCCGAAATTTGACTTCGGAGTCTCTATATCGACTGCTTTGTCGCCATCGGCGCCTTCATCTTCAGACGAACGCCAGACGTCGGCGCTTACCGAGACCTTTTCAGGTTCGTCCCGATGCCGGCCGGGATTTTTTCTGTCGATATACAGTTCGCTTTCCAGCGCCTCATCCCTGCTCGAAGGATCGAGCTTCAAACCGCGTTCGTAGTTCGCAACCGCCTCACCGCGGTTGGTTTCGGCCAGATTAAGTTGACTGAGAAAAACCCACGCCGGAGCAAAGTCTGGGTGCTCTCGCGTGATGACTTCAGTGCGGACGAGAGACTCTGAAGTCCTACCCGAGAGATGAAGGACCCGGGCCACACCCAGCTTCGCCTCCGCTCGCGCGGGTTCTATACCAAGGACGCGTTCGAAAGCTTTTCTGCTTTCATCCAGTGACAACTCGTCGAGGCAAGCCCGCGCCAGCAGCAGGAGAAGCGGCACATTGTCGGGAGAGACAGCGACGGCGGCACGGAGAGGTTCAAGATTGGTCATAATCGATACGATGCCACGATGTAGCATGTTATGAGCCGACGCAAGGGGACCGTGCCAACGAAAGATTGCAGGCGCTCCCGAGCTTCGCGAGAGGCCCTATGGAACCTTGTATTTAACAGCGCGGGCGTTTAATCCCTGAAATTTTTGTAGTTGAGAACAACGCCAAAGTCTTTGCCGCGCAGAAAAGCAATGACTGCCTGCAAATCATCGCGGTTCTTCCCGGTCACCCGAATCTGTCGCTCCTGCAGGGCGGATTGAACCTTCAGGCTCTGATCCTTGATCGATTTGACGATCTCTTTCGCTTTGTCTCCATCCAGTCCTTGCTTCACAAGCAGTTCCTGGGTCGCGTGGCCAATGGATGAAATGGCGGGATCTTTACGTTCGATATTTCGCAGATCGACATTCCTTTTTGCCAGCTTGCCAATTACTATTTCCAGCAAGCCCTTCAGCCGGCTTGCGTCCATGGCGGACAGTTTTATTTTTTCACTCTTTTCGAGTTCGATAGTCGCCGCGCTGCCCTTGAAGTCGAAACGGGTGGCAAGCTCCTTTCGCGCCTGATTCAGGGCATTATCGATTTCCTGAGTATCGACCTCTGAGACGATGTCGAATGAGGGCATTCTTAGAAGTCGACGTGAAAACTGGCTTTGACGTAAGGCGCTCCACGAGTCGAGAAGTTTTCACCAGCGCGATCAAAGTCAAAGTATCGGGTGAAATCATATCCCCCTGAGGCCTCAAGCGTGACGATCTTAAGATTGTAGGTCACTCCCGCTCCTGCTCTGTAATCGTAGAAATTCACGACGCTGCCACTCAGTTTTTTGAAAGCGGGATCTGGCGTGCCATCCATCCTGAACGCGCCGCCAGCGAACTCACCACCCGCAAAAATCTTCAAGTCGCGACTGGCGTTGTAAATCAGACGCGGGGCGGGCAGGATGGCTTTGAGATCCCACTTTGGATCGATGTGCCACAGAATCCCGCCAAACGGAACGACTGGGTACTTGCGCAGGATACTCGTGGTGACTCCCAAGAACCCGATCACTTTATCCGGTACTATCACGAAGGCGCTGCCGACGTCGGTGGGGGAGTCGAAAGCCGAGGCTCTAATCGTGTGCGAGAAGTAGAAACCGGGATGAGTCTGAATAAGAAACGCCTGGTCGCCGTTGATCAGATACTCGAGCGCAACCTCACCATTGAGACTTTGCAGCCGGTTGTCGATCGGGCCGCTATTGGAATTAAAGTCAAAGCGATCGTAGGAAGCGCCCAATCGGAAGAACCACTGCCCTCCCCTGTTCGGCCAGTCGACCCCCTTCAGCAAGAAGCGATGGCCTATTTGGATCGTGTTCTCGGCCTCGTCCTGAACGCCGAACTTCCCCTTCCCCTCATGAAATCCCGCCCCGCCTACATACGTGCTATCCACGTGAAATAAGTCACGCGGGTTCACGTCGCTCTCGCTGGAAGACATCGCGCCAGCAGTGCCGCTGGTCTCCATGATCTCACCGCCGAAGGCAACGGTGGCGAGAAGGGTCGGGATCGTGAGAAGCGCAAACAGAGACTTTTTCATGTGTCACAAGCTTTAAATCAACGTATTCGGAAGGCAACGGAAAAGATTAAGAAAGCGCGGCTCCGACATGATGTTTAGGTCCTACTCCGTTCTCAACGCGGCGACGGCTTCCAGCCTTGCTGCCGCATACGCCGGTATAAGAGCAGCGAGGGAACAGATGACGAACGCGCTGATGCAGATGATCGCCACATCGTGGGGCACGACCTTGGCGGGTATCTCGCTGAACTGGTAAATATCCGCGGGAAAGATCTGTATGTGAAGAGCTTGCGCAAGCCACTCGCGGAACTGGTTCCGATAGCGGATGAGCGTCATGCCAAGCGCGAGCCCGCTCGCGTTTCCAAACAAGCCCACCACCATTCCCTGCGCGAGGAAGACCCAGATGATCTGCGCCGTGGTGGCGCCCAGGGCCTTCATGATGCCAATCTCGCGCGTCTTCTGAACCGTAACGGTGATGAGGGTGTTCGCGATGCCGAAGGCGGCGACGACGACGATGAAGAACAGGCAGATGAACATGGTGTTGCGTTCCGTGCGGATGGCGTCAAAGAGCTGTTTATTCTGGTCGATCCAAGTGCCGGCATAAGCGGGCTTTTTCAGAAATGTCTGCTCCATGCGCCGCTTCACTGCCTCGGCCTGATATGGATCGACCGTCTTCACGGTGATCCCATGCACATCGTCTTCAAGACCATATAGTTCCTGGCCGATATGCAGCGGCACCAGGACGAACTCGGAGTCGTAGACATAGCGGCCAGACTCGAAAATACCCGCGACTGTCAGATCGTTTGGGGTAACCAGGCTTTTCAGATCATGCAGGCGTTTCGGATCGTTTGGATGTTTATCCAGGTCGTCGATCATCGAGCTGATCTCGCTGATATTGCCTGGCGAGAACACAGTGAGTTTGTCACCGGCGTGAATGCCAAGCGCGCTGGCAAGCTCAATACCGATGAGCGCGCTGTCTCCGTGAAGATCCGAACTGCCTTCAATGAAGCGCAGATCCTTGATTGGAGTCACTTTCTGCTGTTGATCCAGATCAATTCCTCGAATGAGAGGGGCCAGGCGGCGTCCTTCGAACTCGACAATGACGGGGCCTTGGACGAACGGAGCCGAAGCGACCACCCCCTCTGTCGCGTCAATCTGCTTGCCGACGGCCCGCCAATCCTGGAGCACGCCGATCCCCATGTCGCCCGACGAGACCGTTATGTGCGCGTCAAAGCCGAGCACTTTCTCACGCAACTCCTCATCAAACCCGGTCATCACGGAGATGACGAGGATCAGCACAGTGATGCCGAGAGTAACGCCGAGGATCGAAATCAGCGTGATTGTGGAGAGAAACGTCCGCTTGGGACGGAGATAGCGGAGAGCCAGGAACAGGCTGAATGGAGCTTTCAAATCTGGAGGACTTTACAACGCTGCTAGAGAAGCGCCATCGCTCCGCACCCGATCATCCCGGCGTCCGTGCCCAAAGCCGCAGGAATGATCTGCAGCATATCATAGAAGACGGGCATGGTGCGCTCCCGAACAGTCTGCCGCACAGGCTCGAAGATCAGTTCTCCAGCGTTTGCGACTCCGCCGCCGAGAATGATGCAATCGGGATTCAGCAACCATGCGAGGTTCGCGCACACCACGCCGATCTCCGTCCCGATCTCTTTCCATAGGCTGAGGGCTATGACGTCGCCAGCGCGCGCCGCGGCCGCGAGATGGGCAGGTGTTGTATCGGAGGGAGCCACGAGCTTTCCCGCTTCCGCATAGGCCCTGCAGGCCCGCTGCGTGATCTGGGAATTCCCCACGTATTCTTCGAGCGCGCCAAAATTACCGTAGCTGCCCGCTGCACCGCTGTGGTCGATACTCATCTGCCCGATCTCGCCCGCTCCAAATCTGCTCCCATAGTAAAGAGCGCCATCCAGGATGAGTCCTCCGCCTACGCCCGTTCCCAAGGTGAGGCATATCACATTCCGCAACCCCACTGCGGCGCCGAATTTCCACTCTCCATACGTCATCGCCTTTGCGTCATTCTCAATGATGACGCGCAATCCCGTGCGCTGTCTGAGGATTTCCCGCAGCGGCACCTCCTGCCATCCTGGCACATTCGTGAGGTCATGCACGATGCCGCTCGCGTGGTCAATGATGCCAGGCAACCCGACGCCCACCGCGCGCAGGCCGGGGTGCTCTCGCTTGAGGCAAGCGATTTCATCCACGAGGGCGTCAATGATTGCCGTCGGGGAGTAGCGCTGAGTTTCAAATGTAGTTCCGCGAGCCACAATGCGCGCCCCCGCCACCACTGCGCTTTTGATGGTCGTCCCGCCAAAATCAATCCCGAGGGAAAGCATTGTTTCTTCCTGTGTCATCGGGGAGGCATTACATCATGGCTGACGAGGGGAATCAATGTGAAGAACTGCTTTGCCTTGCGATGGAAAACTCCGTGAATGCAAGGCTCTCCCAAATGTCTCGTAAACTCGCGTAAATCCTGGATGCTTAAGGTCCGCCGCCGTTTTAAATGATAGTGTCGTCAACGCAAAATCGACTTTGGCAGGTCGTGTTTGGCTTGGTTGCCTTCGGGCTGCTTCTCTACTTCTCGCTCAGCCTTGGGCAGAGGGCGCTTTCAAGGCACACCGAACGGGCGTCACCGACGCGGGACACCATTCCCAACGGACTGCCGGAGCTCGCCGCGGATGCGGTATCCGGGGAGCTTAACTTAAAGGCATCACAAGGCGGCAAGGCGATCCCACACCCTGCTGGCAAGAATTGCGCGGATTTTTACAAAAACGCTTTCGTCCTGTTTAAGGCGCTCACTGAGGGCGACAAGAAGATTCTCCGCAGCCCGCGCGAAAAGATCGAGCAAGACAAGGCGGCCGCTCTGTTCGCAAGGATTCAGCCAATCATGGACATTCTTCGCCGCGCCAAAGCAGAAGGCACATATAGCGACTGGGGGACCGGCCCGATCCATTTCGACACTCCGATTCCGCAGATAAATATCGTTCAGGACTTGGCTCGTCTTGCGCGATGGGACGCGACGTATCGCTTCCCGAACGACCCAGCGGGTGGCCTTGATGATGCCGATATACAACTTCGGTTGGGCGACAGCATACGCGCCCAGGGGTTAATCGGCACACTGGTCGCCGCCTCCACCGACAGGATGACGGTGGCCCTCATCCACGATAATCTCCAAAGCCTCACCCCAGACTTGATGGATCAGGCTGCGGGGCTACTACCCTCTGGCGGAACTGGTGAGGAAATGGCGAGCGCGATGGCCCAGGAATCAGACGCGGCGAAGGCTATGATCGACGCGCTGCTCGACCCGGAATCCCGCGCAAAGATGTTGCGCGGGATTCCGGCAGTTTCCGACCTGAAGGCCCGGGAAATCGAGGCGCAATTACCGACCATTCGCGAGCAGGGGGAGTGGATTGCAGCCATAGATAAGCAGTTTGCGGCGGAGGCCATGCTGCCCGACGCGCAGTTCAAAGCCTGGTGGAACGAAATTCAGGCAGAAGCTGTTTCTCGCCCCTTCGCAGCCGAGCTCATCTCTTCTCTCTCAAGCGTTCGCGGAGCAATATTCTCTGTCGCAGTTGATCGAGCGATGTTGAACGAAGGGATGCAAATCCTACGGAATGGCGGGGGCGCCGCGGAGACGGTGGCTGATCCTACAAACGGCAGACCATTTACGTATTTGCCAACGCTGACAGGATTCGAGCTGCGCTCGCCCTTTACTTACAAAAATAAGGCAGCGACGATGACGTTTTCAGCATCCAAACCCTAGCTCTACCCTGCGTTGAGCATACCGATCAGTCGCAGGCCCTCCAGCGTCAGATTTGGATGAACCCGTTCGATCTCAGGCAGTTTGGCGGCTATAAGTTTCGCGTAGCCGCCAGTGGCAATAACGCGCGGCGCCGTTTTCCCCAGTTCGGACTTTATCTGAGCCAGAATCTCTTTGACCAAGCCCCGGTAACCGAAGACCGCTCCCGCGAGCATTGCGGCGCGCGTAGATTTGCCAATAGCCCGAACTGGTTCCAACAGATTGATCTTCGGCAGGAGCGCCGCGCGTTGATACAGGTATTCGGTCATCACCTCCAAACCGGGAGCAATCACGCCGCCGATGTATTTCCTCTCCCTGGAAATGATATCGAAGGTGACCGCAGTCCCGAAATCCACTACGATGACGGGCGCCCCGTAGATCGCGACGGCGCTTGCCGCGTTTGCAAGCCGATCAGCTCCGATTGACTCAGGTTTGGGGTATTCGATGCCCACTCCTAGATCGAGGTGAGAACCCACTCTCAAGACCGTGTGACCGGCAAAGAAGCGCGCGATGGCGCGCTCCTTTTGAGGAACCACTGACGAAATCACCGCAGTCTGATATTCGCGTCCGCCAAGTGCCTTCTTGAACCCAGGAAGAGTAAGGCTCGGCGTTGGGACTCGGAGAACACGGCCCACGCGGGCGCTGCTCGAGAAGGCCACCTTCGTGAACGAGTTGCTGATGTCTATGAGGAGGAATTCGGCAGACCTTGGAGTGACAATGCCCGGTTTCACTGGAGCGCAAAGTATCCCCGCCTGGAAGCTGTGTCGAGACGACTGCACTGCTCCGCGCCAGCCATTTGACAAGGTTCTGTTTAGTGCGAACGTGCCGACCCTTCAGGTGGGATTTACCGGCGGTAGCGGAACTCCGTTGAAACTGGGCAATAAACCTAGTGAGGTTGGAATCCTCAATCGCCGACACCTCCTGCGCGGACTCTGAATCGCTTTAGCCCAAGTCGGGCACCCCATTTGCTATAAGGTTCTCTTGTCTTCGAGAAATCGAAGCTTAAGAATCCATGGCGAAAATATTTATCACCCTCCCTGATGCCGGTCAGATGACCCATCAGCTTGCGGGGGACGTCATCACTGTCGGGCGATATCCCGATAACATGATCCAGATAAACCATGCATCCATTTCTGGGCATCATGCCCGGCTCATTGGGCACAAGGGCCGGTATCGACTGCAGGATTTAAATTCCACGACCAAAAGTTTTGTAAACGGAAAGCCGATTAATGAGGCAGACCTGCCCGTCTCATGCGTAGTCCGCTTTGGAGCTATTGAATGTGTGTTCAAAGATGAGGCGCTGCCTGCGGCAGGAGATCCGCATGCCACTCGATTGGCGGAAGCTCAGCGGCAGATGGAAGCCATCATTCGCGCGCGAGATGCTCTGCACCAGCAGATCCAAGATCTACAGCGGCAGAGGGATGCCGCCGTGCAAACCAACGAGGAGAACGCATACGAACTCGAAGAATTGCGAAGCAAGGTAAAGCTTCTCGATAGCGACCGCAACGCGATCCGGTCCCGCAACCAGGAGATGGCAGCGCAACTGGAGCAGAATGGGAAGAACGGCGCCCGGGAGGGTGAAAATGGCACGGGACTGAAACTGGCCGAAGCGCGCGTTCAACTGGATGTTCTTTCGAAGGAGAGCGCGGCGAATCAGGAAAAATACGAGGCTCTAGCGGTATCTCTGAAAGAAGCTCGTGACCAGATCGCCTCGCTGACGCGCGAGCGTGACGTCGCCTGCGAAGAGGCCCGCCGGTTTTCTGGACAGGTGAGCGCCGCGTCAGGAAGCCACGCTGAGATGGAGAGTGATCTGGCGGAACGCCGGAAGGAAGTTGCGGAATTGGGAAAACAGAGGGACGCAGCCGAGAAGAAGCGCGATGAGGCTACGGCTGAGATCTCCACTCTTATAGAACAGGTCGCCGCGGCGTTCGCTGAGCGTGATTCAGCGCTGAAGGAGAAATGCCTCTTTGCGGAGTCCCTCGCTGAGACCCGGCAACAACTCGAGATGCTTGTGCAGGAGCATGACGCCGGCGAAGGGATCCGGGCGAAGCTTGCTGAGAGCCTGGACCTCGAGCGGAAGCAAACGCTGGTTTTGAATGAAAATGCCAGCGCATCAAGAGCGCGGATGGAGCAACTCTCGGAAGAATTAACGCGTTCCGGGCAAAGGGCGGCGGCGGCTGAAAGCGAGCGAGACGCGGCGCTCAGCGGCAAGGAGGAACAGGCAAAATATCTGGGGGAGGCATCTCAGCAAATAAAGACGCTCACGGGAGAACGCGACAACGCGCGGGCAGAGCGGGAGGAACTCGCGGCAACGATCGAAGAGCTTCAAAGCAAACACGCCAGCGCCCTGGACAAGCAGGCGAAAGCTGCGGCTCGTGATTTGGAGATGATGACAGCGCAACTGGCTGAGGCCACCGAGAAAGCTGCCATCCTCACGAAGCAGCGCGAGGCGGCTGAACAAGGACACGAAAGGCTAAATGGGGCGTTGAATGAGGTCCGGCTGCAACTCGAAACAACCGTTCACGAGCGGGAAACCTTAAGCGCTGAACGCAACCTCCTTGCCGGAACGCTGGAGGAGCGGAACCGGGAGAATGCCGGCCTCATCCAGGTGAAGAGCGAGCAGCAGAGAAGCATTGAAGACCTGTCTGCGCGGCTGGCGGAGTTGCTGGAGAAAAATAATTCGCTCACGCGCGAGCGGGATGCCGCCGCGCAGGGCCACGAAGGCCTCTCGGGGATGTTGGAAGATCTTCGCAAACAAGCCGCCGCGCTTACAGCAGACCGCGCGGGGCTGGAGAATCGCACCAAAGAATTGACCTCCGCTCTCGGGGAGCAGGCGGCGCAACTGGATGAACTCAGGAAAAAGAGCGAAGCCACACTCGCGGAGCGTGAAGGGCTGGCGACAGAGGCCGAGGCAACGCGCGAGGAACTGCGCTCGCTGAAGCAGGAACTCGAACACGCAAAGAGTGAACACCTCGGGGCCTCAAAGAAGCTGGAAGCGGAAACGCAGCGGGTGTCTCAACTGTCCGAGAAGCACGCGGAGGCTCACCACCAATTGGAAGCCGCCGCAGGTGAAAAGCAGGCGCTCCTCGCGCGCCAGGAACAACTGGCGCGTGACTTGAATGCCCGGGAAGCGGACACCGCGAAGTTCATGGAGCAAGAAGCACTCTCCAGGAAGGACAACGAACTGCTGGCCGCGGCGCTCAAAGCAGCGAACGAGAAGATGGAATCTTTCTTCAACGAGAAGGAAGGCATCCGCCAGGAACTCGACTCAGCGCGCCTCGAATTGGAATCGCTCCACCAGCAGAAGCGGGATTGGGCGAGTCAGTCCGATGACATGCGCCGGGAGATTACGGCATCCACCGATTTGCGGAAGCAAACTCAGTTGGCGGCGGAAAAGACGTCGAAAAGCCTCGCTGAGGCGCGGGAGAGTCTAAAGAGCGCGACCGAAAACAACCAGGTCGCGGCGCAAGCTCTGCAAGACCTTTCCGATGCCCGCGCGAAAGCGGAAGCCATGACAACAGAGTTAAAGGCGTTGCGCGAGCGCTGCCAGGAACTCACCGCGAACCTCAAAGAGCATCAACAACAGCCGGAGTCCGCGAAAGCGGCGGAAAGCTACAAGGCGGCGCTCAGCAAAAAAGATGAGGAGATCGTGCGCCTCAAGCATGAACTTGGCATCGCAGCCAAAAAATCAAGAGTCGCGCCGGCACCCGAAACGGTCGCGGCAGGAGCCTCCCCTCCCCCACCGGCGGCCGAACCTCCGCCCTCTCCTGGTTTCCGCACCCTGCGTCTCGAGAAAAACCCGGAGGCAGATAAACCTTCTCCGATGCCCGCGGGGCCAGTCACAGTGCCCGTTCTCCTCGCCGCGATGAGAAACCGTCTCCATTATTTCATCCGGCATCCAAATGACGCTTCCATTCTCGACGAGCTTGCCCGCCATACAGCGCAGATTCAGGAGCTCACGGGGGCGGGCGACTCGAAGGCTTCCAGCCGCCTTGCCACGCTGCTGGGGGACATGATTGCCGATTTGTGCAAACGTCCGGATCAGGTGAATCCAGCGACCCTGCGCACACTCAGCCAGTCCGTGGACTTTCTCTCAACGCTGCAGGAATCGAAGAACGCCTCAAAATCGGTGGATCTGCCGTCCGGCACGGCTTTCGTAGTGGATGACGACCCAGGCATATTGGAGGCGATCGTGCCGGCTCTAAAGCACGCGGAACTCGATGTCTGCTGCACCGAACAGCCAAAGGACGGTCTGAAGACGCTCGCCGCGCGGAAGTTCGACTTGATTCTGCTCGATGTCGGTCTGCCCGACATTAATGGAATGGATCTCTGCACGAAAATACGGGGACTTCCCGGCCAGCAGAAAACGCCGATCATCTTTCTGACTGGCATGGATACCGTCCAAAACCGCGTGCAGTCGATGCTGAGCGGCGGCAACGATTTCATCGGCAAGCCCTTCAACACGCTCGAACTTGCCGCGAAATCGCTGATCTGGGTTCTCAAAGGCCAGCTCGGCCTGACGTGACGCGCCGCCAGGATCGAACTCGCGGGAATCAAGTTTACAGCGCGGATAGATAGGATAGTCTCCCCACATTCATGCGTCTCCAGACCTGGAGGGTTCTCCTTTCCACATTGCTGCTGGGTTCTCCCGCGTTTGCCAGCGGTGAACTGCCAATCCAAAAAAGCCTCATTCGCGTCACGACCACGGCCCAGGACGCGAACTATCGCGAGCCATGGGAGCCGGGGCAAATAGGGGGGGGCGTCGGCGCGGGCTTCATCATAGACGGTTCACGCGTGATGACGAACGCGCATGTGGTGAGCAACGCCCGGTTCGTGAGTCTCGAGAGGGAGAATGACCCGCGGAAGTATATAGCCTCTGTCGAGTTTGTGGCGCACGATTGCGATCTCGCTGTGTTAAAGGTGAGCGATCCTGCGTTCTTCACAAATACAGTCGCGCTTGAGTTCGGAGATATACCCGCCATAGAATCCAGCGTCTCCGTATATGGATATCCCATCGGCGGGGAACGCCTTTCCGTCACGCGAGGGGTGGTATCACGCATTGATTTTCAGACTTACGCGCATTCCGGTGTGGACCAACATCTGTGCATCCAGATCGACGCCGCGATAAATCCCGGGAACAGCGGCGGCCCGGTCATGCAAAGCGGCAAAGTCATCGGGGTGGCATTCCAAGGCTACGGGGGAGACATTGCGAACGCGACCGGTTACATGATTCCGACGCCCGTCATCAAGCGCTTTTTGAAAGACATCCAGGATGGGCATTACGACAAGTACACTGGATCTTTCGATCAACTGGTTCAACCTGCAAAACCCGGCGGAAAGACGCGCGCTCGGGCTGAAGGACGATGACACCGGCGTCTATGTGAGCAGCGTCGCCAGCGCCGGGAGTTCCGCGGGGGTTGTAAAGGCCGGAGATGTACTGCTCGCCATCGATGACTTGCCCATCGCGAGTGACGCCTTCGTGGTGCTGAATGGGGAGCGCATCCAAATGTCGGAAGTAGTCGAACGCAAATTCAAGGGAGACAAGGTCAAATTGAAGGTGCTTCGAGACAAACAGGAGATTGAGGTGACAGTGGATCTGAAAGAGGCATGGCCGTTCTCGATGCAGGCTAACAGCTACGATGTGAAGCCTCGGTTTGTGCTGTTCGGCGGATTGCTGTTCCAGCCGCTCTCGCGAAATTTCGTCGAGGCAAACCAGGTAGACGATCTGCGGGTCCGCTATTTCTACGATCTTTTTGTAACCGATGAGATATACAAGGATCACCCCGATATTGTCGTGCTTGGCGCGATCCTGCCAGACCCGCTGAATACCTATCTCGGTGAATTCAAGAACGGCATAGTGGACGAGGTGAACGGAATGCGGATCAAGAGACTGGATGACCTGGCCAAGGCATTCGAAGCTCCAGCGGACTATTATGTCATCAAGCTGCTCGGCATCGGACGTCCGATCGTTCTCGAGCGGAAGGCAGTTGACGCGGCAAGGGATCGAATCCGTACAAGGTATAACGTTTTGAATGAAGAGAATCTTGATGAACACGCGAATTAAATCGCCTCTCCGGGCGGCCCGGCTCTTTGCATGTCTCAGCCTGTTTGCCGCAGGTCTCAACGCGGCTCAGGTGCAAGTGACAACCGACAAGCAGGTCTCCGTCGTTCGCGTCAATGTCACCAACCAGTCCTATGATTTTTTCCATCCCTGGAGCAAAAAACCCCCCTACTCCAGGCGCGCGCTGGGCGCGGTGCTGGCAAACCATGAAGTCCTTGTCACAGCGGAACTGGTTGCAAACGCGGACTTCGTGGAACTCGAGCGGGCGGAGAGTGGTGAAAAGGTTGCCGCTCAGGTTGAAGTAGTCGATTACGAGGCCAATCTGGCGTTGCTCAAGCCCTCCAGCGACCGCTTCCTCGACGGGATCAAGCCTTTGGAATTGAAGACCGTTGTCTCAGCGGGTGATCAACTGGCGATATGGCAACTTGAGAGCACCGGGGCTCTGCTCATCACAAACGCTCTGCTTACCACCGTGGAGGTCTCACGCTATCCTGTGGATGACATGGCGTTGCTTACCTACCGCATGACGTCATCGCTTCAGTGACCGGGACGGGAGTTTCACTGTTCCTGTTGTCAAAGACGGCAAGCTGGCTGGGATCCTTATGCGTTACGATTCGCGCACACAGAATGTCGACGTGATCCCATCGCCAGTCATAGAGCACTTTCTCAAGGACGCGAGCGGCTCCAAGTATCACGGATTTCCGCGGGCCGGGGTTCTTTTTGCCGGAACGAGGGATCCTCAGCTTCGGCGCTACGCGGGTCTGGATGCAGGGCAGTCAGGCGGTGTGTATGTGACGGAAGTGCAGAAAGATGGCCCCGCAGGCACGAGTGGCATCCAGCGTGGCGACGTCATCCTGGAAGTAGCAGACAAGACAGTGGATCAGGATGGGAACTACCAGGATCCTCTGTACGGCAAAATTTCCATCATACATCTCATCTCCACCCGGAACTACGAAGGCGATACTCTGAAGCTGAAGATATTCCGGCAGGGCAAAACTATGCCCGTGGAGATCAAGGTGACGCACCGCCCAGTGGAAGATTACGCCATCGAGCCTTATATCATCGATCGGCAGCCAAGCTATTATGTATTGGGGGGCCTCGTGATGCTCCAGCTCTCACGCCAATATCTCAAGGAATGGGGACTTGAGTGGTATAAGAAAGCTCCCGAGCGCTTCGTCTATTATGATCGCTTTCAATCGGATTCTTTTTCCTGAAGCGGGACGCAAGGTGGTCATCCTTAGCCAGGTTTTGCCTTCGGCTACTACGATCGGATACGACGATCTCGCATACCTCGTCGTGACTAAAATCAACGGGGTCGAGATAAACGGAATCGCCGATGTCGCCAAGGCGGTCGAACACCCTGTCGATGGCTTCCACAAAGTGGAATTTGATGAGCATCCAAAGGTGCTCTATCTGGACGCAAAGCAAGTGGCGGAAGGCAACGATTCCCTAATGAAGCGTTACGGCCTGCCGAGTCTCAAACGACTCTGACATGCGCTGAGCTTTCTGAAGTTTTTGCTCACCAATCTCAGGTAGCGTGATATTCAGACAGGAACTTGCGGTCCAGGTAGTCTTTCCACAGGAATGCCAATTTGCCATGCCAGTGCCAGCGGCTCCACGTGGCAAGGCCAGAACCGTCGCCCAGATTCAGAATCTGAAGGTATCGCTTCTGAGGTTTGAAGGAGCGAAGACTCTGTCCGAGTAGTGAAGCCAGAAGATTGTGGTGGAGGATGGGGGCCTCCCGGATCGCATAGACGCCCACCCGATCAACATTCCGTCGCTGGAAAGTCACGCAATCGCCGCCGCCAAACACATTTCCCTGTCCCGTGGATTGCAGGAAATTATTCACCAGAAGGCCCCCGTCCGCATCGACAGGGAGGCCTGACTCGCGCAAAAGTGACGGCGGCTTCAGGCCGGTCGCGTCAACGGCCAAATCATACGCAATTGCGCCTCCGTTATCGAGATGGATGAAGTCTGGCGTGATATCTGAGACGTGGGAATGAGTCTCAATCTGAATTCCTTTGCTTCGTAAGAACTTCCCCATCCACTTGCGCGCCGGCATTGGCCTGCCGGGAAGCGGTTCTTCGCCTGAGCAAAGCAGCACGACATCCGCCTGAATCCCGCGCTGGCGGGCAAGGGCGCGAATGTTCGCGGCAATCTCGCAACCAGAAGCGCCAGCTCCCGCCACCACTATGCGAATGTGTCCCGCGCTGCGTTCAAGGAACGCTCGCAGCCTGGCGAGGTTCGCAATCGGCTTTATCGGTATGACCCGGTCGTTTGACCCTCCCCATGATCTGCCGAGGCTTCCTACATTCAGCGAAACGAGATCATACTCAAGACTTTCTCCGTTCTCGAGGTCCAGACGATGTTCACCTGGTATGATCTGCGTGACCGTCGATCTTATCCATTTGCCCCCGCCGCGCTGGATCAACTGTCCAGCATCTATCTGATCCAAAGCGGGATCGTAAAATCCGCCCAACATGCCGGTCGCGAGTCCGGAGTACCAAAAGCAATCCGGCGTCACAAGGATGATTTCGAAGCCGCGACGAGTGAAGTCGGCGGAGCGTTTGAGCGTATAAAGGTGGGCGTGTCCCGCGCCTGCCATGACAACCCGCTTCACGGTGGCGAAATGGCGAATCTTAGCGCGTGGAGAGTTCCAGCTTGGCAATACCGCTTCGTAGAGATTCAACACCGCCACAAGACGCGACGAGAATTCCCTTCCGGGTGCGTTGAAGCATTCCGGCAAGAGCCGCTCCCGGCCCCAGTTCGATGAAATGAGCGCAGTTCTCGGAGTCAACCAAATACTCCATGGACTCCGCCCATCGGACGGTGCCCGTTACCTGTTCTCTGAGGGCATCGCGGATTTGCGCCGATTCGCGCACCGCGCGCGCATCCACATTGCAAACGACCGTCTTCTGAGGAGTCTGCAGGGGGGTGGTCTCCAGGACCTGTCCGAGCTTTATGTAGGCCGACTGCATCAGCCTGGAATGGTAGGCGCCCGCCACCTTGAGGAGCACCGCCTTGCGTATGCCATGCTCGGACGCGAGGGAGACGGCCAACGCGACCTTGGACGTTTCGCCCGAGATGACTACCTGGCCTGGATTATTAATGTTCGCGACATCCACGTCGGTCTCAGCGGCAAGATCGCGCGCCGCATTTTCATCCGCGCCTATGAGGGCGGCCATGCCTCCCTCCGTTTCCTCGCATGCGCTCTGCATAAACTGCGCGCGTTGCGCCACGAGTCGCAGCCCCGTTTCGAACGAAAACGTTCCCGCCGCGGCGTGCGCGGTGAATTCCCCGAGGGACAAACCCGCTGCCGCATGGAAAGAGAAGCCTGGCACCTCTTCCACCAGGGCTGCAAGGCAGGCAAGGCCATGCACGTAAAGCGCTGGCTGACAGTTCACCGTTTTCGTCAGCTCTTCTTCTGGACCTTCAAAGGCGATCCGACTCAGGGAATACCCGAGGATTTCATCCGCCTGCGCAAACAGAGCGCGGGCTGAAGGATAACATTCGGTGAGATCCTTGCCCATCCCCACGGTCTGAGAACCCTGGCCGGCGAAAAGAAGTGCAATGCGTTTACTCAAGGGTAGGAAATGAAGGAGGTTCAGCGTCGGGTGAATCCTAAAGAGTTCAAGAACTAAATCGCTGGTGATGTCCCGTCCGTGCCATCCCCCTGACCGGCGACCATGCTGGAACATTCTTTGATTCGCCTCCTTTTTTCCTTTAGATGAAGCCCCTATGTCAGAAATCTCGAAGGCTTATGAGCCGCAAGCGGTGGAAGAAAAGTGGTTCGCGCCGCTGGTCTGAAGGCGGATGCTTCAGCGCCAGCGCAGCTTCTCAAAAGCCGGCTTACTCCATCGTCATACCGCCGCCTAATGTTACCGGCGTTCTAACGCTGGGGGCACGTACTGAATAACACCATCCAGGATGTCCTGGCGCGGCGCGCGCGCATGCAGGGGAAGGAGGTGCTCTGGCTTCCCGGGACAGATCACGCCGGGATTGCGACCCAGACGGTGGTGGAGAGAACCCTGCGCAAGGAGGGGCTGACGCGGCACGAGCTTGGACGGGACGCCTTCCTGAAAAGAGTCTGGCAGTGGAAAGAAGAGCACGGGGGAATCATCATCCAACAATTAAAAAAGCTGGGCTGCTCGTGCGACTGGAGCCGTGAGCGATTCACGATGGATGAGGGCTACTCCAAGACTGTGCAAAATACCTTCGTCGATCTTTACAGGAAAAACCTGATTTATCGCGGCAAGCGGATGGTTAATTGGTGTCCAGTGTCGCTCACGGCTCTGTCAGACGAAGAGGTCATCATGAAGCCGGTGACGGGAAAACTCTATTACATGAAGTATGAGATTGCCGAGGCTCCAGGCGTATTCCTCGAAATCGCCACGACCCGGCCTGAGACACTCATGGGCGATACGGCCGTCGCCGTAAATCCAAAGGATCCGCGCTACCAGAGATACATAGGGTCGCACTGTTGGAGGCCATTCCCGCGCGCGAAGATTCCGATCGTGGGGGACGAGCATATAGATCCCGAGTTCGGCACCGGCGTTTTAAAGGTGACTCCCGCGCACGACAAGGCCGACTTCGAGATCGGCCAGCGGCACGGGCTGGAAGTGCTCGATGTCCTAAATGCGGATGGAACTCTAAATAACCTCGCGGGGCCGGAGTTTGCGGGAATTGACCGCTCTGAAGCGCGTGAACTCGCTGTGGAGAAGCTAAAATCCTTAGGGCTCTTCCTACGGGAGGAAGTCTACGAGCATAATGTGGGATACAGCGAACGCGCGAATGTTCCGATCGAGCCACGCCTGAGCGAACAGTGGTTCCTGCGCTATCCAAAGGTAGCTGAATCTCTCAATGCTGTCAGGGACGGGTCGATCCGGTTTACGCCAAATCGCTGGGCAAAGGTTTACGAACACTGGCTGACAAACATTCAGGATTGGTGCATCAGCCGCCAGTTGTGGTGGGGACACAGGATTCCGGTATGGTATTCTCTTTCATCCAACCAGGATGGCACTCCGCGCGCTCCCCATGTCGCGTTGGAACCACCCGGTGATCCCGAAAACTGGCGGCAGGACGAGGACGTTCTCGACACGTGGTTCAGCTCGTGGCTTTGGCCTTTTGCGACCATGGACGAGTCAACAGAGCACAAGTTCTTCCCGACAAACGATCTCGTCACGGGTCCGGACATCATTTTTCTCTGGGTAGCGCGGATGATCATGGCGGGACTGGAATTCCGCGAGAAACTTCCTTTTTCCAACGTCTTCTTCACCGGCCTTATCCGTGATGCCCAAGGGCGGAAGATGTCAAAGAGTCTCGGCAACTCGCCAAATCCGTTGGACCTGATCGCCAAGTACGGCGCGGATGGTCTGAGATTTGGGATGCTGCGCACCGCTCCGCATGGCCAGGACATCCGGTTCGATGAAAAGCAGATCGAAGAGGGGCGCAATTTTGCCAACAAGCTTTGGAACGCGGCGCGGTTCCGGCAGATGCACGGACCATCGGAGCCTGACGCGGTCATCACCGAGTTGTCGCTCTCACCCTACTCCATTGAGATCATCAGCAAACTTGATGAGCTGATCAACACTGTTGAAGCGGCGTATTCCGATTTCCGTTTCAACGAGGTGGCGCAGTCGCTTTACGAATTCTTCTGGAACGACTATTGCGATTGGTATGTAGAGGCTGCCAAGACCGAGATCTTCGGTGAAGATCCAGCGGCCCGGCACTCGGCGCTTTCCGTGATGGACTTTGTCCTATCCCGACTGCTGCGGTTGCTACACCCGTTCATGCCGCACATCACAGAAGAGCTCTGGGAGACCCTTGGGTTTAAGATAAAAAGCCAAGCCGGCGGGGTTCCTTACTTGATGTATTCCAGCCTCCCGCAATCCCTGTCTCTCGATCATCGGAACCCCGCGGACATCCGATCCGCGAGGGAGCGTGTTTCCTCTGTCTATCGTTCCGTGCGCCTTGCGAGGAATCTGCGCGCCGAATACAAGATCCCGTCCAATAAGAAAGCCCGATTCATCCTCCGTCCTTCTCCTGAGTGGGTTGGAGTGGAACTAGACACATTCGCGCGGCTCATCAACGCCGGAGAAGTTGCCATCGAGCCGGGCTATGAAGCGTCGCGTAACGTGCCCCGGGCCTTGGGAGAAATGGGTGAACTCTATATGCCGCTGGACGGGCTGGTCGATAATTCGGCGGAACAGGCCCGCCTGAGGAAAGAAGTCGCCAAGACTGAGACGGAGCTGAATACCGTTCTCGCAAAGCTCGGCAAGTCCTCGTTCGTAGACAACGCTCCTCCGTCAGTCGTCGAAGAGCATCGCAAGCGAGAGGAGACATTCCGCGCCCGTCTGTCGCAATTGACCACGATGCTTGAGGCGATGGAAGGCAGATGATCGACAGTTCCAACTAGGAAGCTGGCGCGTCACCGGCCTTGCGCCCGGTGAAGATGCCATAGCGCAAGGAACCCGTATTATAAGCCAGCCAAATTCTAAAGACCGTCAGCGCAAAAACCCTGTTCTGGCTGTGCGGATCGAGCAGGAATCGCAGATAGCTCGGCTTCTTTACGACACTTGCCAAAAACCGCCAGGCACAGAGCGGCCATGTCTTCTTTACTCGCGAACTAAGGTCCTCGTAGCTCTCCACGACAAATCCCGCCTCTTCGAAGAAGGCACGGTAATCCCCCTCAGTTCCGATGCCGGGCATGCGACCCTCGCGACAGATGGGCTCGAGAAGCAATCGATCCTCCCACCGAGCCGCGCCTTGCTTCGCAAGCCAGGCGCAGATCACAAAGCGCCCGCCGGGACGCAGCAGCCTGTATGCCTGGGAAAAAAAGCGCTTTTTATCGGGCATGTGCTCCGAGCTCTCGACGGAAATGATGGCATCAAAGCTATCGTTCGTTAGAGAGTTTTGCAGCCAGTCTCCCAACAGATAGGAAGGGTTGCCGGATTCGTTCTTCGTATCCGTTGCGAACTTGAATTGAGCCGGCGAGATCGTCATCGCCGTCACGGCCGCTCCAAAGTCGGATGCGAGCATCCTCGCGGTAGCGCCGTATCCACAACCGGCGTCGCAGACGTCTGTTCCAGCGGAGACTTCGGCTTGGCGCGCAACGAGTTCGACAAGCTGCCGCACAGCTACTTCGCTTGATTCATCTCCGCGCAACCACAACCCATGATGAACGTGTTCTCCCCAAATTTCTCGATAAAAGTGGTCGAGCTCGTCGTAGTGAAGAGCAACCGCGCTGCAAGTGTGAGCTACCCGCGATTCGATCAACGGACGCTGTGCTGATGGATCACGATCTCCACCCGCCTGTTAATCTGTTCCAAATCAACAGAACCATTCGCGGGAGCGATGAGTTTTGTGCTTCCAAAGCCTTTTGTTGTAATCCGCGCCGGATCGATTTTCATGTTGTCCACGAGCCATTGTTTCACAGACTCGGCGCGGCGAAGGCTCAAGGTCACATTGTAATCTGGAGGCCCATGCGAGTCCGTGTGGCCTTCGATGCTGAAAGAAGCGCGCGGGTTGCTTTCAATAAGTTTCCCCAGCTTGACAAGGCTTGCCACGGCGCCCGGACGCAGATCCGAACTATTGTAATCATATAGGAGGTCCGATGGCATCAGGATAGGGCCCGCCTTGCCGGGGCTGCCCGCCGCGCTTAAGGCCTGGTCGATCGTTTGAAACCCAGCGGGCGTTCCGTTAGCACCCATTCCTTCAACTCGCGGCAGGTGGAGTTGGGGAGCGTTGGAGACCCTGGCCTCGTCCTTTATCAGTTGATTCCGGATTGAACTGTCCACGTCCTGCTGCACCGCGCTGCTCATATTCCTGGTCATCTGCTCCGTAGAAAGAAGGGTGTTCGAGTCCAACTTCTCCACTTCATGAGCGAGTGGTTTTGCCTGCTCCGGCGCGACGGGAGTCGCCTTCAGATCCTGAAAGGGTTTCTCCTCCTCCGGCGCCTGTATGACTTGCTTTTTAGGCGGGGTGGTTGCCAATTCCGTCTTCTTCTGTTCCACGGGTTTATCCTCAAAGACAATGCGGGTCGCATGGAAGGGACGGGGCACCAGCCGCTGTTCCACTGGTCCGTCGCTAAAGCGCTCCAGCTTCGCGCTCTCAAAAAACACAAGCAGCCCACCGTGAAAAAGAAGGGAAAGAATGAAGGCGCCGAAAAGCCACCTTCGCATCGCGGGAACTTCCGTCGCGTTGGATTGATATGTTTCGAGAGTCCTCATCGAGCCGCAATGAACATACACCAGCCGCTCGGGCGCTCAATGCGCATCCGCGGCGCCCGTTTTCCTTGATAAGACTCGCGATCTCTTGCGTCTGGCGTATCTTGCCGCACCCCCGGGATGTCTGCATTATGGAAAAAGGCGCTGGCCTTCGTCGTCACACATCTGCGGATGCTGCTGCAGATCCACGATACTCCCCATGCCGATCGCGGGCGGTGTATGCCTTGGCATTTTCTTCGGCTTCACCCCCCTCTTCTGCTTCCGGGCATTCCTAGCCATCCTGCTGGCGTGGCTTTTCCGATGCAGCAAAGTTGCGGCCGCGATTGCAGTAAACCTTCACGAACTCATCTTCTTCGTCTGGCCCTTGGTTTACAGGCTCGAATACAAAGTGGGTTACTGGCTCCTTTCTCATCCTCATCGCATGCCGCCGAAGATCCCGCACCACGTAAAGTTCGAATTGCACTGGGAAGTGGTCCAGCAACTCCTGAATTGGCAGACATTTAACAAAGTCGGCGTGCCCTGGCTTGTTGGCTCGGTCTTTGTCGGACTTCCCATCGCGGTTCTCTCCTTCTTCGTGACTGCCGAGGTCGTGAAGCGCCACCAAGCGCGAGCCACTCTTCCTGCCCGTCCATGACGTTCGCGCCGCGTCTGCCGCGCGGCCCTGGGAATGGGAACTAAAAATTCCTTCCTTTGCTCCTCTGTGTCTCCGCGTCCTGGCGTTGACGTTCAGGTTCCTTTTTACGATCCGAGAACCGCATCCAAAACGAAAGCGCGCATAGCCGTTTCAAATAGATCAAAATCACCCGAACGCCCATCTTCGATTCACCCCGCACCCTGTCACGGAACGCGATAGGCGTCTCGATCACGCGCAACGTCCGCCTCCCCCGCACCAGAATTTCCAAGGCTATCTTGAACCCTGCGGCATCCGTCGGGATGTTCAACATCTCCTCGCGTCGAACGGCAAAGAAGCCGGAGAGCGCGTCATGCACATCGGTGAGCGGCCAGGCAAGGGCGGACGCAGCTCGGGACATCAGCCGGCGTTTGAGCGACCATCCCGGAGTGGTGCCGCCCGGCGCGTATCGACTGCCGATGACCATGTCGCATTTGCCGGCAAGAATCGGATTCACCAAATCCGGTATTTTTTCTGGGGGATGGCTGAGATCGGCGTCCATTACGACCACGATGTCGCCACGGGCAAAACGCGCGCCAGCCAATACCGCTCCAGCAAGCCCCTGCTCCGGCACGTCTCGCGCGAGCAGGCGAACCGGCTTCACCTTCTCAAGAGCCCGCACTTTTTCCTGTGTGCCATCTCGCGACGCATCATCCACTACCACAATCTCCACATTCAGCCCATGGGCGCTCTCGAGCGCGCGTTCCACCAGCGTATCGATGTTCTCCGCCTCGTTCAAAGTCGGCACGACGATGGACACAAGGGAAAATTCTCTGCCGTTTACGGCATCCACATCGGCGGCCATGGAAATGTTACTTGATGATCCCCCGCTGGCTTTGGCTGAGGAATTCCACCAACTGCTCAATTTCTGGAATCGGAGAAAGACTCTCGCGAATCCGTTCCACGGCCTGTTTGACATTCAGCTTGGATCTATAGAGAAAGCGAAAAGCCTCCTTGATCTGCCGCATGGTCGCTTCCGGGAATCCGGCGCGTTCCATAGCGACCTGATTCGTGCCGCGTACTACCGCCGGGTTTCCGTCGGCGATCATAAAAGGCGGCACGTCCTGCACGATCTTGGAACAACCCCCCGTGAGCGCAAACTGCCCGATCCGGCAGAACTGATGCACGGCGGAGAGTCCCCCGATAACGGCGTTAGCGCCGATTTCCACGTGCCCCGCGATCGTCCCGTTGTTGGAAAAGATGACATCATCGCCCACCGTGCAATCGTGAGCGATGTGACTGTATGCCAGGAAAGAACCGCGGCTCCCGATGCGTGTGATTCCGCCTTGGGCGGTGCCACGGTGGGCAGTGGAGAATTCGCGAAAACAGTTCTCATCTCCAATCTCGAGATAGGTGGGCTCTCCCGAATATTTCAGGTCCTGCGTCTGCTGCCCAATCGAAGCATAGGCGAAGAATTTGTTCCCTTTCCCCACGCGCGTGCGGCCGGTGAGGGTCACGTGATGCTGCAACCAGCAGCCATCTCCGACAGTGACTCCCTCCTCCACCATGCAATAAGCTCCAATCACAACTTCGCTGCCGATTTCGGCGCCGGCATCCACGAGGGCTGTCGGATGGATCCGTGTCATCTGACTGAGAAGCCGAACATGAGTTCCGCCTCGGACACGATTTCATTGTTCACCATGCATTTTCCGGTGGCGCGAGCGAGGCCCGGCTTGGACCTCGTGACTTCTATATGGATGAACAGTGTGTCTCCCGGGAGCACTGGTTTGCGGAACTTGACCTTGTCCGCGCTAAGGAAATATCCAATTTTCCCGGAGTTCCCCCCTGCCCGAAGGAAGATGAAGCTTGCAACCTGCGCCATCGCTTCCAACTGCAGCACTCCGGGCATGACGGGGTGATTCGGAAAGTGGCCTTGGAAATGAGGCTCGTTGATCGTCACTGACTTGATCCCCACGCAGCGGGTCGCCCCTTCCATAGAAACGATCCGGTCCACCATGAGAAACGGATAGCGTTGCGGCAGCACGTTCATCACCTCGTTCACATCCAACACCCCTCCCCCCTTGGGAACCACTTCGGGAGGAATCATGGAGGACAGCCGCGCAAAGCTTTTTTGGAGGGCGCGCGCCAATTCGGTATTTGGCCCGTGGCCGGGCTTCACAGCGATCACGTGTCCCTTTATCCTGCGTCCGAACAAGGCAAGATCCCCCACCATGTCGAGGATCTTGTGTCTCACAAACTCATCCTTGAATCGTAATGGTTCCTTGCTCAAAACCGAGTCGCCGCGAACGACAACCGCGTTTTCCAGACTGCCTCCCTTGATGAGCCCCTTATCCATGAGGGGCTTTACATCCTCGTAGAAAACGAAGGTGCGGGCCTGGGCGATCTCGCGCTGGTAGATCGCGGGAGTGATCTCAGTGCTAAAATACTGTGTAAAGCGCCCTTCCGGCCCCACCTGCGTGCATGAACATCGAAACTTGTCATCGGGCACGATTGTCAGCAGAGAACCCGATTTCGTTTCAACATGCATCGGTTCCTGTACTTCGAAAAATGCCCGGGGCGCCTCCTGCGCGGCGAGCCCCGCCTTCCGAATCAAGTCCACATACGGCTGGGCGCTTCCATCGCCGATCGGGGGCTCGTTCGCGTCCATCTCGATGAGCGCATTGTCGATGTCCATGCCAGCCAGCGCCGACAGCACGTGCTCGACCGTATGCACCTTAATATTGCCTTCCCCGATGGTGGTGGAGCGCTCCACCGACTTGACGTTTTCTATGCGGGCGTCGATTGTCGGCTCATCGGGGAGGTCGATCCTCTTAAACTTTCGGCCAAATCCCGGGGGAGCAGGCCGGAGCCTTAAAGTGACCGCGTCCCCGGTGTGAAGAGATGTACCCTTGAGCGTGGCATCACCCGCGAGAGTATGTTGGAACTGCATTTCAGAGGACATGGGGGGACGGGTTTACCATAAGGGGCGGTCACCTGCAAGCTGCGCGCCCCGGAGAACTCGCAGCCTCATTCCAGGGACATGGCGGCGCCCCGCCACCAATACACGCTCGAACGACGCTACTCGTGGCTCAGCAGAAGGGAGTCGATGTATTTTTTGTTCCCTTTCCTGAGCCGGTCAACGAGAACGCGCCCCACCGCGATCAGGAGCTTGAAAGCGGCGCTGGGATAGACACCGGAAAGGGCGCGGATAACGGACTGTGGAACCCGCATCAGGGTGCATGCGCCCACTGCTTCTACATCAGCGGAACGCGGGCCGTGATCCACCAATGCCAGCTCCCCGAAAAAGTCGCCCGGAGCCAGCCTGGCCAATTCGACACGCTTCCCTCCGGTCCTGTGTATGACCTGCGCGGCGCCTTTCAACAGTACAAACATGCAATCGCCAGGCTCGTCTTGCTTCACTATGCACTCTCCGGAGGTGACCTCAATCGTTTCCGCGAGTTCGGTAAACGTGTCGAGTTCTCCTTCTGAGAACTCTGAAAATAGCGTCAACTTGCCCAGAATATTTCGAATCTCGTCACTCATATCGCGCTCTCAAATAATGCGGCCATCCCGCATACGGATACGACGGCTGGCGACATCTGCCACCTCGTCACTGTGAGTCACGAGTATCATAGTCGTCATGTGCTGAGAAGAAATCTTTTGGAGGAGTTCCACCACCTGCCTTGCGTTCGCCGAATCGAGATTGCCGGTCGGTTCGTCCGCCAGCAGCACAGAAGGCCGATGCACAAGCGCCCGCGCGATGGCCGCGCGTTGCAGCTCACCTCCGCTCAGTTGATGAGTGAAATTCTGCGATTTGTCCCGCATCCCCACGAGCTCCAGCAATTCCATGGCTCGCTCCTCAGCAACTACTACGCTGCAGCCCTGCAACAGCAACGGCAGACTGGCATTCTCCAGCACATTCATCGTTGGGAGCAGATTAAAGAACTGAAAAACGATTCCCATCTTTGTCCGCCGATACGCCGTCATCTCTTTTTCCGCCGCTTTGTGCAGCGGGATACCATCTACGTAAACCTCGCCAGAAGTCGGCGTATCCAGCGCCCCTATGACATGCATGAGGGTGCTTTTCCCGCAGCCACTGGGTCCGGTAATTGCGACAAACTCGTTCCGCGCGATCTCCAGCGAAACATCGTTCAAGGCGAAAAAAGGCGCCGGTGCGCCGTAGCAGCGGCTGACTCCTTTTAGGAGGATCATGCCGCCCGTTCCACCTGAACTGTCGTTTGCCCCACAAAACGATACATTTAGCTGATATATACCGCCACTTTTGCAAAACGAAATCACAACGCATGAATATTGGCCCGTCCGCGTCAGGCTTATTCAGGAGACGGAGGACTGGGTGGCGGTGGATAAGCCTGCGCACCTCAGGATCCATCCCAGCAAGCCGAGTGACTGGCATACGGCTTGGAACCAACTCAGGAATATCCTCGCCTATGAAGTTGCAAACGGTGGACAGGTCTCGCTGATCAATCGCCTGGATCGCGAAACAAGTGGCGTTGTGCTTGTGGCCAAGAATGCCTCGGCGGCCCGCAGGTTCTGTCGCGCGATGGAAAACCGCGAATTTCACAAGGAGTACTTTGCCATCGTGTGGGGCTGGCCGAGAGAGGACGTCTATGAGATAGAAGCGCCTCTCGCGCGGCAGGGAGATCACATGACATCGCGAGTCTGGTTGAAACAGGCCGTGCATCGAGCCGGCGTCCCCGCGTTTACGACGGTGACCGTGGAACGAAGATTCATGCGATCCTCTCCGAACGGTTCTCAGTTCAGTTTGGTGAAAGCGCAGCCGCTTACAGGCCGGATGCACCAGATTCGCGTTCACCTTTCCCATATCGGGCACCCGGTAGTAGGAGACAAAATTTACGGACCCAGCGACGAGAACTACCTGCAGTTCATTAAAACAGGTTGGACCGAGCAGTTAAGGCGAACGCTCCTCCTACCTCGGCACGCGCTGCATTCCACCAGGTTATCGCTCCTGGGGGAAAAACCACTCTCCTGGGAATCACCTCTGCCAGCAGATCTCGCTGCGTGGCTGTGACGCGGAGGTTTTGCCGCAGGTCCATCAAAACAAAACCCCGGCGGCATTGAAGCCGCCGGGGTTTGGGAGATCTGCGGTTTTGTAAGGCTACGCCTTGGCCGCCTTGGAGCGCTGGCGAGACAGCACCGCAAAGCCAAGTGCCGCCGCGATAGGCATGATCCAGGTTGAAGGCTCGGGAACAGCTTCAGCTACGCCACGATAGACTACGCCGTAGGACGGGCCGTCCAGTGTGTTGAATGACTCTCCCGTTGGCAAAGATGTCGCGCTCAGATTATCGACGATAGCGACGACAGCATTGGGATCAGCACCCGGGTCTCCAGATCCACTCACGGTGGAAGTGACTCCGAATATTGTCACAGTGCCGTCCTGATTTGTCTGCCCCGTGATGTTGCGCAATCCGTCCGTTTCGGGTGACCAATTACCCAAATCTTTCGATGTTGTACCCGTGACGACTGTGTGATCGCCTGTCGGATAACCCGCAACCGTGTATGTCTGACCCAGATTCAAACCGGACTGGAGGGTGTAATCTTTTTGCCAAGTTCCGCTCACTGCAAGCGTCCACTTCTCCAAACCCGAATTCAGATCGCTGCCAGCATTGGCTACTGTACCGTCGCCTTCGTCCGCAATGTAAAGGGTGGACTTGTTGGCGAACCAGATGCCGAACGGGTAAAACCCTTGGGGATACGCAGCCGATGTCCCTGTGCTTGCCAAAAAGGTTGGAAGCCCTGGGAGGGGATTGATGACTGTGCTCGATGCCGTTGCCGCTGTGGGAAGAGTGCCAGCCGTGCCAACCTGATAAACCGTATTGATTCCGTTGCTGCCGCTGCCCTTGGTCACAAACAGGGTATTGCCGTAGATTGTCTCGCCACGGAAATTGTTGTCCTTACCGTATTTATCCAAGCCGTTCGTTCCGGAATAGGCGACTCCGGTTGAGGGGTTCGTTTGGGTGACGGAAAATCCGTACTGCGCCGTTGCAACGCCCTTGTTCGTTGTCCCTGAGGTCAAGACACCAACCACAGTCGTTCCTTGCGCGGATGGTGTCGCGTTTACGCCCGGGGTAATGATCTGGACACCCGTAGTTTGCGCAATGGACAAGGAACCATTCCCATTACCTCCGTTTCCTACGGTAAGATACTGGTTATCCGCAGAATCCAGGATTGCCGCGCGGCCATTGTTTCCCGCGTAGGCGTTGGAGGTGGTCGTCGAGACTGACCCGTCCCTATTAACCTGAATGACTTCGCGATACGCCGGACCGGAGGTTACAAAATTCCCGGGCTCGCCATTGCTTCCCGAGAGGTAGGGGGTGCCGCTATTCGAAATATCAAGAGCCACCGGCGGCTGCCTGGTAGCCCATAAACGTAATCGCATTGCCATCCGTAGATACATTCAAGGCAAGTTCCGACTTTGATGGGAAGCTGGTAACCGCGATGCTTGGCGAGATCGCGAGGCTGTTCGCCAGTGTCGCGGTGGTTCCACTTGCCCCCAAAGAGAACTGGTCGAGGCTGATCTGCGCGGTTACGCCGAAGCTACTATCCACCTGATCATTGTCAAAAACGAACGGATACCCGGAACTGCCACTTGCGATGGCTTTAAAAGGAGTGCCGCCGTTCTTCGAGTCGGGCAGATTGTCTCCCACGTTCAGTGTCGAGACCACTCCCGTGTTGGAGTAAACGCTTTTGCTGACAACGAGGTCCCCGTTTATCAGGCTAAATTGCCCGAAAGCTGGGGTGAGGGCGCTTCCCGAGAGAAGAATCGCTGAGAACATCGCAATGCGGCGGACTTTGCCCGCGCAAGCGATGGATGTAGATAAGGTTTTCATCGTGGATTGGAACTGTCTTTCTTACTGGTTGAGTCCCGCGATGTTTCGCGGAGCACACCAGATAAAGAGCGACTGTTACAATCCAGCGACGGGAATGTCACATTTGTGTAACATCAACCTCTTCCCTTTGTTCAGGAAGCGCCTGCCCAGAAGCGTTACTGATGCTCGACGACAGTCGTGGTGCTGCTATCAGCGGGTTGAACGTGATGAACCTCTTCGGTCGTTGTGGTAACGGCCGTTGTTGGAGGTGTGTGTTCCTCGGCGCACCCGACGAAGATACCTGAAGCCAACACAAGTGATGCGGTGATGAGTAGGGTTGTTTTCATAAGCCCTACTGATTCGAATGACCCCCAGCAGTAGGCCGTATGCCCACGTATCTACATTCCCATGTTGGACAGGATCACAGCAATGCGATTCACTGTGGCAACCAACTCAGGATGAGAAGTCTCAAACCCTTCGACAGAAGAGGTAAGACCGCTTCTAGCCGCTTCTGACGAGCCGGGCTCCTTTTCAGCTCCTGTGGCGACATGCGCTGACAGGTCCGCCAGCCTGGCTATGCTTGCGGCCTCTCCCTCGTGGGTCTTTGAAAGTATCCCCAATTCGGACTTCAGCGAAGCCGTCAGGGCGAGGAGCTCATTCCTGCTCTCTTCCGAGAGATTGCCGGCTTCCCGGAGCTTCAACTCTATCTGCGCGATCTGGTCTTGGATCATTGTGTTGTCTGGGGAAACATCCGCCTCATTCAAACCGGATAAAACGTAGCCGCTTTGTGGATGGCAAGCCACCCACAAAGCGCAACGTCCTTCAAATAAACTGAGCTGAAACTAGGACACGGCCTGCGCCGCTTCGTTTCGTTCTTTCATGGCCGCTCTCCGGCTTAGCTTTACGCGTCCTTTATCATCGATCCCGATGCACTTGACCCAGACAGCGTCTCCCACCTTCACAACATCTTCCGTCCGGTTGACCCTGAAATCGGCAAGTTCGGAAATATGGCAAAGCCCTTCCTTGCCGGGGAGCACTTCAATGAAGGCTCCAAACTCCTTCGTGGAGACCACATGACCGCTGTAAGTTTCGCCGATGCCGATCTCCTTCGTCATTCCCGTGATGATTTCCTTGGCCCTATTCAGGCTTTCAGGATTGCTCGAATAAATGTGAACTGAGCCATCATCATCGATGTTAATTTCCGCGCCAGTCTCGGCAACGATGCCCTTGATGGTTTTTCCGCCAGGTCCGATGAGAAGGCCGATCTTATCTGGATTGATGCGTACCGTCTCGATGCGGGGAGCGTACTTGCTCATCTCCTTGCGCGGGGCCGCCAAGGCCGCGCTCATCACTTCCAGAATCCTGCCGCGCGCCTCTTTCGCCTCAAAGACTGCCTCAGTAAGGATCTTGAGACTGATGCCCGGAAGCTTGAGATCCAACTGGAAGCCCGTGACGCCCTGATCGGTGCCGCAGAGTTTGAAGTCCATATCGCCAAAGTGATCCTCCGAGCCGATGATGTCCGTCATGGTCGTGTAGCGCTCCATCCGGTTGTCAGCGGAGAACTCCGTAACCAACCCGACCGAAATCCCTGCAACCGGCTTCTTGATTGGCACGCCCGCGTCCATGAGCGCAAGCACACCGGCGCATACCGACGCCATCGAGGTCGAGCCGTTTGACTCCATGACCTCGCTGCTGATGCGAATGGCATAAGGGAAGTCCGCTTCAGAGGGAATCACCGGGAAGATCGAGCGCTCCGCCAGAGCGCCATGACCAATTTCGCGCCGGCTTGTGCCGCCCGTCCGACCCGTCTCGCCCACGCTAAAGGGGGGGAAGTTATAGTGAAGGATAAATCTCTTTGTGGACTCGCCGCCCGTGTAGGCGTCGAGATTCTGTGCCTCCTCCGCCGGGGCCAGGGTAGTCAATGCCAGAGCCTGCGTCTCACCGCGCTGGAAAAGAGCGGAACCATGCGAGCGCGGAAGCAAACCGGTTTCCGCGGAAAGAGCGCGGATCTCGTGCAGGTCGCGCCCATCGCAACGCTTCTTACGATCCAGGATGCTCACCCTGAACGCCTTCTTTTGCAGATAATCGAAAGCCTGCGAAATCTCGAAGCCGGTTGCTTCCGGATGCCTGGCAAGCACAGCTGCTTTGACTTCGACGCGTAAAGCATCGACAGCCTTGCTGCGGGCCACTTTCCCTGAGGTGTAAAGTGCCGCTTCGATGCGGTCGCCAGCCACCTGATAGGCAATTTCCAGGACCTCATCTTTGACGAGCATCAGAGGAGCCTGCCGCTTTGGCTTGTTCACCTTTGCCGCAAGTTCACTTTGCATCCGGATCAGTTCCTTCGCGTGCTCATGCGCAAACGCCAGGGCCTTTACGAACTCTTCCTCTGGAAGCTCATTGGCCGATCCCTCGATCATGATGACGTCATCGGCAGTACCTACGTACACGAGATCAAGATCGCTGTGAACCCGCACAGAATGCGGCGGGTTTGCCACAAACTCACCATTCACTCGTCCCACCCTCACCGCGCCAATCGGCCCAGCGAACGGGATGTCCGAAACCATTAACGCGGCGGAAGCGCCGTTAATGCTAAGGATGTCGGGGTCATTTTCCCCGTCAGCGCTCAGCATTACTGTAATGATCTGGGTGTCATAGAGGTACCCTTTTGGAAACAGGGGGCGCAAAGGCCGATCTGTCATCCGGGCGGTGAGAGTTTCTTTCTCGCTTGGACGCCCCTCGCGCTTGAAATAGCCGCCGGGAAACTTGCCGACCGCGGCCGCTTTTTCCCTGTAGTCAACCGTGAGCGGGAAGAAATCCTGCCCCTCTTTTGTTGTTGTAGCTGAAACTGCGGAGACCAGGATGATGGTCTCCCCGCTGCGCACGGTTACCGCGCCGTCAGCGAGTTTTGCAAGTTTGCCTGTCTCGATTGTGATGTCGGACGAGCCGATACGGCTCGATACTGTATGATGCATGGTATGTGTGATGAAACGACACCATGCCAGCCGGTGCTAGCTCGTAGGTTTTAGCCTCGCTCGCGGTTCGGCGCGAAAAGAGCAGCCGTGAAGCCACTTTCGCGCGAGGAATTGCGGGGCTAAAACCTAAGACTAGATCCGGAAACAACAGGTGCCGAGCTTTGGTTATGGTGTGTTATCCCGCCAGCTTAGTGCCGGCGAAAAGTGTGTCGCGAGAGAGCACGCCCGGGCGGGGGGCGACGTGGCTACTTCCGCAGATTCAGCTTCTCCAATACGCCCTTGTAGCGCTCGGATGCCGTCTTTTTCAGGTAATCGAGCAGGCTGCGACGTTGCGCAACCATCATCAGTAATCCGCGACGGGATGAATGATCCTTGGCGTGCGCCTTCAGATGCTCTGTGAGATGATTAATACGATGCGTGAGCAGGGCAATTTGCACGTCCGCGCTGCCCGTGTCCTTCTCGTGCATCTGGAAACTTTGAATTGGGTTTGTCTCTATCGTAGCCATGCTTGGGCTGCCAACTATCCACGGAATATTCTGAGTGGCAAGATATTTTTAAATCCGGTCCGCCTTTGCGTCACAAGTTGGGCGTTGGCATCGGATGTGCTTGGTAACTCTCCATGCTCACGTACGCCTATCAAGCCCGGGACGCCACGGGCCGAGTAACCTCCGGAATCCAGGAAGCTTTGAACGAGGACAATGCCATCAGTTCGCTGATGACACGCGGCCTGATGGTTCTCTCCATTCAGCAGAAAGGATCCGTGCGCGTGATCAAAGCTCCCAGCAAGATCAGCGAAACAGACACCGTGCTCTTTACGCGCCAACTGGCGACGATGGTGGACGCCGGCTTGCCTCTTGTCACCGCGCTAACTGGTCTCTACGAGCAGACCGACCCCAAGCGCCAGGCAGGCCTCCGCTACGTGATCGGCGACCTGAGCGCGCGCGTCCAGCAAGGAGACACATTCTTCGAAGCGGTCTCCAAGCACCCGAAGGTCTTTAACAGACTCTACGTGAGCATGGTAAAAGCCGGCGAATCGGGCGGTTTGCTCTCAGAAATTCTGGATCGGCTGGCGGCGTTCCTGGAAGCCTCGGCAAGACTCCGCAAGAAAGTGAAGTCGGCGATGACTTACCCAGTCATCGTAGTATGCATCGCATTTTGCATCACGACCTTCCTCATCGTGAAGATCGTGCCGGTTTTCGCGCAAATCTTCGCCGACTTCGGCTCCAAACTGCCGGCTCCCACACAGTTTCTCATTGACCTCAGCGATTTCATCCGGGGGCAGTGGTACTTTCTCATTCTGGGAATAGGCGGCACCATCTTTGGCATTCGCTATTTCCTGGGCACGAAGAAGGGCGCGGATTGGTGGGACAAATATAAGCTTAAACTGCCAATCTTCGGCCCGCTCACGCACAAAATCTGCATGGCGCGCTTCTCTCGCACCTTTGCCCAGCTCATCCGGAGCGGTGTGCCGATTCTGGAGGTGATGGAAATTGTAGGTGAAACCTCGGGTAACAACGTGATCGCCACCGCGATCCATAGCGTCGCCTCGGACGTCGAAAAAGGCGATCACCTCACTTCAGCGATGTCGAAGCAGGCTATCTTTCCCCCCATGCTCTTAAGAATGATCGCCGCCGGCGAGGCGACCGGCAAGATCGACACCATGCTGGAAAAAATGGCCGACTTCTGGGATGAAGAAATTGAGGCTTTGCTGGACGCCCTCACCTCGCTTATCGAGCCGATCCTAATCGTATTCCTCGGCGTTGTCGTCGGCGGCATCGTCATCGCGATGTTCCTGCCAATCTTCAAATTGAACGATATAGTGTCGCAGAACAAATAAGGATGGCGACGCCGTAGGCAAGACCGGCGAGACAGAGCATCTTCCATCGGCCGGTGGCTTTAAGCACCCACTCTATTTGATCGCGCATGACGTAGGGCGTGCCGACCCAGAACATCCCGAGCACCGCCCAAACATACGCGACGATGACAAGCAAAAGCCTGCTCTTCTCGTGTTGCAGGAAAGCGGCTTCCAGCACAGGTTCCGCGGCGAGCAGCGCCAGCATCCCTGTCGCCCTTACGGAAAGAAACTCGTCCACAAAAAACAGGCAGAGCACATAAGCGGCCGGGATAATGAGAAGCAGCAGGCTCCGCCAATGCGTGAATTCACCGAGATCCATCATCTTGATCAATCCAAAACACCACACGGCGTCAACTGTCAGGAGGACTTTCCCGGCGGATGCCGAGCGCGGGAAAGCGCGCAGCCACTTCGTCACCTGCTGGTGGTTGATCAACGCGACCGCGTGAAGAACTGCGAGGAGCAGACCGACAATCCAGCCCACAGTCTGCAGATTTAGGAACGTGTAGATCATTGGATTTCCGGGGGGAGCAAAAGCGGTTTTTGCGCGAGGCTCAAGCCAAAACGGCTGGATCACCATACAGGCTGAACCCGGAGGATCGAGTTACATTCACGTCAAAGATCTCGCCTATGTGGCGGGTGTTTCCCTCGAAGATGACAATCTTATTCGCGCGGGAGCGCCCCATAAGGCGATCCGGATTCGTTCTGCTCGGACCCTCACATAGTATCTCAACCCGCTGCCCTACCAGAGCATCCGCTTTCCGACGCGCGCTCTTGTCCACGACTGCCAGAAGGTCCTGGTTGCGCTTCTCCTTGATCGTCTCATCCACCTGTCCGGACATCACGGCCGCCGGATACCCGCGCGCCGTGAGTATCGAAAGACGAAGGCGTTGTCGAAGCCGATTTCCTCCGCAAGATCCCTCGTTGCGGCGAACTCGGCTTCTGTCTCTCCAGGGAATCCTACAATCATATCCGTAGTCAGCGCGATATCGCCCCGAGCAACACGGATCTTTTCCACCAGCGCGCGGTAACTTTCCGCAGTATAGGCGCGGCGCATCGCCTTCAAGATGCGATTGGAACCCGATTGCATCGGCAGATGAATGTGCTCCGCAAGCTTTGGCAGCCGCGTGAATGCTTCTATCAGGTCGTCCCGAAACCCAATGGGATGGGGCGATGTAAATCGAAGCCGCCGGAGACCGTCGACCGCGTGGACTGCCTCCAGCAATTGTACGAATGGACTCTTCCCGTCTGCTCTCGGCATCTCATGCCGCCCGTAAAGGTTCACAATCTGGCCCAGTAGTGTCACTTCCTTAATCCCCCTGTCCACCAAGTCCCGAACCTCTTTGACTATTTCGGATATCGCCCGGCTTCGCTCGGCGCCTCTGGTCGAAGGGACGATGCAGAAGGCGCAGTGCATATTGCACCCTTGCATGATGGAGACAAACGCGGTGGCCTGCCCCTCTCGTACTGAGTGGTCTCGGATCGTCTCCTGAGATCCCGCCTCCTCTTCCGTATCGACTATGAACTGTCTCGGACCACCCGCGGGAAGTTCGGCGCCGCGGGAAAGCAGATCGTCCACATGTTCCGCCACACGGTGAAATTTCTGCGTGCCCACCACCAGGTTCGCATGAGGCGCCGCTTCAAGGAGTCCAGCTCCCCTGCTCTGCGCCATGCAGCCTAAAAAGCCGGATACCTGCGGTGGACGGCTTCCTCTCGCCCTTGCCATCATCCTCATCTTTCCAATCGCTTTTTGCTCAGCCATGTCCCGAACGCTGCACGTATTCAGCAGCACAACGTCGGCATCCGCCTCCGAAACGATCATCTCATGCCCACGCGCGATCAGCATCCGGGCAACTTGCTCCGAATCACGCTCGTTCATCTGGCAACCGTAGGTTTTGAGAAATACCTTCGCCATCGTGGCGCGAAACTAAGTGGCAAACTGCGTACCGTCCACAAAAAGCAAGCCTCTTCAGGCTTACATTTGAGGCGAACCGCCGCCTTCCTCCGCCAAGCCGCCCCGGGTTAGCGTCTTGCGGAAATCCGGCAAACTGTCTATAATCCAGTGCTGATTCCCCGCACAGAATCGTGCACCTTCAGGATAAGAGGAATGACATGGATGACATAGACGAGTTTATGCGCGCAGCAGTGGAGGAGGCCCGAAAAGGTCTTGCTGAAGGTGGTATTCCCATTGGTTCGGCACTGGCTCGCGGTGGAAAACTAGTCGCTTCAGGCCACAACAAGCGGGTGCAGGAAGGCGATCCGGTGACACACGCGGAGATTGATTGCCTGCGGAACGCGGGCCGGATCGGGAACTACAGAGGGGCCATCCTCTACTCCACATTGATGCCTTGTTATCTTTGCGCGGGCGCGGTCGTGCAGTTTGGAATCGGCAAAGTCATCGTGGGAGAGAGCCGCACCTTCCCGGGAGCGGCGGATTTCATGAAGAGCCACGGAGTAGAGGTGGTGGACCTGGATTTGCAGGAGTGCGTCGACCTGATGAGTAATTTCATAAGAGATAATCCCGCTTTGTGGAATGAGGACATCGGGAAATGAATTACCAGGTTTTTGCGCGGAAATACCGCCCTCAAGACTTCGACTCAGTGGTGGGGCAGGAGCACATCACACGCACGCTGAAGAACGCCATCCTGCAAAACAGGCTTGCGCATGCCTATCTGTTCGTCGGCCCAAGGGGCGTAGGGAAGACTTCCACCGCGCGCATCCTCGCCAAGGCCCTAAACTGCGTTAGAGCGCCAACAGTGACTCCGTGCGGAGAGTGCGATGCCTGTCGCGAAATCGCTCAAGGTATCAGTCTGGACGTGCTCGAAATCGATGGGGCGAGTAACAACGGCGTCGAGCAGGTTCGCGAACTGCGCGAGAACGTCCGTTTTGCTCCGACACGCGGGAAGTTCAAGATATACATCATCGATGAAGTCCACATGCTGACTTCAGCCGCCTTCAACGCGCTTTTAAAAACGTTGGAAGAACCGCCGTCGCACGTGAAGTTCATCTTCGCGACGACGGAGCCGCAAAAAGTACTTGCCACGATCCTGAGCCGCTGCCAGCGCTTCGATCTCAGGCGGATTCCGGCTGCGGCTATCGTAAAGCACCTGCAGTTCATCGCGGGGAAAGAGGGCATCACACTGGAGGACGCCGCGGCTGCCTCGATAGCGAGAGGCGCGGAAGGAGGACTGCGGGACGCGGAGTCAATGCTGGATCAGCTTGTCGCGTTCTGCGGCGACAAAATCGTGGAGGAGGACGTCCTCTCCGTATTCGGTTTTACAGCCGAGCAAACCGTCTCCTTGCTCTGCTCACACATCCTGGCGGGGGGCTGTTCCCAAGCTTTGGGGGTGGTGCATCAGCAAGGGGAAGCGGGCAAGGATCTTTCGCGGCTGATGACCGACCTAATTTCTCACTTCCGGGATCTGCTTGTGCTCAAGGCAGATCCGCAAACGGTGAAAGAGGAGTTGGGAGAATCGCAAGCGGCACTCCTGAGGGAACAGGCTGAATCTATTTCGGTCGATCGATTGCTTGAGCTGATCGAACAGTTTGCCGCCGCCGAAAACCGGATGAAATGGGTGCCCAACAAGAAGCTTCATTTTGAAGTAGCGGTAATCAAGGCAATCCAGACCTTGGGACAAACGACTCTTACAGAAGTCGTTGATATCCTTGCCGAACTCCGTGGCTCAACCGCAGGCGCCGCGACTTCGAGCCCGCCGCCCCGTCGCGCTCCTGTTGCCGAGGCGAAGTCCCCTCCCGCCATCAGGCCGCCGGAAGCGAAACCGCCTGTCGCCGCATCTTTCGCCAGCGAGACAAAGCCTCGGGAAGGTGTCTCACAACCCGCCGCCCCGGAGGCAGTTTCCATTGTTGCGAAAGAGGAACCTCAAGGGGCTCTCCCACTGGAAGGCGCCGCCATCTGGCCAGCCGTTCTGGATGCGGTGAGAGAGCGCCGCCGCTTCATCAGCTCGTGGGTGGAAGCTGGCGCCCTGCTCCGCGTGGAGGGAAAAACCTGCCTAATCGGCTTCCCAAAGGATCAGGCGCTGGCTTTGGAATCGCTGATGCGCCCGGCCAATCGAACATTCATCGAAGATTTACTGTCTGAGATCGGCGGCCGGCCCCTCACGATTCGCTGCGAGTTGAAGGATGATCTCGTTGTCGCGCCTGTCCCCGAGGCTCCTCCCCGCGCGGCGCCCGATCCCATGGAGGCGTTGCGGAACGATCCGCTCATACAAAAGGCGCTCGAAATCTTTAAGGGCGAGATCCAGCCCGCCTAACTACTTTATGAACATACAAAAGATGATGAAGCAGGCGCAGAAGATGAAGGAAGACCTGGCAAAGACGCAGGCAGACCTTGCGGACAAGACGGTCGAGGTTACGGCAGGCGGTGGCAAGATCACCGTCGTAGCAAATGGAGCCGGGGAAGTTCTCTCGATCAAGCTGAGCAAGGAGATTGTCGATCCGAACGATGTCGAAATGCTTGAAGACCTCATCCTCAGCGGAGTCAAACAGGCGATTTCCAAGGGCAAGGAACTGGCGGAAAGCGAAATGAACAAGATCACAGCGGGTTTGGGGCTTCCCCCCGGCTTCGGCTTCTGATCTAAAGAAATCTCAAATCAAAGAAAGCACGCATGGGACAACAATATAATAAGCTGATAAAACGCCGCCGCCGCCACGCTTACCTGGAACGCAAAAAGGCGGCTTTAGTCGCCAGCCGGCCACCGGCGAAAAAGTAACGCGGGCCTCGCATAGCCTTGCCGCGCCCGGGCGGTAACTGCGTCATACTTCAATGAGCGCTCCCGTCCTCATCGTGGATGGCCATAGCATCATCTTTGGCTGGAGTGATCTGCGCAAAGCCCATTCCCGCAGCCCCGCGATCGGACGGCACATACTTGTAAAGCTCCTTGCCGAGTACCAGGACTTTACGGGCACGCATGTGGTCGCCGTGTTCGATGGGAAGGGCGAGAGATCAGCCGAATGCGAGGAACCAGCACCCATACAGGTGTTCTATTCTGGCTCGGGACAGACTGCGGACGACGTCGTCGAGCGTCTGGTCGCGAGGTATGCGAGGGAGAGGGATATCACCGTGGCGACTTCCGACATGGTTGAACAGCAAACCGTGAGTTCGTTCGGAGCTCTGTGCATCTCGGCCGAAGGCCTAAAGGGTTTGCTGTGCGGCGCGCGCGTCGATCTCGAACGCGCGCTGAAAGTCACGCATCACGCCTCGAGATAGGGTAAAACATTGACCACCTGTTAACGCGGCGTATGCTCCACCGAAAGCGGCCGCTTCATCCGCGATCCCGGCATGGCGAAAGTCACTCTTCGAAACATCCAGAAGGTTTATAGCGGGAAACACGGCAGGCAGACGGTTGCCGTCAAAGATTTCAATTTAGAAGTAGCTGATCGCGAATTTGTGGTGCTCGTGGGTCCGTCGGGTTGCGGGAAAACCACCACGTTGCGCATGATCGCGGGTCTTGAGGACATCTCAGGAGGCGAGATCGAAGTGGATGGCAAGCGAGTGAACGACACTGCGCCAAAGGATCGGGATGTCGCGATGGTCTTCCAGAATTACGCGCTATACCCTCACATGACCGTGGAGCGAAACCTGGCTTTTGGGCTGCAGTTGCGCCGTCATCCGAAGGCAGAAATCAGCCGCCGCATTCGGGAAGCCGCGGCGATACTCGGAATCGAGCCCCTCCTGGACCGCCGACCGGCGGATCTTTCGGGAGGGCAGCGGCAACGCGTAGCTCTCGGCCGCGCGATTGTTCGGCAGCCGAAGGTCTTTCTCTTCGATGAGCCGCTCTCGAATCTCGACGCCAAGATGCGAGTGCAGATGCGAACTGAACTGACAAAACTCCACCAGCGCCTCCGCGCGACGATGATCTACGTAACCCACGATCAGATCGAGGCGATGACGATGGGTGATCGAATCGTTGTAATGCGCGAGGGAGTCATCCAGCAGATCGACGCTCCGCTGAAACTCTACCACCAGCCTGCCAATCTCTTCGTGGCCGGATTTCTTGGCAGTCCGCCGATGAATTTCATCTCGGGAAGACTAAAGGATGTTGGCGGCGCTTTGGTCTTCAAGGAAGCCGAAGGTGGCGTCATCGAATGCAAACTGCCCGAACAGGCGGCCGCAAAAGCTTACGTGGGTAAAGACGTGGTGCTCGGGTTGCGCCCCGAGGATATCGTGCTGACAGAAAACGCGGATCGTCCGCCCGGTAGTTGGTTTCAGGCGCTGATCGACGTCATCGAACCCATGGGACCAGAAACCAACTACTATCTCCAAACGGGCGCCCACGTAATCGTATGCCGGAATAACGCAGCGTCGCATCTGAACGATGGGGGGCACCGAATTCGCTTTCAGATGAAGACGGAAAACGCCCACTTGTTCGACCCCGTAACGTCCGCGCGCATCGGTGGCGGACCGTGAAATTCTTAATTCAAATCTCGCGAGGGCTTCTTTGGGACCGCCATTGGCGACGCAACGCGATGTTTGTCGTGGTTCTCGTCGCGCTGGCAATGTTATTTCTGGGAGCAACCTTTCTGGGAGGCCTTCTGAGGGAACATCCGGTGGTGTTCATCATCTACTGGGTGGCATGCGGATGGTTTGCATTTACCTCCATTTTGCTGGCCCTTTACGATCTGCTCGCGCTCCGTATTGAGGAGCGTGACTCCCGCCGGCGGCTCCACTCGGAAATATTTGGCGGTGGCGACAAGGACGATTCCTGACACCCCGCCATGCTATGCATCGGCCATCGCGGCGCCGCCGGACATGCCCCCGAGAATACAGTTCGCTCAGTGCGGATAGCCCTCGAACTGGGAGTGGCTGGCATCGAGATCGATGTTCATCTTGTGGGAGGCGAACTCCTGGTAATTCACGACGATAGCCTGGAACGCACCACTAACGGGCGGGGCTTGGTCTCCGACCGCTCCGTTGCAGACCTCCGCTCTTTGGACGCAGGGGATGGAGAGAAGATTCCTCTCCTGCGCGAAGTGTTTGATGCCACCTTGGGCCGCGCATTCGTCAACGTGGAGTTGAAAGGGCGGAATACCGCTCTGCCAACCATGGCGCTCATCGCGCGATATATCGCTGAAAAACGAGCTCGCGCCGAAGATTTCCTGATCTCCTCATTCGACCACGCCGAACTTTCAAAGCTCTCAGAAACTGGGATTCGGCTAGCACCTTTATGGAAACGACCACCCACCTCGTGGCTTTGTGAGGCAAGAGCTCTCAACGCCTATTCAATCCACATAAGTTTGAACGGAGTTCAAGCCACCTTTGCGCGGCAGGCTCATGCGGAAAGCCTCAAAATTTTCGCCTACACCGCGAACTCACCGGCTGACATCCGCCACATGGAGGAAATGGGCGTGGACGGTGTATTTACCGATTTCCCGGACCGCGTTATTAGCGCGGGTTTGCCAACCACGCGAGGATATCCTGAGCCCAGTATGTCACGATCAGATCCGCGCCTGCCCTCTTGAACGCGGTCATCATTTCCATCACCGCCTCTCGTTCGTTGAGCCATCCATTGGCCGCTGCCGCCTTGATCATGGCGTATTCACCGCTCACGTTGTAGACCGCCGTCGGGAGCTGGAAACGCTCCTTGACTCTCCAAAGGATGTCGAGACATGGCAGCCCGGGCTTGACCATAATCATGTCCGCCGATTCCTGGATATCCAGCGCCACCTCACGGAGGGCCTCGCGCGAATTCGCGGAATCCATCTGATAAGAGCGGCGGTCGCCAAACTGAGGAGCACTCTCCGCCGCTTCGCGAAATGGGCCATAAAACGAGGAACAAAACTTCGCGGCGTAACTCATGATGATTGTGTCTCTGAGTCCAGCCTCATCCAGCGCCGAGCGAATCGCTCCCACCCGGCCATCCATCATGTCGCTCGGGGCAACGATGTCGGCGCCGGCTGCGGCGTGCGACACTGCTGTTTTCGCAAGAAGCTCAACCGATTCGTCGTTCAAGACGACCCCATCCCTCGCGATGCCGCAATGACCGTGGCTCATGTATTCGCACAGGCACACATCTGTAATGACCACAAGCGAGGGAACCTCCCGCTTAAGCGCGCGCACGGTCCGCTGCACGATCCCGCTCTCGGCATAGGCCTGCGAGGCCATCTCATCCTTTTGCAAAGGAATACCGAAGATAAGGACGCTTTCAACTCCAGCCCCAGCCGCTTCAACCGCAGCGCCTTGCACAGCCGTCCTCTGAAAACTGGAAGACGCCTGGCATCGTTGAAACGGCCGTGTTCTCCCGTATTCTCTCGCTGACAAATAGCGGGAGCACGAAGTCATTTTGTTCAAATGATACCTCCCGCACGAGCTTGCGGATCTTCGGAGAGGAGCGGAGGCGGCGCGGACGGTGCGCTATATATTTCATTCCAGTCGAGGGTACAGCATTTTGCGCGCATCGCCAATAAGCTGGTTCGAGCCGATTTGTTTGAATCCTTTTCGTCGCCGAGCGTCGAACTAGATGGAACGACAACTATATGAAAAATCTTTTGACCTCGGCTATTTGTAGCTGCGCACTGCTGGCATCTGTTCCGTGGACTCACGCTGATGATGGCCATGGCAACGGGAGCCATGGAGGAGGGCAGGCGTCCCATTCTGGGGCGCAAGCAGCAGGGCATAACTTTGGGCACTCTTCCTCAACGGGAGGCCGGTCGTTGGGCAGTTCTGCCCCTCATTCTGGCGGATTTGTTCCCGGCGCGCGAAATAGCTACACTTATTCCGGGGAGAGTCGGGGAGGCAACTTTGGGTCCGGTGGAGGCAATTCCGACCGTGGGGGCAACTTCGATCGAGGAAGTGGTCACTTCGACCGGGGAGGTGGGAGCTTCGGGAGAGGAGGCGGGAATTTCGGCAGAGGTGAGGAGCACTCGGACTGGGACCGGGGCAGAGAGCACTACTGGAATAACCATCACTATCGCTGGTATGGAGACTCATGGATCATAATTGATCCCGGATTCTATGGGGGCTACGGCTATCCAGGCTATGGATACCCGGGGAACTATGGGTACAACACCTACGAAGGTTACCCTGAGGGACAGTACCCAAGTTCGCGGTCCGGGTACCCCGCTGGAGTCAGTTCACGCTCCCTCAACGTCGAGGTTCAAAGGCACCTTGCCAGGCAAGGCTACTATCGTGGAGACATTGATGGCGTTCTGGGGCCGCAGATGAGCGCCGCAATAGCGCGCTACCAGCGAGACAATCGTTTGCCCGTGACCGGCTCGGTAACAGGCCCGCTCCTCGACTCCCTCGGTATATCGTAAACTCAAAATCCCATACAGCTATGAACATCCTGAGCAAAGTAAGCCTGGCCGCAGTCGCATGTGGCGCCCTCCTCCTCACTCCGTCCGCAAAGGCGGAATATGGGTGGCACAGGCATCACCGTCACTATTACGGATACAGCTACTTCCAGCCCGACGTCTTTTACGGCGGACCCTGCTTCGTTCCGGGCCCTTGCAGCTACTATACCCCGAGATACTACGGCCCCTCTGTCGGGTTTAGCTTCGGGTTTGGCGGTCGCAGACGGTGGTAGGATTTACTAGTTGCGCGAGCTGGGTTTTTTGGACGGTGCAAAGAATTTTTGGAGGGTAGTCTCGATTTTTTTCCATTCGGTCGCAGGAGGTTTCTTTCGGGGCTTCGCGTGTCGCCTGTGGATGTGCTGTTGGGTGGATACCCCAGGGTCTGGCGCGCTGTCGTCGCCGGGTGACGGATCTGGTTCGCTGGTCGCCGCGATATCAGGCGAACTGGTTGCTGAGGGCGCGGGCGCGATCTCGGGCTCCGAGGAAATCGCAGGCAAAGGACTTGTCTGCGGAGACGGAGTTGGGGCGGGGTGACCCTGAAGCAGTCCAGGAGGCGGGATCAGCGGCGTGGGATGTCCAATCTTAAACGCGGAACCGATACTCGCTGCCGCGACTGCGAGGCCACCCGCAATAAGCAAAACGCGCGAACCTGAGACACTTCTTGTAATGCCCTTCCCCGGCGGACAAGGACGCGCGAAGCCGGGAAGTTCCGCCAGCCATGCGACCTCCAGAGCGCTCTGCGGCCTGCCTTGAGGTTCCTTCGAAAGGCAGCGCGCTACCGTCTTCTCCCAAGACGGTGGAATCTGGATTCCGACCTTTCCAAGGGATTTGAGGCGTTCAGCAATCGTTGGAGGCTGGGTCTCCAGCACCTGCCGGGCTATATCACCGGTATAGAAGGGGGGTTTCGAAGTGAGCAGTTCGAAAAGAAGGGCGCCCAGGGCGTAAATATCGTCCAACGGCGATGGGGTCTGTCCCATCATCTGCTGTGGGCTCATATACGCGAGCGTCCCGCTGGAATTGTGCCGAAGGCTGACATGGCTGAGCGAATCTCGCAGGCTGCACGCGATTCCAAAGTCCGTGATCTTCACCAAGCCGCGCGCGTTGACCATCACATTGGCGGGTTTTAGATCCCGGTGCGCGAGCTTGGCTGTTACGTGCGCGTGATGGATGGCTTCGCACACTTGTCCCAGCCATGGCGCCAGCGTTCGGGCGTCCAGTATTCCATTCTCCCGCTGGAGGCGGAGTTGCGTCAGCGTAAACCCGTCCACGTATTCCATCGAAATGGCTGCGGTCTGGTCATCCTCCACAAAATCATGAATCCGGACGATATGCGGATGTGTCAATTCGAGGCTCCTCAGGGTCTCACGGCGAAGATCGTCCCGGGCAGCGGGATCCCGGTAGACCTCGTCAGGCAACACTTTTAACGCCACATGGCGATCAAGCCGTTCATCACGGGCAAGCCATACAATCCCCATTCCGCCCCTGCCAAGGATGCGTTCGGCGGTATATCGCCCAAACAGCTGCCGTCCGGGAGTTATCCCCCTTACTGTCTGAAGTTCCTCCACAGGTGAAACGGGTAAACTGAGAGGCTGCTGAACGCTGACCATCAATGATCGATTAGCAGTCTCTATGCCGTTTTAACGATCGTTAACGAGTATTTGGCAGGCTCTTTGCTTTTGTTAAGCGCTGATGAAAAATGTGCTCAAGGGTCTCCTGTCTCCCAAAATAGGAGCCACGGATCTGCGGAATCGCACCGCGTGGCTCCAACTTGACGATAATACGCCATACCCTGTTGCCGGGCCCTGCTCAATCGGCAGAGCAAAGACGAATACCGTTGCGATCTCATCCGAAAAAGTGTCTCGCCTCCACGCGTTGGTCCACGTGCAAGATCGCGGCGCGCACTGGCTGGTTGACCTGGGAAGTTGCAACGGCACATACCTCAACGGACAACGCGTGGTTCAGCCCGTGCGACTGGAGGACGAAGACGTCATCCTTGTTGGCGACCATCGCGTTCGATTCTTTGTAAGAGCTGCTGGCACGGATACGGACGACGCGCTGCTCGAGGAAGCTCAGATGACCGTGCGAGAGACAAGGGAGGTTCCATGCTGGTTTCTCGTCGCGGACATCGCAAATTTTGTTTCGCTAAGCGCGTCAATGAGCCAGGACGAGATGGCTCAAACCATCGGGGAGTGGCTTGCCGCATCCCGCCTCCTCATCCATGGCCACAGAGGCACCATCAACCAGTATCTCGGCGATGGATTTCTGGGATACTGGGATGGACGACAAGCCCTTCCTGGCATTGTCTGGGAATGCTTCCAGGCAATGAAGCAGGCGCAAAAGGCTTCAAAATTGCCATTTCGCCTCACTCTGCATTTCGGCAAGGCAGTGGTGGGAGGCTCACCAGCGATGGGAGACGCGGGCCTGTTTGGGCCGGACGTGAACTTTGCGTTCCGCATGGACAAGCTCGCCAAGGCTCTTGCCGTTGATTGCATGCTGAGCCAGCAAGCTTATGAGGCGTTTGATCAGCCCGAGGATGCGCGCAGCCTTGGAATGCACCCGGTCCCGGGTCTGCAAGGCAGCTACTCGTTCTTCTCAATATGAAGCAGCGGGGTTAAACAGGGACGCATCCCAGAAAGTTCCGCCGTGCTTTCGGTACAAAGATGTCATACAAATTGGCAGGATTACTGCTTCCAAAACCGCGACATCTAATCATCGCTTCGATTTTCCCCCGGGACGCTGAATGCACGGAAATGACATCACAAGCAACGGAACAAAGGGCTTCAACAGAGCTCGCCGCAGGAGAAAACACTCTTTGAATGCCTTACCAAGCGGGTGTCTGGTCCCAAACGAGGGATGAACTTCCGTGATCGCGCGCAATGAAGTTCGTGAAGGACAATCCTACAGTCATTAGTGGCCCCTCGTCCGGGAGTGTGAGGACGGAGGATGTATTTGTCTTTCCCGCTTCCTTCGCGCAGCAGCGATTGTGGTTTTTGGATCAGCTCGATCCCGGGCGCCCAACGTACAACGTGACCATCGCCCTCAGGCTCCAGGGCCCCCTCAGCGTGCCGATCCTTGCGAGGACGATCGGTGAGATCATACGACGTCACGAAATCCTGCGGACTACGTTTGAGCTATCGGATGGGCAGGCGGTTCAGATCGTTTCTCCGCCTCGTCCGCTCCTGTTCCCAACTGTTGACCTGCGGATGCTGGACGAGGCAAAGCGAAAGATCGAAGCAGAACGTTTGATGAGCGAAGAAGCTCGCACGCCATTCGACCTTCACACCGGCCCCTTATTTCGAGCTCGCTTGCTGTGTGTCAATGACCAGGAACACATCCTTATCGCGAATAGCCACCACAGCATCACAGACGCGTGGTCGCAGGAGATTTTCGAGAAGGAACTGGTCGCGATTTATGAGGCGTATTGCGCGGGAGAGGAGTCTCCGCTTGCGGATCTCGCGCTTCAGTACCGGCGACTTCGCGGAGTGGCAGCGTGACGCTCTCAAATCGGACGAAATAGGACGCCAGACTGAATATTGGAAGGAAACTCTAAAGGGAACTCCTGCTCTCGAGTTGCCTACCGACCATCCGCGCCCGAACGCCTTCAGTTACAATGGTGACTCACATGCCTTTCATTGCTCCAAAGAGCTGTCGGACGAACTGCGGGCGCTGACGAAGAAGCAGGGCGCCACTTTGTTCATGACGATGCTCGCGGCGTTCGAAGCGCTTCTCGCCCGCCACTCCGGGCAAAACGACTTCGCTATTGGCACGCCGATCGCAAACAGGGGCCGCGCGGAAATAGAGGGCCTAATGGGCATTTTCCTGAACACCCTGGTGCTGCGCGCTGATCTGAACGGAGATCCCACTTTCCTTGAGTTGATAGCGCGCGCGAAAGGCACAGCCCTTGGAGCATTCAATAACCAGGATCTCCCTTTCGAGGTGCTCGTAGAAGAACTCCAGCCTGAACGAAATCCCGGCAGAAATCCTCTTTGCCAGGTCATGCTTGTGCTCGTGCAGGCTCCCCTCACCAACCGAACCATGGGAGATATATTAATCTCCGATGTAAAAATCGAAAACAAGACGGCAAAATTTGATCTAACTCTCTTTTTGACGGACGGCCCCGATGGCATTCAAGGGCTGCTCGGATACAATACTGATTTGTTCACCGCTTCGCGAATTGAGCGCATGGCGGAGCATTTCGTGAATCTTCTGACCGGCGCGGTGTCAAATCCCCGCCTGAGGATCTCTCAAGTTCCGCTTCTTGGAAAAGCGGAGCGGGACACACTCCTTTTTGGATGGAATGACACGTCTGCTGATTATTCAGGGGACGCCCTCTGGGAGGGCTCATCGAAGCGCAGGTCCTTCGCTCCCCGGACGCAGTGGCAGTTGTTTTTGAGGATACTCGCCTGACCTACGCGGAATTTGACAGCCTCTCGAACAAACTCGCGCAATGTCTCGTCAGCAAGGGTGTTGGACCGGACTCGCTGGTTGGTGTGTGCATGGAGCGGTCCCTGGAGATGGTCGTCGCGCTCGTGGGAGTGCTGAAAGCAGGCGCGGCCTATGTGCCCCTGGATCCTGCATACCCAAAGGATCGACTCGCATTTATGGTGGCTGACGCCCGGATGCCGGTTCTCCTCGCGCAAAGCCATATCATCCTGCCGCCACACGACGCTCTCGTGATAATGCTTGATGCCGGATGAGGCAGATCGCCGGGTATCCT